>NZ_JBBHKX010000002.1:0-1182164 GCF_037572275.1 Corynebacterium sp. H78 | reverse complement strand
TTCCGAACCCGGAAGCTAAGTCTGCCTGCGCCGATGGTACTGCACTCGGGAGGGTGTGGGAGAGTAGGTCGCTGCCGGCATTGTTTTTGTGGGGGTCTGGTCCTTGTGGGCTGGGCCCCCTTTTTTTGTGTGCCCGCACTCGAACACACAAGCGAAGGCTGCCATGACTGCCCGATAGGTGGCGGAGTGAATGACATCCTGCCCCGTAAACTGCTGCCAGCAGTTTCTATTGCTGAGGAGCAGTAATTTTTTGCTCCTGTCAGTGCGCGACGTGTTTGTCTATCAGGTAATATCTTCGAACTGAATAGCATTGTTTTTGTCGAGGATACGTATGTGCCACCACCTATCGGTCGGCTGGTTTGTACATAGGAGCGCAGCATGAGTAACCCATATGGTGGCGACAACAATTTCGGTGGCCAGAACAACGGTGGCCAGCCGAATATGCCAGGTGGCCAGCCAGGAGGTCAGTACGGTGGCTCCGGTTGGGGCGACCCAAATGCTGGCGGTGGCTTTGGTAGCCAGCAGGGCCACTCCTACGGTGGCCAGCAGGGAGGCCAGCAGGGTCAGCCATATGGAGGTCAGCCGTATGGTGCACCGCAGGGCGCCTCTGCATACGGAGCTCCGGGTGGCCAATCGCCGAAGAAGTCGTCGGGAAGCAAGATGTTGGTGCCAGCGATTATTGCTGCAGTGGTCGTGCTTGCTCTGATCGGTGGCGCTGCGTACTGGTTCATGACTGCCGAGAGCCGTGCTCTGAAGGGTGCTGTGAAGGGCATCGAGGAAACGATGAATGCGGCGGAGAAGGAAACGTCGCTCGTCGCAAGCAATAAGTTCGTCTGTGAACAGTACCGTGGCGATGAAGCAAAGCTGAAGGAAGTGGACGAGTCCCTTAGCGATTTGACTGATGGCTTTGATGTTGAGCAGATGCGCAAGGACCTGGGCATCGAACGTCCAGTTGTGAATGAAGACACCGTGGCATTTACGGATGATTCTCGCGAGACCGCCACATTGACTCACAACAACCAGAAGTTGGCCTTCAAGAAGGAAGACGGCAAGTGGTTGGTCTGCGATAAGTCGATGAATATGAAGGAGATGGAGAATCTCAACGAAATGCCAGGTTTGGGCGACACCGGCCTGGATTCTCTGCCGAGCTTCGATGACACGATGAAGGACTTCGACGAGTCCATGAAGGAATTGGACAAGATGCTCGAGGATCTGAACCTCGACACACCTACTCCAACTTTCTAGTAGATCGCGTAGAGAACGCGTAGGTTCGTCTTCAATCTCATTGGCCCCCAGCTCAACGCTGGGGGTCTTTCCTTCTTTCCTGTTCTAGGTCTGCATGAAGCGACTCGCGTCAGATAGCTGGCAGTCTATTCATCGCAGCCGTGTCCCTGCCAATCCGCCCAAGGTACTAAACTTTCGGTCTATGACTATTACTGCTGCCGCTGACGGTTCTTCCCTCGGCAATCCTGGTCCTGCCGGTTGGTGTTGGTTTATTGATGACACTACGTGGGCAGCCGGTGGTTGGAAGAGTGGTACAAACAACCGCGGTGAATTGATGGCGGTAGCGGAATTGCTGAATGCTACCTCGCACCGCGCTGATGAGGATTTGCATGTTTTGTGTGACTCTCAGTACGTCATCAACTCGGTGACTAAGTGGATGCCAGGTTGGAAGCGTAAGGGCTGGCGGAAGCGAGATGGTAAGCCTGTTCTGAACGTCGATATCTTGAAGCTTATCGACGAACAGATGTCGGGCCGCTCAGTGACATTTGAATGGGTTAAGGGCCATTCCGGGCATGGCTTGAACGAAGCGGCTGATGAACGTGCTCGGGCCGTCGCAACGGCATATCAGCGTGGCAGTGCGCCTCATCACGGCCCAGGCTTCCCAGGGGCTGGTGCGCCACTCCCTGGCTCCGATGACTCGATTCCTGCTGACTCAGTTTCCGCTCCTTCGTCTTTCTCGGCACAGTCCAAAGGGGCCGGGCTTGGCGACGACGGAGTGCAGGATGGTTTGTTTGATGTAGCGGAGGACGTCGTAAAGCAGAAATCTGTGGCGATGAGCGCTCGAATTTTGCAGAAAACGTTGCTACGAGCTGTTGCCCGTGCTCACGGTGGGGATGAAAAGCGTTTGGAGTATCTAGCAAAGAATGCGGTTTTGGTTCCTACCGGGTTGAGTGATGCTTTTCCGGAGTGGTTGGGGCATGAGTCGTTGGTTGATGGAGCAAAAGTTGCGGAGTCCGGGACGACTGCGGTTGTAGTGATTGATAGTGATCTGGCGACTGCGACGTCGACGTGGGATCTTAGTGGTGATGGAGTGCTCGTTGCTCATCATGTGGCGTAGGGATGTTTTGTCGGTGAATCTGTAATCGGTAATGCGGAGTTTGCCTGGTATTCTGGGCGGTTGAAGTTTGTGGGAAACCAGGCAAACGTAGATCTGATTTTCTAGTTTTAGTTTTTCAATGATGAAGGAGCTCCCAATACATGGCTGAGCACGAAGGTTCACGTTCGGGCGATAACCGCGGTCGCGGACAAGGCGGTCGCGGAGGTCAGGGAGGTAATCGTGGCTTCGGCGGACGTTCTGGTGGACGTTCGGGAGGCCGCTCTGGTGGAAGGCCCGGCGGTCGACCAGGTGGTCGTTCGGGTGGCTTCGGTGGCCGTGACCGTCGCGATGATCGTGGGGAGCGTCGTGATGATCGTCGGGGTGGTTACGACCGCGACCGTGGCGAGCGTCGTTTCGATGAGCGCCGTGACGATCGACGCGGTGGCTATGACCGCGACCGTCCTGACGATCGTGGGGAGCGCGGGGAGCGTCGTTTCGATGAGCGCGGAGAGCGCCGTGGTGGATTCAGCGGTGGCCGTGGTGGCCGCGATCGGGATGACCGTCGTGGGTTCAGCGGCGGTCGCGGTGGTCGTGATGATCGTCGTGGCGGTGGCAACCGCAGGTCGAACCGCGGTGGTCAGCGTCAGGATGAGCAGCGTACGCAACGAACCGGCCCACAGCGTCCAGGATTCCGCGAAGAACGCATTAATGCTCGTATGAACGAGCCATCATTGCCAGACGACATCCGTGCTGATGAGCTCGATCCAGCCGTACGCCAGGATCTCAAGAGCCTGTCTAAGGACAATGCTGACGCAACCGCTCGTCACATGATCATGGCTGCAATCACGCTGGCTGAAGATCCACAGTTGGCGCTTCGTCACGCTCGAGCAGCAAAGGATCGTGCCGGTCGAGTCGGTGTCGTCCGCGAAACCGCAGGTGTTACCGCATACCATGCTGGTGAGTGGAAGGAAGCTCTCAGTGAGCTGCGTGCCGCTCGTCGAATTTCGGGTGGCGCTGGTTTGTTGGCAGTGATGGCTGACTGTGAGCGCGGTTTGGGTCGTCCAGAAAAGGCGATTGAACTTGCCCGTTCCGAAGAAGCCAAGCTTCTCGACGCCGACTCCAAGACTGAGCTGGCCATCGTGGTGGCCGGTGCCCGCCGTGATATGGGACAGCTGGACGCTGCGTTGCTGGAGCTGGAACAAGAGAATCTTGATCCAACTCGCGAGGACTTCGAAGCAATTCGTTTGTTCTACGCCTATGCCGATGCGCTAGCAGCAGCCGGCCGCACTGAAGAGGCGAAGGAATGGTTTGAGCGCTCTGCGAACTTGGATCCGGAGGAAGTTCTGGATTCCCGCGATCGTATCGACGAACTGATGTCTGGCACGCCATCTGAAGAATCGAATGAAGGAGAATAGATGACTTCGGCACAGCTAGCGAGCTGCTATGACGCAGCTCTGTTGGACCTTGACGGCACAATTTATGAAGGTGACCGTGCGGTCCCTCATGCACAAGAGACTCTGGCAGAAGCTGGCTTGCCAATGTTGTTTATTACCAACAACGCATCCCGCCCACCGCAGGTGGTAGCCGACCAACTCCAGGGGCTGGGCTACGAGTGCTCTGCCGAGGATGTCATCACGTCTGCGCAGGCTGCTCTCGATATGGCTAAGGATGTTATTCCTGCTGGTTCGAAGGTATATGTGCTGGGCGCTGAGTCCTTCAAGGAGCTCGCGCGCGAAGCTGGATACATCATTGTGGACTCAGCTGACGACGAACCGGCTGCCGTCTTCCAAGGTCTAAACCGTGAAATGACCTGGAAGCAGATGTCAGAAGCTGCGCTTGCCATTAATCGTGGCGCGAAGTACTTGGCTTCAAACCTGGACACGACGTTGCCGGACGAGCGCGGCCGCATGGTGGGTAACGGTGCTGTTGCTGCAGCATTGACGGTCACCACCGGTGTGGAACCAATGAGTGCAGGAAAGCCGGAAGCCCCAATGTTCCACTCGGCAGCTGCGCGCGTTGGTGCGCAGAAACCACTGTGTATCGGTGACCGTCTGAACACGGACATCGCTGGTGGTAATGCCGCCGGCTATGACACGTTGATGGTAGTCACGGGGATTTCGGGTCATCACGAAACTCTGACCGCAATTCCAGCGGAACGCCCAACCATGATCGGTGCCGATATGCGCGCATTGCTCGCGCCGATCGAGCATGCGAAGCCGCAGCCCCAGGCTGGACTGATCGCAGAAGTCGATCCACAAGATCCGTCGACGGTCATCTTGTCCGGGGGCGATATGAACGATCCGCGTTTTGCCGATTCAACTCAGGCTGCAGTGGCTGGATTGCTCACGGCTGCTTCAGTGGCGTGGGCCGCCGATACGTCCGACGAGAACGCAGTACCGATCACCAGCGTGCGACCGGACTCTGAGGCTGCGCGTATCGCTATTGCTGCGTGGCGGTGAGCTACCGATGAGTAACTCTTTTCCCACGCCGGGACCTCGGCCAGGAGCAACGCCAGGACCGACGCAGTCGCCGATGCCCCAGGCACCAATTGCTCCCGAACAGCTTCGCAACGACGTCGCCGAAGTTCTCGACCGCCCAGCCCCAACGCCAGCAGACCATGCAGCACTCATGGAAGAGGCTCACGAACTGTTGCAGCAAGCATTAAGCAAGGGGAATGGGGGCGCTCGTGGCTAAGGGCTCGGTCCCCAAGCGCCGACTCGATGCTGAATTGGTTCGTCGCAAGATAGCCCGTTCGAGGGAACAAGCCGTCGAAATGATTCGCGCCGGTCGAGTCACTGTGAACGGCATGGCAGCATCGAAGCCTGCAACTGCCGTGACCGGAGATGTGTCCATTCGCGTGGCTGATGACGGAGAACAAGACGATTGGGCATCCCGCGGCGCACACAAGCTCCTCGGCGCACTTGCCGCATTTGAGCCACAGGGCCTCAGCCTGAAAGACCGACGCATTATTGACGCAGGTGCATCGACTGGTGGGTTTACGGATGTGTGTCTGCGTCGTCAAGCTCGAGAAGTCATTGCAGTCGACGTAGGTTATGGCCAGTTGGTGTGGCGCTTGCGTGACGACGATCGAGTCCTGGTGCTTGACCGCACGAACGTGAGGACGTTGACTCCTGAAGCTACCGGCGGTCTGGCAGATGTGATGGTGGGCGATTTGTCGTTCATCTCGTTGAAGTTGGTCCTGCCTGCGTTGGTCAGCTGTCTAGCCGAAGGTGCGGACCTGCTGCCCATGGTCAAACCGCAATTTGAGGTGGGGAAGGATCGACTCGGACACGGCGGAGTTGTGCGTAACGCTGCGTTGCGTGAAGAAGTAGTGCTGGAAGTTGCTAACTTCGCTCGCGAGCTGGGGCTGTCAGTGAAAGACGCTGTCGCAAGTCCGTTGCCTGGTCCTAGCGGAAACGTCGAATTCTTCCTCTGGCTCGTGAAAGATGGAGGCAAGAGCGATCTCGGTGACGACGGTGTTGCAGAGGCAATCGGACGAGCAGTCAAGGAAGGCCCACAATGACTGAGTCACATCGTAATTCCAACGTCCGCGAGATTCTTCTCGTCCCACACACTGGGCGAAGCGCAAACTTGAAGGCTGCAGCGGAAGCAGCTGAACTGTTGGAAGCTGCTGGTGTTCATGTGCGAGTGCTGGCGGGAGACCACCCAGAAGCACTCATGCGCCATCCTGTGTTGGGCAAGTTCCCCCGATATGGACATTCGCCACAAGCTGCAGAAGGATGCGAGCTGGTGCTCGTCCTTGGTGGCGACGGTACTTTCTTGCGCGCCGCCGATATTGCGCATTCCATGGACCTGCCGGTGCTGGGCATCAATATGGGGCACGTCGGTTTCCTCGCTGAGTGGGAGCAGGAATCGATGAACGAAGCCATCACGCGCATCATCGATCGCAACTGGCGAATCGAAGACCGCATGACCATCACCGTGACCGTTCGAGATACAAATGGTCGGGTAATTGGCACCGGATGGGCACTCAACGAAGTGAGCATTGAGAATCTGAACCGTCGTGGCGTGCTCGACGTGATCTTGGAAGTAGATGGTCGGCCGGTCAGCTCCTATGGCTGTGACGGCGTGCTTATCTCAACTCCGACTGGCTCGACAGCATATGCCTTTTCGGCGGGCGGTCCGATTCTGTGGCCTGAACTAGATGCGATTTTGGTGGTTCCAAACAATGCACATGCCTTGTTTGACCGCCCGATGGCCGTTGCTCCACAGTCGACGGTTGCTGTCGAGACCAATCCCGAAACATCCTCAGCTCAGGCCGTGCTCGATGGGTTCCGGCCAATTGCGATGCCACCCGGAGCGCGTGTCGAAATCACCCGTGGCACACAGCCAGTACGGTGGGTACGGCTTGACTCGGCACCTTTTGCTGATCGACTCGTATCGAAATTCCGCTTGCCGGTGACTGGTTGGCGGGGCCCACGGAGGTGAACCGCACACAGTGCTGACTGAACTAAGCATTCGTAATCTCGGTGTCATTACCGAATCGACAGTCGAATTCAGTCCTGGTCTGACGGTTCTCACAGGTGAAACCGGCGCGGGTAAGACGATGGTCGTGACCGGTCTGCGACTGCTGTCCGGAGGACGCGCTGACGCTGGACGCGTCCGTTCTGGCGCTGACAAAGCTCTTGTAGAAGGACGTATTTCCACTGATGATGTGGACGATGCGCTTTCCGACGACGTGAACCGCATCGTCGCCGAAATCGGTGGGGAACGAGACGAGAATGATGAAGTCCTGCTTGCTCGACAGGTATCGGCCAAGGGGCGCTCGCGAGCATGGGTAGGAGGCCGATCGACTCCTGCTGCGAGTCTGGTCGACATTTCTGGCCTGGTGCTGGCTATTCATGGTCAAAATGACCAGCTGAGACTTCTTGGCGCTGACGAGCAGCGGGCTGCACTTGATCGTGTTAATCCAGCTGCTGCGGCGAAGGTGCTTGAACCGTATCGAGAGATCCGACAGAAGTGGCGAGCTGCGAAGAAGGACCTGGAGGAGCGGACGTCGAAACGCCGTGAAATGGCGATGCGCGCCGACCAGCTTACTTTCGCCTTGAAGGAAATCGACGATGTCGACCCTGAACCCGGGGAAGACGAAGAACTAGCGACGATGATTCGTCGCTTGGAAGATGTCGATGGTCTGCGCGAAGCTGCGACCCAGGCGTTGGTGAGCATTGATGGTCCAAGTGCGTTTGGTGCCGAGTCTGACGATGAAGGCGCTGCGGATTTGCTCGGGCATGCACAGCAACAGCTTGCGGGAACAACGGATCCAGAGCTGACGGAGCTGGCGACGCAGCTTGGCGATGTGACGAGTACTCTCGCCGACATTTCTGCCTCATTGGGTTCGTATGTGGCCTCGTTGCCAGAAGAAACTGAGTCGCTGGATTCGCTGTTGGATCGGCAGGCGGAGATCAAGAACCTGACCCGTAAATATGCCCCGGATATCGATGGTGTTCTGGCGTGGCGTGACAAAGCCCGTCGCAAGCTGGACAGTCTCGATGTATCTGGCGAGGCTTTGGAAGCACTGGCAGCACAGGTCGACAGCTACGAAAAGGAGCTCGCCAAAGCTGCTAAGAAGCTGACCGCACTGCGGGTCAAGCACGCAAAAATGCTGGCCGAAAAAGTAACAGTCGAGCTGCATGGCTTGGCGATGCCAAGTACCTCGCTGGTAGTCGGTGTCTCCGACTCTGGTGAGTTCGGCCCATACGGCCGAGATACTGTGCAGTTCCAGCTGTCTGCTCACAAAGGTGCGGAACCGCGTCCGCTTGCGACCAGCGCTTCAGGTGGTGAGCTGTCCCGCGTAATGCTCGCGCTCGAAGTCGTTCTTGCTGCAGAAGACGGTGGCGGAACCCTTGTTTTCGACGAGGTCGATGCCGGAGTTGGCGGTCGCGCAGCGGTCGAAATCGGACGCAGGTTGGGCAGGTTGGCGATGAAGCATCAAGTTATCGTCGTCACGCACCTGCCTCAGGTTGCGGCGTATGCAGATACGCATTTGCGGGTCACCAAGAACGTGGGCGAAGATTCGGTGACATCTGGTGTGCACACGCTTGACGACGATTCGCGGGTCGAGGAGCTCGCCCGGATGATGGCGGGACTCGACGATACGGAGTCGGGAAGGGCGCATGCTCAGGACTTGTTGGATACCGCTCGGTCGGACCGGGCAACCTTCTAGTTTTGGTTGAGGTTTAGGCCGGGATACCGGCGCGCCTCCACATGTTGGCGGGATCGTTGAGCAAACATGAAGGCCATGAGTCTGTTCTCCAAGAACGATCCACAACTTCCGGGTCATGTAGGTACCGTGCGCGACGGTTCACGACCGGAACGCGCATTCAAGAAGCTCACACAGGGCGATATTCTCGTCATTGATGCTCCAGATTTGACGCGCCCCATGGCGCAGCGTCTGATTGACGCTCAGGTCGGAGCAGTTATTAATGCCAGCGAGTTCACCACTGGCGCACAACCCAATTATGGTCCGCAGATGTTGGCCGATTCTGGCATCGAGCTTGTGCAGAATGCTGGCGACAGGGCATTTGCGAAGCTGAAGGACGGCAAGACTGGTCGCCTGCATGACGGCACCCTGTACTACGGGGACCGTCGAGTTGCCTCCGGTGATGTCGTCACCGATGCAGAGCTGGCAACTGCCTTCGATGAAGCTCGCACCAGTTTGGAAGACCGCCTTGAAGCGCTGTCGGGCAACTTGGTTGAATTCGCAACGACGGAGTCGCCACTGTATGTTGATGGTCTCGGCATTCCAGACGTCGAACAGTCAATTGAAGGTCGCAAAGTCATCATTGTCAGCCCAGGGGAGAACCACCGGGAAACCCTTGGTCGACTGAAGAACTTCATCAATGAGTACGACCCACTGCTGATCGGCGTCGATGCAGGTGCCGACACGTTGGTCGACATGCATTACGAGCCGGACTTCATCATCGGCAACCCGTCCGACATCGACTCGGGGTCGCTGCGCGCTGCAGAATGTGTGATTCTGCCTGCTGATCCAGACGGCCATGCCGCAGGCCTGGAGCGAATTCAGGATCTGGGTATTGGCGCGATGACGTTCCCTGCTCTGTCGGATAATGCGACCGATCTCGCGCTGGTGCTGGCTGAGTACCACGGTGCCGAAATGATCGTCAATGTGGGTGCTCCGCTTGACCTCGACGATGTCTACGGCAGCCCTGACCAGAAGCACATTCCATCTGCGCTGTTGAGCCGATTGAAGGCTGGTCGCAAGCTGGTGGATGGCGAGTTGGTTGCTGATCTTTACCAAGTCAGCGGACGGGGCTTCGGTATTGCCTGGGCAATCTTGGCAATCTTCGTTGCTCTCGCCGTCATCATTGCTATCGCAGGTACGTCCGGTGATGGTTCGGTTTCGGAGAACTTGATTAATACGTGGAACTCCATCGCGCTGTGGTTCCAGGGTCTATTTAAATAGCCCGCTGACGTAAGGGATTAACGATGGCGAAGAATCGTAAGAGTGGTCGCGGTGCGGCTGCGGTGACAGGCCTGGCATTGGGTGTTGCAGCTGGTACAGCGCTGGGCGCATATGTGCTGGCTCCTGAAGGTGGCATTACCCTGGGCAGTTCCTCTGGCGCAGCGCAGGAACGCGATACTGCCGTATCTGAGCGGGATCGAGCAATCGTCCGGGCTGATTCGGCGAACGAGATTATCGAGCCACTGACTCAGGAAATCGTGAAGGATGCTCTGAAGGACACGCCAGTCGTGTTGGCAATTGCTCCTGATGCGAAGCAAGAAGATGTCGACGCCGTCGCTGAAACCTTGAAAGCAGCTGGCGCTCCCGACGGAGGCCGGTTGAATCTCACCCAGAAGTTCATTTCTCCAGAGGGTGCTGACGGACTCAAGGATGTCGTCAATAGTGCACTTCCAGCCTCCGTTCAGTTGGACCTTGACCGTCGCGAACCTGGTCGCCAGGCGGGACAAGCATTGTCAACCGTGCTCATGCTTGACGACGAAGGCGGCGAGCAGGCAAGTGGTACTGACCGCAAGCTCCTCCTCGAGTCTCTTCGTGATGGTGGCTACGTCGAATACAAAGACGGAACACTGCGTCCATCTGCTGCTGTGGTGCTTGTCACCGGTGCTGGTCAAGGTGAAGGCAAGGACCCGGCGTTTGGTGCCACCGTGCTCGCTGACTTCGCGGAGGCGTTGTCGGATTCCGGGCCTGTGGTCGTCGCAAGCCAGCCGGAAGCAAGTGAAAAGGGTGGTGTTCTCGCTGCACTGAAGGCCAAGAAGAGCAACTCTGATTCGCTGAAGTCGGTGGCAGCTATTGGTGATCCGGCTGGTCGAGTAGGTGTCGTGCGAGCTATTGTCGAAGCGCGTGGTGGGGTGGAAAAGCCTCGTGACGCAGCGTCCGAATCATCGGAGGCACCGGAGGAATCGGAGTCCGCGGAAGCCACAGGATCCGGCGCATCCGAGGCGACTGGCTCTGCCGACGCCTCCGAGCCAGCTGCCGAGACTGAATCGGCCGAGGCAACAGAACCAGCTACTGCATCTGAGTCTGAAGCCGCAGAACCTACCGAAGGCGCCTGATCCCGGTGGCTGATAGTCCGCATGTTTTCGAAGTCGTTGATTCGGAAATTCTCATTGAGACTCCGATTCTCGCGTTGCGACGTGACCACGTCGTCATGCCTGATGGCAAAGTACATGCGCGGGAGATTGTGGAGCACTTTGGTGCCGTAGCCATCGTCGCGCACAACGATGAGGGCGAAATCTGTATTTTGCATCAGTGGCGGCAGACGGCACAGGATCGCCTGTACGAATTGCCTGCGGGCATTCTCGACATTGCGAATGAGGATCCGCTCGTCGCAGCTAAGCGTGAGTTGATGGAAGAAGCAGGGATGGCTGCTGAAAAGTGGTCGTTGTTGACGGACATCTTCGCATCTCCCGGTTTCGCCGAAGAGACTGTGCGCATCTACTTGGCGGAGGATCTCACCGAGGTAGATCGCCCTGAACCTGGCGAAGAGGAAGCCGATATGACCATGGCCTGGGTTCCGCTGGAAGAAGCGGTGGCTATGGTCTTGCGCGGTGATGTTTCCAATTCGATCGCGTTAGCGGGCATTATGGTTGCTCATCAAGTGTTGAGTACGAATGCGGAACGCCGTAGCGTCAACGAATCGTTCACTATTAGGCCCACCAATCTTGCTTCACGACGAGTCGCCATGCTCGGCGAGAACGCCAACCTAAAGAATGTCCCGCGCTAAGAAAACGCGCAGTGAACTGACCGGTCCTACCGCTGCAACGGCGGGAGCATATTTTGACTATCTCGCCGTCGAAAAAGGTGTGTCGGAAAATACGCTCGGCAGCTATCGACGTGACCTTGCGAAGTACGATGCCTACTTGCGGGGGATTCGTCGTCAAGATTTGCGCGAGGTCACTGAGCTAGACATCACGGAGTTCTTGGCTTACTTGGCTAAGGGGGATGAGGCTCGTGATGTGAAGCCGATGGCTGCGTCGTCGGTAACGCGGACGTTGTCAGCGGTGCGAGGACTGCACAAGTTTGCACTCGGTGAAGGCGATGTCGATGTTGATGTCGCCGCGCGAGTCAACCCACCAAAGCAGCCCAGCAGATTGCCAAAGGCGTTGCGCATTGATGAAGTGGAAACACTGATCGATTCCATTCCCGCCGGAGACGTAGCGACTGTTTCTGACATCCGCGACAAGGCTCTGGTGGAGTTGCTGTATTCGACTGGCGCGCGTGTATCGGAAGTCGTAGGGCTTGACATTGACGATATTGATCGGGAGCAGCATCTTGTTCTGCTTCGTGGCAAGGGTGGCAAGGAACGCATCGTTCCGGTCGGCGGACTTGCCATGGAGGCCGTTGATGCGTGGCTGATTCGAGGGCGTCCCGCATGGGTGCGGATGAATTCCGGTCCAGCCCTGTTCCTTAACTCTTTGGGGAGGAGATTGTCCCGCCAATCTTGCGGAAACATCTTGTCCGAGCTTGCTGGGCGTGCTGGTCTTGCTGGTCGGGTATCTCCGCATACGCTGCGGCATAGCTTTGCGACGCACCTCATGGAAGGTGGTGCGGATGTTCGAGTGGTGCAAGAATTGCTGGGGCATTCGTCGGTGACCACGACACAGATTTATACGATGGTCACTGCAGATAATCTTCGGCGCGTGTGGGCGGGTGCTCACCCGCGTGCGACGTGATTGTCGGTACAGTAAAAGAGATGTCACCGTCCACGGTTCTAGTCAAGGAATAGAGGTTGACGACAATGGGTGAGGGTCTGTTTAGCTCCGGGAAGTCCGAAGAAGTCCAACTAGGACTCACTGGACGTCCTTTGCGTGAGCTGCCTGAACCACGCCCGCTGGAGTCACATGGGCCGGCGAAGATCCTCGCAATGTGTAACCAGAAGGGTGGCGTAGGTAAGACCACCTCGACCATCAACATGGGTGCAGCGTTGGCTGAGTTTGGCCGTCGCGTGCTTCTCGTGGATCTTGACCCGCAGGGCGCACTATCGGCTGGGTTGGGTATTCCTCACGAGGATCTCGACCTGACGGTGTACAACCTTCTCATCGATAGCTCGACAGATGTGCGAGATGCCATCGTGCATTCGTCGGTAAGCGGTTTGGACTTGGTTCCAGCGAACATCGATTTGTCCGCTGCGGAAATTCAGTTGGTAAATGAAGTGGGGCGTGAGCAAGCGCTTGGCCGTGCGCTGCGTCCAGTGATGCGCGATTACGACTACATCATTATCGACTGCCAGCCATCGCTTGGGCTGCTTACTGTGAACGCGTTGACGGTCGCGCAGGGTGTCATCATTCCAATGGAATGTGAGTACTTCTCGTTGCGTGGTTTGGCGTTGCTGACGGATACCGTCAATAAAGTCCGCGATCGTCTGAACTTCAACTTGGAAGTGCTGGGCATCTTGGTGACAATGTTTGATCGTCGTACCTTGCATGCTCGCGAAGTAATGGGGCGAGTCATTGAGGTCTTCGGCGACACAGTCTTCGATACCGTGATCACCCGTACCGTGCGTTTCCCTGAGACGTCGGTGGCGGGCGAGCCGATTACCACGTGGGCACCCAATACTCCGGCAGCTGAGCAGTACCGCAATCTTGCGCGAGAGGTCATCGAACGCACTGCGGGCTAGCGTCCTCGGTGCGAAGGCGGACACTGCATGGCCGACGCTGAATTCGTTCAAGAAGAAATCACAGGGTTCCAGGTAGCCCTGTCGAATTTTACGGGCCCTTTTGACCTGTTATTGCAGCTCATTGGCAGCAAGAAGATGGATGTTACTGAGGTTGCTCTCGCAGCCGTGACCGACGAATTCATCGCCTACACACGCAGCCTTGATGCTGTCTCCAACTTGGATGAGATCACCGAGTTTCTGGTTGTTGCGGCAACTCTGTTGGATCTAAAGACCGCTCGCTTGCTTCCGCGTGGCGACGTCGACGACGAAGAAGACCTAGCCCTGCTCGAGGCGCAGGACTTGCTGTTTGCCCGCTTGCTTCAGTACCAGGCGTACAACAAGGTTGCGGACATGTTCGCGCAGTGGGAGAGGAACGCACCCCGCCGATACCCACGTGCGACCGGGCCAGATCCAGAGTTTGATGAGCTGTTGCCACCGGTACAGCTCGGTATGAACTCTCAGGAGTTTGCTGAATTTGCGGCCGTCGTCATGCGTCCGAAGCCACCGGAGACTGTCGGTGTGAGTCACCTGCATCAGGTTGAAGTGTCGGTGCCGGAGCAGGCGGGACGGATTCTGGACACGTTGCGGGTCGCTGGTGAGGGGACGTGGATGACGTTTACCCAGCTGACTTCGGAGTGCCGCGTGTCGATGGAAATTGTTGGTCGTTTCTTAGCGTTGCTTGAGCTGTACCGTGCGAAGGCCATTGGTATTGATCAGGAGGAAGCGCTGGAAGAGATCAATGTGGCCTGGACCGGGCTGGATGTGGATCCGGCTGTGGTGGCGGCGGCGAATTGGGAGTAGGTGCGTGGGCGCGATGGCTAAGCCTATTGTGCTGCAGCGGACGCTGATATATTGTGATGTGCAAAGGTTCCACCCTGCTGATAAGAGCCCCTGGGCTTTCCGGTTTGCCGGTAGGTAGGGTGGTCATTTTTGGTTTATGTCTCGCTTCGTTCAGACCCGTTCCAGTGCAGGATCGATCCGCTTTGGAAGAGGTTAAATTGCGTCCAATATGCGGAATGGTTTAGCGCTTCAAACGGTTCGGAATCGTCGCGCTCGATTTTTCGATACCAGGCCACGAGAAATAGTCTGCAATTTGCCCATTGAGGTCTTGTTTTACAGGGTGAAAGAGAACTCGATATTCTAGATTTAGGTCTTTGAAGACGGGTTTAATATTCTTTTGGAACGCGTTACGTTCTTTTCCGGTGAGCACGGAGTCGAAAATTAGGACCACCTGGTTGAAATGCGCATTCCTATAAACTTGATCAATCCATCGTCCCATCGCTAGCGCGAAAACTCCGAGCAGTCTGGCGGAGTCCTGGCGCTTTGGATGCGTGAACCGCTTGTCAATCCACAATGTGTGAACTGTCAGGTCGTTAATTCTGTTGATGGCATCTATCACGCGTTTTCGCGTTCCCAGCGTGTTCTGAGTGGCATGAAATTCTAGGTCCTGACTTCGAGATGCCATCAAATCGTATTTGAGGGCTTGCATGGCTGTTGCCGAGATTGTCGGATTGCTAGTACACACTGCCGTGACCATAAAGTGTTGGCTACCTTTAGGTGTGAATTGCATATCACCCGACTCATCCATGAATACGAAAAGCGTATTAGACATAGAACTCACACCTCGCCTCTTCTTTTAGTGTCTAACGATTCAGCGAAATGCTGGGCATCATATTTGGTCCTGTCCATTTAGGCTCTCAATAACTTTCACCGTCTCCATTGCAACTCGTGTCACTCGTTCAATCAATTCTACGATGTAGCGCGGATTGTCGACCTCGTCAGCCCAATCATTCGGACCATTGACAATGCCTGATACCTTGTCTTTCTTCACCTGATAACGGTCAATCAACCACGTCAATGCCGACCGAGAATCAGTATGTATTCTTCTGCCTCAGCAGGAATTCCAGTGACCGTCACGTTTTTGTTGTAAATCAGCTTCGTCACATCATTGGCGCCCTTACCGGTCTTTGGACCTTTGCGCTTGGCTCACTTCATTTTCGTGGCACGCCACGTCTCACGATCAACCACATCTACGCCCGCACGAACCCGCACATCAAGTAACCATGGTTCGGAATGCTCTTAGTTGACATGAAGTTCCATCAGTTGAGTGGTGGCCATTTATGGACCGCACGCACACCATTAGCCAACTACCAATTGTGGCTCTCCTATTTTTCATCTGTAATTGGATTTACCAAGCCTTGAATTGAAGTTGCTTGCGTGCATATGCTCATTGGCGAGTCCATGAGATCCAATGCCACGAATTCATAATTGTTGTTGCCGAGCGAGAATAACTGGTGAGGACTGAAATCTGAATTGCCAGTATCACCAACTGTCGCGTACACGATGGCTCCCGATACAAGTGCTCCACGTCTCGCGGTCTCCGCATTTACGTATGCAGAGATTTGATACAAATGTTCCGATTTCAGCGTTGAGCCGTACCGTTCTGTCGGTTTCGTAGCCATTGATGTGAACTTGGCGTCCACGATAATCATGTGTCCGTTAGGACTGGTGAGGGTGATGTCTGTGAACATCTTGGGTAGCTTCAGGTGCCCATCGACCTTCAAGACCCGGTCGTGGGTATTCTGCGTCTCATCCCGGGTTCCACTTGCTAACGGCCATTTCACTTCACGCCCGCCTGCTACGGTCCAGCCCATCGGTGTCAACACATGTTCGTAGATTCCCAGAAGCGCACGTTCGAACAATCTGCGCAGTTCATGTTCTTCCAATCGTGCTCGCCAAAATGGTGCGTAGCCTTCGCCATGGGAGGGGACTTTCAACTCTAAGAGCAGCCGGGCAGTGGCAATGGGCTGCAGATCCTGCGGGCTCAGTCTTCCAGCTGGAGTTGTGGCCGTCGGGATATATCGAACTCCTGCATTACGGAAAGTGCGAACTAAACGGCGACAACGTGCGGTTAGTTCCCTGTTCCCGGCGGCATGATTGTTTCTCACGCCATGCTCGAGTGCTCGCAACAGATACTGATTTGTATCGTGATCGGCGGTGAGCTCGTTGAACTCGCAGTGAACGCGCCCTTTCTCCATATGCTGGTTGCGATATGTTTGCAGCACATCAATGCGTCCACGCACTCGACTTATAGGCCTAGATGCGCGAGAAAAACCGACACTCAACTCCTTAGACAACCGTTTTTCGACGGCTTCACATAGCATTGACGACACGAGTGCAGGGATTTCGGCATCAATATCTTCCAATGCAGCGTCAGGAATACACCCTGACCTATACAACTCTGATGCAAACAACTGCATCAACCAGATGCTTCTGACAGGTACATACTTACTGATGCCACTGTCGACATTCGCACTCTTTTGGCTATCGCCCATCAGCAGATCACTGTTTATAGGTTGCACGGAAGTAATCCATCGCTATCGAGTACCGGTCGGGCTGGTCGTACCAGTATTCGGTGAGAAGCGGCCCTAAATCAGTCCGAACAATAGCTTCAAACCATCGGCGAGTTTCATGCTCAGCGCGCTGCTTTACTGCGGGTTTCATCACCGCTGGTGTGACGAAACTATGTCCGATTTCGTACGCAGAACCCAGGTTAGGGTCCTCCCGAATCAAGTCATTGGCTGCCTTGATTGCGTGGGCGATGCTACGCAGTACGGTTTCGGAGTGCCCGGCGCGGTCCCGGCAAAAAATCAACCAAGATTCGTTGAGCTTCGGAGTGAGGTTGACGAAGCTGAAGCGACGTCGTAGAGCCATATCAACCATCGCCAAAGATCTGTCAGCTTGATTCATGGTCCCGATGATGTACAGATTTTCCGGCAGATATAGACCCTCACCATCAGGATCATACAGTAGCTTCAGCGCGCTATTCGGCTCCCGTTTATCTGCTTCGAGCAGGGTTAACATCTCACCAAAAATCTGTGCAGGATTGCCACGGTTGATTTCTTCGATGACAACAACATGCTTAGCTGCAAGGTCTTCATTATTAGCCAAATCTTCCGATGCCTTGCGTACCGCGTGCAGGAAAGGACCATCTTGTAATCGCAGTTGACCAGTGGACGTTGGTCGGAAACCTTGAACGAAGTCCTCGTAGGATGTCGAGGGATGAAACTGAATTGCCGTAATAGTTTCGCCAGTGTCATCACCGACTAGTGCGTTAGCAAGCTTTCGCGCTAGCCACGTCTTGCCTGTGCCTGGTGCACCTTGAAGAATGAGATTCTTCTTATCCTTCCAACGGTTGAGGATTCCTTCGAGATCGTCGACCGACATGAAGCAACCAGCCTTTACTATGTCGTCGAGCGAATACGGACTCTCATGCTCTCCAGTTGTGGCTGCTAGCTCCTCCAGCCTGTTGCTGGCGTTGCCTTGAGATTCGGTTGGCGAGGGGGCCTCGCCCTCCGTCTCTAGTGTCGGTGGCTCAAAGACGTAGGCAGCAGCAGAGAGGCCCATGAAATTGGCTGGATCGATTGTTGAATCAGAAAGCCAATCCTCTACGAGAGT
The DNA here is from genome assembly GCF_037572275.1 of Corynebacterium sp. H78. NCBI lineage: Bacteria > Bacillati > Actinomycetota > Actinomycetes > Mycobacteriales > Corynebacteriaceae > Corynebacterium > Corynebacterium sp. H78. The sequence goes on along the minus strand of NZ_JBBHKX010000002.1, from coordinate 1,164,227 downwards.
TAACAGCTTCAGATAATCTTCGGCATTTCTTACCGGATTTGCTTTGTCTACATCGATGCCTGCGACATTAGCTAGGTAGGAGCGGTTCTTTCCGTCTAGGGAAAGATAGAACTCCGGCCGAATCCAAAACAGTGCCATTGTGTAAGACACCAAAGAACGCCCCGATGTAGCTCTATTGAAGCTTTCTGCGAAGCTAAGTCGTTTTTCGGCGTCATCAGGATTGTCAGCGTAGGCTAGCGCGTCAGCGCATAAATCCCAGATACCGTCATAGAAATCAGGGTTCCCGGCATCGGTATTCTTTGATTCAAATCGAGTGGTCAACGTTAGTCTCTGAGGTACGGAGTCAAACCCGGTAGGCACGGGCGCAGATATCTTGAAGACCTCTTTGTACACAGCACAGATTGCTTGCTTGTTGGCCACCAAAATTGTCCGGTTGATGAGGGCAAAAAGAGTGAATGGATCTACATCGGTAGCGGTTTCGCGGCCGTTTGGAGTAGACCACTCCCACAGCAAGTCGAAAAGGGAAGGGCGAGCAGACTCGTTGGCCGCGTTCTTGATTTCTTCCATGAGTCGCGGGCGATCGGCTCGGTAGATCATGAATTGGTCTGCGAGCTCTCGGAAGAAAGGAGCCCAGGATAGGTCCAGTTCGTCACCTAAAACGTCTTCGGCTTCTCGTTGTGGGTCGCCGAGCCCGTCGATAACGTATTCCAATCTCTGGAGAGCATCATTACGGCTCACCTGGCACAGTGTCTTCAAACTAGTAATTGACCTACGCAAATCTAGTCCGAGCTCGTTTCTATCGAATAACTCCGGATTCCACTCAATAGGAATTTGGTTGTGGCATTCAGTATCGGGTTCGTTTCTCTCAACAACTGCGGGGCCTGTCACAATTCCTGCATAGAACTTTCCTTTGTGTTTCTTGCTGGGCATGATGACACGATCTCCGAGGCGCATATGGTGCCGAAATCGATAGAGTTGACCGGCCAAGCTAGCTACCGTCATGCGACTGGCCTCTTTGTCATTTTCCTTTACCGCTTGTTTAATTTCGGAAAGGGAAGTGGCGTCTTCACTAGCTGCGCCGTAAAACATGCCTGGCAGCCCCTTTCCCTCAGCAAGCGCCCTTTCCTCGCGTTCGCCTTGAGCCCCGGCTCGGAGTACCCAGAAGTAGTCATTCGTCGAATCGCTGGGATTCGAGGACACACCGTGCTCGGAAGTAGCTGGGGCGTTCGCGCTGTTCTCTTGCAGCTCTTCTAGTTCTCGTGTTGCGGAAGAAAGCCAATGTATCTGCTCTGTAGACAAGGGATAAGGATTATCGGTCAACCACAATCGTCCAGACTTGGAAAGCCGCGTATTACCTGTTGATACATCTTCCAGGAAGCCCAATTTACGAGCAAAGAATACTGCCCACAGAGACCGGTCCTCGTAGGCTACACGGTTAGCCAACTTACGCTTATAGATGTCAGGAAAATCCTGCTGTCCGATGCCACGTACAGCACTGATGTAGTCTGCGTGGGTGTGGTTCCGTCCGTCTGCTGCGACATCCAACACTATGGGAAAGATATTCTGCCAGCGAAACTCATTGATGCTCATGTGCTCAATGATGCCATTCGATGTGGAGCTGACACGCGCATTCATTGCAGTTTGGCGGTGTTGCCCTTCCACGGCAGGTGTACAAGTCAAAAATGTTGAACCAATTATGTGGAGCACTTAAATAACGGATCGAGTGGTGTTGCCAAGAAATATCAGAAAGCAGTGCGAGCTCTGGGTGAAACTGACTGGTACTGCGGTGTTGCTGGGGAGCAATGCCAAGGCGATCAAGCCTTGCCGGCTATTTCCCTAAGATGTTCTTGCCGCTACGTAGCGTAATCTAATGCCCATGAGTGAAAGCCCTGTGTCAGACTCCGCGCTCTCCGCCCCAGGCTCGGCCACGCTTCCACACATCGAACCCTTGCGCGCCGGGGTCGAGGCGATTCTGCTGGTCATCGACACTCCGGTGCAGCCGATTGCGATCGCGCACGCGCTCGATGTTGATGTACCTGAAGTCATGGATGCCCTCGTCGAGATTCAATGCGAACTCGACGCGCGGAGTTCCGGCATGGAGCTGCGGGAAACTCCAGAAGGATGGCGCTTTTTCACCCGACCCATGTACGCGACTGCGGTGGAGCGTTTTCTTCTCGACGGTTCGCAAACCAAGCTCTCCCGCGCTGCATTGGAAACCCTTGCCGTGGTGGCATACCGACAGCCAGCGACTCGTGCACAGGTATCGGGTGTCCGCGGAGTCAACGTCGATGGTGTGATGCGTACCTTGCTGGCGCGTGGACTCATCGCGGAAGCGGGCGAGGAGCCAACTACCGGCGCGCATCTTTACGTGACTACCCAGCTGTTTCTCGAATTGCTGGGCATCGATTCGTTGGAGGCGCTGCCGGATCTGGCTCCATTGTTGCCGGATGTCGAGCTTATCGACGAGCCGAACGGCCTCTAGGCCAGCAAGTTCATACTGCTTAATACTCAGTGCTCCGCAGTTTCTTCTTCCGGCATAGCTCGCTTAATCCAGGGGAGGAAAACAGCTGTGAGTCCAGCAAGCGCAATCGCTCCGATACCGATGGTGAGGAAGTACGACAACTCCGCAGAGTGATTATTCGGGTCATACGAGGTCGACATCATGCCGGCAAATGCAGTGCCGACGGACATCGTCATGAAGAACAACGCAGAGAAGCGCGTCGCGTACTTTTCTGGTGCCAGGGCTGTTGCGGTGGACATTCCCACTGGACCAACGTGCAGCTCGCCGAAGGTAATAATTCCGTATGCTGCGACCAGCGCAACGAGCGGAACCGTGCCGTTATCCATGCCGGTGTAGCCGATGAGAGTCATCACACCAACACCAGCCAGTGCCGCGCCGAACAGGATCTGCGTTGGAGTGCTCGGAGCCTTTTCTCTGAACTTCAATCGTGCTGCCGCCAATGGCGTGGACAGAAGCAAAATGAAGATCGGGTTTAACGATTGCGCCCATGCTGCGGGAGCCTCGAAGTCACCGATCATGCGGTCGGTACGGATATCTGCGTAGACCGCAAGCGCGCCGAAAGTCTGATTGAGAATTGCCCAGAACGCAACAGACACGATGAAAAGCGGGATAAACGCAGCAACCCGGCGACGCTCGGTGGCGCTAAGGGAACCGTCGTTAAGCATTTGCGCAAACAGCCCAATGGTGACCGCAAGTGTTCCCCCGAACATGACCGTTGCAAGATCGGACAAAGCCAGCACGCCAGCGGACACGAGTACGACGAGAACCGCGATGATCACGGCAATTGCCACGACCACAAGAACAATCGTTCGGCCTGGCGCGCGGTTTGCGGGCTTTTCGACGACGTCGCGGATATCTGCACGCCACGAGGCGGAGAGCGGTCGGCGGAGTGCGTGGTAGTGGATGAGCCCAGCGATCATGAGTGCAGCAGCCACAGCGAAGCCGATACGGTAGCCGTATTCGACGGAGATCCAGCCAGTGAGGAGCGGTCCAAGGAGGGCGCCGACGTTGATGCCGAAGTAGAACATCTGGAAATCGGAGTCGCGACGTCGGTCAGTCAGGGGTCGGACGTGTCCGAGCAGGGTAATGGCGGAGGTTTTCAGTGATCCCGAGCCGATGGCAACGAGGAAAAGACCAATGGCGACACCAGCGCCACCAGGGATGAGAGACAATGCCAAGTGCCCGAGAACGAGAAGCCACGAACCAGCAAGAAGCGTCTTTTCGGCACCGAGGAGGCGGTCGCCAATCCAGCCACCGGCGATGGTGCAGAGGTAGACAAGGCTTCCGTACGCACCCATGAGTGCGGTCGCAGTCGTTGTCGGCAGTCCGAGGCCTCCATTGACCGCGGTGTCGTACAGGTAGTAGGCCATGATGGCCTGCATGCCGTAGTAGCTGAAGCGTTCCCACGTTTCGACACCGACGAGAGCGGGGATCGCGATCTTCGGGGAGCCGAGAGCGGTGCCTCGCTGTTTATCTGCGATCGCAACCCTTGATCGCTGTTCAAGTTTGGACATAAACATATCCTGGAATGCGGGCTGCACATTTGCGAAGCGCACAGCGTCGTTATGCCCCTGGCTACCCCTGAACAGTGTTCAGGAGGCATGGTGAAAGGCTAGGGTTGAAGATCGTGTTAGCACCAAACTCGACTCCTGATACCCCTGAAGCAGCCGGGGAGAGCGCCCACGATCTCGCATCATTTGACGCCGAACACATTTGGCATCCGTATGGGCCCATCCCATCTCCGGTCCAGCCGATCCCTGTCGCGTCGGCATCTGGAACTCGCCTGACTCTGGGCGATGGTCGAGAACTTGTCGACGGCATGAGCAGCTGGTGGGCCGTGTGTCACGGACACAGTCATCCACGACTCGTTGCTGCGGCACACAAGCAGATCGATACCTGTTCTCATGTGATGTTTGGGGGTTTGACGCATCGCCCGGCAGTAGAGCTGACCCGCAAATTGCTCGACCTGACCGATCCAGAACTCACGGCCGTGTTCTATTCCGATTCTGGCTCTGTGTCGGTTGAGGTCGCCTTCAAGATGGTGCTGCAGTATCAGCGAGCCGTCGGCAAGCCGGAACGGAACCGGATGCTGACGTGGCGTGGCGGTTACCACGGTGACACGCGGGCACCAATGAGTGTGTGTGATCCCGACGGCGGGATGCACGAGCTGTGGGCGGGGACGTTTACTCCGCAGATATTCGCGCCGGTACCACCTGCGCGGGGTGCGTCGGCGGAGGTTCGCGAGCAGTATTTGCAGGAGTTTGAGGCATGCATTGATGGCACGGTGGCTGGTGTGATCATCGAGCCGGTCGTCCAAGGCGCGGGCGGGATGCGCTTCCACGACCACGAGTTGTTGGTGGGTGTGCGTGAAATTTGTGATCGTCACGGATTGCTACTAGTCGCCGACGAAATCGCCACGGGATTCGGACGTGCTGGCGATTTGTTTGTCACCGCAGCAGCGGGTGTCACTCCAGATGTGCTCTGCGTTGGCAAGGCGCTGACCGGCGGATTCATGTCCCTCGCAGCAACCTTGACGACGACTCACGTCGCCACAGCAATCTCCAACGGTGAAGGAGGAGGCCTCATGCATGGTCCGACGTTCATGGGTAATCCGCTGGCGTGCGCTGTGGCTGCGGAGAATCTCGACATGATTGCAGAAGGTGCCTGGCGCGTTGACGTCCCCCGGATTGAACAGATGTTGAAAACCGGATTGGACCCGCTACGTGGCGAACCCGGGGTCGCTGATGTTCGCGTGCTCGGTGCGATCGGCGTTGTGGAGATGGACCGGCCGGTTGATATGGCGTCGGCAACGGCAGCATGCGTCGATGCCGGTGTTTGGCTGCGACCTTTCGGCAAGCTCGTGTACACGATGCCACCGTACATCAGCACTGATGTCGAAGTGACCTCCATTTGTCGAGCAATCGGGGCGATTGTTGCAGCAGAACAGGACGCCGAACCAACCGCAGCGCAGAACTAAGCACGTACAGAAGGGACTAAGAGCATGAGTATCGTCATCGTCACGGGGACGGGTACCGATATCGGCAAGACCATTGCCACCGCAACGCTTGCGGTCGCAGTGGAGGCTGCAGGCCTAGAGGCGGTCGTCGTCAAGCCAGCGCAGACGGGCTTTCCAGGTGGGCGTGGCGGTGACGCGGATACGGTGACGGAGTTGACTGGTATCACCAATACGCACGGTTTTGCGCGATACCCAGAGCCGATGGCTCCGGTAGCTGCGGCGAAACGCGCCGGTATGCCCTTGCTGGATGTTGCCGATACCGCCGGAAGAATTGTCGCGCTCGATGGACCAGGACGAGTGGTACTGGTCGAGGGGGCCGGTGGCCTGCTGGTTCGGCTTGGCGACGACTGGGCGCTGCCCGAGCTCTCCGAGCAGCTGCCGGGTGCACATACCGTGGTGGTCACGTCGATGAATCTCGGCAGTCTCAATACAGCTGAGTTGACCGTGGAAGTGGCGCGTAGCCGGGGAATGAATGTCGTAGGTCTTGTCGGCGGTTCGGTGCCGGAACGACTTGCAGGTATCGCTGAATCGGACCTTGCAAGCGCGACAGAGAGAGACGATACAGACGCAATTACCGATGTCGATGAAGCAATCGTGGCAACCAACTTGCGTGATATGAGCCAGCTCACCGGCGTGCCTTTCCTCGCAAAAGTGGCTGAAGGTGCGGGAGCGCTGTCACAGAGTAGCTTCGTTGCAGCCGCGCCGGGCTGGATGACGGCGACTGGCCGACAGTGGTTAGCAGAATTGGGGTAACTGCGCCTACACTGTGCAGGTAATGCTGGTTTTAGCTGCATTCGCAGCGTGAAAGCACAGTGCTACTACACAGCCAGCAATAATCTGATACTGAAACTCTATTTTGCAAAGGATCGCGAAAGTGACTCCACCCGCTCGCCGAGACGGTACACCGGAACAGAAAAGCAAACGAGTACACGCTTCCGACGTGTACGTGTCCAATGCGCGCCCAGCGCGTAAACAGCACGTCGAGAAGCATAGGTCTGGCCCCGGCACCCATGCTCATGGCCATGATCAGCAGGGCGAAGGTGTTCGCCTGCAAAAGGTTCTCGCACAGGCTGGCGTGGCATCGCGTCGCATGGCTGAGAAGCTCATCGAAGACGGCCGCGTTGAAGTCGACGGCAAGATTGTGACCCGCCAGGGCATCCGCGTTGACCCAAACACTGCGGTGATTCGTGTTGATGGTTCTCGCATCATCGTCAACGAAGACATGCAGTATTTCGTACTGAATAAGCCTCGTGGCGTTCAGTCGACCATGCATGACGACGAAGGTCGCCCATGCGTCGGCGACATCATTGGTGAAAAGATCGCCTCTGGCCAGCGTCTCTTCCATGTTGGTCGACTGGATGCGCAGACCGAAGGTCTGCTGATGCTCACTAACGATGGTGAGCTGGCAAATCGATTGATGCACCCAAGCTACGAGATCTCGAAGACGTACATGGCCGAAGTTGTTGGCGAGGTCAACGGCAAGGTCATGCGTCAGCTGACTGAGGGCATCGAACTTGACGACGGCCCGGCTAAGGCAGACAAGGCCGACATCATTGATGTTTGGCAGGGACGTTCCCTCATCGTGGTGGAACTCCACGAAGGCCGTAAGCATATTGTGCGTCGACTGCTCAAGGCTGCCGGCTATCCAGTTCAGCGCCTAGTGCGCACCAAGATTCATACTGTCCAGCTAGGCGAGCAGACTCCGGGCGCACTGCGCGCGCTGAATCGCGCTGAGCTGGCTTCGCTGTACAAGGCGGTGGGAATGTAATGACTGAAACTACTGACAACATCCTGGTCGCAATCGACGGCCCATCTGGTACCGGCAAGTCCACGGTGTCTCGTGCTGTAGCCGAGATTCTTGAAGCAAAGTACCTGGACACAGGGGCAATGTACCGCGTCGCCACGCTGTGGGTACTGCGTCAAGGCGTCGACCCAGCAGATACTGCTGCAGTTATTGAGGCCACTGCCAACCTGCCATTGCAGGTTTCGGATGATCCGCAGTCCACAGCCGTGCTGATGGACGGCGAAGATGTCTCCGGTGAAATTCGTGGCTCGGAGGTCACTCAGAATGTCTCGGCTGTCTCCGCCATCCCAGAGGTTCGCGAGAACCTGGTCGCCCTGCAGCGCAAGCTCGCCTACGCGGCTGGTAGCTGTGTGGTGGAAGGTCGCGATATTGGCACCGTCGTGCTGCCAGAAGTACCAGCCAAGATTTTCATGACTGCGTCTGCGGAAGTCCGCGCGCAGCGTCGGTACGATCAGGACGTCGCTGCTGGTCGAGACGTGAATTTCGACGACGTACTCGCTGACGTTCAGCGTCGCGACAAGCTCGACAGCACCCGTGCTGTCTCACCACTGGTACCTGCCGACGACGCAGTACTGCTTGATACCTCCAACATGGACATCGAAGAGGTCATTGAGCACATTCTCGATGTTGTTGAAGCTGGCTACCCAGGCGTGCTCGAGGCATACGACGAAGCTGCTGAGGCCGCAGAAGCCGAAGTCGCTGATTTCGATGCCACCATCGCCGATGGTCCTCTGAACCCAGCGGTTCCTGGCTCTGAAACCTCCCATACGAATCCAGACGAGGCCATTGACCGCGCCATCGCGGATCACGAGGTCCTGATCAACGAAGCCCTGGAACGTGCCGAAGCGGGCCAGCTCGATGAGGAAACGGACTGGGAAGCACTCGAGGAAGCCTTTGGCGCTCTCGGTGTTAAAGCTGAGGAAGAAGAACTCCTTCCGACGGTTGCGATCGTCGGACGTCCAAACGTCGGCAAGTCGACGATGGTGAACCGCTTCATTGGGCGTCGTGAAGCAGTTGTTGAAGACTTCCCAGGCGTGACCCGTGACCGCATTAGCTACCTCGGCGACTGGGCAGGACAGCGCTTCTGGGTGCAGGACACCGGTGGCTGGGATCCTGACGCGAAGGGTATGCACGCAGCTATTGCTCGACAGGCAGAAGTCGCGATGGAGACAGCCGATGTCATCATCATGGTCGTGGATACCACTGTGGGTGTGACGTCGACCGACGAGATCATGGCTCGCCGATTGCAGCGCGCCGACCAGCCAGTCATCCTCGTGGCCAACAAGTTCGAGTCGGACTCCCAGTTCGGCGACATGGCTGAATTCTGGTCATTGGGCCTCGGCGATCCATACCCAACGTCCGCACTCCACGGTCGTGGCAATGCTGATGTGCTGGATCTCGTCGTCAAGTCTTTCCCTGAGGAACCACGCTCCAAGAGCAAGCCAACCGGTCCACGTCGTGTGGCGCTGATCGGTAAGCCGAATGTGGGCAAGTCATCGCTACTGAATAAGCTGACCGGCGAGGATCGCGCCGTTGTATCCGACGTTGCGGGTACGACTGTGGATCCGGTGGACTCGGTTGTGCAGATGGACGAGCGCATGTGGAACTTCGTGGATACTGCCGGTATCCGCAAGAAGACGAAGCAGGCGCAGGGACATGAGTTCTATGCGTCGCTGCGTACCCGCTCAACCATCGATAACGCTGAAGTGTGTGTCTTTCTTGTCGACGCTTCCGAGCCAATCACCGAGCAGGATCAGCGCGTGCTGCGCCTGATTCTGGACTCCGGACGCGCACTTGTCGTCGCTTACAACAAGTGGGACTTGATGGATGAGGATCGTCGCGACCTGCTGGAGCGCGAGATCGAGCTGCAGTTGGCGCACGTGCCGTGGGCTCGTCGCGTAAACATTTCTGCGAAGACTGGCCGAGCCGTGCAGAAGCTAGAACCTGCGATGATCGAGGCATTGGATTCGTGGGATAAGCGAATTTCGACAGGTCGTCTGAATACGTGGCTTCGCGAAATCATGCAGCAGAATCCGCCTCCGCTGCGTGGCGGACGTCAGCCTCGTGTGCTCTTTGCAACGCAGGCTTCGTCGCGTCCACCAGTGATCGTGCTGTTTACAACTGGATTCTTGGAGCACGGATACCGTCGCTACTTGGAGCGTAAGCTTCGCGAATCCTTCGGCTTTGAGGGTTCGCCAGTGCGCATTGCTGTTCGCGTACGCGAGAAGCGTGGCAAGAAGAAGTAGCGTGCGCGTAGTTGCGTAACGGTAGATTTCACCACCATTCACCACTGCTTTGGGAGTTTTCCCGTAGTGAATGGTGGTGAAAGCTCTATTTGGCGGGTCTGATTGGCATGCCCGCGAACAAGGCACACTGAAGTCACCTCGTTTTACATTCACACCTGTTTTTGGAACTATCTACGCCACATAACCGTTGAACATGGTGACGCTTGCCGTAAGAAAGGACCGAACCCATGGTGAACGATCGACGTGGACGTGGCTTTGGACGCGATCCGTTCAATGAGGATCAGCCCACGCAATACTTCGGCGATGACAACCAGAACACTCAGTTCATTGGCCGTGATGACCAGAACACTCAGTACCTGGGTGGCAATGATCCTTCTGGTTACAACCCCGATGCCGACTTCGGTGGCACTGACAACCCGAACGAGACGCAGATTATTGGTGCTTCGGGGGTCGGCCGGGACGGCTCGCAGGGCGCTACCCGCGATGCCAATGGTCAGTACTGGGCTCCGCTTTCCGACGACGAACGCGGCTACGACAACACCGCCGCTGCAGGCGCAGTCGGTGCCGGAGCAGCAGGCGTTGGAGCTGCAGGTGCCGGTTCTGCTGCTGCGTATGGGCAGGACAATTACGACGATGGGGGAAAGAACTCGCGTAGGAACAACGGGTCGGGAAGCTCTCGCGGTGTCGTGATCGTTGCAATCGCCGCGATCATCGCATTGGTTGTGCTGGTTGCGCTGATTCTGAAGTTCTTGTCGGGAAGTGGCAATGATGGCCCGGAGCCGACAGCACCTGCACCGGCGCCGTCGTCGACAAGCAAGACCACCGAGACACCTGAGCCACCGTCGCGGTCGCTTCCATCGCTGCCGTCTCTACCATCAGTGCCGGAGCTGCCATCGGACATTCCAGGTCAGGAGCGCTTGCAGGACGAGTTGTCTCGACTGCGGGAAACTCCGCCAGCGCTGCCCGGACTGGGTGATACGTCGTCCGGACTTGGCATGATTCCAAGTTCGGTTGCCGGAAAGTCGCCAGCCACGGTTGAGATGGAGCTGCGGGTCAATGGTTTCAAGGATGTGAAAATCTACGATGCCAATGGCAACCTGACGAACTCGCTTGCAGCGGCGACCGGACGTGTCGCGTCGATTGACCCGGGTGAGGGAACGCACGTCAATCTTGATACGCCAGTCAGCATCTACCTGGAGTGAGTTTTCGCCGGCTATCAGTACTCTGAGTGCATTTTTGAGGAAGCAAGTCTCATTGATGTAATCTGGAGCAGTTGTCGCTATCGACTCAGGATATTGAGTGCAGCGACAGCGGACGGGCTGTAGCGCAGTTTGGTAGCGCACTTCACTGGGGGTGAAGGGGTCGTCGGTTCAAATCCGGTCAGCCCGACAAAGCTAAAACCGCAGGTAAGCTGGGGAATGTCCCGGCTTCCTGCGGTTTTTGTTGGGCCTACCTCGCCACCTGAACCGGCACACGACGACGTCCAAACGTCCCCGGCTTTTCCTCAAAAACACCCGGAATTCGCGTGCCACACGAAGCACAGCACCCACGCTCATCCAGTCGGTACTCCAACAATTCGTACCAATCGCGCCGAATCACGACCTCACCACACGAAGTGCAAATTGTCGCGTCTCCATCGGCATCATGCACATTGCCGGTGTACGGAAATTGCTCGCCATATTCCAGTGCGATTTCCCGTGCCAACCGTAAAGTCTCCGGCGGTGTCGCAGGTACGTCCCGCATCCGATGATCGGGGTGAAAAGCTGAAAAGTGATGCGGCACATCCGGCCCCAGCGTCTCCACAACCCAGCGACACATTTCAGCCAATTCTTCCGGCGCATCGTTGTGCCCCGGAATGACCAGCGTCGTTAGTTCGATCCAGGGAGCTTCACGACGATCTCGTCGCGAAGCAAGCCACTCCAAATTGTCCAGCACAACCTTCAGATCTGCGCCTGTGAGCTTCTTGTAAAACTCAGGCGTGAAAGCCTTCAAGTCAATGTTGACCGCGTCGAAGGCATCGAAGAACTCTTCGCGAGCGACTGGAGTGATGTAGCCAGCGGTGACTGCGACGGTTTTGATGCCCCGCTCGTGGCAAGCGCGGGCGGTGTCGATGGCATATTCGGCGAAGATCACAGGGTCGTTGTAGGTCATCGCGACGGACTTGGCACCATTTCGGTGGGCTGCTTCCGCAATGGCATCGGGGGCACCGGTTTGGGAGAGCGTATCCCATTGACGTGATGTTGAAATGTCGTAGTTCTGGCAGAACTTGCACCCCAGATTGCATCCAGCAGTGCCGAAACTGAGGATCGACGTTCCCGGCAAAAAATGATTCAACGGCTTCTTCTCGACGGGATCAAGGCAGAAACCCGAAGATCGGCCATACGTGTCGAGGATCAGGTTCCCTCCGACATTCTTACGGACGTAGCAGAAACCACGTTGACCGTCTCGGAGGCGGCAATGACGCGGGCACAGGTCGCACTGAATACGGGCGGGCTTATCGGTACCATCCGCGGGCTCGGGAACCTTGTCCCACCATTGGGCAATGTGACCTGCGGTATCGGTGGACATTATTCCTCCCAGCTACGAACGGTATAGATGGAAACCTCAGTGTCATCTGGCCACGATCCACGCGCCCAGCCGGCTTTTGCTTGCAGATGCATCAAGAATTCATCGGCATCGGGCAACTGCTCCCATACTTGGGGCAGGAAGGTGGCGCGACCGCGCCGCGAAAAAATGGTCACGCCGTCAATGCCTGGCCGGATTGTGGCTAACGCTTCATCCCGGCTGATCCTGCCGAGCGATTGCGGAGCCGAGAGCACAGAAACCTCGATACGAAGGGAATCGAGCTCATCGGCGGTGACCGGCCTGAACCGGGGATCCTCGAAGGCTGCAGCCTGTGCATGCCTCACGACATCCACGCCCAGCGGCTGGTAGGCCTCCAACGTACCGATGCATCCCCGAAGCCTCGGCGGTGCTCCACGCACAACGCCGGAGACAGTATTAATAGTGACAAAGCTGGCACCGTTAGTCCGTAGCCACGGATGATCAGGAATCAGGGGCTCGCCAGTACGAACTCCAAGTTCTGACTCGATTGCCTGGCGCGCCATCCCCGGCAGCTTCTCACCGACCTCCACGTATGCCACCGATGCATACCCAACGACGGAGTCCGCTCCGCCTGGGCGATCTCCCATGCGCACACCATCGATAACCGCATCCGCTGATGTCGCTGATTCAAGCACCACAGGTTCAAACCCCAATTTTGCCGCCACTTCGCTCAGCCCATTCCACGAAAATGCCCCGCATGCTTCCCGAGGCCCAATGCTCTCCAGCGCGCCCACCTTCTTCAAAGTGATTTCATCGACCTGGCGAGCATCGTCGTCACGCAAAAAGTGCGACAAATCCGAACTGACTAGCACAGCAGCCCCTGGATCTGCGAGCACCTGCTCCATGAGCGCGGCTACCTCATGCGCTTCCATCTGCCCAATAACCATCGGCAGTACGCGCGCTTGCGGAAACGCTCGCTGCAGGAACGGTAACTCGACCTCTGCGCTGTGCTCCTGGGCGTGCACGGCCGGCGCCACCTTCACGTTGGGCTGGGTGAGTGCCCACTGTTGCAATTGCTTGTCGACGGCCACCTCGCAAAGCGGCGTCGCCCACTTGTCGTGGCCGGACAAGCAGGCACCTCGCCATGGAACACGGTGGTTGGGGCCAAAGATGGCGATCGTCGTTATGGAATGACGAGTGCGATCCCACTCCTGGAGGCTGCGAATACTCCTCGCTGCGAGACGGCCCGAATACACGAGACCCGCGTGTGGACACACCACAACGCGGGATGGAATTGGCTCACTGTTGCTTTCGCTGTCTGCCGTAGAAGGGGCAGAAGCGACCAGCTGCGGAGCAGCGAGCCTCGGATCGGCAAGCCTCAGATCAGCAAGCAGCGAATCAACTAACTCCGAGAGTTCGTGGCGATCAGCCGGATAAAACATGCCAGCGACCGCAGCCGGGCGAACCGTAGGCGGCTGTTGATTGCCGGATGGAGTGCTGGAAAGGGCGCTGGCGGAGTTCATAACCCCAGGTTAGCGAGAGAAAAGTGGTCTGGCCAGGGAATAGGCGCCCAATCAGAGACTTATGACCGAGCTAGCAACAATTCCAGCCAAAAACCGAGCCAAAATGTTGCCAACGGGGTCATAGGTGAGGTGCGGAACTACCGAACGACGATCCCGTCAGAATCTGCATACACAGTTTCACCAGGAACGAAGGTGATGCCACCGAACGACACCGGAACATCGCGTTCACCAGAACCAGACTTCGTGGACTTCCGCGGATTCGTGCCCAATGCCTTGCACCCGAAGTCCATTTCTCCGATCAGCTTCGAGTCACGGACTGCACCGTTAACAATTACTCCTGCCCAGCCGTGCTCCTGGCCAAGTCCTGCAATCACGTCACCGACCAGTGCGGTATGCAAGGAAGCATCGCCATCGATCACAAGGACACCACCGTCGGAATCTTCCGACAGAATTGACTTCAACAGGGCATTATCCTGGAAGCACTTGACCGTCGTAATGCGTCCGCAAAACTCACGACGACCACCAATATCGCGGAACTGCAGATCGCAGCTACGCACGTTTGCGCCAATCTCGTCGACAAGATCCGCCGTAGGTACGAATTCGATGGTCATGGTGAACTCACTTTCTTTTCAAGGCGACAGTTGGGGCAGCGCGCCCAGCTTGTACTTCTGAACATAGTGCCAGATTGATGCTTCGAAAGTGACAAAGATCGCCGGGTTAGGTTCCTAGGAAAACGTCCGCCCTTGTGATTCCGTTAGTGTGGATAGTTATACAGTCGCTGCCAACGCTGACTCGCCGGGCTCTCGCAGTGTGTAATAGCATCGGCGCACGTCAGCACGAGAAAGAGGTTAACCGTGGCAAGGATGAATTGGTTCTGGAAGGCCCTCGGCGGTAAGCAGAGCCGTGACCAGAAACGCAGCGTCTCCCTTGTTCAGAAGGCCAACGATTTAGTCCCTGAGCTCTCCGGACTTGACGACGTCGCGCTTGCCCAGTTTGCCCGTGATAACAAGGACAATGCCCCGGAGCTGCTGGCGGCACTTCGTGAAGTGTCGGAACGCGCCATTGGTATGCGGCCATTTGATGTGCAATTGCAAGGCGCGCTTCGTCTCATCGAAGGCGATGTTGTTCAGATGGCAACAGGTGAGGGCAAGACCTTGTCAGGTGCGCTTGCTGCCGCCGGATTTGCGCTACGTGGTCACCGCGTTCACTCGATTACTGTGAACTCCTATCTTGCCGGTCGCGATGCCGGCTGGATGGGGCCAATCTTCGAGTTCCTCGATCTGTCATCGGCAGCGATTGGGGAGCAAGATGGCCCGGAGCAGCGTCGTCAAGCGTATGCAGCCGACGTTGTGTATGTGGCAGTCAACGAGCTGGGCTTCGATGTGTTGCGCGACCGCTGTGCCACCGATGTTGCCCAGCGTGTGCAGCAACCAGCCGACGTCGCAATCATCGACGAAGCGGACTCCGTGCTCGTTGACGAAGCACTCGTCCCACTCGTGCTTGCTGGTTCAGCGCCGGGTGAAGCTCCTGCGGGGCGCATCACCGATATCGTCCGCAGGCTGGAAAAGAATAAGGACTACACGGTGGACGAAGGGCACCGGAACGCCTTTCTCACCGATTCTGGAGCAAAGCGAGTCGAACGTCTCCTGGGCATCGAATCGCTTTACGACGAAGAGCACATCGGCACCACCCTCGTGCAGGTCAACGTCGCCTTGCATGCTCGCGAATTGCTGCAACGCGATGTCGACTACATTGTTCGCGACGGCAAGGTCCAGTTGGTCGATGCGTCTCGTGGGCGAGTCGCGGATTTGCAGCGGTGGCCTGACGGCCTGCAGGCAGCCGTCGAAGCGAAGGAAGGACTCGTGGTTTCCGAGGGGGGTCGTGTCCTCGATTCTCTGACTATTCAGCAGCTGGTTGGTCGCTACGAAATTAAGTGTGGCATGACAGGTACTGCTGTCGCGGCTGGCGATCAGTTCCGCGAATTCTATGGTTTACGAGTTTCCGTCGTCGAACCCAATGAACCGTGCATTCGCGATGATGAGCCGGACCGCATTTATGCCACCAGCGAGGACGCTTTCGAGGCCATCATCGACGAAATTCTCCGAGTCCAAGCGACTGGACAACCAGTCCTGGTGGGTACGCGCGATGTCGCGGAGTCCGAGCGACTTGCCGATGCGCTGGTCCTCCAAGGTCTCGATGTCGAAGTTCTGAACGCCAAGAATGACGAAGTCGAAGCTTCCATCATCGCCGACGCGGGTGCGCCGGGAAATGTGACCGTATCCACACAGATGGCAGGTCGAGGCACGGATATTCGTCTAGGTGGTTCCGATGAGTCGAAACGCGATCGCGTTGTCGAACTCGGAGGTCTGCGAGTCATTGGTCTTGGCAGGCACCGAACCGCTCGTCTCGACGGCCAGCTACGTGGCCGCGCCGGGCGCCAGGGCGATCCTGGTTCCTCCGTCTTCTTTGTTGCTCTAGACGACGACCTCGTCCTCGAAGGTGGAGCCGGAGAAGAGTTGATGGTGGTCCCGGACAAGGACGGTCGGATTGTGGATGCGAAGGCTGCGTACTTTGTGGAGCATGCGCAACGGGTCACGGAGTCAACCATGCTGTCTATTCACGCTACGACGTGGAAATACAACAAGTTGATCGGCGATCAACGAGACATTTTGGACGAGCGTCGGGAACGTCTGTTGACGACGGACCTAGCGTGGACTGAATTGTCCGAGCGTGAACCGGATCGTGCTGAGGAGATTCTCCGAACGGTCCCGGAAGAAACCGCGATTGAAGCTGCCCGGGAGATCGCTTTGGCTCACCTCGACCGTGGGTGGTCTGATCACTTGGCTGATTTGAACGATCTGCGTGAGTCTGTACACCTTCGCGCACTGGCCAAGGAAAGCCCTATCGACGAGTTCCACAGGGCTGCAATCGCCGCATTCAAGGGGTTGGCTGCGGGAGCCGTCGACAAGGCTGCCCAGACCTTCTGTGAAGTGCCCATCACCGCCGATGGGGTGGACCTAGAAGCGGAAGGCATGGGACGGCCGAGCGCAACATGGACATACATGGTCAATGACAACCCGTTGTCCAATAGCGGTGGCGTGATGGGATCCGTAGCGGCGATGTTTCGGTAGTGTGAAGGATCGCTAAACGACGGCAATGAAGTCGTCGTGTGGCAGTGGTTTAGGTTACAGCTACATCTAAAATCGACTATTCTTAGGTAAGTACCTGCTGTTTCGTTGTAGTCCGTCGCGTTCACACTCCCGCGGTGTGACGGTCAACGCTATGATTTAGACAGAGGTTAGGAAATCGATCCAGATTTCGTTCACGATTGTCCGGAGGAACAAATATGACTAACAGCACCGGCAAGCCGGAAGCATCTGTGGAGACCACTTCGGTCTTCCGCGCAGATCTGCTTAAGGAAATGGAAACCAGCGCTGGTCAGGATCCTGCAGTAGCTGGCATTGAAGGTTTGCCTGAAGGCTCGGCACTGCTCGTTGTTAAGCGTGGCCCGAACGCTGGTTCCCGCTTCCTTCTCGATCAGCCAGTGACCACCGCTGGTCGCCACCCAGATAGCGATATTTTCTTGGATGACGTGACGGTTTCTCGTCGCCACGCTGAGTTCCGTAAGGGCGATGCTGGCTTCGAGGTCGTTGACGTGGGATCGCTGAACGGCACGTACGTTAATCGTGAGCCTAAGAACTCCGCTGCTTTGTCTAATGGCGATGAGGTTCAGATTGGCAAGTTCCGCCTGGTGTTCCTTACCGCGTCCAAGGGCAACTAGATTTCCTCTCGGTGGGAGACTAGATTTTTCTAGGTCCTACCTTTTAGGCAGTCGTCGGGAAGAACCTGTTCGACTGCCTTTCATATGGCAGTTTGATCAGGTTTAAGCAGGAAGATTCGAATACTGTGGCAGCGGTTCCAGCATCAGCACCAAACCCGGGCACGAATTCCGCGGAAAGCGCGAATGGTGCACAGGGCGCTTCGTCGCGCACACGCACGACGGGCAAGATGTCAATCGGCGCTGTTCTCAATGAACTCAAGCAGGAGTTCCCGGATGTCACAGTGTCTAAGATCCGCTTCCTGGAATCTGAGGGCCTGATTTCACCGTCGCGAAGTGCATCAGGCTACCGTCGCTTTGCACGTGCTGACGTCGACCGCTTGCGGTACATCCTGACTGTCCAGCGTGACAATTACCTGCCGTTGAAAGTCATTAAAGAGCAGCTCGACGAAATCGACCAGGGCAACGCCGCTGGTGAAGGGCTGGCATCTGTAACTCCACTGGTTACTGCAGATCAGTTCCGTGAGTCCGCAGTAGTTACGTTGTCTCGATCTGAATTGTGCGATAGGTCGGGGATTGACGAGTCTTTCCTTGATTCTCTGATCACCGCTGGGTTGGTCAAGCCTGACACGATGAACTGCTTCGATGGCGATGCACTGCTGATTGCAGAGACGGCCGCGAAGCTGCGTGACTTCGGTCTTGATGCTCGCCATTTGAAGACGGTGCGCACAGCTGCAACCCGCGAGGCGGACCTTGTTGCACAGGCAGCTCAGCCATTGGCGAAGTCGAAGGGTGGCAAGGGGCGTCAGAAGGCGGAAGAAATGGCCCGTGAGATGACTGCACTGCTGGTCACTCTGCACGGCACTTTGGTTAAGCACCAGGTCAATAAAGATCTGGGCCGCTAGCTCGCGCATATAAAAGTGACTATGTCTGAATTCACTAACGAATTTGTCGAAGTAACCGTTCGTGGCTTGATGGTTCATGGGCCAGAAGAACATCCTGTGCTCTTGGTGCATTCTGAAGAGGGCAATCGAGTCATTCCCATCTGGATTGGTGCTGCCGATGCTGCCAATTTCGCTGCCCGCGATGCCAGCATGACGCAAAACCGACCTGGAATTCACGAGGTTCTGGCGGACACCGTCGATATTCTCGGAACCTCCATCCAGCAGGGCACTATTACTTCCTGTTTTGAAGGCGTGTTCATGGGTGAACTTCAGCTCGCCAATGGCATGACGCTGGATATCCGCCCTTCAGACATGATCATCGTGTGTGATCTCGCCGATGCACCTTTGTTCATTGCTCGCGAAGTCGTCGATTCCGTATCGGTCCCTGCCTCGCGTCTGCTTGACGACGTACTGGGTGAGGGCGAATCTGTCGATGAGGAAGTAGAGGAGTCGTTAAAGGACTTCGCTGCGTTCCTCGAGGGTATTGATGCCACTGACTTCACGGCGCCGGATGCGGACCCTAAATCTGACGAGAGTTAATGTTACTGATGTGATTTAACAAGACGCTTGTGGTGCAAGTTTCACCCGGAATTCTTAATTTCACCCCCAAACGGTGGTGGGGAGTGTCGGTGTCGTCGCAAAGCAAAAAGCCTGGCTACAGTTATCTGAGCTGGGCTTTTGGTATTTCCGCACTCTAAACCTCAACTTTAGGTTTAGGGATGCGGTGTGTCGGGCGAAATCCTGTTGACAGAGTTCTACCCTTAGCGAAAGATGAATGACGGCAGTGGAACTACCAGGGGAGTATTTATATGAGTGACCATTTCGGCCACGAGCCATTGGAACTCGGACTTGATAATCAAGAGTCAGGCGAACGTGTAGTGCAGGATTCTCTGTTCGACATGGGTCCTGATGAAGAAGTCGGGTACCGTGTGCCAATCGCATGTCAGGTGGCGGGAATCACCTACCGTCAGCTCGACTACTGGGCTCGCACGAAGTTGGTCGTCCCCTCTATTCGTGGTGCAAAGGGTTCTGGTACTCAGCGCCTCTACTCGTTCCGCGACATCTTGGTTCTGAAGATCGTCCGTGGCCTCCTGGATACCGGCATTTCGCTGCAGAATATTCGTCTCGCAGTTGAGAAGCTTCGTGATCTTGGTGTCGATGACCTCGCAAACATCACCCTGGTGTCCGACGGTCGCACTGTGTACCAGTGCCGTTCCAATGAAGAAGTTATTGACCTCCTCAACGGTGGTCAGGGTGTGTTCGGTATTGCAGTCCCGGGCATCATGAAGGAACTCACCGGTTCTATCGCGGCGTTCCCATCCGAGCGCATCGATGCCGAAGCGAACGAGGCGCCGGAAGACGAGTTGGCAGCACGCCGTCGTCGCCGTATCGGCTAGTAAGCCACACGTGGTTGGCTCCCTACGCTTCGAACCGCAAATAGAAAAATTCCCCCGGATTGCTCCCTCCGGGGGAATTCTTAGTTCTTCACACCCATAGCCTTGGCAATGGCGTTTTCCAACGTATTTTTGCCTTCAGCGCCAGCTTCGGCAGCGCTTGTCACCTGGGTAACTGTCCCTCCGGTTTGTTGAGCAACCGTGGAGAGCTTGCCACCAGTCGGGTCGTCGTTAAGCAAGACCACGTCGATTCGCACCGGGTGAGCAGCATTTTGCATCTGCGAGATCGCGGACAAAGCATCGGTTGCGTTATCTCCAGTGCTGTCCTTGCCCGAGGTAATAAGGACGACCCGGTTGGTTACCTCTGGGACATGGTTTTGCACTGCGTAGTCGTAAGCGGTTTTCAACGAACGCCACAACCATGCGTCACCAATAGGTACAAGGTGGTTGATGGTTTCGTGCGACTCCGCGAGGCCGTCGGATGCCGATTCCTCAAAGAGGACGTTCTGGCGGACGCCAGTGTAGATGCCATCAGTCTGTGGGGACGAATAGTTCCATACCGCAACTCGCCGCAGCGATGATGGTGCGTCGGCCTGTGTTGGCTTTTCGACGGCCTTGTCCAAGGCTGGTCGCAATGCAGCGGTGACCGCGCCGAGGTCAACGCTTTCGGATGCATCGAGGAGAACCAGCGTTGAGCCTGGCGTTTCAGCTGCGCCGAATGACGTACCACCAGTTTGTCCAGGCGCAATTGCCATCGGGTTGGTTTTAATGAGGTTCAGTGCTGTCACCGCTTGCTTGACCGAACCTGCAACAGTTGCGCCGTGTGACTTTTCTCCGTCCGCCCCATGCCTTTCGGCGAAAGAGGCGAAATCAGCACCAGCTCGGGATGTGAGCTCGTCCATCATGCCGCCAGATCCGAAGGTCACAATCGGAGCGGAGAGCTGCTTTGACCCTTCCGGCGTGATTAGCTCTAGTCCGTTGCCTGCCATCTGCATCATGGACGAAGTTGCGGGAACGCCCTCGATATCAGTGCTACCACTGGAGATTTGTTGCATCAGGGAATCTGACGTGTATTCGCCACCCTTGTAGGCTCGTTCGTGCACCTTGGAGAGGAATTCCTGCATATCGGTATCCGAGGTCAGGTGTGAGTTTGCCACTGCGGATGTGACTGCATCGCCACCGCCAGGGGTAGCGAGGTTTTTGGTCGATAAATCGCCCCACGTGACCGTGGACCGGGATTTGCGTGCCTTACTCTTGGACATTGCAATTCCGACTGCTTCAGGCATCAGTCTTGCCTGATGCATCTCGATAGCAAGCGTTCCTGCCTGCTTAGCGTCATTGACGAAGGAGTCGTCAGCGGGAATCCATACGCCGGGAACGGGGGCATTAGCCGCAATGGCATCGACAACCTCGGCAGATCCGGTGACCATAATTTGTGGGCGAATGCAGTGATCACGCACCACCGGGCGCGACTCGCCATATGCCTGTACTAAGCTCTGCGCCTGTCCCACAAACGCTGGGTCGGTAGTGACGATGAGAGACATATCGCCCTGAGAGCATTGTGCTCGAAGCGCGCGTTCTTGCTCGAGCTTGTCCTTACCGATAGTTGCCCAGCTAACACCAATAGCGATAACAAGAATGACCGCGAGGCCACCAAAAAGTGGGCCTTTGGCAATGCGGTAATTCTGCTTGCCATTCGAGTGCTTGCCCATTGACGAGCGAACTCCTTATCCCCCTTAGGGTATCGACAAAGAATGAACGTTTAAAGATTAGTCGAACACCGAAGAAATATGCTGAACAATCTGAGAACGGATTACCCCAGCACGCTCCGACAATTGTCGTTGTCGAGTGACGTATTCTGCCTTACCTTCAGGAGTTTCAATTGGTACCGGCACGAAGCCCCAGTCCCGCAGGTCATACGGTGAGGCTTCCATGTCTAGTTGGCGTACAGCTTTAGCCAACTCAAATGAATCTAGCCATAATTCGCCCGGAATAATAGGGGCAAGTTTTGTAGCCCACTTGTACAAGTCCATATTTGCATGCAAACAACCCGATTGTTCGCACTCGGGCTGACTAGCTCGCACTGGCTGAAAACGATTCAATGGACGAGCTTTCTCGGTGAAGAAGCGAAAAGCATCGTAATGTGTGCACTTCACAGAATGCGTATCGACAACGTCATTCGTCCCCGCCGATCCCAACCTCAAAGGTTCTGGATGCCGAGGTCGTTCAGTGCGATACACCATCGCCCATTCATGCAGGCCAAAGCAATCGAACTGCGCTGGATTGCTCGCCGTCCGCTGCAATAAGTTCTGGATGTACTTCGCAGACTCGCCTCGCTTTGCGACGAACGCGTCTTTATCCAACTCCGCCCGCCTGTTGCTGATACTTAGGAACTTCACGTGGCCGAGAGAGCCATTGGGAGCTACGTCGCTGTCGCGGACGTCGTCAAGCATTACCCCAACTCCTGGTGACCAGTGCTTCAGCTGACCAGGTGTAACGGGGTAGTAGTCGAAGAGGAAATCCCACACTGGGTGTCGTTCGTTGCGGGAACGTCGCGCCAAGTGATCAGCGGTGAGCGCTTCAACGCGACGAACGTGGTTGTCGTGAGCCTCAAGCCATTCGGGGCGGGAGAGAAGTGTTGTCATGGGGCGTGGGGGAGTCGCGGAGATCACGGCTTTGGCTTCGGCATTTGGCGCGTTGACGACTTCGCTGCTCGTGCAGTGGCCGCGCGTACAGCAGCGGTTTTTGCCTGGGCAGCTTTCGCTGCGGTAGCTGACGCTGTGACTGGGTGCCCAGCCACCCGTTTAGTACTTGGCGAAGTAGCAGAATCAGCGGGGTCACGAACTTCATGAGTCCAGTCGTGTACCACGCCAATGTATTCCTCAATGAGATCTTCCAACATCACGACGCCGAGCACCTGGCCATCAGCGACGGCCTGCGCCATGTGAGCGCGCTTTCGTCGCATCTCACGCAACGTGGTATCGATCGCGCCGTCAGCATCAACGGTAATCAGTGGGCGGATCTCGTGATCAGGGATCTTCGTAGCTGGGCCTGAATCGGCATCAAGCACGCGATCCAATACATCCTTGACGTGAATATAACCACGCCACCCACGCTGGTCAGGGACGCCCTCATACTGGACTGGGAAACGAGAAAAGCCGGTTTCGGACACCCTCCGCTCCAAGTCGCCGACGGTTGGATGCGCAGGGACCGTGCGGACGTCCTTCGACACGATCAAGACTTCACGAATACTTCGGCTACTAGAGCGCAAGGCGCGGTTAAGGCGACGGTGCTCTTCGTCGTCAAGAAGTCCTTCTTGGCGTGATTCAGCGATCATCGACGCAAGTGCGACAGAGTCAACGGTTGAATCGAGTTCGTCTTTCTGCTCGACACCGAATAGGGCAAGCGTGTGGCGAGCAATCCAGTTGAAAAACAGCAGCAGCGGCTTGGTCATGCGGTAGAACATCATGTGCGCAGGAACAAGCCACATGGCCATGGTTTCAGGGCCGGCGAGAGCGATGTTCTTCGGCACCATTTCGCCTAGAACGATATGGAGAATCGAGACCAATAGCAGCGCGATAGCGAAAGAAATGGGGTGCTGGAGGGAATCAGGAACCCCCATCGAATCGAACGGCCCCTCTAAGAGGTGCGCGATCGCGGGCTCCGACACCTTACCGAGCAGGAGAGAGGCGATGGTGATGCCTAATTGCGCAGCGGCAAGCATCATCGACAAATGCTCAGAAGCCTCGATGACAGTCTTGGCACGCTTCTTGCCCTGAGAGAGCAAAGCATCCAAGCGGTCCCGTCGGGCAGCAATCAAGGCGAATTCTGCGCCGACGAAGAAAGCGTTGAAAGCCAGCAATACAAACGTGAGGAGGATGCCAAATAAGTCACTACTCATCGGTCAAACATCTCCTTTGCACGTTCGTTGGTAATTGGGATGAGTAGTGCGCGATCTACGCGACGGCCGTCCATGGACAAAATTCGTGCATACCACCTACCATGCAAACCGGATTCAAACTCGTCCATCGCATCGCGGTCAGTTTCCGGTAATAAGACGATGTCGCCTTCTGTAGGAATTCGTCCGAGTGCGTACATGATCACGCCACCCAAGGTTTCCCACGAGCCGTCTGGAGCGAAGTAGCCAACCTTTGCCGGTAGGTCATCGACGCGAGTAAGACCCGAGCAGTCCCAGCCTTCGATATCTCGGCGAACTTCCTGTTCTGCCTCGACATCGTCGTACTCGTCCCACACCTCACCAAGGATTTCTTCAACGACATCCTCGATGGACACGATGCCCGCAGTACCGCCGTACTCATCGGCAACGAGAGCCACCTGTGAACCCGCCGAACGAACTGCCTCAAGAACAGCATCACCGTCGAGAGACTGCGGCAGGACTGGTACCTTGCGAGCCAATTCACGCATGGTCGTCGTATCGCGCTTGTCAGTTGGCACAGTGAACACGTCCTTGACGTGCACAACACCAATTGTTGCGTCCAAATCCCCGTCGGTAACCGGGAACCGCGAGCGACCAGACTCGAGCGACAGCTTCAATAGATCCGTGACAGTGGACGAGGCATCGAGCGACAGAATCGTCGAACGAGGCGTCATCAAATCCTCTGCGGACGTTTCACCGAAACGCAACGAGCTTTCCAGCATCTGCGCCTTCGGTTTTTCCATCGCACCGGCCTGCGCCGAATTGCGGACGAGTGCTTCCAATTCTTGAGGGGAGCGTGCCGACGCCAGCTCGTCGGCAGGCTTTATACCCAACTTGCTGACCAACCAATTGGCCGTGGCATTCATCGCCTGAATGAAAAGGTAGAAGCCCCAGTTAAACCACATCACTGGGCGTGCGGTTGTCCGGGCGACAGGCAGCGGCTTGGTGATGGCCAGATTCTTTGGCACCAGCTCGCCGTAAATCATTGACAACGCGGTGGCCACAATCAGCGCCAGAATAAGTGCAGTCGAAGTCGCTGCGGACTCAGAAAGTCCAGCCCACTCCAGCATGGGGGTGAAGTACTTGGACAGAATGGGCTCGGCCAGAAAACCAGTGGCCAGAGTGGTTAATGTGATGCCGAGCTGCGCGCCGGACAGGTGATACGACAGGCGATTATGCGCATCTTGCACGGATTTTGCCTGGCCGTCACCCCGCTTGGTTACATCGGCTTCGATGGTGGAGCGTTCGAGACCCGTGAGTGCGAATTCGAACGCAACAAAGAGACCCGTACCCGCAGTCAAGGCTATGAAACCCAGAACTGCAATGACGTTAAGCAATATTTCCATGATTAGGCCGTTATCTTACTTCTTCTAGCAGAAAATAGCTCGCACTAACGGCCCTTTTTGCCAGATCGCTTTGTTCGCTTTGGGCGATGTTGCCTGGAACCGACACCGCTGCGCCCGCCGGAGCCTCGGCCACGACCAAACGCGCCTCGGTTACCAGGTGTGCGCGATCCTGCCTCGTCGCGGTCTCGTTCCTGGAAGCGTGCCGCAACCCGAGGTTTCCGAGCACCTGTGCAATGCATGAACTCGTCATTGTGAGGTGTTCCCAGCACCTCGATAGCAGTGACGCCGGCCCCAGACAGCATGTTCTTCGCTTGCTCGTACTGCCTATCACGAACGATCATCGCAACCGTGCCGGTCTTTCCTGCACGCGCAGTACGACCGGATCGATGCACATAGGTTGCGGAATCCAATGGCGGATCGGCATGAACAACAAGCTCGAGCGAATCAATATCGATACCTCGAGCTGCAACATCCGTCGCAATCAAGACCTTTGTCGTACCTGCCGTAAAATCTGCGAGCACCTTCCGGCGTGCAGTCTGCCCGCGATCACCATGCAACACGTCGACATCAATGTCGTAATAAGCGAGAGCCTCAAACATCGACACCGCTCGCGCCTTCGAGTTGGCAAAAATCACGCACTGTCCCTTACGAGACGCAATCCACGGAATCACGGCATCCGCTTGCTCGTTATCCCGCACACGCAACATCACATGATGCATCGCATCCACCGACACCACAGATGTCTCCGTCCGATGAACCGACGGATCTCGCCCCTCCATCAGATCCGCAACTGTATGCTCACCTTGGTCACGGTGCTTACGCTTTGCGACGAGCGCCTCCGATGCTTCCGGCTCATCTGCATCGTCAAGCGTCGCGGAAAATAAGAGCCGTTGCGCATCATGCGGACATGCTCGCAACAAGCCCAAGACATCTGCGAAGAAGCCTAAATGCGCGAGTTGGTCAGCTTCGTCGACGACGGCGATGCGCACATCGTCGAAATGCAGCAAACCACGTCGCTTCAGGTCATGGGCGCGACCTGGAGTGGCAACGGCGATGTCAACGGGAGCAGCGAGCAGCGTTTGTTGTTTGCGGACATTGTCACCACCGACCAGTGACAACACACGAAGCCCGAAACTGGTGCCCAGATCAGCCAAAACGTCGGCGATCTGGTCTGCCAATTCACGAGTCGGGGAGAGCACGATTGCTCGTGGCCGACCAGGTTTGGAAGCACCACCGGATAGCAGCTGAACCAAAGGGACGCCGAAACCGATTGTCTTACCGGAACCCGTGGGTGCCTGCGCCATGACATCCCGGCGAGCAAGAGCATCCGGAATGACGAGGGACTGAATCGGAGTCGGCGAAGTGACCCGCATTCCCCGTAGGGCACGGATGAGCGGGTCGGCAACACCTAGCGTTGCAAAGTCTGGCATGAAGACCAGATTACCGGGAGAGATGCACTACGCTTCAATCTCAGAACGGTCGCCGGACCACCGGGTGTGGAACTTGCCTGGCTTATCAACACGCTCGTACGTGTGAGCGCCAAAGAAGTCACGCTGACCCTGAATGAGCGCCGCTGGCAGGCGGTGTGCGCGCAAGGAGTCGTAGTACGACAGCGACGACGAGAACACCGGTACTGGCAGACCCAACTGCGTTGCCAAGATAACAATTCGACGCCAAGAATCCATCAAGTCGCCCAACTCGCCCTTGAAGTAAGGATCAAGTAGCAACGATTCCAGTTCAGGATTGGTGTCGTATGCCTCGCGAATGCGGTTCAAGAATTTCGCACGAATGATGCAGCCACCACGCCAAATCGTAGCGAGGTCGCGTGGATCAACGTTCCAGTCGTACTCAGCCGAGCCAGCCTTGATCTCATCGAAGCCCTGCGCATACGCAACGAGCTTGGAGGCGTACAGTGCGCGACGGACATCCTCAACGAACTCCTGCTTGTCGACGCCCAGCGCCTCCAGCGTGGTGACGTCGCCCGAGGGGAGGTTGTCGATAGTTGCAGCGCGCTGGTCACGAGCACCCGACAGGGCACGAGCGAACACAGCCTCACCGATGCCCGTTACTGGGATACCCAGGTCGAGGGCAGCCTTGACGGTCCAGCGACCAGTGCCCTTTTGGCCTGCAGCATCGACGATGACGTCGACAAGTGGCTTGCCGGTTTCAGCATCAACCTGGGAGAGAACCTCTGCCGTGATTTCGATGAGGTAGGAGTCCAAGTCGCCAGCATTCCAGGTGCGGAAGATGTCAGCGATCTCCGCTGGCTCCAGACCTGCTGCGTAACGGAGCAGCTGGTAGGCCTCGCCGATGACCTGCATGTCGGCGTACTCGATGCCGTTGTGGACCATCTTGACGAAGTGTCCCGCACCATCTGGGCCGATATGGGTTACGCAGGGAGTGCCATCGACAACAGCAGCCACGGACTCGAGCAGCGGGCCGAGGGATTCGTAGGATTCGGCTGGTCCGCCAGGCATGATTGCCGGGCCATTGAGAGCGCCCTCTTCGCCACCTGAGATACCTGCGCCGACGAAGTGCAAGCCGCGTTCGCGGATTTCAGCTTCACGACGAATCGTGTCGGTGTACAGCGCATTTCCGCCGTCGATAATGATGTCGCCTTCATCCATCGCATCTGCAAGCTGGTTGATGACCGCATCAGTTGCCGCACCTGCCTGCACCATGATGAGTGCGCGTCGAGGACGCTCCAGTGAAGCAACAAAGTC
Organism: Corynebacterium sp. H78; assembly: GCF_037572275.1. Classification (NCBI taxonomy): domain Bacteria; kingdom Bacillati; phylum Actinomycetota; class Actinomycetes; order Mycobacteriales; family Corynebacteriaceae; genus Corynebacterium; species Corynebacterium sp. H78. The sequence goes on along the minus strand of NZ_JBBHKX010000002.1, from coordinate 1,136,451 downwards.
TTCGATGGTTTCGGACGGGATGAAAGCACCCTCGTCGCCGTAATTCGCCATCATGTCGCGCGTCTTCTGCGGGCTACGGTTGAACACTGCGACCGTATTGCCATTACGAGCAAAATTGCGGGCAATGTTGGAACCCATGACTGCAAGCCCAACGACACCAATCTGTGCCTTACCGGTTTCCGCGACTGCATTCGTGTTTTCTGCGTTCGTCATTCTGAAGTGTTCACCATTTTCCATCGAGAATGTATGCGCAGCGATGTGCGCGGTTAAACGGTTACCAGACTAGTCTCTGCTCGGCCATTGACGTGGAGCCTGGGCCCGTAAATCTACGTATCCGAGCTATGAGTTTAGAACTATTTTGCAAACGTGCGTGGATATTCCTAGAGAGTGCCCACAATAGTTTCTGTTGATATCTACACTTGTTGCAATCAGTGCACGTGCGATTGTCGTACGGGCCTGTCGATCAGGCTTTTGAGCTAGATACACGCAATGGTTGGAGAAACGCGCACATGAAGAACAACGACACCACACCTCAAGCCAACGAGTCGTCGACTGACCGGTCAGCAGCACTTGGCGAGTATGTCAGCATGTTGCGCATGGCTGCTCAGTCGCCACTGACCAGTGAGCAAATCGCATCGTTGAACGACTCGATGGCAATTCGAGAAATCGCTGGTCTGGATGCAACGATCGGAACGTCATACCGCGAAATGGGTCCAAACCATCTCGTCATGGAAATGACCGTGGACGAGCGTCATTTGCAGCCGTGGGGATTAGCCAATGGTGGCATGTTTGCAACGCTGGGAGAGTCTGCTGGATCTGTTGCCGGCTTCATCGCGGTGGGTGGAAAACAGCCGGTAGTGGGTGTCAATAACAGCACTGACTTCTATCGCTCAGCGCAAGCCGGTGATGTCGTCGTGTCAACGGCGACCCCGGTGCACCTTGGACGTACTTCCCAGGTGTGGGAAATTCGGCATACGCGAGACTCTGACGGAAAACTCCTCAGTCGCACGAATCTTCGTCTCGCAATCTTGCCTGCAGAAGCCAAGTAGCCAAGCCGGACGCTAACAGAAAAAGACTGCCCAGCAGCTGATTGCTACGGGCAGTCTTTACTTGTGCGCCTAGTGCGCCACTAGGGCAGGACTAGCTGTTATTGCGATGTGCCTCGCGGATCTCGGCAGGTGCGTCATCCGAGTCCTCGGACAACTCAGCCAAACGGTTCATCGCATTTCGAGCGAACATCTGCTGGCGGGTTGCCACCATCTGCCAACGGTCACGGCTCATGACATTGAGGCCCCAGCTGACCACGGAGACCAGGCGGTTGCGGAAGCCAACCAGGAACATCAGGTGAACAGCGAGCCACAACAGCCAACCAATGAAGCCTGCAACCTCGACCTTGCCCATCTTCACCACAGCGGAGAAGCGGGAGACAGTTGCCATGGAGCCCTTGTCGAAGTACTCGAACGGCGTGCGTTCGGAAACGTCGCGACCTTCCGCCTCGGCAGCAATGTTTTCGGCGACGTATTCGCCACCCTGGATTGCGACCTGAGCGACGCCCGGCAAGTTGTTTGCATTAGCCATATCGCCAACGGCGTAGACGTTCTTGTAGGTGCCAACGGTCAAGTCATCGTTCACAATGACACGACCTGGGCGGTCTACCTCTGCTCCACACTTGTCGGCAACTAGCTTTGCAAGTGGGGATGCTGCAACACCTGCAGACCAAATCTTGCAGTACGACGGGATGAACGTCTCGGTGTTATCCGCCATGCTCTTGTAGGTAACGCCCTCGTCGTTGACATCGGTAACCATTGCACCGAGCTTGACGACGACACCCAGCTTCTCCAGCTGCTTCTGAGCATTACGACCCAGACGCTTACCGAATGGTGGGAGCACCTGATTCGCGCCGTCGAGAAGTACAACTCGAGCGGAGTGAGGATTGTATGAGCGGTACGAGGAAGCGAGAGTACGGTTTGCCAGCTCTGCGACCTGACCGGCAAGCTCGACGCCCGTTGGGCCAGCGCCAACGATCACGAAGGTGAGCAGGCGCTCGCGTTCTGCTGGATCTTCGGTGACCTCAGCGCGCTCGAATGCGGCAATAATGCGAGCGCGAATTTCGAGAGCATCGTCGATGGTCTTCATGCCCGGCGCGAACTCAGCGAAGTGGTCGTTGCCGAAGTAGCCCTGGCCAGCGCCAGTAGCGAGAATGAGGTGATCGTACGACCACACGTTGGTGGATTCGCCGAGGTGCGAAGTGATGGTCTGCGCATCCTCGTCGATATCAGTGACGACACCCTTAACAACACGGATGTTAGGAATGCCGTCGAAGATCTGACGGGTTGGGGGAGCAATTTCGCCAGACGACAGAAGGCCGGTTGCTACCTGGTAGAGCAGTGGCTGGAACAGGTGGTGATTGGTCCGGTCGATGAGGGTTACGTCGACCTCAGCGTCCTTGAGCTTTCGAGCGGCGAACAAGCCACCGAAGCCCGAACCGACGATCACGACGTGTGGTCGGCCGGTATTCGGACGATACGGCGTCTCGGTCATGTAAATTCTCCTCACAAGGCTGCAAATGTATGGGTTACGCAGACATGATAGTACCCCGGTGAGCCATCGCATATTTTGCGAGTTTTCCCGGTAGTCTTTTCCTGGTTCAAGGTCTGTCATGACTGGGTGGAACGCCCCGTCATTCTTCACTGAAGGAGCTACGTGAATAGCGGAGAGCGCTCATCAATCGATGCATCTCGGTGGCCCCGTGTCGCGCGTACTCCCGACGGATTCATGCTGGATAACCGCTCGAAATGGGCTGCTGACGCTTTCGCTGCTACGTGTGCTCGCGCTGGTATCGCTCGCGAAACGTCGAGGGAGGGCACCGATGAGCTCCGTATTGAAGTTCGCGATGAAATGTTGTTCGACCGCATCGCCGAGGCAGATTGGTTAGGCCTCGGTGAGTCTTACCTTGCGGGGGAATGGGACTGCGAGCGTCTTCCTGAAGCGCTCTCCAAACTTCTCGATGAGGGCCTCGATGGCGGCCCTAAAGGATCAATGCTGCGGAGTATGCGCACTCTAGCTAGGAGTCGTCCGCAGCCCGAAGCCATTAGTGGTGGCGCGGAACTACCAACGACTCTGCTGGGCTTGATCGCTGGCCCCAATCTGGCCACAGGTTCAGCTCTATTTGCGTCTGGTGTCCGCACGACTGTCCAGGAGATGAAAACCAACCATGCGCCGGGCGCCGGGCGTTCTGGTTTTCCTAGTAAGTGGCCAGTTCACGTCACCTATATTGATCCTCCAAAGCACGTTGCGCGCGTTGACTTTGCGACGGCTCAGCTGCGACGCATCGATGCCATGCTTGACGCTGGTCGGGTGCGAGCTGGTGACCACGTGTTGGTGTGGCCGTCTACTGGCGGTGAGGTAGCGTTGCGTGCCGCTGATCGTGGTGCAGGAGTTGATGTGCTTGCAGTGCGCGAAGATCACGCGGAGACGATTCTTGATCGCGCGGAGGAAGCTGGCCTCGGTGGTGTCGTTCAGGTGTTGCGTGCTGATAATGAGGTGCCTTCACCACGTGAATTCGATAGTGACTACGAAGCGATTATCAATGTCGAGCGTCTGGAAACTTTCGGTAAAGCGCGGTTGCGTAGCTGGTTACGCAATGCCGAGCGGATTCTGACGCCGGAAGGCACCATTGTCGTCCAGATGGCTGTGGCGACGGACACATTCGATGAGGCAGCGGATTCGGCCACCGATATCGTGCGTTCCTATATCTGGCCAAACCTGTATTACCCAACGATGGAGAACTTGCGACGTATCGTTGACCGTGACACTGGTATGCGGATCGCTGCGGAAACCCACTACCCAGGTCATTACAGCGAGACGCTCAAACTAAATCGCGACTTCTTCGCTGCGTGCTCACGCAAAGCTGCGGGTCTAGGATATGACCGTGTTTATCGTCGGCTGTGGGATTATCACCTCGCGTTGCAACAAGCATTGGTAGATACCGGCCGACTGAATATGGTTCAGCTGGAAATTGTGAAGGTTTCTAAGCGACGTCGATAGTTAAGCATTAGCTTTGTTCATGTGAACAATAATGCGGATATCATCATCGTCGGTGCAGGACTAGCGGGCCTTGTTGCTGCGTATGAAGCGCAGCGTGCTGGTCGACGGGTCATTCTGGTTGACCAAGAAAATGAAGCCAATCTTGGTGGCCAGGCATTTTGGTCCCTCGGTGGCATTTTCCTTATCGATTCGCCAGAACAACGCAGGCTCGGTGTTAAAGACAACCTTGACTTGGCGACGCGCGATTGGTTCAACTCTGCCCAGTTTGAGCGTTCCGAAGATGAGTGGCCACGCAAGTGGGCTACTGCGTATCTCAATTTTGCGGCCGGGGAGAAACGAGACTACTTGCGCTCTCTCGGAGTTCGTTTCCTTCCTGTCGTCGGGTGGGCAGAACGTGGAGATGGGCGCGCTGACGGCCACGGCAACTCCGTGCCACGTTTCCACTTGACGTGGGGCACCGGTCCCGAGATCGTCCGCGTTTTTGCAGAGCCAGTGAAAGCAGCTGCCTCCGAGGGGAGAGTAGAGTTCCGGCATCGCCACCGTGTCGATGAGATCATTGTCGACAACGGAAAGGCAGTGGGTGTCCGTGGTCGCATTCTTACCCCTTCCGACGATTGTGAACGAGGAGTGGCGTCGTCACGCGAAGAAACGGGCGAGGACTTTGAATTTCGCGCCGGTGCCGTTCTGATCGCGACCGGTGGTGTGGGAGGCAACTTGGAGGCAGTGCGTCGTAGTTGGCCGGAGGAGCGACTCGGCGCGATGCCGGACGACATGGTGTGCGGAGTACCAGCTCACGTTGACGGTCGTGGCATTGATATTGCAGGGGCAGCCGGAGCGAATCTCATCAACCGTGATCGCATGTGGCATTACACCGAAGGCATGAAGAACTGGGATCCGATTTGGCCGAACCACGGTATTCGCATCATTCCAGGGCCATCCTCGTTGTGGTTTGATGCGGAAGGAAAGAGGCTTCCGGCGCCGTTTATCCCTGGTGCGGACACGGTAGGCACGATGAAGCACATCTTGTCGACGGGGCATAGCTACTCGTGGTTTGTGCTGAATGCGGCCATCGCAGGCAAGGAGTTCTTGTTCTCTGGATCGGAACAGAATCCGGATATTACGGATAAAGAAGTCCGCAAGTTGGTGGGCAAGGTGACCTCGGGAATCCCCGCGCCCGTACAAGCGTTCATGGACAATGGCGAAGATTGGGTGGTGGCTGACACCCTGGACAACCTGGTTGAGGGCATGAACAACCTGGTTGCTGACGAAAAGGGAGATGCTGCGCCACAGATCTCGGCAGCCGAACTGCGAGAGCAGATCGAGACGCGTGATAGCCAGACGGGAAATCCTTTTTCCAAGGATTACCAGGTCAATTACATCAACGTTGCCCGCAAGTTCATGGGCGATAAGTTGATTCGCACAGTCGCGCCAAATCCGATTCTCGATCCGCAACAGGGGCCACTCATCGCGGTTCGGTTGCGCATGTTGACCCGCAAGACGCTAGGCGGCATCGAGACAAACCTAGATGGTCAGGCCTTGCACCCGGATGGCTCAGTATTCGATGGCCTCTACGCTGCGGGCGAAGCATCTGGTTTCGGTGGAGGTGGTGTCCACGGTAACAATGCGCTGGAAGGTACCTTCCTCGGAGGATGCATCTTCAGCGGCCGCCAAGCAGGCCGCGCCATGGCGAAGAACACGGCGCGGAACTAGTCGCAGACTTAGTCCAAACCGAGCGAAAACGCGCTTTCCAAGTCATGCTGCGAGTACGTGCGGAACGCTAGCTGCGTTTCCGTACGAATAACGCCGGAAACCTTGTTGACCTTATTCGGAATGACATCGGCCAATTGCTCATGATCACGGACGCGAACCATTGCCATCAAATCCCATTCGCCGGTGATCGAATAGACCTCAGTGACACCCTTGATGTTGACAATTGCTTCCGCTGCCTCAGGGATACGGTCAGATTCAACATCGATATGGACAATCGCCGTCGTCATAGACATGAGTATTTCCTCTCTTCGTTCTGGGGCCGCGACACCACGGCCACGCGCAGGCACCTGAGCAGGCACCAGCGTTTATCACTACCCATGAGCTTACGGAAAACACCGAGCGCTAGAATTCCGCATTGTGACTAATGTTCCTTCAGGGTTCTTAACAGGCCTCCGCCACGGTATTCCCATCGCTTTGGGCTACTTCACGGTATCCGTCGCTTTCGGCCTCGCAGCTGCGTCACTTGGCTTGCCGACCCTCGGCCTCGCCATCATGTCCGCCACCAACCTGAGCTCTTCGGGCCAGTTCGCGGGCGTCTCTGTGATCGCTGGTGGAACACTTTTCGAGCTTGCCATGACAACGCTCCTCGTCAACCTGCGGTACCTGCTCATGAGCATGTCCCTATCGCAGCGCATCGCGCCGGGCACGCCGATCATGGGGCGCCTGATCATTGCGTATGGAGTGACCGATGAAATTTTCGCGCTCGAATTGAACCAGCGCACCGTTAACGCGAAGTATGCCCTTGGCCTGATGCTGCTGCCGATTGTGGGCTGGACCTCTGGCACCGTGGTTGGCGCGGTTGCAGGCGAGACCTTCCTCCAATCGCTGCTAGGGCCGATGGGGGTCCTGCTGTATGCCATGTTCACCGCTGTGGTGGTGCCAGCGTTACGACGATCGTCGTCAATCGCTGTAGTCGCGATGATTGCTGGCATCGTTAGTGCTGTCCTGTATTACACGCCAGCAGCATCGGGAATTCAGGCGGGTTGGAGAATCATTATCGCGACAGCGATTGCCTCGGCTATTGGCGCAGCCCTGTTCCCTCAAGGTCCCGAGAACATGTCAGCCAAAGCGACAGCAATCGAGGTAGCAGAATGAGTATCTGGGTTTCGGTTGGCATTATGTTTGCCATTACGTTTGCGCTTCGTGCCGCTCCGCTTGTCCTCGTTCGCGGGGAATTGACTAATGCCCGATTGAGGGCTTTTCTTGCTTTCTCGCCATATGCAGTACTCACTGCGATGACAGTGCCAGCGGTTATTCATTCGACAAGCCTGTGGTATTCGGGCCTTGCCGCACTTCTTGTCGCTGTCCTTCTCGCGTGGCGCAATTTTGGGCTGTTTACGGTGGCCATTGGCGCTGCACTGACAGTGTGGGTGGTAGAGCTATGGGCTTAATACTTCGCTTGGTAGGTGCCACTTTACGACGACCCCTGGTGCCATCAGCCAACCACGGGTACAAATGGAGACATGGCTCACACTGCATTTCAAGGAAACCCAGTACAGATCTCCGGCGACCTCCCAGCACAGGGCGCATCGCTGCCTGCATTCGAGGTTACGGGCACCGATTTGGCATCCCTGACCAATAGCGATTTCGCTGGTAAGCGCACTGTTCTCAATATTTTTCCATCGGTTGATACCGGTGTTTGCGCTGCATCCGTGCGTCGCTTCAACGAACTCGCAGCCGAAATGGACAACACGGTTGTCCTGAACGTATCTCGTGACCTGCCATTTGCATTGGCTCGTTTCTGCGGTGCCGAGGGCATCGAAAACGTCCAGGCAGCTTCTGACTTCCGCCACGGCTTTGGCGAGCAGCTTGGTGTCGTGCAGCAAGACGGCCCGCTGGCGGGTCTTCTTGCTCGTAGCGTTGTCGTCGCAGATGCCGACGGCAATGTCGTATACACCCAGCTCGTTCCAGAGATTACCGAAGAACCTGATTACGACGCAGCGTTGGCAGCGCTGAAGTAAAACTTGTAGAAAAGCAGTTGCTCACGGATTCATAGCGGCTGTGTCTCAACTGTCGATCAACTGTGAAAGCCTCGGCGCTTCCTCCGTGGAATGAGGAAGAGCCGAGGCTTTGTGCGTCGCCGATGAGTATGCGAACTACATACCCGAGTAGTCGCCACCGTCTACTGGGTCGCCCGCAGCGGAATCGTTGTAGGCTTCAGTCCGGTCGTAGTAGCCATCGCCATTGCTGTCGTACTCGGCGGTGTCAAGAGATCCGTCCAGGTCAGTATCGGACAGCGCATAGTCGCCGACACGGTCGCCATCAGTGTCGTACTCGTAGCGGTCAGCGACGTTGTCGTCATTGGTGTCAATCGCTGCGACGTCGGTGACACCGTCACCATCGGTATCGATTTCAGCGACATCGATGTTGCCGTCGTTATCTTCGTCGAGGGCAACGGTATCGCCAACACCATCTCCATCGGTGTCGATCACGTAGGAGTCCAGGACACCATCGCTGTCCGTGTCCTCGCTCGACAGCACAGTTCCGTCTGCAAAGATGTCCTGAGATTCTGAACCTGGCAGGGAAACAGTCGATGAGTCCGCGTTGCCCGGCGCGTTCTTGTCCGTGGCGTTGTCGTCCGAGGAAGAATCGTCAGAAGATTCAGCCGAATCATCACCGTTGCTAGCTGCATCGGACAGCTTGACATTCATTTCGTCCATCGACAGATCGCTGAGGTCCTGGTTAGCGTCGACAATGTCGCGCTGTGCCTCGGTGGGCTGCAGGGCATCGCCATCGCGGTGCACGCTTGAGTTGCTTGGGTCGTCACCGTATGAGTACTCGCGGTGATCCATCATGCCGTCACCATTGGTGTCGTACGATACCGAGTCGACTTCACCGTCTTTATCCGAATCCGCGATACGGATGTCAGCTTCTCCATCGCCATCGGAGTCAATGTACAAGGAGTCTGGCTGACCATCGTTGTCGTGGTCGTATGCATCGGTAATGCGAGCGTCGGTGCCTGCATCCGCAGAAGCTGCGGTTGCTGGCTGGTCAGACGGTGCTGCTTCAGGCGTTGGTGCCACATCAGGAGTTGGTGCCACATCAGGGGTGGGAACGGGTGCTGCAGGGGTAGCAGGTGCTGAATCCAAAGTTACGGACTCTAGTGAACCGTCGAGATCGAGATCTTCCACGATGCGGTCTACGAGGCCGTCGCCGTCCGTATCGGTGTGAACCTCGTTGAGAATAGAATCGCCATCGGTATCGAGTTCGACGCGATCGATGGAACCGTCTCCGTCTGTGTCGACAAAGGTGGTGTCGACGCGACCGTCACCGGTGCTGTCGTACTGAGCGATGTCGACGCGACCGTCTCCATCGGTATCTGCCGCACCGATCAGGGTTGGCTCGTCAGCCTGTACGTTGATGATTGGCTTCTCTGGCTGGGATGGGGTGTTCATTGTGCTTTCCATTCCTTGTCTCGTGTCACCTTCAGGGGCCGTCCCTGGTGATTCACTAATGAGATGCACGGGTACTGCTGAAAAGTTCCCACTATGCGGTGATAATAGGCTGAGCACGCTACTTTAGCGACGCTAACAATTACGAACCATCACAGAAAGCACTGCCGAGCGAGCACGCGAATGACCAGCAATTCACCCCTCCCACCTGCGAGTTCCTTTAACAATGCGCTGACAATTTTGCGTCGCTACGGGTACACCTCCATTGCTGATATCGCTGACAAAAGATTCAATGATGCGGTTCGCGTGCGACAAGTTGTCATCGTTGGTGAAGTAAAAAGAGGGAAGTCAGCGCTCGTCAATGCTCTCATCGGGCGCCGAGGGCTACTTCCTGTTGGCGTCAATCTTTGTACCTCGGCACCCATCCGTATCCTCACCTCCGCAGGATCAGTCGATGAATCAGTGATACACCTGCATGCCGGAGAAAACAGCAAGACTGTTCCCCGCAATGAGCTTCACGACTGGGCTTCATTCTCTGGAACTCACGTGGCCAATGCCGTGGACGATCTGCCTAATGCGGTGACAGTCGATGTAGGGAACTGCACTCTTGCGGATGTCACCATCATTGACACGCCCGGTGTCGGAGGCCTTGACGAAAATGCTGTACGCCTGGCGCTACGGGAATGTAAGAATGCTGGCGTTTTGATCATGGTCTGCGATGCCTCGACCCCAATCACTCGTCCTGAGATGGACATCCTGAAGCGGGTCGACGAAGAGGGCGGCGAAGTCATCGTTGCTGTGACGAAGATAGACAAGAATCTCCGTCGCTGGCGAGCGATCGTCGAAGACGATAAACGTTTGATCGCACAGTATTTGGGCAAAACAGTACCGGTGGTAGGTGTCTCTAGCCTCCGGGCCGTGGATGCCGTTGACATGGAAGTGTCGGATCCGAAGCGGGCGGCCGTCGTAAAGAAAAATAGCGGTATTGACAATCTGAAGGCAGAGATCAACGCAGCTCTTGCGCTGGGCGATGCGATTCCGAAGATTGCAGGGTTGGAAGCTGCACGCGACGGATTAGGGGCGGTGCAAGAGCGCATCGAAAAGGATCTGAAGGTTGCTGCTGCCGATACCCAGACTTTGTCTGAGCTAGAGCAGAAGCGCGAGGAGCTCAGGGAGCTCAAGGAACATGGACAAGAGTGGGAACAGTACCTGCAGCGAAACCTTGCTCTCCGCCGGACTGAGATCCTGAATGAGCTTGACTCTCGAATGGACGGTATTCAACAGCGATGGTCCGAGGAAATCCGTAGCAGCGGAATCAAAGCCCTTACCCAGAAGCCACAGGCCTTTACTGCCCATATTGAGGGTGAGCTCCACGAAGTAATGTCAGAAACGCTGACTGCGACAATGCGCGCTCTGGAACAGGAAACACTTCGGCTTTTCGACGACGACGCAGCCGTGTGGTCTGAAATCGCAGAATTCGGTCTCAACGCCATTGCGCCACCCGAAGTCGTATCAAAGGCGGTGGGGAAGAAGACAGAGAATCTCTTTGATCCGGGCTTGTTGACGATGGGCGTCGTCGGTGCCGGTCTGTTCGCGTCGATTACTGTTGTCGCTCCTGTCGCTGGCGCTGCCTGGATTGCCGTGAATATCGGTTGGCGAGCAATGCGCAATGGTCGAACTGCGCTGTTGACGTGGCTTCGGGAGACCATCAGCACCACTCGGGTGTCCACTGCTCGCATGATGGATGCGGCAATGGCAGCTGTGCGGCCAGAGCTCATCATCAAGTACAGGTCGAAGATCAGGAATGAGTCGGAAGAAATTGCGCAGCTGATTGAAGAGACTCGTCGTAACGCAAAGGCAAGTGCCGACCAGCGTCAGCGAAAGATTGCGAAGCTAGAAAAGAACAAACAAATCGTGGACCAAGTAGCCGATAAATTGGGTCAGGACATTAAGTCCATGCGCTCTGCCGTGCCACTCGCCTCGGCAGCAACTGGGGAGGTGGGAAGCAATGAGTGATTCTGTAACTCGGCTGTTTAACCAGGCGCTCGATGCGTTAGCCCGAGGCGGTGGGGATCTGCCAGAGCGTGCGGAGTCAATGCGTTCGGTATTGCTGTCGCCACCGCAAGTTGTCATCGTGGGGCGTTTGAAAGCCGGTAAATCAACGCTGGTCAACGCTTTAACTGGCAGTAAAGTCGCTGCGACGGCGGCGTTGGAATGCACGAATGCGGTGTCCATTTATCGCAATGGTTCGCCATCTCGCGCGGAAGTCGTTGGTATCGATGGGCAGCGACTGCGACAAGACCTGGTGGGCGGAATGCTCACGGAGCTTCCCTTGCCGGTAGAACGCGTAGCGTATGTCGACCGTTTCCTTCCCTCGCGTGCTCTGGAAGGTATCAGCCTCATTGACACCCCGGGCTTAGCGACGTTGACGACAGCCAACGCAGACGCAACTCACCGTGCCCTCATTGATGGTTTTGATCAAACTGCAGAGGCAGCAGTTGATGCAGATGCAGTTGTCTTCCTGTTTGATACTGCGCCACGTAAGGATGAGTTGGAATTCCTGAACAAACTCGGTTTTACGCCCTTGAACTCCATCGGTGTACTGAACCGAGCTGACTCCTTCGGGGAAGGTGCAATGGGGCGGACGGATCCGATTCAGGATGCAGCTTCGCACTGCCATCACATGTCCCGCGAATTGGCGGATTCCGTCTACACAGTTATCCCCATGGCAGGTTTGTTGGCGGAGTCCTCCCGAAGTGGTTCGGTAACGCAAGCTGTATCAAGGCTTCTGGTTCGGCTGGCTGATCTCGATCGCGAGTCCATGCTCGAAGAACTGGAGTCGGAGGAACCGACCACCATATCTGGCACCGACCGCGACATGTTGCTCGATATCCTCGGCGAATACGGCGTCATCTATGGTGCTCGAGTTGCGGCCGGATCGGGCGCAATCGGTCTTGCCAACTGGATGCAGACACAATCTGGAATCGGCGCTCTCGAAGAGAAACTACACACGGAAGTGCTCCCGCAGGCGGTGCTGCAGCGATCCGCTCGGCTTATCGACGAGCTCGACAGGCTGGCCTACACGCACCCTCAGCGCGACCATATTCGACAAGTACTTCATATATTGACCACTCGACCAGAGATGTATCGGATCAATTTGTTCCGTAGTTTCCGGGGGCTTTTGTTATCGTCTCCGGATTCTCGATTGGTGACGATCGTCGCAAAGCTCCTGGGTACGGGGTCAATTGGGGAGCGAGTTGGGGCTGCGGTCGATGCGTCGCCGGGCGACGTTGTCCTGCGGTGTCAAGAGTTAATAGCTAGTCTGCAAACGATGGCAATGTCGACGTTGTCGGCTGCCGAAGAGGACGCGCGAACAGCGTCAATTTTGACGCTGCGATCCATAATGCAAAGCATTCAGGCGTAATTCGTTCCACTATGGGAGGCAGTGCTACGCAATGGACAGAGCGTGGGCTGTTTACTGCTAATGCTTCGCAGGGTAAAAATTAAACACAGTAAGACTTGGGGTCCGTGATTGACGCGGGCGCGACATGAAAACTTCCTCCGGGAAGAAGTAACAGAAAGCTCACAGCACAATGACCGCCGATTGGCATCTAGCAATTGACTTCGGAACATCGAATACTGCCGCAGCACATACCTCTGCTTCTAGTGGCGATATCGAGACCCTAGCGTTGACACACCAGGGCAACTTGATGCCATCAGCTGTGTACGTGGACGACAACGGAATCTACGTTGGGTACTCTGCTTTCAATCATGCGGCGGCTCGGCCCGACGCGTTCTTGGGTTCACCGAAGCGTGTAATCGAGCACTCGACCGTGACGTTGGGCGGCAAGCAAACTCAGACATCGATGTTGGTGGCTGCAGTATTGGCTCGCGTTGTTCAGATCGGTAAGTCTCAGCACAACGATCAGCCACCGACAACTGTGACGCTGACACACCCTGAAGCCTGGTCGCATCATGCGATTTCGAATCTTAAGGCAGGTGCTCAGGCAGCAGGAATTTCGATGGACGACCTGCACCTTATTTCTGAGCCGCGCGCGGCTGCCCGCTTTTACTCGGAATCTCAGCCAGTCGCTGCTGGCGATCGGGTCGCAGTGTTTGACTTTGGTGGCGGCACGTTGGATATTGCAGTTCTCGAGGCCGATGCATCAGGAGATTTCCGGGTTGTCGCTGCTCGCGGAGATAACAGCCTTGGTGGACGAAACGTCGACACGCTGATTCGTAAGTGGGTTATCACCCAGCTCGAAGATGAAAACCCAGCACTTGCTACTTACCTCCAGGATGCTCCCTCCAGCGTAAATACGAGCTTGGATCACTCGATCCGTACTGCTAAGGAAATCCTTTCGGATACTCCGTCGGCAACGGTGACTGTGTCGACGCCAGAGGGTGAAACAAACCTCCTTCTTACTCGTGAAGAGTTCAATGATCTCTTGGTGACGGACATCGACCGAGCTGTCGCCCTCACCCGCGCGACGTTGCGTGATGCCGGGGCAGATAAGGGCATTACCACGATGTACCTGACTGGCGGATCGTCGCGAATTCCATATGTTCAGGACCGACTTGGTGAAGTCGCTCAGGTTGCTCGTCTTGATGATCCGAAAACTGTCGTCGCTCGTGGTGCTCTTTACAGCACCATGAAGCAGACCGAGGGAGCAGCATCGACAGCTGCTGTAGATGATCCATTCGCGGGAATTGGCGGTGGAACAGCTGCCGGCGGTGCTGCTGCCGGCGGTGCTGCTGCAGCAGCTATGAATAGCGGGAATGACTGGGGAATAGCCAATAGTAATGCTGACGAGCCTGAGCCTCAGACGCAGGGAGGACTAGCATCGGCACGGCTGATGACTCCTCCGACCTCTCAGCCTTCAGGTACGCAACCGATGAGCGCGTTCGGTGCTCCAGGCGCTGGAATGCCAAACAATGGTGCGTCATCCAACGGTGTAGGAACGAATCAAGGCTCGAATAGTGCCGATGCGTATCGGTCCGCGATGGGTGATCAGCAGTCCTCGAATCCATATGGTGCACCAGCGAGTACGAAAAAGTCCGGTAGTAACAAGGGCTTGGTATTTGCTGGTGTTGGCGCAGTTGCACTCCTTGCAATCGGCGGTGGAGCATATGCATTGACGTCGGGTGGCGAAGAGACTCCACCAGAAGAAACCTCGACGGAAGCTGCACCTCCTAAGAGTTCTGCACCTCAGTCGTCGACTGCGCCTTTGACGACGACGTCGTCAGGTAGTGATTCGACTAATACCCCGACCTTGCCTGCAGAATTCAGTAGCGCATTCCCCGCCGGTTTGCTTGAGGTGGAGTATTGCTCTGAGTCGAGTTCATTCCCTATTACGTACGATCCAGCACCTGCAGGCTCGGCGCTGTCGTGCAGCTGGATGGATGAGTCTCGTAAAGACACCTACCAGGTCATTCGCCCTAACTTCGTGAAGGACCAGGCGGCTGTCCAGGGCATGATCGATGAGTTGAAGAGCAAGTCCTCACTCTATGAGGTCGAGGAGCGCAACGAGAAGGGCTACACCATCATTCGGAAGTCCTTGGAAGGCGGTGGCTACTCGGACGTTGTCGTCGCGAAGCCGGACGAAGGTCTTGCGGTTGTCGCAACTTCAGTGACGACTGCAGCTGCGGCCGATCAGTTCGTCGATGATCTGATTGTGAACGGTTAGTAGTACGCGAAAAGCCCACCACAACATGTGGTGGGCTTGTCCTTTTCGCGTAGTAGGTCTTCGCGTTACAACATGTCGTCAGAACCCCAATGATCGGCTAGGGGATCACTCTCCGTGTCGTCGTAGTCGGTAGGGTGCTCCGTGGTTAGGTCGGTCCACTCATAGTCATCGATTGCTTCTCCCTCGCTGACATCCTCTTCGGTGGCATCAAATTCGGCTAGATCGGCCTCGCCCAGCGAATCTACGAGGCTATCGATAACTGTCGATTCGTCCGGTAGAAGATCTGTGAGTGCCTCCATGATCGGCTCTGCAAACACCGAATCTAAAAGGTCATCGAGAACTGGTGGCACGAGTCCATCATCGAGTGTCACAAGGTCGAGGAAATCCGGATCATCGGTGCAGCGGAGATCGATTGGGGGCGGAGTAGTAGTCATGATTATCCATTCGTTCGTGGGTTCACGTTGGCCTATTGGTTAGATGCGGCAGCGTCGGAAAAAGTTCCCTCTTTACGACGAAACCCACCAGAGCAGAAAGCTCATGGTGGGTCTGTGCAGTATGTAAAGCAGCGAGTGGGGTAGTCCTAGTGACTAGACCATGTCGAGGCCAGCGTCTGCGTCTCCGTCGCCAGCGCCGAGGTCGCCTTCGATTTCGGACTGGAGGTCAGAGCCTTCGTATGGCTCTTCGTAGTCGTAGTAGTGGTCACCGTCGGTGTCGTAAGCAATGTTGTCTGCTTCGCCATCGAAGTCGGTGTCTTCGATGAGTACGTCGGTGACTCCGTCGTTGTCGGTGTCCTCTTCGTACGTATCCATCTTGCCGTCGAGGTTGGTGTCCGTCAGGATGACGTTGCCGGTCATGTCACCATCAGTGTCAATTTCGAGGGACTCAAGCAAACCGTCAGCATCTGCGTCGATACCCTGCGCGTCAACAATTCCGTCGCCGTCCATGTCGAAGGACAGGGTCTCTTCGATTCCGTCACCGTCCAGGTCCTGGGCGTCGACCAGGTTTTCAGTCAAGTCAGTGTACGAACCATCGGTTGCTGGAGCAGAAGCGTCTGGGGTGGCAGGATTAGAAGCGTCTGGAGTCGCTGGGGCAGATGGTGCTGCAGCACCCTGTGCGGCAGATGCATCCGGGGTAGCTGGCGCACCGGTATCACCAGGAGCTGGAATATCCGAGATGTCGACATCCTGTACTGGCAAGCCCGTGGCGTCAACACCATTTACGGTCGCGTCTTGCTGGGCTGCGGTCGGGGTAGCGCCTGGAGTCAGCTCGGCAGAGGAGTCAACCTTGCCATCGCCATCAACATCGACTTCTACGAGGTCTGGGATCTGGTCGCCATCGGTGTCGTAGACGGCACCGTCGATACGGCCATCGCCATCTGCGTCGACTACGGAGAGGTCAACAATTCCGTCGCCGTCGGTGTCCACGTCGACGATGTCTGCAACGCCGTCGCCGTTGATGTCGTATGCTGCGTCACCCTTGATCATGTCCGAATCTCCTGTCGTTGGTGCGGTGGTGGAATCTGCTGGTGCGTTCTTGTCTGGGGTTTCGGTGGTGTCAGGCTTGGTCGAGTCAGACTTGGTCATGTCCGACTTCGCGGCACCACCAGCGGTGACATCCGAAGATGAGGAATCAGCCGATGCTCCCGACAACTCATCGACATCATCGCCAATCATGCTTTCCTTGATGATGTCAGCCGACGTGTCCGAATCTGCATCTGCAGACGTCGAGTCAATCGTGCCATCATTGTCGAAGTCGTACTCGTTGTAGTCGTACTGGCCGTCACCGTTGGTGTCGTACACCATCGTGTCGATGACATCGTCGTTGTCGAAGTCTGCGACCATGACATCAGCTTCGCCGTCGCCATCCGTATCCAGCTGAACAACATCAGTCTGACCGTTATTGTCCATGTCACTGGAGTGCACAACCTCGACGTTTGGGTCGTCCATCAAAGTTTCAGATCCGGTGCTTTCTGCGCCGGTGGTCTTTGGCGACGTTGCGTCCTCTACACCTGGCTTCTGTGGAGCGGTGGTGTCGTTGGAGTTGGTGTTCAATGGGTTCTTGGACGTGGACTTCATGATCTTCCTGCTTTCGTAATGTCGCTGTGGTTTCCCACTCGCTGTTTGCTTTTCGGTTATTGGATGCAGCGGGAGTTCCAAAAGGTTCCCGAAAGTTTGAAAACTTTCTAAAAATCTTTTCTTGCTGGAAAACAGCCACGTGTCGTAGGCACCAAATGTAAACGCGGTCACCTACTTTTAGCACCAAATAGTAAACTCTGCTTGTTAATGCATAAACGCCTGCTACCAGGAATGAATCCGTGGCAACAGGCATGAAGATAAGGTCCGACCGCCGGTCTCGGAACTAGGCAAGCAGCGGCGCTAATTCTTCCCTTAATTTCTTCCGGGCTCGATTGATCCGGCTGCGTACAGTTTGCACCGGAACTCCCTGGAACTCGGCAATCTGCTGGTACGTCAAATCGCCGTACTCACGCAAAACAATCGCTTCACGGAAATCTGGCTGTAGTTTCTCCAATGCTTGCCCGACTACACTCTGCGTCGCAATGACCGAATCCAAGGCAGGGGAAAGGTCCGCGACGTCTTGAAGGGCATCATCGTCATCCGCAACTTCACGACGACTCCGTACCAGCATCAACGCCGCATTAGTGGCAATACGGTGTGCCCACGTCGAGAACTTTGCAGTGCCATTGAACTTATGAAGATTCTGCCAAGCAGCGGTCAATGCATTCTGTAGCGCATCTTCTGCATCGTGGTGATTGCCAGTAATGCGGAGGCACACAGCCCACAGGTGGTTGTAGCTCTGGTTGACCAACTCAGCGAAAGCACGCTGGTCGCCGGCCTGAGCCTGCGTTAGCAGTTCCTGCTGGTTAGAAGACATCGTCAGCACCCCAGTCGTCGGTGTTGACATCGGTGGTGTCGTCGTAAAGTTCAGGGGAATCCAGGTGCGGATCATCGAACTCGTATCCCGAGGCGGAATCAACATTAGAAGCTTCAGGAGTATCGAACTCGATGTCACTGATCGGCTCCGAGTCGGGATCAGCTGTGTCAGCGACATCGGCATCTGCATAAGTATCAGCAGTATCGTCATCGAGATCGTCGACATCTGCGATATCGATGTCTTCGAGGACAGTTTCCTCGTCCGGCGCGAGATCGGAGTCGGTAGGAACCATGTCGGACAACGAATCATCGGCAGGTGCGTCGAACACGGACTGCAACATGGAATCCAGCGCAGGGGGAGCGGGCACCTCGTCGAGCTGAGGTAAACCTAGCGAGTCTTGGTCGTTACTCATGGAATCAAATCTAGTGGAGTTTCACCTTATGTACAGAGCCATCATGCTTTCGCTCGCATCCATTTCGGCGCAACGACATTTCCGATCTGTGCAGCGCGAACAAATAGCGCGACTGCTACGAGTCCGACGACAATCGGGGTGACAATACTTGCTTCAACACCGAACGCACCGCCCGAAATCAGGTCGTTGCCGACGGGATGAGATGCGAAGAAACCAGAGTGGTCGTTGCCTGACACTGCGATGTCGAATAGCAATGCTTGTGCGACGTTCCATGCAAAGTGTGTGCCGATGCAGACCCACAAATTTCGGGTGAGCATGTAAAGAGCAGCAAAGAGGAGACCGGCGGAGACAGCAATCGACATGGCGCTTGCGAAAGTGGCGTTGTCATTGCCAAGGTGTAAGGCACCGAAGATGAATGCGCTGAGCGCAGTTGATCCCCACGAACCCAAGAGTTCTTCGATCAATCGAAAGAGAACGCCACGGGTAATGATCTCTTCGATAATGCCAGCTTGAAATCCTGTCACGATCAACACCATTGCCCAGCCAGTCGGAGTTTGGGTACCCGTAAACTCGATGCCGTTCAGGAGCCACACTATGCCGACGACCGCTGAAATCAGTGCTAAACCAGCGAGAAGTCCGACTAGGGTTCCGGAGAGGATCTTCTCGGTTAATTCAGTCGGTTGTCGCTTTTCTATGTACCTGACCAGTACAAAGTAGGCGACTAGTGCTGCGATGATCGCTGTCCCGACGGATACGCTTGCTTCTCCGGTTTCCGACAGCTTCTCGAGGAAAGGCATAGCCGGGATCAATGCCACGGCGTTGCAGGCGAGGAACAAGAGAACGAAAAGCAGCAGTCGAATGAGCGGGTGCCGGATGACGGGGCGCTCTTTAGTGACTTCTTGGGTGGGGTGGTCGATAGTGAGGCCGTCGGTACGCATGGCTTGCAGCTTTCTGGGAATTGACTACTAAATACGCAACTCACGACACACAGAAACATCGAATAGATAATTGCCGTGTCTAATACCCAGGATATAGAAGAAACCCCGCTCACCAGGAGGAAAGCGGGGTTGGTGCTACGTAATAGCACGTGTGCGTGGAACTTAGCGACGCTTACAGATCAGCGCCAACGCGAGCCTCAGCTTCAGCCGGCTCTGGATCATCATCGCCAGTAAGGAAGTTGTAGGAGATACCTGCAATCGCAGCGCCTACCAGAGGAGCCAGGATAAACAGCCACACCTGAGCCAGCGGATCGCCGCCTGCGAACCATGCAACACCCAGTGAGCGAGCAGGGTTGACAGAGGTATTCGATACAGGAATTGAGATCAAGTGAATGAGGGTCAGGGTAAGGCCGATTGCCAGTGGTGCGAAACCAGCTGGAGCCTTCTTCGAAGTGGTGCCAAGGATGACCCACAGGAACACAGCAGTGAGAACAATTTCGGTTACTGCGACAGCCATCAGCGAGTAGCCGTCTGGGGACAGTTCGCCGTAGCCGTTGGTTGCGAAGCCGGATTCGACAGCGTCGAAGCCTTCCTTGCCGGATGCGATGACGTACAAGACGCCACCAGCAACAGTGGCGCCAATGATCTGGGTAATCCAGTATGGAACAACTGCAGACCATTCAACGCGCTTTGCGACGGCGCAGCCCAAGGTCACAGCAGGGTTGAAGTGGCCACCCGAGATGTGGCCTAGTGCGTATGCGCCAGTGACAACGGTCAGACCGAAAGCGAGCGAAACGCCTACGAAGCCGATGCCCATATTGACCGTGTTGTCTGCCATTACCTTTGCAGCCAATACAGCCGAACCACAGCCGCCGAATACCAGCCAGAATGTACCGAGGAACTCGGCCCACAGCCGCTTACTCATCGGTGGTGTCATGATAACTCCTGAATGCCCAAGTCTGGGCGCTTGACGTTTAAACGTACTCTATAAACATAACGTCTAAGCCTCTTACAAGCTGAAACAAATGTGAGAGATGTTAGGCGTGTTGCTCATGTTACGCGTGTCAACCGATTATGTCAGCGGGGCGGCCGGTCAAAACGCGGGCGATTGCGACAACTGGCGCCAAGCGATGAGCGTAAAAGCTTTGGGCGGGCAGTGCGGTAAAACATGGGGAGCGGGATCCCGCGACAGAATGTCATAATGTATATTATCGGACAATTAACGGCAGTGGTCGCGACTACCTGGTGATATGTGGATTGGCTGCATGCCGCCTTGCTGGCACGGTCGACTCAGTCGACTACTTCTTATTGCGCGTTTTTGTCGCTGACGCTTCGGCGGCCATCTCGGCCTGGCGAACGGCGATCTCTTCTTTGAGTCGCTTGTTTTGCCACAGGGTCAATACGATGAGTGCTACGCCGATCGCTAGCAAGATCCATAACTTTTGGTAGGCCATGAAAATGCAAAAAGTGACCAAAAGGACGAGTCGGAATTTCCGTGCGAGCAACATGCTGTCATAGACATTCGTATTCTTGTCTTCAACTGTCACTCTTCTACTGTCCTTCTAATCGCAATCATTTCGTCACTGTGACGAAATGTAATGGAGTTGAGGGTCGGCTACTGCTCGTCCTTAGTAAGTACGAAACGCAAATTTACTTCGCCTTCTTCATCAACCGAAGCTGCGACAAAGTCTGGAGTGCGCACGTTGTAGTCCAACCTGTTGATCTTCAAGTTACCCGACATCATGAACTTATCTGCGGATCGCATCACTTTAAGTGGCACTTCGACATCATTGGTCACGCCGCGAATGGTCAGGCGTCCTGGGACCTTAATATCAACAGCTTCGCCGGAATCAGGAACGACGGAAAGGTCAGTCTTGCCGGCGACCTCAAACTTCGCTTCCGGGTAAACATCCGTGCTGAAGATCTTCATGCGGACATTGATGTCACGCTTTTCAATATCCGACCTCAAAGTTGTCATATCAACGATTGCTTGACCGTCGACAAGCTCATCATTCTTCACGATGAACTCACCCGTGACATCATGCGTGGAGCCGGATGTCACGCGTTCGCTACCTGGGAGAAGTTCGGCAAAAGTGAATCCCACAGAAGTGTTGTTTGTGTAGTCGCCTGCGGCCACATGCCACGTACCGTTTCGGTCAGTTGTTGCTGGTTCCGCGACTGACATATCGATCTCGCCGGTGCGCGGACCTTCTGCTGTGAAAATGCGGTAAATAACGGGGCCGACAATGACGATAGCCATTGCTACGACCGCGACTGCGACCAACGTGATGAGGGATTTCTTCATGCCGGAATTCATACCTACCATAGTATCCCTTTACGCTGTTATTAATGAAGTCGGATTCGGAGTTAAAACCTGCATCACACTGCCCGTTTATTTTGGTCTAGGTCATCTTTTCCACAGCACGAGCCTTTGCGACGACCTCGTGACACAGCTCAATGATTTCAGAGCGGTCAGCTCCTTCTTGGGCTGCAAGTTCGACATCTTCGGCAGCGCATCGAAGCTCGTATAGTCCGTCGTTGAGACGGTCGAGACGCTTCTGCCCTAGCTCGGCGTGATCTGCATTGTCCAGCGCGATAGGTTGGCGCGCACCGATACGCTTTTCATACGCGCGTTGGCGGCAGGACTGAGAGCAAAATTTTGGGCGTCGGCCACGCCCGGAATATGCGATCTCGTTTCCACAATGCGTGCACAAGGGAGCTGGTTTCTGGGACATTAGCGACGATTATGGCACGTCGTGAGGTGCAACGTTATAATAGGGGGTCAGCTGATAATGAAAGAGGGGCAACCACCACATGGCAGATCGAGTTTTGCGCGGTAGCCGCATGGGCGCTGTGTCCTATGAAACTGACCGCGACCATGACCTGGCTCCGCGGAACATGGTTCGTTACCAGACCGAGAGCGGCGAGGTTTTCGAAGTTCCGTTTGCTAACGATGCCGAAATCCCAGGTGAATGGCTATGCAAGAACGGCCAGGTAGGCAAGCTTCTGGAAGGCGAAGGTACCGAAGCTAAGCCAGTCAAGCCACCTCGCACCCACTGGGATATGCTGCGCGAGCGCCGTTCGTTGGAAGAACTCGATGTTCTTTTGGACGAGCGTGTTGATCTTCTGCGCAAGCGTCGTCGTAACGCTGCCCGTTTGCTCAAGCAGCAGCAGGAAGCTGAAGAAGCGGCGAAAGCAGCAGAGTAAAAGCTAGCCAAGCTAAGTACAAAACGAATGAGGACCAGCAGCAATTGCTACTGGTCCTCATTGTGTTGGTAGGCAACTTTCAGTACAGATACTGAGAATCAGCGACCTGTGTACTGAATGGCCCTATTACTTGCCAAACTTCTTGCGGGTATTGCGGACACGAGTCTTGACCTCGTGCGCACCGAGCTTGCCAAATTCCGTCGCAATATCCCTGACCTGGGTGTAACGGTGGACGGCACCCCACTTCGTGACCTGAACCAACGACTGCTTGACGAAGCTGCCGTCCATCTTCGACTCGCCGTGCTCACGCTCGGTGAACGTAATTGGCACCTCACGGACATCAAAACCAGCCTGGACTGACTGCCACGCCAGTTCGGTCTGGAACAGGTACGCAGCCTTGCCGATCGACTCCAGATCCAGTGTTTCCAAAACTTCACGACGGTACGCGCGGTAACCAGCGGTGATGTCGGAAACGCCAGCGCCGAGGGCCATAGAAATGTAGATGTTGCCACCACGCGACAGAACCTGGCGAGAAACTGGCCAGTTCACGGTCTTGCCCCCTGGCACGTAGCGAGAACCAATAACCAGGTCAGCGCCTTCGTCGATTGCTGCGAGAAGCAATCGGAGCTGTTCTGGAGCATGCGAACCGTCGGCATCCATCTCGCAGAGAACCTGGTAGTCGCGTTCCAAACCCCATGCAAAGCCTGCGCGGTAGGCACCCCAGAGGCCACCCTTGCCTTCGCGGTGCATGACGAAGATTCGCTCGACCCCGTTGACTGCGGTGTCCTTCGCGGCAATGTCATCTGCAACATCACCGGTGCCGTCTGGCGACGAATCGTCGACAACCAGGACATGAACGTTTGGTTCAGATTCCCGGAGGCGGGCAATAACACCTGGCAAGTTTTCGCGCTCGTTAAACGTTGGAATGATAACGAGGGTGCTCTCGCTTGGTTGCGACACCTGAAGCTCCTTTTACGTTGTGCTACTTCCCTGGCATTCTATCTGAACGCCGGAAAGTTCCCAGTATTGAAAGTACGAGGAGGGCTACACCGCACGCGGCGATTGACCACTCAATGACCCCGCCAAAACGAGTAGCCAATGTGCGCTCAGTATTTAATGGCAACGTGGCAGTCAACACTTCCTGAGTGAAAATTTCAGTCTCCGACTGCACTGTGCCATCTAGAGTCACGATGGCGCTGACACCACTGGTTGCGGATACTACGACAGCACGCTGATGCTCGATCGCACGCATTCGGCTCATAGCAAGCTGTTGGTACGTCATATCAGTGAACCCGAACGTTGCATTGTTTGTCGGTGTGGCCAACAGTGTTGCACCATTGTTCACAGCATTCCGGTAGGCACGGTCGAAAACAACTTCGTAACACGTAGCGACACCTATCTTGGCTCCATTGGCAACAATGACACCGTCTCCCGCACCCGGAGTCATGTCACCGGCGAGATCCACCAGTTCAGTCACGTTCCGCAAGAGATCGCGCAGAGGCATGTACTCGCCAAACGGCTGCAAATAGATCTTCTCGTGTCGACCGTCTGGCCCACTCACCGCACCCAGTTCCGGATCCCACACAACCATGGTGTTCTGCGTGCCGCGGTCGTACGTGAAAGTACCGACGACAATGGGGGCGTTGATGGCCGTCGCCGCGTCATCGATAAGCCGTTGCGCCGAATAGTCCACAAAAGGACTGACGTCTGCGGAGTTTTCAGGCCACAGCACAACATCCGGTTGCGGTTCCTCACCCGACTTGACCCGTGCTGCCAACCTCTTCGTAGCGTGCACATGGTTTTCCAAGACAGCCAAGCGCTGCGCATTGAAATCCAACCCCAACCGAGGAACATTTCCCTGCACAGCCGCGACGCGCACAGTGCGCGCCTCGCTATCCCCTTCCCCAGATACAAATGGCGTTACGACGATCGCTGCCAAGGCGACTGCGATAGTGAGGCTTGCTGCTGCACGGAATCGTCGTAAAGCCAAGGCCACCACGGCACCACCAAGCAATGCGGTAGCAAGGCTGACAATTGGAGCGCCGCCGGCGACCGCCAAGTTCTGGAGCGGACCACCGATCTGCCCCCACGCAAGACGAAGCCACGGAAAACCTCCGAAAGGCCAATACGACAGAACAGCTTCAATGGCGGTAATCCAAGCTGCAGCTCCTACGAGGCGGAGCGTCATCGGAAGCCGTGAAGCAAGAATCCAGGCGATACCAAACGACGTGGGGATGGCAAGAAGGCCGAGAAGAACTGCCAACGCAAGCCACGGAAGATTACCGACAAACGATGCGATCCATGGCAGAGATGTCAACGCTGTGGCTGCTGACCACAGAAAACCAACGAGGAGAATTATCCACCAACGGGGGCGGATAAGCTGCTGGGAATAATTATGCTGGTCGTTCTCGCTGTCGTGGGTTGGCTGGGCAGCTGGCAACAATGCAGCAATCAGTAGTGCAGCTGCACACCACCCAGCCCACCACAGGCCAATAGGCTGATACGACAAGAATTGCGCAACGCCTGCAGCAATGGCAGCGCCAAGCCTGAGGATGTTCACCTTCCACATTCGAGTTAGTTAGTCTTTCGGCTTGTCAGATGGGTCGTATGAGCCAGATTCGTCAGACTCGTCGTCAGAATCTGGGGTCGGATCAGTGAGCTCGCGGGCATCATCGGGAACCACGAAATTCTTGAAGAATTCTTCGTCTGACATCTCATCGATAACGTCTGCGGGGCGTGAAGTCCCCGGCGCACCAGAGCCGTCTTGTGGCGATCCGTTGTTGAAGCCTTCGGGGTAACGGACACCGTACTGTTGAACCTTGAACAACGATTCGTTACCAATCTTGGTGAACCACTTCAGCATTGCCATGCTGCCGACCTTGCGCAATACCCAGCGAGTAGGCGGAAGAATAAGGAACAACCCCAAGATTGATGTGACGAATCCGGGGATGGCCATCAAAACAGAGCCGACGATGAGCATCGCTGAATCAGCCATCACGGTGCCAGCGCGAGAGATAGCACGTTCGGGATCAGCTTCGGCGCGACCCTCAATAATGGCCTGACCTTCGTGCATCTGCTGAGTCAAGGCACGTTCGGTGACACGCTTCATCTCAAAAGCAGAGATAGCCGTGCCGACAATGAACAATCCGAGCAAGGCAACAAAAGCCCAGCCCCACCCCAGCCACTGAGCCACGGCAATAAAAGCCACGATCTCAATGACCACGTAGGCGACTTTTAGAAAGGATGACATAGTGCTCACCCTACTGCCCTGCCCGGATTCATTGATCCTGACGCGCACGCCGGTCGCAGCGTGCGGTTCTAGCGCCTAGCGATCTTCCAGGTCGCCTTCGGTTTCCAGGAACGCTTGGCGAAGGATATCGAGTCGTTCTTGGTCCGGATTTTCCCACAGCTTTCGGTCAGCGGCTTCCAGCAGTCGTTCCGAGATATCATGCAGCGCCCATGGATTCGAAGCATCGAAGAATTCGCGATTTTCCTTGTCCGCAACGTACGTATCCGTCAGTGTTTCGTACATCCAATCATCCATGACGCCCGTGGTTGCGTCGTAGCCGAAGAGATAATCGACGGTCGCAGCCATTTCGAACGCACCCTTGTAACCATGCGAACGCATCGCAGCCATCCAGCGCGGATTCACAACTCGGGCGCGGAAAACGCGACGAGTTTCTTCGTGCAGCGTTCGGGTACGAACTGAATCTGGGCGCGTTGAATCGCCAATGTACGCGTCCGGATCGTTACCAGTCAGCGCACGAACGGTCGCCACCATACCGCCGTGGAACTGGAAGTAATCGTCCGAGTCGGCGATATCGTGCTCGCGAGTGTCGGCGTTCTTCGCTGCAACTTGGATGCGTCGGTAGGCAGTGCGCATATCGTCAGCGGCGGGAACACCATCCACGTTGCGACCATACGCATATCCGCCCCACGTGGTGTAGACCTCGGCGAGGTCGGCGTCGTCACGCCAAGAACCAGAGTCGATTAGCTGTAGCAATCCCGCTCCGTACGTGCCTGGCTTGGAGCCGAAGATACGACGTGGCTTTTCCTGCTTGTCTGCGCGAGCATGAGCGCGGACGAAGTTGTCGGCATCCGATTCGTCGAGTGCGGCAACGAGCTGCACGGCGTCGTCGAGAAGCGCGATGACATGCGGGAATGCGTCCCGGAAGAAGCCAGAAATGCGGACAGTGACATCGATGCGGGGGCGACCGAGTTCTTCGATCGAAATGACTTCGAGGCCGACAATGCGGCGCGATGCTTCATCCCACTGTGGACGCACACCCATCAGCGCAAGTACTTCCGCGATGTCATCGCCGGAAGTACGCATCGCCGAGGTGCCCCATACCGACAAACCGACAGACTTCGGGTACTCGCCGTCGTGGTCAGCGAGGTAACGCTCGATGAGACCATCTGCGAGATTCTGGCCCGTCTCCCATGCCAGTCGTGATGGAATCGCCTTCGGATCGACCGAATAGAAGTTTCGGGCGGTCGGCAACGTATTAACCAGACCGCGCAGTGGCGACCCCGATGGTCCCGCAGGAACAAAACCACCATTCAGCGCATGCAAGATCATAGGAATCTCCTGATCCGTCCGCGCCAGACGTGGCAGAATTTCATCGCGTGTGAACTCGAGAAGCTTGACGATGGTCGCAACGTCAGCCTGCGTCGATGCATGCTTAGAGGTTTCGGCGATGGCACGGCTAGCGAGCTCGTCGAGATTAGCTGCTGGATTGTTGACGAGAGCTGCAACCAGTGCCGTGGCAATCGCATCGACGTTATCGACGTGATCACGGGAATCGGAGCCGTCTTCGAGAAGGCCTAGAGCTTCGCGAAGGCCCGGCAATGTGTGCTCTCCACCCCACAGCTGGCGGGCGCGCAGCATTGTGGCGACCGTGCCTACGAGCTGCTCGCCAGTTGGCGCAGCTCCAAGAATGTGCAGGCCACCGCGGATAGCCACGTCCTTGATCTCGCAGAGCCATCCGTCAACATGCATAAGCATGTCATCAAAGACATCTTCGTCTGGGCGCTGGTCCCAACCAAGATCCTGGTCCATCTTCGCTGCCGACAATAGCGTCCAGATTTCCTGTCGAATTGCCGGCAGTTTCGCCGGATCCATCGCGGAAATGTTCTGGTGTTCGTCGAGAAGCTGTTCCAAACGCGTGATATCGCCGTACGATTCAGCGCGCGCCATAGGTGGGATCAAGTGATCGACAAGCGTTGCATGGGCGCGTCGCTTCGCTTGCGTACCTTCACCTGGGTCATTGACGAGGAATGGGTAGATCAGTGGCAACTCGCCAATAGCCTGATCCGGGCCACACGAAGCCGATAGTCCAGCTGTCTTGCCTGGCAACCATTCCATGTTGCCGTGCTTGCCCATGTGTATAACCGCGTCGGCGCCGAAACCACCATTGGCCTCAGCCAGGGCGATCCAGTGGTAGCACGCCAAGTAATGGTGCGTCGGAGGCAAATCTGGATCATGGTAAATCCCCACTGGATTGTCGCCGAAGCCACGTGGTGGCTGAACCATGACGACGACATTGCCGAAACGCAGTCCCGCAATATAGATGTCACTCGTGTTCGGGTTGACGTACAGCTGCCCTGGTGCTTGTCCCCAATGCTCGACCATGTCGTCGCGCAAATCGGCGGGCAACGTATTGAAGTATGTCTGGTACGTCGCTGCTGGCAGCCGCAGCGGATTGGCTTCCATGACTTCTTCGGTCAGCCAATCTGGATCCTGGCCGCCGGCATCGATGATGGCGTGCATGAATGCGTCAGGTTCGTCGGAGCCATCTGCAGCGGATGCATATCCTGGAATCTGAGTGGTATCTCCCAGATCATAACCAGCATCCGCGAGCGCATGAAGCACCCGCAGAGTCGACGCCGGTGTATCCAATCCGACAGCATTACCAATACGCGCATGCTTGGTTGGGTACGCCGACAACATCACGGCGACATGCTTATCGGCATTAGCCTTATGGCGCAGCGCAGCATGGCGAACCGCAATGCCTGCTAGACGAGCACACCGCTCCGGGTCTGCAACGTACGCGATCAGATTGTCATCGTCGATTTCCTTGAACGAAAAAGGAACCGTGATGATACGGCCATCAAACTCCGGCACCGCGATCTGCGTGGCGACGTCCAAAGGCGTAAGGCCTTCATCGTTTTCTTCCCAAGCAGCGCGCGGTGACGTCAGCGCGAGGCCCTGGATGATAGGCACATCGAGTTGTGCGAGTGCGGCCACGTCCCATGATTCGTCTTGCTCACCAGCCTGCGCAGTTGCCGGACGGGTGCCACCTGCTGCGAGGACCGTCGTGATCAACACATCACAGGTGCTGAGTTCCGCGAGCAGGTCGTCTCCAGCAGTACGCAAGGAAGCAGCGAAAATCGGCTTGACCGCTGCTCCCCTGGCTTCGATGGCCTGGCACAACAGCTCGACATAGCTAGTGTTACCGGCCAAATGCTGGGCGCGGTAGTACACAACACCGATGGTCGGAGCATCATCCGGCAGTGGCGCTGCTGTTCGATCCAAGAAGCCCCACGTCGGCATCCGCGTTGGCTCACCAAAACCAAAACCAGTGAGTAGGAGCGTGTCTGATAGGAAGTTGTGCAGCTCCACGAAGTTAGATGTGCCGCCTTCGGCGAGATACGTATGCGCGGTCGTCGCAACGTTTGCTGGGACAGTCGAGTACTCCGTCAACTCAGCGTCAGGGGCTTGCTCGCCGGACACGAGCACTGTCGGAATTCCCGAATTGACGAGCCAATCGATGCCCTCTTCCCACGCACGGCGACCACCCAGCAGACGAACGACGGCGATATCGGCTCCGTCTGCGAGAACTTGAAGATCGCCGTCCAAAAGCCGGGTTGGGTTCGCCCATCGGAACTCAACGTCTGTTGACTTCTGCGTCGCGCTACGAGCGCACAAGAGATCGGTGTCAGACGTAGACAGCAGGAGAATCACTGGTGGCCAGACCTTTCTGGGGAACTACGCGCCCCAAGCATTGGTGCCGCATTCCCGGATCGAAGGTCTGACTTTCACAGTGGCGCGACCGCCCGGACTTGCACCGGTTTCCCCGACCCGAGAAATAAACAAAGAAAAAGGATGAACTCTTAACAAAAGTAGAGTTCATCCTACCGCTAGTGGGTTTAGCTAGCTCGGTTGGTCAGCGCCGAAGCATCGATCTCTGGTGGTACTACATTTGCGAATCGGCTTCCGTGCGGATCGAGTTCGCTCCAAATGAACTGTGCAATGTAGTCGATGTGCGCGAGCATCGGCAACGCGTGCCCAATGCCGAGATTGCCTGGGATTGGTGGCACCTCATTCTCGAAGTAGTGAATATCTCCACCAGCTGCGATCCAATCGTCCCGGAGGCGTCGGATCTGGTCGATAGGAATGACATCGTCGCCGATGCCGCCCCACACCAGCGTCGGCGCGGTCGGTGCGGTGTGGCCAAGCTTCTGGCGCTTGATCTCTTCGACGACAGTCGGGTACTTCTCGATGACCTGCTTGAGGGTTTCGCCCGACTTCGTTAGTTCCGAAGTAGTACGGAAACCCGTGGTCAGGATGGCGTTGCCCATGCAGCCGGAGTTGTTCTTCGTAACAACTTCCCGGCCAGTTTCTGACATCTCGTTTTCGTAGATGTAGTCGCGCAACTCAGGATCCTTGGAAAGCAAGCCGTCAATGGCAAAGCCGAGCACGCCTGCCAACATGCCACCTTCAACGGTGTCCAGCACATCCATAAGATCCGACGGTGGTCCACCTACAGCGTTGACTGCGATATTCAAATGCGGAGCATAGTATCCGGCCATCTGTGCTGCGGCACCGGAGGCTGAGCCACCCTGCGAGTAGCCGTATGTCGCAATTGGAGCGGCTGGATCAACGCCAAAATCTTGGGTGGCCTCAGCAGCGTCGAGAAGAGACTGGCCAGATGAGATGTTGTCTACATACTCCTGGGCGCCTGTTTCTGGATTTCGGTGGTGGTCGATGATGACGACGGCTGCACCTTGCGACAAATGAACTGCAATAGGAATGGTTTCGTACGGAACCACAATGTCTGGTGGATTCGTGTGGAATGTTGGGCCTGCAACAGTGGACTGTGATGGATCACAGTATGTGCCTGTGCCCTGCGTGCCCGGCGCGATGGCGACAAGCGGACGAGGGCCGTCGCCGCGCCATGGGGCTGTTGGCTCGATGTAGAGTGCGCGATCTACGCTAGCGCGCCCCATGGAATCTGTCGATGAGTAGTCGAAGCGTTTGGCTGTGGACTGCCATAGTGCATTCGTGGCCATGAGCTCGACATCTTCCGAGCTGACAACTTGCCCAGCGTTGGCATCACGGGTGGGCTTGAGCGGAAAGTCTCCCATGCCTCCTGGCGTGATCGTCGTCCAGCGTGGGTCTGGCGTCGTTGGAGTCTGCTGCGCGTCCGTTGGTGCAGTCGCAGACGGCAGCTCAGTTGGCAGTTCTGCCGGCAACGCCGGACCAGGCAGACCAGGAACTGTTAGCGGAGTCGCAAGCGCTGGGTTGCCTGAGACAACGCAGGCAGCCGCAACGCCTATGGCCACGATTGTGCGGGGAATTCTCTTCATGTCACTCACCTACCGAAATCAAAATATGTTTGTAACTGTTTAACACCGAAAGTGTGGCTTTTAGTTAGTTTTGTGAAAATTCCCAGAAAATGGTGCATTTGATTCACTTCCGCGTGTTTCAGAACCGACGGGTTTCGAAAGTCGGTGGTGCTAACCTCCGAAAAATCCCCTGTTTTCCAACGTATGATTGAAGTATGAACACCCTTAATGACCAGCCTTCTCAGCCCGACGCCGATGACACTTCTGAGGCCCATCCAGGACAGCGCGACCGTGTCGACGGTTGCCCGGGTTCGCGTCGCGTCCACATCGCTGCTGACGGTGCAATTGGCCGACTCCGCTTCCCTGGTGGTCTGCTTCCCGCACCAGGCTTTGCCGTGCTAGCAGACCTGGCGGACAACTTCGGTGATGGCGATATTCACTTCACGTCTCGTGGAAACCTGCAGATCCGCGGTATTCGCAATGCCAGTGGTTTCGCGGACGCTGCTGAAGAAGAAAGGCTCGTTCCGTATCCAAGCCACGATCGAGTCCGCAATATCCTTCAGTCGCCCATGACTGGCCGAGTCGGCGGTCGCGCGGATGTCTCGCAAATGGTCAAGGACTTCGATGCGGCATTGTGCGCAGACGAGTCACTCGCCTCCCTGCCTGGACGAACCTTGTTTGCGTTCGACGATGGCCGCGGCGATGTGCTTGCAGAAGCCCCGGACCTGGGGCTCGTCGCTCTAGGAGACGACGAAGTCGAGCTCATTATTGGCGGTGTTGCATCCGGTGTCGTCGTAACGCAAGAACATGCGGTCGATGCAGTGATGGAGGCGACCCGTCAATGGGCGCAGCAACGAGGAACTGCGTGGCGGGTCGCTGAGGCTGATGCGACGGTCGATCTTGCGGGTGCAGTTGTGGATGCGCTTGGCGACGGCGCTCAGTGGCGTGAACCGTCGACATTGGCGGATTTCTCGCCGGCGGGGCGTCCGGAGAAGCCCGTGGGATGGATTGAACAGCCAGATGGCTTGATTAGCCTTGCTGCAGGCCTGCGATTCGGTATTTTGCCTGCGCGCCTGGCTCGTGCGATTGCACAGACTCAGACGACGGTGCATGTCACGCCGTGGTATTCGCTCATCATGCATGACCTGCAGGAAGAGGTCGCTGAGCAGGTTGTTCGAGTGATGGCCCCCAATGGGTTGATCTTCGATCGGAAGTCCTCGTGGCTCAAGGTCACGGCATGCACTGGCCGTCCAGGTTGCGAGAAGTCGTTGGCTGATACGCGCGGCGACGCGGCGCATGCAATCGCCGCCGGAAAGCTCCCGGATGGTCGGGTTCACTTCTCTGGTTGTGAGCGCAGGTGTGGGCGTCCGAAAGGTGGCTACTTTGACTACCTGGCCACCGGCGATGGCGAGTATGACGTGACCTCGGTCGACTGATTACGGCGTTGAGCTTTCGGCTACTCTCAATTCCATGAGTAGCTTCGAGTACATCACGGATGGTGCGGAGATTTACCGCAACTCCTTTTCCATTATTCGCGCTGAGTCTGACCTCTCGGCGTTTAGCCCTGATGAAGAGGTAGTTGCGGTTCGCATGATCCATGCTGCCGGTCAGACGGATTTGGCGCAGGACATTGTCTTTTCTCCGAATCTGGTAAGCGCTGCTCGTGACGCACTTGATGCTGGAAAGCCCATCTTTACCGATGTCAACATGATCAAGGCAGGCATCACCCGCCGTCGACTGCCGGCAAACAACGATGTCATTTGCACGCTTGCCGACGAGCGCACGCCAGCGCTCGCTGCCGAGCTTGGCACCACGCGAACTGCGGCTGCTGTTGATCTGTGGGGCGATCAGCTAGAAGGCGCTGTCGTCGCCATTGGTAATGCCCCTACCGCCCTGTTCCACCTGCTCGATCTCTTGCGCGAAGGAAAGCTGCCGATGCCCGCTGCGATTCTTGCTATCCCGGTCGGATTCGTTGGCGCAGCAGAGTCGAAGCAAGCGACCATCGATGTTGCTGCCGAATGGCCTGACCATCTGCCTGAGTTGAATTACCTCACGGTGACTGGCCGTCGTGGCGGCTCGGCTATCACATGTGCAGCTATCAACGCATTGGCTACGAAGCAGGAGATCCTGAAGTGACCGATCACGCCTCCGTCGTTGCTGGTCACCTGTACGGAGTGGGATTGGGGCCTGGCGACCCCGAGCTGATTACCCTGCGCGGTGCCTCGATTATTCGTCACGCTGATGTGGTTGTATATCACGCCGGTACGCATGGTCGATCTACTGCACGAAAGATCGCCGGCGACCTCCTTGATTCCCGCGACACCCCAGCGATTGAAGAACTCCTTCGCTACCCTGTGACGACCGGTGGCTCAGCAGATTATGCAGAGCGCATGGCAGCGTTCTATACAGAGGCCACCCAGCGGCTGGCAGAACATTTGCGCGCCGGGCGCAGCGTTGCTGTGCTGTCGCTGGGTGATCCCATGTTGTACAGCTCCTACCAGCATCTTCACCGTGCGTTAGAAACGGAGTTCCCTGCACACATCGTGCCGGGTATTTCCAGCGTCTCAGCTGCTGCCGCGGAGCTGCGCCACCCGCTGGCAGAAGCCACCGACATTTTGACCGTTCTGCCAGCAACCGCAGATCGCGGCCGATTGCTGGCTGCGGCGCAGGCTGCTGATTGTCTGGTCATTATGAAGCTCGGCGGTCACGTCGAAAAGATCCGTAGCATTCTGGATGAAGCCGGAAAACTTGATCGCGCACAGGTAGTCGTGCGTGCGACCATGGACGGCTCGTCGGTAGCTGCGCTTGCCGACGTCGACGCGGATGCAGTGCCGTATTTCTCGGTGGCGGTCGTCGGCACGCAGCGTACTGGGTATTTGGCGCAGGATGAGGCCGACACTGTCAGTCCTGGTAGCCATACAGCGGATAATGACGCGTCAGGTGAGTCTTCGTATGAGGCTCCACGCGGTGAAGTCGTCGTTGTCGGGCTGGGCCCGGGCGCCGAGCGTTGGACGACGCCAGAGGTCTCAGCCGAGTTGGCTGCTGCGACGGATATCGTTGGCTACTCCACGTATGTCAATCGAGTTCCCGTTTTCGCCGGTCAGACGAAGCACTTGTCAGATAACCGGGTGGAAGCTGAACGATCGGCGCTGGCTTTGGATTTGGCGAAGGCCGGCAAGCGCGTGGTTGTCGTCAGTTCTGGTGATCCGGGAGTATTCGCTATGGCCGCAGCTGTTCTGGAGACAGCTGACGATGACGCCTGGCGTGACATCCCCGTTCGTATCGTCCCAGGTATGACCGCTGCGCAAGCTGTGGCATCGCGAGTCGGTGCTCCACTGGGTCATGACTACGCGATGATTAGCCTGTCAAATAGGTTGAAGCCGTGGGACGTCGTCGAGAAGCGAATCCGTGCGGTGGCAGGTGCGGACATGGCGTTTGCGGTGTATAACCCGGCGTCGAAGTCACGTCGTCAGCAGGTGGTTGATGTCAAGAACATCATGCTTGAGTATCAGGATCCGCAGACTCCGGTGATTGTTGCGCGTGCGGTGGGGTCGGATCAGGAGAAGGTCACCATCACTACCGTGGGTGACTTTGATCCTGACATCGTGGACATGCGAACCATGTTGATTTTCGGTGCCTCGTCCACGCAGCGTTATACCGCTGGTGATGGCAGTGAGCGCGTGTACACAGCGCGACATTATGCCGGTGGCGGTACCAACGGCACAGGTGCATTGCTGTAGCCGGAATTAAGGCCGTCGTGGCAGCAGCTACATGAAATTCCGGCGGATGTAATCGAAGGCATCGTCCACCGTGTGCGTCACGGTGGCGATGTCTGCTCCAGGCAAAGCTGGGCGATCCACGATTACGACAGGCTTCTTCAGATCGCGCGCTGCCTCAATCTTCGCGTACGTCTGTGGCCCACCGGAATTCTTCGTGACGACGCAGTCCACAGCGTAATCCCGCATGATTTTCCGCTCACTAGGTACATCGAACGGACCTCGGGACAGTACGATCCGCCGGTTGCGCGGAAGCGGCCCAGATGGAGTCTCGACACTCCGAATGAGGTAACGCCCCTCGCGGTCATCTGCAAAATGAGCAAGTTGCTGACGTCCAATGGTCAAAAACGGCGCGCGGAATCGGCGGCGGACCAGCTCCGCTGCCTCCTGCATGTTGGCGACGTGCAGCCACTGATCGCCACGAACCTCATCCCATGCAGGTCGATGCAGCGCGACCAGCGGAATGCCTGTGGCCCGAGCAGCTTCGGCTGCTGATTCGCTGATACGTTCTGCGAAGGGATGAGTGGCATCGATGATGACCTCAGTGGCATCGGCAAGAAGCCACTTTGCCAAACCAGCTGGACCACCGAAACCGCCAATGCGCACATTGCCTTCTGGCAGCTTTGGTTCTGACACCCGACCCGCAAGCGACGATGTGACGTGCCATCCCGCCTGCACCAACTTGGAGGCGAGTGCTCGGGCTTCGCCCGTGCCACCGAGAATTAGTGCGCGCATGGAATGGTCCTTCCGTGTTCATCTCGTGGTCGATCATCGCTGTACAAGTAGCTATCAGGGAACGCGTCAGCTCCGAGTACTTTCCCTACAATAATCACAGCGGTGCGAGTCACGCCTGCATCCTTGACCTGTGTCGCGATATCCCGCAGCGTGCCACGGAGGACGACTTGTTCTGGGCGAGATGCAAAAGCAACGACGGCAACTGGGCAGTCATCGCCGTAGTTGGGGGTCAATTCTGCGACGACACGGTCAATGTCATGTGCCGCCAGGTGGATGCACAACGTTGCGCCAGTGCGACCAAAGTTGTCTAGGGTCTCCCCCTCCGGCATCTTGGATGCCCGACCTGACACACGCGTCAGAATCACGGACTGCCCGACTGTTGGCACCGTCAGCTCATGGCCAAGGGCTGCAGCTGCTGCCGAAAACGAGGCGACACCTGGAACGATTTCATAGTCAACTCCCGCGGCGGTCAAGCGTCGTGCCTGTTCCGCTAGCGCCGACCACACTGATGGATCGCCGGACTGCAGACGAGCGACATCCTTGCCTTCCGCATGAGCTTTGGTGATCACCGCGATGATGTCATCCAACGGCATGCGCGCAGTATTGATCACCTCCGCGTCGGCAGGACAATTCGCTAAAACCTCAGGTGGCACAATGCTGCCCGCATACAAGCACACCGGGCATGACCGAATGAGCCGATCAGCTCGCAGAGTCAGCAGATCCTCTGCACCTGGACCAGCACCAATGAAATAGACGGTCACGTGTGTTCCCCTTTGTGATGTTTTCTATTTTCGAACGACAATCGGCAATTCTAGCCGCGCTCAGGATGGCTTCGTCAGCACCCATTGCACGACAGGAAGTGCTGGCCTCCACGCTGTGAATTTACCGACCTCACCAGCGCGTTCCACACTCAGTCGAGTCACGGTGCCACCGAAACGACGTTGCGACGCCCACAGCACCGCTTCTGACTCAATAGTGACCGTGTTTGCCACGAGCGTGCCGCCCGGCGCGAGAGCTGCGACGCACGCGTCAATCATGCCGTCAGCGGTCAGTCCACCACCAATGAAGATGGCATCAGGTGCTGGTCCCAGATCGCTAGCACTCAAGACCTCAGGAGCCGAACCACAGATGACCTGTACTCTGCCGGAGAGCTTGTCGACGTTGCCTTGAATACGCGTCGCGCGTTCTTGGCTGCGTTCGAACGTGATGGCCCGACCGCCATGGCGAGCCCACTCGATACTGATGGAGCCGGTGCCACCACCGATGTCCCACAGGAGTGCGCCTGGCTGCGGGTTTAATGCCGTCACAGACAGTTCTCGGATGGGCGATTTGGTGAGCTGACCATCGGTGTCGAAATCAGTATCGCGGAGCCAACCACGACGTGCTCCGCGTGGTTCAACGGCCAGGACGGTCAAGTCTCCAGCTGGAACCGGAGGATCGGCGACGGTACCAGTCACGATGACTTCAGCCAGGTCTGTGCCCGGTAGACCGCCGAGATTAGTTAACGCGGTGAGTGTCGTGTCTGGTCGGTCGCCCAGCACACGGGCGATGTCAGCGACCGAAGCAGCATTTCGACACAACACCAGGAAACGCTGCCCGGAGTCAGCAACTGGCACTACTTCGGCAGCACCTGCAAGACCAGCTGGTGCCGTCACCAGCGAAATCAACGGAGTGCTATTGAGAGCCCAACCAAGCCGAGCGCAAGCAAGCGACACTGACGACGGTGCCGGAATAACGGTAATGGCGTGTGCACCGAGTTCTCGGACCAGCGACGTGCCGATGCCATGGAACATGGGATCACCACTGGCGACGACGCAATCCTCACCGGGGACGAACGGCGCGAGTACGTCATCCCAATTGGCCCAAAACTTTTCTGGCCACGGTAGGAGTTGTGCACTGATCTCGGGAACGTCGTCAAGCAAAGACAGCTGACGAGGCGAACCATGGATACGTTTCGCCGAGGTAAGCGCAGCCTGCGCGTGGGGGCTGAGCCCCTGCCATCCGTCGCAGCCGATGCCGACGACGGGAATTGTGGATGTAAATCCTGGGTCTGTCATGTATTGAGAGGACATTGAATTAGCGAGGCATCCGTCGCCAAATGCCGCGAGGTACAAACGTCGTTGCTGTTGCCAATGCGGATAGTCGGCCTGGAATCCAGACGTGTGGCTTGCCACCGTCGAGCGCTGTCACGGCGGCTTCAGCAACGACATCGGGAGTGGACGACATCGGCGCAGGATCCATACCTTCTGTCATCTTTCCGATTACGAAACCAGGACGCGCAATGGTCAGCTGAATAGATGAACCATGTAGACGATCCTGCATGCCCTGCAGGAATCCATCGACACCTGCCTTCGCAGAGCCATACACATAATTGGGGCGACGTACTCGCGCTCCCGCGATAGAAGAAAATGCGAGAATACGTCCGGACACTCCATCGCGGACAGGAAGATCACCGTTGGCGGTGGATTCTTCCATTCGCACTACCAGCTCTGTGGCAATCGCCGCGTGTGCAGTGAAGTCGGTGTGAATCACCTTCGCCGCAGCAACTCCACTGCGCTCGCACTCATCCTGGTTACCGAGAATGCCGAAAGCAATCACCGCAGTATCGACAGGTGCGATAGCCCATGCTTCTTCCAACACTCCAGCATGGCTTTCGATATCGTCCGCATCGAAGTACAGACGATGCACTGCGGTTGCTCCCGCGTCGGTCATGCGCTGAGCAACCTCATCGAGAGCGTCGATCCGCCGAGCTGCCAACGTGACGACGTTATGATTCGCCAACCTCGCCGCAACCTCGCCACCGATCTCGCTGGTGCCACCCAGAATGAGTACGTGTCCCATTGACCGACTACTTCCCTTCTACGTCTGCTGCGCTTGTGCTGCCGTTCGCGCACAACAACTCATGCGAACCATTATTCATGGACTTGCAGCCATCGCTTGTTACGACCACGATGTCTTCCAGCCGCAAGCCGAAATCCCCATGCACATAGATGCCCGGTTCAATGGAAAAGGCCATGCCTGGTTCCAACACCAGATCGTTGCCGGCCATGATGAATGGCTCTTCATGCGTGGACAACCCGATGCCGTGACCAGTGCGGTGAATGAATTGCTCGCCGTAACCAGCCTGCGTAATAACTTCCCGAGCAACCGCATCAATGTGTGCCGCCGTTACACCCGGACGCACCGCAGCCTTCGCAGCTTCCTGCGCAGTACGGAGGATGCTCCATGCCTCGGCGACGTCGTCGCGAAGCTCACCAACAGCAAAAACACGTGTGCAATCGGAATGATAGCCAGCGCCCCACGTGCCTCCGATGTCAACAACAACGATGTCCCCGTTGCGCAGCACTCGGTCCGAGAAGTCGTGGTGCGGATTCGCGCCATTCTCCCCCGAACCCACGATGATGAAGTCCACCGCAGAATGTCCTTCAGCCAAAATCTGGCGCTCGATATCGGCTGCCACGTCTCGCTCCGTGCGACCTGCGACAAGCCATTCCGGTACGCGCTCGAGAACCCGGTCGATGGCTGCTCCGGCTTCGCGCAGCTGCGTAATCTCCGCCTCATCCTTGCGCATGAACAGCTCCCGCAATGCAGGAGTGGCAAGCACGAGCTGTGCTCCGGTCAGTTCCATGATTGGCAGCAGGTGATTAGCCGTCAGCGATGAGCCAACACCAATGGTGTCAGCGCCAGCCAGAAGCTTTGCGACGATCTCGTGTGCATCTTCCCCGTCTTCCCAGAGCACG
This sequence comes from Corynebacterium sp. H78, assembly GCF_037572275.1. Taxonomy (NCBI): domain Bacteria; kingdom Bacillati; phylum Actinomycetota; class Actinomycetes; order Mycobacteriales; family Corynebacteriaceae; genus Corynebacterium; species Corynebacterium sp. H78. The sequence continues at coordinate 1,097,287 of NZ_JBBHKX010000002.1, read as the reverse complement.
ACGTCAGCGTCGAGATCCCCGATTGCGCAGGCAGGAAGATCACCGCGCTCGACCGCAGGGAGCACCAACGTGGGGCGGCCGACAGTTGGCACGACTAAAGCAGTGAGACGTTCGTGAGAGCTGACTGTTGAGCCGATCAGGTATTGCAAGTCAGCCCCGGTCCCGAAGACTAGTCCTCCTAAGCCACGGTCAGCGGCTAGTCGAGCTGCCTTGGAGAGACGTGCTGCGTAGACGGATACGTCGAAAAGCTGATTACTCATGCCTCTACAGTAGAACCTGTTGTGGATTAGTTTCCGAGCGCCACGACTCCCCGGCGAATTGCCTGGATCGCTTCGGCCGCATGGTCACGGATTTCCCGGGAGTATCCGGTCTGCTTGATCTGTTCCAAAAGGTCAATAACGCGACGGCAGGCACGCACGAAATCGCCCGGGGTGAGCTCTGCACCAGCTTCTGCAGCAGCCTGAATGCAGTACCCGAGCGGCGCTCCTGCAGTCCACTGGTGAATGGCCGTAGCAAACGCAATATCCGGCATATTCGTAATTGGCAGGCGGTGGCGACGCTCGTCGGACGATAGCTCTTCCCACAACCGGTAGGTGTGGCCGAGCGCGTCGGCGAGTGGCTCGGTTGGTACCTCGTCAGAGCCTTGATTGGCGCGCCTGTTTTCAAACGTCAACGACGAAGCTGCACCTGCAAGCTCTGCCGGGTCTAAGCCGTCCCAGATTCCGCGACGCAAACACTGCGCCACCAATAAGTCCGAGCCATTGTGAATACGCGCGAGACGCTCGCCTTCCTCCGTCACACTTGGCTTGCCCGCGTCATCCCATTCGACGTAACTCTGCTCGCCGAGCAAAGCCAGTACGCGGTCAAACATCCGTGCCAACGAGTCGTTTGCCTGCTCAACCCGACGCTCCAAAGCAGCGACCTTCATACGCGCACGACGCAACGCAGCGGCATCCTTTGCCACTGCCTCGACAGCAGGATCGTTGTGCAATGGATGACGGCGCATCTCGTCGCGCAACTTCTTCACTGCAGGCGACTTCACCGCACTGCGACGCTGTAAACGCTTCGGCGCACGCAAATTCTGACGAGCCATCTCCGACTTCACAATCGCCAGCGACTTCCGTGGCTTTCGCGCAATGTCATGTGGCACCTTAATCCGGCCTACCACCGTCGGAGCAGACGGGAACCAGTCCGGCTCTACCCTGCCTGTGAAACCACTGACACCCAAAACCGATGGCCGTGGGTTCTTAGCCGACGTATCTTCACGCGTGACGACGGCCAGCTGAGCCTTCCTCCCCGATGGGATGGCAATGACCTCGCCACGGCGGAGTCGTCGCAGCGCAACAACCGTTTCAGTGTGACGGTCTTCAATATTGCGACGCTTGGCGTTCTTTTCTTCTTGGGACAGCTTCGCGCGGATATCCAAATACTCGAGAATGGCATCCATGCGGTCCGTCTGATCGCCGGACTTGTCCAGAGCCTCGATACCTGCGGTGAGCTCAGCGACCTTCGCGCGGGCGCGGTCGAGCTCAGCAGCATCGCCAACGACATCGCCGTCAGTCTGGAACTGGGCAAAGGAACGCTCCATCATCTTTTTGCCGTCCTCGTACCCAAGGGTGCGCAGCAAGTTGATGGACATGTTGTAGGTTGGCGCGAACGTCGAAATCAACGGATAGGTTCGAGTCGAAGCAAGACCTGCCACCCACTTCGGATCCATTGCTGGAGCCCACTGCACCAGCGCGTGGCCTTCGGTATCAATGCCACGACGACCAGCACGACCCGTCATCTGCGTGTACTGCCCCGGAGTCAGATCAACGTGAGCCTCACCGTTGTACTTGACGAGCTTCTCCAACACGACGGTGCGCGCAGGCATATTGATACCTAGCGCCAACGTCTCCGTCGCGAAGACGACCTTGACCAGACCCTTGTTAAAGAGCTTTTCGATGATGTGCCGGAACGCCGGCAACATCCCCGCATGGTGCGCAGCAAAACCGCGCATCACGATGCGACGCCAGCGACGGTAGCCAAGAATCTGCAGATCATCGACGGGAATGTCCGCGACACCCGCGTCCATGATTTGCGCGATCTCCTGTTGCTCCTCGGGCGTGGTGAGTTCCATCCGAGAGGCAGACAACTGCTGCAGAGCACCCTCACAGCCCGCACGCGAGAAGATAAACACGATCGCAGGCAGCATCGACGCGCCACCCAACATGCGAACGACATCGCCGCGACGCGCCGGGCGAAAGCGCTGTGGCTTCTTCTCATCGTCCCATTGCCGACGCTTTTGGTACTCGTACCGAGCTCTGCCGCCGGCGTCACCGTAGTTGCCTTCGGCTCGTCGACACGCTTCGGCTAGATCACGGTTGACTTCAGTGCCGCCTGCCTCGAATAACGGGTACATCCGATTGCCCACCAGCATGTGCTGTGTCAGCGGAACTGGGCGAAAATCCGTCACGACGACGTCGGTCTTGCCACGAACCGTCGTGAGCCAGTTGCCGAACTCTTCGGAGTTCGACACCGTCGCTGACAACCCAACTACGGACACCGCCTGGTCGAGGTTCAAAATGACCTCTTCCCAGACCGCACCGCGTTCTTTATCTGCGAGATAGTGAATCTCGTCCATGACCACATGCGAAAGCCGGCGCAGCGTCGGTGAGCCTGCATAGAGCATGTTGCGCAGCACTTCGGTGGTCATCACGACGATGTCCGCATCGCCATGAATGGATACATCGCCAGTTAGCAGGCCGACCTTGTTCTCGCCATAAACGTCGACGAGGTCATGGTACTTCTGGTTGCTCAGAGCCTTAATGGGCGTCGTGTAAAAGCATTTACCACCCATGTCGAGCGCTGCGCGCACTGCGAACTCACCAACGACGGTTTTACCTGCGCCGGTGGGTGCACACACGAGAACGCCCCGCCCTGCCTCAATTGATTGGCAAGCGCGGAGCTGAAACTCATCGAGTTCGAACCCTAAGTCGGAGACGAAGTCACCAAGAAGTGTCATAGATATAGGGTGTCACAAAACGTCATCGAAGTCTGAAGCGGGGCGCTGTCGGAGATCTGTCCGTTCTGTTTGCACTGGTGCCGGTGGCGCGATCGGTCCCGCTACCGGTGGTGTCGAATTCATTGGGCTTTGCGACGTCGTAATTGGGCTTGCTCCCTCAACTGGCGTTGGTGCGCCAATTCCGCCGTTACCGGCGAGAGGCGATGCTTGTTCGTCGTCAAGGTCGAGCCATTCTGGTCGTTCCCGGTTGCGACGCTTGTCGTTGATACGCGTGAATTGAATTGCGACTTCCATGAGGATCGTCAGCGACAGCGCTAGCACCAGCATGGAAACAGGATCCTGGCCTGGTGTCATGAATGCTGCGAAAAGGAACAGCAGCAAAATGATGATGCGTCGCTTATCCTTCATCGTTTCGTAGTGAAGAACGCCCGCCACATTCAACATGATGATGAACAGCGGCAGCTCGAAGCTCACGCCGAAAATGAGGATCAATGCGAGGAAAAAGTTAAAGTACCGTTCACCAGTGAGCGCTGCAATCTGTGCGTTATCGCCCATCTGCAACAAGAACTCGAGGCCATACGAAACAACGAAGTACGCTAGAACCGCACCAGCGGCGAAAAGCAGCGCAGCTGCGGAGACAGCAAGAAGCGTGAAGCGTCGTTCCTTGCGGACCAAACCAGGCGTGACATAAGCCCAAATCTGGTACAGCCACCACGGAGATGAAAGAACGAGGCCGGCAAGTGCGCCGACCTTCATGCGCAGCATAAACATCTCGAATGGGCTGGTAGCAAGCAAACGGCACTCACCGTCATTGCCAAAACGCTGCTCCTCTGGCAGCGCGCAATACGGTTCCTTCAACAACTCGCCGAGGGAGTTGAAATGCAGCGAGCCAGTCGAGGCTCCCGTGAACGGAATCTTCCAGGGGCCAAGAGTGAACGCCGCTTGGTACCACATGAAGCCCAAAATAGTACCGATCAACAAGCCGGCTATAGCTTTTAGCAGCCGGGAGCGAAGCTCCTGGATGTGCTCAACGATCGTCATTACGCCTTCGGGATCCCGCTCCCTCTTCTTACGGGATCGCGAAGGTTTAGTTGGCGAAGTCACTGTCCCTACTGGCGCCTACTGCTGTGGCTGGCCAGAGCCTGGGTTCTGGTCCTGCTGTGGCTGCTGGATCGGCTGAGCCGGCTGGACAGGCTGCTGTGCCTGAGGCTGCTGCATTGGCTGTGCCTGTGGCTGCTGTGGAGAAACTGCCTGCTGAGCCTGCTGATCCCAGTAAGACTGTGGCTGTGCCTGTGGAGCCTGCTGAATTGCCTGTGGCTGCTCGTCGTCGTTACGCATTTCCTTCACTTCAGACTTGAAGATGCGCATGGAACGACCCAGTGAACGTGCAGCGTCTGGGAGCTTCTTCGCGCCAAAGAGTAACACAATGACGACGAGGATAGCCATGATTTCCCAAGGTCCGAGATTTGGCATTCGCTTATTCACCTTTCACGGGAACGATAAGACTAAGAAATACTCTGCCACTATCGTGCAGATGAAGTCTGTGGTTGGTAACCATACGCTTCAAGACCCTCGCGTGCGCGAGCGATAACGGCCTTGTGCAACGATACCGGTTCTATAACCTCTACGCTTGGCGCACGCCGCAGGACAAAAGAAACGGCCTGGTCAACATTCCCCATCGGGATAAACGCTGGGTACCCCTGTTCACCATCGTCTTCTTCGTCCGACCAGAACACTGGGTCGTAGTCCGATACCCAGGTCGCATCGGCATTCACCATAATGCTTGCCCACTTCTCCGGAGTCTCATCCTCGTTGAAACCATACGGGTCGAGCGGGTCCACACTTCGAGGGGCAATCCATCGAGCTTGAGCGTCCGTGGCGCGCACAGACTCGATGCGATCGATACGGAAAGTCTTGACTGTCTTGGCATCGTCGTCATGGTCAGCCGCTTGCAGATAGGTGATGTCCTCTACCGCCATCACCTGAACTGGATCCAGCAATCGAACTGATCGCTCGTCTGAGGCATTGCGGTATTCGACTTCGATGACGTTCCGGTCCCGGATTGCTGACTGAATGACTTGTGCAAACTCAATGTTGCCCGCCGTCGCTGGAGTCGTATCCACGATCGCACCAGAGGTCCAGCTAATCTCCCGCAGCTTCGCGGCCGCCGACCGCACCACTTCCGGATCATTCAAAGCTGCCGATGTTTCCAACGTCTCCAACGTAAGCAGCAGCGTCGCAGCTTCTGCTGGAGTGAGTTTCATCGGCTGCGCCAGTGCTTCCACAGCCGGGATGACTTGAGCAGTCCACGGTCCCGAGTAAGTCACCGTGTATGCATTGCGGGTAGTCAATCCCGGCCTAGAGAGATTCGCCAACTGCTCCAGCCCGGCGCGTACTTGCGCAACGGTAAGCCCCAAGTCGGTCGCTGCCTCTGTGAAAGTTTTCGGCTCCTCAAAGTACGGTGCCAGATTCAATAACTGTGGCAGCGTCAGGTCTGGTGAATCATTCTGAGGCTTCATTTAGTTGTCCTCCCCGGCAGCATCCGCCGCGATGATGTTCTGCAAACGCTTGACGACGGCCTCCCGCACGCTCACTGGCTCGATTACTTCGAGGAACCCCGCGTAGTGAAGCCCATGTTCGACCAACTGCCATTCAGGCACGGGTGGGAGCTTCCAGACGTCGTCGTGAAGCAGTTCCGCATGACGGGTGAGGTCGAGGCATCGGCCTGGCGCGACTCGAACCACGCCGACCACGGGCGATTGGCCACGCGACAGGGTACGTTCCACGATGTCTTGCAGATTGCCCTTCTCACGCGGGTACATTGCTTCGGTGCCGGTATCAACGACATCGTGGACGCGCGTGAGCCGGAACGTACGGACGTCCTTGCGGTCCAAGTCGAAGCCGACGAGGTAATAGCGACCGCGCAAATTGGCGATCCCCCACGGTTCGATCGTGCGCAGCTCGTCATCGGCACCGTGCTGCTTGGCGTACCAGAACTGCACTTGTCGACGTGGCGGTTGAGCAGCCTCCAACAGAAGCTCAAAATGCGCGCCGTCAAGGTCAACGGTGTCGGCAACGACGACTGTAGATTCGCTACCGCGTAGGTCACTGCGCCGAGCCACAGAGGCAAGTTTTCCCCAACCCGACTTCGCGAATTGCGCGAGGTCAGGGCTATTAAAGGCGACACGGGCAGCCATGGCGATAACTGCTGCTTCGTCTTCTGTGAACTCAGGGTCGCTGAGGCGCCACATGGCGTCGTCGAGACGGAAACGACCACCAGATTCTTGAATGGGCACACCGTAGTCCTGCAGCATGGCGACATCGGTACGCAAATATCGCTCGACACTCTCCCTCTTGATGCCCGTATATCCGTCGACGTTGTGGCCGATCCAGTCGGTGGAGATCCAGCCGGGATCGTCGGCAAGTGCAATGACCAATGAGGCCATACGGGAGCGAGCTGCGTCTGTGACTTCCGTCGCCATAAAAGGTCTCCTTCTCACGAGTGGGAGTTCGGTGTTGTCTTCCGGTCTTAGGTTTCGCGTCCGACCATCGTCTCGATAAGAGCTGCGACCTTAGCGTTGTCGACCTCAAATGGGTCATCGACAACGACGGTCTCTGGCTCATCGTCGCTGACTTTCAAATGCGTCCAGTCCACAACGGTTTGTGCCTTCGACGCACGTGCCGCGGCGAGGAACTCACCGCGCAGCTTTGCTCGCGTAGTCTGCGGAGGCTTTGCGACGGCACTTTCGATAGCAGCATCGTCAATCCACCGGGTCACCGCGCCTTTTGCTTCGAGCATTCGGAAAATACCGCGACCTGGGCGGATATCGTGATACGCGAGATCGATCTGTGCGAGCTTGGCATCATCGATGGCCAGGCCACGATCAAGATAGCGCTTGATCAAAGACCATTTGATAGCCCAGTCGATGTCTTTGTCGATGGTTGAGTAATCGCCCGACTCGATAGCATCCAGTACTCGTCCCCACAGCTCGATAATGCGAGCCATATCCACGTTCGGTGTGCCTCGACCTGGAATGCCTTCAACGCGGCTGAACTCTGGACGCTGCTGCAACCACTGTTTCGCCGCGTTCAAGAATGCAAGCTGGATCTCCAGCGCTGTCGCTTCTTCCCCGTTGCGCAGCGCAATCGGGGTGGTGCCTGTCAGGTCGCGACTCACTGCGCGAATCGCCTTGATTTCGTTTGCGACTTCCAGATCCGGCAGTGCAAAGCCTGCCTCAATCATTTCCAACACCAGCTGGGTCGAGCCGACCTTGAGGGCAGTCGTCGTCTCGCTCATGTTGGAATCGCCGACGATGACGTGCAGACGACGGAAACGAGTCGAGTCCGCGTGTGGCTCATCGCGGGTATTAATAATTGGCCGCGAACGCGTCGTCGCAGATGAGACACCATCCCACACGTGATCTGCGCGCTGCGAGAAGCAGTACTGGACAGGATCATCAGCATGTGGAGAATTCGGGTACGGATGCCAAATGCGTCCGGCACCACAAATCAACTGGCGCGTAACCAGGAACGGCAGCAGCAACTTTGACAGTGCCTTCAGCCCCATGTCGCGACCAACGAGATAATTCTCGTGGCAACCGTAGGAATTGCCGGCGAAGTCGACGTTGTTCTTGAACAAGAACACCTTGCCGCCGATGTTCTCTTTCGCCAGGGCATCTTCCGCTGTGACGGCGAGATCGTCGAGAAGCTTCTCTCCTGCCCTGTCATGCGCAATGAGCTGGCTCACCGAGTCGCACTCAGCGGTCGCGAACTCAGGATGGCTACCCACGTCAAGGTACAGGCGACCGGAATTCGCGGTGAAGATATTGGTCGCGCCATATTCCTCAATCACTGGGCGGAACATGTAGCGAGCAATCTCATCCGGGCTTAGCCGCCGTGAACCATCGACTGTGCACGTGATTCCATACTCGGTTTCGATGCCGTTGATACGACGGACAAGAGCAGCAGCAGGCGCGGTGGCAGCGGGCACGGTAGAAGCGTCCCCGGTCACGGCCTATTCGCCGCCCTTCTGAACGTACGAACGGACGAACTCCTCAGCGTTGCTTTCCAGCAGGCCGTCGATCTCGTCGAGAAGATCGTCAGTCGAGCTCACATGAGCCTGCGCCTGACCGCCACCGGAGACGTCGCCGAGGACATCGTCGTCGCCACCGCCGGTACCGCCACCGGAAATCTGGGTGCCCTTCACATCAGCCATATTCTTCACTCCTCAAAAATTATGTTTGTTATTCATATGCTAGTTCGCAGGTGCTGCTACTTGCGTGAGCACGGCGCAGTGCGCGATGGTCGCGTTACTCCTGCGCGCCGAGCCCTGCGAGCCCTCGCTCAGAGAGGACATCGACAAGATCACTGATGCCCGATGCGGATTCCATAATGTCGCCGACTTCATCCTCATGAAGACCATCCACTTCACTGAAACTCAGGCGCACAAGATCCGCGTCATTGATGTCACCGGATTGCTTGTACGTGCCCGATCGATCGACGACCGCACTTTCCCAGCTCGCCGCCACGATGTCATCCGAGAACCTGCGCAACAATCCACCGCGCAGATACGCACGAGTAGTTGTCGGCGCGTGCGTCACAGCATGGAGTACGTCCTCTTCCGGAACCAGCGTCTGCATTGCCCCACGACGAACCAGTGCATGATACAAACCACGCGCCGGATCAATATCCGAGTACTGGAAATCAATCAACGCCAACTTCGGATGATCCCAACCAAGCCCTGCGCGACTGCGCAACCCTTCCATGAGCTTCAACTTCGCAGTCCAGTCCAACAGGTGTGAAGTCTTCAGGGGATCGTCGGCAAGTAGATCAAGAACTTGTGCCCACAGCTTTACGACGGTCCCCTCGGTGTCGTACACGCTCACTCGGCGGAGATACTCGCGCTGAATGTCGATGGCGGTGAGGTGAGTCGTGTGATCGGCTAGTTCCAGTTTGTTCGTACACGTCAGGTCATGTGAGACGCGGTGTACTTCTGCTACGGGTTCTCGCAGTGCGAGGTCGGAGAAGTCAACGCCGTCTTCGATAGCGTCGAGAACCAACGCAGTGGTGCCGAGCTTCAAAAACGTTGCGTACTCGCTCATGTTCGCATCGCCAATGATGACGTGCAGGCGACGCCACTTGTCTGGATTCGCGTGTGGTTCATCGCGGGTGTTGATGATGCCACGGTTCAGTGTCGTTTCCAGAGAGACTTCCGTCTCGATGTAGTCGGCACGCTGGGAAACCTGGAAGCCAGCTTCTTGGCCACGCTGGCCAAGACCTACTCGTCCAGCACCAGTGAAGATTTGGCGAGTCACGAAAAACGGAGTGAGACCGACAACGATGTTGGCGAAATCTGTCTCGCGACGGAACAAGTAGTTCTCGTGTGTGCCGTAGCTTGCGCCCTTGCCGTCTACATTATTGCGGTAGATCTTCAGTACTGGGCCTGGATTGCCCTCGTCATCGATTTCTTGCGCTGCAAGCTTTGCGGCTTCCAGCATGATGTGGTCACCTGCGCGGTCAGCAATAACAGCATCCCACGCTGATGTTGTCTCTGGTGCGGAGTATTCAGGGTGCGCATGGTCAACATAGAAACGCGCACCATTGCGCAGCAAAAGGTTGGCAGCACCCACTGCATTGGGATCAATGATCGGAGTCTGGTGATAGCGACGCAGATCAAAGCCACGGCTATCTCGCAGTGGCGACTCTGGTGCGTAGTCCCACCGGGTGCGCCGATCCAAGCCACCCTCATGTGCCTTGGCGTATGCCAGCACCGCTTGCGTTGAGGTCACGATAGGGCTCGCCGTGGGATCCTCCGGCGACAAGATGCCGTACTCGACCTCGGTGCCAAAAATACGGCGCTCGCCCCCGTTGGTCTGCTGAGCATTAGTGGTCATGGTGAACGACCTCCACAGCGGCTACCTTGCCGGAAGGACGACCGGAAATACGCGCCCATTCGTCTGGGTTCGACGTATTCGGGAGATCTTCGTTCTGCATGAACTCTTCAGCGACAGCGTCCATCAAATGCTGCTCGCAAATACCGTCAGGTCCACCAGCAATGACACTCTTAATTGCGGACTTCTTTGCGCGATCCACAATGTTGGCAATCATGGCGCCCGAGTTGAAATCACGGAAGTACAGCGTTTCCGCCGAACCATCGACGTAGCGAATACGCACGTACTCGTTATCTGGCGTTGCTCGGTACATACGCTCCACGACGGCGTCGATAAGCGAAGCGATGTTCTGCTCTACTCCACCGTGGCGGGCAATATCGTCCTCGCGGTACGGGAGCTCCTGAGTGAGGTATTTGCCGAAAATGTCGCGAGCGCCGTCGATGTCCGGGCGCTCAATGCGGATTTTGACGTCGAGACGACCAGGGCGCAGGATGGCCGGGTCGATCATCTCTTCGCGGTTCGAGGCGCCGATGACGATGACATTTTCCAGTCCCTCGACACCATCGAGCTCAGCGAGCAGCTGCGGCACCACAGTATTTTCCATGTCGGAGCTCACACCGGAGCCACGGGTGCGGAAAATGGAATCCATCTCGTCGAAGAAGACAATGACCGGGCGACCATCTTCCGCGATGTCGCGGGCACGGTCAAAGATCAATCGAATCTGACGCTCGGTCTCGCCCACGAACTTGTTCAACAGCTCCGGGCCCTTGACATTAAGGAAGTACGACTGTGCGCGGGCTGCTTCCTTCTCGCTCTTGCCGCTCTTCAATGCAATCTTGCGAGCTAGCGAATTCGCCACGGCCTTCGCAATCAGTGTCTTACCGTTGCCTGGAGGGCCATACAGCAGGACACCCTTAGGCGGGCGCAGGTCATACCGAGTAAAAAGCTCAGGGTGCAAGAATGGCATCTCGACGGCGTCGTGAATCTGGCCGATCTGCTTATCCAAACCGCCAATGTCGGTGTACTCGACATCAGGGACTTCCTCCAGCACCAGGTTCTCAACTTCGGCCTTCGGAATGACCTCAAAGGCGTGACCTGATTTACGGTCAATCAAGACCGTGTCACCGACCTTGGCGTTCAGATTCCCCGCCAACCGGAGCACAAACTCTTCCCCGTGATGATCCGTCGCAAGAACACGCTGCCTATCCGCGAGGACCTCACGCACAAGCGCCAAATCACCATGATCTGGATAACCACAGTCCTCGACCACTAACGAGCCGTCGTTAAGCCGAACCAGGCTTCCCGGAACAAGAGACTTCACATCGATCGATGCCAGCACCTGCAGGCGCATCCGTCGATTACCAGCAAAAACTTCTGCAGAGCCATCTTGCGCGCCGGGCTCCAAGAAAATGCCATACGTCGAGGGCGGCTCCATCATCTGCTCGATGTCCTGGCGCAGCAGTTCGAGCTGATTTCGAGAGTCCCGCAGCAACTGGACAAGCCGGTTATTGCGGATCCCCAACGTATGATTCTTGTGCTCTAAGTCACGGATTTGTTCTGCGGGGTTGGTCATACACTTAGGTTACCGTCACCCGGGTGTGAGTCACGTAACTACCGCTGGTTACGGCGTTGCGGACGTGGCGGAACCGTGCCATCAGCCAAGCGACGCGCCCACACGAGAAAAGCAGTATGCGCTTGCATGCGGTGTGCTGGGCGAACCGACAGATCCTTGACGTTCCAATCCCGGACCAATGACTCCCACGCGCGAGGCTCCGTGAAACACTTCTGCTCACGGATACCTTCCATAACCTTCATGAGCTGTGGCACCGTCGCCACGTACACCATCAGCACACCACCTGGCTGCAGTACCGAGCTGACGGTATCGAGGCATTCCCATGGCGACAACATGTCCAAAATAATGCGGTCAACTGGGCCTCCGAGCTTTTCGACGGTCGCCTCATTCAGATCACCGAGCCGTAGATCCCAGTTTGCAGGCTTCTCGCCCATGAAGTCGACGACATTGCGCTCGGCATGCTCGATGTGATCCTCGCGAACCTCGTACGAAATGAGCTGTCCCTCTGGGCCGATAGCGCGGAGCAAGCTGAGGCTCAGCGCACCGGAGCCGGCACCGGCTTCCAGGACGCGGGCACCTGGGAAGATGTCTCCCTCAATGACGATCTGAGCTGCATCCTTTGGGTAGATGACGGCTGCGCCTCGCGGCATCGACAGGACATAGTCGACCATGAGGTGGCGAAGCGCCAGGTAGACGGTGCCTTCCGCTGATGTCACCGTGGTGCCTTCGGCAGCGCCGATGAGATCGTCGTGTGCAATGGCACCACGGTGGGTGAAGAATTGGCCGCCTTCTTCAAGAATGATTGTGAAATGGCGGTTCTTCGAGTCCGTCAGTTGAACCCTGTCGCCTACCTGAAATGGTCCGCTATCTGCCATGTGGAATACAAGCTCCTTGTGAGTTGAGATGCCGGGCTACGCGGAGGCAATCCGGGTCGTGCTTTAACGTAGACAGTATGCCTGAGGTAAGTGGATATTCTGGAACTGAAGCTAGCGCCGGCACTGAGTCCGCTCCGAAGCGCAAGGTAAGCAAGCTTGCGTTATCGCCGTCGCGTGCAAATGACTACCAGCAATGCCCGCTGAAGTATCGATTTCGTGCCATTGATAAGTTGCCGGAGCCGTCCACGGTTGCTCAGGTCAAGGGCACGCTGGTTCACGCTGTCTTGGAGGAAATGCATAGTTGGCCGCGTGAGGAGCGCACCTATCCAGGCGCAGTCCTGCGCCTGAAGCCACATTGGGCTGAGATGAAAGCGAAGGATGAGTCGCTGCATGAGCTGGTGCCAGAAGACGACTTGATGGAGTTTTTGGTCGAGTGTCGTGCCCTTCTCAAGGGGTATTTCTTCATGGAAAACCCAGCCGGTTTCGATGCGTCAGAGACCGAGAAATTCGTGCAGCTCATTCTTGGCGACGAGTCGGTGGGCACCACCGTGCCCGTTCGCGGTTTCATTGACCGCGTAGATATCGCGCCAACAGGTGAAGTTCGAGTCGTTGACTACAAGACGGGAAAGAAGCCACATCCCCATTTCCAGGATGATGCGCTCTTCCAAATGCGCTTTTATGCGCTCGTGTGGTGGCGCCTGACGGGTCGGGTGCCAACGCAACTTAGGTTGATGTACCTGAAGGTTGCAGATGACCTGGTACATAGTCCAACAACATCGGAGCTCATCCAGTTTGAGGCTGAGCTCGCGACGTTGTGGGAAAACATTGTTAGGGATGGCGAATTCGGTGACTTTGTTCCGAAGAAATCCAAACTATGTGGTTGGTGCTCATTCCAGGAATTGTGCCCAGCATTCGGAGGGGTTACTCCGGAGTATCCAGGCTGGCCTGGTTCCTTCGGCGACTGATCGGCATCCAGTTCGTCCTTGTTGCTAGAGCACCACACTGCCGATGGCGAAGCCGAACATCACGGCAAGCACGATGCACACTGTGCCCGGAATGATGAACGAATGGTTGAATACGTACTTGCCAATGCGAGTCGTGCCAGTGTCATCCATTTCGACTGCGGCAAGCAATGTTGGGTATGTCGGCAAGATAAAGAGTGCTGAAACCGCTGCAAACGATGCGACGGCTGTCAAAGGCGATACGCCTACCGCCAGAGCAGCCGGCATCAGAGCCTTCGACGTGGCAGCCTGCGAGTACAGAAGCGCTGCGGCGAAGAAGAGAATAATGGCGAGCATCCACGGGGATTCCTTCAGCAGTTCTCCGGAGCCACTCTTAATTGCATCGATGTGCTCGTTGATGATGGTTGTTCCGAGCCATGCCACACCCAGGACACAGACGCTGGCGGACATACCAGACTTGAACACTGGAGTATTCAGAATTTCTGCGGCATCGATCTTGCAGGCCAAGACGATGAATGTCGCAGCACTCAACATGATGGTCATGATTGCCTCGTTACGAGGCAACGTTGGATCGGTGATCAGACCTACCTGTTCCGCACTGATGGTGGCGTATGCCATGACGAGGAGAATCGCACCAAGGAAAATGCCAACCGACAGCTTGCTGCCCTTTGGGGCGACATATTCTGCGAGCTGGCCTTGCGGGGGCTTGACCAAACCTCGTGCGAGGCGATCTTGGTAGACCTCGTCGTCGGCAAGCTCTTTGCCCAAATGATTCGTGATGAGTGCGGTGGGCAGAATCGCGAGGAATGTTGAAGGGATGACAACGGCAAGCAGGGACAGATAGCCGACGCCTTTCGGCTCCAGCAGGCTCGCCATGAACACAACGGCCGCTGAAATAGGTGAAGCAGTGATGGCCATTTGGGAGGCGACAACTGCGATCGATAGTGGTCGTGATGGGCGGACCTTGCCTTCCTTTGCGACTTCTGCGATGACCGGCAGCGTGGAAAAGGCGGTGTGGCCGGTGCCTGCGAGCAAAGTCATCAAGTAGGTCACGATGGGCGCCCAGTACGTGATGTGGCGTGGGTTCTTGCGTAGTAGTTTCTCCGCGACGTGGACCAAATAGTCCATACCGCCAGCTTTTTGCATAGCGGCGATCGCTGCGATGACCGACATGATGATGCCGATAACGTCGAATGGGATGTCTTCTCGGGTTACTGGGATGCCGGTGAGGCCCAACAGTAAGACTCCGAGACCGCCTGCGAGGCCGATCGCAATCGACCCGAGACGTGCGCCAATGATGATGGCTGCTAGAACGATGACAATCTGCAGGGTAAGCAACATGTCAGTTCCTCTCTGGGGAATTGGTGATTATGAATCTATATTTACTTTTGGTGGGGAATGTACCAACGCTAAAGGGCCTCCCCCGGGTTGTTTACCCTGGGAAGGCCCTTCGCTGCGGTCATGCTGTCACACGGATTTACGTGGTTTTGTTTGGTGCTTCAATGCCGAGTGCACCAAGTCGGGTCTCGCCATCGATGTAGCGCTTGCCTCGGTACTCGGGATGCATGAGGTTGTGAGCGGACAGAATCTGATCCAACTCTGCTTCGTCCAGCAACTTGCGTTCCAGGACAATGTCTCGAACCGACTTGCCAGTTTTGGCTGACTCGCGACCCACGACATCACCTTCATGGTGACCGATCACTGGATTCAGGTACGTGACGATGCCGATCGAGCTATTGACGTAATTGCGACACACTTCTTCGTTTGCGGTGATATCGACGACGCACTTTTCCCGCAAGGTATCTGCTGCGTTCTTCATCAGGCTGATCGACTCGAAAATGCACTGGCCGATAACCGGTTCCATGACGTTCAGCTGAAGCTGACCAGCCTCTGATGCCATGGTCAGAGTGACGTCGTTGCCGAAGACCTTGAAGCACGTCTGGTTGACAACCTCAGGAATCACCGGATTAACCTTTGCTGGCATAATCGACGATCCAGCGGCGCGTTCTGGCAGGTTGATTTCATTCAATCCAGCCCGTGGCCCCGATGCCAACAGTCGAAGGTCGTTGCACATCTTGGACATCTTCATAGCAGCGCGCTTCAGTGCAGCGTGGACATTGACGTACGCGCCAGTGTCGCTGGTTGCCTCGATGAGGTCCTTTGCCGAGGAGACGTCCAGACCTGACACTTCGCGCAACGCCTGAGTAACTGCTTCGCGGTAGCCGGATGGAGCATTCACTCCGGTGCCAATTGCCGTAGCGCCGAGGTTAATTTCCAACAGACGAGCAGCAGCCTGAGAAATAGTGGCCTGCTCCTCCTCCAGGTTCGTGGCAAACGCATGGAATTCCTGGCCGAGCGTCATTGGCACAGCATCCTGCAGCTGGGTGCGACCCATCTTGATGATGTTGCCGAACTCATCGCCCTTAGCGTGCAGTGCGGTAGCAAGTTCCTGTAGATGCTCCTTCAAATCCTCCAGCGCCATGTGGACGGCTAGTCGGAAACCAGTTGGGTAAGCATCGTTAGTGGACTGGCACTGATTGACATCGTCATTTGGGTTGATGATGTCGTAGCGGCCCTTGGGGAAACCGAGATGTTCCAGCGCGAGGTTCGCAATGACCTCATTGGTGTTCATGTTCAAGCTGGTGCCAGCGCCACCCTGGAATACGTCGATAGGAAACTGATCCATGCAACGGCCGTTTTCCAGAACCTCGTCGCAAGCGGCAATGATTGCTGCAGCGACATCATTAGGAATCGTGTGAACACGCTGATTGGCAATTGCCGCGGCCTTCTTGACCATCACCATGCCCCGAACGAACTCCGGAACTTCGTTGATGGTTTTTCCCGAAATTTGGTAGTTGTTGATGGCCCGGAGGGTATGCACCCCGTAGTAGGCGCCATTGGGAACTTCGAGTTCACCAAGAAGGTCAATTTCTGTGCGGGTGTTCGACATAGATAATCTCCTATGGTTCGGAAATTGTGGACTCAAGCCAACTACTCTCGACCCTACACTTGAACGAAAAAGACGGTTGCGCGCTCAACGCGTGCAACCGCCTGTGACCAGCTATTTTACCCTAGAATTGCTGATGGGAAGACTGCTATAAGGAAAGTCACAGTGAACTTCCATTGACAGCAGTCGTGGTGATGTTCCCCTAAATTCGAGCGATGCGAATTTCCGATGCGAGGATAGCCTGAGCACCGAGCTCGGCCAGTTCGTCCATAATCGGGTTAGCCATCTTCCGTGGCACCATTGCGCGGACAGCAACCCAATCATCATGCGCAAGCGGAGAGACCGTTGGACCCGACAAGCCTGGCGTGACCTTGGTCGCTTCCTCTAGGTGCAAACGCTTGATGTTGTAGTCCACCATCATGTAGTTCTTTGCGTGCAGAATGCCGGTCAGGCGACGCAGGAACACATTCTGTGCGTCCGTGACTTCCTTGTTTTCGCGGCCAACAACGACTGCCTCCGACGTGCACAGTGGCTCACCGAATGGAGCGAGACCTTGCTTGCGCAGCGTACGTCCGGTCGACACGACATCAGCAATAACATCGGCGACACCCAGTCGAATGGAAATCTCGACTGCGCCGTCCAGGCGAATGACCTCCGCGGACATACCGCGAGCCTTCAGATCCTCACGAACGAGGTTTGGGTACGACGTCGCAATGCGCTTGCCATCCAGAGCTTCAATGCTCCACTCTTCGTTTGCTGGCGCTGCGTAACGGAACGTCGAACCGCCAAACCCCAGGGTTAAGACTTCCTTGACCGGAGCCAAGGAATCGGCAGCCAGGTCACGACCCGTGATACCCAAATCGAGATGGCCGTTGCCCACGTAAATTGGGATGTCCTTCGGGCGAAGGAAGAAGAACTCAATGTCATTGTCTGCATCGGCAATGGTCAGGCTCTTGGAGTCACCACGGCCCGGGTAGCCAGCTTCTTCGAGAATCTCGACAGCAGCTTCGGACAGTGAACCTTTATTAGGGACTGCAACGCGCAGCATCAAGCGGGTCCTTTCCTACAGGTACTTGTAGATGTCTTCAGGAGTGAGTCCGCGACCCACCATGACTACCTGCAGCCAGTACAGTAGCTGCGAGATTTCCTCCGACAGTTCCTCGTCAGATTCGTACTCGGCGGCCAGCCACACTTCGCCAGCCTCCTCGACGATCTTCTTTCCCTGGAAATGGACGCCCTTGTCCAGTGCTTCTACAGTTCCGGAGCCTTCTGGGCGGGATTCTGCCTTTTCTTTCAATTCGGCATAGAGGTCATCAAAGTTCTTCACTCGGCCTATTGTTCCATGTCTTCAGATCGCAGGCGAAGGCAGCCCGCAGATCGGCGAGCCGCCACCCCTCCAGGGTGCCTTCATAGTGCCGAGCGAATGGTGACAACGCCGTTATTGCATCGGCTGGTGGAGGCGCGCCTTCCATTGGAATCCACAGCACTTCACACTGTGCGGCCAGTGCGGATCGCGTACCAGTCGCAGAGTCTTCAAGAGCTAAACATTCCTGCGGTCGAAAGCCAGCGATCTCCACGCCTCGCAAATATGGATCTGGTGCTGGTTTGCCATGGGGAACGTCATCTCCACACACGGTGGCGGTAAACATGTGCTCGCCCATCGCTTCAATGCACGGCGTAGCGACTTTACGGCGCGTATTCGTCACCAACACCACCGGGATACTCTCCGCATGCGCCTCGGCGATAATGTCCCGCACTCCTGGTAGCCACACGACTCCGTTCTCGCGCACCAGCTCAATCACACGGTTTTCCAAGAAATCGGATTCTTGCTTCACGACGTCGTCGTCAAGCGGAACACCGGCGTGTGCAGCACAAATGGCGACGGTATCGCGCAGTGTGTTTCCGACGCAGGTGGCGCGAAGCTCGGGAGTAAGGCGACGGCCGAGTCGTTCGGAGCACTCATAGGTTGCGATTTCCCAGAAGGGTTCGGAATTGATGAGGCTGCCGTCCATGTCCCAAAGTAGTGCGCGCACGATCGCCAAGCCTAGCCCGGATTGGTACCTGGTGATAGTCGGAGGAAAATCCCCACTTCTAGTGATGTAAATCACCATTAACTGATAGTGTGCGCCATATGAGCGAATCTGCAGATCAGCCACAGGCATACTTTGAATTTCTCGGCACCGTCGAGATGGATACCAAGCAAGGACCAGCAACGTTCGAGCGCTTCCTTTGTACCGAGCTGGCACATGGTGCGTGGGGCCCATTCCAGCACGGTGCTCCCCCAGCTGCGTTGCTGACGCGTGCACTGGAACGCGGACCAGGATCTGACTCGGAAATGCGCACCACGCGAATCGCGGTGGACCTCCTCGGCCAGGTGCCTTACACCGAGATTCGCACTCGTTCGTGGGTGTCTCGCCCTGGTCGGCAGATTCAGAAGATCGAGGCGGAGATCTTGGCCGAAGACAAAAACGGCAATTGGCGTGCAGTCGCCTCCGGCGCTGCATGGCAGATGTCAACGATTGATACCAGCGAGATCGAGCGAGCTTTTGACCGCAGCATCCCGGGGCCAGACGAATGCAATGATGAGGTTGTGCCACTAAAGCAATGGCCAGGCGGATTCATTTCCTCGGTGGAAGCTCGCTCCGGCGAAGACAAGAGCCCAGTTCACCATTCCGGCCCTGGAACACGCATCCACTGGGTGCGTACCCCCTACCCAATCGTCGAGGGCGAGGTACCAACGCCTATCGAGTACCTGATGCAATTGACTGACACCGCCAACGGCATTGGCGCGACGCTGGACTACAACAAGTGGGCGTTTATGAACACCGACTTGGTTGTTCACATCCATCGCCAGCCGAACCTCGATACCACCGACCGCTGGATCGGTATTAGCGCCCGCGGTTCCGTAGGGCCGGATGGAATTGGCATGACCTCCGGCGAACTTTACGACGAATACGGCCCGATCGGCCGCTCCGTTCAGACTCTCCTGGTCCGCCCGCAGGCAGCGCCACTGGCATAGGTAGACGCAGCCTAGCCGGGCTTAACTACTTATCGTCGAAGTCGGATAGTCCCTTTCGGACTATGCCGACTCGCGCTGCATTGGAGATTGCCAGGATATCGATGATCTCCTGTGCAATCGCACCCATTATAGGCGTGAATAGTCCGAATACAGCCAAGATCATGCCGATGATGGATAGCCCCATGCCGCCGATGACGCTCTGCAACGCGATTCGACGCATACGGGTACCAATGTGCAGCAGATCGTCGAGCCTTTCCAATGACGAATCAAGCACGACGGCATCAGCAGCTTCACTGGTGACATCCGAGGTCGCGCCAAAGGCGACACCGGCGGACGCGGCCGTCATCGCCGGCGCATCGTTGATGCCATCGCCCAAGAACAGGGTTGGCCCCTCCGTGGTCTTTTCTCGAACCATGTCGAGCTTTTGCTCAGGCGACATGCCACCAAACACCGTGTCAATACCGACCTGTTGGGCCAGGTGACGAACCTCGGCTTCACGGTCACCCGACAGAATCATCATTTCCTTGACACCGTGCTTCTTCGGCAGGTGCTCGATAAAGCTGGAGGCGGTCGACCGTGGCTCATCTCGGAACTGCAGTGTGGCGGCATACGAATCGTCGATAAGAATGACCGATTCCATTCCTGCTGCGGTGGGTGGCAGCTGCACAACGGATTGCGGATCAAACTTCGCGAGCCCCGCACGATTGGTAATTCGCACTGCTCTACCTGCGACTTCACCTATTAGACCCTGACCGGGATGTTCGGAAATTGTGTCAACCTCGGGTACCTCAAGGTTGCGATCAGCTGCCTCGCGCACAATCGCAGAAGCTAGCGGGTGCTTGGAGTACTTTTCGACGGCCGCTGCAAACGCCAACACTTCATCAGCGGAGATCGCAGAACGGTGTGGTGTGATGACTTCTGTGACCGAAGGGCGACCGTACGTCAACGTGCCTGTCTTGTCGAACATCACGGTGGTAACTCGTCCGACATCTTCGAGCATGGCTGGATTCTTGATGATGATACCGCGTCGGGCGGACAAGGAAATGGCGCCAATAATGGCGACTGGAACGCCAATAAGCAAAGGGCAAGGCGTTGCGATGACGAGCACTGCCAAGAACCTAGATGGGTCCCCCGACATTGCCCACCCGAGGCAGGCAAGAATGAGCGCGATGACCGTGTACCAAGCACCCAACCGATCAGCCATGCGTCGCATAGGAGGACGATTGTTCTCAGCCTCGCGCAAGACACCAACGATTTTTGCGTAGCGAGAGTCCTTTGCAGCAGCGGTAGCCCTAATGGTCAGCGCTGCTTCCCCATTGATTGCGCCGGAAATAACAGTCGAACCTTTCGACTTCGGGACGACATAAGGTTCGCCGGTTAGGTACGACTCGTCCATTGAGCCGTGTCCATCAACGACCTCGCCGTCAACAGGACTGAGCTCGTGCGGCAACACGACGATCAGGTCGTTTACGGTGATGCTGTCGGCGTGGACGTCGTCAGTGCCGTCGGCAAGCGTAGTGCCACGAAGTTTGTGCGCAACCGTAGGACTGCGCTTCGCTAACGCGTCTAATGTTGCGGACGCGCGTTTTGATGCGGCTTCTTCGAGAGCTTCACCGCCCGACAACATGAGGACAATGATGGCAGCGACCAGCCATTCGCCCATGAGCACTGCAGCAATGATGGACATCGCAGCCAACATGTCAGCGCCACCACGGGCCTTAATCGCCCCCTTGATGACATCAATGGTCAGCGGAATGCCACCGACTACGACCATTGCAATGAGGGGCCAGTGTGCAGCCCAGCTGTCGTAGTGCAGCCCGTAGCGAAGCACGAGGTGCAGCACTATCGCGATGAGTGTCGCTGTGGCGATGGCCCCATCGGCCGACGTAAAGAATGCTTTGACGCCTCGGCCTGGTGCCGAAGCTGTCGTAGCAGTGGGCGCTGTGGAGCTACGGGAATGGATGGTCATTTCGGTGCTCATATAACTATCGTCGCACAAGTCTGCGCAGGTTCGCACACATGTTTAGGCTATCTGAACAGGAAAAATAACGGCATTCCTAAACGTTTGTTCGAAGGCTAAGGTAAGCCAGAAAATGAAAAAGGCGACCTGCATGAGAGGCAGGTCGCCAAAGTTGTGCACCCCGGTGGGCGCGCACGAGTTGTTGAAGCGTTAGTGGTTAGCGGCCACCACGGTAGCCACCACCGCCACCGCCACCTGGGCCACGACCGCCACCGCCGCCACCCTCGAGTCCACGGGTGAATGCGACGATATGGTTTTCGGAGCCAGCAATCAGGTGCTCGTACATTGCCACAAGTTCGGTTTCGCCTGCTGCAGCAGCACGATCCTTCATTGCAGTGAGGTCGATAATGTCTTGTTTTTCAAGGTCGACAGCAGCCTGGAAGGCCTGCTTCTTGCTGATCTTTCCCTGGAGCAGCCATGCATCGTACATTGCCTGAACTTCTGGGAACTGGTACTTGCCAGGTTCTCCGTAGTAGTTCGAACCGTCAAGACCACGTGCATCGATCTGCGCCTTGATGGCATCCATGTGGCCCTGTTCGCCACGATTTGGAATGTTCTCGAACTGGTTGGTGCCTGGGTACAGCTTGTTGAACTCCAAGTAAAGGTCACGAGCCATGCGCTCTTCGTCCAGCGCGACTAGCAAATCCTTGTCGACTTCGCTGAGCTGGTCGTTCTCGCCTGGAAGTTCAGGTGCAGGAATCTCAATGCCTGGAGATTCTGGAAGCTGTGGGGATGGGAAGCCTGGGGAATCCACGGAAGGGCTGCCCAGTGAGCCACCAAATGCAAGCAGGGCTGCGAGGCCACTGGCAATGAGTGAGTTACTCATAGCTACTCCTAGTAAAATGGCAGGTCGCAGGTTTGCAGATTCAATACTCTGCAGACGGACCAGCGACCCGGCATAACCAAATATACCGCCAGGGGCATAGGCATGTCTAGATAGGCCTATAGCAGTATCGTGAAAAATCTATAAGTTTTCACTGAGGGAGATAACGCTGTTGAACTGGTGATTATGCAATTGGTATTCATCGTTGACCGCTCACCGGCCCCGTCACACGTTAAAATACTTCGCCTCGGGATGGTAAAGAACGAAGGCATCAGTCGACTGCTCGGGATGCAACTGGAGCTCCTCTGAAAGCTCTACCCCGATGCGCTCAGGCTGCAAAAGATCGATCATGCCCTTGCGGAACTCCAGGTCTGGGCAGGAACCGTAACCGAAGGAATACCGTGCACCGCGATACTTCAGATTGAAGAAGTCTTGCGTGTCATCCGAGTCGTCGCGAGCTGCTGTTGTGCCGTCTGTGAACGCGAGTTCAGAGCGCACGCGCTGGTGCCAATACTCCGCTAGGGCCTCTGTGAGCTGGACGCCAATTCCATGGACTTCCAGGTAGTCCCGGTATTCATTCTTCGCGTAGATATCATTTGCGAAATCCGCGATTGGCTGACCCATCGTGACCAACTGGAATGGCAGTACGTCCACTTTCCCCTCGTGAATTGCAGTCTCCTTCGAGCGAATGAAGTCCGCGATGCACAGGAAACGGCCACGCTGCTGGCGTGGGAACTCCCAGGTCACGACAGGCTCGGCATGCGGATCTGGCTCTTCGCCGGCCGCTGGTAGTGGCAAAACGTGAACCTTGTCTCCTTCGCTGATAGCTGGGAAATAGCCATAGACGACCGCAGCGTGCTGCAGGATGTTTTCGGCACGCAGACGCTGGAGCCAAGCTCGGAAACGCGGACGGCCCTCTGACTCGACGAGCTCCTCGTACGACGGGCCGTCGTCGCCACGCGTGCCACGCAAACCCCACTGGCCCATGAAAAGAGCGCGTTCATCGAGGCACGTCAAATAATCGTTGATTGGAATTCCCTTGACGATGCGCGTACCCCAGAACGGTGGCTTTGCGACGGGCACGTCTACAGCAACATCCGAACGTGCGGGTACTTCTGGCGCGTTGGCAGCTGCTTCCGCCGCGCGCTTAGCGGCGATACGCTTTGAGCGCTCATTACGGGCGCGTCGCTTTTCCTTCTTCTCTGCTGCAGCGATAGCTTCGGGAGACGTCGGGTCAAGGCCTTCTCCCCTCTTTTCTGCCATGAGCGCGTCCATGATGCGAAGTCCCTCGAAAGCGTCACGACCGTAGAAGACATCGCCTTGGTAGATTTCCGAAAGATCGTTCTCGACATACGTGCGCGTCAGAGCCGCACCACCGAGGAGAACCGGGAAGCGCTGGGCATCGCCCGTGGAATTCAACTCTTCGAGGTTCTCCTTCATGATAACGGTCGACTTCACCAGCAGCCCGGACATGCCGATCGCATCAACGTCATGGTCTTTCGCTGCCGATAGGATCGATGACACCGACTGCTTAATGCCCAGGTTATGCACGGTGTAACCGTTGTTGGACAAGATGATTTCGACCAGGTTCTTGCCGATGTCGTGGACGTCGCCCTTTACCGTCGCAAGGACGATGGATCCCTTCGAACCGGTTGCATCTTCGGCATCCATGAAGCCTTCGAGGTAGCCCACCGCAGCCTTCATAGTCTCGGCGGATTGCAGTACGAATGGCAGCTGCATTTGCCCCGAACCAAACAAGTCGCCGACAGTTTGCATACCGCGGAGAAGATCCTCATTCACGATCGCGAGGGGTTCCTTTTCCTTCATCGCGAGGTCCAGGTCCTCTTCGATGCCGGTGCGCTCGCCATCAATGATGCGCTGGGCAAGTCGGTCCAACAAAGGCAGTGCTGCGAGTTTTTCGGCGCGCGCATCCTTCGCGTCTGCTGCCGACACGCCTTCAAATAGTTCCATGAAGGTCTGCAGCGGATCGTATTCACCATCTGGGTGGGACGCGTCACGACGACGGTCATAGACCATGTCGAGCGCCACCTCGCGCTGGCGCTCGTCGATACGGTTCATCGGCAAGATCTTCGAGCTGTGAGCAATCGCCGAATCCAGGCCGGCGTTAATGCACTCATTAAGGAAGACGGAGTTCAACACCTGCCGGGCGGCAGGATTCAGCCCGAAAGAAATATTCGACAAGCCCAGGGTGGTGTGAATTTCTGGGTGGCGATCCTTCAACTCTCGGATCGCGTTGATGGTTTCGATGCCGTCGCGACGCGTTTCTTCCTGGCCGGTAGAGATTGGGAAGGTCAAGCAGTCAACGATGATGTCTTGCTTGCGTAGCCCCCAGGTGCCGGTGATATCTGCGATGAGGCGTTCGGCAATCTCCACCTTCTTATCGGCGGTTCTCGCCTGCCCCTCTTCGTCGATGACAAGCGCGACGACGGCTGCACCATGCTCGACGACGAGCTCCATGATGCGCTGGTAACGAGAATCTGGGCCATCGCCGTCTTCAAAGTTGACTGAGTTGACTGCGCAACGGCCACCGAGATGTTCCAGGCCAACCCTCAGGACATCTGGCTCAGTGGAATCCAACATGACTGGCAGCGTCACTTGCGTGGCGATCTGCGACGCTAACGTCGCCATGTCTTCGCGTCCATCGCGGCCAACATAGTCCACACAGAGATCCACCAGATGTGCACCATCGGTGACCTGGCTACGCCCAGTGTTGAGGCACTTTTCCCAGTCGCCAGCGAGCATTGCTTCGCGGAATGCTTTCGATCCGTTGGCGTTGGTGCGTTCACCGATCATGGTGATGCCGGTGTCCTGCGTAAGTGGCATCGGAGCGTACAGCGAGGAAACTTCGTCGATCGCAGGTGCGTCGGCAGCTTCACGCTCACGTACCGCGCGAACAGCTGCACCCTCGCTCTCCCATGCGCCACGTCCGAGAACTGCATCTCGGACAGCGGAGATGTGCTCCGGAGTCGTACCACAGCAGCCGCCGACCATGGATAGCCCGTAGTCTTCAATGAAGCCACGCAGTGCGGTGCCCAACTCGTCCGGCTGGAGTGGATATGTCGCACCGTTCTTCCCAAGTACAGGCAATCCTGCGTTGGGCATGACGGAAACAGGGATCGACGCATTCGTAGAGAGATAACGGAGATGCTCGCTCATCTCGTCTGGGCCGGTGGCACAATTCAGTCCGATCATGTCAATGCCGAGTGGCTGCAAAGTAGCAAGTGCAGCACCGATTTCAGAGCCCATGAGCATCGTTCCAGTTGTCTCTACTGTGACGTGCACGATGATCGGAATTCGCTTTTCCAGCTGGCGCATCGCTGCCTTGACACCGTTGACAGCGGCCTTGACCTGAAGCAGGTCCTGGCACGTCTCGATGAGGAAGGCATCGGCACCACCATCGAGCATCCCGAGTCCAGCTTCGGTATACGCGTCGCGAAGTGAAGCGTACGGTGCATGGCCAAGCGAAGGCAGCTTGGTGCCCGGCCCAAGTGACCCCAGCACGAAGCGTGGAGTGCCGTCCTCCGAAGGACCCATCTCGTCGGCTACCTTGCGAGCAATCGCGGTGCCCTTCTCCGCTAACTCACGAATACGATCTGCAATGTCATAGTCTGCGAGGTTAGGCAGGTTGCAGCCGAAAGTATTGGTCTCAACGAGGTCAGCCCCCGCTTCGAAATAGCGACGATGAATCAGCTCGAGAATATCCGGGCGCGTGTCGTTCAGGATCTCGTTGCACCCTTCCAGGCCAAAGAAATCTTTCTCGACATCCAGGTCAAACGACTGCAGCTGAGTGCCCATGGCCCCGTCGCCGATTAATACTCGGTTACGAAGGGCATCAAGGAATGGGGATGTCAGCTCTGTAGTCATAAGTAGACACCTTAGTCTACTTTTTTGAAATCCCTACTTTGAGCCCACTTAGACACGAAGAAAGGGCACCCGGAAAATCCGAATGCCCAGGGATACGTGCCTTTTCCCGGCGTCTTACTCGCCGTCGCTACTCGCCCTCGAAAGTCTCGATGCTGAAGAAATCAGTCGGAACTTCGTCGGAGTCGACCCCCGCAGTCTCGATAGCGACTGCGAAAATCCTCGACAACTCGTCGTACTCTTCGATGTCAAGGACAGCCTCTTCGTTCGCCTCATTAATCGAACGGAGCTTTTCGACGGTCGCCCGCACAGCATCATCAACGAGACCGATCTTCGCTTCCTCGTCTGCATTGACGACTTCGTTGTCGAGGCGAGATACGAAACCAATCAGGGTGTTTCGCACCTCATCGGCGACGTCGGTGGGAAACGGCTGTTCCCAATGGGTGCGTTCGTTGTCACGCAAGTAAGAACCTTCAGCGAAGCTTCGCAGGTCCTCGGTGAACTCATCGATGGCTGGCGTTAGTCGTTCACGAATCTTTGACTGCTCTGTGCCGGTCATACCTCGATTGTGGCAGGACTGGCAAAAACGTGCAGGACGGGGTGTCTACAAGGCGATGCCCAATAGGGCGTCAACTGCAGAACTGACGATTACGCCTGCCGGAGTGATCTCCCCCGAATCGACAGTGGCGGTGTCTGCGGTGTCGTCGTCAAGTCCGGTGACAAACAGCACCGAATCAGCCCATGCAGAAATCGCGGCGAGTGCAGCAGGCGTATCCAAGTCGTTAGCCAGCGCAGAGCGTACTAACTGAACCGTTCGCGTCGCTGCCTCCGTAGCTTGTGCGACGCGAGCGGCCCGTCGCCACCGCTGCACAGTCTTCTCGGCGGTGGCGAGAACCTGCTCAGACCAATCGCGATCCGTGCGGTAATGGCTGGCGTAGACACCCAGTCGGATAGCCGACGGATCAGCACCAGCAGCAACCAGCTTTGACACGAACACCAAGTTGCCGAGGGACTTCGACATCTTGACGCCATCCAAAGCAATCATGCCCGCATGGACGTAATGGTTAGCCATGCGCTCACAACCTGATGCTGCCTCCGCGTGTGCAGCCGAAAACTCGTGGTGTGGAAAAGCGAGGTCGCTGCCACCACCCTGAATGTCGAAGGCATACGTCGCGTCGCTCTCCCGTGAGTCTGCAAGGCGATTCATGGCGATCGCCGAACACTCGATATGCCAACCCGGTCGGCCTGCTCCAAATGGTGCGTCCCACGACGGCTCACCATCGCGCGCAGCACGCCACAGTAGTGCGTCCAAAGGATCCTGCTTGCCTGCGCGATCCGGGTCTCCGCCACGCTCGGCGAAGAACTCTGCCATCTGTGCCTCTGAGTAGTTCGATTCATAACCGAAGTTCTCCGTAGCGTTACGACGGAAGTAGATGTCCCGGTACTCGTCGTCAAGCTGATACGCAGCACCGAGATCAAGCAAACGCTGAACCATGTCGACTACTTCGTCGACAGATTCCATGGCACCGATGTAATCGCGGGGCGGGATGACGGACAGATTCTTCATATCCGACCGGAAGAGATCGATCTGGGAAGCACCAAGCTCGCGCCAATCAACACCGTCGCGCTCAGCGCGCTCGAAAAGGGGGTCATCGACGTCCGTGATGTTCTGGACGTAATGAACCGTGTGCCCATTGTCGAGGAGCACACGGTGAATGAGATCGAAAGTCAGGTAGGTAGCGGCGTGGCCCAAATGGGTGGCGTCGTACGGC
Source organism: Corynebacterium sp. H78 (assembly GCF_037572275.1). Lineage (NCBI taxonomy): Bacteria > Bacillati > Actinomycetota > Actinomycetes > Mycobacteriales > Corynebacteriaceae > Corynebacterium > Corynebacterium sp. H78. Next base: position 1,069,520 of record NZ_JBBHKX010000002.1, on the reverse strand, counting down.
GTAATGCCGCAGACATACATTTTCGCCTCCCGCCCCGCTTTTACAGGCTTGATCCGCTGATCCGCAGTGTCATACAAATTCAGCGGAATCGGGGTTAACGAAGGTGCAACGTCAGCAATACGGGAGACTTTAGGCTCAGGCCACGAATACATGTTGACAAGACTACATCGGCTGCATGACTCCGAAGAGAAGCAGACCCATCACGATGATGCCAACTGGGATGCGGTAAGCAGCAAACCACGCGAAAGAGTGGTTTGACACGAACTTCAACAACCACGCGATAGCGGCGTAACCCACTACGAAGGCAATGACCGTACCCACCAGAAGCTGGGCTGCCGACGCCGCCTGTCCTGAGGATGGAGCAAATGCGTCAGGCAATGAAAAGATGCCGGACGCCAACACCGCTGGAATTGCCAACAAGAACGAAAAGCGAGTTGCGACTTCACGATCCAAATTCAAGAACAAACCTGCTGAGATTGTGCCACCCGAACGGGACACTCCAGGAATCAACGCCAAGCACTGGGCGAAGCCCATGACGAGGGCATCCTTCATCGTCAACTCGTCGAAGCTGCGCTTGTGCTTGCCCACCTTCTCCGCCCAAATGAAGACGAAGCTGAACAAGACCAGCACCGATGCGGTGATCCACAGATTACGGAGGTTATCGCGGATGAGGTCCTTACCGACAAAGCCCAACACAGCAATGGGGATGGTGCCAGCAATGACCATCCATCCCATGCGGTAATCGAAATCCCGAGCGTCTTTGTTAAACAAGCCACGGAACCACGCGGTCAGGATGCGCCAGATGTCCTTGGCAAAGTACACCAACACAGCAAGCTCAGTACCTAGCTGGATCACAGCGGTAAACGACGCACCAGCGTCTTTACCCCACAATAACTCCGACACGATGCGGAGGTGTCCCGAGGAGCTGACTGGCAAGAACTCGGTAAGTCCTTGGACGATGGACAGGACAATGGTCTGCGCCCAGGTGACTCCACCTGCGTCGCCAGCCACTGCATCCGTCGCGGTCTGCGACGCTGAGGCAAGCATGCTGATATCTGTCATGACGAGAAACCTTACTCGCAATTCCTTGTTGTGCCCGTACCTGACGCTCCACCTATTACAGTGGCACTGTGCGTAGACGACTTCTCGGCGCAAGTGGATTGCGCGTTTCTGCATTGGGTATTGGTACCGCTACCTGGGGCGCGGGCACGTCAAAAGACGAAGCCACCGCAATTCTCAACGAATTCGTCGATGCAGGAGGCACTCTCGTCGACGCAACCCCCGTGCATGGCGCCAACCCCCTCAGTAACGCAGTACCTGAAATGCTCGGCGCGATCCTGCGACGTCGTGGCTTGCGTGAAGATGTCATCATCTCAGCGGCATCGGGTGTCGATGCAACTCAACCCGTTGGACGCCGAGTCGATTGTTCGCGCCGGGCACTCATTCAGGATTTGGACCGCACGCTATCGAGGTTGAACGTCGACCACATTGATGTGTGGTCTCCCGGCTACTGGGATGCCTCAACCCCACCTGAAGAAGTCACTGACACGTTGGAATATGCGGTTCGGTCCGGGCGTGTTCGCTATGTCGGTGTTCGTGGCTACAACGGATGGCAGGTCGCAGTAACCCATGCGTCGTCAGACAGGATTCGTCCAGTGATGGCGCAGCATGAGTACAGCTTGCTGCAGCGACGACCAGAACAGGAGATTCTGCCTGCGTGTGAGCATTTAGGGCTCGGTTTCATTGCAGGTGCTCCCCTCGCTCAGGGTGTATTGACCGGCAAGTACCGGACGAGCATCCCTGAGAACTCCCGAGGTGCATCCGAGCACGCCGATGCCGAGGTTCAGGACTACCTGGATACTCACGGCGTAACGGTTGTTGGGGCATTGTGCACGGCGGCGGAAGGCCTTGGTGTTACCCCGTTTGCAGCCGCGCTCGCGTGGACCCGCGATCGTCCGGGGGTGACATCTGTGTTGATGGGTGCGCGCACCCCGGCTCAACTGCGGGAACTGTTAAAGGCGGAGGATGTTGCATTGCCTCGCGCTATCTGCGATGCGCTTGACGATGTTTCCCTCTAAGGCACTGCGTCACTCGATGGCTAGCTCCAGCCGTGGTCAGTGGTAGCGTCGTGAGTTGTGAGCAGTATCAAACGACATCTCTTGGCCAGTAGCCTCGCGTTGGCTCTCCCCCTCGCTGCATGTGGCGGTGCTTCCGAAGCGGAGGGAGACGTTTCCGAAGGTATGGGAAACGCAACTCCTATTCCCGCAGTAAAGGAGCAGGAAAACGATCTCCCTGGTGAAGTTGTGGCACTTCCCAACGATGTCACGGGTGCGGTTGTCGTAGCTGACAACGTGTTGCTGCGTGCGGGCGGCGAGGTGCTGTCGGGCACCGTCGATAAGCCGAATAAGAGCAGTTCGAAGGTGGATTCCTCCTGTGGTGAGTTAGCGCCCGCGCATGATGTGGCGGTGCTTCCATGTGGCGATGGCATCCATGTGATTGCCGCGGATAGTACGGATACGGCTGTTATTGGTCGTGGCACTGCATATTCGTCCGCTGTGGGACTGAAGGATGGTCGCATTCTTGGGCACCGCGCGGACTCCGACCGCATTGATGTTTACGGAGCCAATGGTGAGTTGTCGGAGGACTTCGCAGCGTCGCGTCATGGTTCTCAGCTGATCGAGGTACCAAAGGCTAAGGCTGGCGAAGGCGCGAACGACGACAAGGTCATGCTGCTGGAGATCAACCGACCTGAGACGTCGATTCACGAGATCGTGCTCAGCGATTCTCGCTCTGGCAATGGATTGCGCGCCGGCATCGGCGTGGGTCCTGCCGTTGCTGCCGACGACGGCACTGTCGCAGCTGTCGACACCAAGGGCAACCAACTGCTGATTTACACCGCAACTGATGTCGTCCGTCTGCACCAAGCTTCTCCGGTGCCGGATGGCCCGTGGGGCGTCGCAATCGATGAAGAACGCGATCTCGTATGGGTCTCCTCCACCGTCGATGGTGTACTCACCGCGTGGGATATTTCCTCGGGTACCGCGGTAAAGGTCGCGAAGATTCCGACTGTCGCAGATCCTCAGGGGCTCGTTGCGCTTTCCGACGGCTCTATTGTGGCCTACTCTGCTTCTGGGGCAGGTGCACATGTGTTAGACAAGGCTGCCATCGACGATGAGATCGATAAGCAAAAGTCTGACGCTGACGCGGATGCGAAGCTCAAGGAGCTCCGTAAGCCAGAGCATCGATTGCCTACCGGAGAAAAGAACTAAATACCTTTACCCAAGGAGCACAGCTATGGTCCACCCAGCACGCGCAGCGGCATATAGCCTGGCGTTGAAGGCAATGTTCAAGCTTGATCCAGAACGAATCCATGTTCTGATGAACGATGCACTTGCACAGTTGCAGAAGTCGCCAAAGCTGCAGCGTGCGGTGGGGCGACTGCTCATCGTCGATGATTCGGTATTGAGGCAGACCGTTTTTGGAGTCGACTTTCCTCGCCCAATGGGCTTGGCAGCTGGTTTCGATAAGGCGGCTACGGCATCGGATTGTTGGGCACCGATCGGCTTTGGTTATGCCGAATTAGGAACCGTCACGGGTGAGCCCCAGCCTGGTAACCCAGCCCCACGCTTGTTCCGGTTGAAAGCGGATCGCGCGATCTTGAATCGGATGGGCTTCAACAATCCTGGGTGTGAAGCTGTTGCGAAGAATTTGAAGGCTCGCCGGAGTGAGGATGTCATTGGCATCAACATCGGCAAAACCAAAGTCGTTGAGCTAGAACATGCTGTCGAAGATTACCGCAAATCCGCGCGTACTTTGGGTGAGTTGGCGGATTACGTTGTCGTGAATGTGTCGTCTCCGAATACACCAGGGCTACGAGAATTGCAGGCAGTGGATTCACTTCGCCCAATTCTTGCTGCCGTGCAGGAAGAGACGGAGACACCAGTTCTGGTGAAAATTGCCCCAGATTTGGCGGATGAGGATGTCATCGCCGTCGCAGACCTCGCCCTTGAGCTGGGCTTGGCTGGCATCGTTGCCACCAATACGACGATCTCGCGTGAGGGGCTTTCCACTCCTCAGGACGAAGTCGAAGCTATGGGACCCGGTGGAGTGTCGGGCGCTCCCGTCGCAAAGCGTTCGCTGGAAGTATTGAAGCTGTTGCGCGGGCATGCCGGTGACAAGCTCGTGATCATCAGTGTTGGTGGCATTGAGACCGCGGAACAAGCGTGGGAGCGTATTACAGCTGGCGCTACCCTGCTGCAGGGCTACACGCCGCTTATTTATGGTGGCCCGGATTGGATCCGCGACATTCACCTTGGGTTGGCGCAGCAGGTTCGCGCTCATGGTTTGCAGTCGATTGCTGATGCCGTGGGCACGAACCTGGAGTGGCGCGCTAGATAGCTGCTAGTTCACCTAGCCCTTGTTCTCCCACCACGGAGTGATGATTGCACGCGCAATCGAGTGGAAGTACAGGTTAAACCCAAGCACCGTCGGTGTTGCGTCCTCTGGAACATCGAGCTTTTCGACGTCCACCGCATGCACCGCGTACATGTAGCGGTGAGGGGCATGTTGTGCCGGTGGATTAGCTCCGTAATGGCCACGAACGCCGGAGTCGCCCACGAGCTGAATAGTGCCCTCTGGGAGGTCGGTGCTGCCTTCGGTGCCTGCGCCCTGTGCGATTCCCTGGGCATCAGCAGGGATGTTGAATACGGCCCAGTGCCAGAAGCCTGCAGCTGTTGGAGCATCCGGGTCGTAGCACGTAATTGCAATGGACTTGGTGCCCTCAGGCAGGCCTGCCCAATTGAGTTCAGGGGAAACGCTCTCTGGCGCACGGAACTTGTCGTCGAGTGGTTGTCCGTCGACGATGTCTGGCGAGGACAGCTCGAACGAAGGAAGGTCCTTCAATGGAGCGTACGGATCTGGTCCGGGAAAATTGGTTGGTGTCTGTGCAGTAGTCATGCTTCCAGTGTGCCCAGTCTCGGGTGGCTCCGCTAGGAGTTTCGCCGGAATCAGATTCAGTCACGTGTCACGGTGAATGTCAACGATGGTATTTACTTCGACATATTGTGCCGTGACCTGCAGATTTGTGTTCTTATCGAAATCTGGGGTACATTATCCGAGGTCAGCACGAAGGGGCTCGATAGAGTTCCGTGCTTGTCACCTGTCCGGGTGGCGGAATGGCAGACGCGCTAGCTTGAGGTGCTAGTGCCCTATTAACGGGCGTGGGGGTTCAAGTCCCCCTCCGGACACAAAGAGAGAAACCGAGTCGCTTAGCGGCTCGGTTTTTGTATTGCGGGAATTACTGCAGAAACTACTGCAGATCCGAGGTCAGGCGGAACACACTATCGAGGTAGCGCTGAGTCCAGGGCCGTTTGTTCCACTGTTCTTTGGTCAGCTGTGTGGAAGCATCGTGATACTCCTCAGCGATTGTGATGAGCTCGTCGACGATAGGTCCCTTCATGGTCAACAACGTGATCTCGTAGTTCAGGCCGAACGAGCGCATGTCCAAGTTGGACGAGCCAAACACCGCCGCATCCGAATCCACAACCATGAACTTGGAATGCAACACAGTAGGCGCTGGATAGCGATAAATCTGTACACCGGCGTTCAACAGCTCGTGATAGTACGATTGCTGCGCATGGCCCACCATGAACTGGTCGGCTTTTTCGTTGACATACAGTTGCACGTCAACACCGGCATACGAAGCCGACGTCAAGGCCATCAACATGGACTCGTCGGGAATGAAATACGGACTCACCACGAGAAGACGCTCGCGCGCCGAGTAAATGAGGTCGTTGAATACTCGGAGGTTTGGTTCGGTCGTATAGCCAGGACCAGAAGGTAACACCTGCACCACGTTGTCCTGCTCAGTCGCAGCCAGTTCTGCTGGAACCCGAGGCAGCTGCTGAGGTTCAGGTGCGGTATGAACTTCACTGGACCAGTCGACAGCGAATACGGCGTCAAGCGCGAAGACGACTTCCCCGGTGAGCTCGATCCAGGTATCTATCCACTCGCGACCGATCGTATGGTTCTTGCGACGCTGATATGGAGGCTCGATGGCATTCATCGACCCCATGAAGGCAATCTCGCCGTCCACTGTGACGATTTTGCGGTGATTGCGCAGGTCAAAACGGCGCCAGGATAATTGCACGATAGAGACTGGCAACATGGGGTGCCACGGAACCCCGGACTTTTTAAAGCGCTTCTTCAACCGGTAATAGCCGGGGTACTTCCAGGACCCAATCGGATCCACCAACACCTTCACCGTGACTCCCCGCCAGTGTGCGCGCTCGATCGCGGCGACAAAAGGTTCTGTGCGGTCATCGAGGGCGAAGATGTACATCTGCACGTGAACAGTCCGCTGTGCAGCATCGATGACGTCGATCATGCGATTCAGCGATTCGTCGAAATCCGTGTAGATGCCATGACTCACTGCCGACACTGCAGGAATGCCCGTGAGCTTTCGGGCAAGTCTGACAGTTGAGATCACTTCACTGCTTGGATCAATGTGCGCAGGCGCATCCGGCAAATGCTTCGTACGTTCCACGATGAGCTTGTTAGCCTGTGCCTGAATACGGTGCCGTCGTCCAGTGATTTGAGCTGAACCAAACAAAAGAAACAATGGAAAACCGACAAACGGGAAAAGCAGAATGACCAGCAACCACGCGGTTGACGTGGACGGTTTTCGGTTCTCTGGTACCCAGCCCAGAGAAATAAAAATAATGGTGTAGTTGGCTACCAGCAGAGCGATCTGCCCCCAACCAAAAGACGCAGCAGCATCGAGTACTGTGCGCACCATTTCTTCCATGAGTATTGAGTCTACTGTTTTCAGTACTTCCCGTAAGCATTGACCATTTTCAGGGATTACCAGGGGAACCACTACTCTTAATCTCGTGAGCATGCTTGATCCCACTGAACTTGCTATCTGCCTTAAAGTCCTTGAGCAAGGCGGGCAGCTACCTGTCGACGACCCCGATTCAATAACCCTCCAACGGGCTGTTGGACGGCTGTTCAAGGAGGTCAAGCGATCCCGACGTAAAGAAGCACGACGCGCCCGTATCGAAGCCGATCGTGCCGTCATTTCGGCTACAGCAACCGGCTCCCCTGCCCGCATCGATGACGAAACCCTGGGACTCGATATCACTCGTGCGAAAGCTGCCATCGATTCTGGTCACGGTAACGAGTACGGAACGCCGAACTTGCAGTCACGTGACCTGCCCGCCGATGGTGGCCAGGAATTCGACCCCGCGAAGCATGCAGGCCGTCTAGTCAGGTCGCAGAATTGCTACATCTGCAAGCGGCCTTTCACGCTCGTCGACAAGTTCCACCATCAGCTATGCCCTGATTGCGTCAATGAAAACAACATGTGGCGCGATGCACGGTGTGATTTGCGGGGCCGTCGCGCTCTCCTCACCGGTGGACGGGCGAAGATTGGAATGCACATTGCCCTGCGTTTGCTTCGCGACGGCGCACATCTGACCATCACCACTCGTTTCCCTAAAGACGCTGTGCGCAGGTTCGCAGCCCACGACGATTCGCCGGAGTGGCTGCACCGTCTCAAAGTTATCGGCGTGGATCTGCGCGACCCCGCCCAAGTCATCCGTCTTGCGGACACCGTTGCCGCAGATGGGCCGCTAGACATTCTGATCAACAATGCGGCACAGACCGTGAAGCGATCAGCTGGCGCATATTCAGGTCTGGTTGACGCTGAGTCTGCTCCCCTGGCTCCAGAACTGGAGGAAGCAATGAGCGACGGTACTGGTGCGCAGTGGATTAGCCTCGGAGCGACGATGCAGCTACATCCGAATCAGCTCGTGGCTAGCGTCAATAATGATGAAAAGGCAGCGAATGCTGCCGATGCGCTCGTTGCTGCTGCACTCACCGGCGGTTCTGCCTCCTTAGAGAGAGTTGCTCAGGGCACCGCAGTTGATGCTGGCGGACTTATTCCCGATCTAGTCGCTCATAATTCTTGGGTGGCAACCGTCGGCAATGTCGATCCCGTGGAACTGCTCGAAGTGCAGTTGTGCAACTCAGTTGCGCCATTCATCCTGGTGAACCGGCTCCGACCAGCGATGGAAGCATCCACCTTCGCTAACAAGTACATTGTCAACGTTTCGGCTATGGAAGGCGTGTTTGGTCGCGGTTATAAGGGGCCAGGCCATCCGCACACGAATATGGCTAAGGCCGCTCTCAATATGTTGACGCGGACATCGGCAGGTGAGCTCAAAGAGCACGGAATCTTTGCGACGGCGGTCGACACCGGTTGGATCACCGATGAACGTCCACACGTGACAAAACAACGACTCGCCCAGGAAGGCTTCCACGCGCCATTGGACCTTATAGATGGAGCAGCCCGCGTCTACCATCCCATCGTTGCTGGTGAACGAGGAACGCTATACGCGGGCGTTTTCTTGAAGGACTATCAGCCGAGTTCGTGGTAGGACGTGTCAAACGCCTTCATGATGCGCTCTGCTCCGAGTGTCGGAGTGATTTGTCCGTGACGGATTTGATCCTCTACAAGCGCACGAACTTCTGTCACGCCTTCATTGGTATTCAGGCGCTGTAACAGCGTTTCGTGAACCATCGACCACATCCAACCGATCTGCTGGCTCGCTCGATGGGTATCAAACATTCCAGCTTCGACCATCGCATCGCGATGCTCTTCGATCGCTTCCCAGAACTTCTCGATGCCGTCGCCTTCCAAGGCTGACATTGTCAGCACTGGTGGAGTCCACACGGCATCCTTTGGGCGCACCATTCGCATAGCGGTAGCCAAATCGCGTGCAGCCCGCTTGGCTGGACGCAGATTCGCACCATCTGCCTTGTTGATGGAAATGACATCTGCCATTTCCAGCACACCTTTCTTGATGCCCTGCAACTGGTCGCCAGCTCCCGCCAGCGCCAGGAATGCAAAACAATCAACCATTTGGGCTACTGCGACTTCTGATTGACCAACGCCAACGGTTTCGACGATCACGACATCGTAACCAGCCGCTTCCAATACGACAATTGCCTCACGCGTTGCCTTGGCAACACCGCCAAGGGTGCCCGCGCTTGGCGACGGTCGAATGAAGGCATCATCCTGCGCGGATAGCTTCGCCATCCGCGTTTTGTCACCCAGGATTGAGCCACCCGACTTGGTTGAGGATGGGTCAATCGCGACTACGGCAACGCGATGACCCTTCTCAATCAAGTGCATGCCGAGAGTCTCGATAGTCGTTGACTTACCGACTCCAGGAACACCCGTGAGACCCACTCGCAAAGCATTTCCGGAAAACGGAATGAGCTTCACCAGTAACTCTTGAGCCAACACTTTGTGGGCAGGCGCTGTGGACTCTAACAGCGTGATCGCTTGCGCCAACTTCGTGCGGTTACCCGAACGGACGCCGTCAAAGAGATCATCGATATCGATGCGACGACGAGCGCGCATCACCTTTTCAGGTGCTACTGCCGTCGTTCCGTCAATGACGGTGCCACCAGTGGTAACTAGTGTTCCTAGAATTTCTTCGAGATACTCGGTCATTACACTCTCGCCTTCAAAGACTGACGGACTTAGGACTCTTCATCGACAGAAACGTCGATGCCGAGGTCAGCGCTCAGCTTCTCCAACATGTCGATAGCAGCGTCGGCGATGACGGTACCCGGTGGGTAAATTGCTGCAGCGCCGTCGTCGTAAAGCTCCTGGAAATCTCCTGGAGGAATAACGCCACCAACAACAATCATGATGTCTTCGCGACCCAGCTTGGCCAGCTCTTCGCGCAGTGCAGGCACCAGAGTCAGGTGACCAGCAGCGAGCGAAGAAACACCGACGACGTGAACGTCGGCATCGACTGCAGACTTCGCAGCCTCTTCTGGAGTCTGGAACAGAGGTCCCACGTCGACGTCCATGCCCAGGTCAGCGTAGGCAGAAGCAATAACCTTCTGACCACGGTCGTGACCGTCCTGGCCCATCTTCGCCAGGAAGATACGCGGACGACGACCTTCCTCTTCAGCGAACTTGTCAGCCATGGCCATTGCCTTGGAGACGTTAGACACAGCACCCTCCTTGCCGACTTCCTCCTTGTAGACGCCGGACAGAGTACGAATCTCTGCCTGGTGACGGCCGAAGACCTCTTCCATCGCGTCGGAGATTTCGCCGATGGATGCCATTGCACGAGCACAGTCGACAGCCAGCTTCAGAAGGTTCTTGTCCAGGTCGCCTGGCTCGCCAGGGTTACGGCAAGCATCAGTCAGAGCGGCCAGAGCCTTCTGAACTTCCTCTTCGTTACGTTCAGCGCGCAAGCGCTCGAGCTTCTCGTTCTGTTCCTGGCGAACGCGAGTGTTCTCAACCTTGAGAACCTCAATCTCGGAGTCTTCCTCGACCTGGTACTTATTAACACCGATAAGTGCCTGACGGCCGGAGTCAATTCGTGCCTGGGTACGAGCAGCAGCCTCTTCAATACGCAGCTTAGGAATGCCCTCGATGGTTGCCTGAGCCATGCCGCCGGCTTCTTCAACCTCTTCGATGTGAGCGCGAGCCCGCTTCACGAGCTCGTTAGTCAGCCACTCGATGTAGTACGAACCAGCCCATGGGTCAACAGGGCGAACCGTGTTGGACTCCTGCTGCAGGAGCAGCTGGGTGTTACGTGCAATACGAGCCGAGAAGTCAGTTGGCAGTGCCAGAGCTTCGTCCAGAGCGTTGGTGTGCAGCGACTGGGTGTGACCCTGGGTAGCGGCCATTGCTTCAACACAGGTACGGGCAACGTTGTTGTACACGTCCTGAGCGGTCAGCGACCAACCCGACGTCTGCGAGTGGGTACGCAGCGAACGGGACTTAGGGTTCTTCGGATCGAAGTTGTTCACCAACTCAGCCCAGAGAATTCGACCAGCGCGCAGCTTCGCGATCTCGGTGAAGGTGTTCATCGAAATGCCCCAGAAGAAGGACAAACGAGGAGCAAACTTATCGATGTCCAAGCCCGCATCCATACCAGCGCGGATGTACTCGACACCGTCGGCAAGCGTGTAAGCAAGCTCGAGGTCAGCCGTCGCGCCAGCTTCCTGGATGTGGTAGCCGGAGATCGAAATCGAGTTGAACTTCGGCATCTTCATTGAGGTGAACTCGAAGATCGACGAAATGATTCGCATCGATGGCTTTGGTGGATAAATGTAGGTGTTACGGACCATGAACTCCTTGAGGATGTCGTTCTGGACCGTACCGCGCAGTTCCTCAGTAGGAACGCCCTGCTCTTCTGCAGCCACGATGTACATAGCCATGACTGGCAGAATGGCGCCGTTCATGGTCATGGACACAGACACGCCGCCGAGGTCGATGCCCTCGAACAGCTGGCGCATGTCGTAGATCGAGTCAATAGCAACGCCGGCCATGCCGACGTCACCGGTAACACGGGGGTTGTCAGAGTCGTAGCCACGGTGGGTAGCCAAGTCGAAAGCGACCGAGAGGCCCTTCTGACCAGCCGCGAGGTTACGACGGTAGAACGCATTCGACTCTGCCGCGGTGGAGAAACCAGCGTACTGACGAATCGTCCAAGGCTGGTTCGTGTACATGGTTGGGTATGGGCCACGCATGAATGGAGCGATACCTGGGAAGGAATCCACTGGATGTCCTTCAGCGGCAGCTGCTTCACGATCAGCACGGTTGTACACGCGCTTGAGGTCAATACCTTCAGGAATGGTCCACGAGTCGTTGGAGACATCTGCCGAACCAGGAGCGACTACACCAGTAGCTCCGGCTTCGTCAGAGGTACGTGGCACATCCGCAAAATTTGGGATGGAGGTCATCTTTTACTTCACGCTCCCAGTGCGTCCAGCAGTCGCGAAAGTTCCGCGACGGCATCGATGTTCATGGTCAAGAAGCCGTCAGGGCGTGCATCGCCTTCGGCTTCTGCGAAAATCTTCTCTGGGCCAGCGAGGAGTACTTCCTTAGCACCAGCAGCGCGAGCAGCCTCCACTGCCGCAGAGCCAGATGCTGCGTACTCGCCGTCAGCACCACAGAGAATAACGATTGGAGCAGCCTGAGCTGCCTCCGCGAAAGCATCCTCGCCTGGTACAACCTGACCAGGGTTGATGGTCTCGATGCCACCGGAAGCCATGAGGTTGGTGGTGAAACCAGTACGGATGTTGTGCTTAGCAAGCGGACCCAGTGGCAGCAGTGCTACCTTCGGGCGCTCGCCGTTAGCTGCCAAGAAATCATCGGAGCGGTTACGCAGTGCTTCGAAATCCGAAGCCCAACGACGAATTGGCTCAGCCGCTGGACGAGCAGCTGGAGACAACGGAGCCTCGAGCAAGTTAGGGAACTCGTTGATTGCGGTGACCTTGGTGCGACGGTGGGCGATGTCAGCACGACGCTGCTCCCATGCTTCGTCGATAGCTTCGCGGATAGTTGGCTCTGCCTTGACGAAACCGTCTGCAGACTCAACGCCCTGGAAGATCTCCCAAGCGCGGTTGCCCATCTCAGAGGTGAGCTCTTCTACGTAGTACGAACCGCCGGCTGGGTCAGCAACATAACCCAGGTGCGACTCTTCGAGAAGCAGCAGGTTGGTGTTGCGAGCAATACGGGTCTTGAACGTGTGGGTAACGCCTGGCTGACCACCAACAACGGCGTAGTCGAACGGAAGAACTTCGACCGAGCTTGCGCCGCCGACACCAGCTGCGAAGGATGCAACGGTGCAACGAAGCATGTTTACCCATGGGTCACGCTGCGAGAACATGACTGGAGCAGTAACCATGTGCATCGGTGCTGCACCAGCTTCAGGTGCACCCAGAACCTCTGCGACGCGAGCCCACAGGGCACGTGCAGCGCGGATCTTTGCGATGGTGTTGAACTGGTCGTCAGTAGCCGTGAAGCGGAATGCGATCTGGCCAAGGGCTTCAGCTGGTGTCAGACCAGCATCAACGAGAGCACGTAGGTACGTCACACCGACGGACAGTGCGTAGCCAATCTCCTGAGTATCGGTTGCACCCAGGTTCGAGAACACTACTGCATCAACCAGGAACGCGCGGACGTTACCTGGGCGACGGGCTGCTGCTACAGCTAGCTCTACTGCCTTGTCCATGTCAACGCTGTCAATGCCAGCGAAAGTACAGGTCAAAGGAGCTGCGGACAGGGTGATGTCGATGCTGTCAGGGTTTGAAACCTCAGCCTTGTCGACGAACTCGTAGAGAGCTTCAGCGACCTCAGGTAGGTCAGCCCCCGCTTCCAAGTAGAGCGGTGCGAGATCTGGGTACACACCGTCGAAGACAGTGGCTAGATCAGCAGCGGTCAAATTGTCACGGAAGTCGATGCGAACATCGGTAGTGCCATTTGCGAGTGCAGACAGCAGCGCTTCGTTGATGTTCTTCGCCGAGAAATCGTTTGCAGCGGTGGCATCGCCACGGCCGAACGTTTCCATAACTCCCCAACCAGCACGGTCGGTTTCGCGGAGCTGTGCGCCACGAACGAATGGGAACTCTGCTGGAGCTGGTGCCTCAGCGAGATCGTCGGCACGCGTGTACAGCGGACGAACATCTACTCCGTCGTACGTGGTTTTGATGAGCTTCTTCCAGACATCCGTTGGGACATCTGCAATGTCTTTCTTCGATACACGGGCAAACACCTTGGCTACAGCTTCGTACCAAGAAGACTGGTTGCCTTCGAAGTCCGGCGGTAGTGGAGTCCCGGCGGCTTCGGGGGCCGTACGGTCAGTCACGACAGACCTTCTCCCTTGCTTTTGCGTTAGCGCTGTATCCCGTCATGCTTCACCACTTCCGCGCAATTAGGTGCGACAACGCGGTGGTGGCAATGGCACAAAAGGCCAGCGACCTCCAATGAATTGGACCGTATGTGCTTGCTTTACCGATAGAAACTGGCAAATGGGCACACTGGCCACTGCAACTATCCTAATTAACCCTCAGTTTCCAGGTTGGTTGACCCGGGGTTCGACACCCCCGAGTACGCAGGTCAGTCGTTTTCTGGTGTTCCGCAAGTAACCTCAAACGGGTGAAAGACAGCGAACAGTGGTCGCCGGATCGTGTCGCCGGACACGATTTACAGGGTTCTGTGAGGCAGCAGAAAACCGCTCCAGTAGGTCAGGAGAAGAGTCGCCCACATGCGATTTTTCGGCGTGTGATGCTCGTCATCTTGGCGTGTGCTGCAGTAGCTGTTGTCATCTTCATTGATGTGCCAGCCGTCTCGGATATTCGGCGCTGGTCAGATGAAACGGGTAACTGGTTCCCCATCGTCTTTTTTGCTGCCTACATCGGCCTCACTCAGTTTCCTATTCCCCGTACTGTCTTCACCTTGGCGGCTGGGCTTCTTTTCGGTCCGGCCTTGGGAATACTCATTGCAATCGTCGCAACGGGTGTATCGGCTGCCCTTTCGCTTAGTGTCGTTCGGTGGTTGGGGCGCGATTGGATTCGCGAGCATATCCGGCACCGACGCCTCTTAGAACTTGATTACCACCTTGAACAGCGCGGATGGCTAGCTGTGCTATCGCTGCGGATGATCGCGGGCGTCCCATTTTCAGTGCTTAACTATGCTTGCGCCTTATCATCGATCAGATTCTGGCCGTTCGCCCTGGCGACGGTCGTTGGCTCTGCGCCCGGCACCATCGCGGTGGTTTTGCTTGGCGACGCCCTCACCGAAGGCATGAACCCATGGCTAGTGGTAGTGACGGTGTTCTTTGTTCTCGTGGGAATTGCCGGATTAATTGTCGACTCGCGCATGCCAGTGGTCGAACGCGTCAAGGCTAACAACTAGACTGTCGAGTATGTATGCAGTGTTTGCTCGGTACCGTGGACGTTCGCGTCGTCGTGCAGATCATGTGCGCGCTTCTGCAGAAGCCTTGTCATCGCTGGAGAACGTCGGCGATGTTTCTGTTGTTGGTGTTGAGGAACTGCAGGCAATGCCTGAAACCGCAGTAGCAACGACAACGTTGGTTCTCGCACTATTGGCTGCAGGTGACTGGGCAATGGGCATTGGAGTCTGTCCCCGTGCAAAGACGGCAGACAGTGCGACTTCAGCAGCACAAAGTGTGCTAGGTAAAGGCGGACGCGCTGGAACTGTCAAGGTCCGAGTGCGTACTAATGACCCTGCAGGCAAGCCATTCGGTGATGACATCTCAGCGGCATTCACTCTGCTGCACCACGTTATTTCGCGACGATCCCCCGAAGGTCGTGAAGCAACCAGCCTCGTTCGCGCGGGCTGGACGCAGGTCGAAGTTGCGGAAGAGCTCGGTGTCTCGAAGCAGGCTATCAACCAGCGTCTGCAAGCTGCTGGTTGGCATGCGGAGGAAGCTGGTTGGTCTTTGGCCGTACACCTGCTGGAACGCGCAAACGAACTATAGGAACGCGGCATCAGTTGGCCGTCCTGCACCGGGTTTCGTCACCTCGGCGCCACTTTTGTGCTGTAGCGACTAGGACGATAGTTTTTCTCGTCCATGCTCCGACAGCCACCAGGAATTGTCTGGTCCTGCTGGAATAATCTGCGTCGGATTGATGTCGGCGTGCACGACGTAATAGTGCGCCTTGATCTGGTCGAAGTCGACTGTCTCTCCGAAGCCAGGCGTTTGGTACAGGTCGCGGGCATACGCGCCCAGGTGCTCCATCTCTGAGAGCTTGTTTCGATTGCACTTGAAGTGGCCGTGATAGACAGCGTCGAAGCGCACTAGAGTGGTGAACAGTCGAATATCTGCCTCGGTGATGGAGTTGCCCATCAGGTAGCGTCGTGAAGCCAAGCGTTCTTCGAGCCAATCCAATGCGGTAAAGAGTCGGTCGTATGCGGAGTTGTACGCATCCTGACTACCCGCGAATCCACAGCGGTACACCCCATTGTTGACCTCGGTAAAGATGCGCTGCATGACCGATTCCATCTCATCGCGCGTCTCTTCTGGCCACAAGTTTGGCGCACCCTCTTTGTGGTGTTCAGCCCATTCAAACGAGAACGCACGGGTGATGTAGTCGAAATCATTGGTGACTACTTCCCCGGTCTGCGTATCGACGATCGCAGGTACTGTAATCCCGCGCTCGTAGGACGGGAATCGTTTGAAGTAAGCCTCTTGCAATCGCTCAATGCCGAGTACTGGATCCTTGCCGCCGGGATCCAAGTCGAAAGTCCACGACCGAGGATCATGGATAGGGCCAGCAAGACCCAAGGAAATCACGGAATCAAGACCCAGTAGTTGTCGAATAATGATTGAACGGTGAGCCCACGGGCAGGCCTTGGCAGCAATAAGCCGATAGTGTCCCGGAACAACAGGGATGCTATCGGTTATGTACCGCATATCGCGAGTGAACTCGCGATCCTTCTCGACGTACGTGCCTGGCGTGGTGTGTGCTTTAGAAGTTGTGTCCATGCCAACAATGATAGTTGACATGTCCACAACGGGCAAGGGTTGCTACTACCAGCGATTCTCATCCTGAGGGGGTTGGAAAGGCTTAGATTGCTCGGCTGGCGCTTGCTGCGCGTGACGCGGCTGAACTGGCTGCGACTCCACTGGCTGTGCAGATGGTGCAGATGGTGCAGATGGTGCCGTTTGAGCTCCTGCTGCGTGTGCCCCGGCCTGAGGTGCTGCAGGTGGCTGGAATGGCGCCTGAGCTGGTAGTTCTGGCATATCCTCCAGTGATTCCTTGTCCTTTACGGACTTCCGCTTCGACTGGGCTTCAGCCATCGGGTCAGCTACTGGGCGATTAGCGACCTCGTTTGCCGCCGCCACGGCCTTTGCAATCTCAGGGTTGGTCGACATATCAAACCAATCGTCATCCTTGCCTTCCGCAACTTCACGGCGATCAGACTCGGACACAGCCGGTGGCTCGTAACGGAAAACGCCATCGGCATCCATCTTGCCGAATGCGCGGGCAAACGCCTCGAGGGAATCGCCGAACTGCGCTGGCACCATCCAGACAGTATTTCCGTCCTTGTTGGCAAGCTCTGGAAGCTTCTCCAAGTACTGCCAGGCAAGCAACTCTGGAGTCAGCTGGGAAGCCTTGACTGCAGCATTGACCTTCTGAATTGCACGCGCTTCGCCCTGCGCCTGCAAGTACTTAGCAGCTCGCTCACCTTCGGCGCGCAACATCGTCGCCTGGCGCTCAGCTTCAGCAGCCAAAATAGCAGCGTGCTTGTTACCTTCGGCGGCGAGAATCTGAGCCTGCTTGCGACCCTCAGCGGTCTTAATATCTGCCTCGCGAGTACCCTCTGCCGTCAGAATCATGGCGCGCTTTTCGCGGTCAGCCTTCATCTGCTTTTCCATCGACTGCTGAATAGATGGAGGTGGTTCAATTGCCTTCAGCTCGACGCGGGCAATGCGCAGACCCCACTTCGCAGTTGCCTCGTCCAACTCACCACGAAGACGGCGGTTGATGTAGTCACGCGACGTCAGCGTCTCTTCAAGAGTAAGACCACCGACGACGTCGCGAAGTGTGGCCGTTGTAATCTGCTCAATACCAAAAATGTAGTCGGCAATACCGTAAATGGCGCGCGCTGGATCGTTGACCTGGAATGTCACCACCGTGTCGATTGCGACCGTCAGGTTGTCCTCCGTGATCACAGCCTGTGGAGGGAACGTAACCATGCGTTCACGCGTATCTACCTTTTCACGAACCCTGTCGATGATGGGGATGACGAAGCTAATGCCACCGGACACTGTGCGGGTGTAGCGTCCGAGTCGTTCGATAACTGCAGCTTCACCCTGTGGAATCAGAACAATTGTCTTGGCTACGAGAACAATGAAGAGAACCAGAAACGCGATGATAACTATGGTAGGACCCACTGGTTCACACCTCCTTATCTACGACGGCGGTATTGCCGTCGATATTGATGACCGTGACACGCGTACCAGGATCGATAGTGATGCCCGGGTCAATGGGGCGGGCAGTCCACAAATCGCCCGACAGCCGGATCAATCCGGAGTCGGCTGTGATCTTTTCGACGACCATCGCCGATTTTCCTGGAAGTGACTTTGGCGAAGACTCGACCTCATGCGAATGGTCGTTTGCTGTCATCTTGCGACGCAAGACCGGGCGAACCGCGCCCATCAGACCTGCAGTGCTGACAACGAACACGATGATGTCAACCCATACCGGAGTATCGGCTAGGGAAACGCCAGCAGCTGCTAGCGCACCACCGCCCAACATGAGCATGGACAAATCGCCGACAAGAAGTTCAGCGAATACAAACAGCAAACTCAGTCCGAACCAAATTAATGAAGCCACGCCCTCAGGCTACATTCATTCACGGATTTCCGAATGAAGAGTAATCCGTATTAACTATTTGCGATAACTAGAAGTCCAGGTGAGGTTCTGTAACAAAGTCGACGAGACGCTCAACTGCCCCGATAAGCGATGGCTCTAAATCACGGAAACTATTCACCGACGAGTACACGCGACGCCATCCGTCGGTCGGATCTCCCCAACCAAGCCTCTGGCACACCCCAGTTTTCCAATCTTCCCCATAGGGAACACTCGGCCACTCCCTTATCCCCACCGAAGCTGGCTTCACGGCTTGCCAAATATCGATGTAGGGATGCCCAGTTACCATCACGTGCTCTCCTACTCGTTGGGTCATCTTCGTCTCCTTGGAACCATCGACGAGGTGGTCGGCCAGCACACCAACCCGACGCTTAGGCCCAGGCTGGAACTCTGCGAGCTTATCTCCCAAGTTGTCCAGTCCTTCCAAGTGTTCGACGACGACGCCTTCTACCCGCAGGTCGTGCCCCCAAACTCGCTCGACAATGGCTGCGTCATGGATGCCCTCCACCCAGATTCGGCTTGGCAGCGCAACTCGTGCCTGCACGTTCTCCACCTTGCGGGAACCAGAAGCCGATCGCACCGTCCGCGGATCGACCTTCTTGGGTGCCGGGCGGGTGAGCGTAACTGGGGACCCGTCGATAAGAAAACCGCCGGGGCGCATTTTGAACAATTTGTTCTTGCCGTGGCGATCTTCGAGGCGCACAAACTCTCCGTCCGGCGTGCGCTCGCAACCAATAATGGCACCGACATAACCATCGAGGATTTCTTCAACGACCAACCCATTGTCCGCAGGCACTTCTGGCACTACCGGCCGTTGGCGGCGCTGATGCCCCTTCGCACCTGCGAAAATGTCTTGTCCTGCATATGGATCGCGAGAAGAATGTCGGTAGCTCATGGTGGCACTAGATTAGCAGCAACAAGGCGTCACTCGATGTCGCCCTTTGCCCTGCACACTTATCAAATCCCGCGCACCCATCGGCTACAGTGTGAGCGTTATGAAACGTACAGTCATCCACGAAGTTTGGACTCCAACTCAGCACCTCGCGCTATGGCTTGGTGCCTGGGTTACTGGTCACGAGGGATATGACTTCGTTTACGATGCCCTCGGACGCCTCGGCGGACCAGGCGCTTTGCTTGACGACGGTCCCAGCGTCGGCTTCGAGCTCACGGATGCGACAATCCCCGATGTTCTCGATGCGGATTCAGGCCTTGGCCGTGCAGACTTCCTGCGGTTGATTCGTGCGGTCACAGATGGCTCGGAATGGTCGCGCGAAACTGAGCCACCGGTACGCCTCATCTTGTCCGGTGCGGGAGATCCCCCATTGTTGCCTGCCGGCTTGGAGGTGGCACGCGAGGCGGCTGCTGCGGGAGCCGCGATCGTCGTCAAGGATGCCGAGCCAGAGTGGTCACACATCATTGTTCCAGCTCATGGGGGGAAACCGTGGCAGTGGTTTTCTACGGATGAATTGCTGCCGCAGCCACATCACCTGGGAATTGGTGAGGCTGACTACATGCTGGCGGAAGCGACCCGCCAGACCGCAGCCACGATTGCAGCGATGAATCCAGGTGCTTCAGCAGTTTCTGCACGGGGGATTCGTGGTTCGTCGACCCCCGATCCCCAGCTCATGGTTGGCATGCTGGATGATCACTTTGACCTTGCCCACATTCCTGATGCGGTGCCACGGCGGGCAGCATCGCTCATTGCTCGGGCAGACAAAGTGGCCTCCATTGTGACCGTTGCCCAAGGCGCGGAATCAGGCGTCGGTTCGGCAACGTTCGATCCGCAGCTCATTCCGTTGTGGTGCAACATTCGCATGGCCAGAATCGCAGCCGTTGATTACGCCGTGCGAGAATGGACGGCTGACTTCTAGCTGGCGTTTCGCTGACCACTAGCCACCGCTGAGCGGGTTACTAGCGCTGTGGCCGGCGCGTGGGCGTGCAGCAATTCGCTGCACACGAAGTGCCGTTGCACTGGGCACCGAGCAATGGCTCGGTGCCCAATCTACGGGCAGGAACCCCTTCGGTTCGTTCCTTGATCAGTTCCACAACCATTTCAGCAAAAGACCTTGACGGCCCTGGCGTTGCTACGCGTTCGATCGCGATGTCATGATGAGCCATCTCATCCTGCAATTCAGAATCGAGATCCCACACCACTTCGATGTGATCCGAGATAAAACCAATCGGACACACAACCGCGGCATCGCAACCGTCCGCGACCAATGCCTCAACATGATCGACGATGTCCGGTTCCAACCACGGCACATGCGCCGGACCGGAGCGGGATTGCCAGACCACATCGAAGTCAGACACGCCAACCTGCTTTGCGACGAGCCCCGCCGCTTCCCTCACCTGACGCGAGTACAAGAAACCGCCGTCAGCTACAGGACCCGATGCCTTATCTGCAGAAACAGGAATGGAATGAGCAGTGAAGACGAGGCGAGCTCGGTTGCGACGATCATCTGGCAACTTTGCGTATGCAGCCTCTACTGCAGCCGCGTACTCTCCGATAAACAATGGGTGGTCGTGAAAACCACGGAGCTTTTCCATATGGAATGCTGCGTCACCGAGACTTTCCCGTGCAGCGTCGATATCTTCCAGATACTGGCGACACCCTGAGTAGCCAGCCCATGCGCTCGTTGCAAAAACAAGTGCGTTCTGTACCCCAGCGTCTGCCATTTCACGAACAGTGTCGTTCACCATCGGATGCCAGTTGCGGTTACCGAAGTACACAGGCATCGATATGCCCTGACGGGTCAACTCTGCTTCGACGTTGGCAATGATCTCGCGGTTCAAATCATTAAGTGGGGATTTGCCACCGAAATGGAAGTAGTGCTCGCCTACTTCGTCGAGACGCTCTGGCGGAATACCACGACCGCGGGTCACGTTCTCGAGGAACGGACGAACATCTTCGACCTGCTCAGGACCACCGAAAGACAGGAGCAATAATGCGTCGTATGGCACGTGCTCAGCATCTGCATGTGAATCGCAATGACCCGATGAATTCATGGTGTTGAGCATATCCGTTAGACGAAAGAGAAATGAAAACGAGTGCCTACTCCGGAACGCGTCGAGCCGACCACAGCGAACCCGCAGCTGATAACGCAAGCACAGCAAACGCTGCGATCAGCCATGGCCGAGGGTTCTCAGCGCGACGGAGTTCATAGCCGATGTCAGCTGTGAGTTCACTATAGACATCGCGGAGCTGTTCCAACGACGATGCAGCGTAGAACTCCCCTTCAGTACGACGTGCAATCTCCATCAGCGAGTCATCATCATTCGGGACAGGGATCGTTTCGCCGTCGACCGTGATTTCACCTTCCCGCGTTCCAAAGGAAATCGTATTGACGGGAATGCCCGCCTTCGCAGCTTCGTCTGCCGCGGTGTACGCGCCACGAGGGTCGTCGAGTTCAGTAGGAATTGTCTGCTTTCCATCGCTCAGCATGACGACGGTCGCAGGTGGTGCGCCTTCGGTACCTTTGATTGACTCGCCAAACTGAGTAATCGCGTTCGTTGCCGCGGCGATAGCGTCGCCGGTTGCTGTGGCTGAGTCTAGGGTGGCACCTTCTAACGCTCGTGACACCGTCTCATGATCAGTTGTCGGGGTGACAGGAGTCTGCGTTCGACCTGAAAATGTCACGAGTCCAACGTTCAGATCATCCGGCAGTGAATCGATAAACTCCCGACCTGCTTCCTTCGCTGCGGTCAATCTATCCGGCTTGACATCTGTGGCTGACATTGAATATGAAACATCCACTACTAGCATGACTGTAGCGCGATTACGAGCCACTTTCGTCTCTGAAATGGGCCCCGCAATAGCAATCACCAACAGTGTCAAAGCTATGAGCGCTGACACTGGCCCGAGGTGCTTCAACCACGGATTACCTCTACCGCTGACGGACGCAACGATGGTGAAATTGCCGAAAGCAATCGCTCGTTCCTTCCGTTTGCGAACCACCCACGCATAGCCAACGCCGAAAACCACGGGTACTACCAGCGCGAGCAACCACCACGGATGCGCAAACCACGCAGTCATCAGCGCTCTCCCATCTGTCGGGCAAAGTCAGCGACCCAGTCATTATCTGTGCGCAGCGTGATTACTCGGGCACGTGCTCGTCGTAACGCAGCAAGCACGTCAATCTTATGTTCGGTTGCAGCCTGTTCATACCGGGTGCGGGTCTTGTCATCAATGGTGACTTCGAGAACTTCACCCGTCTCTGCATCCGCCATGACGACGGGACCATGCCCAGGCAATGCCTCATCCGCAGGGTCAACCAGTCGGATAGCTAGCACTTCGGTACGTGCACCTGCAACGCGAAGGGCCTGTGCCCAATTTATAGGGCCCAAGAAATCGGAAATGACAACGATGAGGCCTGCGCGTGGGGCCCGGTTGGCGATAGATGCGATATCCGAGTCGAGCGTTCCACCACCTTCATGTACGGCGACAGCCTGCACGAGTCGCATGGAGTGAGCTCGACCGGCCGATGGCGGTATGACTGTGGAATCAGCGATCAACCCGGTTCGGTCGCCTGGCCCGTCGTTGAGCAAAGCAACGGCCGCAGTGGCGGCGGTAAGGAGATGACGCTTCGATGTTGGACCCGAACCCGTCGACAGCCTCGCTGCGCAGTCAGCGATCACCCAGCATTCGAGTTCCCGCTCCGCCTCCGGATCACGAACATGCGCAATGCCCGTTCGTGCAGTGACCGCCCAATCCATTCGCCGGACATCATCGCCAACGACGTACTCGCGGGCGGAATCAGGATCGGTACCAGGGCCTGGATCTGCAGACGGAAAGGAACCACGCAGAAGACCATCGAGGCGACGAGTGACCGTGAGCTCCAGAAACCGGAGAACCCTACTCAGGTCCTCGGTAACTGGTTGCTGCGCTGGCTGCTCACTCATGCCTGGCCGGATACCTGTGGCAAACGAACTCGAGACAGCACCTGATCAATAATGTATTCAGGGGTAATGCCATCGGCGAGGCCTTCGTAAGAAAGAACTAGTCGGTGGCGCAGGACATCAGGAATCACCTCGGTGATGTCCTCTGGGATTACGTAGTCGCGTCCCTTCAACACGGCATTGGCTCGAGCCGCAGCAATAGTGCCGAGTGTCGCACGTGGCGACGCACCGTAACTGAGCCAACGCCCAACATCGGTCAGTTCTGCGCGCGAAGGATTACGCGTGAGTTCGACAACCGCCACAACGTAGTCGATCAGAGAATGATGCACAAAGACTTCCCGAGTCTTCTTCTGCAGCTCACGAACCACAACAGGTGTCAAAATCTGTCGCGCAGTCGGAGGTGTTGACCCCATCCGATAGACAATTTCGCGTTCCTCCGCAGGTGTTGGATAACCGACCTGAACTTTGAAGAGAAAACGGTCGCGCTGTGCCTCCGGCAATGGATACACGCCTTGGTTCTCAATCGGATTCTGCGTTGCCAACACCAGGAATGGCTCTGGGACACTACGGGTTACACCGGCGATGGACACCTGGTGCTCCGCCATGACTTCGAGAAGTGCAGATTGAACTTTCGCTGGTGCTCGGTTGATTTCGTCGGCAAGCACAACGTTTGCCATCACCGGACCAGGTTCAGTGATGAACTCGCCAGTGTCCTGCCGAAAAATACGCGTGCCGACGATGTCAGACGGCACTAAGTCCGGAGTGAACTGGATTCGCGAGAACGAACCGCCGATAACGGTGGCAAATGTTGAGACTGCCAGCGTCTTTGCAACGCCCGGAACGCCCTCAAGCAAAACGTGGCCGCCGGACAGCATCGCAACCACCAACTGGCGGCAGAGATGCTCTTGTCCAACGACCACCTGGCTCATTTCGGCCAGTACTCGCTGCAAATCTGGAGCAGATTCTGGAACCGTTGCGTTGGTATTGACGTTGACGGTCACAGAAGAACTCCTTTAGGCGGTGATTAGAGCAAACGAACGACGTTTGGTGTCATTCCGTTATAGCGGACTGGAGAAATCTTCACGACATCACCAGACTGCGGTGCTTCGATCATTGTGCCATCACCGAGGTAGATGGCGACATGTCCGTGTCCGTTCGGTCCCCAGAACAGCAGGTCACCACGCTGCATCTGTGACACTGGGTAGTGGGTGCCCTTCTGGTACTGGTAACCCGTGTAGTGCGGAAGCGTAATACCAACTGCCGCATATGCGTACAGGGTCAGGCCAGAGCAGTCGAAGCCAATCTTGTTGTAGTCACCGTGAGAGTCTGCAACGCCACCATCGCGGATACCCTTGGTAGGGCCGTTAGCGTCACCGCCACCCCAGGCGTATGGCTGACCAAGCTGAGCCATGGCCCGAGAGATGACCAGTTCAATCTGCTGGTCGCGAGAGCCGGAGCTGGTGGAACCCTCTTCTGGGTTGCTTGGGGTCGAGGTCTGAACGGTCGTGCCTGTGGTGGTACCGGCCGTCGATTCGGTGCTTTCCGAAGAAGACTCAGCGTTATCCGTCGTGGAGTCAGACGAGTCAGAATCCGTTGACTCAGAATCGGTCGAGTCGGACTCGGTAGAGCTGGAATCGGTATCGTCCGTGGATTCCGTCGTATCGGTTGGCTCAGCATTGTCCGTGGACTCCGTGGAGTCGGAGGAATCAGTGGAACCAGTGGAATCAGACGTTTCTACTTCCTCGGTCGACTGTGCGGACTCGGAAGACTTCGGCGTAGTCGTCGATGGAGTCGTTGTGGTCGTAGATGTCGACTCTTCGGACTCTTCAGCAGACTCGTCCTGAGTAGTGCTGGTGGAACCATTCGATCCGTTCGACCCGGTCGACTCGTGTGCAGATTCAGAATCAGTAGAGGTAGATCCGGAACCCACGGTACCATCTTGCTCGGCCTGTTCAACAGCGGAGTCCGCTGCCTTCTGAGCTGCTTCGTTCTCTGCCTTACGACGTTCAGCGTCATTACTCCAACCAGGGCTGTCGGCATTTAGTGCCTCAACTGCCTTACGAGCTGCATCCAGGGCTGCCTGTGCAGAATCACGGTCAAAGACAGCCTTGTCGTACGCCGCCTGTTCGGTCTGCAACGCAGCAGCCGCCTCATCAAGAGCAGTCTGAGCATCCGTCTGATGCTTCGCTGCGACGTCCTCGGCCTGCTCGGCTCGATTCTTCTTCGCACGAAGATCCGATTCAGCGTTTGCATCCTTGGAGCGGGCACGGTCGAGGCGTTCGACGAGCGCGCGCTGCTTATCAGCTTCACGACGAAGCGCAGCCGCACGGTTCAAAGCGTCCGATACACCCTCAGCGCCATTCAGCGATGGGCTGCCGTTATTGCCCTGTCGCATGACAGACCGAGCTATCTTGTCGAATTCTTGCTGTGCTTCTCGAAGCTGCTTACGCGTCGAGTTGAAAACCGCGCGGGCATCGTCAACTGCGCTACGTGCCTTGTCTGCATCGCTGCGTGCACGGTCCAGGTCGACCATCGACTTGTTGACGTCCTCACGAAGCGTTCCCATGCGAAGCTCAAGCTCCGCTACGGCGCGCTCTCGTGTCGAGACGTCGGACACCAGGGTCTGCAAGACATTGTTGGCATCGCGTGCGGCACCTTCTGCCTGTGCAATGGTGTCGTCAGATACACGCTGCGGAGTTGCAGACGCGGTCTGTGCGTTCGTCGCGATGAATGCAGCGACAACGACACCTGCTACAGGCCGTGTCCAGCCTTTCGCATAAGAATTCCGGCTCAGTGCCACCTGGTCTCCTCGGTTAAATCAGCAAATCGTAAAGGGGTGACACTTGACCTTCGATGACATGCGTACGAAACCGAGCCTTGCGACGATCGCCTCGTTGGCGACAGCGTAAAGCGCAGTCACGCACCCATGCCTGCGTAACGACATGCATTTTGTCCGAGAAGGCAACTTCCCCATTGCCTGGATGTGCATGTCTGCGACGCGAGTGACAGGAGTCAAGCATCATGACTAGAAAGGATTCAGCCGAATAGGCTTCTTCCTCACTAAGCATCATGGGAAACGCTACGGCACAGATGCAACTAAAAGAACAGTTGTCACAGAATTCTCATGCAATGCATTGGCTGTGACGATTTCGTTATCTATCGTGGCCTGCACTTTTGCTAGGGCATAGAAATAGTGTGAGATGTGTCACATTTAGGGTGAGAGTCCGCGTGTCATCGTGACGGGATCGTGATAACAGGTAGTCGAGACTGTCGCCCGTCAAGGAATGTCGCTTGACTAGAGGTGGAGTTGTTACCAAAGAAGAGCGAGTTATCCAGAGTTTCAGTTGGAACTAGGCGTGGGAACGCTTCCACCACTGGACAATGAGGGTCGAGAAAATGGCCACGATGGCAATGCCGACGATCAGACTGTAGATAGTCCATGGGATCACCCAGTCAGTCAGCTCGGTGAGAAACTTGTTAAGTCCGTCCGGGTATTCCGATCCGGTTGAGACCATCGCGTACTGGGCCCGATCTAGCGCGGCGCGCGGAAATTCATCTGATGCCGCTGCGGCGAGTGATGGAGACCGCACTACCGCAGTACCGCCATCAGCCTCGACGATCTGGCGGGCTAAGTTCATGAGTTGTGCGTCAACTTGGGGGTCTATGTCGACCGCTACAATTTTGAGGTTGTCGATACCTCGGCCACTGGCATCGTCGACAAGTCCGCGCAGGCTTGCTTCCAGTTGTGGGTTACTAGTGAATATCTGATCCTTGTGGAGTTCGCTCATCACCGAGTCGAAGTTGAGGTCCGAGACGGATACCTCAGTATTCGACTGCTGTGCTGCAGTGGTTGGCATGGTGCGCTCCTCGCATATCTCTTGATTTCCATAGGTTTACATAAGATCCACGGAAATTGATGGAAGCGTGGCCGGACTGTATGGGATCACGGGAAAACAAACGTAACGTGGCATCTCGGTGTCCGATTAGTGATCTGCGGGTGTACCCCTAATGCGGCGCGCCACCAGAAGGTAAATGCAACATAACGCTCGTACTGTTATCCTGTTGGATAGGACGATTGAGAGTAGCCGGGCATTACTGTCTGATCTCTTTCGCGCCATGTGCTGGCACGCGGGGCCTTAGGTTTTTCGAGTGCATTTGGCCTTTGGCCGGTACACAACTCACCCGAGCAAAGAATTGGAGCATCCTGTGACTGATAGCAAGAACTCCTTCAATGCCAAGAAGACTCTCGAGGTTGGCGGAAAGTCTTATGACTACTTCGCTCTCGATGCAGTTGAAGGCATGGAGAAGCTTCCATACTCACTGAAGGTTCTTGGAGAGAACCTCTTGCGCAACGAAGACGGCGCAAACATTACCGAAGAGCACATCAAGGCTATTGCTAACTGGGATGCTTCGGCTGAGCCGTCCATCGAGATCCAGTTCACGCCAGCTCGCGTCATCATGCAGGACTTCACCGGTGTTGCATGTGTCGTTGACCTCGCTACCATGCGCGAAGCAGTGAAGACCCTGGGCGGCGACCCAGACAAGGTCAACCCTCTCAACCCAGCTGAGATGGTCATTGACCACTCCGTCATCATCGAAGCATTCGGTTCTGCTGATGCTTTGGAGAAGAACGTTGAGATCGAGTACCAGCGCAACGAAGAGCGTTACAAGCTGCTCCGTTGGGGCACTGGCGCATTCTCTAACTTCCGCGTTGTTCCTCCAGGAACCGGTATTGTCCACCAGGTCAACATTGAGTACCTGGCTCGCGTTGTCTTCGACAACGACGGCCTGGCTTACCCAGACACCTGTGTTGGTACCGACTCCCACACCACCATGGAAAACGGCCTGGGCGTTCTGGGCTGGGGCGTTGGTGGCATTGAGGCTGAGGCAGCGATGCTCGGCCAGCCAATCTCCATGCTCATTCCTCGCGTTGTCGGCTTCAAGCTGACCGGCGACATCAACCCAGGTGTTACCGCTACCGACGTTGTTCTCACCATCACCGACATGCTGCGCCAGCATGGTGTCGTCGGTAAGTTCGTTGAGTTCTACGGCCAGGGCGTCTCCAAGCTGCCACTGGCAAACCGTGCAACCATCGGCAACATGTCGCCAGAGTTCGGCTCGACGGCCGCAATGTTCCCGATCGACGATGAAACCATCAAGTACCTGGCACTGACCGGTCGCGATGAAGAAACCCTTGCTCGCGTCGAGGCTTACGCCAAGGCTCAGGGCATGTGGTTGGACGAGAACACCCCAGACGCTGAGTACTCTGAGTACCTCGAGCTGGATCTGTCCACCGTTGTACCTTCCATTGCTGGCCCGAAGCGTCCACAGGACCGCATCGAGCTGACTTCCTCCAAGGAGCAGTTCCGCAAGGATCTGCACAACTACTCCGATGGCCAGGTTAAGGACGTCGTCAAGGCTTCCGCTCCAGAAGGCATCGAAGTAAATGACTACAACGAGTCCCGCGAGGGTAACGGCGAGTCCGCAGCTTCATCCGCTGAGGGTCGCCCATCGTCCCCAATCACCGTTCAGTCTCCAAAGGGCGGCGAGTACACGCTCGACCACGGCATGGTTGCAATCGCTTCCATCACTTCTTGCACCAATACCTCTAACCCATCCGTAATGGTGGGTGCAGGTCTGCTGGCTCGCAAGGCACTGGAGAAGGGCCTGAAGGCTAAGCCATGGGTCAAGACCATTATGGCTCCAGGTTCGCAGGTCGTTAACGGCTACTACGACCGCGCTGACCTGTGGAAGGACTTCGAGGGTCTGGGCTTCTACCTCGCAGGCTTCGGCTGTGCTACCTGTATTGGTAACTCCGGCCCACTGCCAGCAGAAGTTTCCTCTGCTATCAACGAGGCTGACCTGGCTGCAACCGCAGTTCTGTCCGGTAACCGTAACTTCGAAGGTCGCATCTCCCCAGATGTGAAGATGAACTACTTGGCTTCGCCAATCCTGGTCATCGCCTACGCAATTGCCGGCACCATGGACTTCGACTTCGAAACTGACGCACTTGGTCAGGACGCAGATGGCAACGACGTCTTCCTGAAGGACATCTGGCCATCCACCGAGGAAATCGAATCCACCATCCAGGCTTCCATTTCCTCCGAGCTGTACGACGAGGACTACAAGGACGTCTTCGCTGGTGACGAGCGCTGGCAGAACCTGCCAACCCCAGAAGGCAAGACCTACGCATGGGAGGACTCCTCGTCCTACATCCGTAAGGCTCCTTACTTCGATGACATGGACATGGAGCCAACTCCAGTTTCTGACATCCAGGGTGCTCGCGTTTTGGCTGCACTGGGCGACTCGGTCACCACCGACCACATCTCCCCTGCATCTTCTATTAAGCCAGGCACTCCAGCTGCTCAGTACCTGGATTCCATGGGCGTTGCTCGCCACGACTACAACTCGCTGGGCGCCCGTCGTGGTAACCACGAGGTCATGGTTCGCGGTACCTTCGCTAACATCCGTCTGCAGAACCAGCTTCTCGACGGCGTTACCGGTGGCTACACCCGTGACTTCACCCAGGAGGGTGGCCCACAGGCATTCATCTACGATGCCGCTCAGAACTACAAGGCTGCAGGCACCCCACTGGTTGTTATCGGTGGTAAGGAGTACGGCACCGGTTCGTCCCGTGACTGGGCTGCAAAGGGTACCCTGCTGCTCGGCGTCAAGGCTGTCATTGCTGAGTCCTTCGAGCGTATTCACCGTTCGAACCTGATCGGCATGGGCGTCGTTCCACTGCAGTTCCCTGAGGGCGAGTCCTGGAAGTCCCTGGGCATCGACGGCACTGAGACCTTCGATATCGCTGGTATCGAGGAGCTCAACGAGGGCACCACGCCTAAGACCGTCAAGGTCACTGTCACCAAGGAAAACGGCGAGTCCTTCGACTTCGACGCTGTAGTCCGCATCGACACCCCGGGTGAGGCTGATTACTACCGCCACGGTGGCATTCTGCAGTACGTTCTGCGCAACATGATTAACGGCTAAGTACTTCGTCGTTAAGCTCATGTGCTTGACAACGCAGGGGCCGAGTTAGTTAGTTGCTTTTGCGACAGCTGACCCGGCCCCTGTTGCGTCTCACAGTGCGTTCAGCGGAATCAACCAACTACATAGTGGATAGAAGGTAGTTCCCATGCCGAAGGTCAGTGTTCAAGACCTTGCGTTACGTCGACGGGAGATTCTCGACGGTGCACGACGCTGCTTTACGGAGTTCGGCTATGACGGGGCGACCGTCGCCAGGTTGGAAGAAGCCACCGGTAAGTCTCGTGGTGCGATTTTCCACCATTTCGGTTCTAAAGAAGGTCTCTTTCTTGCACTCGCGGAAGAAGACGCTTCTCGAATGGCGGAGGTGACTACCAGTTCTGGATTAGTTGAGGTGATGCGAGATATCGTGACGCATCCAGAGCAGCATGGCTGGCTCGGTACTCGACTAGAAATTGTTCGTCGGCTACGCACTGACAGTGAGTTTCGCGCGCAATGGATGGAACATCAGGAGCAGCTTGACGAGGCTGTGCAGCTTCGACTGCAAGAGACTGCGGCTACTGGTTCCCTTCGGTCGGATTTCCCGCCGGAAACATTGCAGCTATTACTCGAGTTGGTGCTCGACGGCATTATCTCCAGGCTGGCGTCGGGACGCACAGTTGAGGGAATGGATAGAGTTCTCGACCTGGTAGAGACGTCTCTTCGTTCTCATGACTCGTAGCTCGACACCTATAGGTGCCCGGTAGACCCGCTTCGTGTGCAAAAAGACCCCCGGATAGTTGGTTCAGGCCAGCTTTCTAGGGGTATTTTTCATGAATAGGTAGTGGTCAGGCTAGAATTTTCGTTATGGAAAATGGTCGGTATTTGTTGGTTGCTATGCGCGATGGCGAAGAAGCCGCTCGCTCAGAGTATCTCGATTTTCTCGAATCCTCGGGTTTGGCTGAATCCGACCTTGTGCATTTTCCCATTACCTCGCTGACCGTCGATCTTCCCGACTTATCCCAGTTTGACGGTGTGTTTGTTGGTGGCAGCCCATTCAACGTGACGGACTGGGAGCACAGCGACCTGCAGAAGCATTCCCATGACCTACTGTTCGAGATCTTGAACTCTCCTGTTCCAGCGTTGCTGACCTGCTACGGCACGAGCTATACCGCATTTACCATGGGTGGCCAGGTCAACCGCGAGTTTTCAGAGGAAGCTGGCACGACGGAAGTTCAGCTCACAGCGGAGGCGGCAAGCGACCCCATCGCGTCGACCTTGCCGGACACCTTCTTCGCACTGACAGGACACAAAGAATGCGTCGTACAGCTTCCAGATGAGGCAGTTCTCCTCGCTACCGGCCCATCCTGCCCGCACCAGATGTACCGGATTCATTACCGAAATTGGGTGACGCAGTTCCACCCCGAGATGAATGCCGATGGTTTGCTCCGCCGTATGAACTTTTATGCGGACAAGGGGTATTTCGATCCTGCAGAGCTCGATTCTATTGAAAGTGAGATCCGGTCAGTAGACTTGACCGCAGCAGGTCAAGTTATTACTGGTTTTATGAACTATTGTTCATTTGTGAAGTCGAAGAACTCGTAGTCGAACGGGCGTGAGCGTTGGTGTTGCAGAACCAATTGACTAAATTGCCATTTCGGAGCGCATCGCCGGTTCCTTCGGTGGAAGTCGCGATTCTGCGTGCTGGTGCCCTTGTCATCGCTCTCACTGCAACTTTGTGGAAGCTTGAGTCGATCACGAAGTCCTTTCCCGATGGTCTACTTTTCGAGCATTGGTATCCCGTCAGTTCGGTTCTCCTCTTTTTCTCAATCAACTTCGTACTCGTCTACGCCGCGATTGTCGGACACAAGGCACTACTGCAGCTGGTATTGCGCTTGCCACTAGTTGCCACGTTGCTGGCGGCGTGCGGTGTTTTTCTTTACGACGGCTACCAGTCGGTCGAATCCGCCAACGCGGTGTGGTTCCTCAGCTTCGCGGGCATCGCTGCGGTGAGCTTTTCGCTGACATCGTCCTTCCGCGCCAGCATCGTTGTCCTCATTGTGTTGCCTGGCCTACTGGCGATCTTGAACTCGCTGCTCATGGATGTTACGGATCCAATAGAGATCTTCGCGGATTCTGGCTTTTCCGTTGTTCTTTCCTTCCCTTTTTTGGTTTTCGCGGGTGCGGCTAGGCGAGTATCACAGCTGATCGACGCCACGGATGATGTCACTCGTCGTACCAATGCTGATGCAGTCCACGCACGTATTCGCGCCGAAGAATTGAAACGTTTCGGTGCCTACGTGCACGACTATGTACTGACTGAACTGTCGGCGATCGCCAATGGATTGAAGACCGATTTCAAGTCTGACGAAGCCATCGCTACCGTGTTCAATTTCAACGAGCGAGTCGAGGTGTCGCGTCTTGTCACTGTGGTGGAACGCAGAATCGGTCAAATCACACCTGGTTGCAAAGTAAGTTTTCAAGCGACGGAGTCGCATGCATCTCTGCTTATTCCCGGTAGCGTTGCCAACACGATGTTGCTTGCGGTATCCGAAGCCGCTCGTAATTCTTCCCGGCATGCTGGTCAACGGGCTCGCCGCTGGTGCACAATCAACATCAAACCTGGTCAGTTGGCAATTGCGTATAGCGATGATGGTGTCGGTTTCGAAGTCGAGGACATTAATCCAGGCTCTGCTGGTGTACGGCTCAGTATCGTCGGGCGAATGGACTCGTTGGATGGTGGCCGGGCCGTCGTTAGCTCCGAACCTGGTCGTGGGACCAGCGTTGAGTTGGAATGGGAAGGCGAGACTGTCGAAGCGACGAAGCCACTCGCCGAAATGAATGCCGATATGCCAATGTACGACCTCATGGGCATGGCGATGGTGTTCTCCCCTCAATACTGGCTTGCGCTCAACGTTGTGTTGTTGCTGGTAGCGCTTACCTCTGGCCAGTTGTTGACCCCTCTGGGTTTTACGACGTACGCCACTTGCGTCGTATTACTCGGTGTATTGATGCAGGGGCACTTCGATACGTTGCCAACGCGTCGGTCGATGCTGATCACCGTCGGAATGATGATGCTGTCTGTTGTTGGCCTCTATCAGGACTTGGGACCACTCACCGAATGGGTGACGCTGTGGCACTTCAGCATGGTGTCGCTGCTGGGCGCATTGTTAGCGATGAGAGGTCGCCCCTTCATGGCCGTAATTGCTGTTTTGGGAGCCGCGTTAGCAATCGAACTACTACGATTGACAGGCCTCATGGATCATCCCGATATCAATGGTTTCGCCTTGCTTACGCGATGCGTAATGACGGCCGCTGGCGTGCTATCGATCGTGACGGTTCGGTACTTGCTCCGTCGCCTCCCCGATGCCATCAACCATTACAACCTAGCCATCGCAGATGCCAGTGCCGCTGAAGCATACGAGGATGCACGACGCTCGAACTACAGCTGGTTGGAAGACCAGGTATCGCCAGTTTTCGATGCAGCTCGTATCCTGGACACGCCGACGCCCGCACTTCGTAAGCGAGCGCGACTGACCGAACTGCGACTCCGCGATCATTTGCGTTCACCACGACTTAATCAGCCGAGTTTGCAAGCATGCGTGTGGGATGCGCGTTCCCGTGGAGTAACCGTCACCCTTCTCGACGATCGCAGCCACAGCCCTATCGACCAACAAATGGAATCCACGACACAGCGGCGTGCGGTCGATTCTGGTCTGGCTCGGCTCATGCCAGAGTTTATGATGGCACTAGATGCTGCCGAGACAGGGACTGTGACCATTCGATTGCTTCCTCCCGGTAGGAAGGCCTTTGCATCAATTTCTGACGAGAATGGAGTGCAAAGATTTACCTCGGAGGGAACAAAACTCTAGTTTGGTGCATCTCATCTACAGACGCGTCGCAAAGCTTCATTTTGTGACTGCGTGTCCGTAGTACGCCGACAGAAACGAAAACGAGAACAATGACCACCTCAGACTTCACTACCGGTTCCTACTTCTATGACGCATCAGCGGCGAAGCGCCGGATCGTGGCGATCGACGATCATGAGTTGTCTTTGCGTGGCTTGTCCGCATTGATCGCGGAAGCCTCTGACCTGGAATTAGTTGGCACGTATCCGACTGTGCCAGCGCTACTGCAGAGTACGGACAGTACTGATCAGCTTGATCTTGTCATCCTTGATTTGCGGTTGGCTGATGACTCTGACCCGGCTCAGAACGTTTTGGCTTTGGAGCTGGTAACCGAAAACGTACTAATTTTGTCGTCGGCGGAGAGCCCGTACCTCGTTCGTAAAGCGCTGCGAACGGGTGTGCTGGGAGTCGTTCAAAAGTCGGAGAAACCCGAGAATATCTTGGATGCTATTCGGCTTGCGTGTGAGGGCAAGGGTGCTTTGTCAACGGAGTGGGCATCTGTCGTTGATTCTGATCCGCTTATCGATACTGTCGATCTTTCGGACCGGCAGCGCGAAGTCCTGGAACTATACGCTTCCGGTGAATCGACGAAGCGGGTAGCAACCATGACCGGGCTGACATCAAATACTGTTCTCGACTATTTGGGTCGAATTCGAGCAAAATATGCTGCTGCTGGTCGCGCCAAGCACAGCCCCAACAAATCGGAAATGTATCGATTAGCTCAAGAAGATGGGTACCTTCCAGGTCCAACTGATCCGCTCAGCAGGTAAATGCCCAAGGAAATAGAGCTCCTACCTGAGTAAACGGCGCAAACGGCACCACCCAAACAATTTCTTGCCGTGCTGCCCCATTAACTTGTGTCTTTTCATACACGATGAAATGTCGGGATACTATACTGAGGTAATATCGCTGGTGAATACAATTCAGCTAGTTCAGTTGATGCATTGATAGGGAGCTAAATAATGACGCGAACAATCGATCTTTCTTCTGCCATCCGTGGTGGTGCGGGTCGTGCGTCTGTAGATGTACCTCAGCTGACTGAGCGGGAAGCTCAGGTGCTGCGCCTATGGTTGACATCGCGGAGTAAGGCCGAAGTAGCTGAAGCACTCGATGTTTCTGAAAATACCGTGCGCACTCATATCTCTCGTGTTCGTGCTAAGTACCAGTATTTTGGGCACAACGTCTCGACGAAGCAGTTGCTTTTCCGTCGGGCAGTTAGTGACGGATTGATCTAGAAACAGCGTGTGGCGCTTCGGCTTGCTGTCGGGTAGCGGCTGTGAGCTATAGGATGCGACCGCCACATTCTCTCATGCCAACAATGTATTTGTTGGTGAAGTGGCGTTGAGCTGCCCTAGCTACCGGCGCGCCCAGTCGTGCCAACCACCAAGCATGCTTTGAGAAAGCGCGACAACCTCCAGTGACGCTAGCGTCGTCGTGAAGCTGCAGTTCAAAGGTTTCCTCGCCACATTCCACATGCCCCGCCATGGTTCCGTACGTGAGCCGAACCAAACGACCAGTTCGCTTAATGTCGAAGACATAACATGGTGATTGTGTCCCTGCGATTGACAGCGTGACGACGTCGCCGACGGTGGCTTCTTCCGTGCTGCCGCTTGATAACACCGAGATGCCAGCGAGCGCGTGGACTTGCCACGTCAGCAGGCCACGAGCTGCGGACTCAAAAAATTCGCGGCCATGGCCGATGTGCCGATGCTGGTCAACGATGTGCCAACCACTAAGCGTCGCAGTTGTACGCAGAGAACTGCTGTCAGAAAGGTCGATAGACAGCCCTGCTAGTTCCTGCGGATACGTGCATGGCCACGGCTCGATCATCTCTATGTCTTCCCTTTTGTCAGTGC
Organism: Corynebacterium sp. H78; assembly: GCF_037572275.1. Classification (NCBI taxonomy): domain Bacteria; kingdom Bacillati; phylum Actinomycetota; class Actinomycetes; order Mycobacteriales; family Corynebacteriaceae; genus Corynebacterium; species Corynebacterium sp. H78. Next base: position 1,033,681 of record NZ_JBBHKX010000002.1, on the reverse strand, counting down.
TTACGCTAGTTCGACGATTTCCATGTATTCGTCGCTCCACAGATCCTCAGTACCGTCCGGCAAAATGATGACTCGCTCCGGTTCAAGCGCCTCGACAGCACCTGGATCATGGGTAACCAGCACGACAGCGCCCTCATAAGTCCTCAATGCGTCCAGAACCTGCTCGCGAGAAATGGGGTCGAGGTTGTTTGTCGGCTCGTCGAGAAGCAATACGTTGGCGCGGGAACTGACTAGTCCTGCGAGAGCCAATCGGGTTTTTTCACCACCAGAGAGCGTGCCAGCTGGTTGCTGCAATTGGTCACCGGAAAACATGAATGCGCCGAGCAGGCTGCGAAGCTCAGGTTCGTTAACATCAGGGCAGGTTGCGACTGTGTTTTCCCAGACAGACCAATCGGGATTGATGGTGTCGTGCTCCTGGGCAAAGTAGCCGATCTTGAGGCCATGTCCGGTGACGATGCCACCTTCGCCGTCGGTGCGCTCCACTCCAGCAAGTAGTTTCAGCAGCGTGGTTTTGCCCGCACCGTTAAAACCTAGAACAACAACGCGAGAGCCCTTGTCGATTGCGAGATCGACACCCGCGAAAACTTCTAAGGACCCGTACATTTTGGTGAGGCCTTTGGCGTTCATCGGCGTCTTGCCACACGGAGCTGGCTCCGGGAAGCGGATGTGCGCGACCTTGTCTGCGACGCGAACCTCGTCGAGGCTATTGATCATGCGTTCAGCACGAGCAACCATCTGCTTTGCAGCCTTGGCCTTTGTAGCTTTTGCGCCCAACTTGTCCGCTTGTTGACGCAGCGCTGAGGCCTTCTTCTCCGCATTTGCGCGCTCCCGGCGACGACGAGCCTCATCGGTCGCCCGCGCATCGAGGTACTTCTTCCAGCCCATATTGTAAACGTCAGCTTCAGCGCGCACCGCATCGAGGAACCAGACCTTATTACAAACGGCCTCGAGGAGCTCCACATCGTGCGAAATCATAATGAGTCCGCCTTCATGCTTCTGCAGGAATCCACGCAGCCAGGTAATTGAATCAGCATCGAGGTGGTTCGTCGGCTCGTCGAGAAGCAGAGTTGTGGCAGACTTTCCTGCACCTTCTGAAGCCGCAAAGAGGATTTGGGCTAGTTCGACACGACGGCGCTGGCCACCAGACAGCGTCCGTAACTCCTGATCGAGAACGCGTTCTGGCAAACCCAGCGCATCACAAATACGCGCTGCCTCAGAGTTTGCTTCGTAACCACCTAAGTCGTGATACCGCTCTTCCAGTCGAGAATACTTGCGAATCGCCTTGTCCCGCTGGGAGTCATCGAGAGTCGTCTCCATGATCTCTTGTTGACGGTCCATGCTGCGCAGGATCTGATCCAGCCCGCGAGCAGAAAGGACACGGTCACGAGCCGTCTGCTCGATATTGCCTTCGCGGCTGTCCTGTGGCAGATAGCCAATCGGTCCCGACGAGGTCACCGTGCCACCATATGGTTCCGTCTCACCTGACAAGATGCGCATGGTAGTGGTCTTACCGGCGCCATTTCGGCCGACAAGACCGATGCGGTCGCCTGGCTGCACTCGCAGCTGCTCTCCTGGCGCGGTGAGCAAGGTGCGAGCGCCGACACGGACTTCGAGATCATGGGTGACAATCACGTCGGGAAAGCCTACCAGCGTGTATCCCTGATTAAGGTATAGGCATGTCACCCATGCTTCATGTCGCAGGCCTTGGCCCCGCCGGAAGGATTCTCGCTCATCGCGCTGCTGCGCATGGCTGGGACGTCACGGCCTTCGATCCGACTGGCGGATCACTGCCCTCGACAATAGGCGTGTGGGCTGATCAGATGCCCGACTGGGCGCCTGCCAACTTTCTTGCATCAAGGTTCGCTCCACGCATTGTGCTTTACGACGGCACTGAGCGGGCGCTTTCCCATCTCTACGGCATCGTGGACCCACAGGTATTCGGGTCATTATCCGGTTTTGCGGTCGAGGAGTCTCAATATCCTTCGTCCCATCGAGATGAAGCCACAACGGACCTCGTTGTCGTAAATGCGACGAACTCTGGGCCACATCTGCCTATCCGTCAGATTGCGTATGGGCAGGTCTTCCCTGCGTCCGCGATTCCGCTAGAACACAGAGTGCCAGTTCTCATGGACTTCCGGTCGGTAGGCGAAGCTGAGGCAGATGACACGTCAGTCGCTACTTTCTCTTATCGACTGCCGTTGGGCGATGGAACATGGCTAATTGAAGAAACAATCCTCGCAGTACAGATAACCGATTCAGTCACTGGAACGGCATGCGAAGGACTGGTTCGTTCCAATCAGAAGCATCGGTTGGCGCGGCTGGGCATTGACGCCACTATGGCTGTCGATGAGGAATACGTGAGCTTCCCTCTTGGGCCAGCGAGGATTCCTATGCACCTTTCAGTCCTCCATACTGTCGCTACGCGACTCCCATCGTGGGCTAAACCGCGGACACAAAGGGAACCTGCGCAACGATTCGGTTCCGGCGGTGGCTGGATGCATCCTGCAACTGGCTACAGCGTTGGTCAGGTACTCAGTGACGCCGATGCCGCACTCGCGCTACTCCGCGCTGGGAAGCACTTGACACCGCCAGGAGGATGGTTGCTAGCTCACATACGCCGGCGGGGCCTGGCAGCACTCCTGTCCTTTTCCCCCGAGCAACTTCGATACTTCTTTACTGCGTTCTTCTCGTTGCCAGAGGAAGATATTTACACTTATCTCGCTGGTGGCCGTGAGCGATTCGTCGTCATGCGAACACTGGAAGTAATGGCCAAAATAGCGGTGCCGTTGGGAAAGAAGTCACCGTCGACCTTGTGGCGATTGATTGTTTCTTTTCTGTGGGGGCTTTAGGCGCCGAGGAGCGCACTCTATCGATTAAGTACTGTAAGAGCGGGATTACGGTCGTCAAAATGAATCTGCGATGAGGAATTCACGAGCTTACCCAGCAAAAAGACCGCGAGGTTAACTTAAGGTAAACGTCCGTTCGGGATATGCTTGCAAACATGAATTCCACGACGTCGGAGAACCCGACTACTGGTGGCAGCTATTCCGGTGACCAACTTCAACGAAAGTTGCGTACGCGCCACCTCAACATGATTGCTATTGGCGGTGCCATTGGTACCGGCCTGTTCGTCGCCTCGGGTGCCACAATTTCGCAAGCTGGTCCTGGCGGTGCACTCGCAGCATATGCACTGATTGGCCTGATGGTGTGGCTTGTTATGCAGTCGCTTGGCGAAATGGCTGCGTATTTGCCCGTTGCAGGCTCATTCCAGGAATATGGAACCCGCTATGTCTCCCCTAGCTTCGGCTTCGCAATGGGCTGGAACTATTGGTTTAACTGGGCGATTACCGTCGCTGCTGAGCTGGTCGCGGCATCATTGGTCATGCGGTATTGGTTCCCCGATACTCCGGCGGTTTTATGGTCTGCGCTTTTCCTTCTCATTCTCTTCCTGCTGAATGCGCTGTCCGCTCGAGCATTTGGTGAAGGCGAATTTTGGTTCGCAACCATCAAGGTTGTCACGGTTATCGTCTTCCTCGTGCTCGGTGTGTGCATGATTTTCGGAATCCTCGGTGGTAGTTCGCCAGGATTCGAAAATTGGACCGCGGGCGAAGCTCCGTTTGTCAACGGCGGCATGGGCCTTCTAGCTGTGTTCATCGTCGCTGGTTATTCATTCCAGGGCACAGAGATGGTGGGTGTTGCTGCTGGAGAAGCCGAGGATCCAGAGCGCACTATTCCACGAGCTATTCGCACGATTTTCTGGCGTATTCTGCTGTTCTACATCGGTGCCATTGCAGTTATCGGTTTCCTCATTGCCTACACAGATCCGAATCTTTTGAACTCAGCGGAAGACAATATTGCTGTTAGCCCGTTCACGCTGGTCTTCGATCGTGCTGGTATCGCGGTGGCTGCAGGTCTTATGAACGCCGTAATTTTGACCTCGGTTCTGTCCGCAGGAAACTCGGGACTCTACGTATCCACGCGCATGCTGTTCTCCCTCGCCCGTCAGGGCCAGGCTCCGCGTATGTTCGGCGAACTCAATAACCGTGGCATTCCAATGAAGGCTCTCCTTGCGACGACCGTCATCGGCATGGCTGGTTTCATTACTTCGCTGGTCGGAGATGGCGTAGCGTACACATTCCTGTTGACGCTGTCGGCACTCGCTGGATTTATCACGTGGATTGGTATCTCGTATAGCCACTACAAGTTCCGGAAGTGCTTGGCAGCTCAAAATGTGTCGCTGGAGACTTTGCCGTACAAGGCTAACTTCTTCCCTGCTGGCGCTATCGTCGCCCTCTTCATGTGTTTTGCGGTCGTCATTGGTCAGGCGTATGAACCGGCAACGACCGGCCAGAACTGGTTTGCGATCCTGACCCCATACCTGGGCATCCCAGTGTTCTTGGCACTGTGGTTGATTCATAAGAAGGTCACGGGGTCGTCTGCAGTAGATCCGAAGACCGCTGATCTCAGCCGCGAGTAAGTTCGCAAAACCCGGATACAACAAAGCGCACCAACCACGTCGTGGAAAACGACAGGTTGGTGCGCTTTGTTTATGGTCGCTCTACGTCAATCCGCAGGTTTACACAGAGAAGCCGAGGGCACGCATTTGCTCGCGTCCATCCTCAGAGATCATGTGAGGACCCCATGCTGGAGACCATACCCAGTTGAGCTTGTATGCGGTGATTCCCTCCACCTGCATCACTTCAGATTCTGTCTGGGCAGTCAACATGTCCGTCAATGGACACGCTGGAGAGGTCAGCGTCATATGGATGACGGCTACCGACTCGTCTTCGATCCAAATGTCGTATACGAGGCCAAGATCAACAACATTGATGCCCAGCTCCGGGTCTACGACTTCGTACATTGCCTCTTCGACGTCGAATGCGAGTTGCTCATCGGCCTGAGTCTGATCTGGGCGAGGTGGCACAGTCATCGACTGGCTGGCATCACTATCCAGAGAAGATTCTGGCATCTGCTCGGTTTCTTCTGGTCGTGGCTGGTTTGCTTCAGTCATGAGTTCATTCACTCCTTTGGGTGAGCTACAGCGTAACCGTGGCGGAACCTTCGCCACCGTTTTCCTGAGCATTACTAATTGCTTCGGCTGCAGCAGCCTGGAATGCCTTCCATCCCAGCAACGCGCACTTGACGCGTGCTGGATACTTGGACACACCTGCGAAGGCGACACCATCACCAATGATGTCTTCGTCGCCCTCAATCTTTCCGCGGGAAGTTACCATGCGCTCGAATTCATCGAGCTTTTCCATTGCCTTTGCGACGGGTTGCCCCACAAGCTCTTCCGCCATAACAGAGGTGGAAGCTTGCGAAATAGAGCATCCCACAGCTTCGTACGACACATCAGCAACCTGAGTGCAGTTGTCAGCCAACTTCACGCGCAATGTCAATTCGTCGCCACACGAGGGGTTCACGTGGTGTACTTCGGCATCATAAGGATCGCGAAGTCCGCTGTGCTGCGGGTGCTTGTAGTGATCCAGGATGACTTCCTGGTACATCTGCTCTAATTTCACGGTGCTACTCTTCCCGATCTACACGCCAAAGAATTTCTTCGCGTACTCGATGCCCTCAATGAGAGCATCGACCTCTTCCTTCGTGTTGTACAAATAGAACGACGCTCGAGCCGTCGATTGTACGCCCAGCGCCTGATGGACTGGCCACGCGCAGTGGTGACCAACGCGGATGCAAATTCCACGATCGTCGAGAGCCTGGCCCAAATCGTGTGGATGAATCCCCTCGACTTGGAACGAAATCGCAGCGCCACGCTGCTCGGCTGTCTGCGGCCCAACGATAGTAAGGCCCTCGACCTCGCGCATTTTCTCAAGCGCGTATGCGGTGAGCTCGTGTTCATGCTGAGCGATCGCATCCATACCGATGTCAGTCAAATACTTCACAGCAGCACCGAGTCCCACGACCTGGCTGGCCATCATCGTTCCTGCTTCGAAACGCTGAGGCGGAGGCGCGTACGTCGAGGCCTCCATCTTGACGACCTCGATCATCGAACCACCCGTCAAGAACGGTGGCAGCAGCTCCAGCAGTTCAGATCGGCCGTACAAAGCGCCGACGCCAGTCGGACCACACATCTTGTGACCGGAGAAAGCGAGGAAGTCGACTCCCAACGCTTTCACGTCCACCGGCATGTGTGGCACAGATTGGCAACCATCAAGCACAACCAAGGCACCAACAGCTTTGGCTCGCGCGACGAGTTCGTCAACATCGGCAACCGCACCAGTCACGTTCGACTGATGGGTAAATGCGACCACCTTCGTGCGCTCGGACAGCTCTAAGGAATCTAGGTCGATCCGACCATCAGCGGTCACGGAGTACCACTTCAACGTCGCGCCGGTCCGTCGTGCGAGCTCCTGCCATGGCACGAGATTCGCATGATGTTCCAGCTCCGTGACGACGATCTCGTCGCCCTCGGTGACCTGGTACTCGCCCGCGCGATCGTCGCCAAGCGTGTACGCCACAAGATTCAAGGCTTCAGTAGCGTTCTTCGTGAACACCAGCTCGTCAAATTCGGCGCCGATGAAGGAAGCGATAGCGTCGCGGGCATCTTCATATGCGTCAGTAGCCTCTTCGGCCAACTGATACGCACCACGGTGAACCGGAGCGTTGTGCTCCGTGATGAAGTACGTTTCTGCCTCGATCACCTGGCGCGGACGCTGCGACGTTGCACCAGAATCGAGGTAGACCAAACGCCGGTCATCGCGCACCGTGCGCGCGAGAACCGGAAAATCGCCACGAAGAGAGCGACTAAGCATTGGTGAACTTCTCGTAGCCGTGCTCTTCGAGCTCGTCAGCCAACTCTGGACCACCGGAGGCGATGATCTTGCCGTCAGCGAATACATGCACGTGGTCAGGCTTGACGTAGTTCAGAATCCGCTTGTAGTGCGTGATGATGAGGATTCCACCATCGTTTTCATCCTGGTAACGGTTGATGCCCTCGGAGACGACGCGCAGTGCATCGACGTCCAAACCGGAGTCGGTTTCGTCGAGAACTGCGAACTTTGGCTTCAGCAGATCAAGCTGCAGGATCTCGTGACGCTTCTTCTCACCGCCGGAGAAGCCTTCGTTGACTGAACGCTCAGAGAAAGACGAGTCGATCTCGAGATCAGCCATGGCCTCACGGACTTCCTTAACCCAGTGGCGCAGCTTAGGAGCCTCGCCGCGGACCGCAGTTGCTGCAGAACGCAGGAAGTTGGACATAGAAACGCCAGAGACCTCGACTGGGTACTGCATGGCCAAGAAAAGACCAGCGCGTGCGCGCTCGTCAACGCTCATCTCAAGAACGTTTTCGCCGTCGAGAAGGATCTCGCCTTCGGTTACCTCGTACTTAGGGTGACCAGCGATGGTGTAGCTCAGGGTCGACTTGCCGGAACCATTTGGCCCCATTACTGCGTGGGTTTCACCGGACTTGATAGTCAGGTTGACACCCTTCAGGATTTCCTTTGGCTCCGATGCCTCGTCGTTAGGCAATACCTGTGCATGGAGGTTACGGATTTCAAGCGTGCTCATTGTTGCTGTGCTGTCCTTTGTGTATTTTCGTCGCTTATATCGTGACTATGTGGAAACTGCGAAAGTGGAAACTGCAACGTATTCCGACGGCTAGATGCCGGCAGTATTCAACTCTTCGTCGATGAGGGATTCGAGGCGGTCACGGATGGCTTCGACAGGAATCAGGTTGATGACTTCGTTGAAGAATCCGCGAACAACTAGACGACGCGCAACATCCTCTGGGATACCGCGGGACAGCAGGTAGAACAGCTGTTCATCGTCGAAGCGGCCAACAGTTGCAGCGTGACCTGCACCCTGAATTTCGCCAGTTTCAATTTCCAGGTTCGGAACCGAGTCAGCGCGTGCGCCTTCGGTGAGAACCAGGTTGCGGTTCAGCTCGTAGGTGTCGGTACCTTCGGCCTCTGCACGAATGAGTACGTCGCCTACCCATGCGGTGCGGGCGTCGAGTTTGGACGACGGATCGCCCTGCAGCGCACCCTTGTACATCACGTTAGAGCGGCAGTTCGGTACTGCGTGATCAACGAGAAGACGCTGTTCGAAGTACTGACCTGCATCTGCGAAGTAGACACCGAGAAGTTCGGCGTCGCCACCTGGCGCGGTGAACTTCACGCGAGGGACAACACGAACAACACTGCCACCGAATGTAGCCAGGGAGTGACGAAGCGTTGCATCGCGCCCCACCGCTGCATGGTGTGCCGACAGGTGCACAGCACCCTCATCCCAGTTAGTCAGCGTGACGACGGCTAGTCGCGAGCCATCACCCAAAACAAACTCAACGTTGTCAGCAAAAGTGCCGGTACCGCGGTAATCGAGAACGACCACTGCTTCAGCGTTTGCCTGGACGTCAATAACCAAGTGGCCATAAGCAACTTGATCGTCGCCGGGGCCGGTGACCGTAACGGTCACAGGATCCTTCGATACAGAGTCCTTCGCGAAAGTCAGGACCTGGGCCTTGTCGAAGGTGGAGAATGCGCGGGCCGCAACGATATCGACTGGTGTTCCCGCACGGCCTAGAAGCTCACTGCCACGGTCTACCTCGGTCACAGTCACCGAGTCGTTGGCTTCGACACCGTCGAAAGCGTACGACGAGGCTACTGGCTCGGCGGCGGTGCCGTCGTGAAGCCCGTTCAGACGACGCAGCGGAGCAAAGCGCCACTCTTCATCGCGGCCACCAGGGACGGCGAAGTCATTGACATCAAAGGATGCGAAGACATCGCCCTTGTTCGCGAGAACACGACGCTTGGCAGCTGGCTGACCTTCAGCCGCCTGATTCTCTTCAGTAATGATGTTGGTCATTGGCTTAACCGACCGAACCTTCCATCTGCAATTCAATTAGGCGGTTGAGCTCCAGTGCGTATTCCATTGGCAGCTCCTTGGCGATTGGCTCCACGAAGCCACGGACCACCATCGCCATTGCTTCTTCCTCTTCGATACCGCGGCTCATCAGGTAGAACAGCTGCTCATCGGACACACGAGACACGGTTGCCTCGTGGCCGAGCGTGACATCGTCTTCACGAACATCGACGTATGGGTACGTATCAGAACGAGAAATCGTATCTACCAGCAGTGCATCACACTCGACGTTCGATGCGGAATGCTTAGCGCCCTTGTTGATCTGCACCAGACCACGGTAGGCAGCACGGCCACCATTGCGAGCTACAGACTTCGACACGATGTTGGACTTCGTGTTTGGAGCCATGTGCACCATCTTGGCGCCCGTGTCCTGGAACTGTCCTTCGCCAGCGAAGGCAACCGAAAGCACTTCGCCGTTAGCGTGCGGACCAGTCATCCATACAGCTGGGTACTTCATGGTGACCTTGGAGCCGATGTTGCCATCGATCCACTCCATGGTTGCGCCTTCTTCACACTTGGTGCGCTTCGTGACCAGGTTGTACACGTTGTTCGACCAGTTCTGAATGGTCGTGTAACGGCAACGGCCACCCTTCTTCACGATGATTTCGACAACAGCCGAATGCAGTGAGTCAGACTTGTAGATCGGAGCCGTACAGCCCTCGACGTAATGCACGTATGCATCCTCGTCGACAATGATCAAGGTGCGCTCGAACTGGCCCATGTTTTCCGTGTTGATGCGGAAGTAGGCCTGCAAAGGAATATCCACGTGGACACCCTTTGGCACGTAAATGAAAGAGCCACCGGACCAGACAGCCGTGTTCAGGGCGGAGAACTTGTTGTCGCCAGAAGGAATGACGGTACCGAAGTACTCCTTGAAGAGCTCTGGGTGCTCCTTCAAAGCAGTGTCCGTGTCCAGGAAGATGACACCCTGCTCCTCCAGATCCTCGCGAATCTGGTGGTAGACAACCTCAGACTCGTACTGAGCTGCGACACCTGCAACCAGACGCTGCTTCTCAGCCTCAGGAATACCCAGCTTGTCGTAGGTTTCCTTAATATCGTCCGGCAGGTCTTCCCAGGTCTGGGCCTGCTTCTCGGTGGAACGAACGAAGTACTTAATGTTGTCGAAGTCGATCCCCGACAGATCCGCGCCCCACGTTGGCATTGGCTTGCGATCGAAGATATCCAAGGCCTTCAAACGGCGCTCGAGCATCCATTCCGGCTCGTTTTTCTTTGCGGAAATGTCGCGTACTACAGCTTCAGACAGGCCACGCTGGGCCGAAGCACCAGCAGCGTCCGAGTCATGCCAGCCGTACTGGTAAGCGCCGATAGACTCGATGATTTCTTCGTCAGTCTGTGGCGTACGCACCTTCGCGGCTTCGTCATGGGCGAGAGTCATTGTCCGCTCCTTTCTTGTTGTGCACTGGTTGAGAGATCTTGAATGGGAATCAACGGAACATGAGTTGTACAAATGCCATTGCCGTCCGCAATCGTTGCCAGCGGTTGAGTGTGCTGCCCTAATAAACTACTCACTGCTTCGTGCTCTGCGGCACAGAGCTGTGGGAAGTCGTGGGCCACATTGCTAATTGGGCAATGATGATGGCAAATTTGCACGCCACCAGTGTTTTCATTCACTGTTGCTGCGTACCCGTGACGTCGAAAAGCTGTGACAACTGCTTCTACAACCTCGTGCGTCTCCGCGTTCTCACCCACCGGCGTAATGCCGGCGAGGATTTCGTTCACGCGACGCTTAGCGAAAGCTGTAACAGCTGCATCCCCGCCCGCTTCTTGCAGTGCTTCCAGCGCAGATGCCGCAAGCAGATCGTAAGAATGACCGAAGTGTGCCCGGCCCTTGTCTGTGAGACGGAAGGACTTTGCTGGGCGACCTCGACCTCGCGGGCCGTGCTTCGGTGGAGGCGCAGTTTCTGCTAGCCCCTCCGAAACCAAAATGTCCAAGTGGCGGCGCACGCCTGCAGCCGAAAGGCCGAGTTGATCAGCAATCAGGGTTGCTGATGCCAGGTTGTGTTCCAACAGGAGCAAGAGAATACGGCGGCGTGTATCACCGTCGCCGTTCGACTGTGGCTCCGAAGCTGGTACCTCAGGAGTTAGTGAGTCGGTCATGTCGGTGGTTCACCTCCGGGAAACTCATGCACATTCGTGGACTGCGCGGTATTAGACAACACAAGTGTTCCGTAATTCATCTGATATGTCCAGCGTCCAGAGATCGCTGCAGGTAGCTGGTGTGTCATCATGGCTGAACCTATGTTTATCCGGCTAATTATTAGCGAGACTCCTCCTGTCGCTGTGATTCCAAGTCCTCAGGAACCAGAACTGTAAGATCGATTTCGTGCGCCCATCCCTCATGTCTTTTTCCGGTCAACTCCGGTTAGCGAAAGACGCGATCCCTCATGTGGGTTTGGCAGGTTCTCGAAGCTCCACATTGCACACCGGTACTGAGCAGCCCTTCGCACACCGAATCAATCACCGGGAGCTACGACGATTTACGTGGCTCCGCTGGCTTGGCACGCTCGGTGCGATCATTGTGATGGTCGGCGGTATTGGTGCCGGTGCTACCCCAGTCGTTGGGAATGTGTTTTGGCAGACTCCGGCCGGCGTGACCCTTGGGCGCATGCTCGTTGCGACGACGATGGTGACGTTTGTCGGCATCGGAATGTTGATTGTTGCTTGGTTGGGCGTGGGTGCCTTCGTTCTTGCGGGTGCGCGGACTCGCGTGACATCGGTGAACACATCGATGCTGGTGCGAACCTTCGCCGGGTGGGTCACACCACTTATTCTTACTGCTCCACTTTTTACGCAGGATATCTATTCCTATCTCGCCCAAGGTGCGATCGTGGATCGAGGGATGGATCCGTATGCTGCTGGTCCTGTTGACTTACTGGGGGCCAACGATCCGTTGGCCCGATCGGTGCCGTTGATTTGGTCTCATTCCCCTAGCCCATACGGCCCGACAGCCATGGTGGCGGCGTGGTTCATCTCTGCTCTGACCAACGATTCCCCCCTTGCCTCGGTGTTCTTGCACCGAATCATCGCAGTTGCTTCCTTATACGTGGTGGCATGGGCATTGGTCCGTTTAGCCCAACGATGTGGCGTTAGTCCTCAGTTTGCGCTGTGGCTGGGTGTCTTGAACCCGCTGACGCTTCTTCATCTGGTTGGCGGTATCCATAACGAAGCTCTGTTGTTGGCGCTACTGCTGTCGGGTATGGAGCTATGTCTACGAGCCATTCATGGCCGATCAGTTCCGGGAGTTCCAGATGGCGCCCCGGGGGAACGCGGATCTTCAAACCCCGAGTTGAAGAAACGACTGCTGTTCGCAGCCGGGCTCGTCTTGATTTCCTTAGCCGGCATGGTCAAAGTCACGGGGTTCGTCGCATTGGGCTTCGCGGGGGCATGGCTGGGTCGACGTTATGGACGCTCAGTGTGGTCGCTTCTGAAAGCTGCGGTGGTGACTGGTGGCATTGCCGTCGTCACGTGTGTCGTGTTTTCGCTTGGTTCTGGCTTGGGTTTTGGTTGGATCACTAGCCAAGGCGGTGCCGCGACCGTGCGCAGTTGGATGTCGTTGCCGACACTGCTTGGAATATTGTCGGGTTTTGTTGGACGGCTACTGGGCCTCGGTGACATTTCGGAGTTCGCGCTGTCTTTCACCCGTGGTGTCGGCGTCGTGGTTGCGGCGGCATGGCTTATTCGCATGTTGTGGGCGACGTTCAGAGGCCGAATTCACCCGTTGGGTGGATATGGCCTGGCCATGTTCGCGTTGGTGCTGCTCTTCCCCGTTGTGCACCCGTGGTATCTGCTGTGGGCACTGGTGCCACTGTCGGCATGGGCTGACCGCGCGCAGTTCCGCATGGCAGTGGTGATCTATTCGGCAGTGTTTAGTCTGACGGTGTTGCCACGTGGCTTGGGACTGCCACCAATGACGGTCGTACAAATCTACGTGGGCGCTATCGTAGGCTTCATCTGTTGCATGGGCATCATCCTCGCGGTGTCGTGGCGAACCCGCGTCTTCCGGATCCGCTAGACGACGACTCATCCCTGTAGGGGTGATCTGCAGCTACGGAGAGGCGGTGGCCTACTATGGGGCATCGTGATCAAAGCTGATGAATCTCCTGCGTTGAAGCTGCGAGGAGTGACTAAACGTTACGGTGACGTCGAAGCCGTTTCTGGTCTCGACCTCACGTTGCAGCGTGGTCAGGTGTTGGCATTGCTTGGACCTAATGGTGCTGGCAAGACAACGACGGTCGAGATGTGCGAGGGGTTTGTTCAGCCCGATGCCGGCGAGCTGCGAGTATTGGGCCTCGATCCGTGGCGGGAAACAGACGAATTGCGAACCCGTATTGGTGTCATGCTGCAAGGAGGCGGCGCATACCCTGGTGTTCGCGTGGGCGAAATGCTGAAGTTGGTTGCATCGTATTCGGCTAATCCGATGGATATCGATTGGCTACTCGACGTTGTCGGGCTGTCCAAGCATGTCAAGACGAGTTACCGTCGCCTCTCCGGTGGCCAGCAACAACGATTGTCCCTAGCGTGTGCTCTTGTCGGACGTCCTGAATTGGTATTCCTCGATGAACCAACGGCTGGGTTAGATGCCCAGTCTCGGTTGGCAGTGTGGGATTTGGTCAATTCCATGAAGCGCGACGGAGTGACCATCGTGTTAACGACGCATCTCATGGACGAAGCAGAGGCCCTAGCCGATGAAGTCATCATCATCGATAAAGGCCACGTGGTTGCCTCTGGCTCGACTAACGAGATCACAGCGAGTAGTAACCCAGATACCTACTTCGCTGCTGATGAAGACATTGATGCGGCTGGGCTCAGTGCGCAGCTGCATGCCCAAGGATTCGATGTCACGGTGTTGCCAGTGAGTCCAAATCGTTGGCGAATCTCGGGCAAGACCACTCCCGCGATCATCTCGGCAGTAGCATCCTGGTGTGCCCAGCGCGACGCCTTGATCACCGAGCTCACTGTGTCCCGCCGTTCACTCGAGGATGTTTTCCTCGACATCACTGGCCGTGAAATGAGGAACTAACCAGCATGTCAACGACTCGTTTCCCAGGAGGAACGTTCACTCCCTCCCCAGTGCGTGCCCCTATTGGTCGGATCATTGCGTCGCAAACCAAGATGGAAGCGACACTCATTCTTCGTCACGGTGAACAGTTGTTGCTGACACTGATTATTCCGATGGCAATGCTGGTTGGCTTTACTATCGTTCCCGTCTTGGATGACCCGAATCCATTGCAGCGCGTGTTCCCCATGGTTTTGTCGGTAGCTGTCATGTCCGCCGGATTTACCGGGCAGGCAATTGCTGTCGGTTTTGACCGGCGTTATGGAGCTCTGAAACGCATCGGTGCTTCGGCGCTACCGAAGTGGGGCATCATCGTGGGCAAATGTTGCGCGGTGGCGATCGTCGTCACGCTGCAGTTTCTTCTGTTCTCTGCTGTTGCTATCGCACTGGGCTTCTCAGCGAGCGTTGGTGCCTGGTTGATGGCCTTCATCATGGTCTTAGTTGGCACCGCCACGTTTACGTCACTAGGTCTACTGATTGGAGGCACGCTCGGAGCGGAGCTCATTCTGGGCCTTGCCAACTTGATTTGGTTCATCCTCCTGGGCGCCGCGACGTTGTTCGCTGTTGGCCCGGAATTGAGCAGTCCAGTTGAGTTTGGGTTGAAGCTGCTGCCGTCTGTTGCGTTGACGGATGTGATTACCCAAGCCTTCGCAACACGCATGGCATGGCACTCCCTAATTGTGCTGGTCGTCTGGGGAATTGTGAGTGGTGTGTTGGCTACTCGCCTCTTCCGTTTCGAAGCCAAGGGTGACTAGCCTGGCAGCGGTATCCCGGTGCTCACTGTGAAACGCCGAAGCGGTAGTATCGGACGGTGTGAGTGACCTCCAGAAAACTTTGCCGTTAACCAGGCTCCCTCTTCCAACAATCGCGAAGCAGAAGCTCTTTGCCTTGTTGGTGCTCATTGCACAGGCAGCCATCGCAGTCACTGGCTCGATCGTCCGCGTTACAGGATCGGGTCTGGGCTGTGACACGTGGCCGCAGTGCCACCCGGGCAGCTTCACACCGGTTCCGGGACAAGCCGAAATGATTCACCAGATCGTTGAATTCGGCAATCGTTTGCTGACGTTCGTTCTCGTGGCATTGACCCTGATCTTGTTCCTCGCAGTCATTCGCACGGGACGTCGCAAAGAAGTGTTCTGGTTGGCCTTCGCCAATGGCATGGGCGTTATCGTCCAGGCAATTGTCGGTGGTATCTCGGTTCTCGTGGACCTGAAGTGGTACGCCGTTGCTCTGCACTTCATCCCATCGATGATTCTGGTGTGGTTGGCGGGCATGCTGTTCGTCAAGATTCAGGAACCTGACGACGGCCACGTGGTGCGCACCTACCCGACCTATCTGCGATACACGGCGGTTGGATCAGGCCTGGCGCTTCTGGTTACGTTGATTACCGGCACGATGGTGACTGGCGCTGGTCCGCATGCTGGTGATGCCAGCGTCCTGCCGGAAGATCGCTTGCAGCTACCTATTACGGAGCTTTCCCACGTCCACGCGGGATTCATGTACCTGTACTTGGGATTGACCATTGGCCTTGTGTTCAGTCTCTTGGCGGTGAAAGCCGACCGTGGCGCGGTCAAGATCGGTTGGTGGCTGGTGGGCATGATCATTGTGCAAGCTGGCGTGGGTATGGTTCAGTACTGGTCTGGCGTGCCGGAAGCGCTGGTACCAGTTCACGTGGCTGGATCTGGCATCGTCACGGGCTTGACTGCGATCCTTTACCAGATGGGGCGACGTTACGTAGGTGGTAACGCTATCGTGACTGGCTCCCCAGCTGGCGATGCCGAGTACAAGGCAGTCGCAGCAACGAGCTAACCTCAATCGTGGCGTTACGGGAACAAGCCCGACTCTGCCGGCCACGTTGTACTTCTCACTGACGGACCCACGGTCCGTCAGTTTTTTCATATCATCGCGGTATGGACGCAATCGTTATCGAATCATTCGGTGGGCCCGAGCAACTCTCGTTTCGCACGGAACTCTCCTCACCAGCTCTGCTCCCTGGCCACGTGCTTATCGACGTTGCCACCGCAGGCATCAATTTCACTGATGTCTACCAACGAGAAGGCATCTACCCTCGTCCATTGCCGTTTATTCCCGGATCTGAGGGCGTTGGCCGTGTGGCAGCAATTGGCGAGGACGTAACGACTCTGGCTGTTGGTGATCGCGTTGCGTGGTGTACTGGGCAAGATAGCTATGCATCGCAGGTGGTCTTGGCCGAGGACATCCTGGTGCCTATCCCCGACTCGATTGCTGACGATGCCGCCGCGTCCATTCTTCTGCAGGGGCTAACAGCACACTTCCTTGCATACGACGTCGCAAAGCTTAGCGCACAGTCCACCTGCTTGATTACTGCCGGTGCTGGTGGTGTCGGATTGCTGCTCACCCAAATGGCGAAGTCTCTCGGTGCTCGGGTGCTAAGCGTCGCTTCCACATCCGAGAAACAAGCTCTCGCACGCGCTGCCGGTGCCGATGAGGTGTTCGCCTACGGGGATTCGCTTGCCGACGAGATCCGAGCCACCACCGATGGACTGGGCGTCGATGTCGTTTTTGATGGTGTTGGTGCTGCAACGTTTAACCAGTCGCTGGAAGCGGCTCGGGTACGAGGGCTTGTTGTCCTCTTTGGTGCTGCATCTGGTGCAGTGCCACCTCTAGATCCTCAGGAGTTGAATAAGCATGGGTCGTTGTTCTTGACCCGACCGCACCTTCGACACTTCACCAGGACTCGTGACGAACTCATGCAGCGTGCCTCGGCAGTTCTAAGCATGGTTGAAAATGGGACGCTGAACGTCCGTGTCTCTGCAGCCTATCCGCTCCGAGATGCAGAAAAAGCCCATCGTGATCTGCAAGCGCGGATCACAACAGGCTCTATTGTGCTGAAGCCGTAACAGATTACGACAGCATCTGGGAAATGGTCTGGAGGCCGAACACTGCGTCGACCGACAGGCCAACACACACCAACGCGAGGTAGTTGTTGGAGAGCAAGAAGAGCTTCATCGGCTTGATCTCCCCACCAGCCTTGACGTCGCGGTGCAGCATGATGGCCCCATACAAGAACCAAATACCTGCGATCACGGCCGACGCCAGGTAGATCCAACCTGCAGCGGGGACAAGCAGCAACGTCGTTACGACCGTAGCCACGGTGTACCAAATGATGCGAACAGTGACGTACAGCGGTGGGCGAACTACTGGCATCATTGGGACGCCTGCAGCTTCATAGTCGTCCTTGTACTTCAGCCCCAGAGCCCACGTGTGCGGCGGAGTCCAGAAGAAGATAACCATAAACAGAACAATCGCCTGCCACCAGTGGAACCAGCCGGAGACATCAGGGTTGTTGTCAGTGATGACGGCCCAGCCGACGAGAACGGGCATACAGCCAGCTGCGCCACCCCAGACAACATTCTGATCAGTGCGACGCTTCAACCATAAGGTGTACACAAAAACGTAGAACGCAATGGTCAGCAAGATAAAGATTGCTGCCAGCAATGAATTGCACAGCAGCCACAGCCACAAGAAACTGGCAATGGTCAGCACAATGCCGAAGATCATCGCACTGGTGTTGGATACTGTTTGCTTCGCCAGTGGGCGCTTGGCCGTTCGGTTCATCACCTTATCGATGTCCGAATCGGCAACCATGTTGAATGTATTGGCCGCAGCCGCACCCATCCAACCACCTACGAGCGTCAGCAAAATCAGGCCAACATGCACGCTGCCGCGGTCAGCCTGCAGCATTGCCGGAATTGCGGCGACCAGCAAGAGCTCAATGACGCGAGGTTTCGTCAGCGCCACATACGCCTTAACCGTATCGAGCAAAACTGATCCCTTCCAAACAACTACTAGTGTCCCCTACTAGTCGGACACTCACCCTGCTTAGTTCCAGCAGGAGTCGTAATAATTCACGAAATTCTGGAACGCGCGACATGGACAGTATTCAACTGTGTACATAGGGCATGCAAAATCCAGACTCGGTCCATGGTAGCGCTTCTCCACTGTAAACCGTGTATCGGCCCACCCGATATTCCAGCGGATTGTTGATACCTCCACCGGTAATTTTCGCAACCGTGGCGGGTGACACATTATTTGGCCAATTCACGGGAAACGCCCCTGTGTAATAGAGCTGGTTCCCGGATTCGTCGTGAAGCGGATTACACTAGGCACAGAATTAGCCTCGAGCGAGAACACAGGAGCCCATACCGTGACACTCTCCCCAGAGTTGCAGTCCCGCGTGGAACAGAACTACCCAGCAGACTGGACCGAACTGGACACTCGTGCCGTCGACACCGCCCGCGTACTGGCTGCAGACGCAGTACAGAAGTGTGGCTCCGGCCACCCAGGAACCGCAATGAGCCTCGCGCCATTGGCATATACCCTGTACCAGCGTGTGATGCGCCATGATCCGAAGGATCCAAACTGGGCAGGCCGTGACCGTTTCGTGCTGTCGTGCGGTCACACCTCGCTGACTCAATACATTCAGCTGTACATGGCTGGCTTTGGTCTTGAGCTCGATGATCTGAAGGCTCTCCGTACTTGGGGTTCATTGACTCCTGGTCACCCGGAGTATGGCCACACCGATGGTGTCGAAATCACCACCGGTCCTCTCGGTCAGGGACTAGCTTCTGCTGTCGGTATGGCAATGGCATCGCGCCGTGAGCGTGGCCTGCTAGACCCTGAAGCACCAGCGGGCCAGTCACCGTTCGACCACTTTGTGTACGTCATTGCCTCTGACGGTGACGTTCAGGAAGGTGTCACTGCTGAAGCGTGCTCCTTGGCGGGCACTCAGGCTTTGGGCAATCTGATTGTGTTCTGGGATGACAATGGCATCTCCATCGAAGACGACACGACGATTGCCTTCACCGAAAACGTCGCAGATCGTTACCGTGCTTACGGTTGGCAGGTCATCGAGGTCAACGGCGGCGAGGATGTGGCAGCTCTTGAAGCAGCTGTGGCTGAGGCAAAGGCTGATACCACTCGCCCAACTTTCATCCGCATGCGCACCGTGATCGCATACCCAGCTCCGAACGCGATGAACACCGGCGCTTCGCACGGTGCAGCCCTCGGCAACGACGAAGTTGCGTTGATTAAGAAGGAACTTGGCTTCGACACGGAGCAGACCTTTGAAGTTTCTGACGAGGTCATTGCACACACCCGTGCTGCAGTAGAGCGCGGTGCGGAAGCACACGCCGAGTGGCAGAATTCCTTCGATGCGTGGGCAGAGAAGAACCCAAAGGCCAAGCAGTTCTTCGACCGTCTCACGGCAGGCGAGCTCCCAGAAGGCTTCGCTGACGACATGCCGTCCTGGGATGCCGGCGCAAGTGTTGCTACTCGTAAGGCATCCGCAGCCGCTTTGCAGGCTCTTGGCGCTACCATGCCAGAGCTGTGGGGTGGCTCCGCTGACTTGGCTGGTTCCAACAACACCGTCATCGAAGGTTCTCCTTCGTTCGGTCCTGAGAACATCACCACCGACACGTGGACTGCGACCCCATACGGTCGTAACCTGCACTTTGGTATTCGCGAGCACGCAATGGGCTCGATCATGAACGGTATCCTGCTGCACGGCAACACCCGCATTTACGGCGGTACGTTCCTCATTTTCTCGGATTACATGCGCCCAGCCGTTCGTTTGGCATCGCTGATGGGAATCTCCCCTATCTACGTCTGGACCCACGACTCCATCGGTCTTGGTGAAGATGGCCCAACCCACCAGCCAATCGAGCAACTTGCATCGCTGCGCGCCATCCCAGGCATGACTACGTTCCGCCCAGCTGATGCCAACGAAACCGCAGCCGCCTGGGTAGCAGCACTTGAAGGCGAAGCTGGACCGAAGGCTCTGGCACTGACCCGTCAGAACGTTCCTGTACTGGAAGGCACCAAGGAGAAGGCTGCCGAGGGCGTTCGTCGCGGTGCTTACGTCCTGGTCGAAGGTTCCAAGGAAACCCCAGATGTCATCCTGATGGCTACCGGTTCCGAGGTTCAGTTGGCGATTGCAGCGGCAGAAGAGCTTGCAACTGACGGCGTTTCTGCGCGTGTCGTATCTGTTCCTTGCCTGGACTGGTTCGAACAGCAGGATGCCGAGTACCAGGAGCAGATCTTGCCTAAGGCTGTTACCGCTCGCGTGTCCGTCGAAGCTGGTATTGCAATGCCGTGGTACCGCCACCTTGGCACCACGGGTCGTGCGGTATCGATCGAGCACTTCGGTGCTTCCGCTCCATACGAGAAGCTCTTCGAAGAGTTCGGCGTGACGACGAGCGAAGTCGTTTCAGCAGCTCGAGAAACCATTGAGGCTTCTAAGTAATTTTCTGATGTCGGCCCTGTGGCCGATGGGTTAAGCCTTTACCGAAAGCGCCGTGAAGCATGGGCCATGAGAGTCCACGCGGTTTCACGGCGCTTTTCGCGTCCCGAGGGTAGCCTGAATTGGTACAGAGAAAGTTGTCGATGGACGTGGGGACTCGTGTATGCGGGCTCTGCGTGGAAAGTTGATTGATCGTGCCAAATAGGAATCTTGAAGCGCTCGCAACTGTGGGAACCTCGGCGTGGTTGGACGATTTGTCCAGGCAGCGTCTGTCTTCCGGTGATCTTGTCCAGCTCATCGACGAGTTGAATGTTGTTGGTGTTACTACTAACCCGGCTATTTTCTCTTCGGCGATGACCGCTGGTGAGGATTACGATTCTCAGTTGGCCGAGCTCACCGCTTCTGGTGCCGATGCTGCTGAAGCGGTCTTCGCCATGGCTATCGACGATGTTCGTGACGCGTGTGACGTGTTGGCTGAGGTGTCGTCGGCAAGCAATGGTGCGGACGGACGCGTCTCCATTGAAGTTGATCCGCGTTACGCAGACGACTACGAGAAGACGATCGCTCAGGCTCGCGAATTGTGGACAAAGGTTGGCAAAACCAACGCGATGATCAAGATTCCTGCGACGGATGCTTCCCTGCCTGCGGTTACTGATGCGCTGGCTGAAGGCATTTGCGTGAACGTCACCTTGATTTTCTCCCTGGAGCGTTACCGCGAAGTTGTAGAAGCATTCATCGCTGGTATTGAGCGTGCGAAGGACAATGGCCAGGACTTGACGGCGATCCATTCGGTCGCTTCCTTCTTCGTGTCGCGTGTGGATACCGAAGTAGACAAGCGACTTGAAGCAATTGGCACCGATGAGGCGCTCGCACTGCGTGGCAAGTCTGGTATCGCTAATGCACGCTTGGCCTACGCCGAGTTTGAAAAGGCTTTTGCAGCGGACAACCAGCGTTGGGCTCCACTTGCTGCAGCTGGTGCGAATGCGCAGCGTCCGTTGTGGGCCTCGACGGGTGTGAAGAACCCTGACTACCCTGCAACGCTGTATGTCACCGAGTTGGCTGGTCCGTTGACCGTTAACACCATGCCGGAGAAGACTTTGCGTGCAGCTGCGCAAAGCGAAGTCCCAATGGTCGCAGATACCTTGACTGGTACGGGCGACGATGCTCAGGCAGAGATGGATGCGGTTGCACAACAGGGCATTGCGTGGACTGAAGTCTTTGAGATTCTCGAACGAGAAGGCGTCGAAAAGTTCGTAAACAGCTGGCAGGAGCTGCTCGACTCCATTGCAGGTCGAATGGATGAGCTGAAGAAGTAGTCGGACTATCAATCTACTCAGTGCTCGTGGCGATGGTCGCGAGCACTTTTCCATTCTATTTGTATGGCTTTCCTTGTTCGTGCCTACACGGAATAGTCGGTGTGAGAGGCTAGCCTCGTAAAGACTAGTCTCTACTTGTGTTTACTCTGCCCTTAGAAAAGGAAGGCCTTCTATCGTGACAGTTCCTCCTCCGGCCGATTCCTTGGCAAGCGCATGGACGAACCCCTTGCGTGATCCTCAGGACAAGCGTCTCCCACGGATCGCAGGCCCTGGTGGCATGGTTATTTTCGGTGTGACCGGTGACCTTGCTCGTAAGAAGTTGCTTCCGGCTATTTATGACCTTGCCAATCGAGGGCTACTACCTGCTTCTTTTGCCCTCGTAGGTTATGGCCGCCGTAACTGGTCGAAGGAAGACTTCGAACAGTACGTGCGCGACGCAGTGGAAAGTGGCGCCCGTACTCCTCTTCGAGAGAGCGTTTGGAGCCGTCTCGCAGAGGGCATTCACTTCGTCCAGGGCACATTTGTCGACGACGAAGCCTTTGACCGACTCGCCGAGAAGCTGTCCGAGCTCGATGCCTCCCGTGGCACCGCTGGAAACTGGGCATACTACTTGTCCATTCCGCCCGACAATTTCCCCGATGTGTGTAACCAGCTTGATCGTGCTGGTTTGGCTCAAGCGGGTGAAGAGAATTGGCGTCGAGTGATTATCGAGAAGCCATTCGGACATGACCTCGAATCTGCGCAAGAACTGAACCATATCGTCAACTCGGTGTTCCCCGAAAAGTCGGTCTTCCGCATCGACCACTACCTGGGTAAAGAGACTGTTCAGAACATCTTGGCAATGCGTTTTGCTAACCAGCTGTTCGATCCGCTGTGGAACTCGCACTACGTCGACCATGTTCAGATCACAATGGCTGAAGACATCGGCCTAGGTGGCCGTGCTGGCTATTACGACGGAATCGGTGCAGCCCGTGACGTGATCCAGAACCACTTATTGCAGTTGCTAGCGCTCGTAGCCATGGAAGAACCAGTCGCATTTACCCCGGAAGAATTGCAGACCGAAAAGATCAAGGTGTTGCGAGCGACGGAGCCTTTGCGTCCGCTGTCGAAGACCACTGCGCGTGGTCAGTACTCGGCAGGCTGGCAAGGGTCTGACTACGTAGTAGGCCTCCGCGAAGAAGAAGGCTTCGATCCAGAATCAACGACCGAGACATATGCTGCCTGCACCTTGCAGATCAATTCTCGCAGGTGGGCAGGCGTGCCATTCTATCTTCGTACCGGCAAGCGACTGGGGCGACGAGTGACGGAGATTGCGTTGGTGTTCAAGTCTGCGCCGCACCTTCCTTTCGCTGACACGATGACTACTGCTCTTGGGCAGAATGCAATGGTCATCCGCGTACAGCCGGACGAGGGCGTCCTCATGCGCTTCGGTTCTAAGGTGCCAGGTTCCGCGATGGAAGTACGCGATGTGAACATGGACTTCTCCTACTCGGAGTCGTTCACTGAGCAGTCGCCAGAGGCTTACGAACGCTTGATTCTCGACGCACTTCTCGACGAAGCGAGCCTCTTCCCAACTAATGAAGAAGTGGAGCTGTCCTGGAAGATTCTCGACCCGATCATTGATTACTGGGCAAAGCGTGGCCGCCCAGATGAATACCCTGCGGGTACGTGGGGTCCTGCGTCCGCCGATCACATGTTGGAACGGGAAGGACGTACATGGCGACGACCGTAGTCAAAGAGCACGTCGTTCTTGACCTATCACCCTTCGGCCCTTCCATCATTGACTTCATTGTTGACACCACCACTGACACTGCTGCGAAAGTGCGTTTGCCATGATCATTACTCTTCCTGACACGACTACTCGCGCTATCGCCAAGCAGCTCGTTCAGCTGCGCGAACAAGGTGGCGATGGTGCCACCGGCCGTGTGTTGACCCTCATCGTGCTGTCTCGTAGCGAAGATGACCTCGAGGACATTATTGCAACCGCTAACAACGTCTCTCGTGAGCATCCATCCCGCGTGCTTGTACTCATCTCAGGCGAGCCACGCGGGGCAAACCGACTCGACGCGGAAATCCACATGGGCGGAGATGCTGGTGCAGCGGAGATCGTCGTCATGCATTTGGAGGGTGAGGTGGGTGAACATCCAGAAGCCCTGGTCACCCCTCTCCTGCTGCCCGATACCCCAGTTGTCGCGTGGTGGCCGTCGACTGCTCCGCAAGTTCCTGCGGCTACGTTGATAGGTCAGATTGCTCAGCGACGAATCACCGATTCCCTGACAGATCCAGACAAAGAAGCTGTGTATACGCGTCGCACCGGTTACACGCCGGGAGATTCGGACTTGGCGTGGTCCCGACTCACTCCGTGGCGCGGTGTGCTGGCTTCCGCATTGGATTTGCCACCACACGAGCCGATCATTGCCGTGGAGATTTCCGGTTCCGATGACAATCCATCCGTGGATCTTGCAGCTGGTTGGCTGGCGGACCGCCTGGGTGTGCCAGTCCATCGAGTGATGAACGGATCCCCGATGGTTCCAGTCGATGATCGCGATCGTCCCATGAATTCCATCGAGTCCGTGATCCTGCGCCGTGCTAGTGGTGCTGACGTCGTGTTCTCAATCGAAAATGCAACGACAGCATGTGTGACCATCGGCGATCGACCACCGTTTAAGGTGGCCTTGTCGCGTCGCTCGACGGTGGACTGTCTTGCAGAAGAGCTCCGCCACCTCGACCCGGATCTCGCATATGCTCGGGCCTTGCGTGGCCTCAGCCGAATTCGCTTGGTCAAGCCCGGATCAGAGCCCTCCCGCGCCGGCTCCACGGCAGCGGGGACCCAGTCCCCGATCGGTACATCTTTTGCTAAGGAGAACTCCAATGACAGCCAGCGCTAATGCTCACGATGTGCACTTCTCCCGCCATGACGACCTCAATGATCTCGTTGAGGCCGCACGGGATGCCTTCGCCTCTACTGTCGTAGCTGCACAGCACGATGGAGCGGTAGCGCGCGTCGTACTCACTGGTGGTGGCGCAGGTATCGCTTTGTTGGAAGCATTACGACGAAACTCTGCCCCATCAACACAGCCGGACGAAGCTATTGATTGGTCACGGGTGCTCGTATTCTTTGGCGACGAGCGATTCGTTGCTGCTGACGATTCGGAACGCAACGAGGGCCAAGCACGTGAGGCGCTGTTGGACCACATCGACATTCCAGCTGGCAATATCTTCGGGTACTTAGCCGACGACGGCACCGCCACCCCAGAGGAAGCAGCGCGCGCCTACGAGGAGCTCGTCGTCACGCATGCTCCTGAAGGGTTTGACCTGCATTTGCTGGGCATGGGCGGCGAGGGGCATATCAACTCGTTGTTTCCCCATACGGATGAGATTCGGGAGGAATCGCAGCTCGTTGTGGCCGTGCACAATTGCCCAAAGCCACCTCCGACGCGGGTGTCGTTGACGATGCCGGCGATCGCCAAGGCGGATCGGGTCTGGCTGCTGGTCTCTGGCGGTGCGAAGGCCGAAGCCGTTAGAGCTATCTCTGATGGTGCTGCTGCCGTGGACTGGCCGGCTGCTGGAGTTCGTGGTCGGACTGAAACTGTGGTGTTTGTCGATGAAGCTGCAGCTGCGCTACTCTAGCTGCCACTCAGCGCGTCGACTATGAGCGCCTGCTGAAACAATGAAGCCCTAGGTCAATGACCTAGGGCTTTACTCATGCCGGCGGATGGCACTCAACTAGAGTTGTTACCAACCAAATGCGTTGAAGAGACCAAGCAGAATGATGCTGGCAATCCACAAGATAGCGGTGACGATTGTGACATAGTCAAGGTTCTTTTCCACCACGGTAGAACCCGAGAGGTTCGACTGGACACCGCCGCCAAACAGGCTAGACAGGCCGCCACCCTTACCCTTGTGCAACAGAATAAACAGGCACATCAAGACAGACGTGACGACCAAGACGATCTGGATGGCGAGGTACACGCGCACTTCCCCTCAATTGACGCCCATTTGTGATGGGCAACTAAACCTAACAGGGTTCCACACTACCGCAAAACCCTCGTTGGACACACATGCTAGCCGGAGTTTCGCAGCGCAGTGGCGAGGCCATTCATGGTCAGCTGGATCCCACGGCGAACCTTATCTCGGTCATCACCTGCACGGTAACGTCGCAGCAGCTCAAGCTGGATAGCATTCAGCGGCATCAAATATGGGAAACGCATGTCAACGCTTCGCGCCAAAAGCGGGTTGTCTTCCAGCAGCGTTGTATAGCCGGTGACCTTGAGAAACATCTCATAGGTCAGTTCGAATTCAGAGCGAATCGCGGTATAGATACGTTCGGCACCCTCGCGGTCTGAGCACAAATTCGCGTACAGCCGAGCCAGGTCCATATCCGCTTTACTCATCACCTGAGCCATATTTGATAGCACCGAGGCAAAGAATGGCCACTTCTCGTTGAGTTCGCGCAATTCGGCAAGACGAGTTCCATCCGGATCCTCACCGATCCACTGCCTCAGCGCAGTTCCAACGCCGTACCAGCCAGGTACCATCGAGCGTTGCTGCGACCAGGATAAGACCCACGGAATAGCACGCAGATCAGAAATCGACGTCGTTTGTTTACGCGACGAAGGACGTGAGCCAATATTCAAACTGCTGATTTCGGCCACGGGAGTCGAGTCTTCGAAGAAGCTGATGAAACCAGGGTCCTCGTGCATCAGCGACGAGTAGGCGCCGCGGGAAAGCGCAGAAATTTCCCGCATCACTTCATAAGCGCGTTCTTGGTGTCCAAAGTCGTTGACATCAAGCATCGTTGACTCGATTGTCGCCGAGACCAGGGCCTCCAAATTGCGTCGCGCGGTCACTGGGTTTCCGTACTTCGCAGAAATAATCTCGCCCTGTTCCGTGACACGCACAGCACCCTGCACTGCACCCTTCGGCTGAGCCAAGATTGCATCGTACGACGGGCCACCGCCACGACCCACCGTGCCACCACGACCATGGAAGAGGCGTAAGCGAATGTGGTGCTTCTTGGCGACGTCGACAATTTCGGTTTCAGCGTCGTACAAGGCCCAGTTCGCCGCGAAATAGCCACCGTCCTTGTTGGAGTCGGAATAGCCGAGCATGACCTCCTGAAGATCGCCCCGGGCTCGCACGTACGACCGGTAACAATCAACATTCCATGCAGCTTCCAGAACATTCGCGCCTGCTTGGAGGTCCTCAATCGTCTCGAACAGCGGAATAATGTCCAACGTGCCGTGTAACTGTCCGTTTGTTGAAGTGATGAGACCCACTTCTTTCAGCAGGATCATCGGTTCAAGCAGATCGGATACAGACGAGCACATAGAGATAATGCAGTGCGGTACGGAGTCAGGGCCATAAGCCTCGACAGCATGCGCAACTGCCCGCATGATGCCCATTTCCCGTTCCGTAGCTTCAGATAGTTTCCCGCCGAGCGGAATCAAGGGGCGTGCGTAGGCAAGTTCCTTCGAAAGAAGAGCGACCTTCGCAGTCTCTGACAACGCAGCATAGTTCTCGGTCACACCCGCAAGTGCGAAGAGCTCGGTCAAAACGCTTTCGAAACTCTCCGAGTTTTGACGAATGTCCAGGGAGTACAAGTGGAATCCAAAAGCGTCGAGTGCAGCTTGAATGTCCGCCAGTCGGTAGTCTGCAACCAAATCATCCTGGCTAGCGCGCAAGGAATCCTCGACAATCTTCAAGTCAGAGCGCATCTGCTCGACGTCGTCGTAAGGCTCGTGGACAGACCAGTCGCCCTCGATGATCGTGGTCCCCAACATGGCCTTTGCCGTTGCGGCCATTCGCCCACGGATGCCATGCACAGCTCGTCGGTACGGTTCATCCTTACGATTCGGAATATCGTTATGACCCCGGCTAGCCAAACCAATCAGATCCACTGTCGCCTTCGTTAGCCGGTCAGAAAAGCTCAGCTCGCGTTCCAGTGCGTGCAACTGTCGCAGGTAGTACCCGAAAATCGTCGTCGTCGCACGATCCGTTGCATACTTGACCGTCTCGGCTGTAATGAATGGATTGCCATCGTGGTCTCCGCCAATCCACGAGCCCATCCGCACCGCCGGCTTGTTCGGAATATCGGTTCCGCCCAGCTCACGCATGTGCTTGACGACGTCCCTATTCAAGCGTGGCACCGTTTCCAGCAAAGACAACTGGTAATAGCGCAAACCGACTTCGACTTCGTCCCTAATGTCCGGGCGGTTGAGGCGGATCAACGCGGTCTGCCACAGTGTCAAGACACGGCGCTTGATTTCCAAATCGATGTCGGCGATACGAGCTTCCGTTCGCGCGGTCCGCGGTGCTGACATCACTTCACGACGGCGACGCATCGCCTCACCGATATGCTTCTGCGCATCGAAAACAGTACGACGGCGCGTCTCCGTTGGATGCGCAGTCAGTACTGGTGAGATCATCGCTTCATTCATCATCTCCGCGAGCTGTTCGCGTGGTACCCCGGCCGCTGCCAGCTTCTCCCACGTTGCTTCCAACGTTGAATCAACGGCAGAAACACCTTCATCCAGCTTTTGCTCCAACAAGCGCTCTTCGTGCAAATCCTCTGCCAAATTTGCTAGCAGCGCGAAATGAGTGAACGCACGAATGATCGGACTGGCTTCAACTGGATCAATGTCCCGGAACAGTGAGGTCAGATCCTCAATCTCCGCTTCGCCACGATGCAGGCGAAAAGCAATACGACGAGCGTTTTCTACCAGCTCGAAAACATCTCCGCCTTCCTGCTGTCGAATAGTGTCGCCAAGAATCTTTCCGAGATGTCGAATGTCTTCACGCAAGGTCTCTTCGGTAGCAGAGTTCATATCCCCATAGTGCCGGAGGGACCGGGATGCTGCAGGGCAAGTCGTCGAAAAGCACAAGCCCCGCTCACCAAAAGTGAACGGGGCTATACATGATGCGCAACTTCGTCACACGCCTTCGCGTGTACGCACGCTACGGCTTATACAGCAGAATCTGCAGCAAGTGCGCAGAGCTTAGCGAACGCTTCACCATCGAGGGATGCGCCACCAACGAGGCCACCGTCGACATCAGGCTGGCTGATCAGCTCAGCGACGTTGTCAATTTTCATGGAGCCACCGTAGAGAACACGCATTGCCTTTGCGGTTTCTTCGGAAGCGACCTCGGCAATGGTCTCGCGGATAGCCTTGCAGACTTCCTGAGCATCGGCAGCAGAAGCAACCTTGCCGGTACCAATTGCCCACACTGGCTCGTAAGCAATGACGGTCTTGTCAAGGTCAGCCTCGGACAGATTCGCAAGCGAACCCTTAACCTGCTCAACAACGTACTCAACAT
Organism: Corynebacterium sp. H78; assembly: GCF_037572275.1. Classification (NCBI taxonomy): domain Bacteria; kingdom Bacillati; phylum Actinomycetota; class Actinomycetes; order Mycobacteriales; family Corynebacteriaceae; genus Corynebacterium; species Corynebacterium sp. H78. Next base: position 1,004,811 of record NZ_JBBHKX010000002.1, on the reverse strand, counting down.
GCTTGTTTGCTTCACGGACCTCTAGAGGCTCGCCAACACAGACGATTGGAGTCATGTTTTCCTTGAGCGCAGCCTTGGCCTTCTTGGATACAATTTCGTCAGTCTCTGCATGCATCTCGCGACGCTCGGAGTGACCAACTACGACCCAGCGGCAGCCGAGCTTAGCCAACATCGTTGCCGAAATCTCACCGGTGTACGCACCAGATTCGTACATGGACACATCTTGCGCGCCATAGGTTACGCCAAGCTTGTCGCCCTCTACGAGCGTCTGCACCGAGCGGATGTCAGTGAATGGCGGAATCACAACGACATCAACCTTGTCGTAGTACTCCTTTGGCAATGCGAAGGCGAGCTTCTGAACAACGCCGATGGCCTCAAGATGGTTGAGGTTCATCTTCCAGTTGCCAGCGATAAGTGGCTTGCGTGCCATAGTGTTTGTCACTCCTGTTTACTTGTTTACAAAGATGAGGCGAACGCGCGACTGGATGCCGCGCGTCAGGTCTAGGATTCGAGAACTTCCACGCCTGGAAGAGTCTTGCCCTCGAGGAACTCGAGCGAAGCACCACCACCGGTGGAGATGTGGCTGAAGCCGTCCTCATCCAAACCAAGAGTACGTACTGCAGCAGCAGAATCGCCACCACCGACGACGGAGAAGCAGCCCTTAGCAGTTGCGTCGATGATCGACTGAGCTACGACGCGAGTGCCTTCTGCGAAAGCTTCCATCTCGAAGACACCCATTGGGCCATTCCAGAACACAGTCTTGGAGTCTGCGAGCTTCTCACCGAATGCCCTTGCGGACTCTGGTCCGATGTCGAGGCCCATCCAACCTTCTGGGATCGCGTCGACTGCAACAACCTTGTTCTCAGCGTCCGCTGCAAACTTGTCTGCCACCACAACATCGGTTGGTAGAACGATCTGGTCGCCGTAACGATCCAGCAGGTCCTTACAGGTGTCAATCATCTCTTCCTGCAAGAGGGAGCCACCAACGGAGTAGCCCTGTGCTGCGAGGAAGGTGAAGCACATGCCGCCACCGATGACCAGGTAGTCAACCTTTGGCGCGAGTGCCTCGATAACACCGAGCTTGTCAGACACCTTCGAACCGCCGAGAACGACCGCGTATGGCTTCTCTGGGGTCTCTGCAACCTTGCGGAGAACTTCGAGCTCAGCCTGAACCAGGCCACCAGCGTAGTGTGGCAGAGCCTTAGCGACGTCGTACACAGATGCCTGTGCGCGGTGGACGACACCGAAGCCGTCGGATACGAATGCGCCTCCAGGAACGAGTGCAGCAAGTTCGTTTGCGAATTCCGCGCGCTCCGCATCATCCTTGGAAGTCTCGCGAGCATCGAAACGAATGTTCTCGAGCAGCAGGACATCGCCGTCCGTCAGACCGTTTGCGCGCTCGTGGGCATCTTCACCAGAAACGTCGCCAGCCAGGGCAACATAACGATCCAGGCGCTCGGACAGAGCCTCTGCAACTGGTGCCAGCGAAAGTTCAGGCTTGACTTCGCCCTTTGGGCGGCCGAGGTGAGCACACACGACAACCTTTGCTCCGGCCTCCGACAGTGCCTTCAGCGTCGGCACAGAAGCGTCGATGCGACCTGGGTCGGTAATAACGCCGTCCTTCAAAGGAACGTTGAGGTCCGAACGAACGAGAACGTAGCGACCTTCCACACCTTCAGCCAGCAGGTCCTTAACAGTCTTTACAGCCATTATTGAGTTTCCCTTCAATTGGATATGCGACGGGCCGGGGTGCATGCGCGAGGCGCTGCACCCCGGCCCGCAGGGTTTAAGAGGTGTTCAGTAAAGAACAGGTCTACTTAGAGACGCTCACCGACGTAGACGGAGAGGTCGACGAGGCGGTTGGAGTAACCCCACTCGTTGTCGTACCAAGAAACAACCTTGACCTGGTTACCAATGACCTTGGTCAGTGGTGCGTCGAAGATGGAGGAAGCTGGGTCGCCCTCGATGTCCTTGGAAACAATTGGATCCTCGTTGTATACGAGAATGCCCTTCATGTCGCCCTCAGCTGCTGCTTCCTTGATTGCAGCGTTAACTGCGTCGACGGAAACTTCGTTCTTTGCAATGAAGGTGAGGTCGGTGACCGAACCGGTTGGGGTTGGGACGCGAAGTGCGTAGCCGTCCAGTACACCCTTCAGCTGTGGGAGAACCAGAGCAACTGCCTTAGCCGCACCTGTGGAGGTTGGAACGATGTTCAGTGCAGCTGCACGTGCACGACGCAAGTCCTTGTGAGGAGCGTCGATCAGGCGCTGGTCACCGGTGTAAGCGTGAATCGTGGTCATCAAACCGCGCTCGATGCCGAACTTCTCGTCCAGAACCTTGGCCATTGGAGCCAGGCAGTTGGTGGTGCAAGACGCGTTCGAGATGATGTGGTGGTTCTCTGGGTCGTAGTCAGTGTGGTTAACACCAACGACGAAGGTTGCATCTTCGTTCTTAGCTGGAGCAGAGATGATGACCTTCTTGGCACCACCGTCGATGTGAGCCTTCGCAGCCTCAGCATCGGTGAAGAAGCCAGTCGACTCGATGACAATGTCAACGTTCTGCTCGCCCCATGGCAGGTTCTTTGGATCGCGCTCTGCCCATGCGATGATGCGCTTGCCGTTGACGGTGATGGATTCATCGTCGTAGGAAACCTCTGCGTCAAGCTTGCCCATGACCGAGTCGTACTTAAGCAGGTGAGCGAGGGTCTTGTTGTCAGTCAAGTCGTTGACTGCTACGACCTCGATGTCAGCGCCCTGTGCCACGATGGAGCGGAAGAAGTTACGACCAATACGACCGAAACCATTGATACCTACACGAACCGTCACGATTATCTCCTTAGTGGATCGCTTTTCGTTTGCCACTGATGCGTCCAGATTTCGCGCGGATTCAAAACCTTGGTGGACACCCATTAAAAGCGGCGACCGGGGTAAATCCGTGAAACTCAACCATCAGGCTCAATTGAAAAGTTTACGTGTGCTTTGACTACTTCGCAGGGGGATGCAATAGACAAAACCGCGCTTCAGGCATGTTACCTGCATGAATGTAATCCAAGTTTTTATGAATTGATCAAGCTAGGCAGTAAGTGAGGCGCGGTGATGATTCAATTTCCAGCCGATACCAATTACCGAACTGTCGTAAGACTACTGCTCATTTGTAGCTTCCGGAGAGTCAGCAAAAAGTTCATCCGTGACTGCTGAATTGGTATCTGGAATTCCGGTCTCCTGTGCCCTGCGGTCTGCCATAGACAGCAAACGCCGAATACGACCCGCTACGGCATCCTTTGTCATCGGAGGGCTAGCCAGCTGTCCTAGCTCCTCCAGAGATGCCTGACGATGTTCCACACGCAGTTGGCCAGCCGTTACAAGGTGCTCAGGGACATCGTCGCCAAGAATTTCCAACGCTCGCTCTACACGGGCAGCAGCCACAACAGCAGCGCGAGCAGAACGACGGAGATTGGCATCGTCGAAGTTGGCCAACCGGTTAGCAGTGGCACGAACTTCGCGGCGCATCCGCTGTTCTTCCCATTCTAAGCGGGTCGTCTGTGCGCCCATCCTGGTTAGCAATGCCCCAATTGCCTCGCCATCACGGATTACGACGCGATCACCACCACGAGTCTCGCGGCTCTTGGCTTGGATGCCAAGTCGACGAGCACAGCCAACGAGCGCAAGTGCTGCTTCCGGACATGGAGCAGACACTTCCAATGCGGATGAGCGTCCAGGTTCAGTCAATGAACCATGAGCCAGGAAGGCACCACGCCACGCAGCCTCGCAGTCAATGGCGGTGCCGTTGACAACCTTCGGAGGCAATCCACGAACCGGGCGACCAGCTCGGTCAATCAACCCAGATTGACGAGCAACCTGTTCCCCGCCGTCGACAATTCGCACCACGTATCGAGCCGACTTACGCAATCCACCAGGGCTCAGCACGTGCATCTGGGCATCAACGTTGTACAGACTGGAAATAGACGTGCGAAGACGACGAGCGACGGCGCCGGAATCTACCTCTGCTTCAAGAACAATGACACCACCGACAAGGTGCAGGCCCCCAGAAAAGCGGAAAAGTGCTGCTAGTTCTGCAGCCTGAGCACTCTCCTGCGACACCGGAACACGAGCAAGCTCGTCCTTCACCTTTGCCGTTAACGCCATGGGCGCGTTCCTCCTCGCATGAATAGCAAAGCCACACAGTGAGGCCGGTGCGAATCGACTGCAACCGGCCTCAGATTATCCATTAGGTTAAACAGCCTAGCGTGTCATCAATTCAGACAGCGCGTCGGCTAGCTTCGCAGGGTCATGGCGCACGGTCCACGCTCCGTCGCTAGAAACCTCGCGAACGTCGGCGTACACGACTTCCGCGCCTAACGATGACGCTGCACGACTGAGAAATTCCCGCTCAGTCTTACCCGTGACAATGGTTTTATCAACCAGAATGTGGTCGACCGTCAGTTCTGGGGCATGCTGAGCAATCATATGAATATGGCGCTCAACAGAGAAGCCGGCAGTCTCCCCTGGCTCCGCTACGAGATTCAGTACGACGACGCGACGCGCCTTTGTCGTCGTCAATGCTTCCCGCAGTTCTGGCACCTGCAGATGCGGAAGAACGGACGTGAACCAGGAACCTGGCCCGAGTGTCACCAGATCTGCCCGATGAATGGCCTCCAACGCTTCTGGGGTAGCCGCGGGGCTATCCGGAATCAATCGAATTCGCCGAACCTGACCAGGCGTAGTCGCTACAGCGACCTGTCCTCGTACTGGGCGGACGACGCGAGCATCGTCTTCGAGGCCGACCACTTCAGCCTCTATATCCAGCGGAATGGGCGACATCGGCAATACTCGACCTCGTATATTCAGAAGCCTTGCTACCTCGTCAAGCGCAGCGACTTCATCACCCAACACACTGGCAAGCCCAGCGATGAGCAAATTTCCCACCGCATGTCCCGCGAGCGCACCAGTGCCACCAAAGCGATGCTGCAGGGTTTGTTCCCACAAGCGTCCGTGCTCCGTGTCGTCGGCAAGCGCGGCGAGAGCCATACGCAAATCGCCAGGTGGGATCTGCCCTAATTCACGACGCAGCCGACCGGAAGAACCGCCGTCATCAGCAACGGTTACAACAGCGGTGACATGATCGGCGATCCTTCGGACCGCTCTTAATGTGGCGAACAGACCATGCCCACCGCCGAGTGAAGTAATGGCGGTCATCTACGGTACTTCTCCTTTAATCACGGGCAACACTGCCGTCCACCACGTGACGACGCTGCCCCACGGCAGTTATTCCGATACTCCAAGGTTAATCGCGATTGATATCGCGGTGGCTCACGGAACACTGCACACCAGGTAGTTCTGATAAACGCTTGTTAAGTTCTTCGGCCATAGCCACACTGCGGTGATGACCACCGGTACAACCAACAGCCAGCGTCAAAAAGCTCTTGCCTTCCCGACGGTATCCAGGGAGGACAAGACTGACCAAGTCCGTCACGGTACTCAAGAACTTCCCTGCATCTTGCTGACCCAAAACATAGTCTGAGACTGGTTTGTCGATGCCACGTCCACCACGCAGTTCCGGCACCCAATATGGATTGGGCAAAAAGCGAACGTCGAAAAGCAGATCGGCGTCTCGCGGAGCACCATGCTTGAAACCAAATGACTGAATGGTGATCTGTTGGTACCGCGTGTGTGGATCGGCGAACTGCCGCTCCAATTCACGGCGCAGGTCATGCACCGACAAATGGGAAGTATCCACCACAATGTCCGAGTTAGCGCGAATCTGTGCCAACATCTCCCGCTCGGCTTCAATGCCCTGTGACAGCGTGCCATTTTCTTGCAATGGGTGGCGACGTCGCACGGAGTCGTAGCGAGCAATCAGGACATCGTCCGATGCGTCCAAGAAGATCAAATATGGTGAGCGACCCGCTTGCCGCAGATTTTCCAACACCTCACCCAAGTTGCCGGCAAAAGCACGTGAGCGAACATCTGTGACGATGGCTAGTCGTTCAACCGGCGAGTCTGCCTCGAAAGACAACTCGACCATGCGCACGATGAGCTCAGGTGGAAGGTTATCGGCAACATACCAGCCCATTTCCTCCAGAACTGCTGCAGCCGTGTTTCGGCCAGAACCAGACATTCCGGTGATGAGGACCAGTGACGTGTCGGGGTTGGGCACCCCAGCGGAGGCGTTGGTCATATGCCCTACATTACGTGGCTTAACGACGTTGCGTGCGGTTCACCGTAGATCCCTAGGCTCCGTTGGAATTGTCGGGTTTCTCGGGCACGTCCGGGTGCAATGATTCGAAGACCGTCACAGCGAGTTGAGGGCCAAAACCTGGCACCTCCTTGATGTCAACAACGCTGGCGCGCTTCAAAGCGGCGACGGAACCGAAATGCTTCACCAGGTCAGTACGCCGTTGCGGCCCAAGCCCCTTGATCCCGTCTAATACGGAAGAAGTCATGCGCTTCGACCGTTGCTGGCGGTGGTACGAGATTGCAAACCTATGAGCTTCATCACGAATGCGCTGGACTAAGTACATTGCTTCGGAATTTCGGGGCAGAATCACTGGCTCGTCGTCGTCAGGTACCCACAGTTCTTCGAGCCTCTTCGCGATACCAACGAGCGCGACATCCGTGACCCCGAGCTCGTCTAGTACTGCCTGAGCAGCTGCGACCTGCGGTGCGCCACCATCGACGATGAGCAGATTCGGTGGGTATGCGAACTTTCGTTGCGACGCGGACTCCTCCACCACCTCAATGGACTCCTCGACAAACATGTCGTCGGCTTCTTCGGGCACAGCGAGTTTGTCTTCCTTATGCCGGCGGAAGCGACGGCGAACTACCTCGGCAATTGATCCAACGTCATCGCTGCGTCCATCACCAGCTGCTTCTTTGATTCGATAACGACGGTAGTCAGACTTCTTTGGCAGACCGTCTTCGAATACAACTAGGGAGGCGACCACGTCCGTGCCCTGAATGTGGGAAATATCAGTGCATTCGATACGCAATGGTGCGTCATCGAGGAAGAGTGCATCTCGAATCCCCTCCAGCGCCTGGGAACGTGCGGTGAGATCACCGGTGCGCTTCAACTTGTGCTGGGCAAGCTTCTCTTTCGCGTTTCGGGCAACGGTTTCCAGCAGTACTCGCTTGTCACCTCGTTGTGGAACGCGAAGATCGACATGTGCGCCTCGGAGTTCTTCCAGGAACGCCGTCACAGTGTTGCTGTCTGCAGGCTCAGCCTGGACCAGGATCTCTCGTGGCACGACCTGTGCTGCTTCGGTAGCTTCGTCGCCATCGATTTCTGCGTGCTTAGCTGCGTCGCCATAAAACTGCGCAATAAAGTTCGATAGCAACGTTGGCAGTGCTGGATCCGGGCCGTCCTCCGGCAACGGACCAGTTTCCATGTCGCCAGATTTCTCGACGACCCAGCCCCGTTGACCAAAAATCCTTCCTTGGCGCACGTGGAAAATCTGCACTGCCGCTTCCAGCTCATCTGTGTGAAACGCAATGAGATCAGCATCGGTCGCGTCTGAAAACACGACTGATTGCTTTTCCATGACCTTTTCGACAGCGGCGAGATCGTCGCGAAGCCGGGCTGCCTTCTCAAAGTCCAGCTCTTCCGCGGCTTGCATCATGTCGCCTCGGAGTTGTCGCGTCACAGCACCCGTGTTGCCCGACATGAACGAGGTGAAACCCCGGACAATCTCTCGGTGTTCCTTCGCACTGACCCGGCCAACGCACGGTGCAGAACACTTATCGATGTACCCCAGCAAACACGGTCTGCCCAACTGTTGCTGACGATTGAACACCCCTTTGGTGCAGGTCCGGGCTGGAAACACGCGGGTCAATAAGTCCAGAGTTTCGCGGATTGCCCACGCGTGCGAATAGGGTCCGAAGTACCGGACACCTTTACGACGAGGCCCCCGATACAGAAACAACCTCGGATACAGTTCGCCCACGCTGACGGCAAGCATTGGGTACGACTTATCGTCGCGATACATCACGTTGAAGCGCGGGTTGAATCGCTTGATCCACGTGTACTCCAACTGGAGAGCTTCAACTTCAGTTTGGACGACCGTCCAGGACACTTTCGCAGCAGACTGCACCATTTGCCTGGTTCGCGGGTGCAGGCGCGTTAAATCCTGGAAATAGTTAGAGAGACGGGCACGCAGGTTTTTGGCCTTGCCGACGTACAGAACACGGCCATCCTGATCAAGAAAGCGATAGACCCCCGGCTCCACAGGAATGGTGCCAGGGGGTGGTCGATATGTTGCGGGGTCTGCCACTAGTCCTCCGGCATGTACCGTTCTTCAAGGGCGCGGAAGTTCTTCACATCACGGACGACAGTTGCCTGATCGGCTGCCTGTAATGCCAGAACTGGGACAAACTCAAAATCTGGCAACTCCAGTCGTGCCCAACGTGAATCCTCCGGGAAAGACAGGCCGTATACATCGTCCCAGCGGTAGAAACGTGGCGTCAGCAGATTGCGGACTTCAACACCGCGAGAATTAGCGCGGATGCGGGGGCGCAACAGCAAAAGGCACGCAGCAGAAATGATGACGCCAATGGCGGGAAAAGCGAAGCGGTCGATCAATGTCACCTGCGCACCGGTGTCACCGATGTCGACCACGTAGCCCATGAAAATGTGGATTGCCATGACAACTGCAACAGCACCCCACGCCCAAAACTTGAGGATGCGCGAGGTCGCCACAAACTCCCATTGGTCATTGTCGGTCGACTTCTGAGTCGCAGTCACGGTCACAGATCCTCTCCCAGATCAGCTAAGTCTTGGTCTGCCAGGTCACGGAGCAGACTCGCAGTATGCAGCGCAGCGATCATCGCTTCCCTGCCCTTATTCTCCACGGACCCCTCAGCTCCAGAGCGCTCAACAGCCTGCTCATGCGTATTGCACGTCAGCACACCATTGCCTACCGGGGTGTTCTTATCCAAGGCAATGCGGGTCAAGCCCTGCGTCACTGAGTCACACACGTAGTCGAAATGAGGCGTGCCACCCCTGATGACACAACCCAGCGCTACCACAGCGTCGTGATAGGTAGCCAACGATTGCACAACGACTGGAAGCTCTAACGCACCAACGACGGTGACATCGGTGACAATCGCCCCAGCTTCTTCAGCTGCGGCGAGGGCTTCGGAACGGAGCTGCGAGGTGATGTCCTCATTCCAATGTGCCGTAACCAGCCCAACGCTCATTCCTTCTGCGTTTGGGATCTCAATGGGTGGCAAACCTGCACCGCTCACTGCTGTGTCTCCTTTTCGCTTTGCTTCCCAAGGTAGTCGTTCAACCATGGCAATTCATGTCCCATACGCTCGCACTTGGTCATGAGGTAGCGGACATTGTCTTCATGGACCTCCACAGGAACTGCTACTCGACGAGTCATCTCTAGGCCATAACCGCCTAGACCAGCGCGTTTCGTTGGATTGTTCGTGAGCAATGCCATCGACTTGATTCCGAGATCGCGAAGAATTTGGGCACCAGTGCCATACTCGCGCGCATCTGCTGGCAAACCAAGCTCGAGATTCGCATCGACAGTGTCAGCGCCATTATCCTGCAGCTCGTAGGCACGAAGCTTTGGAATGAGACCAATGCCCCTTCCCTCGTGGCCACGCATGTACAAGATCACGCCACGGCCTGCGTCCTGGACCATCTGCATAGACTTGTGGAGTTGTTGTCCACAGTCGCAACGTCGTGAAGCAAACACATCGCCGGTGAGGCACTCGGAATGGACGCGGACCAACACATCCTCGCCATCGTTCGCGGTGACATCGCCGACAACCAACGCCACGTGCTCAATGCCAGTGACCTTGTCTTGGTATCCGTAAGCGCGGAATGCGCCGAACTCCGTGGGCAGCTTGGTTTCTACCACCCGCTCGACAAGGATCTCGTGGCGACGGCGGTACTCGATCATCTGCTCAATGGAAATGAGTGCGAGATCATGTTCGTCGCAGAACCGACGAAGCTCAGGTGAACGAGCCATTTCTGTGGGGTTCTCTTCGGAAACAACCTCACACAGGACGCCAGCAGGTCGCAGTCCCGCGAGTCGGGCAAGGTCGACGGATGCTTCAGTGTGACCTGCGCGAACAAGAACACCGCCGTCACGGGCACGAAGCGGTACGACGTGACCTGGACGCGTGAACTCATGTGGCGTGGAATCTGGCGACGCCAAAAGCCGAATAGTCCTCGCACGATCGGTCGCGCTAATACCGGTGGTGCCTGTATTGGCATCGACCGTAACCGCGTAGGCGGTGCCACGCGCGTCCTCATTCTGAGTCACCATAGGTGGCAGCTCTAGGCGGTCACAATCTTCGCCTGGAAGCGTCGCGCAGATATAGCCTGACGAATAGCGAACCATAAAGGCCACCAGTTCAGGGGTCGCCTTCTCGGCGGCGAAAATGATATCGCCTTCGTTTTCACGGTCTTCATCGTCAATAACGACGACGGCCTTGCCGGCGGCGATATCGGCGATCGCCCTCTCCACTGAGTCGAGTTGAATCACAATCGTTAGCTTATCTAGGTAGTAGTTTCTCGATGTACTTGGCCACCACATCAACCTCTAGATTGACGGTAGCTCCCACTGGCAGCGCCCCAAGGATAGTATCCGCAAGCGTTGTAGGAATGAGAGAAATCTCGAACCAATCCTCGCCGACTGCAGACACAGTCAACGACGTACCGTCGACTGCGATCGAACCCTTTTCGACGACATATCGGTCCAGCTCCTCCGGAAGTGAAACGCGGACAACCTCCCAGTGCTCGCCAGGGGTTCGACTAACAATTGCGCCGGTGCCATCGACATGGCCCTGCACAATATGACCACCAAGTCGACCGTTGGCGGGCATCGCACGCTCCAAATTCACCGGAGAGCCAACCGTCAACTGACCGAGACTTGTTCGGTCCAGAGATTCTTGCATGACATCCGCAGTAAACGACGTGTCATCGAACTCGGCAACAGTCAGGCACACACCATTGACAGCAATGGAATCGCCAAGACCCACACCGTCAAGAACGGTGGCGCAATCAAGAGTCAGCCGGATCGCATCACCTTGGTCCTCGATAACAGCGACTTTTCCCTTTTCTTCCACGATTCCCGTGAACAAAGTGCGTCGTTTCCTTTCCGCTCTTTCAACTACAGCAAGTATGCAGCCTGGTGCTGCCTGCTGGTGCTGCTTTAATGAATAAACCAGGTTGCTTAGTCAACCTCAGGTGCGTACTGCTTTGATGAGGACATCGTCGCCAAGCGTGGACACACTGACCGTTCGGAACCGAGTGATGTCCGTGATGTTGGTGGTCTTGCCGGTGTCAACAACAGCGGTGCCGGCGCCCAACACACTTGGGGCTACGTAGCTTTCGATAGCATCCACGAGTCCTGCGTCAAGGAATGCGCCCGCAAGACGCGGTCCGCCTTCGACGAGAACGTCGATAAGCCCTAGGTCAGCCAGCACATCAACGACCTGTTCCATGTCGCGTGCTCGAATATGACGGAAGTTGTCGCCGAGAATGGCAGCGTCCTCAGGAATTTCGCTGTGTCCGACAACAATTCGTAGTGGCTGATGCTCGTACAACTCACCATTCGGTTTGCGGGCTGTCAACCGCGGGTTATCAGCGAGCACAGTGCCAGTGCCGACGATAATCGCATCTCGACGCGACCGATCCAGATGCACTTCCGTTCGTGCCTTCTCCCCGGTAATCCACTGCGACGAGCCATCGGTTGCCGCTGCCAAACCATCCACAGTGCCCGCAGTTTTCAGCGTGATGTGCGGCCGACGAGTCGCCTGCCAATGCAACCACGGCCGCAACACACCATCAGCGACGTCGGCTGCAAGCACACCACGAACAACCTCAATGCCTTGGTGCTGCAGCCACTCTTCGCCACCTGTTGCCACTGGATTCGGATCCGAAACAGCGAATAAAACTTTCGCGATGCCAGCATCCTTCAACGCCGTCGTACATGGCGGAGTCTTTCCATGGTGATGACACGGCTCCAGCGTGACGACGGCCGTACCCCCTGTAGCGCGAGCGCCCGCCTGGCGGAGCGCCTGAGGCTCGGCATGAGGACCGCCTGCCGGATCAGTAGCAGCGACACCCACGGGGATTCCGGTCGCGTCGAGTACGACGCAACCTACCGCAGGGTTAGGAGATGTCGTTGCTTTGACCCGCTTTGATGCAGCGATAGCAGTGCGCATCGCTTGGTCAATAGACAACGGCGTTGCTGCCGTGAGATCAGTAAAGACAGGCATGACTGAACACTAGGCCTTGCGTGCAGCGGTAGCGAGTGCGCGGAGGTTCTCGATTTCATCGTTAGGAACGGCTGCACCGTAGACCGCAGATCCAGCAACGAACGCATCACAACCGGCTTCAGCAGCAGCTTCGATGGTCTTCGCAGAGATACCGCCGTCAATTTCGATGATGGTATCGATGCCATCGGCATCGATACGCTGGCGAAGTGCGCGTACCTTCTCCAACTGGTCCGGCATGAACGACTGGCCACCAAAGCCAGGCTCGACACTCATGACCAACACCAAGTCAAACTCTGCCAACTTGTCTAACCACGGCTCAATAGGCGTGCCAGGACGCAACGAGATGCCTGCTTTGACTCCGCGCTCCCGCAGATGACGAGCAAGTGCAATGGTGTCTTCGGCGGCTTCCACATGGAAAGTCACACCTGCAGCACCATTATCGATGTAGCCGTCAACCCACTTTTCAGGGTTTTCGATCATTAAATGGACATCAAGTGGCTTATCCGTGACCGTGCCCACCGCTGCCATCACAGGCACACCGAAGGACAGATTAGGGACAAAGTGGCCGTCCATGACGTCGACGTGAATCCAGTCAGCGTTCGACACAGCTTCGATCTCGCGGTCCAGCTTCGCGAAGTTAGCGGAAAGAATTGACGGGGCAATGATCGGGTTGCTCATGCCTTGAGCTTACCCGTTGCAGCTCCGTCCCTAGCGTTAACCCTTCTTGCGCAGAACCGCGAAAAACATTGCGTCCGTGCCGTGACGATGCGGCCACATCTGTACCGATGGACTAGCTCCCACGTCGGTCATCGGAGCAACGAGATCGTGCGCATCGAGCTCTTCGACATTCAACGTGCGGACTGCCTTATCAACGATGCCCCTCGTCTCTCTCAGATGCGGAGAACACGTCGAGTAGACAATGATGCCACCTGGCCGCGTCAACTCCACAGCCTTGGCAAGAAGCTCATTCTGAAGCTTCACCAAACCGGCAATATCCTTGTTTGACTTACGCCACCGAGCTTCAGGGCGACGTCGTAAAGAACCCAAGCCGGAACATGGAGCATCGACCAGAACGCGGTCGTAGCCTGGTTCCATACCAGGGTCGCGACCGTCGGCAACGTGGACCGTGACAGGTAGTCCCTTAGTGGAATTCGACACCAGGGTGGCACGCTTTTCGCTTACCTCAATGGCATCCACAGTTGCGCCATCTATCGCTGCGACGGAACCTAAGTACGCAGCTTTACCGCCCGGACCAGCACAAAGATCCAGCCAGCGACCCGTATCTTGGCCCTCAACTTCAGCCTTGACGACGGCGCGCGCAATCAGCTGCGACCCCTCATCCTGCACCGCAGCGAGGCCGTCTCGAACGGGTTCTAACTGGCCTGGATCGCCGGATTCAATGCGGACACACGTCGGCGACCATGGCCCCTGCTCACCGCCAGTGATGAGCGCGAGCTCCTCCGCGGTGATCTCACCGGGACGAGCGACGAGATGGACAATTGGGCGTTCGTCGTCTGCTGCTAAAGCGCTCGACAACTCTTGAGCCTGAGCGCCAAGCGATTGAGCGAACGTATCGGCAATCCACCGCGGGTGGCTGGTCCTCAACGCGAGATAGCCAACCGGATCCTGTTGTGGATCTGGGCCGATCTTCTGTAGCCACTCCTGCTCCGTATGCCGGGATACATTGCGCAAAATTGCGTTGACGAAACCCTTGGCACCCGGCGAACTAACAATTGCAGCTGCCTTGACTGATGTATCGACAGCAGCATGTGCACCCACACGGGTACGAAGAAGCTGATAGGCCCCCAGACGAAGGACATCGAGCAACGGAGGGTCGATGTCTTCCAACGGGCGCGTGGATGCAGCTGCAAGAATCTGATCGAGAAGGCCTTCAGCACGAAGCGTGCCGTACGTGATTTCAGTAGCGAATGCTGCATCACGGCCGGATAGCTTGTGCTTGCGCAGCAATTTCGGCAGGAGCAAGTTGCCGAACGCGCCCTGCGAGCGGACTTCGCTCAAAACGTCCAGTGCAATCTTGCGGGGAAGATCAATGCGATTCTGACCATTGTTGTGACTGCTTCGCTGGCCACCGCCACGGCGGGCACCCTGATTGCGCCCACCGTGGTCCCCGCTGCCTCGCTGACCACGACGCTGACCATCCGAATTGCGTCGCCTATTGCCCCGTGACTTTCCTTCTTCAGCCATCTAGCCCAAGACCTTTCCCGTTGGGTTTGCGCCACGCGCCCAATCAATAGCATTCATCATCTTCTTGCCAAATGGCTGCGCGCGCACCAGCTCTACCGCAGTGTTTCCACCCGCGCCAACGAGCACCCGCTTCTTTTCTACGTACAACTCACCGGGTGCAAGCTGCTTCTCGACGTCGCTATCAGCAACGTTGGCTAGACGGAGCTCACCTACCTTGAAACGCTCGTCGTCAAGCAGAGTCCAGGCACCAGGCGCTGGCGTGTGGGCGCGCACCGCACGGTCGATGATGTGGGCAGGAAGAGTCCAATCGATCCGGGCATCTGCGGGGTGAATCTTGGCGGCGTAACTCACTCCATCTGCAGGTTGAACTTCAGGGCGGAGCGTGCCGGCTGCGAGGCCGTCCATCGTGGCGCACAAAAGGTCGGCACCGGAGTAAGCGAGCCGAGTAAGCAGATCATCGGCTGTATCAGTTGGCTTGATCACTTCAGTGACTTTGCCGAGGACAGGGCCAGTATCGAGACCTTCATCGATGCGGAACGTGGAGGCACCGGTGATGTCATCGCCAGCGGCGATTGCCGCTTGAACTGGTGCTGCGCCACGCCATGCTGGGAGCAGCGAAAAGTGCAGATTAACCCAACCGTGAGCGGGCAACTCGAGTAGGTCTTTCGGAACGAGATTGCCGTAGGCAACAACCGGAATACAGTCAGGAGCAAGTTCAGAGAGTCGCTCGCGAGCCGACTCGTCGCGCAGATTCTCCGGTGTAAGCACCTCGATACCGTGCTTGACTGCAATTTCTTTCACTGGAGATGGGCGCAGCGTACGCTTCCGCCCGAAAGGGGCATCGGGGCGGGTCAATACCGCAACGACCTCATGGTCAGGGTGCGCAATCAGTGCTTCCAGAGCTGGAACTGCCGGCTGTGGTGTGCCCGCGAAAATCAACCGCATTAAAACCACTCCTGCTGACGAAGCTGCTTCATAGCTGACTTGCGCTCTTCCTTATCGAGGCGCTTCAAGAACAACACGCCGTCCAAGTGATCCGTCTCGTGCTGAATACACCGGGACAGCAGGCCTTCACCTTCTACTGCCACTGGAACGCCTTTGCAATCCTGACCGGTAACCCGCACCTTGGCAAAACGAGTGGCCTTTGCATTGACGCCGGGAATGGAGAGGCACCCTTCCTCTTCGAACAGAGTGTCTTCGCCGATAGCTTCCCACTCGGGGTTCACAATGTGCCCACGGACACCTTCGCAGTCGTAGACGAATACGCGCTGGAGCACTCCGACCTGGTTGGCGGCGAGGCCGACCCCGCCTTGCTCATCCATGGTGTCCAACATGTCGTTCACCAATGTTTCCAATGTGTGGTCAAAATCTGTGACCTCATCTGCACGAGATACCAAGACGGGATCTCCAAACAAGCGAACACTGCGAACGGTCATGTGGCTACACCAACTCCTCTACCTAACTTCTAGAGTTTCATCGTATCCCAGCAGCTATCCGAAACGAACTGGGTCAACGATCACCCGCACAGGTGTTGGCTCCTTGTTTGTGGCTCGAACGCTTTGTGCTTCCCGCAACCGAGCGCCCAACTCTGCAGCTTGGGATCGTTGCACCCGTACTAGCAGCCGACGAATCGGCGTTCCTGGCTCAACACCTGCTGGAGGACGCATAGTCGCTGGCAGCTCAACTGGGCCCAGCAGCTCTGCCCCTTCCGGAGCACGGAAATCAGCCGCGAACCGATCGATCGCCCGCGCGGTGCCGTCGATAGCCGCCATCGATGTCGCTGGTGGCAACCCAGCGGCTGCCCTATCTGCAAGTTCACGTTCCGCAGCGGCGACAATATTCCAGCCCAGCAAGTCATGCACCACGGGAACCGCCGCGTCCGCATCGATGATGACATGTCCGCCGTCAACCCCAGGCCGAGTTAAGGCTACGGCTTTTGCCCAGGTCGCCAGCGCGTCTTCGTCGGCACGCAGATCCTGATGTCCCAGCGTCACCCAGGTATCCAGAATCAACGTGGTTCCGTACCCTCCCTCAACGTGAGGTTCAGCACCCGGCGTTGCGACGACGATCCGTCCACCAGTGGGAATCTCCGTCACAATGTGATCGCCCGACGACATCACAACAGGAAAAGGACGAAATGCGAGTCCCATCTCTTCAGCCGTGCGATCGGTTCCGAGAATCGTAGGCCTGATGCGCGGTGAACCGCACTCGTGACAACGATGATGGACATCGATGCGGCCACACCAACGGCACGTTGGTGGAGCGGGTTCATCAGGATTCTTACTTGTCGGAATACCGAGCGGGCCATTGCAGTGACGGCACCGTGCGGGCGTGCCACAGCGTTGGCAGGACAGCGTGGGCATGTAGCCCTTGCGTGGAACTTGCACGAGCACCGGTAGGTCAGCGCGCAGTGCCGCGCGGGCATGTCGAAATGCTGCAGCAGGAAGTCGGGACCGAGACATGTTTTCTGGATCAGCAATCGAATCTGACGACGCGATCATCACAGGCATGCGTTGTTCCAAAGCTTCCGTGGTTGCGACTAAATTGTGCGCCCACCGTGAATCGACCAGTTGCTGCATCTCAGCTGAACGGGTCTGTGATCCCATCAGCAGCGCGCATCCCTCTTGTTGACTACGTGTCACTGCGACCGTGCGGGCATGCACATATGGTGCACGCGGATCGGCGAGGTTATCGTCGGCGTCGTCAAGCACCACTAACAGACGCAGATTGAGCACAGGAGCGAACACCGCAGACCGTGTGCCAATCACGAGTCGGCCCTGGCCATGCAAGATGTCAAGGTAGCGGCGATAGCGAGATTCCGGACCCGTGCCTGCTGCCAGCGTCGTGATTTGACGTGGCGACACGAAGTTGCGCAGCTCTACGTCGAGCTGGTCGATGCGTCGCTGATCGGGCACCACAATCAAGACACCGCCACCTGCACGCGCCACAGAGGCAGCTAACTCAGCGATGCGGAGTGTGGTGTTCTCCCCTGGTGTTGGATGCCAAGCAGCACGCGCCGGCTGCCCGTCAAGTACAGCTGCAATATAGGACTGCGCATACGCGTAGGCATTCCAGGAACTAACATCGATATCTTCGGTAACAAGTGCGCCCAGCTCCTCCCATGTCGGAGGCTCATACGGTTCGTTGTCATTGCTGTGGTGCTTCAGACGTTGCTTCTCTGCACGCGCGTGCCGCGTCGGTACTGCGGACCGGATGATATCCGAACGCACGCCACCGTAATACTGCGCTAGCGTATCGACGAGTCGAGCCAGTTGAGGTGGATAGACAATTTCTGGCGAGATCACGTCTTTCAGCGGTGTCAGCCGGCCCTGGTGAGCTGGCTCCTTCACTCTTTCCAACACGATGCCATTAACGAGCTGGCCATTGAAACGGATCCGAACCCGAACTCCTGGCTGTGCAGCTGCGTCGTGTTCCGGCTTCACCAAGTAGTCGAAAGGCCTGTCCAACTGGGGTAAACCCAACAAAGGCAAAACCCGAGCGACGGGCAACGCGGGGGTTGCTTCATCGGCTCGGGTTTCGTTACTCACGGTGGCCTATCATAGGCCAGCTGCAGCCTTCAGGTCATCAACGCGGTTCAGTCGTTCCCACGGAAGATCAAGATCGGTACGACCAAAGTGACCGTATGCAGCTGTCGCTGCGTAAATAGGACGCTTCAAATCAAGATCACGAATGATGGCTGCTGGACGCAGATCGAATACCTTGTCTACAGCCTGTTCGATGACTTCGGCCGGTACCTTTCCGGTACCGAAAGTCTCGACATACAGGCCAACTGGATTCGCGCGGCCAATGGCGTAAGCAACCTGGATCTCAGCACGGTCAGCGAGGCCAGCGGCAACGATGTTCTTTGCTACCCACCGCATGGCGTAGGCAGCGGAGCGATCCACCTTCGATGGGTCCTTACCGGAGAATGCGCCACCGCCGTGACGAGCCATGCCACCATAGGTGTCCACGATGATCTTGCGTCCCGTCAGACCGGCATCGCCCATCGGTCCACCGACGACGAAGGAACCTGACGGGTTAATGAGCAGTGTCAGCTCACCAGTGACCATGTGTTCCAGGTTGGTTTCCTTGATCACCCACGAAATCACGTGCTCGTGTAGTTGCTGCTTCAGCCAGTCCTGAGTGATGCCTGGATCGTGCTGAGTAGAAATTACGATCGTGTCGATGTACTTCGGGCTGTTATCGACATCGTAAGCAAGCGTCACCTGGGTCTTTCCATCTGGGCGCAAATGCGGGACAATGCCCTCCTTGCGTACCTGTGTCAGTCGACGAGCCAGTCGATGTGCCAGCGCAATGGGCAGTGGCATGAACTCAGGAGTTTCATTCGTCGCATATCCGAACATGAGGCCCTGGTCACCAGCACCAGCGAGGTCTTCTTCTTCGAGCTCGGCTCCTGCGGCATCACGCGCTTCAAGCGACGTCGTTACGCCATCCGAGATTTCAGCGGACTGCTCGCCAATAGATACCGATACGCCACACGTCGTGCCGTCGAAGCCCTTTTCCGACGAGTCGAAGCCGATATCACGCAGTCGCTCGCGGACAATGCGTGGAATATCCACGTAACCTTCCGTCCGAACTTCACCGACAACGTGCACCAGGCCGGTGGTAACGACTGTCTCGACAGCAACGCGGCTATGCGGATCCTCAGTCAGCATTGCGTCCAGGATTGCATCCGAAATGGAGTCGCAAATTTTGTCCGGGTGGCCCTCAGTGACGGACTCACTGGAGAAGAGGCGCAGGTGACGTGCCACGGTACTTCCTTCTATTGCAGCGATAATAACCCTGCTCAGTCTAGACTAAGCGGTTCACTATTGTCACAACGTGGTCCAGCAAATGCGACGCCACTTCATACTTTGTGCCGAAAGGCACATCAACTACTGCACCGGTCGAATCTAACAGCCATCCGACGTTGTCGTCCGAGCCAAATGTCTTGCCTGCGGAAACATCGTTACACAGCAAAACGTCACAGCCCTTCTTTGCCAGCTTGACCTTTGCAAACTCCAGCGGAGTGTGGCTGTCGTCGCCAGTTTCGGCGGCGAAGCCGACCAGGACAGTGGAGGCAGGAATCTCTCCAGCTTCACGACGCTGCACCGTCGTCGCCAAAATATCTGGGTTCTCAATCAGATCAATCCGAGTCAGCGCATCATCGGCACTGCCCTTCTTCATCTTCGAGGTCGCTTCGTTAGCCGGCCGGAAATCAGCGACCGCCGCCGCGAAAATGCACACGTCCGCTTCTGGTGCAGCGTCTGCTACCGCCTTCTCCATCTCGCGAGCTGAACCAATTCGGACCACATTCGCGCCAGCAGGCACCGGCAATTCGTCGGTAGCGCCGGCAATGAGCGTGACATCCGCGCCACGCGCAGCTGCCACTTCAGCAATAGCGTAGCCTTGACGCCCCGACGAATGATTTCCGATAAAGCGCACCGGATCAATCGCCTCGCGGGTACCACCCGCAGTGATTACGACGTGCTTGCCCGCGAGATCCTGTGCAAAAGCCTGTGGTGCACGTGCAGCCAACAACGCCAACTTTGCAATTTGTTCGGGCTCTGGCAAACGTCCGGGACCCGTGTCCTTGCCTGTCAATCGGCCATGTGCCGGTGGTAGCACGATCTTGCCATGGCGACGTAACGTAGCGACGTTATCCTGAGTCGCCGGATGGTTCCACATCTCGGTGTGCATGGCCGGAGCAAAAACTACTGGGCAGGTGGCAACAAGCAACGTTGCAGTCAGCATGTCATTGGCCTGTCCATGCGCCGCTCGAGCCATCAAATCTGCGGTGGCAGGCGCGATGACGATAAGGTCTGCGTCCTGACCGACGCGAACGTGCTGCACTTCGTCCACTGCTTCAAAGACTGTCGTCGCTACGGGGTTGCCTGATAACGCTTCGAATGTCGCAGCGCCCACAAACTTCAGTGCAGATTCCGTTGGCACCACGCGGACGGAATGACCCCGCTCGGTGAAGGCACGTACCAAATGGCAGGCCTTATACGCAGCAATGCCGCCGGCTACACCGACGACAATCTTCAACGAAGTGGAATCATCGGGGTAGCCAGCGGCCATTGTGTTGAGTTCTCCTGTGTACGTACCTGCGGGTTAATTACCCAAGGATACGTGCAAGGCTAACTAGTTTCTAGCTGTTTTCTAGCCTTCGGTGTGCTCCAGCAGACCTGCGTTGATTTCGCGCAGCGCGATGGAGAGTGGCTTCTCAGCCACAGCCGGCGTCACCAGCGGACCTACATACTCCAACATGCCGTCATCGAGCTGCTGGTAGTAGTCATTGATCTGGCGAGCGCGCTTCGCAGCGAAAATCGCGAGGGCGTACTTCGACGATGCCTTGTCCAGCAATTCATCGATTGGTGGGTTGGTAATACCAACTGGCGGGTCAAAGACTGCCTCAGTGGTAGTGCTGTCCTGGGTCACGTAAACGATCTTCCTGAACTAGAAATTAATAAGAATGAGAAATTGGCTAGAGCCGTGATATCAAGTGTATCCCTGTGAACTCCAGCCCAAAATAGTCCGCGTCAGTTCGAACCCGTCAGTGCGGCTGCGATAGCTGCAACTGCATCGTCAACATTGTCATTGACCACGACGGTGTCGAATTCTCCTTGGGCATCCATTTCGGTGCGTGCGGTTTCGAGACGCCGAGCGATATTCTCTGCCGATTCGGTACCACGTCCGGTAAGACGCTCGACCAAAATGTCCCAGCTAGGTGGGGCCAAGAATAGCAAATGTGCATCTGGCTGAGCCTGACGAATGCTGCGAGCACCCGCGAGATCCACCTCCACGAGAACAGGACGGCCTTGCGCCAATGCATCTTCTACTGGCTGTCTCGGTGTGCCTGAACGCTGCAAACCACCATGAATATCAGCCCACTCCAGCATCTCATCGTTGTCGATGCGATCCTGGAAATCATCAGCACTGACGAAGAAATAGTCGCGTCCTTCAACCTCTCCCGGTCGAGGTGACCGGGTAGTCATAGAAACGCTGAAATACAGCCCCGGAACTTCGGAACGAAGCCGGCCAACAACGGTTGACTTCCCGACTCCGGCAGGACCCGCAAGTACCACGAGCCTGGCAGATTCAGTCCCGGTCATATTGCCTAGTCCTCGACGTTGTAGCCGAAACGCTCCAGCAATGCACGACGCTGGCGGTCGCCCAGACCACGCAGACGACGGGTCTGTGCGATCTCGAGGTCAGTCATGATGTCCTGGGCCTTGACCTTACCCACCTTTGGCATTGCCTCAAGCAGTGCCGAGACCTTCATCTTGCCGATGATCTCGTCTTCGTCAGCCTGCTTCAGGACCTCTGGCAGATCGGTTGCGCCACGCTTCAGCTTGTCCTTGAGCTCTGCACGGACCTTGCGAGCCTGAGCTGCCTTTTCGAGGGCTGCTGCACGCTGCTCTGGGGTCAACTGCGGAAGGGCCACGGTTCCTCCGTTATTTCGTAGGTTAATTGGTCGGTATAAAAAGCTACCGGTTCGATGATTAGTCGAACTGGAGGGTGACCGTACACGAGAACGATTGAGGTTTGTCAATCACTCGCGGTGACACACCAGAAAAGTGAAATATATTTCACCGCTTCGGGTGGTGCCACCTGCGTGAACAGGTCAGCTTTGGCGATTGTAGCACCCAAATGCCAGATAATTCGAAACAAGTAAACGACCCCAGCCTGTTTGTATCCAATTTGAATACCTGCAGGTGGGGCCGTTTCGCTCTGAACGACACGGATCGTAGCGTCGCTACGGGTGTTCATGGTTTACACAGGGAACTCCGAAGCAATCCGCGCAACGGCTTCCCGAAGCGCCTGAACACTCGGTCCAGTCTTCAAAATCCCACGTGAGACGCTTGGCAGAGCTAACCGAGCAGACGCTCCCACCAAACGGTTCACATCCTCCGCTCCGGCACCCTGTGCACCCACACCAGGCAACAGAATCGGACCTGACAGCTCGTCCAAATCGGGCGACTCCACCAGGGTTGCACCAACGACGACACCCACTGATCCAGCACGCGCGCCGGCCGCCATCGACCGCTTGTTAACACTCGATGCCGAATCGACAATCAGCTGTGACAGGGAGCGCTGTTCCCCATCTTCCCGCGTGACGACGGCTGTCTGCACACTGGCACCCTCTGGATTTGAGGTGGCAGCCAGAACAAACAGACCACGGCCTGTCGCTTCAGCCATCTCGAGGGCAGGATCCAGGGATCCGAATCCGAGATACGGAGACACAGTGACGGAGTCCGCAGCCAATGGCGAATCGTCGGAAAGCCAAGCCTGAGCATAAGCAGCCATGGTGGACCCGATGTCGCCTCGCTTGGCATCAGCAAGAGTTAACGCTCCACCGGATGAGAGATCGGCTAGTGCTTGCTCCAGCACTGCGAAACCACCGGAGCCGAAGGCCTCGAAAAAGGCGACCTGCGGCTTCACCAATGCTGCGGTATCGGCAAAGGCCTCTACGCAGGTGTTAGTGAAGGTCTTCAAGCCGTCAACATTGACTGGAAGTTCCCATGCCTCGAGGAGACTTGGGTGTGGGTCAATGCCTACGCACAGTCGACCACGCTGCTCGGTAGCGTCAAGCAGCCGATCGCCGAACGGAGCACGAGGTGTACTCATCACTTACCCCTTGAGCGACTGCAGCTGCTGCAAAGCGCGGACAGTAACAGTGTCGTTAGTGATGGCCGAGATGCCCTGAACAGCGGCGACAGCTCCCTGAACAGTGGTTACACAAGGAATGCCCATCTTCACTGCTGCTGCACGGATCTCATATCCGTCAGAGCGAGCACCTGCAGAACCGGAAGGAGTATTGATGATCAGGTCGATTCCACCGTCCCGGATGATATCCACGATGGTTGGTTCGCCTTCCACCTCTGATCCCTGAGCCGTCTGCTTATTGACGACCTCGCAGTCGATACCATTGCGACGCAGCATGCCTGCCGTGCCGTGCGTAGCGACGATGCGGAAGCCCTTCTCTGCCAAACGCTGGATTGGGAAGACCAAGGTGCGCTTGTCGCGGTTAGCGAGCGATACGAAGATTGTTCCCTCGGTCGGCAGATCGCCGAACGCTGCCGACTGCGACTTCGCGAAGGCAGCTCCAAAGTTATCGGCGAGACCCATAACTTCGCCGGTGGACTTCATCTCTGGGCTCAGCAGGCTATCGAGAGCCTTACCATCGAAGCCCTGGAAGCGATTGAACGGCAACACTGCTTCCTTGACTGCGATTGGAGAGTTCTCTGGCAACGAGCCACCATCGACGCCCTCTGGAATCATGCCTTCAGCGCGCAGTTCCGCAATCGTGGCACCCATCATGACACGAGATGCAGCCTTGGCCAGCGGCACAGACGTTGCCTTCGAAACGAATGGCACAGTACGAGAAGCACGTGGGTTGGCTTCGATGACGTACAGAGTGTCGTCCTTCAGCGCGTACTGAACGTTCATCAAGCCCTTGACACCGATGCCATGAGCCAAAGCCGCGGTGGATTCACGAACAAGGTCGATGATGTTCTCACCCAAGGTCATTGGTGGCAGCGCACATGCGGAGTCACCGGAGTGAATGCCAGCTTCTTCGATGTGCTCCATAACGCCACCGAGGTAAACCTCAGTTCCATCGCACAGAGCGTCGACATCGATTTCGATGGCGTTGTCCAAGAAGCGGTCCACCAATACTGGGTGCTCGCTGGACAGTTCCGTTGCGCGGTTGATGTAGTCTTCGAGAGTTTCCTCGTCGTAGACAATCTCCATGCCTCGGCCACCAAGAACATACGAAGGACGAACCAACACTGGGTAACCAATGCCTGCAGCGACTTCGCGTGCCTCTTCGAACGAAGTTGCCGTGCCAAACTTTGGCGCTGGCAGACCAGCAGCTTCCAGGACCTTGCCGAACTCACCACGGTCTTCTGCAAGGTCAATAGCCTGTGGCGACGTACCGACGATTGGCACACCAGCAGCTTCAAGACGCTCGGCGAGACCCAACGGAGTCTGGCCACCCAACTGGACGATGACACCTGCGACGGTGCCCGACTGTGCCTCTGCGTGGTAGACCTCCATGACATCCTCGAACGTCAGTGGTTCGAAGTAGAGGCGGTCGGCGGTGTCGTAGTCAGTAGACACGGTCTCTGGGTTGCAGTTGACCATGACGGTTTCGTAGCCCACTCGCGACAGCTCGAGTGCTGCGTGGACACAGGAGTAGTCGAACTCAATACCCTGGCCGATGCGGTTCGGACCCGAACCAAGGATGATGACCTTCTCGCGCTCGGTCTGTGGTGCCACCTCAGACTCTGCGGCGGAATCAAGCTCATACGCCGAGTAGTGGTACGGCGTCTTCGCTTCGAACTCAGCGGCGCAGGTATCAACAGTCTTGAATACAGGGTGAATGTTCAGACGCCAGCGCAGCTGACGAACGCCCTCCTCGCCTGCCATCTCTGGACGAAGCGCCGCAATCTGGGCATCCGACAGACCCCAGTACTTTGCTTCGCGCAGTAGTGCCTCATCGACGACCGGTGCGTCGAGAAGCTGTTGACGAATGTCCTGCAGGTTTTCCATCTCAGCGATGAACCATGGATCCAGTCCGGAAGCTTCGTGGATCTGCTCGATTGATGCGCCGAGGCGCTGTGCCAACTCGACGTCGTAGATGCGGCCTTCGGTTGGTCGCTTGAGGTCTTCCAAGACAGCGTCGAGGTCGTTGGCGCGCTCGCCTGCGAAGGACTCGTCGGATGCGGTCCAGAAACCGTTTGGCTTGTTCTCGAGGGAACGCATGACCTTACCCAGCGCACCGATGTAGTTGCGCCCGATGGACATAGCTTCACCGACGGACTTCATGGTGGTGGTCAAGGTGTCGTCGGCGCCGGGGAACTTCTCGAAAGCAAAGCGTGGAGCCTTGACGATGACGTAGTCTTCGACAGGTTCGAATGCAGCAGGCGTAGCACCAGTGATGTCATTGGTGATTTCGTCCAGCGTGTATCCGATTGCCAGCTTCGAAGCGATCTTTGCGATTGGGAAGCCAGTTGCCTTCGATGCCAGTGCCGAGGAACGAGAGACGCGAGGGTTCATCTCAATGGTGATGATACGGCCATCGCGTGGGTTCACAGCGAACTGAATGTTACAGCCACCGGTATCGACACCGACCTCACGAATGATGGCGATACCCTGGTCACGCATGGTCTGGTACTCACGGTCGGTCAGGGTCATGCCTGGTGCAACAGTGACAGAGTCACCAGTGTGGACACCCAGTGCATCCACGTTCTCGATGGAGCAGATCACGATGACGTTGTCTGCACTATCGCGCATGAGCTCCAGTTCGAATTCCTTCCATCCGAGGATGGATTCTTCGATGAGGACGTTTGCTTCTGGAGATGCAGCGAGACCGCCACCTGCAATGCGCTCCAGGTCTTCCTGGTTATATGCAAGACCAGATCCGAGGCCACCCATAGTGAATGATGGGCGGACAACAACGGGCAAACCAAGCTCGGCGACAGTTTCGTGGACTTCCTCCATGCTGTGGCAGACACGGGAACGAGCGGACTCGCCACCGATCTTGGTGACGATGTCCTTGAACATCTGGCGATCTTCACCGCGCTGAATAGCTGGAATATCAGCGCCGATGAGCTCGACTCCGTACTTTTCCAACACGCCTTCGCGATCAAGCGCGATAGCTGCATTCAGAGCAGTCTGGCCACCGAGGGTTGCCAAAACAGCATCGATTGGGTGGCCTTCAGCCTTCTCCTTCTCGAAAATCTTCTCGATGTAGGAGGTTTGAATTGGCTCGATGTACGTTGCATCAGCGAACTCTGGGTCCGTCATGATGGTTGCAGGGTTCGAGTTCACCAAGGTGACCCGGAGTCCCTCTTCCTTCAGTACGCGGCAAGCCTGGGTACCGGAGTAGTCGAATTCACAAGCCTGTCCGATAACAATCGGGCCAGAGCCGATGACCAGTACGTGATTAATGTCTGTACGACGTGGCATGGTGTTTTGCTCTAGCCTTTCCTAGTTCTCGGAGTTCTTGGTCGATGCGATGAGCGTCATGAAGCGGTCAAATAGATTGCGTGCATCATTCGGACCAGCTGCGGACTCCGGGTGGTACTGCACCGAGAATGCCTTACCGTTCAGCAGGGATACGCCCTCGACGACGTCGTCGTTAAGGCAGGTGTGGGTGACCTGTGCTGGGCCCCAAGGTGTCTCAAACGTCTTGCCAGCTTCACCTTCGAGCGCGAAGCCGTGGTTCTGCGCGGTGATGTAGATGGTGTCGTCAGTGTGATCCTTAACAGGCACGTTGATACCGCGGTGTCCAAAGCGCATCTTGTAGGTGTTCATACCGAAGGCGCGGCCAAGGATCTGGTTACCGAAGCAGATACCAAAGAGTGGCATATCGTCGTTCATGACGTCCATTGCTACCTGCACCATTTCATCTGCAGTTGCGGGGTCGCCTGGGCCGTTCGACAGGAACACACCGTCTGGGGAGTAATTTTCCTTGATCTCCTTGTACGGAGTATTGGCAGGCACCATGATGACCTCTGCGCCCCGCTTAGCTAGCTCGCGTGGGGTGTTCTGCTTGATGCCCAAGTCATAGGCAACAATGGTTGCCTTCTTTTCGCCTTCTGGCTTGACGACGTAAGCTTCGTCGCACGTAACGTCTGCTGACAGGTCTGCGCCTGCCATGGATGGCTGCGACTTAACGATCTCGACGAGTTCTTCGACCGGCTGTGTTGCAGCTTCACCGCTGAAGATGCCGGCTGCGATCGAACCATTGTCACGAAGATGGCGAACCAGAGCACGAGTATCGATTTGGCGGATACCAACGATGCCCTGTGCCACCATCTCGTCAACCAGGCTGCGCTTAGCTCGCCAGTTGGAAACCGTACGAGACAGGTCACGAATGACGTAGCCAGCTACCCAAATCTTTCCGTCACGAGACTCAGAGTCTTCGTCGTTCCAACCGGTGTTACCGATCTGCGGGGCAGTTGCCACCACAATTTGACGGTGGAAGGAAGGGTCGGTCAGTGTTTCCTGGTAACCGGTCATTGCAGTCGTAAAGACTGCCTCACCGAGCGTCTGCCCGGTTGCGCCGAATCCACGGCCTCGGAAAACTCGGCCATCGGCTAGGACCAGTACGGCGGGAGTATTAGCCCCTGCTGGCTCTTTACTCACTTCACTGCCTTTCTGCATTGGGGTTTCAAGTTCGGTGGTGCGAACACCATCGTTAATGTTTGTGGAAGAGGACGACGAACTCACGCTTCGACCTCACCGTCGAGTGCAGTGACTCGGCCACGCAAAACTGTAGCGGCCACAGAAACTGCCATCTCCATAGATTCGTAGGGCGTGTTGGACGACTTCGATGCGAGCTCTTCTCCAGATACCGTCCACTTCTTGCCTGGGTCGACAACCGTCAAGTTGGCTGGCTCGCCAACTGCGATTGGCCGACCATGGCCAGGAAGCTTCACGATCTCAGCGGGGCGTTCACTCATTACCTTGGCCAGCCAGCGCCAGTCACATGGTCCGTTCAGGACGAACTGTTCAGCGATGATTGGCATTGAGGTTTCAAGACCGAGCATGCCGGGCTTCGCGAACTCGAACTCGCAGCACTTCTCTTCAGAGCCGTGTGGCGCATGGTCGGTGGCTACACAGTCAATGGTGCCGTCGATTAGGGCTTCGCGTAGAGCGATAGTGTCGCGATCCTCGCGAAGCGGTGGATTGACGCGGTACACACCATCGTAGGTTTCCAGCACTGCATCAGTGAGAATCAAGTGGTGTGGGGTCACTTCCGCCGTCAGCGGAATATCGTGTTCCTTAGCCCACTTCACTAATTCGACCGTGCCTTCCGTTGAGGCATGGCAAATGTGCATGCGCCCGCCGTAGTCACGGGCCATGATGGCATCACGCGCAACAATGGACTCTTCCGCAACGCGAGGCCATCCCGTCAACCCCAACCGAGCAGCTGTTGCGCCCTCGTGTGCACTTGCATCCGCGGTGAGGCGTGGATCCTCGCAGTGCTGTGCAAGCAATACGTCTTCGCCGCGGGCGTACTCAATTGCGCGACGCATGATGAGTGGATTATCTACGCACTTGCCATCGTCAGAAAACATGCGGACCTTGGCCTGAGAGTCAGCCATCATGCCGAACTCGGTCAGGTTCTGGCCCTGCAGCCCCTTTGTGATAGATCCAACCGGGTGGACATCGCACAGCCCCAGGGCCTGTGCCTTTAGCCAGACTGATTCAGCGATCGACGGATCGTCCGTCACTGGCGAGGTGTTGGCCATGGTGAATACGGCGGTGAAGCCTCCGAGCGCGGCAGCTGCCGAACCCGTAGCCAGAGTTTCAGTATCTTCGCGTCCTGGTTCCCGCAGATGTACGTGAATATCAACGAGACCTGGCAACAACACGAGCGAATCAAACTCAAGAATGCGAGCTTCTTCGCTAGATGCAGCGACATCAGCGCCGATTTCGGCGATAACACCGTCCTTCACTAGGACGTTGACGTCGTCACCTTCGCCGTATGGGCGCACACTCTTTAGCAAGAGCTCGCCGGTCGCTGGTGCTGCAAGCGGACCTACTGGTGGAAATTCTTTGTCGCTGTGATGTTCAGTAGTCACTTTGCATGTCCTTCCGAGGAAGACTCGATACCAGCTGTGAGCAGTGTGAACAGGACCGCCATGCGGACATGCACACCATTAGATACCTGCTGCAAGACAGCTGTGCGTGGCAAATCTGCAACGTGGTCGTTGATTTCCATGCCACGCAACATTGGACCAGGGTGAAGCACAACGCAGTCGTCGCGAAGCATCTTTTCCCGAGCGCGTGACAACCCATAACGGGTGGCGTACTCGCGGTGAGATGGGAAGAAACCACCGTTCATGCGTTCCTGCTGGACGCGGAGCATCATGACAGCGTCGGCATCGGGAAGCTCAGGCTCCATGCGGTGAGCAACCTGAACCGGCCAGGTCTCGACGCCAAAAGGCAACAAGGTCGGCGGTGCCACAAAGACAACCTCGGCACCGAGCTTGCTGAGCAAATCAGCGTTCGACCGCGCCACGCGCGAATGCAAGATATCGCCAACCAGGACGATCTTCCGGCCCTTGATCTCGCCCAGGCGTTGACGCAACGTCACTGCATCGAGCAGTGCCTGCGTTGGGTGCTGGTGCTTACCATCGCCAGCGTTGATCACCGATGGGCCGTTGCCGAACTCATCGGTCCAACCGGCAATCAACTTTGCGGCACCCGAAGATGGATGCCTTACGACGATCGCGTCGCCGCCAATCGCATCCAGGGTCAACGCGGTGTCCTTCAGGCTTTCGCCCTTCTTCACAGACGAAGACGATGCCGAAATATTGATGACATCGGCGCTCATCCACTTACCTGCGGTTTCAAATGACGCGCGGGTGCGAGTGGAATTCTCGTAGAACAAAGTAAAAATGGTACGACCTCGCAGGGTCGGCAGCTTCTTGATTTCGCGACCCGCAAGGGCCTCTCGGAATCGATCTGCTTCATCCATCAACTGAATGATTTCGTCCTGCGACAAATCAGCAATGCTGAGCAAATGCTTCACTTTTTACGCTCCGCCCCTAGTGAGGATGACGGAATCGACGCCATCAATGTCCTCTACAAGTACCCGGACGTCTTCACCACGCGCAGTAGGCAAATTCTTGCCGACGTAATCAGCGCGAATTGGCAGCTGACGGTGGCCTCGATCAACCAAAACCGCGAGCTGAATAATGTCTGGTCGACCAATATCGTTCAATGCATCTAGTGCAGCGCGGATGGTACGACCCGAAAAAAGTACGTCATCAACCAGGACAACAATGGTGCCATCAATACCTGCAGCAGGAATGCGCGTAGGCAATAGAGCTCGGTGTGGTCGATCCCGCAAGTCGTCTCGGAACAATGTGATGTCCAGAGAACCAGTCTCAGGGCGTACGCCCGAATATGTCTCGATACGTTCCGCCAGCCTCTCGGCCAATGGAACGCCACCGGAAGGAATACCCAGCAAAACAACGCGTTTTGCATTCGTTCCATCCAGAGCAGTCTTCTCGATGATCTGGTGCGCGATGCGCGCAACGGTCCGACTAACTTCTTCTGCATTCAACAATTCAGTTGAAGTTTCCGGAATCGTGCTGTCGCTCATCGTGACCTCCTTCCCCGCCTCTCAGTGCGGTCCGTTAAAGGATGTCCCGTGTGGACACGGATCCGAAAACAAGAATACCACCCGAGCTCCCAATCCCTGAAGGGACTCGGCGCGGGTGGTATCAAGAGTTCTACTCGCGTGACGACGAACTAGTCGTTCTTCTCCTGCTCTGAAACTTCTGCTACAGCGTGCTCGGGGGTGGCTTCGCCGTCCTGAATAACTGGTTCTGCAGAATCTGCTGGAGTTTCCTCAGTTGGAGCCTCCACCACGATCGAGCTCACGGCAGCTGCAGCCAAACGTGCCTGATCTGCAATATCAGCCTCAGCATCAAGAACAGCATTGATGTATGGCGGAGCAACATCAGTGGAGTACTCCGAGGCCAATTCAACGCCCTCAACCACTGCGACGCGAGGTGGGACCTCAGAGTTGAAGAACAGTTCCCAGGTGCTCACCCGCAAAATGGCACGGTCAACCGCCGGGATTCGGCGGAGTGGCCATTCATCCGTCAAATACGACGCAATTGTCTCGTCGATTGTGACCAGTTCAGCAGCCACGCCACGTGCGATCGTCTCGGCGTATTCCGGAACCGGGTTTACACCCGATTCTGGGTCGCGTGCCATGTCCAGGCGCTCGTCGACAAGCCTGTTGATGTCAACGCCACGCTGCTCGGCTTCGAAAAGCAAGTCAACGGCGCGACGACGCGCGCGGTAGCGGGAACCATGACGCTTGTAGTTGGTTTCCCGCTTACCCTTGGTGTCCTTATCGGTCATTGAAAATCAGATTCTGCTTTCAACCGAGATGGGTTAGTTGTTGACGCGAGTGACGTACGAGCCGTCGCGCGTGTCGATCTTCAGGATGTCGCCGGTCTCGATGAACAGTGGAACCTGAACCTCTGCGCCGGTTTCCAAGGTAGCTGGCTTGGTGCCACCGCTGGAACGGTCGCCCTGCAGGCCTGGGTCGGTGTGCTGCACTGCAAGCTCAACAGCGACAGGCATTTCCGCGAAAAGAACCTGACCTTCGTGGAAAGAAACCTGTACCTGGGTGTTCTCGATCAGGAAACGAGCACCCTCGCCCATGAGAGCTGGAGCAACGTTGATCTGGTCGTAGGTCTTGTCATCCATGAGGACGAAGTCTTCGCCTTCGCGGTACAGGTAGGTCATGTCGCGGCGGTCGACCGTTGCCACATCGACCTTGACACCTGCGTTGAACGTCTTGTCGGTGACCTTGCCGGTGACGACGTCCTTCAGCTTCGTACGAACGAATGCTGGACCCTTGCCCGGCTTAACGTGCTGGAATTCAACGATCTGCTGCAGCTTGTTGTCGATCTGCAGCACAAGGCCGTTCTTAAAGTCAGACGTGGATGCCACGGAATCTCCTGTAAATGATCTAAACGCGAGTATTGACCTGTTAACGATACCCCTCAAGCGGTTCGACTTGAAATGGCACGCCGAATCCTGTGGACATTTATCCACATTTGCCCAGGTGGGTGGTCGCTACTCCGTGGTCTCTACTTTGGAAATTCCGTGATGATCTCGGGTACCCCATCAGTAATGATGAGTGTGTCTTCAATGCGTACGCCACCCATATCCGGTACATAAATCCCCGGCTCAATTGTGAGCGTTATACCTGGCTCCAGCGTGCCACTCCCCGACATTGCAGCAAATGGAGCTTCGTGGACATCAATACCAATGCCATGTCCAGTCGAATGAACGAAGAATGCTCCGTACCCGGCCTTGTCAATCACGGAACGGCTAGCTTTATCTACGTCAACAAGTGCAGTTCCGGCTCGTGCTGCGTCTATACCGGCACGCTGCGCCTCCAGCACAATGTTGTAAATCTTCCGCGAAAACTCACTTCCAGATTCGAAGCCACCGACAATGAACGTGCGCGTCATGTCAGAGTTATAGCCACCGGCAAACGCTCCGAAGTCAATGGTGACCAGGTCGCCGTCGACAAGCTTTCGGTCTTCAGCGCCGTGATGTGGGCGCGCGGAATTCGGTCCAGAAGCCACAATGGTGTCGAAGCTAGGCCTGTCCGCGCCCCGAATCCGCATCCGGTATTCAAGTTCCGCAGCAACTTCGCGCTCGCTCTTGCCCGCGACAATCAGATCCGCAACTACCAGATCGTGGAGAGCCTCTACTGCAATCGATGCCGCGTGACGCAGTGCGTGCAGTTCAGCTGCGTTTTTCACTTCCCGAAGTTTTTCCACCACCCCGGTGGTATGAACCAGTTCGGGCTTGACGACGTCTTCTCGTGCATCAGCATCTACTGCGGTGGTGAGCTTGGCAAGCTCTGCGACGCTGACATGCGCTGCTTCGACACCGATGCGACGTGGCGTGGCTGATGTGGTGTCGCCGAGGAGCGTTCCAATCAAGGCAGCTGCGCACGCTCGAGCTCGAATCGATGGAACATCTGGTGCTTGAGCTTTGACTTGTTCTGTATAGCGACCATCAGTTGCGATCGTCGCAGTGCCATCTGCCGTGCATAGCAACGCAGCATTGGAACTTGCGAAGCCTGTCAACCATTGAACATGAGTAGGCAAGCTGGTGATGAAGCAATCACAGCCACTCTCGGCCAAGGCTGCTGCAAGTCGGGATCGTCGTTCAGCGTGGACTGAGCTCATATCTCATCAAGCCTTTGCCCAGTTGGTAACGGCCTTCGCGGCTTGGCGCAAAGCAAGACCATAGCCGTCAGTACCACAGCCAACGATAATGCCGGAGGCTAGTGGCGAAAGATAGGAATGCGCGCGGAATGGCTCGCGTGCATGCACGTTTGAGATGTGAACTTCCCAGAAACCAGCTTCGTCAGCGACTTCGGCCAACGCGTCTCGAAGGGCAACTGACGTGTGGGTAAAGCCACCTGGATTAATGATCACGGGCAACTTCTTATCGGCAGCCTCATGAGCCCACTCGATGAGTTGCCCCTCGTAGTTTGACTGACGGCAGTCCACCGACACGCTTAGATCTTCCGCGAGTTCGTGCAGCTCTGCTTCGACGTCGGCAAGGGTCGTGGCGCCGTAGATGTCTGGCTGTCGCTTTCCTAGACGATTGAGGTTAGGTCCATTGAGAACAAGAACCGTTGGCACGTGCTTTTTCGCCATTAGAGCCCCTTCCTCGCTGATGCAGCTGCAGCAGGAACACCATTGTCGACCGTTGTTTCATAAGCGGTACGCAACAGTTCCTCGCTTGGGCCGACCAAACGGTCGGTCGCACCAGGAGCGGTCAACACGACAAAGCGAATGTTGCCGGCGCGATTCTTCTTGTCACGGGCCATGCCGTCGAAAAGTTCGTCGTAAAGTCCGGCATCGTAAGTGGTGGGAAGCCCGATGGATTCGAGAATTGTGCGATGGCGATCTACAAGCTCCTGATCAATGAGGCCAGCTGCCTTCGCAAGCTCTGCAACGTACACCATGCCAACGGCAACTGCGTGGCCGTGACGCCAGCGGTACTCTTCGTAACGCTCAACAGCGTGGCCGAACGTGTGACCGTAGTTGAGAATCTCGCGGAGACCAGCCTCCTTCAAATCTTCACTCACAACATGTGCTTTGACTTCGACCGCGCGTTGGATCAGCTCTGGAAGGTGCTTATCGACGTCCAAACAGCCCGCTGGGTCAGACTCGTACAAATCCAAGATCCTGGTGTCAACAATGAAGCCTGCCTTGATGATCTCTGCAGATCCGGCGATCAATTCTTCTGTTGGCAACGTGCGCAGGAAATCGAGGTCGAGGAACACTGCGCGTGGTTCGTGGAAAGCGCCCACGAGGTTCTTTCCGGCTGCCGTATTGATGCCGGTCTTGCCACCAACAGCTGCGTCGACCATGGCCAGCAACGTGGTGGGAACCTGGATGACATCAATGCCACGCATCCATGCTGCAGCTACGAAGCCACCTAGGTCTGTCGCAGCGCCGCCACCCACTGCGATCACTGCATCCTTGCGGCCCATGCGCTTCTCGCCAAAGAGACCCCACAGGCGCTCGCACACATCAAGGGTCTTTCCTGCCTCGGCATCCGGGACTTCCACCAAGAATGCGTTCTTGCCGAGAGCGACCAATGCGTCAGAAATCGCCTGCGCACCTGGCGCCACACTGCCCTGATGAATGATGGCAATATTCGCAGCGAAGGATGCAGCCTCAGCAATGTCCTTCGTCAATCCGTAGCCCATATGGACCTGGTATGGAGCTGGACCGTTGACGTCAATGATGGTCATTGTGAAGTAAACATCCTTTCGCAGATGAAGGCACTCTACAACAATTTACGCTTCGTCTTCCTCAACATCGAGATAGCTCAGGATTTCAGACACGACGCGCTGGGGAGAACGCTGATCTGAACGAACCTTGAAGCTCGCTGCCTCTTCATAAAACGGTGTTCGATACTCCAACAGAGCCCGGTAGTGCGCCGCCGGATCCTCTGCTGCCAGAACGGGGCGGGTGTTCTCGTTTGCTGTACGACGAATCCCCTCTTCGGCACTTACTTCGAGGTACACAACGGGATGATTTGCCAACCGCTCACGGGTCGCTGCTGACAGGACCGCACCACCGCCCAAAGAAATGATGCCTTCATGAGTAAGCGCTTCAGCAACGACATCTTCTTCAACACGACGAAACTCAGGTTCTCCGAGACGAGTGAAGACATCGCCACATGTCCCGTTCTCGCGGGCCTCGATCATGTGATCTGTGTCCGTCAAGGGGACGTTCATGGCCCGCGCTAGACGACGTCCAATTGTCGATTTTCCAGAGCCTGGTGGGCCAATAAGTACGACTAATGGTGTAGCCATTCCTGCGTTTGCGTCCTATTCCCAATCGAGACGACGAGAGACCTGCTCAAGGTAACCCGAAACGTTTCGCTTTGTCTCGGTGAGGCTGTCCCCACCGAACTTCTCAAGTACAGCCTTGGCAAGCGTCAAGGCCACCATTGCCTCGGCCACAACGCCGCCAGCAGGTACAGCACACACATCTGAACGCTGGTGAATTGCAGTCGCTGCAGCACCCGTAGCCATGTCCACGGTCTTCAGCGCACGAGGAACGGTGGAAATTGGCTTCATGGCAGCACGGACAACCAGTGGCTGACCGTTAGTCATGCCACCTTCCAAACCACCAGCGCGGTTTGTCAGACGATCGACACCGGTTTCGGTACGCACCATTTCGTCGTGTGCCTTCGTGCCTCGACGGCGTGCTTCCTCAAAGCCATCGCCAATTTCGACACCCTTGACCGATTGGATGCCCATCAACGCGCCAGCAAGCTGTGCATCCAGGCGCGCTTCGCCCGAAATGTGAGAGCCGAGTCCAACTGGCAAACCATGGACGACTACCTCAACAATGCCGCCAAGCGTATCGCCTTGCTTCTTCGCAGCCTCAATCTCAGCGACCATCGACTCCTCGGCGTCCTTGGCGAACGCGCGGACTGGAGACTCATCGATAGCTGTTTGGTGTGCAAACGTTGGCAGCGGGCCGTCGTAAGGCTCGGACTCACCAATTGAGATCACATGGCTGGTGACTTCAACGCCGAGCGTCTCTCGGAGAATAGACCGAGCGATGGTCGCCGCAGCGACTCGCGCGGCAGTTTCGCGCGCGGAGGAGCGTTCCAAGATGTTGCGGGCATCGTCATGGTCGTACTTCAACATGCCGTTGAAATCTGCATGGCCTGGTCGTGGTCGCGTCAAGGTCGCACCGCGAGCGGTGTCGAGTTCCTCTGGATCTACCGGATCAGCGGACATCACGGTGGTCCACTTTGGCCACTCGGTGTTGCCAATCATGAGAGCAACTGGGGAACCCAAAGTTTTTCCATGGCGGATTCCGCCAACCATCGTTACCTCATCTGCCTCAAACTTCATTCGCGCGCCGCGCCCATAGCCGAGCCGGCGTCGAGCAAGCTGGTACGAAATATCCTGAGAGGTAACTGGGATTCCGGCGGGTACGCCTTCGATCATGGCAATCAAAGCCTGACCGTGCGATTCGCCTGCGGTAGTCCAACGAAGCATGGCTAACATAATGGCATGACATGGCAACGATTGGGTTTTTGGGTGCCCTTAACGCGTGGCGCAACTCCCCCAAATCGGGTTTCTTAGACTGGTAACACCAACAACGCTGTTGCTAGCAACATGCCGGGCCCATGCGGAACATGCCCTATACGCTGCATTTTCGTGGGGTCACGGGGGCGCAGCAGCGTGCTCGTCCCCCACATCATTATCCCGAGCGTGCCAGTGATAACTCCAGCGAGTGCTATCGCCAGAAATACGGCCAGCAATGTTTCCCACCCCGGACGCGCACTTCCGAAGAGCGCTACAAGGGCTCCAGTGGTCACCGCCAACTTTATGTCTCCGCCACCCATCGCTTGTGGCTTGACGACGGCTATGCCCGCATACAACAACGCCCACACCACGCCACCAGCAATTGCTGCTCGAACGTCACCTTCAACGACACTTACGATGAGCGCGCCGATGCCACCGATGAGGGTGAGTGAGTCAGGCAAACGCCGGTAACGGAAGTCATACCAGCACAACGACAGTGCCCATACCAGCCCCATCAGACATAACAGCCCCGATCCCATGGCTGTGACCTTAGGTCAAGCATGAGAACGAGGCTGAAGAGTCGAACTAGCTATCCACAATGAGGGAACAATCCACAAGTTCTAGTTAGCACCGTCAACATCGGCATAGAGCGCTGATCGCATCGCATCTGCGGGGGCTGAGACTCCAGTGAACTGCTCGAACTGGCCGAGCGCCTGATGCAGCAACATCGACAGGCCGTCCACAGCAGAGTGCCCGTTGGCGAGTGCCGCTGCAACCAGGGACGTCGGACGAGGATCGTAGATGACGTCCAAGACTTTAGGTGCTCGGGCCAATTGGTTGGTCACGCCTTCCAATGCGGCTGCCGGCACCGTCGATACAAGAACATCCGCAGCACCCGCAATATCCGCAAGGTTTGGCACAGTGAACTCCACCCACACAAACTCGACACCAAGCTGAGCAGCGAGCGGCTCCAAGGCATAAGCGCGTTCCGACCGCGCTACAACAGTCAGATGAGTGACACCAACCTGAGCTAACGCCCACAATGCTGGCCGTGCAGTACCACCCGCACCAACAAGCACAGCACGACCGTTAGAAAGCTTCGTGATCCCGAGTTCTGCCAAGGCCCCGGTGACACCATCGCAGTCCGTATTGTCAGCTCGCCACCCACTATCAGTTCGAACGAGGGTATTCGCCGAACCAATGGCGCGGGCGCGCGGAGTCGATTCCGTCGCAAAGTTTAGTGCAGCGAACTTCCCTGGCATGGTTACCGAAAAGCCACGGTAGCTTTCGTCGCACGTGCCGACGAGGGCTGGCAACGACTCGGCATCACATTGGAAGCGACCGTACTCCCACTCCGATAGCCCCGCGGCGGCGTAACCAGCGTTGTGGATCAAAGGCGATCGGGAGTGTTCGATTGGATCGCCGAGTACGGCAGCGCGATAACGCACGCTCATGGATGTCCTCTCGAAGGAAGTGGCGTGAGGCTAGGTGCGGAAAACTTACCGGTTTGAGTCTAGGACGCCGTTCTGACGCGACAACTCGATTGCAGCCTCGTGTTCCTCGAAGGTCGTATTGAACACGGTGGTGCCTTCAAGGTCGATGGTGACGAAGTACAGCCACGTGCCGTCGGCTGGGTTCTCCATAGCCTGGATAGCTTCCAGCGATGGAGATGAAATTGGAGTCGCAGGCAGTCCATCCATCGCGTAGGTATTCCACGGTGTCTGACGAGCACGATCTTCGTCAGACGTTGCAACTTCCTGCTCGGTCAAGTCGTAGTTAACCGTCGAGTCGAACTGCAGCTGCATCGGCTCGTGCAGACGGTTCAAGATCACGCGCGCTACCTTGTCAAAGTCGCCGTCTGGCGACTCCATCTGAATCAGCGACGCAGCCGTAATCAAGTCGTATGGAGCGAGGCCGACCGTTTCTGCAGCCGTAGTCAGTCCGGTCTCTTCATAAGACTCGGTGGATGACGTAATCAGCTTCGTCAAGATCTCCTTGGCGTTGCTTTCTGGGTGGAACTGGTGGATGCCAGGAGTGATCAAGCCTTCGATACGACGAGGATCATTGCCCTGCGCCAGAACTCGGTCACGCGCCCAGTCTGGGACACCGAGCTCAGCTGGATCGGTATTAGCTGCGACCTGTTCGAACTCTTCCTTGGTGATGCACTGGTCTTCCCCAGTGCACGACGCCTCAGAGAGCAACGTGTAAATGCCCTTACGAACGTCGTTTGCCGCGACAACCTTGATGTCGGTCAAGCGGGTGCCCGTCGGAATATCGACATTGCCAGCCTGCTTTTCCGGGTCAAGGAGAGCAGCTACCGCTGATTGAGCCGACATGTGCTCTTCCAGGCGGTAGAAACCAGGCTGTAGGTTGTCGGAATCGGGGTTGTCGTTGGCTGCGGACATAAATGCACTTGTCGTTGCGACGATGCCCTTGTCCACGAGCTCCTGAGAAATGTCCGACAGCGATGAGCCCTGTGCTACTTCAACAATCACCGGTTTACCGTTGCCGTCCCCATTGAAGTCTCCACCTACACCTCCGCGTGTCCACATGAGGCCTACACCGGCAATGATGATGACGCTGAGAAGGATGGACGTAATGTTGATGGCGAGCGCCGTCTGGCGACGACGAATCCTCTTAGACTTACCCTTACGCGCCTTCGTGGTACGGGCAGCGTTAGCGCCACGCCTCATGTGGGACTCCTCAGGATGCGGATATGGACTAATTCAGAAGTGATCGAATGGCACGAGAATGTGGGCATGCCACAGCGTGCCTGCCCCGAACTCTAAACCAAACATTCAGGTTCTCTTAGTAATAAAACCCTATGTGGGCACCAAAAGTCACCTTTTCGTTATCGACGGCGAGTCGAAATGTTACAAATTCAGGTTGCGTTTGCGGGTATCCAACCACATTTGGAGGATTTCCACCGCTGCAGCCTGGTCAATTACACTTCGCCCCTGCTTTGTGTTGATGCCAGCCTGGTGTAACCGCGATTGGGCAACGACCGACGTCATACGCTCGTCCGCGTAGCTAATCGTAACGTCGTCGCCGAGTCTCCGCTTCAATCGGAAGCCAACTTCAGCTGCCTTGCGAGCAGACGTTCCGAACTCACCGTTCAACATCTTCGGAAGCCCGATCACAATCTCAATCACCCCGTAACTGGTGGCGATCTCCACCATTCGGTCAATATCGGGACCATCCGGATCTTTTCGACGAGTCTGTGTCTGCACATTCTCGACGGGAGTGGCCAAAATACAGTCAGGATCAGAAATAGCCACCCCGATTCGGGCATCTCCAACATCCAAGCCAAGTCGACGACCTGGTCCTGGATCATTGACTCCTGGAGTATCGAATGCGAGGCGGCTCATCGCTGTTCCTCTGGTTCTCTCGTTCTGTAGCGTTCTTCGCGATGCTGCTGGCTACTGCAGTTCGTCGGCAATCGCGTTCAAACCGGCATCAATGCCCGTGGCGTCGGATCCGGAACCCTGTGCCAACTGAGGCTTTCCGCCACCGCGGCCACCGATCTTGGCTCCAAGAACTTTCACGAGATCGCCAGCCTTGTAGCCCTTCTCGACGGCGCCGTCGGTAACAGCAACGGCGAAAGGTGCCTTGCCGTCGGTGTCCGCAACAAGTGCAATCACCGCGGGCTTGCTGGACAAGCGGCCACGAAGGTCGTTTGCCAAGGAGCGAATGTCCTTCGCCTGCGTACCGTTTGGCAACTTCAGCCCCAAGTAGGTGATGTCACCAATAGTGCGTGCCTGATCCAGATGCGAAGCGGCATTTGCCAGTAACTGCTGTGCCTTAAGTTCTTCCAGCTTCTTCTCTGTTGCCTTCAACTTCTCGGCGAGCTGAGCGATACGATCTGGAACCTCAGCCGACGGTGCCTTGAACTCGGCGGACAGGCGCTCGGCCAGAAGTCGCTCGGTAGACAGGTAACGGAACGAATCCATACCGGAGTATGCCTCGATACGACGAATACCCGAACCTACCGACGATTCTCCCAACACAGCGACAGGGCCAATCTGAGATGAGTGCGCCACGTGGGTCCCACCACAGAGTTCCATCGAGAATGGGCCACCCACCTCGACGACGCGCACACGATCGCCGTAATTTTCGTTGAACAGGGCCATGGCACCCATCTTCTTAGCCTCGTCCAGAGAGGTCTCGATGGTGTTCACTGCCCAGTCGTGATCGACAGCCTGGTTGGTGATCTGCTCGATCTGACGCAACTGATCAGGGGTCAATGCCTCACCGTACTTGAAGTCGAAGCGCAGGTAACCCGGCTTGTTCATGGAACCAGCCTGTGTTGCTGTCTCGCCAAGAACCTGGCGAAGCGCACCATGAATCAAGTGAGTGGCAGTGTGTGCCTGACGTGCAGAGTGACGCCATGCCTTATCGACCTGAGCCTCTGCGGCTTCCCCAACTACTACTTCACCGTTGGAAACGACACCCTTGTGCAGCCAGACCTTCTTACCAACCTTCTGCACATCGGTGATGTCTACGATTGCGCCCGAAGCCGTAACAATACGACCCTGGTCCGCGATCTGACCGCCCGATTCTGCGTACAGAGGAGAACGGTCCAGGATCAGTTCCACTTCCTGACCTTCGTGCGCTGCTGGCAGTAGCTCACCAGTCGAAACCAGGCCGATGACCTTCGACTCGTCGACAAGCTTGTCGTAGCCGGTGAAAACGGTTGGGTGCTCGTCGATGAACTCGCGGTAGATACCGAGGTCTGTGTGCGACTTCTTCTTAGCCTTGTTATCGGCCTTTGCACGAGCGCGCTGCTCGGCCATTTCGCGGTCGAACTCTTCTCGATCTACAGAAAGCCCGGCTTCGGCGGCCATTTCCATCGTCAGATCGATCGGGAAACCGTGCGTGTCATGGAGTGCAAAAGCGGTGCTGCCAGCAAGCTCGGTTGCGCCCGACGACTTTGCCTTGGTGGCAGCCTCTTCAAAGAGCTTCGTGCCAGCTTCGAGGGTCTTCAGGAATGCCTTTTCCTCACCCAATGCAACAGAGCGGATGCGCTCCCAGCTGTCAGCGATTTCTGGGTACGACGGGGTCATGGTCTGACGAGCGGTATTCAGCAGCGCCTCCAGGGTCTGTCCCTGCGCGCCCAGCAGACGTGCCGAGCGAATGATTCGGCGCAACAAACGACGCAGAATATAGCCACGGTCAGTGTTCGACGGCGTAACGCCGTCGAGCATGAGCATCAAGCCGGTACGGCAGTGGTCAGCGATAACGCGAAAACGGATGTCATCGGTGTTGTTGGCACCGTACTTCGAGCCAGTCATTTCTTCGGCAGTATCAATCACTGGACGAAGCAGGTCAGTTTCGTAAACGTTCTCAACGCCTTGGAGCAAGAACGCTACGCGCTCAATACCCATGCCGGTGTCGATGTTCTGCTTAGGCAATGGGCCGAGAATCTCGAAGTTATCCTTGCCGGTGCCTTCGCCACGCTCGTTCTGCATGAACACGAGGTTCCAGATTTCGATGTAGCGGTCTTCGTCGGCTACTGGGCCACCCTCGATGCCGTAGTCAGGGCCACGGTCGTAGAAGATCTCGGAGCATGGGCCGCATGGTCCTGGAACGCCCATGGACCAGTAGTTGTCTTCCATGCCACGACGCTGGATGCGCTCTTCCGGAATGCCGACCTTGTCTCGCCAAATGTCGTGCGCCTCGTCGTCATCCAGGTACACGGTCACCCACAGCTTTTCGGCTGGGATGCCAAAACCGCCGTCGTCAAGTGAACCAGTCAGCAGGTTCCAGGCGTGGGTAATGGCACCCTCCTTGAAGTAATCACCAAAGGAGAAGTTGCCTGCCATCTGGAAGAACGTATTGTGGCGAGTCGTAATACCGACTTCTTCAATATCCAGCGTACGAACACACTTCTGAATCGACGTTGCGGTCGAGTACTCAGGCGTTTCATTGCCAAGGAAGTATGGCTTGAACGGCACCATACCTGCGTTGACGAACAACAAGTTTGGGTCATCTAAAACGAGAGACGCGCTAGGAACCTCGGTATGTCCAGCTTTGACGAAATGCTCGATGAAGCGCTTTCGAATTTCATGAGTCTGCACGGTGGTTTCGTCCCTCGTTTCACGTCGTGCTCGAATGTTGTTTTACAAATTGGAAAGCATACCCGCTTATCCCCCGGCACCGTGTATTCACCCTGGTCAAACTTCGGGGCTTTACGACGGTGCTCGTCGTCAACGCTTATCCCGCACAATGCGCCGAATATTGCCGAGGTGCGTTGCCATCCCGTTTTCCCGGCCGTGGGTGGTCGGCTCATAGTAGATACAATCTGCGAGGTTGTCCGGCGGATACTGCTGTGCCACGACACCACGTGGGTCGCTATGCGGATATTGATAATCAACCGCATTGCCCATTGCTTTGGCACCCGAGTAATGCCCATCCCGCAAGTGCGGTGGCACGGCACCGGTCTTTCCTCGGCGAACGTCCTTTAATGCAGCATCAATAGCGTTGATAACCGAGTTGGATTTGGGCGCTGTTGCTAGATGGATGACGGCTTGGGCAAGAGTCAACCGTGCTTCTGGCATGCCGATCATCTGCACAGCGTGAGCTGCTGCAACCGCGGTCTGCAAAGCAGACGGATCGGCCATGCCAATGTCCTCGCTGGCCAAGATGATGATGCGACGCGCAATGAAACGAGGGTCTTCCCCACCGTCGATCATTCGAGCCAAATAGTGCAATGCGGCGTCAACATCAGAACCACGCACTGACTTAATGAAAGCACTAGTGACGTCATAGTGCTGATCGCCATCGCGGTCATACCGCACAACTGCCTTGTTCACTGCAGCTTGGACAGTCGCTTCATCCAATGTTTCACCATCGGCGACGCCTTCAGCTGCAGCTTCCAAATAGGTCAACGATCTGCGCGCATCGCCTGAAGCCAGTGCCACGAGTTGCTTCAACGCGCCGTCGTCAAGCGTGATCCGGCCGGCAAGACCACGCTCATCGGTAGCGGCTCGAGTAATGACATCGGCAATGTCATCGTCTGACAATGGTTCCAACTGCAGAAGTAGCGACCGGCTAAGTAACGGCGACACAACCGAAAAGGATGGATTCTCTGTGGTCGCTGCGACCAATAAGACTGTGCGGTTCTCGACAGCGCCCAAAAGTGCATCTTGCTGCGTTTTGGAAAATCGATGCACCTCGTCGATGAACAAGACTGACTGCACGCCCTCTCGAACCAAGTGCGTGCGCGCCCGTTCGATCACCGCACGGACTTCCTTCACACCAGCGTTGAGGGCACTGAGTGCTTCAAAACGACGGCCCGTTGACGTAGAAATCAAACTCGCTAGCGTGGTCTTACCCGTTCCCGGCGGGCCAAACAAGATCACGGAGGTATCCCCGCCACCTTCTACGAGACGACGGAGCGGTGCGCCTTCGCCCAATAAGTGCTTCTGTCCTACGACTTCAGACAGATCTCGGGGACGCATCCGTACAGCCAGTGGTGCGTGTCGTCCCGGATGGAAATATTCCGATGGCGAAGACACGTCAGGCTGGCTGTTGCTTCCTGGGGTATCGAACAATCCTGGTTCAGTCATTTGCTACCAGGGTAACTGGTGGCTCGGATTGGTCGAATTCGCAATCGACAATGCAACCTACAGTCCACGTGGCAGGGATCCGCTACGCCCCCCCCCTGAGCGACCGGGCGGGAAATACGGACGACGCCCGACGTTATGCGCTCAAATGAGCAAGCAGGTCTTCGGCAAATTGGCGTACTTCTTTTGCTCGGTTGTCCTCGCACATAGAAGCAACATCCAGCAACGCCGACGTCGTATTCTCCAGGTCTGCTCGCTGATGGTCGCCACCGCCAAGCTCTGAAGTGGACAAGTCTATCTCTCCCCGCTTCACGCCAAGCCCTTGCTCAGCAGAGCCAAAGTGCACGACAGAAACAGAAATCAACGTCCATCCAATGAGTGCAGCGATAACGCGGGTATGCAGTACCCGGTCATCAGCACTCTTGTGCCAAATGCTGCGCACCTCTTCCGCCCACGCACGGATAAAGACCTCCGTCTCGGCGCGGGTTGGTCGAGTGGAGAAGGAATGCAAAGGGAACCCAGCCACGACACTCGCAACATCAAAAACTGCGTCGCGGTAGCCTGCCCACTCGTAATCCAAGAAGACCACGCGGTTGGCCATCAAGATATTGCTTGGGTCCAAGTCGAAGGGAGTGAAGGCGCGGTGATGGCCGGAAGCGAGTCGTCGAGAAGCATCGAGAGCAAAGCTTTCCACACCTGGCGGAACGTCGATTCCCGCCGAACGCAGCACATCGAGACCGAACTCGATCGACTCCACGA
This sequence comes from Corynebacterium sp. H78, assembly GCF_037572275.1. Taxonomy (NCBI): domain Bacteria; kingdom Bacillati; phylum Actinomycetota; class Actinomycetes; order Mycobacteriales; family Corynebacteriaceae; genus Corynebacterium; species Corynebacterium sp. H78. Next base: position 959,914 of record NZ_JBBHKX010000002.1, on the reverse strand, counting down.
TGCCTCGATCACGCGCGCCGACTACATCTTCTTTGCCGCGATGCTTCGACCACAGCCTGCGCAGCAAAGCATTGAAACCGTCTTCCCGGTGCGCTGTGCCAACATGCATCCGGCCGAGCGCACCGCCGAGTGATCGGTAAAGCTTCATCCGCTGTTCGTCGTCTGCACGTCCCAAAACATCCATGAGGGTGTCTGCGTCGCCTGCATCGGAGATCACCAGAATTCGCTTGTCGACGTCGTATGCGAGCAGCTCCGGCCCAGGCCGAACTGACTCCGGAAGCGAGGTGGCAAATTGATAGGCGACGATTTCTCGCAGCAGAGCTGGGTCAGCACCTTCCGCAGAGCTCTTTGGAAGCTGTTTGACCACAATGGATCGGTTTGGCAGGAACGGATTTGGGGAAACGCGCATTCGTAGTACCAACGAGCGCCCGCTTCCGCCTAGATTCTCGGGATCGGTCAGTTCAGGCCGACCACCGAAACGGCTTGCCAGGAGGTCTCCCGCCAACGAAATGGCATGGTTGAACTCTTGCAGCTCTTCTCCGTCCAGTGACTGATCCATAACACGCGTGCGCGTAAGCGCCTTTCTCTATCAATTAAGCAGTACCAGTGGCGTCGTTACGCCTTGTTGCTGGTAGCTTCCTTTTCACTCTTGTTTACTGGACGCTTTGGCTTAGCGTCAATGCCGGACTCCTTGCGCTGCTGAGGCGTGATCTCCGACGGTGCATCGGTCAATGGGTCAACGCCACCACCCGACTTAGGGAACGCAATGACTTCGCGGATCGACTCGACACCCGCAAGCAACGAGACGATGCGGTCCCAGCCGAATGCAATACCGCCGTGGGGTGGTGCGCCAAAGGCGAAGGCGTCGAGCAGGAAGCCAAACTTCTCCTGAGCTTCTTCGGCGCCAATTCCCATGACGTCGAAGACTCGTTCCTGTACAGAACGCTGGTGAATACGGATGGAGCCGCCACCAATTTCGTTGCCGTTGCAGACAATGTCGTACGCGTATGCGAGCGCCTCGCCTGGTTCCTTGTCGAAGGTGTCCAAGCACTCCGGTTTTGGCGACGTGAAGGCGTGGTGCACTGCAGTCCACTTAGAGTGGCCGAGAGCAACATCGCCCGAGGCCTTAGCATCAGCTGCTGGCTCAAACATTGGAGCATCAACGACCCAGGTGAAGGCCCAGTCGCCTTCCTTGATCAGACCCAGCTTGTTTGCGATCTCGCCACGGGCTGCGCCAAGCAGCGCACGGGACGACTTGGCATCGCCAGCTGCGAAGAAGATGCAGTCGCCTGGTTTCGCGCCGACGTGAGCTGCAATTCCAGCGCGCTCTTCATCAGTGATGTTCTTGGCTACCGGACCGCCCAATTCGCCGTCCTCACCAACGAGAATGTATGCAAGGCCCTTGGCGCCACGCTGGCGTGCCCAGTCCTGCCATGCATCCAGCTGACGACGTGGCTGGGAAGCGCCACCTTCCATGACTACAGCGCCCACGTACTCGTTCTGGAACACACGGAAGGTGGTGTCCTTGAAGAACTCAGTGCACTCCACAAGCTGAATGTCGAAACGAAGATCCGGCTTATCGGAGCCGTACTTCTCCATCGCGTCCTTGTAGGTCATACGAGGAATCGGCGTGGAGATGTCGTACCCAGCTTCCTTCCAGATCGCAACCAGAATCTCTTCAGCAAGCGCGATGACATCGTCCTGCTCGACGAAGCTCATTTCGACGTCAAGCTGAGTGAACTCTGGCTGACGGTCAGCGCGGAAGTCTTCGTCACGGTAGCAACGAGCGATCTGGTAGTAGCGCTCCATGCCAGACACCATGAGTAGCTGCTTAAACAGCTGTGGTGACTGTGGCAATGCGTAGAAAGTACCTGGCTTCAAGCGGGCTGGGACGAGGAAGTCACGTGCGCCTTCTGGGGTCGAGCGGGTCAGCGTTGGGGTCTCAATTTCCGTGAAATCATGAGAATCCAGGACTGAACGAGCTGCACGGTTGACAGCAGCACGCAAACGCATGATCTTGTGTGGACCTTCACGACGCAGGTCGAGGTAGCGGTACTTGAGTCGGGTTTCTTCGCCGACTTCGTTTGCACTGGACTGGTCATCCAACTGGAAAGGCAGTGCTGCAGACTCATTGAGAATCTCAAGCTCAGTGACGTTTACTTCAATGTCACCGGATGCAAGATTAGGGTTTTCGGAACCTGCTGGTCGCGGCTCAACGACGCCCGTGACCTTGATGCAGTATTCGCTACGGAGATGGTGCGCGCGCTCGGCAACATCGGAGTTACGGAATACGACCTGAGCGATACCGGAACGGTCGCGCATGTCAATGAAGATCACTCCACCATGGTCGCGGCGACGAGCCACCCAACCGGTTAGGGTGACGGTATTTCCAGCCTGGTCAGCACGAAGTTCACCAGCGAGATGCGTACGAAGCACTGCTTTACGGTCCTTCCACATAAATGGGGTTTCAGTAGCCCAAAGACCAGTCTGAAAATGACTGGTGGGCAAGCGTCCAAAAGATTCTACCTGTTACCCCCGCAACGATAGTTCTTTGGGGCATTTTTGGAGATTTGGAGCAAGCATGCGCAGGAAACGCTTCGATACCTGCCATAATTGATGGCATGACATTTCGTGGGGATTTTCAGAAGGGCTCGAATCGCGCTTCCACTGGCGGTCGCGCCGGTGGTGTCGCGGTCGGCGGCGGTATTGGCAGTCTCTTGCTTGTTGGCCTCTATCTCCTATTTGGAGGCAACCCGGGCAATGTAGATGACATCATGGGCCTCGGCGCTGGCGGTAACGAACAGGGCCAAATCGAACAGGGCGCTGGAGGTCTCGAGCACTGCAAAACTGGCGAAGACGCGAACAAGTACGTCGATTGCCGTATCGAGTACACCGGCATCTCCGTAGACCGAGTATGGCAGGAGCAGCTGCCTAAGCAGGCCGGCATCGAGTACGAGGTTCCCGGCATGGTGATTTTCAAGAACTCTACTCAGTCGGGTTGCGGCATGGCGTCGTCGTCGACAGGCCCGTTCTACTGCCCTGCAGATAACACGTCGTACTACGACACTTCGTTCTTCGACATGCTAGAGCGCATGGGCGGTGGCGATGGCCCGCTTGCGCAGGAGTATGTCGTGGCGCACGAGTTCGGTCACCACATCCAAAAGCTTGAAGGCACGTTGGGTCGTTCCAATTACAACGAGCCAGGCCCAGAGTCTGATGCAGTGAAGATTGAGTTGCAGGCAGACTGCTATGCAGGCATGTGGGCGCACTATGCAGACAAGGGTCCAGACGCAATCATTGAGCCGTTGACCGACGAACAGGTCTCGGATGCCGTTCAGACTGCACAAGCCATTGGCGATGACACTATTCAGAAGCACAGTGGTGGCGAGATTCAGCCAGACTTGTGGACGCACGGATCATCCGAGCAGCGTATGCAAGCATTCTTGACGGGATACAAGACCGGCAAGATGTCTCAGTGTGACACGTTGAACCGCGGTGTTTATCGCGACTAGTCGACGCTAGCTTTACGACGATCCCCTGAAGGCCACTTCCCCTCTTGGCGGCGGTGGCCTTTCACTAACCCCTGTTGTTGACATGTCACATAAATGCTACGGTTGGACCTAATCGACAAAAGCACACCCAGATATCCCAACGAGCAAAGGATTTTCATGCAGTTCGGCATTTTTACCATCGGCGATGTCACCACCGACCCTACTAATGGCACAACTCCCACAGAGCACGAACGCATCAAGGCCACCATTGCCATTGCCCGCAAGGCGGAAGAAGTTGGCCTTGATGTCTTTGCTACAGGCGAGCACCACAATCCGCCGTTTGTCGCGCCCGGCACTCCCCCTATTCTGTTAGCAAGTATTGCTGCTCAAACCGAGAAACTGATTCTCTCTACTGCGACGACACTCATTACAACGAATGACCCTGTCAAGCTTGCTGAAGACTATTCCTACCTCCAGCATCTTGCAGACGGTCGAGTTGATCTCATGCTGGGACGAGGCAACACGGGTCCGGTGTACCCATGGTTTGGTAAAGATATTCGCCAAGGAATCCCACTAGCTGTCGAGAATTACCACTTGCTACGTCGCCTCTGGCGCGAACGCCCTGTGAACTGGTCCGGCGAATTCCGCACCCCGCTGCAGGGATACGTCACTACCCCATGGCCACTAGATGACACTCCGCCTTTCGTATGGCACGGTTCTATTCGCTCAGTCCAAATTGCGGAGCAAGCAGCCTTCTACGGTGACGGTTTCTTCCACAACAACATCTTCTGGAACAAGGAACACACCGCGAAGATGGTGAGTATCTACCGCCGTCGTTACGAACAGTTCGGCCACGGTCGCGCTGATCAAGCCATCGTTGGCCTTGGCGGTCAGGTCTTTATCGGCGACTCTGAGGCGGAAGCAAAGGAATTCTTCCGTCCATACTTTGACAATGCGCCTGTCTACGGCCACGGGCCATCCCTCGAAGAGTTCACAGAAATGACTCCACTGACCGTGGGCACTACTGAGCAGGTCATCGATAGAACTCTTCAGTTCGCGGATTGGGTTGGCGACTATCAACGTCAACTATTCCTGATTGACCACGCTGGACTACCTCTCGACATCGTCCTTAATCAGATTGAACGCCTTGGTCGCGATGTCGTTCCTGTCCTTCGTAAGAAGTTTGAGGAACGCCGACCAGAACACGTCCCTTCTGATCCACCAACCCATGCCACGCTGTCGGCTAATCGTGAGCATCCACACCACCGCATTCAGCCTGGTCGTATCGAAAACTAGGCATTGACCAGCACACCAGCACAGTTTGGAAAGGATCCCTACGTGCACAAAATCGTTGTCATCTCAAGTGGTTTGTCGACGCCATCCACAACTCGCCAACTCGCTGACATGCTCTCGAACGCAACCAGCACAGCGATTTCTGCACGAGGCGAAAATGCGGAGATCCACGTCATCGAGCTGCGTACTCTAGCTCGGGATCTTGCGGACCTCTTTACCGCCGGCGGCATCGCGTCCGTCGCCTTGGATGACGCGCGAAATCGCACCGCTGCTGCCGATGCGATCATCGCCGTGACTCCGGTGTTCAAGGCATCGTACAACGGGCTATTTAAGATGTTTATTGACTCTCTTGATGACGATGCCTTGCGCAACGTCCCCATTCTTCTCGGCGCCACGGCAGGTACAGCGCGACATTCGCTGGTTATCGACCACACCCTTCGCCCTCTCTTCTCCCACTTCGGAGCGAGAATTGCCCCGACCGATGTTTTCTCGGCGACAGACGATTTTGGAAAGTCAACCTTTACAGGCGACCTGCACCAGTCCGCTCCCCTGGCTGAGCGCGCCCAGCGAGCTGGTCGAGAACTCGCCGAGATGATCCTCACGACTCATGTTGATGGCTTAGCCTCTACAGACCGCCCTTCAGGCGCTGGACTGAACACTTCTGGCGTGTCTTTCACGGATCTCTTGGCCGACCATTCCGGCTAGTCTCGGTAGATATGTCCCGACCTGGTATCCGCTTTACGACGATTGCCGTCACCAGCATCGTCGTTGCGTACTTCCTTGGTCTGGGTAGCCTCATGGCTCAACATCCGCCTGGCTTAGCTCCTGAGCTCGACCCGGCCACGCCGTACCAGGGCTACATCAATCTAGATCGCGAGGTTGACACAGCTAGTGACGTCCCTTCCATGTATACGCAAACTGGCGACAGCGTTCCATTCGGAGGCATCTCGGGGATCGATCATCTTCAGGGCTCACGATATCTAGCCATCAGTGATGATCGGGCGCTTCAAGGTCCGGCTCGGGTGTACGAATTGGAGATTGCTGCTGGTGAGGATTTCGTCGCAAAGCACACGGACGCGCGGATAACCAGAACGATCGGTCTCACCGACACGCATGGAATCCCATATGACCGTGGCAGCGTCGATCCGGAGTCCATTCGTGTACTCCCTGATGGAACATTCCTGTGGACTTCCGAGGGGAACACCCGCAAGGCCATCGAAGCGGAGATCATTCATTCGTCTCCAGACGGTCGGGAGCTGCGTAGATTCTCGCCGCCTCCGTATCACCGGGACTTTGCGACGCGACGTGTCGTGAAGAATAATCGCGCCTATGAAGCGCTCGCAGTTTCTCGTGATGGCCAGCGTGCGGTCGTTGTTACCGAGTTTCCTCTGAGCCAGGATACAGAGGCGCAACAGATCCCGGCGGGCTCAAGTGGGCTCAGCCGTGTCACTGTCTACGATGTGCCAACGGGTCAACCGCTGAGCGAGTTTGTGTATCCATTATCAATGGAGCTGCAGAACACGGGACATCCTGGTGTTTCAGAGATCATCGCCGTCAATGATGATGCGACAGAACTCATATTCCTGGAACGCACCTATGGATTCGTAGCCGGAAACCGTGCCTCGCTGTTTCGCGTTTCGCTGGATGCCATCGCTCAGAATACTGCCACGAATGTACTTGGAAAAGATCGCCTTGACAGCAAGGAGAAGCCATTGCGCAAACGACCCATCTTCGAATTTCCGTACTTGCCGACGCACCCCGACAATGTGGAGTCGTTGGCGTGGTGCGAAGGTCGTCGTGACGTTCTATTTGTCGGTTCGGACAACAATTTCAGCTCACTGCAACGCAGCCTGCTACACGCCGTTAGCTGGCGCTAAGCAGTGCTGAGCATTCTTGCTGAACTCTACTGAGCGAGCTTGGCAGAAAGAACCGACGTGAGCTCGGAAAGTGAGACGGCTTCCTGATCATGGGCTGCCAAGTCCTTCAACTGAACTTCGCCAGCCTCCAACTCCGATTCACCCAGGACAAGCGCGAAGCGAGCGCCAGCGCGGTCTGCACCCTTCATGGCACCCTTGAGACCACGCCCGCCGTACGACATGTCGGCACGGATACCTGCGTTGCGGAGCTCGTTGACGAGCGCCACCATACGACGACGGGCGGCGTCGCCAAGTGCAACACCATAAACATCGACGCGACGACCGTCCGAGACCTGCTTCTGCTCCGTCTCAAGAGCGAGCATGGCGCGGTCTACACCCAGGCCGAAACCGATGCCCGACAATTCTTGACCACCGAGCTGCGCCATCAGACCGTCGTAGCGACCGCCACCACCAATACCCGACTGTGCACCGAGACCATCGTGAACGAACTCGAAGCACGTTTTGGTGTAGTAATCCAAGCCACGTACCATGCGTGGATTAATTGTGTACGCAATGTTCATGTCATCAAGCAGGCCAGTGACTGTTTCGAAGTGTTCCTGGCACTCAGCCGACAAGTAATCCAGCATGAGCGGAGCATCGGCAGTTATTTCCTTGACTTCCGGACGCTTGTCATCGAGGACACGCAATGGGTTAATCTCTGCACGCTTACGAGTCTCTTCGTCGAGAGGCAACGCGAACAGGAACTCCTGGAGCTTAGTGCGGTATTCAGGACGACAGGAATTGTCGCCGAGGCTGGTTAGTTCAAGACGGTACCCGGTCAGACCGATTCCGGAGAAGCAAGCATCGGCCAAGGCAATCACCTCAGCATCGAGGGCTGGATCGTCGACACCGATGGCTTCGACGCCCACCTGCTGCAACTGGCGATAGCGACCAGCCTGCGGACGCTCGTAGCGGAAGAACGGGCCAGCGTAGGACAGCTTGACTGGCAACTGACCGCGATCCAAGTTGTGCTCGATAACTGCGCGCATCACACCTGCAGTACCTTCTGGGCGCAGAGTTACGGAGCGGTCACCACGGTCTGCGAAGGTGTACATCTCCTTTGACACAACATCCGTGGATTCACCGACACCACGGGCAAACAAACCAGTTTCTTCGAAAATAGGCAGCTCGATGTGCTCGAATCCAGCTAAACGGGCACGATGCTGGAAGTAGTTGCGCACTGCCTCAAACTCGCGGGATACCGGTGGAAAATAGTCCGGTACACCCTTGGGCGCGGAAAACGGCTGAAACTTGGTCTTCTTCTGCTCGGTCACGTCCGATACTTTACCGTTCGTTACTGAGACGAAGTTACTTGACCTGCGCCAGATACGGATTTGTTGCCCGCTCTTGGCCGATAGTCGACGTTGGGCCGTGTCCGGGAAGGATCATCAGGTCGTCGTCTAATGGGAGGACCTTCTCACGGAGGGACGTCATCATGTCCTCGTGGTTGGCACCTGGAAGATCGGTGCGCCCAATGGATCCGGCAAAGAGGACATCGCCACTGAAAACAACCTCATCTGCGCCGTCTGACGTGCGAAGCATCAGACAACCTGCAGAATGCCCTGGGGCATGCAAGATCTGAAAAGCAAGACCAGCAAACTTCAGTTCATCGTCACCTTCGAGATCTCGAATATCCTCTGGGACCTCCATCTCGCTGGCACGGAACATCGCGCCCAAGTTGCGACCTGCCCCAACCAGTGGATTTGCAATCATATGTCGGTCTGCCGAATTGATATACACCGGAATATCCCAGTGCTTGGCGACGGAGTCAGCATCGCGGGTGTGGTCAATATGGCCGTGAGTGAGCAACACTGCCTCGGGCACCCAACCGCGCTTTTCACATTCGGCCTTCAGCTGCTCGAATGCGCCCATTCCCGGATCGATAATCACGCAGGGCGTGGACTCACCTTCGATAGCAGCATCGGAATGAAAACCAGTTGCCACGTAACAATTTGTTTGAAGCGGTCCAGCCGCGAATCCAAGAATCTCCATGCCTGAATCGTACCGACTTACCCCGTGCCTATTCACAGAACAACTGTTAACAACAGTATTGTGACGTTAAGCGATATACGTACTTTGAAAAGAGGCATCTGTGACCGACAACAAACAGCGGCGCCACGATTCGATGAAAGAACTCGATCGTGCTTTGGCACGCCGCGACCGCGCAGAGAAGACAAAGCCGTTGGGTGTTGTCGTTGCGACGCTAGCTATTCTCGTCGTCATCGTCGGTGGCATCTGGCTACTAACGAAGCAAGGTGATGAAGCCGACACCACAGCAACCGAGACAAAAAACAACGAGCCTAAGGCCGTTGAGCTCATGGCGATGCCGGTTGACGGCGAACTCATCCCAATGAAGCGCGAGCAGGCATTGCCTGAAACGGTCACCTGCACCTACGACGATGACGGCGAAGCAGCGAAACCCGTCGACAAGCCAAAGACGGAAAATGTTCCTGCTAAGGGCAAGGTAACGGTAACCCTGAAGACCAACCAGGGCGATATTCCAATGGAATTGGATCGTGCGCTCTCCCCTTGTGCAGTTAACGCAATTGAGCACTTGGCCAAGTCCAACTTTTACGACGACTCCATTTGCCACCGAGCAACTGGTGGCATGTTGAACGTCTTGCAGTGCGGCGACCCAACGGGCACTGGTTCCGGCGGACCAGGTTTCAAGTATGCAGGCGAATGGCCAATCAAGGATGCAAACCTGGATATGCAGACGCCGATGATCTACCAGAAGGGTTCCATTGCAATGGCAAACCCAGGTGATCCAGATGCGAATGGTAGCCAGTTCTTCTTGAACTGGGCTGACTCCAACTTGCCTCCGCAGTATGTCGTTCTCGGCTCAATGTCCTCTGAAGGTACAAATGTCGCTGAGAAGATTGCCGGCAACGGCATTGAAGGTACCGAAGGAATGACCGACGGTAAGCCATTCAAGGAAGTTCGCATCGAGAAGGCAGAAGCCAAGTAACTCGATCACCTCGAGTAGCATCACACACCGCAATTGGGCCTCAGCCGGGGCTTAGTTGCGGTTTTCTTTCTGTCAAGGACTATTCCTACCTCATCCCCCGTGGTTGGTACTACCGTCGCTACTGTGTGGCTGCTTCTGCTGGTGTCTCGAATCCCCCAATTCAAGCCGACACAACACCACAGTGAGGTCGGGCAGAAACGCGACGGAAAATACCGTGTGGACGACCCCGAATCCATCAGCGCAATAGGACTGCACTGACGAAACGTTGCCTTCCAACTGCCACTATATGTAGCTGCTCAACACTTAACGACTGTTTCCTATAAAGCAGTCGAACGTGAAATCGTTACACTCTTTAGGCCTTGTATCGAATGTGAAGCCAATCGTTTGCCAAACCCCCAGGAACCGGGGTCTTGGCCGGACTTTTGGCTACTAGCAGTACTTCCGCGGGCCGGTTCGAGGTCAGCTAGTTTTAACCCCACGTTTAGCTAAAGGGGGTAACAATTAGCCGCCACTAGTGACCCGGAACACGTCGTACACGCCTTCGATGCCACGTAACACCGTGATGATGTAACCAAGCTGCTTAATATCAGACACCTCGAACGTAAATCGCATGACTGCGACGCGGTCGTCAGCTGTATGCGAAGAAGTCGCGGTAATCGGCACCTTCTGATCCGAAATGACGCGCGTGATCTCTGACAGCAACCCATGACGATCTAGAGCTTCTATCTGTACGGTGACAGTGAAGACTGCGCCACTGGCACGATCTGCCCATGAGACATGGATAATCCGTTCTGGCTCTTCTTTGAGCTTTGCTGCATTTGTGCAGTCAATACGGTGTACGCTGACGCCACCACCGCGTGTCACGAAACCAAAGATCTCGTCTCCAGGCACCGGCGTACAACACTTGGCCAACTTGGCCATCATGTCTGCCGACCCTTCCACCAAGACTCCTGCCCCATCAGCACGTGAACGTTTACGGGGCTCTTGGAGCTTCGACAGCGGAGTACGCTTTGCCAACTGATCGACAGCATCGTCTTGGCCTGAGAACCGCGCCATGAGCCTGTTAGTGACGTGGCGTGCCGTAATAGTACCGTCACCGATAGCCGTGTACAGAGCGTCGACATCAATCAGATTCAGCTCAGAGGCAATCTGCTTCATTGATTGCGGAGTGAACAAGCGGTGCATTGGCAAGCCACCACGCTGGACCTCCGCAGCCAGAGCATCCCGGCCGGCTTCCAGAGCCTCTTCACGACGCTCCTTCGCAAACCATTGCCGAATCTTGGCCTTCGCTCGCGGAGACTGAACGAATTCTAGCCAGTCTCTCGATGGGCCCGAATCAACGTCCTTTGACGTGAACACTTCGACGCGATCGCCGGTCTTCAACGAAGACTCGAGCGCGACCAACTTGCCATTGACCTTGGCGCCAATACAGAGGTGTCCAACTTCAGTGTGGACTGCATATGCGAAGTCAACCGGTGTTGAGTCTGCCGGAAGCGTAATCACATCGCCCTTTGGCGTAAAGACGAAGATCTCGTTAGAGGCCAGGTCATAGCGAAGTGAGTCCAGGAACTCGTTTGGGTCCGCTGCTTCTCGCTGCCAATCCAACAATTGGCGCATCCACGCCATCTGATCGACTTCAGCTTTATCTCCCTTGTGGGAGCCTTTGCTTTCCTTATAGCGCCAGTGCGCCGCGATGCCGTACTCGGCGTTGAAGTGCATTTCTTGCGTACGAATTTGCACTTCAAGAGGTTTGCCACCAGGTCCAATTACCGTAGTGTGCAACGACTGATAGACACCAAATCGTGGTGCCGAAATGTAGTCCTTGAAACGCCCAGGCATCGGCTGGAACAACGAATGCACAGCACCCATCGCCGCATAGCAATCCTTGGTGGAGTCCACCAATATGCGAATGCCCACCAGATCAAAAATCTCGTCGAATTGATGACCTCGAACGATCATCTTCTGATAAATCGACCAATAGTGCTTCGGTCGACCCATCACCTGAGCCTGAATATGGCTGGTCTTTAAACCTGCGGTGAGGCTTTTCGACACTTCTCGCAGATACTGATCACGCTGCGGAGCACGATCGGCAACGAGACGCACAATCTCTTCGTACTTCTTCGGATAAAGAATGGCGAACGCTAAGTCCTCAAGTTCCCACTTGATACTTGCCATACCCAGTCGGTGCGCAAGTGGAGCGATGACTTCCAGGGTCTCCCGAGCCTTCTTGGCCTGCTTCTCCGGGGGCAAGAAACGCATTGTCCGCATATTGTGCAAACGGTCGCATACCTTGATCACCAACACCCGAGGGTCTTGGCTCATAGCAACAACCATCTTGCGAACAGTTTCTGCCTCGGCAGCGGAACCTAACGCGACCTTGTCGAGCTTCGTGACGCCGTCGACAAGCCGAGCCACTTCTGGACCAAAGTCTTGAGTTAGATCATCAAGCGAATAGTCGGTGTCTTCGACCGTATCGTGCAACAAAGCCGCGACCAGAGTCGTGGTATCCATACCGATCTCTGCGGCGATCGTTGCAACAGCGAGTGGATGGGTGATGTACGGCTCGCCAGACTTACGACGAACTCCCTCATGCAGCCGCTCCGCGGTGTCGTACGCCTTTTGCAACTGTGACAGGTCAGCACGCGGATGAACCTCTTTGTGTACAGCGACGAGTGGGTCCAATACTGGACTCACCTTGGTCCGGCCACCAGTCAAACTGCGCGCCAAACGAGCACCATATCGGCGCGGAGAGAGGTCTGCCATGCGTTTCTACCCCTTTTTAACCACAAACACTGGCAGATCAGACAGACGCTCACGTCCACCAAGACCAGCCACTTCAAGGACACAACAGAAGCCGGAAACTTCTGCCCCACACTTTTCCAGAAGCTTGCGGGCTGCGCCCATAGTTCCGCCAGTTGCAAGCACATCATCCACCAAAACGACGCGCTTTCCCTTCAGCTCAACACCATCCGAAGGGATTTCCAGTGCGGCCTTGCCATACTCCAGTCCGTACTCTTCGGTATGAACAGGCGGAGGCAATTTGCCCTTCTTGCGAATAGCTAACACTCCAAGGCCCATTTTGTACGCCACCGCTGAACCGATCAGGAATCCGCGTGCGTCAAGGCCTCCGATAAGCTCCGCACCGTACTCCTCGCACGCCGCAGCCACCTCATCGACGATAAGGCGGAATCCCTCAGGGTCCGCCAAAACCGGGGTCAGGTCTTCGAAAAGCACGCCCTCCTGAGGAAAGTCAGGAACCAAACGGATCAGGTCCTCTAGGGCTTCCTTCGCATTCGCGTATGACACGAAAATCCTCACTTTCAGAGGGCAAAAACCAGCAATGACGGGTATCAAATCACGATACCCGTCATTGTCTCACAGTTGGAATTAAGTTATTACTCAGATGGACGGTGTCCCCCGGTGGCTACGTGCTTCTGACGTGAAAACCTACCGACCAGGGCGCCACGACAGCGAACCGCTCGGGCGATCATCGTCACCTGGGCTCAGTTCTGGCGTGACGACGCGTCGTCGTGAAGCAGCAGACTCAGCTGGAGCCTTGGTGGCTGGAGTTTCATCCAGATCTGCCATTGCCTCGATACCCTGATGGTCTGCGCCACCAGCGCGTGCCTCGGCGACCTTGGCATCATGATCCCGGAAGGACTTCTGGCGATTCTTCAGCGAAACCAAGAAGGGTGATGCAAGGAAGATTGATGAGAACGTACCCTGAATAATGCCAATCAGCTGGACCAATGCGAGGTCCTTCAGGGTACCGACGCCCAACATGCCCACAGCGATGACCATGAGCGCAAGAATTGGCAGTGCGGTCGACACCGTGGTGTTAATAGAGCGCATAAGCGTCTGGTTTACCGCAAGGTTGACCAGCTCTCCGTAGGTGCGCCGCGTTGACTGTTTGAATCCAGCGGTGTTCTCCATGACCTTGTCAAACACCACGACGGTGTCATAGAGAGAAAACGATAGCACGGTCAACAAACCAATCACAGTTGCCGGGCTCACCTCGAAACCGATGAGAGCGTAGATGCCTGCGATGACGATGCCGTCGATAAGCAAAGCAGCAATGGCGGAGATAGCCATGTCACGCTCGAAACGAATGGCGATGTACGCAAAAACGAGGCCAAGGAATACTGCCATCGCCAGCAACATGCGGTTGGTGATCGCACCACCCCAGGACTCAGACACCGTGGAGTCACCGATCGCATCGGGCGATGGATTGCCAGTTGCATCCTTTGGCTGGAACTTGTCAAAGAGAGCGGCGCGAGCATCGTTGATCTTGTCTTCGCCTAGACGCTCAGACGTGATTTCAAGAACTCGGGCGTCGCCAGCACCAATGATCTGCACAAGCTGCGGAGAAACGCCGGTTGCTTCCTTGAATACCTGCTCGACCTGCTGTTCATTTGCAGTTTCTGGTGGCATTGTCATTCGCGTGCCACCCTCAAAATCGATACCAAGGGTGAAGCCGCGAATAAGCATCGCGCCAATAGCCACCACCAACACCATCGCGGTGATGGCATACCAACGACGACTACGCCCGACAATGTCGAAACCGCCAGCACCAGTGTGCAGCCGGTTCAAGAAACCGCCCTTGGCATCCGCATCGAGTGATGCGTCGATAGTCGACTCGTGGGACTTGGTAGAAGTGTGATCAGACATAGTCTTTACTTCTCCTCTTTGGTCGAGGCGGCAGCGAAACGACGCTGATGATTCTGCTCGGCAATCTTCATGATTCCACCAAAGCCATTCATCGATGGCTTAGCCAAACCAGGGAACTTCCTGGTTGCAAGGATCACCAATGGGGCGGTGACCAGGAAGGCGGTGATGATGTCGAACGCCGTCGACAAGCCAAGTGTGAACGCGAAGCCACGGACATCGCCCACAGCCAGAATGTACAAAACCACAGCGGCGATAACGGACACGAAGTTACCAGCGAGAATCGTACGACGAGCATTACGCCAAGCATGTGGCACTGCGGATCGGAATGTCCTGCCGTTGCGGATCTCGTCCTTGATGCGTTCGAAGAACACAATGAATGAGTCAGCGGTCGTACCAATCGAAATGATGATGCCTGCGATACCCGCCAGATCCAGCGAGTAGCCGATCCAGCGCCCCAGCAATACGAGGAGTCCGTAGATCATGGCACCTGCTGCAGCCAGAGAAATAATCGAGATAGCGCCAAGACCACGGTATAGAGCAACGGCGTAAACGATGATGAGCAAAATACCCACCAGGCCTGCAATCAGACCAGCCTGCAGCGACGCGGAACCAAGCGTTGCTGGAATCGTCGTTGCGGTGCCACCTGGTTCGCCATCTTCACCCGCGAAGCTCAGTGGTAGAGCACCATAGCGAAGGTTATTCGCAAGCGTCTGTGCTTCGTCAATGGTGAAGTCACCAGTAATACGAGTCGCCTGGCCTACACCAGTTGCTTCCTGAATGACTGGTGCAGAAATCACCTGAGAGTCAAGGACAATGGCAACCTGCTTCTGCAGGTTTTCCTCGGTCAGCTTGGTCCAGGTACGCCCACCAGCTTCGCCCTTATTGGACTTGAAACTGAAGGAAACTTGTACCTCGCCCGACTGCTGATCAAAGCCACCGTTGATTGGCGCATCGGTATCAATCTGGTTACCAGACAAGCGCTCAGCATCTGGCTTTCCTTCTTGCCCGACGAGCTCTGGTGCAGGTGCCAGAATGATGGCACCCTGACCGTCTGGGCTACATGTCACCAGCGGCTTGGCGGGATCATCAGCACCCTGCAGCGCATCAGTGCCATCATTCTGACCACACTGCATCAACGCCGCAGCTGCGACCTGCTCGGTTGGGTCTTCCGTCTGGCGTGACTCAAGCAGTACGTCTCGGACCTTTGTGCGCAGGTCCGCGGCTTCGAGCGAGTTGGAAGGAGTTTCAGGAGCCTTAGCGTCGATCTTCGGCGCTTCACCGACATTGACGTTCAACTCAGCAGGTACTGGTTGTCCTGGGTTCTGCTGCTTGAACTGATCGATGGCAGCCTGGCTGCCCTTCTTCACTTCACTATAGAAGTCGCCAACTCGCTTGTTAGCTTCCTCTGGAGTCAGCAGGCCAACTTCTACCCACTGTGATGCCATGTCAGTGAAGATGCCCTCTAGCTTGTTCTGGTCAGGTGTACCAGGGTTTTCCAACACTGGACGGAAGAACAACTGCGAGGTTTGACCGAGCGCACGGGCTTCCTGCGAATCTTCGCCTGGCACTGTGATGACCAAGGTGTCGCCATCGGCGACCACCTGAGCGCCTGTGACGCCCATGCCGTTGACACGGTTCTCCAGAATGGTTCGTGCCTGATTAAGCTGATCTGCAGTCGGCTGCTCGCCCTGCGGCACCAGCGTCACTCGCGTACCACCCTGCAGGTCAATGCCGAGTTTCGGAGTTGCTTCGCGGTTTCCTGTGAAGAAAACCAGTGAGTAGGTTATTGCCAGAATGAGCACGAACAGCGCGAGCAGCCATTTCGGCCACGATGCGTTCATTCGGCGCCCCTTGACGCGATTTGAGCTAGCCAAGGAAATGCTCCTGTAGAAAATTTGACGTTTAGTGGGAATAAGAAAGGACGAATTAGTCCTTCTTGGTTGTGTCCGAGTTCTCGTTGTTCAGCTGAGCTGCGTCGTCAGCAAACTTCTCTTCTTTGGCAGCCTTGTGCTGCTCAACAGTGAGATTGCGAGCGACGGCGCCACGCTGCCAACGCGTTACGACGCCGTCCGCTACAGCGAGATCGACCGTCTCGTCGGTCGTATCGACGACGATGCCGTGCATGCCGGAGCCAGTAACAACTTCCATGCCAGGAACGAGCTGTTCCTGCATTTGACGGATCTCACGGAGCTGCTTGTTCTGTCGGAAGGTCTGCCAGAGCGGTACTGCCAACAAGATGGCAATTAGTACGAGAAGCATGAATGGTTCCATGAGGCACGAGTCTATCGGGGTATGCCTAATCGTGACCCAATTGACCCGGCGTGGCGGTCTCCCCCGTTGACCCCACTAGTACTGGCCGAGTGCCCCTTCAGGTGGTGTCAAGCCGAGATGATGCCACGCTGCGCCTGTTGCTACCCGACCACGTGAAGTGCGTGCAATCATGCCTGCTCGCACAAGATAGGGCTCGCAGACCTCTTCGACGGTCGACGATTCTTCACCGACAGCCAATGCCAGCGAATTAACTCCAACGGGGCCACCGCCATGACCCTTGACCAATGCAGTGAGCACTGCCCTATCTAGCCGGTCAAGCCCCAGTTCGTCGACATCGAAGACAAGGAGCGCCGCTCGCGCCGCACCCAGGTCGATGACACCGTTGGCATGCACATCAGCGAAGTCACGAACACGACGCAGTAGTCGGTTCGCGATACGTGGCGTACCACGCGATCGAGATGCGATTTCTTCGGCCGCTTCCGCAGTGATGTCAACGCCCAGGATTCCTGCTGCACGGGTAACGACTCGCGTCAGGTCATTCGTATCGTAGAACTCCATCTGAGCTGTGAAACCAAAACGGTCGCGCAACGGACCTGTGAGCATGCCAGAGCGAGTTGTCGCCCCAACCAGAGTGAAGGGCGGAATCTCCAGTGGAATAGACGTTGCACCCGGCCCCTTGCCGACGATCACGTCGATACGGAAATCCTCCATAGCCATGTACAACATCTCTTCGACGGGCCGGGCGATGCGGTGAATTTCGTCGATAAACAGGACATCGCCTTCGAGGAGGTTCGACAACATAGCTGCCAAGTCACCTGCGCGAATCAATGCTGGCCCGGATGTCATCCGTAGCGATGAGCCCATTTCTTGGGCAATGATCATCGCCATTGTCGTCTTTCCCAAACCTGGCGGTCCGGACATCAAAATGTGGTCGGGCGCTACACCACGTCCTTTGGCACCCGCCAGTACCAGGCTCAGCTGTTCCCGAACCTTGGGTTGGCCGATGAACTCGTCCAGTGATTTCGGACGCAGACCAGAGTCTGCATCTACATCGTCAATATGCGCCTGTGCATCGACGTCGCGCTGAAAGTCCACGGACATGTCACGGGGAGACGGCACATTGAACTCTGTGCGCTCGACATCACTCATGTTCTACGTTCCTACTTCTTCCCTGGTTCTACTTGGCTACCCTTAACGACCCAACACTTTGAGTGATGCCCGCAACGCCGCCGACGTGTCCATCGTTGCATCGTCTCCAACAACCGCCTCCACCGTGACCTGCGCTTCGTCTTCCTTGAAGCCAAGACCCACCAGCGCGGCTACTACCTGCGGAATATCAGCTGCCAATGCTACGCCCGCACCACGTGGAGTTTGACCTTCTGCGTTTGCGTCGGCACTGCTTGCCGACGCATCGACGTACACATCAACCTTGCCCTTTAATTCAACCAACATTCTTTCGGCCATGCGCTTGCCCACACCGTTGGCAGCCTGCAATCGCTTCGCGTCGCCGTGCATCACTGCGTGCGCAATCTCACTCGGAGAAAGCACGGTCAAGACCGCCATGGCAATACGAGGACCCAACCCCGATACGGTTTGCAACAGGTCAAACATCTCGCGCTCAGGGGCGTTGGTAAAGCCATACAGCGTCATTGCATCTTCACGGACAATGAGCGTCGTCAGCACGAACCCTTCTTCACCGCGGGTGAGTTGAGCCTGAGTTTTCGGCGTCACTTGTAGCAGGTGACCAACACCAGCACACTCGATGACAACGAAGCCAGCGCCCATGTCTGAAACCGTGCCCCGCAACGATGCGATCATTTCTTTTCTTCCTTCTGCCTGTTGTGTTGGTTGTGTAACTCTTGCAGCCTGTTAGTGACAGCAGATTGAGCCTCCCGCTGACGACGTAGCAGTGGCGCACGCCAGCAATGACAAATAGCGATTGCCAGTGCATCGGCCGCATCCGCTGGTTTTGGAGGTGCCGACAACCCAAGGATACGAGTGACCATCGCGGTCATTTGCTTCTTATCTGCCCGCCCGTTGCCGGTAAGTGCCTTCTTCACCTCGGACGGTGTGTACATGTACACCGGGATTCCGCGACGAGCTGCGGCTAGCACGAGAACCCCCACCGCGTGTGCCGTATGCATGACAGTGGACACATTGCCGCGCTCGAACAAACGCTCCATCGCCACAACATCGGGCTCATACCGATCCATCCACTCCTCGGCGGCGTTGGACAACCGAAGCAAGCGATCCTCCAGGGAAGCATCCGAAGGAGTGCGTGCGACACCCACTGCAATGGGCACGACCCCACGGCCTTGTCCGCCGTCCGCGACTGACAAGCCACACCGCGTGAGGCCTGGGTCAATACCCATGACGCGAATGTACTGGGGCGTAGTTGCCACTCGGAGTTGTCTCCTTTGTTGTCTGCGACCGGGATCCTGTCGATCGGTTGATCTTGTGTTGTCGATCTCAGTGTGAATCCCACGCCAGAATTACCCGAACATGTGTGCGTTCGATAATACTATCGAATACAGAGTAGCGCAGTTAGCATCGGGCGAGCTGGCACAGTACGTTAATGGTTATGAACTCACCCAAGAGCTTGTACCGTCGCCTAGCTATTGCAGAAATGGTGACGTGGGCCCTGCTGTTGTTCGGTCTTGTGTTGAAGTACGTAACAAAAACTACCGAACTGGCATCGACCATCTTCGGCGGTATTCACGGCTTTGTCTTTCTTTCCTACGCCGCTGTGACGATTATCGTATGGATCAATCAGCGTTGGTCGGTCGCGCGTGGCATCCTCGGCCTGGCTTCGTCAATCATCCCGTTCATGACCGTTCCGTTCGAGCGTGCCACTGAAAAAGCTGGGCTCCTCGACGGCCCATGGCGCTTCACCGACCTCAACGAAAAGCCTCGCGGCATCTTCGAAACGATCCTCGCGACGATTGTTCGTCGCCCTGGCTTTTCAGCCGCAATCATTGCTGCTGTAGTCATGATTGTGTTTGTGCTGCTTCTTCTTGCTGGTCCACCGACGCAGTGGTTTGCCTAGCGACAACACGGTTCAACAATAAAGTCCGTAACGCCTTCCCTATTTTGGGCAAGGTACTACGGACTTTTCGCGTATACGGAGCTACACCGGCAACACGCACGGCGTCGGCTCACGTCACTGACACACTAGTCGTTGTCGAGTTCCGCCATGACTTCGTCACTGATATCAGCATTCGAGTAGACGTTCTGCACATCGTCAGAGTCTTCTAGGGCATCAACCAAGCGCATGAACTTGCGGGCACCTTCAGCATCAAGTGCGATGACGTTCTCTGCGCGGTAGTCCTGTTCTGCGGAATCGTATTCGATGCCGGCGTCGACAAGCGCGCTACGCACGACCATCATGTCGGTGAAGCCGGCGACAACCTCGAAGTGGTCGCCGAAATCATTGACTTCTTCAGCGCCGGCATCGAGAACTGCCATCAGCAGATCGTCTTCAGTCAGCTCGCCCTTTGGCACCATGATGATGCCCTTGCGTTCGAACATGTACGACACCGCGCCGTTATCGGCCATGTTGCCGTTCTGCTTGTTGAAGGCAGAACGTACATCTGACGCTGCGCGGTTACGGTTATCCGTCAAGCACTCAACGATGACTGCGACACCACCAGGTGCGTAGCCTTCGTACGTGATGGTCTCCCAGTCAGCGCCACCAGCTTCTTCACCGGAGCCACGCTTCCGAGCGCGCTCGATGTTATCGTTTGGAACCGATGCCTTCTTGGCCTTGCGGATCATGTCTTCCAGCGTCGGGTTCGCGGAAGGGTCGCCGCCGCCGGTACGTGCAGCAACTTCAATGTTCTTGATCAGCTTTGCGAACTCTTTACCACGCTTAGCGTCGTTAGCCGCTTTCTTGTGCTTGGTAGTAGCCCACTTTGAATGGCCAGCCATCTGGTGGTTCCCAACTCCTTGTTGAACAAAATAAGAACTTTCGCTGAACCACTATAGCCCTGTCGGGAGCCAGGCCCTATGCCACGCGCACGCACTCACGCAAAAAATACTCATGAACGCGCGTTTCTACCGTCGACTCTGGATGGAAACTCGTCGCCATCACATTGCCTTGTCGCACTCCGACTATTGCTTCGCGACGATCTACGCCCGGCACCGACACCGTCGACAGCACTTCGACGACGTCGCCGATGCTTTCCACCCACGGCGCACGAATGAACGCCGCATGTAGTGGTCGCGAATTCTCGCTGGTGGTTCGGATACCAGCGAAGTTTAGGTCCGATTCAAAAGAATCAACCTGACGACCAAATGCGTTTCGGCGCACGACAATATCCAACGCCCCCAGTGCCACAGCGTCGTCGCGAGTATCCAATATTGACGAAGCCAACAGAATCATGCCAGCACACGTCCCAAATGCCGGCAGCCCGTTGTGGAGTGCAGCCCGCAAGGGCTCCTCGAGCTCATTGAAGACCATCAACTTGCTCATGGTCGTGGACTCGCCACCAGGCAAGATCAGGCCATCAATACCGTCGAGGTCGCGCGGTAGCCGTACCTTTCGGGACTCGACTCCGAGAAGATTGAGGATATGCCGGTGCTCTTCTACTCCGCCTTGTAGCGCTAAAACGCCAATTGTCGGAACAGCCACTAGTCGAAATTCTCACTTTGCCGTTCAAACTTAGGCAAACACGGCACTGGCTGAACTCCCGGCTCGAGCTTCCGTGTCAATCCCTCCTGTGTGACCACTGCGACGAGATCGCCCTGTTGGTTGAAGATGCGTCCATGTGTCAATGCCCGTCCGCTGTCTGCAGAAGGCGAAATCTGGTCGTACAGTAGCCATTCATCAGCGCGGAATGGACGCAAGAACCAGATGGCATGGTCAAGGCTGGCTTCCTGCACCTCTACGCCCTTATGCGGCACTAACGCCGATGACAACAGCGTCATGTCGGACATGTAAGCGAGGGTGCACATGTGGAAAGTCTCGTCGTCAGGCAGCTTCTTCTTCGACTTGAGCCACACGACCTGGTGCGATGCTGTGTAAGGATTGTGCGGGTACTGGTCTTCAGGAATGACGCGGATGTCCCAATCCTGCCACTCTTTTAACAGCAGCTTTCGCGTGTGCGACATTTCGGAGGTATCCATGACGACGTCGTCTGGGTGCGGAACTTCACGCATGCGATCTGTGTGTTCGATGCCCTCGTTGCCACGACGGAAGAAGCTCACTTGCATCATAAAAATGGTACGACCATCTTGGACTGCACGAACGTGCCGGTGACACAGCGTGCGACCATCTTTGATGCGGTCAACCAGGAACGTGGTTGGCATGTGCGGACGGCCGGGGCCCACGAAATAAGCGTGCAACGAGTTCACGGAGTATTTCGGCTCCACCGTCTTCGTCGCGGCGACCAAGGACTGTGCAGCTACCTGTCCGCCGAACGTACGCTGCAGGATCGACTCAATAATAGGGCCTCGAAAAATGTCGAGATCGATACGTTCCAGATCAAGTATCTTGCGAATATCCGCCATAAACTGCTGCCTGCCCCTAGAAAAGAATCAGTTAAAAAGAACCAGAAATGCAAAAGGAAGTAGTCCCGCGTGCAGTGCTCACTCGCAGTGCCCGCGCGGACATACTTCCAATATTAGTGGGATTTGCCTAGCGCTGGCTTACCAGCCACGCTCAGCCAACCGGTGTGGTTGCGGAATCTCGTCAACATTGATTCCGACCATTGCCTCACCGAGGCCACGGGAAACATCCGCGATAACCTTCGGATCATCGTAATGCTGGGTTGCCTGCACAATTGCCTTTGCACGCTCGGCAGGGTTTCCAGACTTGAAGATACCGGAGCCAACGAATACGCCTTCAGCACCGAGCTGCATCATCATTGCAGCGTCAGCTGGAGTTGCAATGCCACCCGCAGTGAACAGGACGACTGGCAGCTTGCCAGTTTCGGCTACTTCGCGGACGAGTTCGTATGGAGCCTGCAGTTCCTTTGCAGCAACATACAGCTCGTCTGGAGCCATCGACTTCAGACGGTTGATCTCCGCGCGAATGGTACGCATGTGGGTCACTGCATTAGAAATGTCGCCCGTACCTGCCTCGCCCTTCGAACGAATCATGGCAGCGCCCTCGTTGATACGACGAAGTGCCTCGCCCAGGTTGGTCGCACCACAGACAAATGGAACTGTGAAATCAAACTTGTCGATGTGGTTTGCGTAGTCCGCTGGAGTCAACACCTCGGACTCATCGATGAAGTCAACACCAAGAGACTGGAGAACCTGAGCTTCTACAAAGTGTCCGATCCGAGCCTTTGCCATCACCGGGATGGAAACTGCGTTGATAATGCCCTCGATCATGTCCGGGTCAGACATTCGAGAAACGCCACCCTCTGCACGGATATCCGCTGGGACGCGTTCCAGCGCCATCACTGCGGTTGCACCGGCATCCTCAGCGATTTTCGCCTGTTCCGGGGTGACGACGTCCATGATGACGCCACCCTTCATCATCTCCGCAAAACCGCGCTTTACGCGAGCCGTGCCCTGCTTGATGTTAGCTTCGTTGCTCAACTACGAACTCCCTGTTTTCGTCAATACATTCACTGTGTTTGGCAAGGCTAGATTTCAACGCGGTTGACGACGGACAACCGCGACAAACCACGGCCCCATCCCTAACCTATTTCAGTCACTATACCTGCCGATATGTGGCGCTGTTCACGCGCCTAGTGGTGAGCAAATACGCGAAGCACGACTGCTAATCGCTCTGCGAGGCGACAAACATATCGACGTACTCAGGAACTGGCGCGGTACCGGCCAGACGGAGGTATTTGACAAACGGCTGTCGTCGCAAAGCTCGAGTATCAGTGACCGCATCATTGTAGAAGCGACGGGCAAGCTCAACGCGCGTGTACGCATCGTGGAGTTCGATAGCAAGCGCTGGTTCCGGGCACTGCTTCTCGACGAGCTGGGTCAATTGAGCAGTGAGCTGATTTTCAGCATCAACGCGCGCAAAGGGATCGTCTGCAGTCAGTCGCAGTGCTTCAGCCTTCGTCGTCATCTCGGCGAGCTCCGGGTATGTTGCGCGGGCAATTGCAGCGCGACGGCCAAGAGCAGCTTCCAGAGCGCTACGAGCGAGGTCAGTACGGATATGCATCCGGTTCAGTCGCGTTGCTGTCGCGGATGCAATCAAGCCCACAAAAGCAAGAACAACGAGAAGGATACAGAGGACTACTGCCCACACCGGAACTGAAACCATGCTGGATACCTTAGCGGTAAATGCTTAGGCCAACACGACTCGCTCGCCGTCCATACGAACAGTGTCGTACACGGTCAACACTTGGTCAGCGATGCTGGACCAGTCGTACTCCCAGGCACGAACGTGGCCCTTGTCAATGAAGTCTGCTGCCAAGGCGTCGTCACTAAGCATGCGCAAAATCTGACGGGACAAATCTGCAGAGTCTCCATTGCGGAAGTGCAACCCGTACTCTCCATGGTTCAGAACGAGTTGGAATGCATCAATATCGCTAGAAATCACTGGAGCGCCAGCAGCCATCGCTTCCACCAAGACGATGCCGAAGCTCTCTCCACCAAGTTGTGGCGCAATGTAGGCGTGCGCGGACTTCAACGCAGCAGCCTTTGCTTCTTCAGACAAACGACCAACGAAATTCAACACATCTGCATTTTCACCCGCGCGGCGAACAGCCTGAGACTTGTCGCCATCACCGATAACCATGACTTCTAGATCCGGGAACTTACGACGCACTGCGGACAGTGCATCGAGCAACACGGGAAGGCCTTTTCGGGGTTCGTCGAAACGCCCGAGAAAAACCAGCCGCTTCGTACCGTCTGCAGGAAGGCCAACTTCAGGAACTTCCTCAGGCTCTGGGGCATCCTCGTAGTCTTTCACTCGGACACCATTGGGAATCAGCACCGGATCGCCACCGAGTTGCTGCACTTGCCAGCGTCGAGCGACTTCAGACACTGCTATGCCACCGCGAATGCGCTCGAGCAATGGCCGGAGAAATGGCACAGCGAGCTTCAAGATCAGTGACTCGGTTGCTGCCGAGTGATACGTCGCAACGATTGGTCCCACTGCCGCACGTAGAGACAACATTGAATAACTGGGCGAATTGGGCTCGTGTATATGGAGCACATCGAAGTCATTGCGCTCAATCCATTTTCGAACTTTGCGCTGGGTGATCGGCCCGAAGGACAATCGCGCGACAGAGCCGTTATACGGAATGGGAATCGCCGCTCCACCCCGAACAACGAATTCAGGGACATCAGCGGAATCGCCTGCCGGCCCGATCAGACTAACGTCGTGCCCTCGACGAATGAACTCGCTACACAAATCGACTGCATGTGCCTGAACTCCACCCGGTACATCAAACGAGTACGGACACACCATTCCAATTCGCATGGCCAGACGATTCCTTTCTAACTGCACAAGGTGGGGCTTCGTACCAGCGACTCTACGGTACGGCTCAGCACGACCGTCGTTAACGATCTTTACGACGACGCTTCCGATCTGCCATCCACAATGGCTGGAGCATATGCCAGTCAGCTGGATGAGCCGCGATATCTTCCTCCATGCAGGTTGCGATGTCTTGGACGATGGCCGGAAGCTCACGTCCCTGCGTCGGGATCTGCTCCCCGATCTTCATGCCCCAACCGCCATACGTGTCGATAGCCGAGGGCGGTGTGAACCACAACCCCACTGCGTGAAGTGTTGCTCCGGTTTCTCGAGCGAGTAAAGCTGGGCCCGCTGGCATCGTTGTCTTCTCTCCGAAGAAGTCGACTTCGACACCGCGTGCGCTCATATCACGGTCACCAAGAAGACAGACAATGCCACCATCAGTCAGTACTCGCTTCAATTCATCGAAAGGAGGCTGACCGCCGATGTGCGGAAGAATGCGGAAACCCAGGCTTTCGCGGAACTCTACGAATGCATCGTAAAGAGACTCTGGCTTCAAACGTTCGGCGACTGTCGTGAACTGCGCGACTTCTTCGGCGAGCCACATACCAGCCATGTCCCAATTGCCCATATGTGGCAAAACAAGGACTAGTCCTTTACCGGAAGCGTGTGCAGCATAAACCTGATCGAGTCCGATCCCATGCGCCGTGGCTCGTTCGGCCATATATGGTCCGGCTACCCGGGGCAGTCGAAATGCCTCAACCCAATAGCGAAGGTATCGTCGCATCGATTCTCGAACCAGAGAATCTGGAACGTCTTCTGGTTGACACCTCAACACGCGGGCCAGGTTCTTACGTAGCTGAACAGGGCCAGCACCCACGCGACCTTCTTTGTCAGTTGTCGCTTTATCTGCCACCTTGCGTGCAATCGCATGGACCATGCCCTCTGGAAGGCGAGCAACAACCTTCCATCCCGCGATGTAGCCGTAGGCCGTCACCGTTGATTTAATGCTGTCGAGTATTGACATAGCTACTCAGCTCCTGCGGGTGCAGTAATGGGATCAGTGGCACCTGGCTGGCGCGCCACCATCAACAGCCGCTGAATCACGGTGAACACAGATCCAACAGCCAGCAGCCATAGTGCGATGTCAATGGCATACGGAATGCCTATGCCTTCCAAACCAAGACCAACCAAGGAGATGATCAAGCGCTCCGCACGCTCGATTAAGCCACCATCGACTTTGAGGTCTGACGCTTCAGCACGTGCCTTGACATAAGAGATCACTTGCGAACACACCAACGTCACAATCGTTGCGACGATCAATGGCCCCGGAGCATCATGGGAGTAAATTAACCACCACGCGATGGCGCCAAACAGAGCGCCGTCGGTAAGCCGATCGCAGCTAGCATCAAGGGTGGCACCGAATTTCGTGCCACCACCACGCAACCGCGCCATCGTGCCGTCAAGCAGATCCAACGCGGTAAACAGGCCAGTCAGAATCGCTGCGGCCAGTAGATGGCCGGTAGGAATCAGAACGACGATAATTGCAATCGCTGCCACTGTACCGATGATGGTGACAGCATTTGGGCTGACCCCAAGATTGTTCAAGCCCCTCGCAAGAGGTTCGACGATAGGCCGAATCGGCTTGCGCCCGCGTACGCTGAGCATCCTGGTTACGCTCCTTCGCTT
Source organism: Corynebacterium sp. H78 (assembly GCF_037572275.1). Classification (NCBI taxonomy): domain Bacteria; kingdom Bacillati; phylum Actinomycetota; class Actinomycetes; order Mycobacteriales; family Corynebacteriaceae; genus Corynebacterium; species Corynebacterium sp. H78. Next base: position 933,229 of record NZ_JBBHKX010000002.1, on the reverse strand, counting down.
TCAGCCCTAAACATCGTCGATAGCACGACGAAAACTACCCGCCCCACGACTTTGCTAACAGCGCCCGGGTGTCCCGCAGCAGCTGTGGCAAAACCTTGGTGCCATCAATGATCGTCATAAAGTTCGAATCTCCGGACCACCGCGGCACCACATGCATATGCAGATGATCACCGACGGAACCTCCGGACGCCCGTCCTAGATTAAACCCAACATTGACAGCGTGCGGGTTAGAGACACGCTTCAGCGTCCGAATCGCCTCCTGACCGAACGACATCAGCTCCGCCATCTCGGCATCCGACAGGTCTTCCAGGTTTGCGACCTGGCGATACGGCACCACCATCATGTGACCCGAGTTGTACGGGAAGAGATTAAGCACGCAGTACACCAATTCTCCGCGTGCCACGATGAGGGCGTCTTCGTCGTCACGCTCCGGCAGTTCCACAAATGGATTGTGGCGCTTCGACGTGTCGTGGACACCCTTATCGGCGATGTAGTTCATGCGGTATGGTGCCCAGAGCCTTTGCAGGCGATCTGGAGTACCCACACCTGAATCCACGTAATCGCTTCCCGACGACTCGTCTGTCACAGTTACTCCCCTGCTACGTCAGCACCGGCGCGCAATGCACCAACGGTGTCGTTATTCGGCTGCTCGTTGCGACGCTCAGTGATCCAGGCACCAATGAGCTGGGCTGCTTCAGCAACCGGGACACCATTGATCTGAGAGCCGTCAAGAAAGCGGAAACTCACTGCACCGGCTTCAACATCGCGAGCACCCGCCAGAATCATGAATGGAACCTTCATCTGGGTGTGGTTGCGGATCTTCTTTTGCATGCGGTCGTCAGAAACATCGACTGCCGCGCGAATACCCTGTGCCTTCAGAGCCTTGGTGAACTCTTCCAGGTGTGGAATGCAGTCGTCTGCAACTGGAATGCCGATGACCTGCTCTGGAGCCAACCATGCTGGGAATGCACCGGCGTAGTGCTCGAGGAGGACACCGAAGAAACGCTCGATGGAGCCGAAGAGCGCACGGTGAATCATGATTGGCTGCTGCTTGGTGCCATCCGGTGACGTGTATTCGAGATCAAACCGATCCGGCAGGTTGAAGTCGAGCTGAACAGTTGACATCTGCCACGTACGGCCGATCGCGTCGCGAGCCTGAACAGAAATCTTTGGACCATAGAAAGCAGCGCCACCTGGATCTGGAACCAGATCAAGCCCCGAAGCATCTGCGACGCGCTGGAGGATCTCGGTCGACTTCTCCCAAATTTCGTCCGAACCCACTGACTTCTTCGGGTCGCGAGTAGACAGCTCCAAGTAGAAGTCATCCAGTCCGTAGTCCCGCAGCAAGGAAATAATGAAATCAAGCACCGAGGTGAGCTCTTCTTCCAGCTGGTCCTCACGGCAGTAGATGTGCGCGTCGTCCTGAGTAAAACCACGTGCTCGCGTCAGACCGTGGATGACACCAGACTTTTCGTAGCGATAGACCGTACCGAACTCGAACATGCGGATTGGCAGTTCGCGGTAACTACGGCCACGCGACGAGAAGATCAGGTTGTGCATTGGGCAGTTCATTGGCTTGACGTAGTAGTCCTGCGCAGGCTTCGTCACGTTGCCCTCTGCATCTACTTCCCCATCCAACTTCATTGGAGGGAACATACCGTCTGCATAGAAGTCCAGGTGACCGGATTTTGCAAACAAGTCGCCCTTCGTCACGTGTGGCGTATTGACGAAGTCGTAGCCAGCCTCAATGTGGCGTCGACGCGAATGCTGCTCCATCTCATTGCGAATGATGCCACCCTTGACATGGAAAACTGGGAAACCTGAACCAATCTCATCTGGGAAGCTGAACAGATCCAGCTCAGATCCCAAACGACGGTGATCGCGCTTCTCCGCCTCTAGCATGCGATCCAAGTACTCATCCATGGCTTCCTTGGATTCCCAGGCAGTGCCATAGATGCGCTGCAGGTCATCGTTTGCCTGGTCGCCACGCCAGTACGCAGCAGAAGAACGCGTTAGCTTGAAGGCTGGAATGTAGCGGGTCGTTGGTACGTGCGGACCACGGCACAAATCAAACCACTCAGTCTCACCGGTACGCGGGTTAATGTTTCGGTACCCCGTGAGCTGATTGCCTCCTACATCGACGTTTGCTTCATCGTCACCATCGACATCGCCGCGAGACTTATCGACGATCAGCTCGACCTTGTACGGCTCGTCGGCAAGCTGTGCAGACGCATCCTCCGGACCTTCGAAGGCGAAACGCTCGAAACGCTGTCCAGACTTGATGATCTTCTTCATCGTCTTTTCGATACGCTTCAAGTCTTCTGGAGTAAACGGCTCTGCAACTCGGAAGTCATAGTAGAAACCGTTGTCGATGGCAGGTCCAATGCCCAGCTTGGTTCCTGGGAATTCCTTCTGCACCGCCTGCGCCAGCACGTGTGTTGTGGAGTGGCGGATGACAGAGCGACCCTCTTCAGTGTTTGCAGGCACTGGCTCCATGGTTGTTGCTGCTTCAGGTACGTAGGACAGGTCTCGGAGGTTGCCCTCAGGGTCCTTTACGCAAACGATGGCTTCAGGTCCCTTGTTTGGATATCCGAGATCCCGCATGGCCTGACCAACAGGCTCTCCTGCAGGAACAGAAAATGGGGCAAGGTCAATGGTCGAGTCAGACACGGCGCGCGTGTTCTCCTTTGTGAGTTCACGGGATGTCACATACCTGGTGACATCCCTCAGACTCGACCTACCTTACCCCTGCTGAAGCTCTAAGTTCGGACTACCCCTCTAGTAGGTCCTGGGCCCAGTACTCGTCTTCCTTCGTGCCACGAGGCATAACGAAAACTGCAGACCCAATGTGGAAAATCCACTGATTAAGTCGATCCAGTTCGTCTAAGCGCTTCTGAATTGGATCGAACTGCTTCAACGGATCCTTCTGATAACACGCAAAGATAAGACCTGTGTTTGATGTAAACCGATGGTCAGGCTCTGGTGGCAAGTCATAGGTGTACACACGCCGGTGCAGCTTCTGCTCTGGATCATCCTTTGGAGGCATCGCCAGAGCTACGTGAGAATTCTTGTCGATAAGTGGCAGACCATACTCGTCGGTCGCGTCTGGATCGACTGGGTCAAACTCATTCTTGCCACCAAGAGGTGCACCAGTATCAAGAGTGCGGCCTGTGACTTCTTCGCGGCTCGGGCGGTCGAGAATATCCCAACCGTCAATGTCCATTTCAATGCGACGAACAACGAGGCACGAACCGCCACGAAGCCACGCCGGTCCTTCGTCAATCCACACTTGATCGTTGAACTCGTCATCAGTGCGAGGGTTGACTGTGCCATCAAGCTGGCCGAAACGATTGCGTGGTGTTTCGCCTGGCTTCAAGGAACCATGAGCAGGCAGGAAGCCTTCCTGTACCCACTTCACGTCAACATACGGGGCACCATTGCGAATCATGTAACGGCTGGCGTGAGACAACATCATTGGATCGTCCGCGCACACCTGCAAACACAAATCGCCGTCGTTCCACTTTTCGTCAAGCTGATCAGTCTTGTACTCAGGAAGTGGCTTCAACCATTCAGGCTTCTTATCCTCTACGCCTGCAGCCTTGAAGAACCCTTCGCCAAGACCAAGAGTGATGGTCAAGTTCGCCGGAGACTGGTACATCTCTGGCTCTAGGTCGGTACGAGGAGCCTTACCTGCGGCCATATCACGAGCATCAGTCGTCCACACCGACAACAGTCGGCGAAGCTTCTCCTTGTCGACGCCTTCCTTAATGGAAAACGCGATCATCCATAGATGCGCCTGTGATGCGGTCTGGATGCCTGCTTGGTGCACGCCGTCGAAAGGAACGACTGCCTCCTGCAGTGGAGGCTTTGGCTCCTCAGGCTTAGGTCGTTCCAATCCAACCGCGTTGGCGACTGGAGCTCCCTGGGATACGGCAGCACCGGTGGCGGCTGCTCCAATACCTAATCCAGCGAGGAATCCCCTACGCGATACGTGTGCACTCATGGTGCGCAACTCCCTCCACGAAAACTAAATCAAGTCTATTGTGTAGCGTCGCGGCCACGGCCAATCAATGATCCGTGTCACGAAAACTACGTTAAAAACTAAGGTCTAGATATGCGTAACGGGATCGTCGTAACTCATGTTCACAAGCCACTAGCGTGACGTAAACTTCTTTACGACGACCCCGTCTACTACGACATGAAGCCGTCTAGAATTCGGCTAACACAGAATATGAAACGCCGGAAACTAGTTTCCGTGCTCCATGTTTTCCATGTTCATGTTCTTCATTTCTCCGTCTTCCATGCCTGGATTACCGAGAGAACCGTCACCAGCGTAGTCCTCCTCGCCAGCGGCCTGAACGCGAACTGGCAGGGACTGGGTCAGCTCAGAGCCATCAGACAGCTTAATGACAACCGTGAATTCCTGGCCCTGCTCCATGGCCTCGGAGTTCTTCATGATCATCAAGTGGTCATCACCTGGAGCCAGCTTGTGTTCACCGTTAGCTGGGATCTTGTGTCCACCATCGATCTTGTACATCTTGCCATCCTTGGTGGCGTGCTGTTCGAAGACCGTGCCATCAGCCAAACCTTCGACATAGAAATCGGTAACTTCGATTTCCTTATCGGTGTTGTTCTTCAAGGTGCCGAAGATACCGGTCATCATCTTCTCGGCTGGCTTCTCCTTGATGTAGCCGTCTTCAAGAGTGACAGACGCTGCTGCCTTCTCATCTGAAGCCTGAGACTCAGATGCTGCCACAGAGGACTCAGTCTTAGTAGCATCTTCAGTACCATTATCTGAAGAGCAACCGACGAGTGCTAGCGACAGAGCAGCAAAACCGGAAACTGCAGCGTAAACGGGACGGGACAGTTTCATTGTTAGTTGTCCTTTCGGTTCAAGATAGTTACACCGACAATGACGGCAATAACCACGACGATGAGACCTCCACCTAGGCCATAAGCCCATACGGGGATGGAAGTTTCAGATGATGACGAAGCTTGCACATTCGAGCCGTCTTCAACGCCAGACTGAACGTCGCCTACCGTGAACGAGGTCTTCCCGCGAGTTGAATGCCCATCGGAAGACGTGATCTGGAAACCAATCATGTACGAACCATCAGCCGCAGTGATGTTGTCAGGAACATCAAGCGAAATGACATTCCCGTTCAAATCTGGTTCACCAGTGAAGAGAATCTTCTTCGTCTTCGTATCACTGATAGCCAAGGTATTGAAGTTTGGTCGTGGCTCACCCGAGAAAGTCAGCTCGATGCGCTCAGGGAATTGATCGACATTTCCACCGTCTGCCGGATTCGAGGCAACGACGGAGTCATGCGCTTCAGCGACAGGTACGAACCCGATTCCGGACACGCCAATACCAACGCCTGCGGATGCAACAGCTGCCACCGCGACGTTTGCCCAGATACGACGCCACCAGGGAGCCGAATTCGCACTAATCACTAAGAATTTCCCCTTCGTCAAAGGTTTGGTCACATACTTCGCCACATTCGCCACGACAATCAACCGTGCTTATTCATGGCAACTGGAAAGTGATGGCAAATATTCCGCTGATGCGAACAAAAGGGCGTTTGTTAGCCCAGTTAATGAGTCGGACGCGAACGTTGGTTAGTTCCCACAACCTCCGCTACGACGGAACCAAATACCCCCGTTCGTATTCCGAAAGAGCAACTATCAGGAGTTTTGACGAAAACCGTTGGGGGTAACCGAAATCCACTAATCGATAATCACGTTCAGTCTTTCCTGCTGGCAGTCCACAGTACTTGTGGCGCAACAAAAGATTTGAGCCACCTGGAAAATCCAGGTGGCTCACTATCGGTAGTCCCAACTGGGTTCGAACCAGCGACCTTTCCGGTGTGAACGGAACGCTCTTCCACTGAGCTATGGGACTGCAAGTTTGGAACTAAACCGCCTTGTTCCACAAGAAAAGTTAGCACGCTCCAAGAACCAGCTCATAATTGCCCTAGTTGCAGACACAAGAGTCGCACGAGGTCGCTCCCCACTCCGACTTGCACCCACACAATGTCTGAAATTGACGTTTCCAAAAGCAGGTCGCGGCCAGGTTGGAGATGCATGCACTCGAAACCTCCCCTTCTCCCTACAAAAAATGAGGCCTTTACCTGGGGATTTGTTTTACCCACTCAAATCACGCTATTGTTTTTCTCGCACCGCAAACGGGACGCAGGGAACTTCTTCTGAGTACCGATTGAGGATTGCAATGCGGATGTAGCGCAGCTGGTAGCGCATCACCTTGCCAAGGTGAGGGTCGCGGGTTCGAATCCCGTCATCCGCTCGGATTTTCCATGAGGCTAGACCATCTGGTATAACTTCAAGGCGAATCACTGAGGCGGTAAAACGTCACGGTGGAATGGCCGAGTGGCGAGGCAACGGCCTGCAAAGCCGTGTACACGGGTTCGATTCCCGTTTCCACCTCCAATAATCCAGAAATGGTTTATTTCCCGCGCGATTAGCTCAGTGGGAGAGCGCTTCCCTGACACGGAAGAGGTCACTGGTTCAATCCCAGTATTGCGCACCAAGCACCCGCTTTGGCGGGAATGCTTTTGCGGATGTAGCGCAGCTGGTAGCGCATCACCTTGCCAAGGTGAGGGTCGCGGGTTCGAATCCCGTCATCCGCTCCACTACCCCGGTACCTTCTGGTGCCGGGGATTTTGTCTACCGGCCATCTACACTTGCCTGAATCACTAGTGCCTGGATCGAGAACCTAGAGAATTCGACCTAACTGAGCACTTCGGTCCGACAGTGACTGAACGGGCAAGCGACTCTGGGGCAGCGTATGCTGCCCGCAAAGAATGCTCACCCGTTCATCGGTGCGCCCTTCTAGCGACAAAAATCCATGGTGCCTGCCAGAAGTGAGAGTTGGGAAGACTACTCGGAACTAGCGCATTGCCAGTTCGCGGTCGATTCGCAGAATGCCGGAGCCATCGTCAGCGACCATTTCCAGGCGGCCGACAATGGTGCGTACGGTGTCTTCTTCTTCGATCTGCTCATTCAGGAAGAAGTCCAACAGTGGACGAGAATCGATGTCACCTTCGTCTGCTGCCAACTGGTAAAGATTGCGGATCGATTCCGAGACCTTCTTCTCATGCTCCAGCGCGAGACGGAAGGCATCGATTGCCGTGCCAACCTTTACATCTGGCTTCTCGATGGTGCCGATCTGCGCGCGGTTGTCACGGTTCGCAAGGTGTGCAATGAACTTCTCTGCGTGCTGAATCTCTTCCTCGGCCTGCGCGCGCATCCACGCGGACATTCCGGACAGATCCAGCAAGTCGAGCTCAATTGCCAACTGGCGGTAAACGTTTGATGCCTGCATCTCGAGGGTCAATTGGTCATTGAATGCTTTTTCAAGAGTGTCATTAAGTCGCATGGCGCAAGTATATGTAAAACCTGGTTTCCCAACAAGCATTATTAGGTTTACCCGCTTAGTGAGCCCTTGCCTATTGTCCGTAGGTTTCAATACTCTTGGTTCCCATGGGAGCCTCACAACCGCAGCGTACAAGCATGCATTCTGCGATACATGCTCGTGCACACACATTTCTTGGGCTACGAAACGATGGCACCCGAGTTTCACCGGCCGTACCACCGCACATTTTTGCCGTTGCAATCGAGTCCCTCGACGCACGCGCAGCACTTCAGGGTACCTCCGGCGGCCTCGGAAATGCCTTCGATCAGATGGTTCTTACCACTGCTCGTTACACCGCTGACGTCGTCGTACTCGGCGCGAGCACCGTCACCGCCGAGAATTACTGTCTGAACTCCCCCGACGAAATAGTTCAACAGGCACGCATCACTAACGGCCAATCCCCGATTCCCCGGATACTGATTGTTTCCGGTCAACTAACCGTTTCCCCCGACGCACCCATTTTCCGCTCAGCTACGTGCCCCATCTTTCTCACCGCCCCTATCGAAACTGGCTCGCCTCACGACGATCGTCGCAAAGCGATTGAGTCAGCCGGTGGCACTGTCATCGAGCTCGATGAAGTTAGTCCGGAAGCAATTGTGCAATCTGCGATGACATTGTGCCCTGGCACAACCCGGATCGCAGTGGAGGGCGGACCAAGCATCTATGGAAGTTTCATGGCTGCTGAGCTGATCGACGAAGTGGTCTTGACGGTAGCCCCGGTTTTCGTTGGCCGGGGCCCACATATATTCGGAGATCACGAAGCGAAACTGGCCTCGACTTCCAAAAGACAGCGTGCACAATCCTGGGAATTAGTGGCCATGGAACGCGACAACTCGCACGTGTTCTTGCGCTATTTGTTGAAGAGTCACCGGTAAGTTTGACTCCGTGAACGATTTGTCTATCAAGCGAGAACCAGAAACGTACGTCAACCAGGGCAGAGTTGCCTCATTGTTGTCCCCACTGTTTTGGACTTTCGCCGTTCTTACTGTCGTTCATCGCACCTGGGTCATGCCGTTAAACCCATTGATTACGGACGACTACACCACTGTCTGGAGTGCAGTTCGTCGCTTTGTCGACGGCGCGCCCGTGTATACGGAAAACTACCTCGACGTTGATCCGCACTATCTGTACTCCCCTGGCGGCACGTTGCTACTGGCGCCGATGACGTGGTTCGGTGATTACGACATGAACCGACTGTTCTTCGTCACGGTTCAGTCCGCTGCAATTGTTGCAGCCATTGTCATCCTGCTTCGCTGGTTTGGCATCGGCTGGAAGAGTTGGGTAATACCCGTAGTTCTCACCGCTGCCTACCATGCCGAGCCGGTCATCAACACGTTGAGCTTCACCAACGTCAACGGTTCCTTGTTATTAGCGGAAGTGCTGTTTTTACTGTTGGTCGTCAAGCGAAAGAATATTCTGGCGGGCATCATCATCGGCCTCGCGATCACGGTGAAACCGGTCGTAGCACCGCTGCTGTTCATTCCGTTTATGCGCAAGCAATGGACGACCGTACTCAGCGCGATAGCTGTCCCTGTCATCGCTAATGCAGCTGCATGGCCACTCATGAATCGAGCCTCTGACTACGTGAATGTCACGATGCCGTATCTCGGTGTCACCCGTGACTATTTCAATAGTTCGCTAGGTGGCCAATTGTTGTGGCTCGGTGCTCCGGAACCGCTCATTCTTATGTGGCGCGCGGCATTCGGTCTCGTTGTCGCAGTGGCATTACTTCTGCTGCTCCGCTGGATGCACCGTGATGAGGTTTTCTGGGTCACGACCACCGCGGGACTACTTATGGTCGGTGTCTTCTTCTTGAGCTCGCTCGGCCAGCAGTACTACTCCATGCTCATCCTGCCGATGATTCTGAGCGTGGTTCGCCCTCTCCGCGGAGTCGTCGACGCTTACGGAGCTCCCGTCAAGACGGTCGTCGCCAACTGGCCCGCTGCTACCGGAATCACGATGTGCTTCTTCTACGGCTCGTGGGTGTTACCGATCGCGCCGATTTTCTCCGGCTGGATCAATATCGCTATTGCAACCATTGGCTGGGGCATCATCTTGCTCGCCATCATGGGCTGCATGATTCGTTGGACCATCGAAGATCACGCGGCTGGAATTGATTGGTTCGGTCGCCAACCGGCAACCACACGGGGTCGGAAGCACGGCGATGATTCGACAAACAGCACCGGTTCCGTTGCAACTGCAGCTACGCTTGACGACGACTCCCAGGAAGGAACTCCCCATGTTCACATGGAAACTGAGTGAAGAAGAATGGAAGGCCCGACTCAGCCCTTCTGAATTCCAGGTGCTTCGTTTAGGTGGTACCGAACCACCTTTCGTAGGCGAATACACCGATACGGAGATCGAAGGTGTCTATTCGTGTCGCGCGTGTGGAACCGAGCTGTTTCGTTCCACCGAGAAGTTTCATTCGCATTGCGGATGGCCATCTTTCTTTTCGCCTGCTGACAGCGATGCCGTCATTGTTCGTGAAGACCGCAGTCACGGCATGGTCCGTACCGAAGTTCTCTGTGCCACGTGCGAATCGCACCTTGGACATGTCTTCGCTGGCGAAGGGTACGACACTCCCACCGACCTGCGTTACTGCATCAATTCGATTTGCCTGACGCTAGACACTTCCGCATAGGCTGAAGACTCAACCGAGGTCTAGCCGCTGACACCGCCCGCTGACAACGCCCACCGAGCGCGCAAAAGCCCGCGAAGCCTAGTTTCTAGGCTAGATCGCGGGCTTTCTCCATCATTGTGCAACGACGAGCGTCATGCACACACATTTATGGAAGTGCGTTAATGATCTCTGCGATGTCGTCGACGCGGCGTCCTGCGTGGAACGGAATTTCTTCACGGACGTGCAAGCGCGCTTCGGTGTAACGCATCTTCCACATCAAGTCGACAATGCGATCGAGCTCTGGGCCTTCGAACGCGAGAATCCACTCGTAGTCTCCCAATGCGAATGCTGGGACGGTGTTTGCGCGCACATCTGGGTAGTCGCGAGCAGCCTGACCGTGCTCAGACAGAATCTTACGACGCTCCTGTGGATCCAACAGGTACCAGTCATAGGAACGAACGAATGGGTACACGGAAATCCAACGGCCTGGCTCTTCACCCATGATGAATGATGGCAAGTGCGACTTATTGAATTCTGCAGGGCGATGCAGCGCTGCATTGGACCAATGAGCAGTCGATGCCTGTCCGAGTGGGGTTTCACGCAGGAACTTGTTATAGAAGGCCTGGAGATCTTCCATCTTCTCTGCGTGGATCCAGAACATGTAGTCAGCCTCAGCGCGCATTGCTGAGACATCGTAGAAACCGCGAACGATCAAGTCAGCGTCTTCATACTGAGCGAGGAACTCGCGCGTCGCTGCAATAGCTTCTTCGCGGTTGTCTCCCAGCGCACCCGGGGTGACCTTAAAAGTCGACCACATGGTGTAACGGATCGTTTCGTTGAGCTTCTTAAAGTCAAGCTTCGACATGAAGCGGTTTTCCTTTCACAGTGGAAGCTCCCGAAAGTGCCTGTCACAGCAAAATCAGGAGCAACAATCTTCGTTTGCCAGGGTACCCTAATTACGCCAGTTCGCGGATGACCTTAGCTGCAGCGTCCTTCGCGTCCGCAATACATGCCGGAATGCCTGGACCGTGGTGCCATGCCCCTGCCACAGCCAGCCGTGGTGTCTCGGCAAGTGCATCGTCTACGAAACGCATGAACTCAGGATGGCCCTTGCCGTAACGAGGCAGTCCTCCCCACCAACGCTGAACAATTACCTCTACTGGTTCGACTGCAAAGCCCGTTGTCGTAGCCAAGTCCTGCTGTGCCTTCGCGACGAGTTCGTCGTCAGGCAATCGCACCGTGGAATCATCTCCGAAGCGTCCAAAACTTGCTCGGACTACAGCGCCACCACGCTCACCAATATGTGGCCATTTACGTGACGACAGCGTGAATGCCTTTGCACTCAAGTCTGCATCGGCAGCGACCAGGATGCCATTGATCTGCGGCAACCCCTCGTCAGTGTCGAAGCGCATTGCGACGACTGCAGAGTTGGCAAGGTCAATCGCACCAATGAGTTCAGCAGCGTCAGGTGCGACGTCAGTCAACAGTGTGCCGGTTTGCGGAGCAGGTGCCGCCACCACTACTGCATCGACGTACAGGCTGTCGGCCACGGCTGCCTCATCAGTGCGGATTCGGTAGCCACGGCCGTCTGCAGCAATGGCTGACGGCATCACACCAAGCTTGAGCTCAGGAGCAGCGAGCTCGAGTAGTCGGTTGTAGACGACACGGTATCCGCCACGGAACGTCTTGAAAACAGGCATCGGTTTTGCCGGCTTTGCTTCATCTCCCGACGTTGCGGCTTCCGAACCGACGCGAGGCTGAGCGGCTGCTTTACGCGCATCCAGTACTCGCTGTGCTGCCCCAGTCAATGACACTGGGTCTCCGAGCAGAACCAACTCGTCCAAGGCCTGAGCCAGCTGCGGAACGGTCGCTCGCAAACCTAGGTCGTCAGCGAGGGTTGAATACACTCCACCGATCAAGGGCGACACGACGTGATCTACCACTTCACGTCCCAACCGAGCCTCGACCAATTGGCCTAGATTGCAGTCATCGCCAGGAACCCAGTGCAGAGGTGGAGTTAGAGCTGGGTCGCCTTCCGTGTCAATACGCTTGGCAGTCTCTTCGCTAATCAGCCCGTCGAGCCCATCCGAGGACACTGGCACACCCATCACGGTTGTGCGGGGCATCGACACCAACTGTCCATTGGCATACAGCTTGGATGGCAGAGTCGATGGAAGGACGAATTCGTCGGCAAGTCCGATATCAGTAAAGAAGTCCACGGCGTCCTTCCGGAAACCAAGGAATGCCTCAGCGCCAATATCCAAAGCACCATTGTCAGCATCGACCGTCTTAAGTTTGCCACCGATCTCGGTCGCAGGATCCATGACGACGATTCGCGCCCCAGGGCCTAAACCACGTCGTAGCTGGTACGCCGCGGTTAGACCAGTAAGCCCGGCTCCGAGGACAGCAACGGTCAAGGGATTCGTCATGGACATAGTGAGGTAAACATCTCCTACTGGATGGTGCGAACGAGTTGCCTGGATGTGACCCGGCTAGTGACAGTTCAAGCCTAATGCTGGTGAATGATCTCGACAGCGCGCGTGATGGTCTCAGCGTCAGTATTTGGCAAGACTCCATGACCCAAGTTGAAGATATGTCCCCTTGCGTGACCTGCAGCAATCGCTGCGTCGGCTTCGCCACATACTCGAGCGATTTCATCGTGCAAAACAGATTCGCCAGCAAAGAAGATCGCTGGATCAAGGTTGCCCTGTAGGACACGAGCGCAATCTTCTGTCGACGCACCCGGGTTCGCTGCCAGCAACGCCGACTGAATACGGAACGCAGCCTGATCCAACGGAACACGCCAGTCCACGCCGACTACCTCAGACCCTGCTTCTGCCATTGCACCGAGCAACTCGCCTGTGCCAACACCGAAGTGGATACGTGGAATATTCGCGTCGCCCACTTCTTGAATGATCTGGGTTGAGTATGGCAACACGAAGCGTCGGTAGTCGCGTTCCGTAAGGAAGCCAGCCCACGAATCGAAAAGCTGCAGCGCATCAATACCTGCGTTGATCTGCACGCGCAAGAACTCAATCACGATTGGCGTAATGCTCTCCATCAGCGTGTGCCACAGTTCTGGCTCACCGTGCATAAGAGCCTTCGTGCGTTCATGATTCTTCGATGGTCCACCTTCAACCAAGTACGATGCGAGAGTAAAAGGAGCACCGGCGAAACCGATGAGCACCTGCGTATCCGAAAGCTCATCGAGGATAAGACCGATACCCTCTGCAATCGGTGCCAACTGATCAGCGGTGACCTCAGGCAAACGCTCAATGTCCGACTTGGTGCGGATAGGCTCTGCAACCACCGGGCCACGACCAGGAACAATGTCGAGGTCTACGCCAGCAGCCTTGAGTGGAACCACAATGTCAGAAAACAGAATTGCCGCGTCGACATCATGCCGACGAACTGGCTGCAACGTAATCTCGCTGAGCAAGTCTGGGCGGAAGCACGAATCAAGCATGCCGATGTTCGCACGAATCTCCCGGTACTCCGGAAGGGAACGACCCGCCTGACGCATAAACCACACCGGACGGCGCGAGGGTGCCTTACCAGCAGCGGCATCGAGGAACGGAGCGGATTGAAGAGTACGTCGATTAGTCATAGCCCTATCATGCCGTACTTCTCTATAAATGCGGCATTCCGGGAAGTTTCCACGGGGTATCGGCGCGCCTCCTGTTGACACCGTGACCATACCGCTACATTCTGGTGCGTGACCGTTTCCGAAAATGCACCACAGACCTTCCGTGATGCCGTTGAGAGCATGCACGCAGCACAGCTGCGCGATGAGATCTCCCTCGGCTCCATTCGGCCACCACAGAAGTTAGCTCCATTGAGTTATGCGGTTGGCTTAGAGGTTCTGCATCCTGAAACCGCCATGGTGCCAGAAACCACCGAGGGTGATGCCTTCGGTCGTTTGATTCTGCTGCATGATCCCCGTGCGGAGGAAACGTGGGACGGCGCAATGCGCCTGGTTGCTTACATCCAGGCCGACATGGACGCAGCTGTCGCCGAGGACCCACTTCTTCCTCAAGTGGCATGGGAATGGCTGACCGAAGGCCTTTCCGAAGGAAACGCTGGTTTCACAAACCTTGGTGGCACTGTCACCACAACTAACTCGGTTCGTTACGGCGATATCGGTGGCCCTCCACAGGCATTTCAACTTGAACTGCGCGCCTCCTGGACAGCTGAGGATAATAACCTTGCCCCACATGTCGAGGCTTTCGCGGCTGTGCTGGCCAACATCGCCGGGTTGCCTCCAGTAGGCGTCACCATGTTGGGGCAGTAGCAGTCCGCCTATGTACCCTGTCCTCACTACTCCTGCCGACGGCACCCCACAGGTGCTTACTTCGCCTCGCGACATCGCCGCCGCAGGAGCAGTGTTGGCCAATGGTTACGGCCCACTTGCTGTAGATACCGAACGCGCTTCGGCCTTTCGTTACGACGACCGCGCGTTTCTTCTCCAATTCCGCCGTCAAGGGGCGGGCACCTTTCTCATTGATCCTGAGTCGATTCCGGGGTGCACGGATTGTCTGCCTGCCCAACTGAATGACCTGACGTGGATCATTCACGCCGCCCATTCCGATCTACCGGCGCTCCGCGAGCTGGGTCTGTATCCCGCGAACCTCATCGACACTGAAATTGCAGGTCGACTTGCAGGCTTTCCCAAAGTGGGATTGGCGAGCTTGACCGAAGAGTTGCTGAGTATCAGCTTGGCGAAAGGCCACGGCCAAGAAGACTGGTCTTCTCGCCCACTTCCTTCAGACTGGTTGGACTATGCCGCCCTCGATGTGGAGCTTCTCATCGAATTGGCGAATTCGCTGACCGATGTACTTGTCGAACTCGACCGTTATTCGTGGCTCGTTGAAGAATGTGAAGCGGTTCGTCTCGCCTTCTCGCCAGACAATGTTGTACCTCTTGCCGACGATGACCGGTGGAGGCAACTGCGAGGAGTAGGTAAACTGCGTCGCCCGGAACAGTTGGTCGTCGCAAAGGCCTTGTGGAATCAGCGAGATCAGATCGCGCGACAGCGTGATGTGTCACCGACATCTGTGCTTCCTCATCAAGTGATCATTGCTTTGGCGGAGCATCCAGCACGGACTAAGGGTGACATCATCAAGACTCGTGGTTTTCCGCGTAAACGTCGCGGTGCCGTCGATCAGTGGTTTGCTGTTGTGCAAGATGCGTTGGCCACGCCCAAGCGGCAATGGCCGAGGCAGGTTCGTCAGAAAACAATCGGACGTCCACACCATAAGCACTGGCCCGAGTGCGCGCCACGTGCTCAGCGTTGTTGGGAAGCACTGCAGGCAGCACACCAGAATCTGGCCGACGACCTAGGAATTCGACCAGATACCATTTTCAAGCCGTCAGATCTTCGCGATGTCGCATGGGCTTTCGGGGGCTGTGGCAATAAGCCTGTGCCAACTCATGCCGATGAGGTACGTGAATTGCTAGCAACGTTCAACGCCCGGCCATGGCAAATCGAACTCATGACCGGGCTCATCGCCGAAACAGTTTTGCTGCCTAGGCGTCAGCCGCTGCCGTAAACAAGGCGATGGTTTCGAAGTGGTGCGTTCCAGCGAATGCGTCGACAACTTCGAGGTTGGTCAGCTTGTACCCCTTATCCAGCCAAGCGCGCGCGTCACGGGCAAATGTCGCTGGATCACAGCCGACATGCACCACCCGTGACGGCTTTGCCTCCGCAATAGCGGCGATAGTCTTGACACCTGCGCCAGTGCGCGGTGGATCAAGGACAACATAGTCAACGGCACTGCCACCCGCGCGCTTGTCAGCAGCAAGCGAACCAACCACCGCTTCTACTCGGCCAGTCACGAACCGCACTGGACGTTCCGCGAGAGCCTCCCGGCCAGATTTCGCAGCTGCGCCAAACGATTCGACAGAAACCACTTCACCGTCACTGCCAACCAGATCTGCCAAGACGTTGGCGAAGACACCGACGCCACCATAGAGGTCCCATGCCCGACCTCCTTCGAGCTCAGGAAGCAGGGACACAATCTGATCAGCGTAGTATTCCACGGCATTGATATGCCCCTGCCAAAAGCCATCAACCGGTACGTCAAAAACCACGCCACGGCACTCGTGCTTGCTGGTCTCGTTTCCTTCGACCACCGTCCGACGCTTAAAGCGCCCCTTGCCGACGACGTGCATCAGATGGCGATTGCCATCCTTATCCAACACCGCGAACAGCTCGCCATCGGCTGGGCATGCTCCGGACTTGTCCAAACCAACCAGCAGCCCTGGCATGTTCTGATTGCAGTTTTCTCCGATGATCAAGTCCTGCGACTTCATTTTTCGAAGTCCCGCGCGACCTTCGCTGTCTACACCTAAGCGCACCCGATTTCGCCATTGTGTCGCCGGAGCCAATGGCGTGACGACGATCTCCGGTACTTCAGACTCCTCGCATTTACCGATTCGTCGTAAGGCATCTGCCAACACGAGGCTTTTGAGCTGAGCTGCACGCTCCGGTGCGATGAAGTCCCAGTCGCAACAGCCAGCGCCAGCGCGTGCGGCTGCGCAGGAAATGTCGGTGCGATCATCGGATGGCTCGATGACAGCAGTTACTTCGCCACGCCACAATTTGGCCGCTGGGTTGTCGATACGGATGGTGACCTTTTCGCCAGGGATACCACCCCGCACGAGCACAATCCGCCCATCGATAGTGGCAATAAACTCTCCACCGTGAGCTGGGCGGTCAATGACCACATCGGTAATAAGTGGTTCTTGCTTGGTCATTTAAACATTACCTTCCGTGGATCCACTTGGGTCCGTCGTATGAAGCTGTGAAGTATCAGGGGCGGCCGTATCTGCGCTGTCGTGGTCAGATTCCGAACGACGACGCGCCCTGCGGATTGCCCAGATCGTGATGATGAAAACAATCGCTGTTAGTGGCCAACCCATGAGAATCCTGGCAATGCCCAGCCAGGTGACATCGTCAGCGTTGTAAATCTTGTTCTGGACGAGGAATCGTGCTGCGAAAACAACAGCCCATGCCCCTGTCGCGATTTGATAGCCGACGTAGAGGTTCTTGTCGGAACGCCACGTAGAGTCTCGTCCATTGAGGGATTCCCAGATGTATCCGACAGCCGGTCGACGAATCAGCATCGATAGTAGGAACAATACCGCGGCTACAGCCGAATACCAGATTCCGTAAAGGAAGAAACCTTTGGTATCGCCCATTGCGAAAGCAATAGCAGCGCCAAAAAGGACACCGAAAAGTCCGGACACTGCCGGCTGCAAAGTTTCCTTACGAGCAAGTCGCCACACAAAGATGGCAAACGCCACAGCGACGGCGGCAATCATTGCAGGAATCAATCCCCAGACCGAATTTACGGGGACGAGCACCATCACCGGAAGCGTCGACGAAATGAGGCCGGACACTCCACCCATCTGATCAAGTAGGGTCTGACCGCCCTCTTCTGGCGACTCCACGTCTGCATCGACGTTGTCTTCTACGTTCTCGCTCACGCTTTTCCTATCAAGAAACGATTGCCACGCGATGAATCGCTGTGCAACAAACAAAAAGGCTGCAGAGCCACGTCCCTGGACGTGGATGCAGCTTAGTCGGAAGTGTATTAGCTCTCCTGGGAAGATCCGTCCGGTGCGATACCAGTGGCCCCTGGCACCTGACCAGGAGCTTGTCCTGCCTGGGAAGACTGTGCTTGCTGCTGTGCAGCGTATGCCTGTCGAATCTGTTCTGCCATCGCTGGTGGCAACGTCACTGGCAGTGGCTGGCCTGCAGGCATTGGATTATCACCACGCGATACAAAGCTTCGCGCCATAACACCACGACCAATGTGCGCAAGCTTGTCAGCATGCTCTGCCGGGCCCGACACTGTCATACGAAGCATCCACCGGTAACCATCGGCACCGATGATGCGCATTTCCATGTCGCCATCCGCGGTCTTTGCGACGATCTCGCTACCCCACGGACCATCTTCGGTGTCTACTGCCAGACCGTCGTTTTCAAGTCCCGTACGAATCTCGCCGGCAGACTTCTCCCACTGGCCACCGGACGTTGGAGCTGCAAATGCAACAGGAGTAATGCGGCCGAATTCGGTGGCAATGTGCAGCATCGTTGGGCCCTGCGGTCCCATCTCGACCTGAATATCACCCTCATGTGGGATTGCCAGAAGAACCGAACCAAGGTTGACGCTTGCCTTTGCGAAGTCAGAGAAGTCGAACTCTTGCGGGCTAGCGTCCTCCGCATCGAACGGTCCGCCACCAGACTTGGTTACACGAGGAAACTCGTCCACATCAGCACCGTCCACGCCCTGAACAGCGTATGGTGCCCGTGCTTCTTCGTCGCCTAGCGGAGCGGAGGACTCCGCCGCATCGTCGACAACTGGTGCTTCCTTGTCCGCCATCTCTGTTGCGACGGTCGACTCAGCTGCATCGGCGTTGTCAGCGTCGTTCTTGTTCTTGCCAAAAGGCCACATAAAATACTCCTACTTCGGGTCGTACCCTCTCTCACTCAGAGTAACGACAACTGCCCTATATTGCTGGCACACACCAATGAAGACTCGCTAATAGCCATCATTCGGGTGTATCAATCAACGCGGTTTCCTACTGGTCTAGCTATTTACGCGAGCGCATTCTTAATGCCTGTGGAACCATGCCCGCCAGCACCACGCTCTGTTTCGTCGAGGCTGTCTGCTTCAACGAAATCGCATAGCTCTACCTTCTGCACCACGAGCTGGGCAATACGATCGCCCTTGCCGATGATGATCGGCTCAGCCGGATCCAAGTTGATAAGACACACTTTGATCTCTCCGCGATAACCTGCATCCACGGTTCCTGGAGCGTTCACAATGGATAGCCCCTGTTTGAAAGCAAGGCCGGAACGCGGGTGCACCAGACCAACTGTTCCAGTCGGTAGCGCGATAGCGATACCGGTGCCAACGAGACGACGCTCACCTGGAGCTAATGTCACGTCCTCGATAGACGAAAGATCGACACCTGCATCATCGCTATGTGCGCGCCGTGGAATCACTGCGTCAGGGGTGAGACGCTTCACCAGCACGCTGTCGTATTTTTGTGCCTCAATACTCATGCGATTAACGATACGCAACCTGCTAGCCGAGACATGGCGTTGACTCAGCTATTCGCCAAGCCAGTTAGTATGGATGTGTGACTAAAGAGAGTGAAACTGAGGGAAGCAACCAGCCTGCACGCGCCTTATCGCAGGCTACGGGCGAAATCTACCGTGAACGGTTGTGGGTTCCTTGGTGGTATTGGCTGCTTGGCGTTGCTGGTGTCATCGTATGTACCGCGCAGGTTGCATTTAACCGTGATGTCATCTGGCTCATCGTAGGTGGCGTTATTATCACCGCGGTGGGAGTGTGGATCCTGCTCACCATGTCTAAGACAGTCGTAGCTATCGAACGTGATGCGACTGGCGAACGGTGGCTGCACGCTGGCTCCGCTATTCTGCCTGCGTCAGTTGTATCTCGTTCTTTGGTTGTGCCGAAGTCCGCACAGCGTAATGCGCTTGGCCGTCAGCTTGACCCGGCTGCGTTCCTCGTCACTCACTCGTGGGTGCCGACGATGGTGCTGTTGGTTCTCGACGATGCGGATGATCCGACACCATATTGGCTGGTTTCCACTCGACATCCAGAAAAGGTCCTTGAGCTTTTCCTCGGCAAAAGATTTGAGAACGAAAAGAGCGAGTAAGAGGCGCAACAATTAGCAATCGCCAATGACAAAGCCCCGGAGAAATCTCCGGGGCTTTCCTCATGCGCTACTCACGCGCCTCGTAGAACGAGCAATTGCCGTTTAACGCACGTTTAGGCGCAGTCGCGGCAAATGGGGAACCCATCGCCTGGGTCATGTGCAATCATCTTGCGGTTCATGACCAAGAAGCAAGAGCCACAGGTGAACTCATTTTCCTGAGCAGGGACAACATCGATCTCAAGCTCTTCGCCAGTTAGATCAGCAACTGGAATGTCGAAAGGCTCAACAATTTCACCGTCGTCAGTATCGTCGATTCGCTTTTCCTCCGATGCAGCCTGGAGTCCTTCAAGAGAATCAGTTGTGATGCCATCTTCTTCGCGAGTGCGAGGAGAGTCGTAATCTACAGCCATGTGGTTAGACTTTCTTCCTGGGCGCTGGCCAGCATGTACAGAGGTTTCTCAGCGGATATTAAGGCAAAATTGCCCTGATGTCATCTCCCCAGGTTAAGGGCCATTTTTCGTGCAACTTTTAAATTCACGTTAGAGTTATCCATCATGAGCCGACATGCACGGAAGGATCCTTCCGCAACTTCTCCGATTGTGTACTTCGTAATCGTGATTGCGTTGCTCATTTCCGCGACCGCAGCATGGTTCTTCGCATTCACACGCGATAGCACTGCTATGCCCGTGAACTGCTATCTCCCCGATTCCGGTCCGGTCGTTTCCTCTGCAATGCTGATCGGTGAGAACCCAGCACCACCTTCGAATGTCGGCGTCCGGGTGTTGAACGCCAATGGACAGTCGGGCCAGGCCACAGTTGTTTCAGAAACACTGCAGTCACTGGGGTTTGCCCGCGTGGATGACAATGCTGTTGGAAACGATCCATTGACCCCATCGCAGAACTTGAACTGTCACGGCCAACTGCGCTTCGGCGCGGAATTCAACTCGCATGCCGCCACCTTGCATGCCCTTTTCCCTTGTTTTGAGTTGGTTCACGACGCTCGTACCGAGGGCAACGTCGATGTCGTGCTTGGTAAGGGCTTCAAAACTCTCGATGATTCCGGCCCTGTTCACGCCGTGATGCAACAACTGAACAATGGCGAAGTCGTAGACTCCGCCACTCTGAGTTCCCTAGTGTCCCGAACCTGCGACTAGCCCGCTCCTCAGCAGTATTGCGCGGTCACTCGTGGTCGTCGATAGGCTCCAGCGCACCCATCGCTCCCAGTATCTCGTTAAACTCACCCGCCACACTGTGTGCAGTCGCCACCACAGCGCGCCCATCAGCTGTGCTGCTTCCTGGAGCGGGAAGCGTAACGACGGCCCCCGCCTCTATAGCAATAACCGCCCCCGCGGCGTAGTCCCACAGGTTCAAACCGTGTTCCAGGTAGCAATCCAACTGCCCGTCCGCCAGCATGCATAGGTCGAGTGCGGCAGATCCCATCCGGCGAATGTCACGCACGTGACCCAGCAACTCTGTGACTAAAAGCCCCTGTTTGCGACGTCGTTGTGCATCGTAACTAAATCCGGTAGCCAGCAAGCTGACGTCCAGTCCAGCTGGTCGCGAGCACTCAATAGGCCTACTCCGGCCGTCAGCTTCGGTGACTGCTGCACCTTGCGCAGCTGCTGCGTGATAGACGCGGTTGTGTGGGATGTCTGCGACAGCGCCAGCCACAAGCCTGCCATCCACTTCGCATCCCACGCTCACGGCATACGCGGGCACTCCGTAGAGGAAGTTCACGGTCCCATCGATCGGATCAACTAACCACCGCACCGTGCCAGGTCGTACTTCCTCACCACCACCCTGTTCTTCACCAAGCACAGCATCGTCGGGGCGCTGCGTTGCGACGAGATGCCTGATGAGCTCCTCCGATTCCTTATCCACGACCGTCACGGGATCGACGTCAGACGACTTGGTTTCCATCTGCGAGTCCAAATCCAGGCCCAGTTCTACACGACGTCGCCGGACATGGGCGGCGGCAGTCGTCGCTAAGAAACAGGCGAATTGGCGCAGTTCATCGAGCTGAGCAGGGTCCAGGGTAATGGGACCGTCGAGAAGTTCGTTGTGGAGGTTCATAAGCCTATTGTGGCTTGTTTCGTACAATCGGGGCCATGGGACGAAACATTGGTTTTGGCGTAGATGTCGGTGGTTCCGGCATCAAGGGCGGAATTGTTGATCTCGATACTGGTGAGCTAGTTGGTGAACGCATCAAACTGCTCACACCCAAGCCTGCAACTCCGCAGGCTGTTGCGGAGACAATTGTGAAGGTTGTCGACAAAGCTAAGTGGTCTGGCCCGATTGGTATCACCGTGCCGTCGGTGGTTCGCAATCAGACTGCTCTCTTGGCTGCGAATATTGACCCGAGTTGGGTGAACACGGATTGCCAGGAGCTGTTCTGCGCCGTCTTCGAGCCTGACCGATCAGTCCATGTGTTGAACGATGCCGATGCAGCAGGCCTCGCTGAAGTTCAGTACGGCCATCCAGAGGCTCGGCAGGGCGCAGTCATCCTGCTCACTTTTGGCACCGGCATTGGCGCAGCTCTTCTTAACGACGGTGCGTTATACCCCAACGCCGAACTTGGCCACCTCGTCATTGACGGGCAGGAGGCGGAGCATTTTGCTTCTGCTCGTGTCAAGGAAGTAGAGGGGCTTTCCTTCGAGGAATGGGTACCTCGTGTATCCAAGGTCTTGCGCACGTACGAAGCATTGTTCTGGCCACAGCTCTTTATCGTCGGTGGCGGCATTTCGCGCGAACACGAAAAATGGGTTCCGAACTTGGATTGCCGAACACCAGTGATTCCAGCAAAACTCCACAACAACGCAGGAATTGCGGGTGCAGCGCTGGCCGCCCACCGGGGTTTATTGCCGTAACCAATACGGTGTGATTGCGCGGTACTTTCGCACTTTGGGTTACACTGGGGAGTTGATTCACGGACGGTTGAATTAATCGGCCTCCGGCGCAGGTTCAATATGAACACTTTGTGCCTCTCCTCGCAACCGGAATTCCGTGGCAAGTAACTGATGGCAAGACCTATTCGTGAAAGGGAGTTCGTGGCAGGCAACGAACCGGATCAGCCAAACGGTCAAAGCACCGCTGGTGGCGCAGCCGACTCCTCGGCCCCCGCCAAGACGGCTGTGAAAAAGGCCATTAAAAAGGCAGTGAAAAAGTCCGCAGTGAAGAAAACTGCTGCGAAAAAGACCGCTGCAAAGAAGACGGCTGCAAAAAAGACCACCGCTAAGAAGACAGCTGCGAAGAAAACTGCGGCTAAAAAGTCGACGGCGAAGAAGGCAACCGCTAAGAAGGCTGCCAGCTCCAAGGCTGCAGCTTCAAAGTCGGCTGCGGAGGCAACCAGCGCTAAGGCGAAGGATGCCCAAGCAATCGAAGCTACCGATGACGAGGAGCTGGAGGACGCGGACCTCGAAACTGACTTCGATCCCGAACTCGACGAAGGCGAAGACGATGTCGATGATGTCGACGACGTTGCTGATGACGATTCGGATGAGGTCGACGAGGTATGGGACGAGGACGAGTCCGCAGCGCTGCGCCAGGCACGTAAAGATGCCGAGCTCACCGCCTCAGCCGACTCCGTTCGTGCATATCTGAAGCAGATCGGTAAGGTCGCGCTGCTCACGGCAGAGGAAGAAGTTTCTCTGGCGAAGCGCATCGAGGCCGGCTTGTACGCGCAGTACAAGATCGACGAGGCTAAGGCTGCTGGTCAGCGTCTTCCCCACGCTCAGCGTCGCGATCTCCGTGATATTTCTCGCGATGGTCAGCGAGCGAAGAATCACCTGCTCGAAGCTAACCTTCGATTGGTTGTGTCACTGGCTAAGCGCTATACCGGCCGTGGCATGGCGTTCTTGGACTTGATCCAGGAAGGCAACCTTGGTCTGATTCGTGCCGTCGAAAAGTTCGACTACACGAAGGGCTACAAATTCTCCACGTATGCAACGTGGTGGATTCGTCAGGCTATTACCCGTGCGATGGCTGACCAGGCTCGTACCATTCGTATTCCGGTACATATGGTCGAAGTCATCAACAAGCTGGGTCGTATTCAGCGAGAGCTTCTGCAGGACCTTGGTCGTGAACCTACGCCTGAAGAGTTGGCCAAGGAAATGGACATCACCGAGGAGAAGGTGCTGGAGATCCAGCAGTACGCTCGGGAGCCAATTTCTCTGGACCAGACCATTGGTGACGAAGGCGATTCCCAGCTCGGTGACTTCATCGAAGACTCTGAGGCTGTCATTGCTGTAGATGCTGTTAGCTTCACTTTGCTGCAGGATCAGCTGGGCGATGTTCTCGAAACCCTGTCCGAGCGTGAAGCTGGTGTCGTACGCCTTCGCTTCGGTCTTACCGACGGTATGCCCCGTACTTTGGACGAGATCGGCCAGGTGTACGGAGTCACTCGTGAGCGTATTCGCCAGATCGAATCGAAGACGATGTCGAAGCTGCGTCACCCATCTCGATCCCAGGTGTTGCGCGACTACCTCGAGTAGCGACTACCCCTGTTCTTGCCATACAGAATCGATGTCAATGGCCTCCCCTGGTTATCCAGGTGGAGGCCATTGCTGTTGGATTGATTAGCTTTGTGGGCCTGCTAGTTGGTCTTGTTTTCGCCACGACCATAGGTGAGACGCCTGTGTAGTGCCTCAAATGGCCCTGGTTTGTCCAGCTTTGCCAGAATGTAAGCGAACACCAGCGTGACTACCCACACGCCCGTGGCATACAGCGAAACTTGCGTGAGCGACGCGTTAGCAAAGATATCTGCACCCCAAGCGGAAGCAAGTGGAAGCAGCAGGATGCTTTGGCCAACATATCCTGTCAGCGACCTTTGCCCGAGGGCCTGCAGCATATCCAGTGGGAACGGAGCCTTAACGACGATGCCCTGATTCGCTCCCGCCTTCACCCGGCGTTGAATAGGAATCAGGAGCAACGCAATAGCAGCGATAATGCCAGGGCCTGCAAGCACGCCAGCCAGGTCACTGATCATTGACCAGGTTCCGGGTAATCCCGCTACCCCGTCGGGGATTTTTGATAGGCCGGACGGAATACCCGTAGCCACCGCCGCAATCACGCCGATCGCTGCGACGACAGATAAGAGTGGGATGTGCTGTTCGGCATTCTGCAGAATCTGCTGACGCGCTGCGACCAGTCCCACAATCATGAGCGGGAAGATCATCAGGCCAGCCATCATCGCGCTGAAAGGCGACGTCAACGCAATAACGAAACCCATCAATACCTGTCCGGTGAGATAGCTGGCGGGATCGCCGAAAGGCATTGCACCCGCATCACTAGCCATCGGATTCATTGTCTCCGAAAAACTCATCAGCCAGCTTGTCATCATATGTAAGCCGATAGCACTAATGATGTTGAGTACAGCCAAAATGCCGGCTACCCATAGCAAGACTTTGTCTCGCAGGGGTACCAACAGAATGAGGAGCATGCCAAGCAAAGCGTACGTCAACAGAATGTCCCCGAAGAAGAGGAAAAGTGTATGAACGACGCCAAAAAGGGCAAGCCACCCATAGCGCTTGAGCATGAGCTTTCGGCACTCCGGCCATGGCGTACCCCTCCGGCTTTCACGCATTGCCAACATGCCAAGACCAAAGCCAAAGAGTGTGGCAAACATTGGGAGGCCGCGACGATGCACGAGGACGTCGTTTAGCACCGCAACAATGCGATCTGGTCCTTCCAGAGGCTCGGTCGTAGGTCCGGTTGAGCCATAGAGCCACCACGCAGTTGTTGCGTTGGCGACAACAATTCCAAGAAGCATCAGTCCCCTGGCGATGTCTGGCGACAGAATGCGTTCTTTGGTGGTCGTATGGTGGAACTCCTGTTGTACAGGCGTGTTTGGTGGTACAACCGGAGGGTACGTAGTCATGGTGTCACTTACTTCGTTCCTAGTTCGTCGCTGAGGCATTTCTGGTACTCAGCGGTTGTCTTGTCGATGTGTTCGCAGGCGTCAATAGCGTTCTGCGCCACAAAGTAAATTGCGAGATTAATAGCGATGGCAATTGCACCTGTGAAGACACCGATGAGGCCAAGCCCGAAAGCACCGCCAGTGCGCGCTTCCCGGCCAGCGGCCGTCACGCGCTTCTTGGCACCGAGTGACTTGACGATGGCTGTGATGCCGAGAACGAACGCTACGATTCCAAAAACCGATCCCATGATCGGAACCCACGAAAACAGCAAGGCACCGATACCGAGAATCAGTGAAGACAGCCCCAGGGTTCTACCAACGCCAGCACCATCAATGCCGTCTTTTCCGTAGGTGTTTTCGCGCGTTGCATTGTTTGCCATGTGAGACCTTTCAAGTGCAGGCTGAGCTGCGTTTATCAAAACAAAACCGGATACCTTTGGCTGCACAAAGACAGGTACAGAGGTATCCGGTATTCATACTGTCAACTCTAGTTGACTTAGTTGACGCCAAACTTTTCGTTAATGGAGTCTTGAATGCACTCTTGCATCAGTTCTGGATCGTTTTGGTACTGATTACACTGTTCAACCGCTCCAAATACAGAGCCAAAGATGGCCGTCATGAAGAACGCACCGATAATTGCGAGTACTGCCAACACGATGGCGAACACGCTCATGACAGTGGTGCCGGTGGTTTGAAGCCCCAGCTTACGAGCCTTTGATCCTTTCACCAGCGCCACTACAGCCAGAATCAGGGCGATGAGGCCTGCGAAACCTCCAATGACAAAAAGGCTGGTCAACAGCGCAATGATGCCCATGATGAGAGCCGCAATTGCCCAGCCCATGCCTGTACTTGCGACCGAAGGTGGTGGTGTTCCGTAGCCTTGGGCGTACGAAGCGCCTGCATAGCCCTGTGGCCCCTGAGCCTGGTAGCCGGGTTCTTGGTTGAAAGAACCACCTGCCTGCTGATTGGCGCCGTACTGAGCACCAGAGTTATCGTCGCCGAAGGGGTCGTAGCCGCCTGTGTATCCCGAATTTGGTGAATTCGTCATACATCCGACACTACAAGCAAACACTAATATTTTCGTCTTTAACTAATGAATGTCAGCGATGATCGAGAGCCATTACCAACGGCGCAAATACGCGATTCGGTCTCGTAGTTGCTCCGCTGAGCACAGCGCTGTTGGCGGGCCTCCGCAATTGCGTCGCACTTCATTGTGAATCTGGCCATGTGGTCGGCCAGTTCGCGCAGCGGTCATTGACACCAAGGTGTTAAGTTCCTTGCGCAGCTTCGGCAATTCCTCACTAGCCACACGCTGTGGGCGTGGGTAGGCAGTCCCTTCAATCTGCGTGGGGCCATTGCTTTGCGACGATTCGTCGTCACGCAATTCCCCCTGCGAACGGTGCTCCTTTTCCCGTTCGGAGGCAGCCTTGAGCTGCTCCTCCTGCCGTTGCTGCAACAGGGTGCGCATGGATTCGGCATCGAGGAGGCCAGGTAAGCCGAGGTATTCTTGCTCTTCAGCGGAGCCGGCAATGGTTGCGGTGCCGTAGGATGATCCGTCGTAAATCAAATAGTCGAGCTCAGCGTCTGCGCCTATAGATTCGTAGGCAGGGAGATCGTCCGGTTCGTTTTGCTGACGGTTCGCTTCGGCGACGAGATCGTCTTCCCACCCTTCACTTGGGCGATGCGGCTCTCCCAGAACGTGGTTGCGTTCCACTTCCATTTGAGATGCCAAGTCGAGCAGCACAGGAATACTGGGCAAAAACACAGACGCGGTTTCCCCTGGTCGACGTGAGCGTACAAATCGACCAATGGCCTGCGCGAAGAAGAGCGGAGTAGACGAACTTGTCGCATACACGCCAACAGCGAGACGAGGCACGTCCACGCCTTCAGACACCATGCGGACAGCAACCATCCATTCGTCGGTCGAGTCTGAAAACTCTTTAATGCGATCCGACGAGCCAGGTTCATCCGACAAAATCAGCGACACCGGCGTTGACGACACTTGTTCCAGCATCCGCTTATACGCACGAGCCGTAGTCGCATCGGTAGCAATCACCAATCCACCAGCGTCGGGAATGTGTTGGCGCATTTGCATCAAACGACGATGTGCGGCATTCAAGACAGATGGCATCCAGTCGCCGTTCGGATCGAGCGCCGTGCGCCACGCGCGAGTCGTTTCCTCTGGACTCATAATCGTGCCCAGCCGAGCAGCGAACTCCTCACCTGCCGAGTCACGCCACCTGGCTTCTCCCGAGTACGCCAAAAACACAACGGGCCTAACGACGCCGTCGTTAAGCGCATCCGAATACCCGTACGTGTGATCGGCGACGGACTTCAGATGCCCCTCGCCGTCGTCGGCGTAGCGGACGAATGGGATGGCGGCATCGTCAGAACGGAAAGGAGTACCAGTCAGGCACAACCTGCGGGTAGCGTCGCCGTACGCTTCAGCGATACCGTCTCCCCAGCTCTTGGCATCGCCACCATGGTGTACCTCATCGAGAATGACGAGGCTACGTCCGGCAGTCGTGATGGCGTAATGCTTCGTGGGGTGCACAGCGACCTGCGCATAGGTCACCACAATTCCGTTATAGGAACGGTTAAATACGCCCCGCGAGTTGGAGAAATTCGGATCGAGCGCGATCCCGTTCCTCGCGGCAGACGCAGCCCACTGCACCTTCAGGTGCTCGGTAGGCACGACAACGATAATCCTGTCGACGACTCGACGGGACAGCAGCTCGGAAGCAAGACGAAGCGCGAAAGTCGTCTTACCAGCACCTGGCGTTGCCACCGCAAGGAAGTCCTTGGGGTTGGTGGCAAGATACTTATCTAGTGCTTCCTGCTGCCATTTACGAAGCCCACTCACTTGCGACGCAGCGACTTATAGATTCGCTCGCAGTCTGGGCATACCGGCGATCCAGGCTTAGCTGACTTTCGTACCGGGAACGTCTCACCGCACAAGGCGACGACCATGGCGCCCGAAATGGCAGAATCCACGATTTTGTCCTTCTTTACGTAGTGGAAGAACTTCGGGGTGTCGTCACGCTGTTCGGTCCGTTCATCGGTCCGTTCGATAGTTTTCGTTGTCTTCAATGGCGTGCTCACAGCAATCGATTGTGCACTATTGAGACACCAATGTGGGCAACCGCCCCCGAACTTCTCCCCGATTGTGGGCAACATGCACAGAGAATAGCCCTGGGCGTATTGTCAAGACATGGCCACATTGCGAGGAATCAAACGAAAGCGGGACGTCGCTCTTATTACCGACGCCAGCAGTTCGAGAATTCGCAACTACAACTACCGACGACACACCTACGCGGTCTTGCAATGGTCCCGTATTCCGCTGCTGCTTGCCTGCGGTGCCGTCATTATGTGGACCGATTTGAAGTGGCTGGCCGCAATCCTGCTGGTTGTTTCCGTTCCGATGCCGTGGATCGCCGTTGTCATCGCCAACGGTGTTGGTGAGCCGGAGGACAAGCGCGCTCCACGCGTATACAAACCCGGCGTAGCAAGGCAAGAGCAGCGCGAATGGGAAAGACAACAGGTTGCCCTTCACGATGAAAAGAGCAAGCAACGTGCTCTGCCTACGGTGATTTCTCACGACGATGGCGAGGTGCACGACAACGACAGCACACCGCCAGACGATGATGCTTCGCCGACCTCCCCTAACGATGCACCTGATGACACCCGTACCACTGAGCCTGTCGTAATCGACATGCCCGAAGATTTGGATTAGATGACTCCACCTGCCTTAACTCCGTCGCCTGCACGTCCACCCCATGTCGCACCCAGTGATGAGCAGCTTCATTCGTTCCTTGATCACGCTGCTGCTCTGGCTGAAGCCCTTCGTTCTCACGATTACTCAGTCGCCGGCATCGAGGCTTTGCTCGGCACCGAGGGAATGGCTGCTCTCGACCGTGGCGAACCTGAAGCAATCAGCCTTACGCTCGATGTCGCTGCAAACTCCACTGTCGCGGCTCCGCTAATTTCACTTGTTCGTGCGCTTATCATTGGTGATCCCGCTGATCTGACTTCCGCACTCGATGCCGAACTTCTTTCAGCGTGCGCATCATGTGGTGTTCTCCGTGCCGACGATGCCTACGACTACTACGCAACCATCGATATCCGCCCGGTGGTTATCAATGACATCGAACGCATTGTGTTTTCTGACCGCGATGCGTCCATGCGAGACATCGTGCCGGGCCCTAATCATGTGTTGGGCGTTGGTCGCGCCTCTCGTTCTCTGCTAGACATCACTCCGTCTGATCCAGTCGGCTCGGTTCTCGACCTCGGTGGCGGTTGTGGCGTGCAGGCTCTCGGACAACCTGAGGCGTCCTCAATTACGGTCACAGATATTCATCCACGCGCGAATCTCTTCGCTCGCGCTACGCTCGCTGCCGCGAACCTTAAACAAGCTGACGTCATCGAGGGTTCCTGGTTCGAGCCAGTGGCCTGGCGCACTTTTGACCGTGTCGTCGCAAATCCACCGTTTGTTGTGGGCATGCCGAAAGTCGACCTTGTCTACCGTGATTCCGGATTGAACCTCGATGGCGCTACGGAACTCGTTCTGTCCAATGTTGCAGACCATTTGACACTCGGCGGAACAGCTCACCTTCTTGGGGCTTGGGCTCATGTGGACGGCGAATCGTGGCAACAACGAATCGCGTCATGGCTACCTGATCACGGGGTCGAAGCATGGATCGTGCAACGCGATCTCGTCGACCCCGCCACCTACGTCGGCACCTGGCTTCGCGACGAATCCATCGATCCACGAAGCCATGAAGGTCGAGCAAAGACTCGAGACTGGCTCACTCACTTCGCGACGAGTGGTGTGGCAGGCATCGGATTCGGATACATCACTTTGCAGCGTATTGACGCTCCGTCGTCAATTGTTTGTGAGGAAATGCCCCAGGCGCTCGCTGGACCGTTCGCTGCTGAGGCACGTGAATACCTGCTCCGCGCGGAATGGCTGCGCGATAAGACAGCTGACGACATTCTTACGACTGGTTTTGCAGTACGCCCAGGAGTCGCAATCGAGAATGTCTCGGTGACGGATCTGGAATTCGGCCAAGGGTTCACGCCTGCAGCACTGCGAGTCACACGAACAGATGGCCCCCGCTGGAGTCACGATATTGATGAGGCGGTGCACAGGGTTCTCGCTGCGCTGATGCCCGAGGCTTCCCTAGCCACCACCATCGATGTCATGGCCATGCTGGGAGCAATCGACGAGAGCCTTGCTGACGAAGTCAAAGAGGGCATGGTCCCTGTCATTGTTGATCTCATGCGCCATGGCATCGTGTTGCCAACAGACCTACTTTCCAATGAAGGAGACGACTAGTGAAAGCCGTATTGACTCGTGTGACCTCAGCCAGTGTCACCGTTGATGGAGAAGTCGTCGGCGCTATCGATTGCCCTGACACTGGAGGCCTACTCGCACTCGTTGGGGTCGGTCGCGACGATGCCCCTGAGGCCTGGGAGACGATGGTCCGCAAGATCGCTGAACTGCGCATTCTCGACGGCGAAGCGTCTGTCGAGGATGCTGGTGCCCCGGTTCTCGTCGTAAGTCAGTTCACGTTGATGGGTGCGACGAAGAAGGGACGCCGTCCATCGTGGACGGAGGCAGCACCTGGAGACATTGCTGAACCGGTGGTCGACAAAATCGTGGAGGGACTACGCAACCGCGGTATCCAAGTTGCGACTGGTTCGTTTGGTGCAATGATGAAAGTAGCTTCGGTAAACGATGGACCTTTCACTGTGCTTGTCGAGTGTTAGCGATTCACTGCTGCAAGGCTAACTTTCCGGTAACAAAGCACTAACTTCCGTCGCTTTTTGTCGGTTCTTGAACTAATTTTCATAAGTGGGAACAAATGTGAGCGCGATCGCGTTGTACATTGTGAACGTCGACATCTAGGAGGCTCAATTCCATGACGAGTGCCGATATCCGAAATGACGAGCAAAGCGATCAGGCTCCCGCCAAAGATCGTGGACGCAGAAGCGGAAATAATAATAATCCTTCAGCAGACTTGGTTCGTGTCTATCTGAACGGTATCGGCAAGACGGCTCTTCTCTCGGCAGAAGAAGAAGTCGAGCTCTCAAAGCGAATTGAAGCTGGTGTTTACGCAGAGCACCTTCTGAACTCTGGTGCAAAGATGACTCGGGCTATGAAGCGCGATGTCAAGATCATTGCAAAGGAAGGCAAGGCAGCTCGCGCCCACTTGCTGGAAGCAAACCTCCGCTTGGTCGTATCGCTGGCTAAGCGCTACACCGGTCGCGGGATGCCATTGCTTGATCTCATCCAAGAAGGCAACCTTGGTCTCATCCGCGCGATGGAAAAGTTCGACTACACCAAGGGCTTCAAGTTCTCCACGTACGCAACGTGGTGGATTCGCCAAGCGATTACTCGTGGCATGGCAGACCAGTCCCGCACTATTCGCCTTCCAGTCCACTTGGTAGAGCAGGTCAACAAGATTTCGCGGATTAAGCGTGAGCTGTATCAGCAGCTTGGCCGTGAGGCTACAAATGATGAGTTGGCAGAGGAATCGGGCATTCCAGAAGCAAAGATTGAAATGTTGCTGCGTCAGTCCCGTGACCCAGTGAGCTTGGACATGCCAGTCGGTACTGATGAAGAAGCACCTTTGGGTGACTTCATCGAAGACTCTGAGGCTACGGATGCCGAGGAAGCTGTTGTGGCTTCGCTCCGCCACCACGATGTCCGTAAGGTGCTGTCCACACTGGAGATCCGCGAGCAGGAAGTAATTAAGCTTCGATACGGTCTCGATGATGGTTTGCCACGCACGTTGGATCAGATTGGGCGCCACTTCGGACTATCGCGCGAGCGCGTGCGACAGATCGAACGTGAAGTCATGGCAAAACTGCGCGACGGTGAACGCGCTGCCAAGCTCCGCGAGTACGCACGCTAGTAACGCACCTGACTACGCGCTTAGCCTGATCATCCGGTTCAGTTATTCCCTCTGGGAACACACGAACCGGATTTTTCGTTGAATGGGCCGTGGTACCCAGCACCTGTTGCACCTGTTATGTGGTGTCACCAGCAGTCCGCGGTCTTTTTGGTTACCCTATAGATAGTTGTCAGATTGTTTCGCGTCTTCTCTTGTTGAGTATTCAGTTTTGAATATTCATTGAGGCGCCTCGCAGTCTCATGTTCCTATGCCAACGCACATTTGGTAAGCGTTGGTAAGCGTAGGCACAAGTTTTCAGTTCATTACAGCACGGAGGACAGTGTGAGGGATCTCGTCGATACCACGGAGATGTACTTGCGTACCATCTTTGAGCTAGAAGAAGAAGGCATCGTTCCGCTGCGTGCCCGTATTGCTGAACGACTCGAGCAGTCTGGCCCTACCGTGAGCCAGACGGTTGCTCGCATGGAGCGAGATGGCTTGCTCACCGTCGCGCCTGACCGCAGCCTGCAGCTTTCCGACACTGGTCGTGCCCTAGCAACAGCGGTCATGCGCAAGCACCGTCTTGCCGAATGTTTGTTGACTGAGGTCATTGGCCTGGAATGGGACAAGGTCCACGACGAAGCGTGCCGCTGGGAACATGTCATGAGTGACGAGGTTGAGGAGCGACTCCTTAAGGTGCTCGGCGACTACACACGCTCACCTTTTGGCAACCCCATCCCTGGACTCGATACCCTAGGTGCCCCAAAGTCTCCACAGCCCATCGAGAATCAGGTTCGCCTGTCTGAATTACCTAGCGGCGGCCCCTACACGGTGACGGTCATCCAGATCAACGAGATCCTGCAGGTTGAACCGACATACATGAAGCGTCTGCACACTGCGGGCATCATGCCGGGTGCCGATGCCGAGGTTGAAGTCCATCACGGCCGTGTAACCATGTCCCGTGGTGGTCACTCCCTCGACATCCCAGATATTCTGTCGCACGCTGTCATGGTGATTCAGAAGTAACCACGACAGTAACCACCACGCGTTCGCTCTTACGCTGCGTCGCGGTGGTCGAACACCGAATCCACAACAGATTCTGCAGTCTCCACCATCGTTTGCAGTGCATCCCCCATGATGTGCGCGAACAGTGCTTGTTCGAGAAGCCTCGTCAAGGAGTGTTCGGGGTCAGTTTCCATTGCGACGAATAGCGCTGCCTGTGCAATCAGTGACATGCCAGCGTGAAACCTATCCAAGGCATAGCAGGCCAACGCATTCGCGCGGGCTGTTCCAGCAAACACCCGGGCGCACTGCAACCACACGTCCCGAGCTGTATCCGCAGTGTCATCGGCCAAGGCAGTCAGCGTCATGTCGCGCAAGATGACATTGTCGAGGCAACGAGCAATCACACGCAGGCTTGCCTCATCGTCAAATACCTGATCGAGAGATCGAGTGCCTGAACGAATCTCGTCGATAAGCTCTTGCCATTCGGTGAAGAAGACCGCAAGAGTCTGATTATGCTTCCCCAATCGCAACCGAGTTGGGCGACGGACATCAGCCCGAGCAAGCTGCAACGCGCGTGCCGCGAGCTCACGACGTGGCTCGGTATCCTCAGCAAACCGATCCAGTACCTCATCGATGCTCGGGGCAATAGTTTCGCCTGCTCGGGTGTATTCCAATGCTGACGGGCTCACTGACACGGAACCGACTTCGCCAATGGCGTTGCCATCGCGATCTGTGACGAGTTCTCCCTGGTACAGCTCCTGAACTCCGTAGTAGCCAGCGACCGAAATGTCATGCGGGTGAAAGATATCGTCGAGGGTTTCCTTGTCTGGAGCAACCCCCATTGCCCCTCCCCATCCGTCTTCAACCACAAAGATATCCACCCGATTGTGCCCTTCACGACTCAGCGTGACAGCGACATCAATGAGATGATCGACCAACGATTCGTCACCACACAGCGGTCGTACCAGTAACGGACCTGGCCGCAAATGTTCGGTCACCGATTCTGGGCCTGCGACAACTTCCCACGTCGATCCGAAAACGAGAATCTCGCCTGCCGGATAGTAACCAATCAGTCCTGGAATATTCGTCAAAAATGCAATTGGATCAGTGATATCGAAAGGTAGCGTTCGCAACGACGCTTGTGTCATGGTTCCCCCAGATCTCTCCGCACGATTCCTCTGTTGGAACCGTGTGCGTGACGACGAGCCGCCGTCGAGAAGCAGTCTCCCAAGACCTGACCAACAACGATGGCTCGAGCAGGAGCTGAGCACGGAACCTGTGGATGAATCTTTGGTTGTGGAATACATGTGTGTGATTTGTCGTTGTGTCCACTAAAGGGTTCTACGAACAATCACTCGCAGGTGATATAAAATCGAACGATTAAAGAGAGCTAGTGTGCTGTCTTTGCAGGATTACGGAAGGGAGTAGCCCATGGAACGCAAGAATGAACAGCCGGCAAACGGCATGTACGAAATGCAGTTCCCCGTCCCAGAAGTTGGTGGTGACAAGGGCGGTCTCACTTTGGTGGTAGCTCTCCAGGGATACGCTGACGCCGGTCTGGCTGTGGCGAATAGTGCGACACATTTGCTTGATTCACTGGAGCATCGTCCGCTCGTCGTATTCAATAACGACGAGCTCGTTGATTATCGATCTCGCCGCCCGGCAGTCACGATGATTGGCGATGAAGTTGCGGATATGACCGATCTCCAGTTGTCGCTGCAGGTTGTACAGGATAACGAAGGGGTCCCTTTCCTGCTCCTGTCTGGCCCAGAACCAGACTTACGGTGGGATGCGTTCTCGTCTGCAGTCGTCGAGTTAGCTGAAAAGTTCAACGTGACGAAGACCATTTCGCTGTACTCCGCACCAATGACCGTGCCGCACACTCGCCCGATGGGCTTGATCGCGCATGGCAATGATCGAGAGATCTTGGCCAAGCATCGCACGTGGGGTCAGAAGGTGACAGTCCCCGGTGCAGCGAGCCTTCGTTTGGAGCTCGAGATGAATCGCCGCGGTCGCACTTCATGTGGATTTACTGCTCAGGTGCCACATTATGTCGCGCACGGCGAGTACCCACTTGCTGCACTTCGCCTTTTGGAAGCTGTCGCTGATGCTTGTGGGCTCACTTTCCCACTAGCGTCGTTGGAGTCTGAGTCAAAGCACGTAGAACAGATGCTTGCGCAACAGATCGACGAATCGCAGGAGGTCATCCGCATCGTTGGCATGCTTGAACAGCAGTACGACGAAGATGAGCAGCGACGTCGCACACTCGAATCAAACCCCTTGATCGGCCCGAATGGCGATATTCCATCTGCTGACGAATTGGGCGCAGAATTCGAGAAATTCCTTGCGTCACAGCTATCTCAGACCTCGGAGCCTGACGACGACGTCGCCAAGCCAACCAACCCTGAGCACGTGGTTGAGAGCATTGCGGAGGCGATTCAGCGCCTTGAAGCAGACGAGCACGTGGCTGAGGAGCGCGCGTTCGAAGAGGTTGACGCAAAGTCTGAGGTTGACGCTGAGCTCGACAATGAGGACGAATCCGACGCCAACGTTGCTTCTGCTGAGCCGTCTTCCGACACCATTGCAGACGGATCAACAACGGAGCCAACTGATCTAGACAATTCGGCGGAGACTACACCGAATTCAGCGAACGCCGAGGAGTCGAATCCTGAGGACGAAGACCGTCGTAAGAAGGGACGCCGAGGACCACGACTGCCGTGGTTCCGCTTCTAAGCGCGATCCGCAGGTGTTGCTAGGGTTGAGGCGTGTCAGAAAACGCCAAGACCCCGCTTGTTTCGCTGCTTCGTGATCTCGAAGATGTACCTGAGTCGCTGATGGATGATGCCATTGCGGACTCGTTTATTTCATGGACGAAGTCCCAGGGCATCAGTTTGTACGAGGCACAAGAAGAAGCAACGCTGTCGTTGGCTGGCCAAGATCACGTGATCTTGGCCACTCCGACGGGTTCCGGCAAGTCAATGGTCGCAATTGCAGCTCACTTCATGGCTCTTGCTCGCGGCCAGCGCAGCTTTTACACCGCCCCAATTAAAGCTTTGGTGAGTGAGAAGTTCTTCGCATTGTGCGAGGTATTTGGCGCGGAGAACGTCGGAATGATGACTGGTGATGCCACAGTCAACGGCGGGGCGCCAATCATTTGTGCCACCGCAGAGATTGTCGCAAACATTGCATTACGGGATGGCGCAGATGCTCGAATTGACCAAGTCGTCATGGACGAGTTTCACTTCTACGCCGAACCCGACCGAGGCTGGGCGTGGCAGGTTCCACTACTGATTCTGAACAAATGCCAGTTTCTGCTGATGTCGGCCACTTTGGGCGATGTCTCGATGTTCCAAGAGGATCTCAAACGACGTACCGGTCGTGATGTCGAGCTCGTCACAGGTAGCACACGACCAGTGCCACTGGATTTCCATTACGTCTATTCGCCAGTGCACGACACTATTGATGACCTGCTTTCATCGGGTAAAGCGCCCATCTACGTGGTTCATTTCTCCCAACGTGAAGCTGTAGAGCGTGCGCAGGCTCTGACGAGCCTCAAACTGGTGACGCCTGAAGAGAAAGAGCGTATTCGCGAAGAAATCGGAGATTTCCGTTTCACCACAACTTTTGGCAAGGTGCTGTCCAAGCTGGTGCGACGTGGCATTGGTGTTCACCATGCAGGAATGTTGCCGAAGTATCGGCGACTCGTCGAGAAGCTGTCTCAAACTGGCTTACTCAAAGTGATCTGTGGCACAGACACATTGGGCGTTGGCATCAACGTTCCAATCCGTACGGTACTGCTGACTGGCCTGGCAAAGTTTGACGGCACGCGGATGCGCACACTGAAATCGCGCGAGTTCCACCAGATTGCGGGACGTGCTGGTCGCGCTGGCTACGACACTGAAGGCACGGTTGTTGTGCAGGCCCCTGAGCATGAAATTGAGAATGTGAAGCTGCGGCGGCGCGCAGGCCAAGATGAAGCAAAGTTGAAGAAGCTTCGACTAAAGGCTGCTCCCAAGGGCGAAGTGACTTGGTCCGAAACCACCTTTGACCGCATCGTAGTGCAACCACCTGAACCATTGACCAGCCGTTTCCAGGTGTCCAATGGAATGTTGTTGAACGTCATTGCGCGTGGTGGCGATACGTTCCAGCACATGAAGGAGCTTCTGCGTGGTAACCACGACACTCGTCACCAGCAGAATCAGGCAATTCTGACGGCGATCGAGCTCTACCGAGGACTCGTCAATGCAGGCATTGTCGAAGTCAACGATGGTCGTCCACAGCTCACCGTCGAACTCCAGCGAGACTTCGCTCTTAACCAACCACTGTCCCCTTTTGCTATCGCAGCGCTGGAACTGTTGGACAAAGAATCCGATACCTACGCGCTTGACGTGATTAGCGTCTTCGAAGCTATCTTGGACGATCCGCGCCCACTGTTAATCGCGCAGCAGAAAAAGGCACGAGGCGAAGAGATTGCTGCGCTCAAAGCCGAAGGTGTTGATTACACCGAACGGATGAACTTGGTCGAAGACATTACGTGGCCACAACCACTTGCAGATGAGTTGGAGGCCGCATACCTGACGTATGCTGCAGGCCACCCGTGGGTTCGGGAGTTTGAGCTCTCACCAAAGTCTGTCGTGCGACAGATGGTTGAAGAGGGAATGACGTTTTCGGATGTCATCAGCGAGTTCGGGATTGCTCGCGCAGAAGGCGTCTTACTTCGCTATCTCACGGACGCTTGGCGTACCCTACGCCATACCCTGCCCCTGGAAGCTTCAAGTGAAGAGCTCGATGACATTGTGACGTGGCTCGGGGAGCTCATTGTCCAGGTGGACTCGTCGTTGGTCGACGAATGGGCTCAAATGGCAGACCCCGACAAGCCGCTGGATGAAAAGACCCTCGCGGAGGCAGCCTTCGGTGCCGATGACGAGAATCGTCCGCTCACCGGCAACAAGCGTGCTTTCACCCGTATGGTGCGAAATCTCATGTTCCGGCATGTCCAGCTGTTTGCCTTCGAGAAGGAGAAAGAACTCGCAGCGATGGACGCGTATCTGGACGATGCCCCAGATTGGCCCACTGCAATGGACGACTACTTCGACGAATACGACGATGTCGGCATCGACGGAGCCGCGCGCGGCGGCGACATGTTTGTACTGGACACTTCCCAGGCGGACTCCAACGGTGTTTGGCTTGCAACTCAAATCATTGCGGATCCAGAAGGCGACCACGGATGGCGGTTCGTGGCAGAAATTGACCTCGCCGCTTCAGACGAAAACGGCGAGGTCAGGATGCGTAAACTAGAGGTTCAATCTGGATAGAATTTTGGGGTGGAGCTGCAGGTTGAAGAAGACTGCTAGGCGTGAGCCTTCTCCGCGGTGTCGGAGTCGCCACCAACGTCCACACTAATGTTGTTGGAGATAGTTTCGTTCGCAGTATTGTTTCCGATCGCGGCTTCATACGAGCGACGGACAATGTCAGCAATCTGGTTGAATTCACCGCCGCGAACAGACGACGCTCGGTGGATCAACGCGATGGTACGACCCGGTCGGGTTGGACCTTCGAAACGAGCCGTCGCCAAGCCAGGGCGCTGGGCTTCGACTGCAAGCGCTGATTCCGGCACCAAGGTTTCGCCGAGACCACCAACTACGCACTGCACGACTGTCGACAAAGAAGCGGCCCTTGTCTCCAAACCAGTAGCAGATGCCTGCATCGCATCAACTGACCTGCACAGATCAAGTACCTGGTCACGGAGACAGTGCCCATCGTCCAGCAGAAGTAGTTCCATTTCGCTCAAAACACTAAGGGGGACATCGTCTCGACCAGCCAACTCGTGTCCTTCCGGCACGACGATATGGAACTCCTCCTCGTAGAGCGGGACCTCTTCAAAAGACGTGACACCACATGGCAGTGCCAGTACAGCTGCATCAATGGCTCCAGAACGCAGCGCGTCGACCAGGTGGCTCGTCTGCTCTTCTAGGATCCGAGGCTGCAATTCGGGCAGTTCATCTCTTACCGTGCGCAAAAAGTTCGGAAGAATATATGGCGCGACGGTGGGGATGAAACC
Source organism: Corynebacterium sp. H78 (assembly GCF_037572275.1). Classification (NCBI taxonomy): domain Bacteria; kingdom Bacillati; phylum Actinomycetota; class Actinomycetes; order Mycobacteriales; family Corynebacteriaceae; genus Corynebacterium; species Corynebacterium sp. H78. Next base: position 893,608 of record NZ_JBBHKX010000002.1, on the reverse strand, counting down.
AATGGATAACGGACCGGAGAGGTCGTCAGTACGACCTGCTGCCCTATCAACGATGTCATCGACAATTTCCGATGCTTGACGCGCCAATGGAATCAGTCCACGGCCGAGAGGGGTAATCAGGACTCGACGTGTCGACCGTTCAACAAGTTGAACGCCCAAACCCTGTTCGAGAGTAGACAATGCTTGAGAAAGGGACGGTTGTGAAATACCCAGGCGTTGAGCTGCCTGACCGAAGTGACCGGTGTCCGCGATAGCCACGAATGCCCTCAGCTGTGGCAGCGTCGGGCGATAATCTCTATTACGCATACCTATCATTGTACACAACACTTTTTAGGTTTTCCTCTTGACGGACTGAACTTTGATAGGCATAATTGAGGGCGGACCGAATAACCGGCACTTATGTTCCAGGAGGATCACATGGCCATTCTTACCGTTGGCGACAAGTTTCCAGAGTTTTCCCTCACCGCTCTGAAGGGCGGCAACCTGCGCGATGCTAACGCACAGGCTCCAGAAGACTACTTCGAGCAGGTCGACCAGAACTCTTACGAGGGCAAGTGGAAGGTTGTTTTCTTCTACCCGAAGGACTTCACCTTCGTATGCCCAACTGAGATCGCTGCATTCGGCAAGATCTACGACGAGTTCGAGGATCGCGACACCGTCGTTCTCGGTGGCTCTGGCGACAACGAGTTCTCGCACTTTAACTGGCGTGCAACCCACCCAGAGCTGCTTGAGGTTCCTTACCCAATGTTCGCTGACGTTCGCCACGATCTGATGCGCGCACTGGGTGTCGAGAATGCAGACGGTGTTGCAGACCGTGCAACCTTCATCATCGACCCAGATGGCATCATCCAGTTCGTTTCCGTTACCCCAGACGCTGTTGGCCGTAACGTTGACGAGGTTCTGCGTGTTCTCGACGCTCTGCAGTCCGAGGAAGTTTGTGCTTGCAACTGGCAGAAGAATGACCCAACCAAGGTCATCGACAAGATGGACGTTCTGAAGCAGGAGCTGAAGTAAATAATATGAGCATTGATAACCTTCGCTCTGGTCTCCCAGAGTACGCAAAGGATCTGAAGCTGAACCTCGGTTCGCTGACCCGATCCACCGAGCTCAACGAGCAGCAGCTGTGGGGCGCACTGGTCGCATCCGCTGCAGCCACCAAGAACGCCACTGTGTTCTCGGAGGTCGCAGATGAGGCTAAGTCTCACCTTTCCGACGAGGCATTTGAAGCCGCTCTCGGCGCTGCGTCGATCATGGGCATGAACAACGTTGCTTACCGTGCAAAGCACTGGCTCGGCGACGACTTCGCCCAGGTGAAGTTCGGTCTACGCATGAACATCATCGCGAAGCCTGGCGTCGAAAAGGCTGACTTCGAGTTGTGGTCCCTCGCTGTTTCGACCATCAATGGCTGTGAGCAGTGCACCGTCGCACACGACAAGGTCGTTCGCGAAGAGGGTCTCACCAAGGAGCAAGTCTGGGAAGCTGTTAAGATCGCTGCAACCATCGAGGGTGTTGCACAGGCAATCTTTAGCGAAGAGACTCGCTAAACACTTTCCTGGCACGTCACTTCGGTGACTTTGCCATTCAAAGGAAGAGCTCGTGTCCGGTCAGTCCGGATCACGAGCTCTTTTGCTTTGCAGCGGATCTTTGCTTTGCGACGGCCGTTACCTAGCAACTTCCGCTGAAAGAATGGAATGCTACGGCATTGGCACTGGGCGACGTCCACCAATCAGCTGGCGGTACAGGTGAACTGTTGCAATCAAGCCAATTGGCACGGTGTAGATCAAGCCAATGTACAGCGCGAGTGCACCGATTCCAGACACGATGCTGATAAGGATGAGAGCAATAAGGACTTGGAAGAACTTTGGTTTGACGATCTTCCATGCCACTGCAGGAGAACCCATGACCGAAGAACGACCGTCCATGACCAGGAGTGGCATAAACGTGGTGATTGTGGAAATCACAATCGCGAGAGCGATCATGATGACATAACCGAGAATCAAGAGAATGACTCCTGGAGTCGAGCCATTCTCCCCCATCATGATTCCGCCAATTGCAATCAGAGCAAGCCCTGGCAGCATTCCGACGAAGGAAACGACTCCAGTCAGAATATAGACGCCGATCAGTGAACCCCACCGGTTTACCTTGAAGAAGGACTTGAACGACGCAGGTCGACCATCCACTTCCTCGAATGCGCCACGGTAGAAAAAGATGTTGATGAAGAAACTGAAGACGAACAGCAGCAAGTAGAAGATACTGATCGAGCTCATCATCACCCCAAGGTCCTCACCGGTAGGAGACATTGCGGGTGTGTCGGTGGCAGGATCCATTGGCATAGTGGCAAAGATGGTAGCCACCATAGCGCCGACCAGAAGCAAAATCACAGCGATGAAAACTAGGGTGATTCCCAGCCACGTGCCAACATTCGCGTTCATCCGCTTGAATCCGACTCCAATGCTTTCTGTGATCGAAAACGGTGTCTCGCCAGACATCACTGGGATCTGCGGTGGCTGATCACCTCCTGGCTGCTTGACACCTTCGCCAGGATTCATAGTTTGATTCATTCCACCTTGCGGATACCCTGCACCTGCAGCATAGCCAGGGTTATAGCCCTGGTAACCAGGACCTTCCGTGTAGCTGCCCTGGCCGTATCCACCCTGGCTATATCCGCCTTGGTTTTGGCCACTCTGACTGTAGCCGCCCTGGCTATATCCGCCCTGACCGTAGCCGCTCTGGCCAGTGTAATCCTGATTCTGCGGGTTGGTGTTCCCCTGATTCTGCGGGTTGGTGTTTCCAGACTCCTCAGGATTGAACGGGGCATCACCGAACGGATCGTATCCGCGGTTGTCATCAGCCATGATGTTGCTTCTCCTCGTATTTCCAGCGCATCGCATGCTTTGATAGGAAGTGCGCAATGCGTTGAACGGCAAAATTAACGTCCACTGTCAATATTGCACGTGTTAGTTGAGGTCCGCACTATCAAGGGCTCCACAATTTCTAATGTCCCTGATTTGCGGTGCCAGCCCTAGCGGACTTCGACTTCTGCGGAACCTGTGAATGGGGTCAGTGCCCCGTTCGCACCTCGGGAGGATCCGTGGAATTCCACGGTGTAGATGCCCGGCGCGACGCCTTCTGGAATCCACGTGATCGTCGTCATCGTGACCGCACCGTTCTTCGCAAATTCGATGACAGTGTTCTCATGGCAGTCATCCGCGACGACTACGCCAGCACTATCTCGTACCGCGAGGAAGCCCTTTTCATGTCGCAGATCACTGTTCGGGTTCGCGCCAACAAACGTGATTGCAGCTGCTGTTCCCATCGATACTGGTGATTCCGGCTTTTCGACGACTGCTCCAAAGTCTTGCCCTAATGGAGTGAGGTCGACCGTCGGATTTCCGGTTGGCGCTGGCGGGATAATGCCAGTGAGATCACCGGCAGCTTCCCCTGAGTTGACGGGGATGCCTGCGTGCAATGCCGTCGTCAAGTGGTGGAACGTTTGTTGCGCCGCAGGCAAGGTGAGGCGCCCAAAAGCGGTTGCACCACCTTCGTAGTCTTGACCATCGTATTCTTCGGGGGTCGTGATGTAGTGGCCATAGCCGGAGACATATCCCTGAACGATAACTGTCTCAATGGGTACTTCGAGCGTATCGGCGACGAGACGGCGCATTCGGTAGCCAGACATTGTCGTAGGTTCGAAGGCGAGTGAAGCGATGGTAAGTCCGCCGATTCGATGTACATGGAAGATATGCTTTTGTTGCAGCAGGCCCGGTACATATCCCACAGGTAAAAGCATTTCTTTTGGGCTGTGGATATCGGCAGCGTGTGGTGGCACTACCACTTGGTTGACAGCATCGACCCATCGCGTACCACCCCGTTCGCCCTCGTTGAAGCCGAGCATCGGTTCGCCACCGCCGTCTTCCTGACTTGATGCGGCGAAGGCAGCACCGAGAATCGCTGGGCCCGTCTTTCCTGGCTTATGGTCTGGAGTGAATTCAGCTGCCACTTCGACGTTTGCCATATCGACCCACTGCCAACGCATGTCTACGTCGGTGCTGTGGATGTCAATCGCTCGACCTTTGATGCCTTCTACTTGTCGACGACCGAGTTCCCGTGCCGATTCATACTGATTGCCCGGATGTGGGCCAGAGTCTGGGATAAGACCATGATTTGGGCTGACGTCTCCCGGAGTGGACATTGCAAATGCAGCCACGAACGGCGCGTCTGCTGGGGTCATATGGTCTACCCCAGCTCGATGTTCAACAAGCCAGGCAGCGTACCCCTTATTGTCTCCCGACACGATTGTGTGTTCTGGGCCGAACGTCGTTGGGTGGATGCCATACCAATTGATGAACCCCACGCCTTGCCCATTGCGATGGACGTGCAAGGTGGCTGCTTCCCTATCCACGCCGTCCGGGAACAAGGCCTTCTCGGCATCTGGGTTGAGGTCAAAGCTCTTCTTCGAGCGGTTTACACCCGCATCGTCAACGTCTGCTCGGGTGAAGGAGATGTTCGACGGCTGGAGATCCGTGTGCGCACGGTCGATGGCAAGCACAATCCCCTTTACATAGGCCTCGAATGTGACCGGCCGGAATCCAAGTGTCGTCAGGTCAACCATCAAGTGACCGGAGGTCCCGCCCGGTGCAACGTGCGTATGAGAGGCACCGATTAATACGTTGCCTTCGTGATAGAGATCCCCATAAGTTGCTGCCAGCCGGCGGAGCACTTCCATCTGGATGGACTGGAACATCAGCCCCATATCTGCTGTGACATGTACAACCCGCTCACCGTTGTCACCCTCAAAGATGAAGGCACGTGCGAATTGACGCTGTCGGAATCCTGATGCCTGCTGTGAAAGCACGGCATAACCATTCAGACCCGCCCCGAGTGGTTCGCCCGTCATATCGGCCATTCCTCGTCCCACATTCATGGTGATCTGAGACTTCCCACTATCCGCGGGTGGCGCGGAATACGCCGCCGGTACTGCCCCCAGCGCCGGAGCTACGACAAGCCCAGCTGCTGCAATGCCGCTTACCCCGAGAAATGCGCGTCGGTTGATGGTCCTGGTTGAGTGTGATGTTTGTGCCACGATGGACTAGTTCCTATCTATGCCGGTTGAGCCCCTCGATTCGCAGATACTAAACGACATTCATTTGGAATTTTGCGTTTTGAAAATAATATTTCTACATCATTCATTTCAGACATTGAGTCAACCGGATCATTAAGGCTAGGCTTTCCTCATGAACAAGAAGTCAACAGTCGGTCTACCTCAAATGAAACCATCACAAAAGAGTCGTCCAACTCACCTAGCAACTGTCGTCGACAAGCGAGGCCTTTCACCTGAACTATTAAGGGTTTACCTGCACTGCGAGGCCCTCCAAGAACTACACCTGCCACATTCCGACCACTACATTAAGCTCGCGTTTCCGCCAGCAGAAGCGACGTATACCTGGCCATTTTCAGTGAGTGAGATCCGACAAGAACTTCCCCGTGAACAATGGCCTCTGACACGCACATACACAGTGCATTCAGTCAATAGCCACACAGGCTCCTTTGCCTTGGACTTTGTACTCCATGGTGATGACTCCGATAACGGAGGCCTAGCAAGCACGTGGGCCCGTAATGTCGAACCCGGCGATACCATCGCTTTCCTCGGCCCCGGTGGAGCTTGGCACCCTACCGATGACTATGAACACTTCATTCTTGCTGGCGATGAAACAGCAGCACCTGCAATGATGACGGCCGTCGAGATGCTACCCGCCACAGCAACCGCCGATGTGTATCTAGAAGTCGCTAGTCCCCAATCAACCTTCGATTTCCCTACTCGCGAAGGGGTCAATCTGCACTGGATTACTCGTGGCTCATCGAGACCAGGTTCGCAACTCTCAGATGTCCTCCGCAGTAATGGCATTCCAGCTCAGCGAACCGCATGGTTCGTCCATGGCGTTGCCGAAATGATTAAGGATGTCCGCAGGTTTCTTTTCATTGACAACGACGTCGCAAAGTCAGATGTTTCCATCTCTGGATACTGGCGCCTCGGCATGACCGAGTCAGAATGGCAAGCCACCAAGAAGAGTTTCAACGCCACGCTTGAAGCAGCAGAAGATAACTCGAGAACAGAAAAGGTCTAGACTCCCATTAGTCAGGATCCGTCCCTCTGGGAAAGGCCAAATTTGCAGCACCCTATTGGTTTTGACCATCAAAAGTACATTGACATGCAATCCGCTCACATCAAGGAGCGGCGAGAAGCTATCGGTGGCGAACGAGGATCAAACGGCAAGCTCTACCTCGAAATGGGTGGCAAGCTTTTCGACGATCTCCATGCATCCCGCGTCCTCCCTGGATTCACCCCAGACAACAAGATCGCGATGCTAGACCGACTACGCGACGAGCTCGAGATCATCGTGTGCCTCAACGCCAAGGATCTTGAGCGCCAGAAAGTGCGCGCAGACCTCAATATCCCTTACGAAGACGATGCCCTTCGCCTCATCGACGTATTCCGTGAACGTGGTTTTTTGGTTGAACACGTCGTCGTCACGCAGCTCACTGATGACAACCATGTGGCAATTGCGTTCATCGATCGCCTCCAGCGGTTGGGGCTGAAGGTCACACGCCATCGAGTCATCCCTGGCTACCCGACCGACGTGGAAACCATCGTGTCAGACCAGGGTTTCGGCATGAATGAGTTCGCTGAGACAACCCGTGATCTCATCGTTGTGACTGCACCGGGTCCCGGGTCTGGCAAGCTGGCCACCTGCCTGTCGCAGATCTACCACGAGTTCCGTCGTGGCGTTCCTGCCGGATACGCGAAGTTTGAGACCTTTCCAATCTGGAATCTGCCTCTTGAGCATCCGGTTAATCTCGCCTACGAAGCCGCCACGGCCGACCTGGACGACATCAACCTCATCGATCCGTTTCACCTGGCTGCGTACAACACCCAGGCAACCAGCTACAACAGGGATGTCGAGGTGTTCCCGCTTTTGAAGGGACTCCTCGAAAAGTTGGATGGCTCATCGCCATACCAGTCGCCAACTGACATGGGTGTCAATATGGCTGGCTACTGCATTTCCGACGACGATGTCTGCAAGGAAGCAAGTCGCCAAGAGATCATTCGCCGCTATTACAAGGCTCTCGTCGAAGAACACCGCGACGAGCTCGATGACACCGTCTCAAGTCGAATCGCGATGGTCATGACCAAGGCGGGAACGAAGGCCCAGCACCGGCGCGTCGTCAAGCCGGCCCTAGATGTGGAAGAGGCAACCGGCGCACCAGGTTCTGCCATCGAGCTGGCTGATGGCACGATTATTACCGGTAAGACATCCGCACTGCTGGGTTGTTCGGCAGCGATGCTTCTGAATGCATTGAAGTACCTCGCCGACATTGACCCAAAGCTGCATTTGCTGTCACCAGCATCAATTGAGCCGATCCAAACACTGAAGACCGTCCATTTGGGCAGCCGCAACCCACGCCTACACACAGATGAGGTCCTCATTGCGCTGTCCGTATCCGCTGGGTCTAACGACGAAGCGAAACGCGCACTTGCCGAGCTGAAGAATCTGCGCAACTGCAATGTTCATACGACAACCATTCTCGGTTCTGTCGACGAAGGCATCTTCCGCAATTTGGGAGTGCTCGTCACAAGTGAGCCGAAGTATCAACGAAAGACTTTGTACCGGAAACGATAAGCGTCACATGCATGATGCATCGTGCGTCGAGTCACAGTTTTTCACGGAGGGGTTACACCAGTTGTATGGTGCGACCCCTCTCCTTTTGCTTTTCAGCTCAACGTCTGGCCGCGAACTACCACCAACATAATTGCTGCTAGTTCAACTAAACTTCCGATCAGATCAGAGTGGCCCATCTATGCCAACGGCGAGATTGCGCCTTACGTCACTAGGTAAGGTTTGACTTACCGAACCCTACATGTGTTAACTTCATTGTTACCTAAAGCTGACCTACAAAGTTGGGTTAGTGGGGGCTATCAAGAATTGGCACTATCAAAAAGGACATCATGGCGAACACTCGAATCAAGCTTCTTGCTACCGCCACCGCTCTCGGTCTTGCGCTGACCGGCTGCTCCAACGCTGGCGGAGCAGAGGGCGACAAGGAAGCACAGGCAAACGGTGACACCATCAGTGTTGAGGACAACCACGGCACGCAAAACGTTCCAGCAAACGCTGAGAAAGTTGCAGTCACTGACAACCGTTCGTTTGAAATTCTCTCCCAGTGGGAAATCCCATTGGTCGCTGCACCAAAGGCTTTGATTCCTTTCACGGTTGACAGCTACAAGAACGACGACAGCATCGCAGATATGGGCACCCACAAGGAGCCAAACCTTGAAGCACTGGTTGCAGCACAGCCAGATCTCGTTGTCAATGGTCAGCGCTTTGCCAAGCAGTACGAAGACATCAAGAAGCTGAACCCACAGGCTGCAGTTGTGGAATTCGAACCGCGAGAAGACAAGCCTTTCGACGAGGAGATCAAGCGCCAGACTGAGCTGCTCGGCACCACTTTCGGCAAGGAGGAGGAAGCAACCAAGCTCATCGAGGACTTTGACAAGGCTCTCGAGCGCGCCAAGAAGGCATACGACCCTTCGAAGAAGGTCATGGCTATCAACGTTTCCGGTGGCGAGATTGGTTACATCGCACCGAGTGTCGGACGTACCTATGGTCCCCTCTTCGACCTCATTGGAATGACCCCGGCTCTCAAAGTTGAGAATGCATCCGACAACCACGAAGGTGACGATGTCAGCGTTGAGACCATCGCAAAGTCCAACCCAGACTGGGTCCTGATCCTCGACCGCGATGCTGGCACCAACACCCGCAACGAGGCTGAATACAAGCCAGCCAAGGATGTTATTGAAGGCAACGAAGCGCTGAAGAACGTGTCGGCTATCAAGGATTCCCACGTTGTCTACGCGCCAGAGGACACCTACACCAACGAAAACATCATCACGTACACCGAGATTCTTAACTCGATGGCAGATGCTTTCGAAAGCGCAAAGTAGCAGCGACTCCCTGCGAGTCTTTCTCGCACAATAGGCAGCTCACGGAAACCGCACGGCACCAGCCCCCTCGCCCGACGGTTTCCGTTGCTTAGTTTGATTGGAAAACACTTACTGTGTCTGACCTCCTCCACGTCCGACCCGCGGTCACGCGTTCCCGTCTCTTCGATTGGAAGCTGATCGCGGGCCTCGTCGTTGTTTCAGCACTATTGGCCGTATCTCTACTGACAGGCCAGTACGACATCTTTGGCACCGATGACGGTGGCGAAATGTTTGCGATTACGCGCGTGCCACGCACAGTCGCACTCATCCTCGCTGGTGCAGCCATGGCGATGTCGGGACTTGTCATGCAGATGCTCACGCAAAACCGCTTCGTGTCACCGACAACGACGGGCACCACAGAGTGGGCAGGCCTCGGTTTGCTGGCCACCATGGTTCTCATTCCATCTGCAACCATCTCTCAACGAATGATGGGCTCGGTGCTGTTTTCCTTCATCGGAACCATGGTGTTCTTCATGTTCCTGCGACGGGTTTCCCTACGGTCCTCATTGATCGTCCCGATTATCGGCATCATGCTGGGTGCCGTCGTCAGCTCTGTTTCGACCTTTTTCGCTCTACAAACCGACATGCTCCAAAGTCTGGGCATCTGGTTCGCTGGCAGTTTTACCTCTGTGTACAAAGGCCAGTACGAGATCCTGTGGGTTGTGCTGTTAGTAGTCGTTGCGGTCTTCTTCTATGCAGATCGGCTCACAGTGGCCGGCCTCGGTGAGGACATTGCTACCAATGTTGGACTGAATTACCAGCGGCTCCTTCTCATGGGCACCGGTTTGATTGCCATCGCTACAGGTGTCGTGACGGTTGTCGTCGGCAATCTGCCGTTCCTCGGCCTTATCGTGCCGAACATCGTGTCCATGATTCGTGGCGACGACCTGCGCAGCAACCTCCCGTGGGTATGCCTCACGGGTATCGGCGTGGTGACGGCCTGCGACATCATCAGTCGAATCGTCATTGCACCTTTCGAAATCCCCGTTTCGGTGGTCTTGGGTGTAATCGGTGCAATCGTATTTGTGACATTGATTGTGAGGCAGCGAAGCAATGGTTAATGACACCCGCACCACCCCAGAGACACCGTTGACTCCACAAGAGCTGCATTTCATGCAGCCAGTTGAGACCGTCGAACCTGTCGCTGAAGCACCAGTTCGGTCTGCCGCTGCGTTCCAAACGAAGCGTGCAGCTCGCAAGTACTGGATCATTCTGGCAGTTGTTACCGCGCTCGGACTTCTTGCTGCTTTCGGTTTGCTCGCTTACGGCAATCCCATGCCGGTAGGCACGGAACAGTTCTGGCTGCTTGCAGAACGACGACTCGAGGCAGTCATCGCCATGCTCATTGTGGCTTTCTGCCACTCTTTCGCCACCGTCGCGTTTCAGACAGTGACGAATAACCGCATCATTACACCGTCGATCATGGGTTTTGAGGCTCTCTATACGGCTTTGCACACAGCTACCGTCTATTTCCTTGGCATCACTGGTTTGATGGAAGCACGTTCGATGCAGACGTTCCTGGTGCAGCTGGTCTTGATGATCGGCTTCAGCTTGGTTTTGTACGGCTGGTTGCTGACGGGAAACAAGGGCAACATTCACGCCATGCTTTTGGTAGGCATCGTCATTGGTGGTGGCCTCGGTTCCTTATCGACATTCATGCAACGGTTACTCACTCCAAGCGAGTTCGATGTTTTGACTGCCCGGCTCTTTGGGTCTGTCAACAATGCGGAAGCAGAGTATTTCCCGATCTCCATCGCACTCATCGCTATCGCGTGCATTGGCATCTACGGCATGTCCCGCAAGCTCAACATCATTTCCCTGGGACGCGATGCCACCACAAACTTGGGGCTGAATCATCGCCGAATCTCAATCTTGACGCTCATCTTCGTTACCATCCTGATGGCCGTCTCCACCGCCCTGGTGGGACCCATGAGCTTCCTCGGCTTTCTCGTCGCAACGCTCGCGTATCAGTTTGCTGATACCTACGACCACCGGTACATCTTGCCGATGTCGTTGTCTATCGCGTTCATGGTCATGACCTGCGCGTACTTTGTCATGAACCACATCTTCTACGCACAAGGTGTGGTGTCCATCATTATCGAGCTGGTTGGTGGCTCGGTGTTCCTCTTCGTCATCCTTAGGAAGGGCCGACTGTGATTACTCTGACGAACGTCCGTAAGCAGTACAACAGCGAAGTCGAGATCGGCCCCGTCAATCTCGACATTCCCGCCGGAGGCCTCACTGCGCTCGTTGGCCCCAACGGCGCCGGCAAGTCCACTCTTCTGACCATGATTGGTCGCCTCATGGACATGGACGAGGGCGCGATCTCCGTCGCAGATTTCGACGTATCGACGACAAAGTCCAAGGATCTCGCCCGCGTGTTATCGATTCTGCGCCAGGAGAATCACTTCATCACTAAGTTGACGGTTCGTCAGCTTGTCGGATTCGGTCGATTCCCTTACACCCAAGGGCGCCTGAACAAGACCGATGAAGAAATCATCTCCCGCTACATCGACTTCCTAGGCCTGACAGAACTGGAAAACCGCTATCTCGATCAGTTGTCGGGAGGTCAGCGGCAGCGTGCATACGTCGCAATGGTGTTGTGCCAGGAGACAGACTATGTGCTTCTCGACGAGCCACTGAACAACCTCGACATCGCGCACTCAGTTCAGATGATGCAGCATTTGAAGCGCGCAGCTGTGCAGTTCGGCAAGACCATTGTTGTGGTCCTGCACGACATCAATTTCGCGGCTCGCTATTCCGATTACATCTGCGCCGTGAAAAATGGAAAAATCGCGGAGTTCGGCACGCCCGAACAGATCATGAAGAACGAGATCCTATCCGAGATTTTCAACACTCCAGTGGAAGTTATCGACGGCCCTAACGGTCCCCTCGCCTGCTACTTCTGATTTAGGGGAAGCTCCTACAGAGCGCTAGAGTTGAAGGCGTGTCCATTAGCAAGATTCTCCTGTACTACTGTTTCGCACCGCTGTCCGATCCGAAAGCCGTGATGCTGTGGCAGCGTGACTTGTGCGAGTCGCTCGGCATGCGAGGTCGCATCCTCATTTCCGAGCACGGAATCAACGGCACCGTGGGCGGTGACTTGGATGCGTGTAAGAAGTACATTCGCAAAACTCGGGAATACCCTGGCTTCAAGAAGATGGAGTTCAAGTGGTCCGAGGGCGGTGCTGAGGACTTCCCTAAGCTTTCGGTGAAGGTGCGCGATGAAATCGTCGCATTCAAAGCCGCGGGCGAGCTAAAGGTCGACGACCACGGCGTGATGGACGGCGGCAAGCACCTGAAGCCGCATGAGGTCAACGAACTCGTCGAAAAGCATGGCGATGACGTGGTGTTTTTCGATGGTCGCAATGCCATGGAAGCGCAGATTGGCAAGTTCAAGAATGCCGTTGTTCCCGATGTTCGCACGACCCACGACTTCATCGACGAGCTGGAATCTGGCAAGTACGACTGGATGAAAGACAAGCCCGTCGTCTCCTACTGCACCGGTGGTATTCGCTGCGAAATTCTGTCTGCGCTGATGAAGAACCGTGGCTTCAAAGAGGTTTACCAGATCGATGGTGGCATCGTTCGCTACGGCGAAAAGTACGGCAATAAGGGCCTATGGGAAGGCTCGTTGTATGTGTTCGATCGTCGCATGCACCTCGAATTTGGGGAAGGCATCGACGATGAGGACTACGTTCAGCTCGGCCACTGCATCCACTGCGGTGAACCAACAAACAAGTTCCAGAACTGCATTAACGAAGACAATTGCCGGAAGCAGGTACTGATCTGCGACGACTGTTGGTCCAAAACCGAAACCCAGCATTGTGGCCAGGACGAGTGCATAGAGGTTGCGCAGAAGGCTGCAGCAGAGGCAACGTCCTAGGCTCGTGGCCTCTCGCGGCTTCATCCTCGGTCACATTTCGTAGTCATGGTGATTCGAGTCGTCGGCAAGCCTGTACGATTTGTGTGAATCACCATGACTAACTCTGAATCTCACTCCAAGCGTTCCAATCACAACGCTTCACGACGGCCCCAGTCCCCTCAACAACGCACCAATAAGGGACCACGACGAGGCGCGGGCAAGAGTTCTCGCCGAGTGACGCCAGAAGTTGCCGACGCAAAAAAGCGCCTACACGCGGAGCTCACCGAGTTGCCGTTCGCCGAGGCGCGCAGTTTCCGTCGTCGTTTGGGTCGAGCTGGCTCCCCCAACGCTGTTCACGCCATCGGCGAAGACATTGAGCTGGCGAAGATGCGGTGCGAAGATCGTCGTCAAGCAATGCCTACGGTTACGTATCCGGAGCAATTGCCGGTTTCTGCACGTAGGGACGACATTGCCGAGGCGATTGAGAAGAACCAAGTTGTCGTCATTGCCGGTGAAACGGGTTCGGGTAAAACGACTCAGATTCCGAAGATTTGTCTCGAACTTGGGCGTGGTGTGCTGGGCAAGATTGGCCATACACAGCCACGTCGTCTCGCAGCTCGCTCCGTGGCAGAACGTATTGCTGAGGAGCTGGACGAGAAAATCGGGCAGCACGTCGGTTACGCGATTCGCTTCGATGATCGTGTCGGAGACAACACGGCGATCAAACTGATGACAGACGGCATTCTGCTGGCAGAGATTCAGCGTGACCGGTTGCTTCTCGATTACGACACCATCATTATCGACGAAGCGCATGAGCGTTCACTTAATATTGACTTCTTGCTCGGTTACTTGAAGCAGCTATTGCCGAAGCGCCCTGAGCTGAAGGTCATCATTACGTCGGCAACGATCGATCCGGAAGCATTCGCCCGACACTTCGCCGATGCTGACGGCACACCTGCCCCGATCATTGAAGTTTCGGGGCGCACTTATCCAGTTGAATTGCGGTACCGCCCGCTTGTGGATCAGGTGACGGACAAGCACGGCAACGTCAAAGAGATCGACCGCGATCCTCTCGATGGTGTCCTCGATGCCTGTCGCGAACTCATGCGTGACGGCGACGGGGACATCCTGGTCTTCTTTTCTGGCGAGCGCGAGATCCGCGAAGCCAAAGAAGCAATCGACGGGCAGCATTGGCGTGGTGTTGAGGTGCTGCCATTGTTTGGTCGTTTGTCGAACGCTGAGCAACACAGGGTTTTCGGTCCACATTCTTCGCGACGAATCGTGTTGGCAACCAACATTGCCGAAACTTCGTTGACGGTGCCGGGTATCCACTACGTTGTCGATACAGGCAGCGCGCGTATTTCGCGGTATTCAACGCGAACGAAGGTGCAACGCTTGCCAGTCGAGCCAGTCAGCCAAGCGTCAGCTAATCAGCGTTCGGGCCGATGTGGTCGTGTCGCTGATGGCGTAGCTATTCGCCTGTACAGCGAAGAAGATTTTGTTTCGCGTCCGGAATTCACAGATCCGGAGATTCTGCGCACCAATCTTGCGTCTGTGATTCTGCAGATGGCCAATTTGAAGCTGGGCCGCGTTGAGGACTTCCCGTTTATCAACCCACCAGATAACAAGGCCATCCGAGATGGTGTCCAACTTCTTGACGAACTCGGCGCGCTGACCGCCACAACTAATGAAGCACCAACGCTGACCCCACAGGGACGTGATATCGCGCGTCTACCTGTCGACCCTCGACTAGCTCGCATGTTGGTCGAAGCGAACACTAATGGCGCATTGCATTCTGTCATCACCATTGTCTCTGCGTTGAGTCTGCAAGATGTACGGGAACGTCCACTGGAGTTCCAAGCTCAGGCGGATCAGCTCCATGCCCGATTTAAAGATACGACCAGTGATTTCGCCTCCTATCTGAAGCTGTGGGACTATCTCACGGAGAAGCGGCGCGAACTTTCAGGAAACCAGTTCCGCAAACTGTGTAAGCGGGAGTACCTGCACTACATGCGTGTTCGTGAATGGCAGGATCTCCACCGCCAATTGACTCAAGTGGTGGGTGAACTCGGGTGGAATTGGTCATCCGACACCAACGGTTCTGACACGGATTCCATCCACCAGAGTCTGTTGGCCGGAATGCTGTCGCAGATCGGTGTTCGAGAAGGCGATGGCAAGGAGTTTACGGGTACCCGAAATACAAAGTTCCTCGTACATCCTTCGTCGGCGCTGAACAAGAAGCCCCCTCGTTGGGTCATGGCTGCCGAGATCGTCGAAACCTCGCGTACCTTTGCCCGCAGCGTCGCTGTCATCCAACCGCAGTGGGTGGAGAAACTAGCCGACCATCTGCTGAAAGACCAGTATTCCGAACCACATTGGTCCACTAAGCGTGGTGCCGCTATGGCTTATCTGAAGCGCACTTTGTACGGTGTGCCGGTTGTTGTGGAGCGCATTGTTCCCTATCACCTTGTCGATCCTGTGGCAGCCCGTGAGATGTTCATTCGACATGCCCTAGTCGATGGCGAGTGGACTACCCATCACCGCTTTTTCCACGACAATCGTGCAAAGCTCGATGACGCAGCACTCATTGAGGACAAAGCTCGCCGTCGCGGCATTGTTGTTGACGATGACACTTTGTACGCCTTCTACGACGCCAAGTTACCCGCATCCATCACAACCGCGGCAAACTTCGATCGTTGGTGGAAGAAGACTTCTCAGAAGAGCCCCACTCTTCTGGACTTCGATCCTTCCAAGTTGGTTAATCCGGATGCCCACGATGTGTCCGAGGTCCAGTTCCCTGATATGTGGCAGCAGGGTTCTTTGGACTTCACGTTGTCCTACAAGTTCGAGCCGGGTGCCGTCGATGATGGCGTGACTCTACACATTCCGGTTCCATTGCTCGCCGGATTAACTTCCGAGAACTTCGATTGGCTTGTCCCTGGTCTCCGGTTAGAGCTTATTGAGGCTCTGATCCGTTCCCTTCCGAAACCGTTACGACGTTCCGTGGTGCCAGCTCCGGATTTTGCTCGCAAGGCTTTCGATGTCATGGTGCCGTATAGTCGTCCTCTCACCGAAGCGTTGGCCGACGCACTTCGCCAGTTTGGCGGTACGGGAATTTCGGCTACTGATTTCGATCTGGATAAGCTCCCGGATCACCTGCGCTTCAACTTTGCGACGATCGACCGCCGAGGAAACATTACTGACCAGGATCGGAATTTGGCAGCACTGCAAGGGCGTCGTGCAGGTCAAGTGCGGACTGCGGTGTCACAAGCAGCAGCACATTCTGAGCACGACGCTGTGAAGGAATGGACTGCTGACAACCTAGGGGCAATCCCGGAAACGGTCGAGAACAAGGTCGATGGCCAAAAGGTGACAGCGTTTCCTACGTTGGTTGCCACCAAGGACGGTGTCGCAGTTAAGGTCATGCCAACGAAGGCACAGGCAGAAGCATCGTTGGTCACCGCATGCTTGACCATGTTGCTGCGGGACTGCACAGTGCAAGTAAGTTCCATGGTGAAAGGGCTGCCTTTGCAACAGCGGGTTGCCGTGGATTCTTGGCCACACGGCGGAGCTGAAGGACTTGTCGAGGACTGTCGTGTCGCAGTTGTTCGTGATGCCATGATGACCAATGGTGGCCCCGTCCGAGATCCGAAGGACTACAAGAAGCTTCGCGATGCCGTAAAGCCCCTCGTCAATGCTGGTGTCCGACAGCTGGTTGTAGGAATGGCAGCAGCGTTGCCCCGCTATTACACGGTGGTACAGGAACTTAAAAAGTGGGAAGGACCAGCTGTTGACGATATGCGTCGCCAGTTGGAGTTCATGCTTCCTCAAGGTGCGGTAGCACGGCACGGCTGGACGCACTTGCGTCACTTGCCTCGTTACTTCGAAGCAATGGAGATCCGTATTCAAGATATGGATCGCGATCCTTATCGGGACGCCGACTTGGAAGATGAAGTCGCCGAGGTTCGGGCCCATCTGGAGAACAAACTGAAGCAATTGCCTGTTGCTCGCCAGAAGTCCGCTGCAGTTCGTGATATTGGATGGATGGTTCAAGAACTCCGAGTGAGTCTGTTTGCCCAACGCCTAGGCACCGCCCGAACTGTGTCTACAACGAGGGTGAAAAAGGCAATAGATAAGCTCTAGTAATCGTGCTTGGGTCGATCCCTGTGTTCCCGGAGGTAGCGGATTTCGTTTTCGAAATCTTCGGCCGAACTGAAGGACTTGTAGACGGATGCGAAGCGTAAGTACCCGATTTCATCGAGGTCACGCAGTGGCTCAAGAATTGCGAGGCCAATATCATTGGAATCTACGCGGGGAGTTCCTTTAGCTCGGAGAGCTTCTTCTACGTTTTGAGCAAGCTTCTTTAACTTGGACTCAGGCACGTCTCGCCCCTGACATGCACGCCGAACACCCTGAATGACCTTCTCGCGACTAAATTCTTCAGCGATACCGTCGCGTTTCACTACCATGAGTTGTGAGCGTTCCAGAGTGGAAAATCGCTTTCCACATGCTAAACACTCGCGTCGACGGCGAATGGTCATGCCGTCATCGATCAACCGGGAATCGATTACCTTGGTGTGGTCATGGTGACAGTATTGGCAATGCACGCTTTCATCTTACGTGCAGCAGATTCTTCTACCCTGCAGCCGTTGTCGCAGTAGCGCCGATAGAAATTACCGTGGCTGGCACAGGGGCTTCGTCAGGGGCGGTTGCAGAAGCGAGAGCTCCGAGCAGACCGGCTGCGCCAATCATCGCGGCTGCAACACCCATATTGGCGCGACTCCTGCGAACACCACGCAAAGGACCCGCGCCCGCACCACCCGAGGCAGCCGCTACCGGAGGCAGAACCGCACCTGATGCCCCTCCGATGTAGAACAAATCGTGGCCACCCCTTGGTCGCTGACGACGTGCCGCACGGTGACCCAACGGACGAACAGAAGTCCGCCTGTGCGTTCGAATAGCTCGACGTGACTCCTTCACGGCACGAGCACGCCGGGTGGCGCCAGAAAATGCCGGACGCGAAAAGTCGAGTTCGACAATGGACGTATTGCTCGAGGTCTGTACATCATTCCGGTATTCTGCAAGAAAAACAGTCATTGCTGAATCCTTCCTACTTTCCGTTCGAACAATAGTCGAACAACGATGCAACCATATGTTCGATTGCGTTCCTATGTTCGATTTATAGCACCCTTACCGGACAGTGTCTACAAAGTTTTCGAAAATACTCGAACAGTTGTGCCATATTTCGAACACGTCGTGTATTGTCGAGACCAAGGTGTGAGTTAGAAAACACAGGACAGTTCCTCGATTCCGACGTTGACTTGGATGGCTACGTGGGCGTCAACTTTGGCGCCAACGTGGACATCCAATGCGGTATCAAGAGCGGACAGCAGACTGGATGCAGAGTGGAGATAACAACATGGCAAGTAGCAAACCCGACATGAGTCCCCTTACCGAGCGGCAGCGGCGCATTCTCACTTTCTTGAACGATGCGCTGACGTTGCGGGGTTATCCACCAAGCATTCGGGAGATCGGCGATGCAGTTGGCCTTAGTTCTACCTCGTCGGTGGCATACCAGCTGCGCGAGTTAGAAAAGAAGGGTTTCGTTCGGCGCGATGCCAATAAGCCTCGGGCAGTCGATGTTCGCAACCTCAACGACAAGCTTGATGGCATGGACAGCTCTTCGAAGCCGGGCCCACAGCCACGTCCTCAAATCCAGACTCCAGATCTGCCAGAAGATATTCCTGCACCGACGGTGGTTCCAATCGTTGGCCAGATTGCAGCCGGATCCCCTATCCTCGCCGAGCAGAATGTCGAAGATTACATGGCTTTGCCTGGAGAACTCACTGGATCGGGCGACCTGTATCTGCTGAAGGTCGTCGGCGACTCCATGATCGATGCGGGCATATTGGATGGCGACTGGGTGGTCGTCCGCTCTCAGAACGTGGCACAGCAGGGAGACTTTGTGGCCGCCATGTTTGACGACGAGGCGACGGTCAAAGAATGGCACGAGGATGCTGCCGGTAAGTGGCTATTGCCTCATAACCGGGCATTCGAGCCACGTCGCGCAGAAGAAGCAACAATTCTTGGCAAGGTCGTGACTGTGCTTCGCAGTCTCTAAGTTTTCTCTGTTTGACCTGCTCCTAGCTACGTTCTTTAATCTATCAACTCACCCCGTTTATGCCCGTTTGAATTTTGTTGTGGGTTTTCATTGCCCTAAACACAATCAAACGGGCATACTTCTATTAGTACGGTTTTCGTAGCGTTTACCCCTAGTAAACGTGCACGGTCATGGCCAGATGGAGGCTCTCTCACATGTACGCAGAAGAACGACGCCGAAAAATTGCAGCGCTTACTGCGGTAGAAGGCCGTGTGACAGTCGCCGATTTGGCGCTGAGCTTTGACGTAACTGCCGAAACTATTCGCCGTGACCTCGCACAGCTTGACGCTGAAGGTGCGGTACACCGAGTCCACGGCGGAGCCGTCGCAACGAAGTCATTTCAGACGCTCGAGGTTTCAGTAGACGCGCGGAAGAACGCGCAGCGTGATGCTAAACAGTCGATTGCTCGAGCTGCGGTGGACTTTCTTCCACATTCCGGTGGTGGTGTTTTCCTCGATGCAGGCACGACTACCGAAGCTCTCGCAGAGCTTATGGCGCATGCTCCAGATGAGCGACAGTGGTCGGTGGTGACCAATTCCCTGCCCAACGCACTGACGCTAGCCGCCGCAAATTTCATTGAGCTTCAGTTGCTCGGGGGTCAGGTTCGAGTGATCACGCAGGCGGTGGTGGGTGATGCCGCGCTACGTACTCTCGCATTGATGCGCGCTGATGTTGCCTTTATCGGATCAAACGCCCTCACTGTGGATCATGGCCTATCTACTGCCGATCCGCAGGAAGCTGCAGTCAAAAGGGCAATGATTACTAACGCGCGGAAGGTCGTCGTTATGTGTGACTCCACGAAGTTGGGCCGGGATTTCTTGGTCAGCTTTGCTGGTTTGGATGACATTGATGTCGTCATTACCGATGATTCAGCTCCAGAGGCGTTCGTTCAGAATCTCCGTGATCACGGTGTGGAAGTAGTTATTGCCTGATGATCTTGACCCTTACTCTCAACCCGTCGATTGATCGAACGGCGCGAATCAACGCGCGTCTCGAACGCGGTGGGGTCTACCGCTTACCTATGCCAGATGATATGGCTGGCGGCAAAGGAATCAACGTTTCGGAAGCTCTCTTCCTGGCAGGTTATGACACCTGCGCGTTGTATCCGGCAGCTGCTCACGGTCGCTTTTCACGTTTGCTGGGGCTCGCTGGTATTCCTCACGAGGCAATTGATACAGGCAATGATGCACGCATCAACTACACGCTTGTCGAAGATGACGGCACCACCACGAAGTTGAATTCGCTGGGCATGACTATGACCAAGCACCAGCGTTATCAGGTATTCAATCGATTGGAAGTCCTCGCTCCTGCTGCTAGTTGGGTGGTACTTGCTGGGTCCCTGCCTCCTGGTGTCCCACGAGACTTTTATGTCGCGTGTCTGCGCCACATTTGGTCTGCCAATCCGAGTGCCAAAATTGCCATTGACACCTCCGACGGACCGCTGTACACAGTCGGCAAGAATCTGAAGCTCATCGCCCCTACCCTGCTCAAACCAAACGCTCACGAGGCCGGGCAAATGCTTGGTCTTAACGGAGATGCCATTGAGCAGAACGCCCTCGCGGGCGATTACGGGCTTGCTGTTGATGCAGCTCGTACCCTCAACGACAAGGGCGTTGACGAAGTATTGATCACGCTTGGTCCAGCTGGCGCCGTACTTTCCGTGCGTGATCAACCAATCTACGTAGCGACCCCACCGCCCATCACACCAGTGTCAACGGTTGGCGCAGGCGATTGCACTCTCGCGGGCTATTTGCTTGGACGCGTCGGGGACAAGCCACTCGATGAATGCCTGGCATTGTCCATGGCATACGGTGCAGCCGCGACGGCTTTGCCAAGCACCCAGATTCCAACTCCAGATCTATTACGCACCTCGGAAGCTACCGTCACACGGTACTCCGCTGACTAGGGACGATGCACCATGACACTTGACACGAATGATCTCATTTCCCCGGAACTCATTCGGCTTGATGTCAACGTTGGGTCTACGACGGATCACGTCCTGCGATTTCTTACGGGACTTGTGAAACATGCGGGAAGAACGTCCAACAGTGCGGGTTTGCTTGCCGACGCCCAATCCCGTGAAGCCACTTCCAGCACTGGTTTTAAAGGTGGCATTGCCATTCCCCATTGTCGCAGCTCTCACGTAGAGTCTCCGACCCTCGTCTTCGTCCGCTTGTCCAGTCCCGTGGATTTTGGGGGCCCGGACGGACCTGCGGACCTCGTATTTTTTATTGCTGCCCCAGCGGGGGCCGATGACGCACACTTGACTATCTTGTCGAGTCTTGCCCGTGGTCTGATCAAGAAGGACTTCCGCGCAGCACTGCGTGGCACTGAGTCTGCCGACGATGCCATCAACATCATCGCCACCAAATTGTCAGCTTCCCCGCGCACGTCGAATACCGCCCTGACAACTGCGTCGCAACGCGAGGCGGCGGTTGAGCCGATTCAGACTCGTGAGGTCACGCACATAGTTGCAGTCACTGCATGTCCCACCGGCATTGCCCACACATACATGGCGGCCGATGCGCTCACGCATGCTGCAACCAAACGTGACGACGTGGCGCTGTCCATCGAGACTCAAGGCGCTTCAGGCAAAGTGCCATTAACCGACGCTGCTTTAGCGAACGCAGATGTAGCGATCATCGCCTCAGACATCGAGATCCATGCGCCCAGTCGACTCGATGACATTCCTACTCTTTCGATGTCGGTCCGGAATGCCCTTGATCAGCCAGACAAGGTCATCGCTGATGCAGTTGAGTTAGCTGCATCCCGCCCCGTTGCATCCTCCAGGGTTGAATACGGTTCCCCACGTCAAACCGGGACGTTCGAAACTGTCCACAGCCAAGCCGACGATGGCCCCAGCACATCCACTCCACGTGGCTCGAGTGGCATTGGTGCTCACTTCCTGCGACGTATCAAACAGGCAATGCTCACGGGCACGAGCTATATGGTGCCGTTCGTAGCGGCTAGTGGCCTTCTCATTGCCGTGAGTTTCCTTTTCGCAGGCACGCAAGTTTCACAGTTTGCAGAAGCCGTCGTCCAGGATTCGTCGTTGTGGGACCTTCCTCATCCAATGTCTGGGAACGAATACCACTTCGGTAACGGACAGGTTTTCGACATCAATCGCCCTGGCTTGCTGGTCTACTTGGGCGGAGCACTATCGCTTATCGGTGGGTTCGGCATGCAAGCGATTGTGCCGATTCTCAGTGCATATATCTCATACGGATTGGCACATAAACCCGGTATCGCACCCGGTTTTATTGGGGGTGCCATCTCCCTGAGCATGGGTGCAGGGTTCATCGGAGGAATGGTTACCGGCATGCTCGCTGGTCTCTTGACCAGCTGGTTAGCCAGCCTAAAAGTGCCGAAAGCCCTCGACTCGCTGATGCCGATGGTGGTCATCCCACTGCTCAGCTCCATGGTTGTTGGCCTGTCCATGTACCTGGTCCTCGGTAAACCCCTCAGCAGTGTGATGTCAGGCCTTCAATCCTGGCTCACCGGGATGTCTGATTCGTCCGCAGTGTTGTTGGGCTTGGTCCTCGGCATCATGATGAGCTCCGACCTCGGAGGCCCCATCAACAAAGCTGCTTATATCTTTGCGACGGCCGGCCTGTCCTCTGGCACAGAGAGCTCTCAATTGATCATGGCCGCAGTGATGGCGGCCGGTATGGTTCCCCCACTGGTCTTGGCTCTAGCAACATCACTAACACCGCAGTACTTCAATGCCACGGAGCGCGATAACGGCAAGGCGGGTTGGCTGCTAGGTGCCTCGTTCATCTCTGAGGGCGCCATCCCGATCGCCGCAGCCGATCCGCTTCGGGTCATCCCCGGAATCGTTATCGGCGGCGGTGTTGCCGGGGCTATGTCGATGGGACTCGGAGCAAGCACTATGGCACCACATGGCGGTGTGTTTGTCCTGTTTGCCACAGAGCATCCCTTGTCGTGGATTGTCGCGATTCTTGCGGGCTCACTCGTAGGTGCGCTATGCGTTGTGACTTTAAAGAAGTGCTGGCCGCAGCGCATTTCCCCTACAACTGGGTAGGCCTCGCCTGCTAGCCCTTTGAGGTCAATCAGAGTCTCTGTCGAGCCACTTGCTGGCCCTCCCCGACGCGTTCGTAGAGGAACTTCAGAAGTGGGTAACCAATGATGATGCCGACCGAACCCCAAGCAATGCCTTCCAACTGGATGGAACCAACATTGAGGGTCAAGTTGCCAATTCCCGCAACTAGGGCGACTGCTGCTGCCGTCAGGTTCACTGGGTTATTGAAGTCGACACGCTCATCGATCCAGATTCGAACACCGAGCAGCCCGATTAAGCCGTACAACACCAGCGTTGCCCCACCCAGCACGCCTTCAGGGATTGTCAGGATCAACGCACCAAACTTCGGAATGAACGCCAACGCGATAGCGGTTAGTGCTGCTACCCAGTACGCAGCAGTTGAATACACCCGGGTTGCCGCCATGACACCGATGTTCTCGGCGTACGTGGTCGTACCTGATCCGCCTGCACAACCGGCGAGGGTCGTCGCAAAGCCGTCAGCGATTAACGCATCACCAGCAAGGTCATCCAGATTTCGACCAGTCATTGCGGCCACGGCTTTCACGTGGCCGACGTTCTCGGCAATCAGCACGACAATCACCGGGAGTCCAATCAGCATTGCATTGAGGTGGAACTCTGGAGCGTGGAAGTCCGGGAGACCAATCCACTGGGCCTCGGACACCGTCTGCGTTGCCTCTGGCGAGAGGTTGCCGGTCACAGCAGCGAACAACCAACCGACGAGGACACCGACCAGCACGCCCAATCGAGCCAACATGCCACGACCAGCGACGGTCGCAATCAAAATGGTGGCCATAGTGACGAAGGCGACGAGCGGCTGCGTCGCAAAGTTCGTTGTAGCCGTCGGTGCCAAGTTCAAACCAATCAGCGAGACGATGGCGCCTGTCACTGTCGGTGGCATCACTGCATCGAGAAATGCCTTACCTGCAAGCTTGACGACGAAGCCCAGCGCCATCAACACAGCACCAGCAGCGATGATCACACCCAGCTGGGCACCAATACCTTGCGCCTGCGTCGCCGAGAGCGGAGCAATGAAAGCAAACGACGAGCCAAGATAGCTCGGTAGTCGGTTGCGGGTAATGAGCAGAAATAGAATCGTGCCGATACCCGAGAAAAGCAGAGTGGTGTTGACGGGGAAACCCGTAATCAGTGGGACCAGCAGCGTAGCACCGAACATTGCGATGACATGCTGCATGCCGACGCCAATGGTGCGCAGCCAGGTCAATCGCTCTTCAGGTGCGACGACAGCGCCCGGTGCAATACGACGGCCATCGCCGTGTAGCGTCCAGCCCATTAAGTGGCCTTGATCAGCGTTACGTGAGTTCACGAAGCCATATGTTACGCCCTAGAGGCTACTTTTCTTCAATGATGAATTCGCTGAGCTCACGTGCCATCGACTTCGGCAATCGGACTTCGATGTGCGTGCCATCACCCTCGTACGTCTCGGCCAGGACGGTAGCTTCCTCGTGCAGTCGAGCCACGATATCGCCACGTTGAAAAGGAATCATCATGGTGACGTGTGCGTCCAAAGCATTGAGAGCAAGTTCAATGCGTGTCTCCAGCTCCGGGATGCCTTCGCCTGTCTTTGCTGAGGTAAAGACGACGTCGTCAAGCTCAGCGCGTAGCTGCGCAAGGGTGATGCCATCAGCTTGATCAATCTTATTGACAACCAACAACTCTGGTGGCACTTCCATGTCCTGCTCGGCAGCGATGTCATTGATGACATCATTGACTGCCTGAATCTGATCCAACGGAAAAGCATCAGAGCCATCAACCACGTGCAGGATTAGATCCGCTTCCAGTACTTCTTCCAGGGTGGACCGGAACGCCTCAATGAGCTGCGTTGGCAGGTGACGTACGAAGCCCACGGTGTCGGTCATGATCACCGTGCGACCGTCGCGAAGCTCCGCGCGCCGGGTCGTTGGGTCCAGGGTTGCAAACAGTGCGTTCTCGACTAGTACACCGGCATCAGTCAAGGCATTAAGCAGTGACGACTTACCGGCATTCGTGTAGCCAGCAATGGCGATTCGTGGCAAATGCCCAGCTTTACGACGCGCGCGTTTAATCTCACGCGCCGTCTTCATAGCAGCAAGCTCTTTACGGATTCGAGCCATGTCCTGGCGCAGACGTCGACGATCAGTCTCAATCTTCGTTTCACCGGGACCACGCAGACCCACACCGCCATTCGAGCCAGCGCGACCACCAGCCTGACGAGAAAGGGAATGTCCCCAACCACGCAGTCGCGTGATCAAGTACTGCATCTGCGCGAGGGACACCTGTGCTTTACCCTCTTTGGACTTGGCGTGCTGAGCAAAAATATCCAAAATCAGCATCGTGCGGTCAATGACCTTGGCATCCAGGCGGTCTTCCAATGCAACCAGTTGGCCAGGCGACAATTCACCGTCGGCAATCACGGTATCTGCGCCCGTCGCTTTCACGATGTCGCGAAGTTCGGCGACCTTACCCGAGCCGATATATGTGCCCGGGTCTGGCTTGTCACGGCGCTGCAACACCGCTTCCAGTACCTCGGAGCCGGCGGTTTCTGCCAAAGCGGCGAGCTCATTCATCGCAGCTTCCGCCTCTGCAAGTGTGCCTTCCGTCCACACACCCAGCAGGATTACTCGTTCCAGTCGTAGCTGGCGATACTCGACTTCAGTGATGTCCTCCGCATCCGTCGTGTGGGTCGCAGCTCGCGACAACCTACGCAGCGACGAACGCGCTTCAAGATCAAGATCACCAGTTGATGGAGTAAATTCAGTCATGTTGCCACGTATTGTCGCACGTTGACCGGGTAAAACCCCAATTCGACACGACGTAAGTGCCTGCTTATCGACGTCGCTGTGGAGCCTGCAGAGTCAACACGACGGGCCCACGTTCCCCGCCTGGTGCAGCCGGCCCGCATGCGTCGCCACTGGAGGTCGCATGACTACACGAAGAACAACCACTTGACGGGCACGATGCCGCTAACCGTTCCCGCTGCACCTGCCCGGTCCGTTCCAAGTGCTCAAGCACCGCGTCGACGGTAACCCTGGACAGCCCTGTTTCCTGCGCAATCGCAGCACGAGACAGCACGCCTCGCGCCATGGCTGCCTTCACATCGGCCAATGGTGTCCGACGTTCTTGCTGTGGTGCTTCGGTTTTGCCTGGCGACGATTCGTCGCTACGCGCTTGTCGAAACCACTTCATTTCTGCCCTGCGATTCTTAGAAGAAAAGTCTTAGAGGAAAAGCTTCAGTATCTGGAACGCTGCTACGGCCAACACCCACGCGCCAATCAGCTGGGAGCCAAGCCCAAACAACATCCATTTGGTACCGATCTCTCGCTTCTGCGCGGCTAGCGTGGCGACACACGGGGTATACGCCAGCATGAAGAGCATGTATGCCCAGACTGCTGCAATCGTGTGCCCTCCCGAAGACTCTTCGAAGTCGGCTCGGATCTGGGTTGCCAATTGGCTTTCAGCTTGTTCTGACTCAACGGCATCAGTCACGTCTTCAACTGCATAAGTCTGCGCCCAGGTGGAGATGACTGCTTCCTTTGCGACGAAACCAGTAATCAACGAACCTGACAGAGTCCACGACCCAAAGCCAGCTGGTTCGAACACCGGAGCAATGGAATGGCTGACCTTGCCATAAGCAGAATCCTGTGGAGCCAAATCCTCGCTACCGAAGCTATGACCGGGCACGACTGGCATGGCCAGCAAGAACCACACGACCACGACGGTTGCTACGATGATGCCACCGGCAGTTTTGAGGAAGCCCTTCAAACGAATCCACATCACGCTGGTAACGAGGCGCACCGTTGGCAATTGGTAGGTTGGCAGATCGATGACCAGTGGTTCCGATGGCAGTGCGCGCCACAAGGTGTTGCGGAGGATCAAGCCAGTAAGAACGACGAGCAAAATCGAGATCACGTACATCGCGAACACGACGTTGCCAGCGTTGTCTGGGAAGAACACCGCGCCCATCATGACGTAGACCGTCAAACGCGCACTACACGACGTAAACGGAATGAGCAGCGACGTGAGGATTCTATGCCGAGGATTACCCAATACTCGGGTCGCCGAGATTGCTGGAACATTGCAACCAAAACCCACGATGAGTGGAATAAACGCCTTACCGGGCAGCCCTATCGCACGCATGACCCGGTCAGTGACCACTGCTGCACGAGCCATGTAGCCAGAGTCTTCCAACACAGCGAGACACAAGAACATCAGTGCCATCAATGGAGCGAACGTCAGCACCATGCCAACGCCACCGATCAGGCCATCAACGACCAATCCAGTTGCGATAGGCCCGTCAAGACCAATAGCGGCCAAGCCAGCCGTAGCCCATTCCGACAGTGGACCAGTAAAGAAAGCATCCAAACCGTCCTGTAGTGGAGCGGCCACGGTCGTCGTTATGTTGAAAACAACCCACATGACGAACAAGAACAACAGCGGGCCAAGGAAAGGATTGAGCGCAAACTGATCGATACGATCGCTCCATGTCACGCGTTCATTTTCGGTATGAACAGACGCACTGACGGCTGCATCGATAGCAGCAAAACGAGCTTCGTCAAGTGCTTCCTGATCAACCTCTGCGACCGGCACTACCTCAGCGTCACAGCTGTTGCAGCACGACCTATCTTCGTCCTCGCTGCTCTGACAATCGGTAAATGATTCGGGGCTTTCGTCGAGAAGCTGTTCTACATGCTGTGGATGAGATGGCTGTGCGATGGGGCGCATCGTCACCAAGCAGCCTTCCAGGGCAGCTTGAACTGTCTGCCCAACCCGAGCGAGCCCAGCTTTGCGACGTGGATCCACCGGCACCACCGGCACGCCCATCGCTTCTTGCAGTGCAGCTGGATCGACGGTGACGCCTTGCGCTGCAGCAACATCGAGTTTCGTCAACGCAATGACTAAGCGGTTTGGATGCTCGGCGATTTCTGTAGCCATGTACAGACCACGTGCCAGCGACGTTGCGTCGACGACGACCACAACGAGGTCAGGACGCTCTTCCATCGGCTTTTCGATGAGCATCTCGCGAGTGAGTTCCTCGTCAGGACTCATCGCATCCAACGAATAAGCTCCTGGAAAGTCAATGACATCCATGACGGTGTTACCGACAGTCCATGCGCCACGACTAACTTCTACAGTCGTGCCCGGCCAGTTACCCATTTGAGCTTTAGCGCCGGTCAGCGCATTGAATAATGTGGATTTGCCGGAGTTCGGCGCGCCCACCAAAGCAATGATGGGCGATCCAGCGGGCGCTACTGATCCGCCGGGGCACTCGTGACAGCTTGGCGCAGCCGAGAACTTACGCTTGCTATTGCCCAAGGACCCTTCGGTACTTATGACAACTTTGCTCATTGAAGAACTCCCATGAGTGCGAGAGTCTCCCGATCAATTGCATAACGAGAGGTGCCTGACTTGACTACTCGCCCACCGCCGGCTGTCTTCTGTGCAACTGTCACTCGCATTCCTGGACGCAATCCGAGTTGAGCAAGTCGGCGACACAATCCTGCTTCCGCCTGTGGAGCAGCGAGAACCACCGACATTCCGGAAGGTACTTCCGCGAGTGAATCCCACTGCGGACGATCAGCAGGTGTCTGAGCTGGTACGCCCATCGGAGTCAGCTCGATAGTCATCGAGCCTGTCGAGCTGGTGGAAAACTGCTTCCCCATGTCGATCTCCCTAAGTATGTCAAGCCTGATATTTGGCAAGCCTTGAAGAATTAACTAAGGCCACCCTACCCCACTTGTATAGGTAGACCCCAAATTGACATCAGGATTTCACTATCGGGGTTACCCACGTCTCCCATCTGACGCGCGTCACAGGAGGTGGCGACCAGTTTCCACACCCGCCCGTACTACAGTGGAACACTATGACTTCCGACCTACGCAGCATTGGCCTCGGCTACGACCGGTGGCAGGATGCCATTGAAGCTGCCATCGCCAGTGATTACCTGTCCGTTATCGGTGAAGTGCGAGGCGGCCAGCTCGTCCGTTTCGAAGATCCATCCGGCGCCCGACTTCATGTGCTCGGCGTGGAACCGTTCGCCACTTTTGCTGGCTTTGCGGGGCTCACACAGGTCACAGCCCATGTTTCTGCACTAGATGATGTCCTTGCACTCATTGAAATCGTCGAAGATGACCCGGCATCGGAGAAGTTCGATCAAGTTCTGCACTCCGTTACGTGCGCGTTGGCACAGAGCCCGCTGCTTGTCGACGAAGGCACCCAGACCTTCGAACACGTCAACCTCGCAGCTCTCGCTGTGGATGCACAGGTAAGCGACAACGACGGATCGAACCCACAGCAACTCCGCTCCCTCGGAGCTGAGGCAATCGTTGGGCCGAAAGCGGGCACCACTGCCCCTGACGCATCAGTCGAGATCTCCGGCGTGATCAACCAGGTTAATAAGCGAACCAATCGCTTGACTGGCCAGGACTTTTGGCTGATCCATGCTGATGTACCAGTCTCAATTGACATTCTGCTGCCTGCA
Source organism: Corynebacterium sp. H78 (assembly GCF_037572275.1). Taxonomy (NCBI): domain Bacteria; kingdom Bacillati; phylum Actinomycetota; class Actinomycetes; order Mycobacteriales; family Corynebacteriaceae; genus Corynebacterium; species Corynebacterium sp. H78. The sequence goes on along the minus strand of NZ_JBBHKX010000002.1, from coordinate 864,008 downwards.
ATCGACGACGAGCCTGAGCCTGCACCTGGCCAGATCGTCACCGGCCGCTTCCTGATGGTCGGCGATGTGATTGCACCACAAGGTTGCGGCGACTCTTGTGGCGATGGTGGCTGCAGCTGTGGCTCCGGTGGGTGCAGCACTCACTAGTCCACGCCGACGACGCAACCCCACGTACGTGTTACGCAGTGTCCGCAACCAGCACTTCCATAGCCTGGTCGCGGACACTTTTTTCTGCGTTAGTATCCAGCCACTGCACGCGGGGATCTCGCTTGAACCAGGACTTCTGACGACGCACATAACGCCGCGTGCCCGTGATTGTCCTGTCGACGGCGTCGTCAAGCGAATATTCGCCATCGAAATATGCCAACACCTGCGCGTAACCAATCGCGCGTGAGGCAGTGACTCCGTCACGAAGTCCGAGTGCAATCAGCGACTCAACTTCGGCAAGAAGCCCCTTCTCAAACATCATGCGAGTGCGGAGCTCAATACGCGGATTGAGCCACTCCGGAGTTGTAGCAAGCCCCAGAATCCGGGTTCCCCATCGAGCAGGAGCATCGATGGGGGGCTTTGCTGCACCAAACGGCTTACCCGTCAGCTCGATAACTTCCAATGCGCGCACGATTCTTCGCGGATCCTTGTGCTCAATGATCGCAGCCGCCGCTGGGTCGACCGTCGCCAAGTGCTGATGCAGAGCCTCGACACCAATGTCATTCTGCACTGCCTCCCACTTTTCCCGCACCGCGGAATCTGTCGGCGGAAATTGCCAGTCATCGACGAGAGCTTGGACATATAGCATCGAGCCACCGACCAGGATCGGCACTTTCCCGCGTGCCCGGATCTGCTCAACGTCCGCTACTGCTTCCGCTTGATACTTGGCGACGCTCGCAGTCTCAGTGATATCGAGAACATCGAGCTGGTGGTGTAGGATGCCACGGCGCTCCTCAACAGTCAACTTCGCGGTACCGATATCCATGCCTCGATACAGCTGCATGGAGTCAACGTTGACGACTTCACCATCGAGCTGTTCCGCCAGATAGAGACCAAGATCAGATTTCCCGGACGCTGTCGGACCAACAACAGCGATTGGAGTGGTATCTCTCATCATGTCCTACTTCCAGTGCCACACCGCAACGTGATAACCCACGCCATACGTATCGCAGTGGTACTTTTCTGCACCACTGAGTTGGCTAGTCGGGTCGTCGTAAAGCTCCGCCCCAAAAGCCGTAATATCTTGCCAGATCCCTGCCGTGTATAAGCCGACACTCGCACACGTGGTTGGACCGAACTCACCAAAAGGATCAGTGCCAAATTCCAGTACGGAGGAATCGCAGCCTCCAATGGTCGAGCACACCGCATCAATCTCGCGCGCGTGCGGGAGCAGACTCAATGGAGCGTCGACGTTGAGGGCCGCTGGACCATCTGCAATAGCGACGACGACCGTATTTGGGTCGAGTGTCCACGGGTCAGGAAACTGCGCTAATGATTCCGCCTGCGCAAGAGACGAAGCATCACATCCTGCTTCGCGCAGCACCCATCGCGCAACAAGCTCTGGCAGATGGTTGCCATAACCAACACTGATATCTGTGCCCCATGCCTTGAAAGAACCCGTATGAGATGTTCGGGACTGATCGTCGGGACGATAGACAAACACAATGGGGAAAGAACCTGACTCGGACTCGGTCAGAGCGTCTGACTTAGCCCCCGATAGAACCTCTCGAGCTGCAGTAAGAACCGCTGCGCGGAGGTTCGCTGCAACCTCATCGCCACCCGAAAGTTCAGGAATCAGCAGAGGTGCTCCCGGAATAAGTAAAAGTCGTCCTGACACGCCTCTACGCTACCGCGCCCTCATCCACGCGGTCGCATCGACCACCGCCCCCATACGCAGAGATTCTCCCGACGAAGAAGACACAATTCTGGGATACTCAATAAGAGGAATGTGTTCCGGCAGCCGTGCCGCGCGGCGATTTTGATGAAATGGAAAGTACCACCAGCGATGACTAACAACAGCAATACTCCGAAGCCTGGTCCAAAACCTGGCCCACGTCCTGGTTTGGTACCAGGCCCGCACCCGAACAAGACTCCAGGTGTAAGCCCATCTGTTATGGCAAAAGCTCACACTATGGCTGCTCGCAAGCGCTCTAACCCCGCACAGTGGGGTCGCGTCGATGACAACGGTACAGTGTGGGTTCGCACGGCTGACGGCGAACGTGAGATCGGATCGTGGCAGGCTGGCACGCCGGAGCAGGGCCTTGCCCACTTTGGTGCTCGGTACGACGACTTGGCTACCGAAGTCGAGTTGTTGGAAGCACGCATTGTGTCGCATCCAGAGGAAGCTGCGACCATTCGTAGTAGTGCCCTCGAGCTGAAGGAACAACTTCCAGAAGCTGCGGTTATCGGTGACCTGGCGGCACTTGATACCGCACTGGATGCTGTTGTGAAGAATGCTGATAGCGCTGGCGAAAGGGCAGCTCAGGAGAAGGCTGAACGTCGCAAGAAGGCTATTGCTCGTAAGGAGGCACTGGCAGCCGAGGCCGAGGACATCGCCGAGAACTCCACTGAATGGAAGACCGCCGGTGACCGCATCCGCGCGATCCTCGACGAATGGAAGAGCATTCGGGGCATTGACCGAAAGACGGATGATTTGCTGTGGCGTCGCTACTCTCGCGCCCGTGATGCGTTCAACCGTCGACGCGGGGCACACTTCGCCGAGCTTGATCGAAATCGCGCCTCCGCTCGTCGCGAAAAGGAAGCTCTGATCGAGGAAGCCGAAGCTCTCAAAACGTCCACCGATTGGGGTGCCACGGCTGCGGCTTATCGTGAATTGATGCAGCGCTGGAAGGCCGCAGGTCGTGCTCCTCGCGAAATCGACGACAAGTTGTGGAAGCGTTTTAAGTCCGCGCAGGACGAATTCTTTGCGGCTCGTAATGCTGTCAACGAAGAGCGCGACCGCGAATTCGAGGAGAATGCAGAAAAGAAGGAAGCTCTCCTCGCAGAATTCGAGCCAAAGATCGACCCTGCCAAGGGGCTTGATCATGCGCGCAACGAGCTCCGCAAGCTCCAGGTACAGTGGGAGGAAATCGGTTTCGTTCCTCGTGCCCGCATCCGCGAATTCGAAGATCGCATTGGCGCCCTAGAAAAGCGTGTATCTGAGGCTGCTGATTCCCAGTGGCGTCGCACCGATCCAGAAGCTCAAGCAAGAGTTCAGCAGTTCGCCGACCGCGCTGCCGAGTTCGAAGCCAAAGCTGCCGAGTTTGAGGCTAAGGGCAAGGCAAAGAAGGCCGAAGAAGCGCGCACACAGGCTGCGCAGTGGCGCGAATGGGCAGACACCGCAGCTCAGGCACTCAATGAGCTGTAGCTAGATCTCGCTCACCCAGCGCAACTACTGCGGTAACTCGCGCTGGTGAGCAGCATGAGGCGTGAATGGCATAAAGCGAAGGGCCGGGGTTCTCCCCGGCCCTTTTGCTATGTCTGTGTTTCGCTAGCTACTACCGCTTGCGAGGGTTACGTGCTATCCCTTGCAACAATCGACTGCCACTACTTTTCAGTCTCAGACCGCTGTTCTTTACGACGGCGAACGCGGTCACGGCGATCGTCGACAAGCGTGACGTCCGTAGCAGTGTGTGGAATGGAACCGCCGCGCAGGTACTGCTGCTGCGCACGGAGCACAGGGTCAGCGTCGGCTTCGTCGCGCCGGGCTGTTTCGAGTGCCGATTGGAATCGAGTCTTCTTAAAGGTCACGAATGACAGAGTGATTGCGAGAAGAAGGCTCAACCCAATAGCGATGGCGAGGCCGTACGAGATACCTTCACTTGCTTCGCTTGGCGGACGAGATTGACGCATCCACCCCGCGAATACTGAATACACCGCCTGAATACACACGACGACCCAGTTGATGAACGCGACGAGGGTCGTCCTGGAAAGGATGGTGGCGATTGTCATCAGAATTCCCACCAACATAATGATGGAGAAAATCCGCTCCGGGAGCTTGGTGAAGTACTGCTGTGCCACATCAGTGTTCAAAAGAACATCGAACCCGAGGACGTTGCCGGCGTGAGGCAAAAAGTACGTCATCACCAAACCGACAACAGCGATGCCCATTGGCACCACTGCTGCACCTAGCTGCAACTCAGCTGCTGCTTTACGTTCAGCGCCCCGTAGATCATCGCGGAATCCCGCGAGACGATCCTTTTGTTCACTCACAACCGCAACCTCTGTCATTGTCTGTAGAACTGCTTGCGCAGCATCCTTGCGATGACTCTGTCCCAGCAACTGCTGGACGACGACCCACCGTGGGTAAGCCTAGTCCGACTCCGATCGGTGCGGTCGTTGGGGTCTCCCCCAATTCGTGCATGTCGCCAGCTTTCGTGCGCCTATGCCGAGACACGCCCGAGTCGGCGAACAGGAAGTAGGTCGCTGAATCGGTGATGGCTACCGTTACGTAATCGCCAGGGCGGATCTTGGTATCGATGGCCCCTGGGGACGATGGGGCTGGGGTGAAGTGAACCAATCGTCCGTCCATGGCTCGACCTGACATGCGTTCAGTCTGGCTGCTCTTCTTACCTTCAGTAGCAGTGACAAGGAGTTCAACTTCCCTGCCGATCAGCTTCGCATTCTCTTCCGCAGCAACTCGTTCCTGCAGTGCAATCAAGCGACCATAGCGGTCCTTGACGATTTCCGGTGGCACCTGATTGTCCATCGTTGCCGCCGGAGTACCTGGTCGTGGGGAGTATTGGAAGGTGTAGGCGAGCGAAAAGCGAGCCTTTTCGACAACGTCGAGAGTCGCCTGAAAATCTTCTTCTGTCTCCCCCGGGAAACCAACAATAATGTCAGTGGTGATTGCAGCGTCTGGCATTGCTTCGCGGACTTTATCCAAGATCCCAAGGAACTTTTTTGAGCGGTACGAACGGCGCATTTCCTTCAAAATACGATCTGATCCCGACTGCAACGGCATGTGCAGTTGATGCGCAACGTTGGGTGTCTCCGCCATAGCTTCGATGACATCGTCAGTGAATTCTGCAGGATGTGGAGATGTAAATCGGACCCGTTCCAATCCCTCAATGTCGCCACAAGCGCGAAGTAGTTTGGAGAAGGCGCTTCGGTCGCGATCCAGCGTCGGGTCATCAAAGTTGACTCCGTAGGAGTTCACGTTTTGTCCAAGCAGAGTGACTTCCGAAACTCCCTGGTCCACGAGAGCTTGTACTTCCGCCAAGATGTCGCCAGGTCGACGGTCACGTTCTTTACCCCGAAGGCTGGGGACGATGCAGAAAGTGCACGTGTTATTGCAGCCAACGGATACGCTGACCCACCCTGCATACGCGGATTCGCGCTTTGCAGGTAGCACCGAAGGGAACTCTTCAAGTGAGTCCTTGATTTCTACCTGTGCAGTGTGATTATGCGATGCCCGGTCCAGAAGAGTTGGCAACGACCCTAGATTGTGAGTGCCAAAGACGACGTCAACCCACGGCGCCTTCTTTACGACGGTGTCCTTATCCTTCTGGGCAAGACAACCGCCGACCGCGATCTGCATACCTGGGTTCGCGTCTTTGATGGGCTTCAAGTTGCTGAGTGTGCCATACAGGCGGTTGTCCGCATTCTCACGAACAGCGCACGTATTAAACACAATGAGATCCGCACGTTCGCCATCGGCAGCCGCGACATAACCGTTCTCTTCCAAGAGCCCCGACAACCGTTCCGAGTCGTGAACGTTCATCTGACATCCGAATGTCCGAACTTCGTAGGTTCGCTTGTCACGCGCATCCATATTGTTTTCCATCAGCACGTCTGGAAAGTCTAACGTCAACTCTCCTGATGAGGTAATTCCGCAATTCTGTTATCAATCGCTTCGCGAGCAAACGCCAGCGACATTCCCTGCGAAAACCCACGTCGTGCCGCAACACCGACAACCCGACGCAAACACTTATCGTACTCTTTGCGATCCGCAGGACGAGTCTTGATCGTCGCTGCCTTCTTTTCGACAAGCACCCTCAAGATCTCCGCTTCACTGTCACGCGTTACCTGGCCGAGAGCATCGTCGATAAGAGATTCCGCGATGCCTTTCTCTTTCAGCTCACGGCGCAGTACCGAGCCCGACTTCTTCTTGTACAGGTGGCGCTGACGCACCCATTCTTGTGCAAAGTACGCATCGTTGAGGGCACCGGCTGCGGTTAGGTCATCCAACACTTCATTGACAACCCCTGGCACCACTTCCGGATCCTCACAGATCCGGTCGAAAAGCTCCTTCCGCGATCGCGCACGCTGGTTGATCAGGCGCATCGCTTTGGCACGAACCGGTGCTTTTAGTTCCTCTGTCTCATGATCAAAGAAGCGACTACCATCAGACTCAGCGATCTTCGCGATTGCTTCACGTAGTGCTTCAACCTTTGTGCTGCTACTCATCGGCATCATCGAAATCGATGTCAGGGACAACATCGACCGGCGCATCTACATCAACATCATCTTCAGCATTTGCATACTGCCCAACACCAAGCTTCTTCAGAATCTTGATCTCGATTTCCTTAGCGAGATCCGGATTCTCCTTCAGATGCAGGCGCGCCTTTTCCTTTCCTTGTCCCAGCTGATCTCCCTCATAGGTGAACCACGAGCCGGACTTCTTGACGATGCCATTGTCAACGCCCATGTCGATGAGAGAACCCTCACGGGAAATGCCCTCACCGTAAATGATGTCGAACTCGGCAATCTTGAATGGTGGCGAAACCTTGTTCTTCACAACCTTCAAGCGCGTACGGTTACCCACCGCATCCTGACCATCCTTCAAGGTCTGGATCCTTCGGACATCGCATCGAACCGAAGCATAGAACTTCAGTGCCTTGCCGCCCGTGGTGGTTTCTGGAGAGCCGAACATGACGCCAATCTTCTCGCGCAGCTGGTTAATAAAGATCGCCGTGGTTCCAGTCGAGGACAGTGCGCCCGTCATCTTTCGCAACGCCTGGCTCATCAATCGAGCCTGCAAGCCAACATGGGAATCACCCATCTCGCCATCAATTTCAGCCTTTGGCGTTAGTGCAGCTACCGAGTCGATGACAATGATGTCGATAGCACCGGAGCGAATAAGCATGTCCGCGATTTCCAACGCCTGTTCGCCCGTATCCGGCTGTGAGACCAGAAGATTGTCCGTATCAACCCCGAGCTTCCGTGCGTAATCAGGGTCAAGCGCATGTTCCGCGTCAACGAAAGCAGCAATGCCACCAGCTTTCTGTGCCTCAGCAATAGCATGAAGCGCGACTGTGGTCTTACCCGAAGATTCCGGCCCATACACTTCAACAACACGACCGCGTGGAAAACCACCAATACCAAGTGCCACGTCAATTGCCGTGTTACCGCTAGAAATCGCCTGGATTGGCGGGCGATTTTCCTCACCCAAACGCATAACAGCGCCCTTGCCAAAGTCCTTTTCAATATTCGCCAAAGCGACATCAAGTGCCTTGAGACGATCTCCACCAGCGTTTGCAGCCGACGTCGACTTTTTACGTGCCACCTGATTCTCCTGTTCAGAAACTACTTCTGTCTGTTCCATCTGACTGATCTCCCCACCCATAGATATGCAGTGCTCAAAATATGCAGTGCTTACCCATACGGACGGTTTGCGAACCACAACGGTTCCATCCGGTGCAGTGCGTCAATCACATGATTTCGTTGTTATTCACGATCTGTATATCGCCGACAGCGGACTGCGGACGTTCACACTCGACACTATATACGAAACTACGTTCGAATAGAACTTAATCGCGCCATCTTTTTCGAACATTCATCCGACTACTCGTCTGGCCCCAGCCAACGATCTTCCGGAATGTCATGATCGCGACACAGTGCCCACCAAATCTCTCGTGGCTCGGTGCCACTCTCAAGCAACTCAGCTGGCGTTGCCCCTAGTTCAGACAAAACATGAGAATCAAGTAGCCATGCCCCTTGAGGGTCTCCGAACTCTGCTTCCACCAGTCGGTGAAACTCCGCTAAACGCATGCTATTCAGGCTAGCGAACGGATTCTGCGAATCGGTCGCGCCACAGCCAATAGCGATAAATATTCGAAAGCAATCCCCGAGCGCTGAACATTGCTCAAGTCAGACTATGCTTCGATACGTGAACAATTCTAAAATTCGCGATATCGCAATGGTAGCGACTTTCGCAGCCCTCATCATTGTGCTCGGTGGCGTCTCGATTCCGATCGGCTCAGCCGGTGTCCCTATCGTATTGCAGAATATGGGCATCGCACTTGCTGCAATGCTACTCGGATGGAAACTTGGTGGACTGTCTACCCTTCTCTTCCTTGGCGTGGGTCTTTTCAACGTGCCAAACATGGCTGGCTGGAAGCCACTGCTTGCTGCCCTTCCCGGCCCGACCGTTGGCTACATCGTTGGCTACGCCATCGCTGCTTTCGTCGTTGGTGCGATCGCTCAAACTGCTCCGCGCAACAAGCCTGCTCGGGTCGGTGTCTTCGTGTTTGCGGGCATCGTCGGCGTAGCTATTCAGTACTTGTGTGGTGCAGCAGGTCTCGTTGCTCGTGTTGGCTTGACTTACACCGATGCGCTCATCTCCAACGCCCCATATGTGCCCGGTGACCTCCTCAAGGTCGTCATGGCGGCGCTTATCGCAACAGCGGTATTGCAGGCCTTCCCTGCGCTACTGCCAGATCGCGAGAATCGTCGTGAAGCAAAGGCTGTCAAGGCCGCCGCAAACGCACAGTAAGCTTAGATAAATGTCGACAATTTCGTTTCAGAGTGCCGAAGCCGTCTACAACGGCCGACGCATCCTGCACCCGCTGACCGTCGAGCTAACCGAGCACCGAATCGGAATTATTGGCGCTAATGGTGGTGGCAAGTCGTCGTTTGCGCGACTCATAAATGGGCTTGGCGCTGCGACCGGCGGCTCCGTCTTTGTCGATACACTGAATGTCGCGAAAGACAGCAAGTCCGTGCGCAAGAAGGTCGGTTTTATTTTCTCGGATGCCGATAACCAGATCGTCATGCCAACAGTTGCTGAAGATGTGGGCTTTTCTTTGCGACGGCACAAGCTCAGTAAAGCAGAACGGCAGACCCGCGTGGCGGCAGTGTTAGAGCGATTCGGACTTGCGGACCACGCTGACCAATCACCGCATTTGCTCTCAGGCGGCCAGAAGCAGATGCTGGCTCTGGCCTCAGTGATGGTGCTAGAGCCAGAAATCATCATTGCCGACGAGCCAACAACGCTGCTTGATCTTCGGAACCGTCTGCACATTCGCTCGGTGTTCGAAGAGCTGTCGCAGCAAGTCATTGTCGTGACTCATGATCTCGACTTCGTGCGTTCCTACGACCGAGTCTTGTGCATTGATTCTGGGCGCATCGTGGATGACGGAAACCCAGCCTCAGTGATCGATGCCTATGTCGACCGCATGACGACGACGGAGCGTTAGCAAATGCTGCACCCTGCAAACGTTCCCCTTGGTCTGTATATCGACGGCACATCCGTATTTCATCGCACGGATCCAAAAGTAAAGATGCTGATATTGTCTGTATTCCTCATTGCGACCGCAATCTGGATCAAGACGTGGCAGGCAGGACTCGTGTGTGTTGCCGTGGTTCTATGCGCCTATGCTTTCGCGCGTATCCCGGCGTCGGCGCTGTTTAGACAAATGATGGGAGCATTTCCCATTCTGGCGTTCTTCGGGCTCATCTTGTGGTGGCGAGCTGGGTGGGAAACCGCACTGACGAGCTTCAGTGTGTTGCTTGCTGCGATCCTCGCAGCGATACTCTTCACACTGACCACTCGGATCACGGCAGTCATGGACACCGTTGAACAAGCACTGCTGCCCTTGGCTCGGTTCGGATTCCCTGCAGAAACGGTTGCTTTAGCGCTCGCACTTACGCTGCGATTGATTCCGCTACAAGTCCAGTCGATTGCTGAAGTACTGGAAGCCAGGAAAGCCCGCGGTGCAAGCTGGTCTGTAACAGCATTCGGAGTCCCAGTTGTTATTCGTTCCATTGGGCGTGCGCAAGCTGTAGGTGACGCACTTATCGCCCGAGGAGCCGGGGACTAAGAACCACATCAGATACGAAAAGACCCAGTGGGGACACAATCAATGTTCCCACTGGGTCTTTTTGTCAAGAATCAAGCTTAGTTGCCGCCACGCAACTCGCGAAGCTTAGCTTCTACCGCAGCGTCGGAGCCCTGAGTCCTCCCGGACTCGATTGCCTCTTGCTGTGCTGATGGCAACTCATTGACACCGCGCATCTCGGAACGAATCTGTTCAAGGCGAGAGTGACCAGCCATCTGAACACCAGCGGCCTCAACCTCAGCCATTCGGCCCTGCACAGAGTTCTGAGCAAGCTCAGCCTGACCCAGTGCGTTAGCGTAACGACGTTCGATCTTGTCGCGGACCTGATCCAGGTTAGGGGTCGATCCAGCAGACAACTCGTTCATTGACTGCAGGGACTCGGACACCTTCTCTTGCATCTTGGCCTGCTCGAGCTGGCTAAGCAGCTTGGTACGCTCTGCGACCTTCTGCTGCAGCGCCATGGAGTTGCGCTCCACAGCCTTCTTAGCCTGAGCAGCCTGCTGAAGCGACTGGTCATGGAGACCCTTCAGATCTTCGACAGACTGCTCTGCAGTGACCAACTGCGCTGCAAATGCTTCTGCAGCATTCTCGTACTCAACAGCCTTAACGTTGTCGCCTTCTGCACGAGCCTTATCTGCAAGCTGAAGCGCCTGGCGGGTATTCCCCTGGAGCTTTTCGATCTCAGCCAGCTGACGGTTCAAACGCATTTCCAGCTGACGCTGGTTACCAATAACAGCCGCAGCCTGCTGGGAAAGTTCCTGGTGCTGGCGCTGAGCATCCTCGATAGCCTGCTGAATCTGAACCTTCGGATCAGCGTTCTCTTCAATCTTCGAATCGAACGCTGCCATCAGGTAATTCCACAGCTTCACGAAGGGGTTTGCCATATTCGCTTCCGTACCTTCCTTAAAGGGATATTGTGTTGCTATCCGGCGCCCCAGATTACCCTGTGGCAACGCAGCGTGCAGGAAGTACCCTGCAAAATCACCCGCGAGTGACCATATTATTTCTACATCACAGCAAGCTCTGGGCTCGCAGCATGAAGAACCATCGCCCCCGCAGCTTCAATGATCACGTCAGATACTGCAACATCCAGCGCATTACACACCGATGCCAACAGCTCAGACGAGACTTCCTTGCGACCACGTTCAAGTTCAGAAAGATAACCAGGGCTAATCGCCGCCCGGTCGGACAATTCACGAAGTGTTAAACCGTTGCGGTTACGAATATCGCGCAACGCCCCACCGAGCGCCTCACGCAACAGAGGCTCACGCGACGGCGTAAGTGGCGCAGCTGGAGTCGTGGCAGGTGTTGGAGCTGGCTTGGTCAGAGTCATCGTTGTATTACTCATCACTATCACTAACGACCGGCCCATGAGTTTTGTTCCCAACCCGGCAAATTTCCTCCAGCAGCAACTCAATTGCACGCGTCACTGCTTCAGATCGTATCCCCCATCTGCCAGATTCAGGAGACAGCTGCAACCGCTTTACGACGGTCCCCTCTGCCCTACTCAGCCCACACCACACTTCGCCGACTGGATGCCCATCTTGCTCAGTAGGACCGGCCACACCTGTCAGTGAAACTCCGAAATCTGCATCGCAGCGCTGACGGGCACCGTCAGCCATCGCGGCCGCACACTGTCGGCTCACTGGACCGTAATCATGGAGAAGCTGTACCGAAACGTCGGCAAGCTGGTGCTTCATTTCGGTGGCGTAGGTGATGATGCCACCACGCAATACTGCAGACGCACCAGGGACTCCCGCAATGGTGGCGCTGAGAAGTCCAGCAGTTAATGATTCGCAAGTAGCAACTGTGAGCTTCTGTGAACGTAGTTCAACCACCAGCTCCGTCGCAGCAGTTGCTGGAACTAACGGATCGCTGGTGGCCGACATTTCACAACCCTGCTTCTTCTCTAGGAGGTTAGAGCACCCGAGTTTGTGGCGCGGGAGTCAAGCAAATACTGAACGCCTGTGAATACCGTGACTGCAATTGCCAACGCCATGACAATCCATGCAGGCCAAAACATCCACGACAAAGGAGCCAAAAACATTGCGACGGCGACGCTCTGCAACACCGTCTTCAGTTTGCCACCCTTCGATGCTGGAACAACATGACCACGACGTAACAAAACCATGCGCCAAACGGTGATGCCGAGTTCGCGCACGACGATGATTACGGTGACCCACCACGGCAACACGTCGATGAGATTCAGGCCAACAAGAGCGGCAATCATCAAAGCCTTATCCGCGATCGGATCAGCGATCTTGCCAAAATTGGTGATCAAATTGCGACTACGCGCAAGGTGTCCATCCAACTTGTCGGTTGCCATGAGCAAAGAAAAGATGGCGAAAGCCCACCAACGCCACGACGTGGATTGACCGTCTTCTTGGAGCAACGCCCACAAGAAAATTGGCACACCGATGATGCGCAGAACCGTCAGAATATTGGGAAGATTCCAGTTTGACGGCTGGTTTTCCGTAGCCTGCGACGATGCTGCCGCTGCCTCGTGGGCAGACGATGAGTCCAATGCTCCTCCTTGGGTTACGACAGCGAGTGTAGTCGCAAGTGAATTAATCTGCGTATTCACGACGAGGGGCAACTGCGCCCATGTTCTCGTCGCGCTTAATCTTGATCCAGGAAGCCACCACGGTGACAACCAACACTGTCACAATGACCCCCAGCGAAGTCCACGTACCAATTTCCGGTACAGCAACATTCTGACCACCATTGATGAATGGCAAGTTATTCTCGTGCAGCGCGTGCAGCAGAAGCTTCGCGCCAATGAACGCAAGGATAATGCCCAATCCGTAGGCGAGGTACACCAGGCGGTCGAGAAGACCGTCAAGCAAGAAGTACATCTGGCGTAGACCCATCAGAGCCAATGCGTTTGCTGTGAAGACAATGTAGGCCTCGTCAGTCAGACCGAAGATTGCTGGGATCGAGTCGAACGCAAACATCAGATCGACAAAGCCAATGGAGACCAAGGCCACGGCTAGCGGGGTCAGTGCGCGCTTCGCATTGACCTTGGTAGTCAAACGATCTTCGTCGTACTCAGGCGAGACTGGGATGACCTTACGGATGACCTTGATGATTGCCATATCGTTCGGGTCAGTTTCTGGCTGATCGCGAACTTCATCAACGACCGTCTTGATTGCCGTGTACAGCAAGAAGATTGCGAACAAATAGAAGATGTCGGACCAGGCCGAAATGACAGCAGCACCAAGCAAGATGAAAACAGTTCGGAAGATCAGTGCCATTGCGATACCGAACAGCAGTACCTTCTGCTGGAACCTGCGTGGCACCTTGAATGCGCCCATGATGAGCGCGAAAACGAAGAGGTTATCAACACTCAACGCCTTCTCGGTGACATAACCCGAGAGGAACTCGATACCACGTTGATGATCCCAGAACAGCCACGTGAACAAGCCGAAAAGCAGGGCGAGCACGACATAGAACAGCGTCCAGCCGCCTGCTTCCTTCAATGAGGGTTCGTGCGCGTGCCTGACGTGCGCAAAGAAGTCAAAGGCAATAAATCCGAGAATGATGACAATCGTGATTGCCCAGACGTACATAGGAACATGCACAGAAAATACCTCCGGTTGAAAAGACTAAAGAACCGGAGGTCTCTCCCACCACTGCCAACTGCTCAGTGGTCGACGGTGCCGGAGCACCTCGCCCACATCACCGTAAAGCAATGCAGAAAGTGCTCGTGCTGACGACATCCGTCTCGAGTGGGATACTCCCCTCCACGACCCGCCACTGTACACCAAGTGGCGACAGATTAGGCGATCCCGCCCGTTGGATCGGCATCGACGACGGACGTGTCATCCTTCGGTGCTGTTGCAGGGTCCGCACCCTTCAGCATCCAGATGATTGTTTCCATCTCTTCAGGTTTCACCAGAACTTCGCGAGCCTTCGAACCTTCAGATGGCCCCACAATGCCACGGCTTTCCATCAAGTCCATAAGTCGTCCAGCCTTAGCGAAACCAATGCGCATCTTGCGCTGCAGCATTGAGGTCGACCCGAGCTGAGCAGTAACGACAAGCTCGACGGCATGCAACAAGTCTTCCAGATCGTTTCCGATATCTGGGTCGATCATTGCCTTAGCTTCGGCTTCCTTATCCTCAGTCACACCTTCGGTGTACTGCGGTTCCGCTTGATCCTTGCATGCCTCTACGACTGCTTGTACTTCTTCGTCGGTGACGAAAGCACCCTGGATTCGACGTGGTCGGCCAGCACCCTGTGGGATAAACAATCCGTCACCCATACCAATGAGCTTTTCCGCACCGCCCTGATCCAAAATGACTCGGGAGTCGGTGAGAGACGACGTCGCAAAGGCAAGGCGAGAAGGAACGTTGGTCTTGATCAGACCGGTGACAACGTCGACAGATGGACGCTGCGTAGCCAGCACCAAGTGGATACCAGCTGCACGTGCCTTCTGGGTAATACGAACGATGGCGTCTTCGATGTCACGAGGAGCGGTCATCATGAGGTCGGCCAGCTCGTCAACAACACACACGATGTATGGATAAGGACGGTACTCACGTTCGGAGCCGAGCGGAGTTTCAATCTCACCATTCTTGATCTTGCGGTTGAAGTCCTTGATATGACGAACGCGCGTGGACTTCATGTCCATGTATCGCTGTTCCATCTCCTCCACCAACCACTGCAAAGCAGCTGCAGCCTTCTTAGGCTGCGTGATGATTGGCGTAATCAAGTGAGGAATACCCTCGTATGGTGTCAGCTCCACCATTTTCGGGTCGACGAGGATCAGACGAACGTCGTCAGGAGTAGCGCGAGTAAGCAGCGATACCAGCATCGAGTTCACGAAGGCAGACTTACCGGAACCGGTCGAACCTGCGACGAGCAAGTGCGGCATCTTCTGGATCGAGTGGCTAACAAACTCACCCTCGATATCCTTGCCGAGACCAATCAACATTGGGTCATCGTCAGAAACGGTCTTTGGCGCATTCAGAACGTCGGCGAGGCGAACCATTTCGCGATCGTTGTTCGGAACTTCGATGCCCACTGCAGACTTGCCCGGAATCGGAGCCAGCAAACGAACATTGTCCGTTGCCACTGCATATGCAATGTTGGACTGCAGGTTCGTGATCTTCGAAACCTTCACACCTGGTCCGAGTTCTACCTCGTAGCGCGTCACCGTTGGACCACGAGAGAAACCGGTCACATGCGCGTCAACCTTGAACTCGGAGAACACATCAGTGATCGCCTCAATCATGCGATCATTCGTAGCCGTACGAGTCTTAGGACGATCGCCATCGATCAGAAGGTTTGTGGACGGCAGGTGGTAGTCACTTTCCGGCACGATTGCGGGAGCCGGAGCCTCGTTCTTTTCCAGCTCAGACTTCGGGGTTGTCGCTGGAATCTTCGACGCATCAACCCCTGAGCGAGCAGCGATTGCTTCCATCGTGCGACGAGTCGTTTCACTCACCGCGTCATACGGGTCGCTGTCAACCTCAGGCTCCGACTGACCTACTGACGCCGACACAGCCCGTGCTGGCGCAGCAGCTGAAGCTTCCGACTGTGGCGCCGAGGCACCGCGCGCTGCTGCAAAACCTGAGGTAGCTACATCGTCGTAGCCAGCGTTCTGATCTCGCCCAGGTCGTGCAGGCTCCGCCAAGGATGTCTCTTCAGCGTCGGCATCGTCGGAATAGTCTGCGTCGGCGTAGTCGTCGCTAGCCGCATTCTCACTAGCGTAATCAGCGTCTGAATACTCGTCATCGGCATACTCGTCAGCTGCGTATGCTCGTGCAGCTGGCTCTGGCCGCTCGAGAATTTCAGTTGGCTGGTAGGACTCGTCAACTGGATACGCTTCCATCGGCGTTGGCGCGCCTACAGCGCGGTCGTCACCATCTAACAAGTCGTAGAGATTGTCGTCGTTGCCAACGGCTGGCTTGTGACGACGCTCCCCACGCTCGCCGAACAACGTCGAATGTCGCTGCGACTCAGCCCTCTTGGACCGAGCGTGACGACGCTCGTCGTCCCTACCCGACCCGGCCGTGCGACGGCGAGTACGCTCGCGTGGCGCTTCGTAGTCGTCGTCTTCGTCGTAGCTGTCGCCAGTTTCGTATGCATCGGCGCGACGCTCCAACTGATGGTCGACGTCTGCGTATGGATCGTCGTCAAGGTAATCTTCGTCAGCGACGCGACCGGTACGGCCTCGCCATTCACCGAAGTTGAAATACTCGCGACAGAGTTCGATGAGCTGGGCGACGGTAATCCCGGTCATGTGCAACGCGCCGTAGAACACGGCACCAAGCAGCAGGATTACGGCAACCCAGGGAGTGAACCCGGCAGCTAAAGGAGAGCCGATGTAGCCTCCGATAGCGCCACCCGCTTCTCTACGTCCATCCCAATCAGCTGGTCGTCCAGCAATGATGTGAATGATCGCGAGCAGGCCAGTGCCGATCAATGTTGCGCCAATTGATACTGGCTTGATTCGCTCGCCACGTGGAGCTGCTCCAAGCATCAGCATGACAGCAACAATCACAAGAATGATTGGCACGAGGAAGACTCCAGCACCAATGATCGTGCGTACGAAAGTCTCGACGAGAGCGCCTACCGGGCCAGCCAGCGAAAACCACGTTGCTCCAGCCAGGACGATCGCAACAGCCAGCAGCAACAGCGCAGGACCATCGTTATTACTTGGTTCGCGTGACTCTAGGCGATCATCACCGAATCCCTCATCGTCCATATCAGCATCGACGGCTTTGGAACCACGTCCCTTTCGGGACGCTCCACCACGTCGCGACGACTGTGCTGAATCCAGCTCTTCTGCACGCTCCGCACGCTCATCGCGGCGACGGCCCATCTTCTTCCTTCCAGTCTTTGACGCGGTATCAAGATCATCGACACCGTAATCGTCAGCAAAATCAACGTCGGGATCCACAGCAGGACGCGAGAAAATTGAACGCGCTCCCGAACTTACGCCTCGGGTTGCGCCTGCTACTCCCCTCGCCGTCGACAGCCAAGCTGTTTTTAGTGCACCACCGACAGCCCCGAAGGCGCTGCCAGTGCGCTCAAAATCATCGAAGCCGCCCGTTTCCGGACGGCGACGAGAACCAGGTGCACCAATGAATTCATCTTGGTGTTCTTGCCGCGTCGTGGTTCGACTACTAGAGCGTGTTCCCCCTGTTGTCCGAGGGGATCGCCGAGAGTTCGCGGACGAACGCCCTGCGGGGCGCTTCTCCGAGCTGCGGGTGCGACTGGTGACTGACATGCCCCCTACCCTAGCGTGAAACTATCACTTGTTTCACATCAGTCACACGCGTGTCATTAATCGGCTGCGAGAAGCGACTCCACAACGCAGGATGAGTCTCCTAGATTGCTGTGCGTTCGATCAACGAAGAATCCCCGTCGAAAACAACCCTCACTGCCTCGCGACCGAATAGCCACAGCAGGAGTTCACCTGGTTCTCCATATACCCGCACATCTGGGAGGATCGGTTGTCCGTCCTTTTGTCGCGCCCCCGCAATAGTTGACCAGCCATGTGGAGACTCCATGATGACGCGCGCCTGTGACTTACGTAGCATCGGCCTACTCATCATCTTGATGGTTCGCTGCAATTCCCGTTCATCAGACGGCGAGAGCGAGCGTGGCTCCCAGGCATCGCGCGCACGAAGAACATCCTCATGATGAACAAAGTGCTCTGAGACGTTCACAAATTGGTCAAGGTACTTGACTGGATTCCATGTCGAAGCGCCCTTTTCCCATTCGCAGATGAGCTCCTCGAACGGACGTGTCTCGTACTCGTGGGTCACTCGATCCAGTCGAGGCTGCAGCTTTCCAATGAATAGGCCACCAATCGCATCTGGTCGATTCTCACGAATGAGCAAGTGGACGAGCAGGTCCTTCGCAGTCCATCCCTCGCACAACGTTGGTGCGTCTGCGCCAACTTCCCGAAAAGTCGAGGCAAGGGCGATGCGTTCCTTCTGTGCAAGATTCATGCCCCCAGGATAAGGAAAAGACCCCGACATGACCGCTGCATTCTCTGACAGCGACCAGCCGGGGTCTGATTTACACCTGAGTGACTATATGCCTACAGACTTTCGCGCGATTCCTGTACGTCCTCGTCCGTCACAGACTCAGCCGATTCTGACGACATTGGCACAATCGTCGGTACCACCATTGGGTTGCGACGCCACTTCTGGTTGATGTGCTTCTCGACGCGACGGCGAACTTCCTGAGCCATACGGTACGGGTTGTTTTCGCCGGTACCCGCCAGGTCAAACATCGTATCGTCGACAAGCTTCTGAACATCTGCCAGGACCTTGTCCGTGTTGTCAGAGAAACCACGAGCCTGAGCGCTTGGCTTCTCCAAAGGACGGCCGGTGCGGTTATCGATCACCGCGGTGACAGTAATGAGGCCGCCTTCACGCATTTCTGCGCGATCAGCGAGAACATCAGCGTCGACCTCACCCATGGTGACACCGTCGACGTAAAGGTTACCGACTGGAATCTGGCCGACAACGCGAGCTCGACCGTCTACCAGGTCGACGACGACACCGTTTTGCGCCAGAACAACATTCTTCTCTGGCACGCCCGTGGAGATTGCGAGATCCTTATTTGCACGCAGGTGACGCCACTCACCGTGGACAGGCATGGCGTTGGAAGGACGAACTGCGTTGTAGAGGAACAAAAGTTCGCCCGAGAAACCGTGACCCGACGTGTGAACCTTCGCGTCCTTGCCGGTGATGACAGTTGCACCAATCTGAGCAAGCATATTGATGACGCCGAACACAGCTTCTTCATTGCCCGGTACGAGTGACGAACTCAAGATAATGAGGTCGCCATCGCGGACGGTGATCTGGCGGTGCTCACGACGAGCCATGCGCGACAAGGCGGCCATTGGCTCACCCTGCGTACCAGTGGTAATTAGTACCACCTTGTGCGGTGCCATACGCGAAGCTTCGTTCATTTCGACGATGGTGCCGCGTGGCGCATTCAAAATGCCCAGTTCTTCAGCGATGCGCATATTGCGAATCATCGATCGGCCATTGAACGCGACCTTTCGGCCAGCCTTCACTGCTGCGTCGATAACAGCCTGAACACGGTATACGTTCGATGCGAATGCAGCGACAATAACTCGCTGCTTGGCATCGACGATCAGACGACGAAGTGTTGGCGCCAAGTCAGCTTCGGAACCTGAAAATCCTGGGGTTGTCGCATTCGTGGAGTCACACAGGAAGAGGTCGACGCCTTCATCGCCCAAACGGCTCATCGCAGGCAAGTCGGTGGGCTTGCCATCGGGTGGAGTCTGGTCCATCTTGATGTCGCCGGTGTGTACCACCAGGCCAGCACCAGTCTTGATTGCAATACCAAGGCAGTCTGGGATCGAGTGGTTGACATTAAAGAAGCGCAGATCGAAAGGACCGTACTGAACTCGGCTCTGATCGTTGACTTCAATGGTCTTCGGGCGAATGCGGTGTTCCTGCAGCTTCGCCTGAATTAGAGCGAGCGTGAAGCGCGATGCAACGATTGGAATGTCATTGCGCTGCTTCAGCAGCCATGGGATTGCACCAATGTGGTCTTCGTGACCGTGAGTAACTACCAGTGCGTCAACGCGATCCCACTTGTCTTCCAAGTAGGAAAAGTCCGGCAGAATCAAGTCCACGCCTGGCTCATTCGAGCTTGGGAACAGTACGCCACAGTCGATGATAAGCAGTCGGTTTTTGTACTCGAAAACGGTCATATTTCGACCGATTTCAGAAATACCGCCGAGCGCCACAATTCGAAGGCCGTCTTTCGGTGCCTTCGGTGGCTTCTGCAAACGCTGCGTCAAGTCAGCGCCCTGCATGGACTGAACTACGTTACGACGACCGCGGTTGTTGTTACCGCCACGTCCACGGCCATTGCCGCCACGACCGCGGTTGCTATTGCCACCGCGATTACTGGCGCCACGATTCTGATTGTCGCGGTTCTGGTTCTCGCGGTTCTGGTTGCCACGATTCTGATTGTCGCGGTTCTGGTTCTCGCGATTCTGGTTTTCTCCACGACCCTGCGCACCCTGCGCAGCTTTCGCTGGCTGCTTGCCAGCGTCAGTGGTCTTCTCGGCACGTGCCATTTCCGCTTCCTTCGGAGGTCCAGCCTTTCGGGTTACCTTCCGGGAGCGGCTACGGTTCTCAGTCACTTAGAGGACACCGGCCTTTCGAAGATCAGCGGCGAGCAGTTCAATCTGCTCTGGGTTTGGTGCAATTTGAGGCAAACGAGGGTCTCCTGTCTCGATGCCCTGGAGACGAAGCGCAGCCTTCGAGAAGCTCACGCCGCCAAGTCGTCCCTGGGCTTTGAAAAGTGGTGTCAATGAAGCATGGGTCTTCTGTGCAGCTGGGAGATCTCCCGCGTCGAACTGTGCTCGCACATCGGCGAGCTGTCGAGGAGCTGCATGGCCAATCACGGAAATGAAACCTGTGGCGCCAATAGACAACCACGGCAGATTCAGTACGTCATCACCGGAATACCACGCTAAATCGGTATTAGAAATTAGTTCGGCTGCTGCACCCAAATCGCCCTTGGCGTCCTTTACTGCCTGGATACGTGGGTGTTCAGACAACTTATAAAGAGTGTCAGTCTCGATAGCCGTTACCGAACGTCCCGGAATGTCATAAAGACATACGGGTAGTTCCGTAGCGTCTGCAACAGCCGTGAAGTGGCGGTACAGGCCCTCCTGAGGTGGCTTCGAGTAATACGGGGTAACCACGAGAAGTGAATCCGCACCGGCTGCAGCGGACGCCTTAGCCAGTTCGATCGAAGAAGCTGTGTCATTGGTGCCTGCACCAGCCATCAGCTTCACCGAGTCACCGAGTTCCGCGCGAACTGCCTTCAGCAGCTCTAGCTTCTCGTCGGTGGATGTCGTTGGAGATTCCCCGGTAGTGCCTGCCAGGATCAACGAATCACAACCATTGTCGGTGAGATGCGCTGCCAGGCGAACTCCGGCATCGATGTCCAAGGCGCCATCCGAATCAAACGGGGTCACCATGGCTACGGCGACGGTACCGAAAATATCGGCACCTCTGTTTGCGGCGATTCCAGTGGTCATTGTGTTGAGGCTACCTGTTCTTTATCCAGAGACCTGCATACGGTCCCGTGTGTCTATCCTTCGAACGCGTACGGGCTTGAAGCTACAACTGAGCCATCGCGCAATGTCGATACCTCAAAGTCCCCAAAAGCCACAGGCGCAACTTGCTTTAGCTCCTGTAAACAAGCCACGGCAAGCTCTCGAATCTCGGCATCGGCGTGCTCGACAGCACGCATCGAAATGAAGTGACGCCACGATCGATAGTTTCCAGTGACTACGATACGTGTCTCTGTGGCGTTCGGCAGCACGCTTCGCGCAGCTTGACGTGCTTGTTTTTTCCGTAAAACTGCATTTGGTTCGTCTGCCCACTTCTCTTCAAGCTCGTTCAAGAGCTCTTCAAAGTAGTATCGCGACTGGTCAACCGCGCCTTCAAACATCGACAGCAAATCAGGATCATTGGCAATTGCTGCAGGCGCAACGACGCGGTTTTGAGCATCAGGAACATAGCGCTGTGAAAGCTCGGCGAACGAAAAGTGCCGGTGTCGCACTAGCTCATGGGCACACGACCGCGACAGTCCGCGAATGTATAGCGATGCAGACGCATGCTCGAACAACGAGGTGTGACCTACTTCGAGCACGTGTCGCAGATAGCCCTGGTTCGTCGACGTGCGTTCATTGGGCTTATCCCACGTCTCGTAGCAGGCGCGCCCAGCGAACTCGATAAGAGCCTCGCCACCATCCGCATCCGTCTCCCATTCGATATCGGCTGGAGGATTGAAGGAGGTAGCGGCGATCAGCTGAACCTGGAGTGGCACAACGTCCGACATCTTAAAGTCCCAAGTACGATTCGAGACCAATCGTCAGTCCTGAGTGCTCCGCAATCTTGCGCACGCCGACCAGAACCCCTGGTACGAAGCTGGTTCGCGAGTACGAGTCCTGCTTAATGGTCAGAGACTGTCCCTCCGTGCCGAAGATGACGGTTTCATGTGCCACGGAACCAGTCATGCGCACTGCGTGTACTGGGACACCTTCAACCTCTGCGCCGCGCGCACCGTCCAGGGTCTGTTCCGTAGCATCTGGTTGATCGCCCATCCCCGCTTCACGACGAGCACGTGCGATGCCTTCCGCCGTGTGGATGGCAGTGCCCGACGGTGCGTCCTTCTTGAACGGGTGGTGCATCTCGATGACTTCCGCCGACTCGAAGTATGGTGCGGCAATTTCAGCGAAACGCATCGTCAGCACAGCTGAGATCGCGAAGTTTGGCGCAATCAACACATTTGCTGGCTGCTCAGACTCGGCAATCCACTTCTCTACCTGCTCAAGACGCTCTGGAGTAAATCCAGTCGTTCCAACCACAGAATGAATGCCGTTGGCGGTGCAGTATTCCAAGTTCCCCATGACTGCATCTGGCTGCGTGAAATCAACAATAACCTCAGCGCCCGCCGTGGTGAGCTCTGCGAGGTCATCCCCGAAATCGATACGTGCAACCAAGTCGAGGTCGTCGGCTGCTTCTACTGCGTCACAAATGGTCGAACCGACCTTGCCTTTCGCGCCGAGGACGCCCACCTTGATATTGCTCATGCGTAGAATCCACTTTCTCTGTTCAATGGCCTATTTCAGAATTATGGCGAGATCTCTAAAGCAACCTCGCAAAATTTGTTCCCCGTCAACCTTAGGCGTGTTCGATCCTTTCGTGCACCTACGGGTCGGCATGTACACAGTTTTTCTTGTACGATTACCTCTTCCCTACAGCACTTACAAAGAGGATTTGATGAACTTTCCTTCCGCTAGCGACGAACCGTCGCAAAGCGAAACAACTAAGGCTGCAACACCGTACTTAGCGATCTACGTGTTGTTGGCCGCCGCATTCATCGCGATTCTGAACGAAACAGTGATGAGCGTGGCTATCCCGGTGATTAAGGATGACGTCGGTATTACCGCTACCACCGCGCAATGGGTAACAACGGCGTTCCTCCTGACGATGGCCGTCGTTATTCCGATAACTGGTTTCATTATCGGGCGCTTCCCGTTGAAGACAGTATTCGCACTTTCACAGGGCCTATTTGCTGCGGGTACGGCCATCGGTGTGTTCGCACCATCGTTTGGTGTGGTGCTGGTCGCGCGTATTACGCAGGCTGCTGGTACAGCGATCCTCTTGCCTTTGCTCATGACGACGGTGCTGATGCTCATTCCTGTCCACAAACGTGGCGCGATGATGGGCAACATGTCCATCGTCATCGCTGTCGCTCCTGCGATCGGTCCGACGGTGTCTGGTTTCATTCTGAAACTCTCCAACAACAACTGGCATGCATTGTTTGAGAGCATGCTGCCACTGGGGCTCATCGTCCTCGTTGTAGGATACTTCCTCCTACCGCGTGACGACGCCCCGTCGGCAAAGCCGATCGACCTGCTGTCAGTGGCTCTGTCGGCGGTGGGATTCGGCCTGTCTGTCTACGCATTGAGCCTCATCGGCACCGATTCTGGTACCACCGTGTGGATCGTCGCGGCGATTGGTGTGCTGGGCTTGGTGGCGTTCGTTATTCGACAACGCAAACTCGCAGTGACGGATTCCGCACTACTCGATCTACGCGTTTTCAAGACACCAAGCTTTACTTTGTCAACGATTCTACTGGCGCTGGGCATGATCGCCATGTTCGGCGTGATTATTGTGCTTCCGCTCTACATGGCTTTGAAAGGCGTGGAAGTTCTCACCATTGGACTCATCCTCATGCCGGGGCCACTGGTAATGGGCCTCATGGGACCTTTCGTTGGTCGTGCCTTCGACCGCGTTGGTCCACGCCCTCTCGTGATCCCAGGTGCCGTCATGCTAACGCTGGGCATCTTTGGGCTCGGATTCATTGGCATGGACACACCACTGTGGTGGATCATCTCATGCCATGTTGTGTTGGAAATCGGTCTTGGCCTACTGTTTACGCCCCTGTTCACCTGGGGTCTGGGTGCCTTACCGCAGAAGCTCTACGCTGATGGTTCGGCAATCACCAACACCATTCAGCAAGTGTGTGGTGCTGCCGGCACTGCCCTCTTCCTCGCTGTTGCCACTATTGCGACGGGGATGCTTTCCGATTCGTCGGCAAGCGTAGTGCCTGCGCCGGATGTCATCGCCGGATATCGCGTGGCGATGTACGGAGGCGCAGTCCTGGGTGTGCTCATTATCTTCTTGGCTGCAATGGTCAAACCGCATCCGAAAACTGACGCCGACGTCGTTGCTGAAGTTGCCGGATAAGGGCAGCCAAACCGGATCTGCGAGAAAACACAACCCGCCGCCACTCCAAGGTATGGAGTAGACGGCGGGTTTTTCGTGGCCTATTGAGGGGGCACGAGCGTTAGTTCCAGCGGATTAGTCTTCCTTCACCAGAACCAGCGAGATCTTACCTCGGTTGTCGATGTCTGCGATTTCGACCTGAATCTTGTCGCCAACATTGACTACGTCCTCGACCTTTTCGATGCGCTTGCCATCGCCCAGCTTCGAAATGTGGATCAGACCGTCACGGCCTGGAACCAGCGACACGAATGCGCCGAACGCGGTGGTCTTGACGACGGTGCCCAGGTAGCGTTCGCCGACCTTTGGCAACTGTGGGTTAGCGATCGCGTTGATCTTCTCCACAGCAGCATCTGCCTGCTCGCCCTTTGCAGCCGAAACGTAGATAGTGCCATCGTCTTCGATGGAGATATCTGCGCCGGTCTCCTCAGTAATCGAGTTGATGGTCTTGCCCTTAGGTCCAATCACCTCACCGATCTTCGAAGGTGGAACCGAGATGGTGGTGATCTTTGGTGCCAGTGCGCTCATCTCGTCTGGTGCCTCGATGACCTCAGCCATCGTTGCCAGGATGGTTGCACGGGCTTCGCGAGCCTGTTCCAGAGCATCAGCCAACACGCCGGAAGGAATACCGTCCAGCTTGGTATCCAACTGCAAAGCCGTAATGAACTCAGCGGTACCAGCGACCTTGAAGTCCATGTCACCGAATGCATCTTCGGCACCGAGGATGTCAGTCAGCGCAACGTACTTAGTTTCACCGTCAACGTCTCCGGAGACCAGCCCCATGGCGATGCCCGCGACAGGTGCCTTCAGTGGCACACCAGCGTTGTACAGCGCCATCGTCGATGCACAGACTGAGCCCATCGAAGTCGAGCCGTTAGAGCCCAGCGCCTCAGAGACCTGACGAATGGTGTACGGGAACTCCTCGCGGGAAGGAATGACTGGCGTCAGAGCGCGCTCTGCCAACGCACCGTGGCCGATTTCGCGACGCTTTGGCGAGCCAACTCGACCGGTCTCGCCGGTGGAGTATGGAGGGAAGTTGTAATGGTGGAAGTAGCGCTTGTGATCCACTGGACCCAGCGAATCGATCTGCTGCTCCATTTTCAGCATGTCCAATGTGGTGACACCCAGAATCTGAGTCTCGCCGCGCTCGAACAGTGCCGAACCATGTGCGCGAGGAATCAAATCAACTTCGACACCCAGGTCACGAATGGCATCTACCGCGCGACCGTCGATACGGAAGCCTTCAGTGAGGATCATGGTGCGGACGATGGACTTCATCAGAGCGTTGTACGCTGCTGCGATTTCCTTCTCGCGCTCAGGGAACTCGCCCTCGAGCTTCGTCAGGATCTCTTCCATGTAGGCGTTAGTAGCTTCGTCGCGGTCCTGCTTCGAAGGCTGCTTCAGCAATGCTGGCAGCTTGTTGGCAGCCAGCTTCTCGACGCGCGCATACACATCATCTTCGTATGCAGGGAACAGAGGGAACTCACGGCGTTCCTTAGCAGCTTCTGCTGCAAGAGCCTTCTGAGCGTTGCACAGTTCTGCGATGAATGGCTTCGCTGCTTCCAAACCTTCAGCCACAACGGACTCGGTTGGAGCTGGGCGCCCCTCCTTGATGAGCTCGGTGACCTTATCGGTTGCGCCGGCCTCAACCATCATGATGGCCACGTTATCGTTCTTGTCCTTGCGACCACGTCCGCGGCCACGGCCACGTCCGCCCTTTGGAGCTTCGTCGGTCAAACGTCCTGCGACGACGATCTCGAACAGAGCCTGCTCGTGCTGCTCGTGGGTTGGGAATGCTACCCACTGGCCCTTCGGATGCGCATCGTCGGCAATGAGTGCCATGCGGACGCCACCAACTGGACCAGAAACTGGCAGACCAGAAAGCTGAGTTGCAGCGGAGGCAGCGTTGATAGCTACTACGTCGTACATGTCCTTCGGATCGAGGGACATAACGGTGATGATGATCTGAACCTCGTTGCGCAGACCCTTCACGAAGGTTGGGCGCAGTGGGCGGTCGATCAAACGGCATGCGAGGATCGCGTCAGTGCCTGGGCGTCCTTCACGACGGAAGAACGAGCCAGGAATACGACCTGCTGCGTACATGCGTTCTTCCACATCAACGGTGAGGGGGAAGAAATCAAAACCCTCACGAGGGTTGTTGGAAGCACACGTGGTGGCGAGCATCATGGTGTCGTCATCCAAGTATGCAGTAACCGCGCCATCAGCCTGTCGAGCCAGCTGGCCGGTTTCAAAGCGAATTTCACGGGTACCAAAGTCACCATTGTCGATGACTGCAACCGTTTCTACGATGTCGTCAAAATCCTGGTCGTCGTAGTCAAACTGGTTATCGCTCATGCGGGGTTAATCCACGCCTTTCGATTAGCGAAGCCCCTAGGGCAATCGTCGGTGCCGCCCTAAATATTTTCGTCTCGAGGCATCGCGGAAATTCTACCAGGAAAGAACTACCAGTTGAGAAACGAAAACCCCCGCACGACCGTGTCACAGCACGTCGTCGGAGGCGAAACTCTAATTAAAGAGTGAAAATTAGCGGCGCAGGCCGAGGCGCTCAATGAGCGAACGGTAGCGGTTGATGTCGTTGTCAGCCAGGTACTGCAGCAGACCCTTACGACGACCAACGAGCAGCAGCAGACCACGACGGGAGTGGTGATCGTGCTTGTGGTACTTCAGGTGCTCGGTGAGCTGACGAATACGGGTGGTCAGCAGTGCAATCTGAGCTTCTGGGGAACCTGTGTCGGTCTCGTGCAGACCGAATTCCTTCAGAACTTCAGCCTTCTTATCAGCGGAAAGCGCCATGGCTTTTCTCCTCTTTCGCAATGTAATGGTTATTTCAGTCCACTAGGGCGACAGCACACACGCGAAATTGTGGAACTGTCTGGCTTATCCGCAACTGTTTGTGGACCACAGTCACGACCGAGGCGCTACTTTACCAGTCACCCCCGTCAGCAACCTAATCGCAGTTCTGCGTCTATGACCGAGTAATAATGCCCAAGAATTCGCGGGTCTGTTCCACGTCGAGATTCATCCGTTCAATGAGTGGCTCAATTCCATCGAACTTCTCCATGCCACGGATTCGCTGAATGAAGTCGATAGAACCGTACAAACCGTAAAGGTTCGCGCTGCGATCAATAACGAACGCTTCCACCGTTCGCTCTGTGTCTCCGAACGTGACATTCGTGCCGACGGACACTGCTGCCGGGTACGCAACACCAAATTCGATGTCACCGTCAGGATCAATATCCGTGCGATGCTGCCCCGGTTCGACACGGAACCAAGCCGCATAAACGCCGTCTGCAGGAACCGCGAGTCCCTCCGAGTAATCAATGTTGGCAGTTGGGAACCCGAGCTGAGCGCCACCACGTCCCTGCCCGTGCACCACTTCACCTTCGATCCGGTGCGGGCGATCAAGGCACTGTGCTGCACCGGCGACGTCACCGTCGGCAAGGCATTCGCGGACTCGGGTCGACGAGACACGTTCGCCTTCACATGTCAACAGTGTGACGACGTTGATGTCAATCCCCGCTGCCTTTCCATGCTCAGGCATCGTCTCAGTGGTACCTGCTGCTTTTGCTCCGTAGGAAAAGTTCTCACCGACGAAGACAGCCTTTGCATGCAGGGTCTTTCCCAGTATGTCCGATACGAATGCCGCGGGCTCAATCGACGCGAACTCGCGAGTGAAGTCGACGATCAAGAAGTAGTCGATACCCAAGGCTTCGGCCAACTCTGCGCGACGGTCATATGTTGCCAACGCTGCTGGTGCTCGATCCGGCGCGAACAACGCGATGGGATGTGGCTTGAACGTCATGAGAACTGCAGGCAGGCCACGTTCCCGCGCATGTTCAACAGTTTGCGAAATGAGCTGCTGGTGTCCCTGATGAATGCCATCAAAGACACCGATGGTGACGACGGTATCGCCAAGTGTCGCGGGTACGTGTTCAAGTCCGTGCCAGATTTCCACGCGCTTTAGCCTACCGACATCTATTCGCTCCCACGACATGGGCTGGGCATAGGATGGGCTGTTATGACAGAAAATAAGGCACCTGCCGACGCACCTGCCGTGGACCCACTTGCTGATTCCGGTGTTGTCATCGTGGATAAACCTGCGGGAATGACGAGCCACGATGTCGTCGGCAAGCTTCGCCGGGTGTTTAAGACTCGTCGTGTTGGACATTCGGGCACCTTGGATCCGATGGCAACGGGTGTCCTCGTCATCGGTGTGAATCGCGGTACCCGTTTCCTGCCTCATGTGCATGCAGATTCAAAGTCGTACGACGCGACCATTCGACTCGGCGCTGCAACTCTCACCGATGATATGGAAGGTGAAGTTCTCTCTACTGCCGACACTTCACACGTGACTGATGAAGCCATTCATACCGAGGTGGCTGCTCTGACCGGCGACATTATGCAGCGTCCAGCATCAGTATCGGCAGTCAAGATCGACGGTGTTCGTGCTCACGAACGTATTCGTCGTGGTGAAACTGTTGTGCTTCCCGAGCGTCCCGTCACGGTTTCGCGTTTCGACGTACTGGATATCCGCCGCCACACCGATGACGCCGGTAACCATCTCGACATTGATGTCAGCGTCGACTGTTCTGCTGGCACGTTCATCCGCGCGCTCGCCCGGGACCTAGGAGCTGCGCTAGGTGTTGGCGGTCACCTCATTGCGTTACGACGAACCGCCGCAGGCACCTTCACCATTGCTGACGCACAAACACTGGAGTCACTGCAGGAAGCAACACATCCGCGCATGTCATTGAGCCTCGATGAGGCGTGCGTGCGCTGCTTCCCTACCCGAGATATCACTGAGGAGCAGGGACGCGACTTAGCTCTCGGCAAATGGCTTGAGCCGATTGGTTTAGCAGGTGTCCATGCTGCACTAATGCCGAATGGTCAGGTGCCGGCCTTGATTACAGAGTCTGGAAAGCGTGCGAAGACGGTGTTCGTCGTCAGGCCATCGACCCTGTAGCTGCGGGAATGATCGCCGCCGTTGCCACATAGCCATACCCCACGCGCCACACTCCCCGAATGGTGCTCAAGTGTTCAGCAGGAATGCTGCTGGTGTCAGGAATACTGAGGAGCACTCGCGCAGTAAAGGTATGCCCCGCTTCGATTCGAAGATCTACTTCGTCAAAACCTAGCCACTCATCTGTGAGTGGAAACCACGCTTTATAAATCGACTCTTTAGCACTAAATAGCACTACGTCAAGGCTGTGCGAGTCCACACATGACACACCAAGTGCTTGAGCGTCTGGAGTCTGACACGACAACGCATGCAAATGCCGACGTTCGCTGTCGCTCGCGACCTCTTTTAATGTGCTCGGTGGCATCGTGCGCGCTGATTCGACATCGATACCAACGGACGCGATGTTGCTGCTCAGCGCCGTCGCAGCAGCAACCCAGCCATCCGTATGGGTGATCGAACCGACGATATTCGCTGGCCACAGTGGCTCCCGCGTCGCGCCCCGCAGAATCGGCGCCTGCGCGTCTACCGGCATGCCCGTCAACGATTCCATCGCGGCATGCGCACACCATCGCCCATCTGCGAAATCCTGCATTCGCTTTGCGACGGAGCCCTCGACCAGCACAGCTTCTTCAAGGAATTGCAACCCGTGATGACAGGCAAACCGGCCGCCTTCTTCCACAACTGCAATCGGCAGTCCAGTGGTAGCGATCATGGGGCCGACAAGTGCTTGCTTCACGATCCCTGCTCCTGTTCCGAAGGGGCTGCAACGTCTTTGTGCCATGAATTACCACGGTATCGAGCGACAACGAATACGAGGCGAATAAACAGAAACGCCAGCAGACCGCACCAAATACCGGTCAGCCCCCAATCGAAGAAATAGGTCGCCCAGACTGGTGGCAAGAATCCGAGAACCACTGCCGTCACTGTTGCGTTGCGCAAGAAAGCAGCATCACCTGCTCCTAAAAGGACACCGTCGAGGGCAAACACGATGCCGCCAATGGGAATCATCGCTACTAGCAGCCACCAGGGTCCACTAATGATGGCATCCTGCACGGATGGATCTGCAGAGAACAATGCCGGGATGATGGCAAATCCAGCTGCGAAAACAACTGCAAAGAACAGTGCGAATGCAGTTGACCAGGCAACGACTCGTCGTGAAGTCCAGCGAGCAATGGCAATCGAACCGAAGCCGAGTGCTGCGCCGACCAGGGTCTGAGCGGCGATGGCGAGTGAGTCGAGAAGAAGGCTCAGGAGGTTCCACAACTGCAGCAAAATCTGGTGACCGCCGAGAGCTTGCTCACTGATCCGCCCCGCAACCGCAGCTGCCGACAAAAATGCGACCTGGAATGCAAGTGAGCGAACAATGAGATCACGCCCTAGGACCAATTGCTCCTTGATGATGCGGGAATCTGGGCCTAGCGGAATCTCGTGGTGCCGAGTGTGTTTCACTAACTCACGCAGAAACAACGCAGCCGTAATGGTTTCTCCCGCAACTGTGGCAACAGCTGATCCGATCAGCCCCAACCACGCCACGAGCGGAACGATAGTAAGCGCTGCTGGGCCAAGACCACACAGTACGAAAATCAGTGGGCGGCGAGTATCTTGCAAACCTCGCAACCAACCATTGCCAGCCTGAGTTAACAGCGTCAATGGGATACCGATGGAGGCTATCGACAACCACCGCGCCGCATCAGTGGCGACACTGCCAAGTGGAGTAAGCCAACTTGTAAAGACTCCAGCAAAAGTGGCGACAATGGCCATCAAAACCATGCCGACGAAAGCCGCCACCCAGGTCGCTTGTAAACCTTCTCGGACCACACCTGGAGTATCGCCACGACCGAAAGCGCGGGATGCTCGCGCAGTTGTTCCATAGGCCAGAAATGTCAACTGAGTCGTCACCATCGCGAAAATGGTCGAGCCAGCTGCTAGCGCAGCCAATTCGGTAGCACCCAAACGCCCGATGACAGCAGTATCCAACAGCAAGTACAGCGGAGGTGCGGCAAGCACGCCAAGCGCTGGAAGAGCTAGCGACAGAATCGTGCGAGCCGTGACATTGAACTGTGACGCAGAAACCTCCGTGTCGTCGCGACTAAGCATTCGGTTCAGTACCGCTCAATGCACCATCGTCCTCGAGAGACACAGTCGCGGCGGCAAGTTCGGAGGTTGCCAGCAGCTCGGCGAGGATGTCCTCTCGCGAACCACGGAAACTGTAGCCAGCCGCACGCACGTGACCACCACCTCCGAGTGCTGCCGCAACTAATGAAACGTCGACCTTTGCGATCGAACGCAGCGAGACTGACCAGTAGCCAGGCTCGTACTCCTTGAAGACTGCAGCGACATCCCCGCCGGAGGTCGTTCGAACAATATCGATGACAGCATCAACTTCATCGTGACCGACCGTTTCCTGATCTTCGTACGACACCGTCGCATAGACCAGACCAGCACCTTCGCCCCAACCAACGTCCTGGCCTGCCGTGGCCATCACGCGACCGAGGAATGGCAGAAACTCAAATGGGTGATTATCAAGCAGCTGTGCACCGATCGTGCGTGGGTCCAGGCCCTTGTCCAGCAATCGCGCAGCAGCAGAGTGCATACGTGACCGTCCAAACTGGAAGGACGCCGTGTCCGTCAACAGACCGGCGTACAGCGCGTGTGCCATGTCTCGGTTCAGTTTAATTCCCCAGACTTCGAAGAAATCAAGGAGAACCATCGTTGATGACTCACTTTGACAATCAACCATATTGATAGTGCCGTAGCGAGAATTCGAATCATGGTGATCGACCACGATAAGGCGGTCTGACGCCATCATTCGGCCACGAAGCGCACCTAATCGCTCCGGGCTCGCGCAGTCCACCGAAATCCAGGTGTCAACGTCGGCCGGGATCTCCTGATAAGGGACGAAGCTGTCCCATCCCGGAATAGTCAGCAGTGACTTCGCCGGAAGGCCAGGTTCGCCATACGACGCCACCGCTGGAATTCCGCGTTGTGCCAAAGCCATCACCATTGCCGAAGCAGCTCCGATGGCATCGGCATCCGGGTGCACATGGCACACAACCGCTACTTTCTTTGCGGTTGCCAGCATGTCCTGGGTTTGCTGAATCGGTGCCGACATACGCCGGCTGATTGCCTGTGACAATTGATATGCGGCGCGGTCTGCAATAGCGTCGTTCATCAGCTAGCCCTCCTCAGGGTCGTCGCTGTGAATATACGGATCCTCACCGCCAGCAGGCTTTGCGTTCGCTGCCTGCTTAGCCAACTCCGCATCGCGCTGGCGAGTCTTTGCCAACAGTTCCTCCATATGGGCCGATGCTGCCGGAACCGTATCCACCTTGAAGTTCAACGTCGGAGTGTAACGAACTCCCGTGCCACGCCCCACCATCGAACGCAGCTGGCCACGAGCACGATTGAGCGCTTCCTCCGCCATCTCCCAATCAGGTTCTTCATCAATCGTGCGACCACGAACCGTGTAGTACACAGTTGCGTCGTGAAGGTCGCCCGTAACACGGCAATCAGTAATAGTTACTAACTCCAAGCGGTGATCCTTGATTTCCCGTTCAATGCCGCTAGCGACGATCTCGAGAATTCGCTTTGCCAAACGGCCAGCTCGTGCTTGATCTGCCATGCCGGATCAACTCCTCATTCACAATTCACAGATGTAAGTGCTGTGTTCAACTCTAAATTAACTGTTTCTATAAACGGGCACCGACATCGTGTGTTAGTGCCCGTGATGCCGACCCATGATACAGAACCGGACTACACCGTCAGGTGTAAGTGTGGGTCGCAGGGTTCGTCGACAAGCGCCTGTCCCCTAATAGCCCAGGCACGAGAAAAGCTCCGGCCCCGGCTCTGCCTCACGTGGCTGCAGAACTAGGACTGGAGCTTTTTACTCACCAATAGCAGGTGCCTGCTAGGTGCGTGGTACCTCGACCATCTCGTATGCCTCGATGATGTCGTCTACCTGGATGTCTGGGTAAGACAGGACCATACCGCACTCGTAACCAGCGGAAACCTCGGTTGCATCGTCCTTCTCACGACGGAGAGATTCGATGGTTGCGGAATCCGTGATCACGTTGCCGTCGCGTACCAGGCGAACCTTGGCATTGCGACGAACCTTGCCCGAGTCGACCATACAACCGGCGATGAGACCCACTGCGGAGGACTTGAACAGTGCGCGAATTTCTGCGCGACCCAGGTCCTTCTCTTCGTAGATTGGCTTCAGCATGCCCTTCATGGCTGCTTCCACTTCTTCGATAGCACGGTAGATAACCGTGTAGTAGCGAATCTCGACGCCTTCAGCGTTGGCGTACTCGGTGGCCTTGCCCTCTGCACGAACGTTGAAGCCAATGATGACTGCATCCGATGCGGCTGCCAGCGACACGTTGGTCTGAGTTACCGCACCAACACCGCGGTCGATGATGTTCAGCTGAACCTCGTCGTCGACCTCGATCTTGAGCAGCGCCTCTTCCAGTGCTTCGACAGTACCGGCGTTGTCGCCCTTGAGGATGAGGTTGAGGGTATTGGTTTCCTTCAGGATCTCATCCAGCGTCTCCAGGGAGACACGCTTACGGCTGCGCGCCTGCAGAGCGTTACGACGACGAGCGTCACGACGATCCGCAATCTGGCGTGCAGTGCGGTCTTCGTCAACGACGAGCAGGTTGTCACCAGCACCTGGTACCGAGGTCAAACCAAGGACCTGTACCGGGCGAGATGGGCCAGCTTCTGCAACGTCATTGCCGTGCTCATCGACCATACGACGGACGCGACCGTAGGCATCGCCGACAACAATCGAGTCACCGACGCGGAGGGTACCGCGCTGCACGATGACCGTTGCCACTGGGCCACGACCTCGGTCGAGGTGAGCTTCAATGGCAATACCCTGTGCGTCCATATCTGGGTTCGCACGGAGGTCAAGCGAAGCATCTGCAGTGAGCAATACAGCTTCCAGCAATGCATCGATGTTCGTACCCTGCTTTGCAGAGATGTCGACGAACATGGTGTCGCCACCCCACTCTTCGTCAGTCAAGCCGTATTCAGTGAGCTGACCACGGATCTTCTGCGGATCTGCAGATTCCTTATCGATCTTGTTCACTGCAACCACGATTGGCACATCTGCTGCCTTCGCGTGGTTAATTGCTTCGACGGTCTGTGGCATGACGCCGTCGTCAGCAGCAACGACCAAGATTGCGATGTCGGTTGCCTGAGCACCACGCGCA
Source organism: Corynebacterium sp. H78 (assembly GCF_037572275.1). Taxonomy (NCBI): domain Bacteria; kingdom Bacillati; phylum Actinomycetota; class Actinomycetes; order Mycobacteriales; family Corynebacteriaceae; genus Corynebacterium; species Corynebacterium sp. H78. The sequence goes on along the minus strand of NZ_JBBHKX010000002.1, from coordinate 829,453 downwards.
CGCATAGCAGTAAACGCTTCGTGACCTGGGGTATCAAGCAACGTGACCTTACGGATGTCATCATCGAAATCGACGTTGACCTGGTAAGCGCCAATGTGCTGGGTGATGCCACCGGACTCGTGTCCACCGACATTTTCCTTACGGATCGTGTCGAGCAGTCGGGTCTTACCGTGGTCAACGTGACCCATGACAGTCACGACTGGAGGACGGATAACGAGGTCTTCATCAACGCCCTCGTCTTCACCGAACTGCAAGTCGAACGACTCAAGCAGCTCACGGTCTTCGTCTTCTGGGGAGACAACCTCAACCTTGTAATCCATTTCGTCGCCCAGCAGCTGCAGGGTTTCGTCGGATACAGAAGCGGTTGCGGTCACCATTTCGCCGAGGTTAAACAAAGCCTGTACCAGTGCTGCTGCGTCAGCGTTGATCTTCTCAGCGAAGTCAGACAGAGAAGCACCACGTGCGAGGCGAATGCTCTGGCCCTTGCCGTTTGGCAGCTTGACGCCACCAACGACGGATGGAGCCTGCATTGCCTCGTACTCGTTGCGCTTCTGACGCTTCGACTTACGACCACGACGTGGTGCACCACCTGGACGGCCGAATGCGCCAGCGGTACCGCCACGGCGACCGCCGCGACCACCGCGTGGACCGCCACCTGGACCACCTGGACCACCCTGGCCACCTGGACCACCAGAGCGACCGCCACGGCCACCACGGCCACCGGCAGCCTGAGCTGGCATCTGGCCGGGGCTTGGATGCGACGGCATCATCGATGGAGATGGACGATTACCGCCACCGCCTCCGCCACCTGGCTTAGGACCTGGACGGCCGCCGCCTTGTGGGCGCTGACCGCCCTGACGTGGGCCACCTGGGCGTGGACCTCCCTTGCCTGCACCCTGTGGACGTGGGCCACCTGGGCGACCGCCACCAGGCTTAGGACCTGGACGGTTGCCACCCTGTGGGCGTGGCATGTTCGACGGGCGTGGACCTGGTCGACCGCCACCGCTGTTGCCGGTGGAGAAAGGATTGTTGGCTACCCGTGGTGCACGAGCACCTGGCTTTGGACCTGGCTTTGGACCTGGTCGGTTGCCACTTTTAGCGCCCTGTGGGCGTGGTGCTGGCTGACCTGGAGCCGGCTTATTGGTACGTGGTGCACCTGGCTTCGACTGACCAGGCTTTGCGCCACCGTCGTTGAAAGTTGGCTTCGGGGTTGGCTTTGCAGGCTCACCTGGCTTAGGCAAGCTACTTGGCTTTGCTTCCCGTGCTGCAGGCTTCGCCGCCGGGGCTGGCTTTGCCTCCACTGGGGCGCCTGGCTTCGGCAACGATGGAGCCTTTGGCGCTGCTGCTGCCGGCTTTGGAGCTGGCTTTGCTGGCGCCTTCGGACCTGGCTTTGCGCCAGGCTTCGCTGCGGAACTAGCTGCAGGCTTTGCCGCTGGCTTAGCTGCAGGCTTCGCACCTGGCTTTGCGGTCTTCGCAGTTGGGGCATCAGACTGACCACCCTTTGCTGCATAGACTCGCTTCATCTTTGCGACGACTGGTGGTTCCACCGTCGACGACGCGGTCTTTACGAACTCGCCTTGCTCTTTGAGCTCAGCTAGGAGTTCCTTGCTGGTGACCCCGAGCTGCTTTGCGAGCTCATGGACACGGAGCTTTCCGGACACTACTCTCCTCACTTTTTGGAGTCGAGCAGTGCCGAATACGCGTGTACTACGCGCATCGGGATAGCTGTCGACTCCCGTTAATTCTTGCCGTTCATCGCTGATGCTTCATCGTGTGCTCATCAGTGTTCAGGTCTTTCTTTTGTCATTGTCCTGTTCCCACATATCTGTGAATCCTGGCGCTGAACTCCATCGGGAGATTCAGCAAGGTGGCGCAAATATTGGAGAACCGGGTTCGCATCTACACCAGTAGACACCTTGAGTGCGCGGCCGAATGCACGACGCTTGTCTGCCACTTCCCACGATTGCGTGGTCGGCGTAATCCAAGCACCGCGTCCAGGCATTCTGCGCCGTGGATCGGGCACAACGGTTAGCTTGCCTTCTTCGTCGCGGTGAGCGACGAGGCGAAGCAGTTCCCTTTCGGGCTTTCGTTGCCGAGTGGCGATACAGGTGCGTTCACGTACATTCATGACTGCCGGAGCTAATTGCCGAGCACATGCCATACGCGCGCCACACCCACCTTTCACCACTACGTTTATTCGGGCCGTCTCATAGTGTAACCCGAAACGACCCGCAAATTACAACCGCGTATAGAGTTTCTTATCACTTTTGCTACTTTTCGACGGCCGTCGTGAAGCAGAGTGGCAGCGAAACTATTCTGCGTCGGAGTGGATATCGATGCGCCAGCCGGTCAGGCGTGCAGCAAGACGAGCGTTCTGCCCTTCGCGACCAATAGCCAGCGACAACTGGTAGTCCGGAACGACGACGTGCGCGCGACGTTCTTCCTCATCGAGGACTTTGACGCTGACGACCTTGGCAGGGGCGAGAGCGTTACCAACGAACTTCGCTGGGTCTTCGTCATAGTCGATGATGTCGATCTTTTCACCACAGAGTTCATCCATGATGGTGTTGACGCGCTGGCCACGCGGACCGATACACGCGCCCTTGGCATTAAGCCCCTTCACGGTCGGGCGCACTGCTACCTTCGTGCGGTGGCCTGCTTCACGGGCGATCGACACCAGCTCGACTGCTTCATCGGCAACTTCTGGTACTTCCAGCTCAAATAGGCGACGTACCAACTCTGGGTGAGTACGCGACAGGTTGATCTGCACGCCACGTGGAGTCTTATTCACACCCACGACGTAGCACTTCACACGATTTCCGTGCTCGAGCTTTTCCCCTGGAATCTGTTCGGCTGGCAACAGAATGCCGTCACGGCCGTGCGCCTCTGAGCCAATATGAATGATGGCCATGCCTTTCTCGTTGGCATGGACATCACGCTGCACAACGCCGGAAATGACCTGGTTAGTCAAGTCTGCGTATTCGTCGAGAACCTTATCGCTTTCGGCATCGCGAAGGCGCTGGAGAATGGTCTGGCGAACTGGGTACGCGGCGATACGCTCAAAGTTCTCAGGCGTGTCGTCCCACTCAGCAATGAGGTTGCCCTCTTCATCGCGTTCCTGGGCGAACACAGTGACATCGCCGGTTTCTTGGTCGATGTTGACACGCGCGAAACGCGCTGGAGAATCCGACTTCGCGTACGTTTCTCGAAGTGATCGAGCCAGCAGTCCAATCATTTCTCCGACGGGAATACCTCGCTCCTTTTGCAAGGTGCGTAGTGCGGCGAGCTCAATCTTCACTTGTTAATCCTCCAGCCGAGAAACGGCATCATCAAATTCTAGACCCGAAAGCTCAGCTTCAGCTTCGGGAACATCAGAGAACTCAACTTGTACCACTGCTTGGCCTACAGTTTCCAATTCGAGAACCGACAGAAGCGCTTTCTTCCTGCCCTTAGTGCCCGAAGTTGTCACCAAAATCACGCTATCGTCAGAGTCGTTCAGCGCACCGATTCGCCCAACAATCTGAGCGCCATCCGCCAAGCGCACCTGCACCAACCGGTTCCGATTGCGCTTCCAATGACGTGGAGCCGTCAACGGAGCATCGATGCCTGGTGTAGACACCTCCAAGGTGTACTCCTGCGTCCCGAAATCAGCGTCACCCCGAGCCTCCGCAGCATCAAAAGCCTGCGAGATCTCTCGAGTGACCTCTTCAATGGTGTCCAAATCTGGTCGCACGTCGCCGTCGACAAGCACAATTACTTGGGACTTACGTCCTGCTCGAACCACCTTGACACCTTCAATGTCAAGGTTGAGAGACGCTACAACTGGGGCGAGGATGGACTCGAGGATTTCTGCAGACGGGATAGCCATGCCTGAAAGTTTAGCCACGAAGAGCTTTCCACAAGAATCCGCCGTTTCCGGGTGAGCCAACGGGTGCAGTCCGGGCGGATCGTGGCACGATAGAGTGCGTGATTTCTCGTCGTGTATTTCTTGCCGGTTCAGCGGTCTCTCTAGGAGGGGCCGCGTTCGCGTTGTCGGGATGTGACGTCGTCAAAGGTCCACAAGCAGACGCAACGCTCGAGGCGCACTGGGCGCTGGCAATCCGAGATATCGAGATGTTGTCCGGCACTACTAGCGAGCTCGATCCCAACGGTCAGTACGCGGAAGCGATCACGGCAGCACTGCACGCACGCAGTGAGCACGAAGGCGTCCTCAGCACTGAGATCCGACGAGTGTGTGGCACGTATGACGATGGCAGCGTTGATGAGGAGTGCATCGCAAAGCCTGCGCCTGCAGCTAAACCAGCACCAGCAGCCGACGCTTCGCCCGCCTCAACGGCGACATCCGCGGCCACATCTGCGACGGCCACATCTTCCCCAGCGAGTTCCACCGCAGCGCAGCCAGCGGACTCTACCCTGGCGATGCTACTGAGTGATTCTCGCTCGTCAGCGTCCCTGCTGGATTCCCTCGCGAAGAAGAAGTCACTGAGCGAGGACTACGAGACCCTTCTCGCCGCTGCCATTGACGGTGGGCTGGTACTGGTTCTCCGCGCAATGGACGTCGAATGGGAAGATCTCGTACCTCGCACTCCCCTCGCGGCCGCTGAACTTCACGACGATCTGCCACACCTCACTACCGCGCTTACCGCTGAGTTTGCACTCATTTACGGGATGGGTGTGGCTGCGCCACGGATAACCGAAGAGTACCGCGAATCAACGATGACCAGTGCAGATAGGCATCGTCAACTGCGCGACAACGCACTTGCCGTGTTTACCGCATGCAACGCCACTCCACCAGTTGCCGAACCCGGCTACATCGAAGTCAAATCTGCACCTCAGCCGGAAGACGATGCAGCTGGTTTCGCTGCTGCACTAGAAGGCGCTTGCGCTACGGCATGGCGTACTGCCGTCATGGAATGCAAACACCCGCAGGCGAGACTGTTCGCGCTACAGGCGGCAGGAATCTCGCAAGCGGGTGCAGAAGTTTTTGCAGGTAACCCAGAAGCGCCACTTCCGGGCATGGAGCTCGCCAACTCCTAAGCAGTTTTTCTCATGAGTCGGCGGGCTCCCAGTGGTGTACTCAGTTACGCATTCACCAAGTTGACGATGGTGTCAGCAGCACTGGTGTAATCGATTTCGGTTGTCTCGCCAGTCAGGCGGTTACGAAGCTCAACCTTGCCGTCCGCAAATCCACGACCGACGATGACCACAAACGGCATTCCCAGCAGCTCGGAGTCCTTGAACTTTACGCCCGGGCTGACCTTCGGACGATCGTCGAAAAGCACGGAGACACCGGAAGAATCCAAGCTTTCGGCGAGCTTCTCCGCTGCAGCCGCAGCTTCAGCATTCTTGTTGGCGATGACGACGTGCGCTGCGTACGGAGCTACAGCCACGGGCCACCGCAGGCCACGCTCATCAAGGTACTGCTCTGCGAGAACCGCGACCAGTCGCGATACGCCAATGCCGTAAGAACCCATCGTTGGGCGGGCGCGCTTGCCGTTGACATCGAGAATGTCGACTTCAAACGCGTCGGTGTACTTGCGACCCAGCTGGAAAATGTGCCCAATCTCGATACCACGCTCCAGAGTCAGGGTGCCCTGACCATCTGGTGCAGGGTCGCCTTCGCGAACCTCGGCAACATCAATGATGCCGGCTGGGGTGAAGTCACGGCCACAGACGAGGTCAACAACGTGCTTGTTTGCCTCATCAGCACCAGTGATCCACGCGGAACCTTCAACCACGCGAGGGTCGACATACAACGGAACCTCGTTCGCAGCGAGACCGCGAGGGCCGATGTAGCCCTTGACCAAGAATGGATTTTCAGCGAAGTCACGTTCGTCCAACGCACGAACAGTTGCTGGCTCGAAAGCAGCTTCCAAGCGCTTCTCGTCGATAGCGCGGTCACCAGGGACACCAATACCCATGATTTCTTCAGGTAGTGGGTTGCCCTTCTTGTCGACCTGCTTACGGTCCACGGCAATCATGTAGCACTTCAGGGTGTCTGCACCCACTACTTCACGGCCAAGACCAGCAGCCTCCGAATTAGCCCATTCAACGAGGGCCTCAATCGTGGTCGCGTCAGGAGTGGTGTGCACAACCGCATCAGGCTTGTCATCGATGGCCTGCTTTTGCGGTGCTGGGATCTGTACAGCTTCCACATTCGCCGCGTAATCAGAGGCTGTGGAGCGCACAAACGTGTCTTCACCGTTCGAGCTCACTGCCAAGAACTCTTCGGAGGCAGAACCGCCCATAGCGCCGGATGTCGCTGCGCAAATCGCATATTCGATGCCCAAGCGATCAAAAATCCGTTGATAAGCGCCACGGTGCTTCAGGTAAGACTCATTCAAACCCTCGTCATCCATATCGAAGGAATACGAATCCTTCATGATGAATTCACGGCCACGCAGGATGCCAGCTCGCGGACGAGCTTCATCGCGGTACTTCGTTTGAATCTGGAACAACGTCACTGGGAAGTCCTTGTACGAGTTGTACAGATCCTTCACTGCGAGCGCGAACATCTCTTCATGCGTAGGCCCGAGCAGGTAGTCCGCTTCCTTGCGGTCCTTCAAACGGAACAAGTCATCGCCGTATTCAGTCCAGCGGTTAGACGCCTCGTACGGATCACGTGGAAGCAGGCCTGGGAAGGAAATCTCCTGTCCGCCAATGCTTTCCATCTCTTCACGCACAACAGTTTCCACGTTGCGCAGGACCTTCAAACCGAGTGGCAGCCAGGAGTAGATTCCTGGTGCGTGGCGACGGATGTATCCGGCGCGAACGAGCAACTTGTGGCTTGGTACTTCGGCATCAGCCGGGTCGTCCCGCAAGGTACGCAGGAAGAGCTGAGACATACGCGTGATCATGAATGGGATATTACCCCGCCGTCATTCACTGCTGTTGGCAGGTCGGGCACCAAAACAGATTTCGCCCTTCCATCACCATTTCTGCAATAGGCGTCTCGCATTTGTAGCACGGCTGACCGAGGCGGCGATATACGTACACTTCCCCGCCGTGGTCGTCTTTTCGTGGCGCACGGCCCATCGCTTCTGGCGTGTGTTCGGCTGCCACCGTATCGATCCGACCAGTGACAACGCCCTCTTTCATCAGCTTCGTGAGGTCAGCCCAAATCGTATCGAACTCCTCCGGCTGCACACTCTTCCCCGGCAGAAAGGGAGAGATCCCCAGCCTAAAGAGTGTCTCTGCCCGATAGATGTTACCGACACCAGCGAACAGCTTTTGATCCATCAACAGCGCGCCAATTGGGCGTGAGCTGCGGAGCACCTTTCGCTTTACCGCCTCCACTTTCCCTGCGTTTTCAGGGCTGTGCTCCCGCAGCGGGTCGGCACCTAGCTTTGCGACGGCACCCTCCATCTCCACTTCCGAGACCAGTCGGCACCATTGTGGTCCACGCAGATTGGCCGCTATTTCTTTATGCTCGATATGCAGCCGGATTTGCCCTGCTCGTACATCAGCTGGCTCAAACTTCAACTTCCCAATTAGCCCCAAATGGATATACACAATATTGGCCGGAGCATCGACATCAAAGGTGATGAACAAGTGTTTTCCCCATGCCTCGGCGTGGTGCAGTATCGAGCCGTCGAGACGTGCAGCTTCAGAGGCAAATCTCCCTTGCGGACTGGTCACGCGCACCCGATGACCGGCGAAGCTGTGGTTCAGCTCATGGGCAAGACGATGAATGACGTGACCTTCTGGCATAGCCCCATCGTACCTTTTGGCCAAAACTCAAAGGCATACACTATCGGTTACTATCAGTTCCCATGCTGATCGTCCTTCCACCATCCGAAACTAAAGCCGTTGGCGGAAACGGCGCACCGCTCGAATTCTCGGCGCTATCGTTTCCCACTCTCACTGCCACTAGGTCTGACATCGCTCAGGATCTGGTGCAGCTTGCCGACGATGCCGATGAGGCAATGCGCGTCTTGAAATTGGGGCCGAAGCTAGCAAGCGAGGTCGCTGCGAATGCTGAGTTGCTCACGGCTCCAACGATGCCCGCGCTTGATCGTTACACAGGAGTGTTGTTTGACGCTCTTGATGCGAAGACACTTCCCGCTCAGGCACGTGCCCAGTTGGCGGTGGGGTCCGCCCTCTTCGGAGTGGTACGAGCTGAGGACCACATTCCGCACTATCGGTTGTCCGGGACAACGAAACTTCCACGGCGAGGAGCTTCCCCCGATTCGACTACGCCAACGATGCGTGCGCGCTGGGGGTCGACGATCACTGAAGCTCTCGCTGACGAGGCGTTTCTCATCGACCTTCGTTCCGGCACGTACCTCAACCTTGGGAAGGTGAAGAGTGCGGTAACGGCAACCGTCGTCACGCGGGAGGGCAAGGTAGTGTCCCATTTCAATAAGCACCACAAGGGTGTGTTAGCCCGAGAGCTGGTGCTCGCCTCGACTCCCCCAACAACTGTTGAGGATGCCGTTGAGATTGCCTGCGAGGCTGGTATGGACGCTTCGGTAGTAGACGGCCACATTCGTATCGTTGTCGATTAGCCGCCGGCTCTAACGGCCTGCCCATTCCTAGCCCGAGACGCTACTAAATGTCATCCTGGTAGCGCTTACGGGCAGCGATTGTGGCCGCGACGAGAGCGAATATCGTCGCAACAATGACGTCGACCAGCCCAGTCCCGCCCGAACCAAGCGCGAAACGCAAGATCAGCATGATGCCGAAGTAGCCAACAAGAGCGACGGCGAAGAACATCCATACCGCGCTGCGAAACTGCTCATTGTTAAGAAGGCTTAGCAGCTTATCCTTCATGGATACCGCTTTCGCGAAGTGCATCGGCAACATCATCGTCGCTCAGTTTGACCACTTCTCCGATGACCAAAACCGCAGGTGGCTTGATCTCGTTGGATTCCAGAGCGTCCCCGAGATCCTTCAACTCGCAACGGACAGTCCGCTGGTTCGACGTTGTTCCCTCTTGAACAATCGCAGCTGGGGTCGACGCGCTGCGACCACCATCAAGTAATGCCTGGGCAATTTTAGGCCCGTTCTTCACTCCCATGATGACAACAATCGTGCCGGTCATTTGGGCCAATGCATCCCAGTTCACCAAGGAGTATTCGTGACCTGGTGGTACGTGGCCGGACACAATGGTGAGGTCGTGATTGACTCGACGACGCGTCACTGGAATACCGGCTGCAGCTGGTACGGAAATAGCCGAGGTAATGCCAGGAACCTCGGTTACTCGCACTCCACTTTCCCGCAAAGCTTCCAATTCTTCGAAGCCACGGCCGAAAACGTATGGGTCCCCACCTTTGAGTCGGACCACGAAAAGCCCCTGCTTGGCCCGGTCGACCAACAACTGGTTAATACGTTCCTGTGCCATTGCGCGACCATACGGGAGCTTTGCGGCATCAATGATTTCCACATCTGGTTCCAGCTCGCTGAGCAGCGACAGCGGACCCAAGTGGTCGGCAATGACGACATCGGCGACACGAAGCAGCTGTCGACCGCGAACTGTAATCAATCCCGGGTCACCAGGACCACCACCAACTAATGCAACAGTGCCCGCCAATTCGCCGGCACGCGACGCGCGACGACCCGTCACTGCCATAGGCGTAATCGGTGCTGTACCGCCTGTTTCATCATCGACAAGAATTCCAGCCCGACGCCCCTCCAACGACACTTCCCGCAACAGATTAGGGTCGCAGCAGACCAACAGCGCTTTGCCCCAACTCATGGCAGGGGTAAAAGAAGTTCGGTACAGGGAAACTCGGCCTTCGCCTGCCCACGCCTCGATGACGGTTGTTACTTCGCCACCTTCACATACTGTTACTTCAGCACCTGCATCTAGGAATCGTGGAATTACCCGCTCTGCGCTGGTAGAACCACCAATAACCAGTACACCGCACCCCTTCAGAACCAAACTCATACATGTCACTCTACCCCGCGCAGGTATCCACAAAGTGAGCAATAGCCTGTGGCGCGCTCACCGGATGGATATGCAGGTACGAAGCGTGGATTCGGCCGTCTGTAGAAACGATACCTTCGGTTGTTGGCGCACCTTGCCAGTCGTACCAGCCCCATGCCGGACGGAATCCGGCGGCACGCAGCTTGTCGACGCTGCCCTCAGTCAGTTGCGTCTTATGAAATTCATGGCCCCGGAACCGAGTCCCCGCCGTGGCCAATGCAGAGTCGGTCACGGCCACCGCATCTCGATACCCCAGGCTCAACCGGCTCATCACGGCGTCACCAGGCAATACGCCGCACATTGGATACCCGTCGAGTGAATCGAGCAGCCACAGCAAGCCAGCGCACTCTCCGTGCACGGCGATTCCCCGGGCAACGGCCTCGCGCACTTGCGCAGCCAAGTCTGTGCGCGCCCCAAGCTTGTCGACGTGCTCCTCCGGAAAACCACCTGGCACAACGAGGCCGTCGCACTCCGGGAAGTCGTCGACGAGTGGGTCGAAGACAGCTACTCGTGCACCACATGCTTCGAGAAGTTCGACATGTTCGGCGTAGCTGAAGGTAAAAGCTGGACCGCCAGCCATTGCAATTGTGGGGCCTGCCCCCGGCTCAGTGGCGGTTGACCTGCCCATCGCGGCCACCGGATCCCATGGCTCGGCAGAAACGGTGCATGTGGCCAAAGCCAAAAGAGCCTGGATATCAACATGCTCTTCCACGAGGTCTGCCATGCTCTGCACAGCCTCACACGCGACGCTACCGCCTTCGGCTGCAGTGACCAGACCGAGATGTCGCGATGGCACCTCAACGTTGTCGACGCGCGGAATAGCTCCCAGTACTGGAATCCCCATTGCTTCAATGGAGCTGCGCATGATGTCTGCGTGACGTGGAGAGCCCACTCGATTCACGATGACGCCCGCAATGTGGACATCCTCGTCAAGCGTGGCAAAGCCGTGGACCAGTGCGGCCACAGACTGGCTCATATGGCGGGCGTCAATCACCAAGATCACTGGCATACCCAACAGGGCTGCGATCTCAGCGGTCGAGCCGTCTGCATGAAGCGGATCTGGCCCGATGCGACCGTCGAAAAGCCCCATGACACCTTCGACTACGCTGATTTCACAACCAGCTGAACCGTGAGCATACAAAGGGCCGATGAGGTCCTTCGTGCACATGAAGGAATCGAGATTTCGGCCAACACGCCCTGCAGCGAGTGTGTGATAGCCGGGGTCGATGTAGTCGGGGCCGACCTTGAACGGTGCGACCTCGGTAAATCGGGCCAGGGCTGCGATCAGCCCGGTTGCAATAGTTGTCTTGCCGGTGCCGGATGCTGGCGCGGCGATGACGATGCCTGGTGTGGCGGAACTTACCACTCGATTCCCTTTTGCCCCTTGCGACCTGCATCCATTGGATGCTTGATCTTCTTCATCTCAGTCACGAGGTCGGCAATCTCAATCAGTTTCGGATCAGCATCGCGGCCAGTGATCACAACGTGCTGCTTACCTGGACGGCTCGCAAGCGTTGCGACGACATCGTCAACGTCAACCCAGCCCCACTTCATTGGGTACGTGAATTCGTCGAGGATATACAAGTCGTGGCGCTCTTCCGCCAAGCGACGCTTGATCTCTTCCCAGCCTTCAGCGGCATCTCGAGCATGGTCTGCTTCCGTGCCCGTCTTCCGCGACCACGACCAGCCCTCGCCCATCTTGTGCCATTCCACGGCACCGCCAACGCCTGTTTCGTTATGCATCTGGCCGAGACGCTTAAAGACTTCTTCCTCACCGATCCGCCACTTCGCGGACTTCACAAACTGGAAAATTCCGATACTTAGGCCTTCGTTCCATGAACGCAACGCCAAACCAAAAGCAGCCGTTGACTTACCCTTGCCTTCACCTGTGTGAACTGCGGTAATCGGTAACTGACGACGCTGTCGCGTGGTCAACCCGTCGTTAGGAATATTTGCTGGATCTACTTTGCCCTGTGCCATAGCTAACTATCGTAGCCATTTCCGCTAAAGCCCTGAGCGCACAACTCCCGCGACCGCATCCGCATTGAGCGCATCCAATGCCACGCATGGAGCTTGCAAATGCCGCGCTAATTCATGTGCCAGCCCCAATTTCACGCGACCAGATTCACAGTCAATGACCACAGCTCCTGCCAACCCCTGTCGACGAATCGAACCTGCAGCAGCTTTTGCACGCTGGAATCCACCGCGCCCGGTCGCGCGACCGTCAGACAGCACGACGAGCAGTGCTCGCCGACTGGGTTCCCTTCTACGCTCGCGAGCAATGAGCCTATCGGCTTCCAGTAATCCCTCGGCAAGAGGAGTTCGCCCGCCAGTTGGTAATCCGTCAAGACGACGAGCAGCAATGTCCGTTGACCGAGTCGGAGGCAGGACCGTCGTCGCTTTGTCACCACGAAACGTCACCACAGCGACTTTGTCGCGCTTCTGGTAGGCGTCGCGAAGCAACGAAGTGACGGCTCCGGTCACTGCGCTAAGGCGATTTCGCGCAGCCATCGATCCTGACGTATCGACGACGAACACGATCAGATTCGATTCGGTGCCCTGTCGAATGGCGCCGCGTAAGTCATCAGCGACAAGCGGCACCATGCCGTTAGTAACTGCAGCACCCCGTTCCGCCGCCGCCAACACCGTCCCGGGAATATGAATGCCATGGCCACTGGCAGTACTTCGTACGGTGGATCCCCGTGGTCCGAGTGCCTTTGATCGCCTACCGGCACTGCCCTCGCCAGCGCCTGGGACAACGAAGTCACGAACGCGGAAAGGGAGCGCCTGAAGAAGCGCTACCTGCCTTTCCATCAGACCCCTGGGAGGGTAGCTCTTGTGGTTCCGACTCTGCCGGATTGTGCGCAGAATCTTCGGGGTTCAATTCTTCCGGGATGGAATCAGGTTCCTGTGGCGCCGTCGTTTCAGTTTCGTCTGGGAAGTCGTCGCGAGCTTGCTCCATCGCATTATCGATCTGTTGATCATCGAGCCCAGGTTCATCAAAAGGATCGCGACGACGACGATGCGGCAGCGCCATTTCCGCCGCAATGCGAATGTCGTCGTCGGTTACTTGCAGCCTCGAATCTTCGGAGGCGTTCGGGGTGTCCTTGGAGCTAACCCTGGAGTCATCAGTGGAAATATCGTTCGCGTCAGTTTCGTGCGCCGCCACCCGCCACGCGGCATGCGCCTGAGCGGTTCGAGCAATGACCAAATCTGCACGCATACCGTCAACATCGAATGCAGCGCACAAACTCGCGATGCGTCCCAGTGCAACGTCGTCCAGCTCTACGTCCTGCAACAGCGCCTTCGCCCGCACGAGACGACGGCGTGTCGCTTCCTCAGCATCGGCGTACTGGCTAATGAAAGTACGTGCATTGCTGTCGTAGGCCAATCGGCGTCGCACAATTTCCACGCGTGTCGACGGCTCCCGTGACGCAACAACGTCCACGGCCAGACCAAAACGGTCAAGCAACTGAGGACGAAGTTCTCCCTCTTCGGGGTTCATCGTGCCAACGAGAACAAACCTAGTTTGCTCCACGAATGACACTCCATCACGTTCGACGGTGATGCGGCCGGTTGAGGCGGCGTCGAGAAGCACATCTACCAAATGGTCCGGCAACAAGTTCACTTCGTCGACGTACAAGATGCCGCCATTCGCAGCGCTGAGTAGACCAGGCTGAAACTCTGCCTTTCCTGTAGTCAAAACCGATTCAACGTTGATCGAACCGACGACTCGATCCTCCGTGGCTCCCAGCGGCAGGTTGACTAGTTGTCCATCCAAGAAGGGTTCCAGAGCTCGCACGGTTGTGGTCTTAGCGGTGCCCTTTTCACCACGAACAATGACTCCACCAATTTCCGGCGAGATCGCCGTGAGAATCAATGCGAGTTGCAGCCGCTCCTGCCCAACAATGGCGGTGAATGGGAAACCAGGTACAGCGCCTGCAGCTGTTGGGCGGGCCGAGGTATCTGGAAAGGAAGCGGTGTGCGAAGTCATATCAATAGTTGTACCCCACCACCGACCACAGCTTTCGCAGTGGTGATCAGTGATGGGGTACGAAGTATGCGCAAATACTTACCGAGTGTTAGCGCTCAAGCTTCAGTGCCTTCTGGGAGGCGTCCCATACTTCGCGGTACAGAGCAGGATCATCGTTGACGTTGCGTCCGTAGGAAGGAACCATTTCCTTCAGCTTTGGAGCCCAGTCGCCCATGCGGTTACCGAAGCAACGCTCCAGCAAGGAGATCATGACTGCAGGAGCAATCGATGCACCTGGGGATGCGCCCATCAGACCTGCAATGGAGCCGTCCTGGGAGTTCACGACTGCCGTACCGAATTCGAGGGAGCCCATCTTCGGGAACTTCTGAGGCTTGATGACCTGAACACGCTGGCCAGCGGTGATCAGTTCCCAATCCTCTGCACGAACGTTTGGAATGTACTCGCGCAGCGCCTCGACGCGTGCATTTTCGTCCTTCAACAGTTCGCTGATGAGGTACTGCGTCAGCGGCATCTCCTGCAGGCCGACGCCGACCATCGAAGGCAGGTTATGTGCACGAAGGGACTTGAAGAGGTCCAGGTTGGAACCCTGCTTCAGGAACTTTGGAGTCCAGCCAGCGTATGGGCCGAACAGCAAACCCTTTTTGCCGTCGATAATACGGGTGTCAAGGTGTGGAACCGACATTGGTGGCGCACCAACGGAGGCCTTGCCGTAGACCTTCGCATCGTGCTTCTCAATGATCTCTGGGTTGGTGCAACGCAGCCACTGACCCGACACTGGGAAGCCACCGAAACCACGGATCTCTGGGATACCGGACTTCTGCAGCAGTGGCAGAGCCTGGCCACCAGCGCCTACGAAGACGAACTTCGCACGAACGACACGCACGTCGCCAGTGTGGACATTCTTGACCTTCAGAGCCCACTTGTCGCCCTGGCGCTCAATGCCCTTGACCTCAGTGCCGTAGTTGATCTGAGTACCGTGGTCCGACATTGCAGCGAGATACTGCTTTGCTAATGCTCCGTAGTTAACGTCGGTGCCGTTCGGGTTCTTGATGACCGACACTGGCGTGGAGAAGTCACGGCCTTCAGCCATCAGAGGCAAGTACTCAGAGAACTTGTCGTTGTCCTCGATAAGCTCCTGGCCCTCGAAGAGAATGTGCTTATTCAGTGCCTCGTAACGACGGCGCATGAACTCAACCTGATCTGCACCCTGAGCAAACGCAGTGTGGTCCACAGCGTTAATGAACTCGCGTGGATCGGTAATGACACCACGATCAACCAGAGTCGTCCAGAACTGACGAGAAACCTGGAACTGCTCGTTGATCTTTACAGCCTTCGCTGACTCGACCTGGCCGTTCTTCTCTGGGGTGTAGTTCAGCTCGCACAGCGCGGAGTGACCCGTTCCTGCGTTGTTCCAAGGGGACGAGGATTCCTCAGCGGGCTGATCAAGACGCTCGAACACTACCTGAGACCACGTTGGCTCGAGCTCCTTGAGCAGAACACCAAGCGTCGCGCTCATTACACCGGCGCCGATTAGGGCAACATCAACTTCGTCACTAGCAGTGACAGGAAGCTTGCTTTCAGCCATAGCTGTCAACATCCTTCATGCTTGTTTTGCCGAGCAACGCCGGAGCGTTCTCGGACTGACACTCGATTTAGACTCTATTCTGTCACAACACGAGGGGTGCCCCTCGTAGCGAGGCTAGACTTGCAGGCATGATGAAGAACGAAAACGATCAAGTTACCCCCATTTGGGAAGCTGATATCTTGGGCGACGGATTCACGCAAACAGTTATTGACCTGGGAAATGACCCAGATGACGAGACTGACATTGCTGTAACCGTCGTTAAGTTTTCACCTTCACCGCTCACATCGAGCGACACTCCTGAGCCCGAATATGCTTCACGTCCGGCGGTGTTGTGGGTTCACGGAATGTCGGATTATTTCTTTCAAGACCACGTCGCCCGTCGTTTCCATGACAAGGGCTACGCGTTTTATGCTGTCGACCTCCGCAAGTGTGGTCGTTCGCTCCGGCCAGGCCAGCGCGCCCATCACATCACTAATCTTGAGCTTTACGACGTCGACATGAACGCAGCCATCGATGTCATACGCGAGGCTGGGCATCCGTCGGTGACTCCATTGGGCCATTCGACTGGCGGCTTGATCGTTGCGCTCTGGCTGTATCGCCTACGTTCCGCAGACCCGGATCGGTTTGGCTTTATCAATGTCGCCGTACTGAATAGTCCGTGGCTTGGCCTACAGTTCAAGAATCCGGTAGGCATCGCAGTCAAGGCACTAACCCGATTGATGGCCGTGATCCGACCTGACCAGCTCACGCCCGACAAGGGAATGAGCGGTTACGGCCAGTCAATTTCAGCTAGCCATCACGGCGACTGGGTCTTCGATGCAGTTCTGAAGCCAGTGGAAGGCCATGTGAAGACGTGGTCGTGGTTCCAGGCGATTCTGGCTGCGCAGGCGATCGTCGCAAAGGGGATCGAGATGGGAGTGCCTACTCTCGTTCTGCATTCGGATGCGTCAATTCTGGGCAAGCCATACTCCCCTGCGCTGGATACAGTGGATGCAATCCTCGATGCGGAACAGATTGCAAGCAAAACGCGTTGCTTAGGAAAGGGTGCGTCGAATTTCGAAATCCCCGGTGCACGCCATGATGTGTTTCTGTCACGCGAACATGCTCGCGAACAAGCATTTGCTGTGACGTTTGACTTCTTGGAGTCGCACCTGACTACGGCGAGCTCGTCGTAGTTTCTTTTTCCGCAGCCTTCGAGGCCAGCCTTCAAGGCCGATTTCATTTAGTAATGGTTTCAATCAAGGAGAAGCATGTCTGCTGAGTCGTCTCGCCACTATGACGTCATCATCGTTGGTTCTGGTTCCGGCAACGCCATTCCATCCCCTGCCTACGACGGAGTTCGTATTGCTCTCGTCGAGGAAGGTCGGTTTGGCGGAACCTGTTTGAACGTTGGTTGCATTCCAACCAAGATGTTCGTGCTTGCGGCTGACGCTGCTCGTAATGTTGCGGAAGCTGCTCGCCTTGGTGTGCATGCTCATGTCGACTCGATTGACTGGCCGTTCATCCAGAAGCGAGTTTTCGGCGACCGTATCGACCCTATTTCTAACGGTGGCGAGGCATACCGTCGCGGTGACGAGACTCCGAATATCGATGTCTACGATGGCCACGCTTCCTTTGTTGGGCCTCGCACTCTGCTGACCTCGCAAGGTGGCAAGGAATGCACGATTACTGCTGATCAGATCATCATCGCTGCTGGTTCTCGCCCATATGCTCCGCAAGTTGTCGAAGAGTCAGGTGTACGCTATTACACCAACAATGACATCATGCGGATTGAAGAACTACCGCGCGAAATGATCATTCTGGGCGGTGGCTTTATTGCCACCGAGTTTGCCCATGTGTTCTCGTCGCTCGGAGTCAACGTTCACGTCATCGTTCGTTCCGGGGCCATGAACCGTCAGTCCGACGAGGACATTTCTGCACGCTTTACAGAAGTCGCCTCGCGGTCCTGGAACGTGCATCTCAACACTTCCATCGAGTCACTGTCCGAGCAGGACGGCATCGTCACCGCAGCTCTTTCCGACGGCTCTACGGTCCAAGGTGGAGTTTTCCTCGTTGCAACGGGTCGCCAGCCAAACGGCGATCGCATGAATCTGGACGCTGCTGGTGTCAAGTACGACGGTGACCACCGGGTGATCGTCGACAAGCATGGTCGCACGTCGGCTGAAGGTGTATGGGCGCTCGGTGATGCATCAAGTCCGCATCAGTTGAAGCATATTGCTAACCACGAGGCGAAGGTTGTCTTCCATAATGTTTTGGAGACTGCCAAGGCAAACGATGTAGACAGCGTGGACTTGCGCAGCTTTGACCATCGCTACGTCCCGTCTGCTATCTTCTCGCATCCACAGATCGGTCAGGTCGGCATGACTGAGGTGGAGGCACGCGAGTGGGCAACTGAGAATGGCACCGAGATCACCGTCAAAATTCAGAACTACGGTGACGTGGCGTACGGCTGGGCGCTGGAAGATAAAGACGGTTTTGCGAAGCTCATCGCAGATAAGAAGACCGGTCGCCTGCTCGGTGCCCACTTCATTGGCGAGCAAGCCGCTACCTTGGTTCAGCAGTGCATTCAGATGATGGCGATGGATCTCGATGTGCGCGACGTGGTGGAACAGCAGCACTGGATCCACCCAGCGCTCCCAGAGCTCATCGAAAACGCCATCCTCGGCCTGGAATTCGACAACTAGCGTCAGTGTCGACGGTGGCTAGTTTTCATCGCCATCCGTCGGCACTCCAGTTGGAGCTGGTAGGGCGGCCGCGCCCTACTACCCCAGCTCTGCAATTCCAGTAGCCTGCGCTAACGCTGACCCGACGAGATGCTCTTCGATGGCATCCGCAATGAGGTCGAGTTGGCGCAGGCGTTCTGCTGCAAAAGATGTGTCCGGTTTGATCACGAATCCGGTTTTGCCAGCTTCCCGGGCCACCTGAGCAAGCCACTGGCGACGGGTATCGTCATTCTCCATGAGACCATGCCGGTGGGTGCCCCTCACACACCCACGAATGGCACCTTCACCATGTGGCCACTGCGACTCGGCAGAATGAATGACGTGGCCGTGGTGGACCTCATAAGAACCATCGTCGTGACGCACAACCGTCTTTTCCGGCTCAAACTTGATGTCAACATCAAGTAATCCCAGACCAGGTACCGTGTGTTCACCGTCCGCAAGCGCTGCTGCTGATTCGACATCATCAGCAATGGTCTTACACAGCATTTGGAAACCACCACAAATCCCCAAGATTGGACGGTCGTCTGCAGCTCTGGAAATTAAGGCATCCGCGAGTCCGTGCTGTCGTAACCACGCAAGATCACTGACTGTCGCCTTCGAACCAGGCAGCACGACGACATCCGCCTGCATAACTGCAGTCGGATCGTCGGTCCATTCAACACGCACTCCCGGTTCCACCGCGAGCGCTTCAACATCAGTGGCATTTGAAATTCGTGGCAACCGGATCGCAGCAATTGACAAAGTTTCGGTGCCAAGTGGCAGCGTCGCTGGCCCAACTCGCCCACCGGTTACCGTTCCAAGCGAGTCCTCTGCGTCAACCCACAGCCCTTGCACAAAAGGCACCACGCCGATGACCGGTAGCCCAGTCTGCTGCGTCACCACATCGAGTCCAGGCAAGAGTAACTGAACATCTCCACGAAACTTGTTCACGATAAAACCGGTCAAACGCGCCCGATCCTCGTCACCCACAATTGCGTGCGTTCCCACAAAGTGGGCCAACACCCCGCCACGGTCGATATCGCCCACGACCACGACCGGGATATCGGCCATCTCGGCAAGCCCCATATTTGCGATGTCAGAGTCACGCAAATTCACTTCCGCGGGACTACCAGCACCTTCGCACACGACGACGTCGTAACGCTCCCGCAAATCCTGCAGCGTTTCCGCAACGATTCCGCGCAATTCTTTACGACGACGCCGGTACGTCATCGCCGACACGTGCCCGCTGACGTGTCCGCGCACGACAACCTGGCTGGTGTAATCAGAACCCGGCTTCAATAACACCGGGTTGAAATCGACGTGAGGTTCCAGCCCGCATGCAAGCGCTTGCAGCGCCTGCGCGCGTCCGATCTCGCCACCATCTGGTGTTACCGCGCAGTTGTTTGACATGTTTTGCGCTTTGAAAGGCGCAACCCGCAGCCCTCGTCGTGCGAGCAAGCGACATAAGCCCGCAACAATGACGGACTTTCCGGCATCAGAAGTACAGCCAGCGACGAGAACGGCCGGAGCAAGTGAAGCTGCCATAACGTGCGAGATTAGGCAGGCTTCCAGCCCGTCAAGAACTGACCAGGCAGGTTCTCTTCGTCTGGAAGGGTCAAAATGTCGTATCCCGTATCTGTAACCAAGATCGTGTGTTCAAACTGTGCGGTCCATTTGCGGTCGGTCGTTTGTACAGTCCAGGTGTTATCCCAGATCTCGTAATCCAGGCCACCGAGATTGATCATTGGCTCAACTGTCAATGTCATGCCCGGTTCGAGGACGGTGTTTTGCGACGGGTCGTCGTAATGCAAAACAATCAGTCCGTTGTGGAACGTCGTGCCAACGCCGTGCCCGGTGAAGTCACGGACGGTGTTGTAGCCGAAACGGCGGGCATATGATTCGATCACGCGACCGATAACGTTAATCTCGCGACCTGGCTTGATGGCCTTGATTCCGCGCATCATGGCATTGTAGGTGCGCTCGACCAAGAGCTTATGTTCCTCGGATGGCTCTCCAGCGAAGAAGGTCGCGTTGGTATCGCCGTGGACACCATTCTTGTATCCGGTGACATCAACGTTGACGATGTCGCCTTCCTCGATAACCTGGGCATCCGGGATACCGTGACAAATAATTTCGTTCAAAGAGACGCAGCAGCTCTTCTCAAAACCCCGGTAACCAAGAGTGGATGGGTACGTATCGTGGTCGAGCAAATACTCGTGGACAACACGATCAATGTCATCGGTAGTCTTGCCAGGTTCCACAGCCTTGCCAGCTTCGACCAAGGCGTTTGCGGCAATACGCGAGACCTCGCGCATTGACTCGATATCCTCTGCTGTCTGAATCAGTGACTCGCCTACGCCTTCGGCAACTTCGTCTTTCCAGGCATACTCTGGTCGCGCAATATGCGCAGGTACTGTACGAATTGCCGTGGACTTCTGCTGTGTAAGCGGTGCGCGATTAGTCATGAGGCACACCATACTCGCAACCACAAACTCAGTTCGCGTTAACCCTGCTGTCCACTGACAGCACGAGTTTCACGATGCTGAGCTAGCCTTCGGCCGATTCACTGGCGTCAAGGTTAGACAGAAACGTGTCGGTAATTGCGACTGCATGTTCCGAACCGCCACCATGGACAACGAGTGTCGCAAAGGCGATGTCATCGCGCCAGCCAGTAAACCACGCATGCGAGCCGCCAGAGACTTCAGCCTCACCGGTCTTTCCGTACACTTCGCCACGGCTAGCAATGGCAGTAGCAGTACCCGAGGTAACTACCGACCGCATCATCTGTTTCAGGTTCTCCTGCAACACCGGATCGAGCCGCTGTGCTGAAGAAGAACTCAACGTGCCTGCAGATGGCACCAACTTTGGCGTTGGAGTGCTGCCATGTGCGACAGTGGCCGACACCATGGCCATGCCAAATGGGCTGGCCAAGTCGAAGCCCTGACCGTAACCGGCGTCGATACGCTCCGCGACATCCTCTCCGTCAGACACAGAGCCAGTGATAGTTTCCAATCCTGCGATTTGATAATCCACACCAATGCCAAAGTGCTTCGATATGTCTTTCATCTCGCCCGGTTTCATCCGATACGCGATATCACCGAATGTGGTGTTACACGATCGAGCGAAGGCATCCTGCAACGATGTATCGCCAACACCCTTGCCGTTGTAGTTGGTGACAATACGAGGGCCAATCTCCATCGAACCTGGGCATGGCACTGTTGAACCTGGCGTTAGCTCTTCGTTCTGCATTCCTGCCGCAGCAGTCACAATTTTATACGTCGAACCCGGCGGGAATTGGCCAGTCAGAGCCAAGTTGCCCTTCTTGTCCGCCTCCCCGGTCTGCGCAACCGCCAGAATATCGCCTGTCGACGGCTGCACCGCCACCAGCATCACTTCTGCATCAGAGCGCGTATCGACGGCTTGTTGTGCAGCATCCTGCACCTTCTTGCTGATCGATGCCTTGACAGCCGGCTGGACCTCAGGGTCCACCTGGTGCAGCGTATCCAGTTTCACACCGTCCGAATTGGCTGCCACGACGCTCCAGCCATTCGTTCCTGTGGTCTTCTCCTGTACGACCGATTCAATCCGGCTCATCAAATCAGGCGCAAAAGCTGGGTCCGGACGAACCATCGAGGTTTCGTCATTGACCGTCACTGCGTCCAACTCCATGAGCTGATTCCGAACGCTCGGTGGCACAGACGACGGCAGGACAATAACTGAAAATGCACCAGACCCGCCTTGAGCTTGTTTGCCCAATGACTTTGCATCCACCAGTGATGGACGTCCTCCCTCGGGAGGCAGTTCGTTATTCACGATGGTCGCAATTCGGTTAATTGTGCCCTGGACATCTTGAGTCTCATCCCGATTGAGGACAACTCTATGGACAATGCCAGGCTCTAAAAGTGTTGTGCCATCTGAGCCAAGAACGGAGGCTTGTGGCGCTTCAACTGCGCGAAGCTCTGGATGCTGGTTCCGGCCTAATTGAGGGTGCAGCACAGACGGTGCCCAACGGACTGCCCACTCGTCTTCTGTGCGAGACAACCGAATAACAGATGTGTATTGCCACTGACGATTCCGTGGCAGGCTCCACGTCATATCAACCTCTACGGTTGACTGGGACCCATCACCATTAATGCTTGAGGACTGCGCTCGAAGCCCCTCTGCCTGCAAGCCATCCCACGCCGCAGTCAGGTCTCGACGCGCATCCGAGGTTCGATCTGTAAAGCCAACCGCGGTCTCAATATCACCTGCAGACAACGCTTCAAGGAACTTTGACAGCACCTCTTCGCCCATATCTGGGCGTGGCGTACACGACACTGCAGAAAACACCAATGCAATAGATGCGACCAGCGCCGACAATTGCTGGACAAGCGTGTAACCTTGACGCTTTCGCACTGCGTTTTCCCTCATGTGGGGAGGCTAACACTTCACCCGGATCGAACCCCGACGGCTCGCCGCGAATCACTAACCCAACAAGCGAATAGGATTGATGATGTCAGCAGCGATAACGATTACACCGAAGACGAGAAGCACAGCAGTGAAAGCCATCGTCACCGGCATCAGTTTTGTGTAGTCAGCTGGCCCCAGTGCAGGCTTGCCTAGTCGACGCCGAATGAAGTCTCGCACCTTCTCGTACAGCACAACTGCAATATGCCCACCATCCAATGGAGGAAGTGGCACCAAGTTGAACAACGCCAAGAAGAAGTTCAAGTTTGCCAACAGCATGACAAAGCTCGACCAGTAGTTTGCTTCGACCATTTCACCGCCAACACGGGACGCACCCACGACGCTCATTGGCCCTTCTTGGTCACGTTCTGCACCAAAAATCGATGCAACGACTCCAGGAACCTTCGCAGGCAATGACAGCAGGCCGTCCCATACCGCACCGAACATGTGTCCGGTGAAGGTCAACGATCCCCCTACCGCAGTTACCGCATTGTATTCGATGATTCCGTTTTTCGGACGTTCAAAAGCGATACCGATACCAGAAACCGTCTTTAGCGACCCATCATTCGAACGACGCTCAACTTGTTCGGGAATAACTGTGATGCTTTCTTCTCGACCATTTCGAGACACCACAATGGCAATCGATTCTCCTGTGGCCTTTCCAATTTCATCGACAACTTCTGGGTAAGTATCAGTGTCCTTGCCATTCACTGACACAATGACATCGTCTGCCTTTAATCCAGCCTTTTCAGCAGGCCCAACACCACTACATTCAGAGAGTGTGCCATCTGCATTCTGGGTAGCCGGCACACATGAGGTCTGCTGTACACGCGGGGTCATGTCCACGTTCGGATTTGGCAGTCCCCAGGACACGGCAATTGCATAAATCAGAATGACACCAATCAAGATATTCATGATGACGCCACCCAACAACACGACGATCCGCTGCCACCATGGCTGCTTCCACATTGCGTATGGCTCTTCATCAGGTGAGATGGGATCCTGAGCAGTCATGCCTGCGATATCGCAGAATCCGCCCAGCGGTACAGCCTTGAAGCCATACTCCGTCTCATGGCCTCCAGCGCCGTGATGGTGCTTCTTCGTTGACCACAGCGTTGGCCCGAATCCGATGAAGTAACGACGCACCCGCATCCCGCACAGCCGTGCGGCTGCAAGATGGCCCCATTCGTGCAACGCGATCGTGACCGCGATACCGAGTGCAAAGAGAACTACGCCAAAGAGAAAAGTCACGTCGATTACCCTAGCGACTTTCCTACGCAAGCTTTTCTACGCCCTACCCCCGAGAATGGGGCAACATTTCACCTCAGAGATAAGCGACACCCCAAGGAATGAGATTCCTGAGGAAATCTGCGGTATCCTTACCTTCGATACTCAACATTCGCTGAGAATGTGCCAAAATACCCGTGAGTATGGATGGCAATGTTCAGAGTTTCAATCCCACACGTGGGGTTGGTTACAAAGGAACTGACGTAGTCGTTCGACTCTTATCGGCGCTAACAGGAGGACTTAATAGTGGCTAACGCACACGCAACGGAAGAATTTTACAACGGCGTCAGCACCCTAGATGAGCCATCGGCAAAGTGGGGTTGGCATGGCTTGAGCAAGCGCTCGCTTCAGATTGCCGGCTGGATTTCCGTTCTTTTCTTGGTTGCAATGACCCAGGGTAACCACCACGGCAACGTCGAGAACATCTGGCTGCTGTCCATCGCTGGATTGTTCGCTATTGGCCTGCTGTTCCACGCTTTCGCTCCTCGTGGCTCCCAGGTACGCACGGTTACCGGACACAACAAGCCTGCTGGCCATGTTGAGCCGAACTGGACCGAGGATCAGCTGAACGGCACCGGCGTCTACGCTGACCTGACCGAGTCCCAGAAGCGTGCTTGGAACATCGACCCAAGCGCCAAGTAAGCTGTCGTGATCTCCCGCTAGGCACATTCTGCTGAGGTACTGGTCAGCGATTTCGCTGTCTGAGCAGCCCTCAACTGCCCTAAAGGCACAAGGCCTCCATCGTCACCGCGATGGAGGCCTTACTAATTCCCAATCACGAGGTGTGGCGCCTTTAGCGTTTACTCACCTTCAGCTGCAAGCTGACCACACGCCGCAGCGATTTCGTTGCCACGGGTGTCCCGCACAGTGCACGGTACGCCTTGCGCACGGACGCGTTCAACGAATTCATCCTGCCGATCCTTCGGCGAAGCGTCCCACTTCGATCCTGGAGTTGGATTCAGCGGAATCAGGTTGACATGCACGCGTGATCCCAACGCCTTATGCAGCTTCTTCCCCAACAGATCCGCTCGCCATCCCTGATCGTTGATGTCTCGAATCAGGGCATACTCAATAGACACACGCCGGCCAGTCTTGTCGGCAAAATAGCGCGCAGCATCCAGTACTTCCGAGACTTCGAACCTATTGTTGATAGGAACCAACGTGTCACGAAGTTCGTCGTCAGGCGTATGCAAGCTCACCGCTAGAGTTACTGACAACTCCTCATCCGCGAGTCGACGAATCGCTGGCGCCAGGCCCACCGTCGAGACTGTGACATTGCGCATAGAAATGCCGAAACCGTTTGGCACGGGTTCTGTAATGCGTTTTACTGCCGCGAGCACGCGCTTGTAGTTGGCCAGTGGCTCCCCCATGCCCATGAAGACAATGTTGGTCAGCCGGCTGCCTTCTGCTTGCATCGTTGCAGCTGCTTCGCGGACTTGGTCAACAATCTCAGCGGTGGACAAGTTGCGCTGCAGACCTCCCTGGCCCGTTGCACAGAATGGACAGGCCATACCGCAACCTGCCTGAGACGAAATGCAGAGCGTAGCTCGACCTGGGTACTTCATGAGCACGGACTCGAGCAACGTGCCGTCACCGGCACGCCACAGCGTCTTGCGAGTCTCGCCATCATCACAACTAATATGCCGAACGGGAGTCAACAACGGCGGGAAGAGAGCTTCCTTGACCTTCTCACGGGCTGCTGTGGGAAGGTCAGTCATGGTGCTTGGATCCGCCTCCAGGCGACCATAATAATGACGCGCAATCTGATCAGCGCGGAATGCTGGCAGACCAAGTTCCTTGACCGCTGCTTTGCGACCTTCAGAATCCAAATCAGCCAGGTGAGTCGACGGCATGCCACGTCGAGGTGCGTTGAAAACCAGGGGAAGTTCTTTGCTCATGATGCTTCAATCATCGCACGTCATCGCATAACCGCCCAACCCACGCTGCAGCTACGCGCTAGTGCTTTCCTTAGCAAAATGTATGTAGGCCATTCAGCGTTGTTAAAAGAACGTTACGCAGATTGGGTAGAGATGCTGGCCCATACGATGTTCAATAGAAAGTATGAGCAAAAGCGATAACCCACATCACTCCGGTTCCACCGCTGATTTCCCTGCGCAGAATTCGCAGGAACCGGGCCTGGGCGCAGATCACGGCCTGACGGATAACGACGACTACTCGGATTCACGAACCTCGAATTCCCCTGCTCCAGTCGAGGACACTGTCCACAACGACTCCACGAAGAACACTCGCCCGAAGCCACAAAAGGTAGAGCGCTCTTTCGCATCAGGTGCATGGGCAGCGCTGATCGTCGGTGCCTTCCTTCTCATCATGCTGTTGATCTTCATCATGCAGAACCAACAGGCTACCGAGCTGAACTTGTTCTCCTGGACGTGGAACTTCCCAGTAGGAATCGGCATGCTCCTGTCGGCAATTGCTGGTGCCCTGATCATGGCGATCTTCGGCGGCTGGCGAATGTTCGAACTGCGTCGCCAGGTCAAGAAGGCTAATAAGCGTCTGACTCAGCAGTAACACGTGCTTTCGCAGGCACTGAGTCTGCGACCACTCTCTAGACGGACAAAGATCCCTAGCGCCATGTTGCGCTAGGGATCTTTGGCATGCGGTACGTAGGCCACGCTGCTGTCATCTCCATTGAGTACGAACAACATGCACGATGACGTCGTCAAGCTGAGCGCTGGGCGCACTCGCCACTACAGGAAAGACAAGCTCTCGTACAAAGTAATAACCAGCCACGTCATGGCTGCAGCTGGCAGCATTCCGTCCAGACGGTCCATCAGACCACCATGCCCCGGGAGAAGCGAGGACATGTCCTTGATACCGAGATCGCGTTTGAACTGCGACTCGACGAGGTCGCCAAGCGTGGATGCTACGGCGAGACAAATGCCCAATACCAGGCCAGCCCACCACTCGGAATTAAACGCGAAGATGGCAATGACAACACCTACAACGGCAGCTGCGATAACCGAGCCAGCGAATCCTTCCCATGATTTCTTTGGACTTACCGCAGGTGCCATGGGGTGCTTACCGAAAAACACGCCTGCGGCATAACCACCGACGTCGTTGGCGACGACACAGAGCATGAACGCCAGGATGACAAACTGGGGGCGAACATCCCATGGATTGTCCATGCGGGCAAGCATTGCGGCCAAGGCGATACACGCTGGTATCCAAAACAGAATGAACACGCCAACGGACGTATCGCGAAGCCAATTTCGGGGAGCTTCGTGCGTTCCGTGCAGGAATAATCGACTGACCAATAGCACCAGCACTGTGACTACAAAGCCGAATACGAGCCCCGTGGTCTCCCACGGAATGGTCAGCCAAATCATCAACTGTCCGCCGAGGATGAGCACAGGTCGTGGCACTTGCCAGTCGCTGTCCTTGAGCCGCTCCCCAACTTCCCATGTTCCAATCGCCGCAGCCACAGCCACGATGAGGTACCACGCCATCGGCCCGACAATAAGCCCGCCGATGACGATGGCACCAAGAAAGACACCGACACCAATAGCCACTGGCAAATTTCGACCAGCGGAGTTTCGAGGTTTGGGGACCCGAAGATCCTCTAAAAGACGCTCCCGATTCCTGGGTGGCACGGCGGCTCCAAATCGATGGTGGAATTGAGTAAAGAAAACGGTAGAAAGCTGTGGAGGTACTAGACCTCCATCAACTCCTTTTCCTTGCGCTCAACCAGAACATCGACCTGGTCTACATACTTCTTCGTAATGCCGTCCAGCTCCTTCTCAGCAGTCTGAACTTCATCCTCGCCTGCGTCGCCGTCCTTCTGAATTTTCTTCAGAACTTCCATGCCCTTACGACGAACGTTGCGGATGGCAATCTTCGCATCCTCGCCCTTGCCCTTGGCAACCTTCGTCATATCGCGACGACGTTCTTCTGTCAGCTGAGGGACAGTGACTCGCAGCACCTGTCCATCGTTGGTTGGGTTCACCCCAAGGTCAGAATTACGGATTGCATTCTCGATGTCGCCCATCACGCCCATCTCGTATGGCTTGATCAGCAACATACGTGGCTCTGGAACAGAAATAGTCGCCATTTGCGTAATAGGGGTTGGCACACCGTAGTAGTCACAAATGACGCCGTTGAACATGCCGGGGTTCGCACGGCCAGTACGAATGGTGGTCATCTCGTCACGGCAGTGCTCTACGGAGTTTGCCATCTTCTCTTCGCAATCGAGCAGAGTCTCGTCGATCATCGTCGCCTCTTATCTTTGAAGTGGTTTAGTCGGATACTAATTTATCAGCTGTGGACCAAGGTGCCGATGCGCTGGCCAGCAACTGCGCGGGCAATGTTGCCATCGGTCAGCATGTTGAACACCAGAATTGGCATCTTGTTGTCCATGCACAAGGAGAATGCCGTTGCATCTGCAACGCGGAGGTTTCGCTCCAGCACCTCGCGGTGGGAGATCTCGGTGAACAGCTCAGCGTCAGGCACTTCACGCGGATCGGCGGAGTACACGCCATCGACGGCCTTCGCCATCAGCAGAACCTCACAACCGATTTCCAGCGCACGCTGTGCAGCCGTCGTATCCGTGGAGAAGTACGGCATACCCATGCCTGCACCGAAGATAACTACACGACCCTTTTCCAGGTGACGCTTTGCGCGCAACGGCAGGTACGGCTCTGCGACCTGTGCCATGTTGATTGCGGTCTGAACTCGGCAATCAACACCTTCCTGCTCTAAGAAGTCCTGCAATGCCAAGCAGTTCATCACAGTACCGAGCATGCCCATGTAATCCGAACGGGCGCGGTCCATGCCTCGCTGCTGCAGCTGAGCACCACGGAAGAAGTTGCCGCCACCGATGACTACGCACACCTCAACCCCGTCACGCGCGATCTCAGCGATCTGGCGCGCAACATTCTGCACAACGTCAGGGTCGACACCGACGTTGCCACCACCGAACATTTCACCGCCAAGCTTCAACATCACTCGGCGGAAGCCGTTACGTTCGCCTTCATTGTTGGTAGAGGTCACCGCGGGTACTCCTTCAACGCTGGTGTGGATTCTTGCTATACCGGTCGCCCATCCTACCGGGTTTGCGCCTGGACTCATGAAACGTCGCCGTCGATGTTGGGATCAATCGCACAGCAGCGCCCCAGACGCACTTTTGCTTCACGACGAATCGTCGTAAAGAAGCCCCTCCCGCAAAAGCAGAACGAGTGGCCCGTACAAGTCATGAGACTTGACGAACCACTCATTAGATCAGCCCCACAGGGCTGCTAGGTCGGGCGCGGTGGCCCTGCGGTCAACTAGTGCTGACCAACCTCGTAGCGAGCGAAACTGGTCAGGGTAACGCCAGCTTCTTCCATCAGCTTGCCGACGGTCTTCTTGGAGTCAGCGACAGATGGCTGATCCAGAAGGACAACGTCCTTGTAGAAGCCGTTCATGCGACCTTCAACGATCTTTGGAAGTGCAGCCTCTGGCTTGCCCTCTTCACGGGAGATCTTCTCGAAGACAGCACGCTCAGCGTCTGCGCGCTCAGCTGGAACGTCTTCACGGGTCAGGTACTCAGCCTTCAGTGCAGCAACCTGCATAGCAGCGGAGTGAGCAGCAGTTTCAGCAGCTTCGCCCTCACCGGTGTATGCAACCATGACGCCGACGCCTGCAGGCAGGTCAGCTGCACGGCGGTGCAGGTAAACGGAAACCTTGTCGCCCTCGAGGGTGACAGCGCGACGCAGCTCCAGCTTTTCGCCGATCTTTGCGGACAGTTCCTGGGTAGCGTCACCAGCGGTGGTGCCACCCATGTCAGCAGCAGCGAGCTCTTCTGGGGAGTTTGCCTTAACAGCAGCTGCAGCTTCAGCAACCTTGTTTGCGAACTCGATGAACTCTGCGTTCTTCGCAACGAAGTCAGTCTCAGAGTTAACTTCGACCATGGTGTTACCGGAAACCGCGATCAGGCCCTCGGCAGCAGTGCGCTCAGCGCGCTTGCCTACGTCCTTTGCACCCTTGATGCGCAGGATCTCTACAGCCTTGTCAAAGTCGCCGTCGGTTTCAACGAGAGCGTCCTTGCAAGCCTTCATGCCAGAGCCGGTCATTTCGCGAAGCTTCTTCACGTCGGCAGCGGTGAAATTCGCCATGGTTGGCGTTCCTCCTTGGTGTCGTTTTAAAAGAGACTGTCCGTCCTAGACAGTCTTACACAACTGGAGCGACACGTCCGGGCAAGGTATGCCCGGTTGAGTGTCCCCACATTGCGGTAAAGCAGCCAGTACTAGCCCGCCGAGGCGAGCAGTAACGACTTACGCTTCGGTGGTGCCCTCAGCGGTTTCAGTCTGCTGAGCCTGGGAGCCTTCGGCATCCATCTCTACAGCCTGGTCGGTGTTCTCAGCAGCAGCCTCGATTGGTGCGTCCTTGCCAGCCTCAGCTGGAGCAGCGTCACCAGCGGACTCGCGAGCAGCAGCCATCTCACGCTCAGCGCGGACCTTCCGGCCCTCTTCCACTGCGGTGGAGATGATGCGGGTCAGAACAGTTGCGGAACGGATAGCGTCGTCGTTGCCCGGGATTGGGAAGTCGACGTCATCTGGGTCGCAGTTGGTGTCGAGGATTGCGACAACTGGAATGCCCAGCTTCTTAGCCTCTGCAATTGCGATGTGCTCCTTGTTGGTGTCCACGATCCACATTGCGGAAGGAACCTTGGACATATCGCGGATGCCGCCGAGGGTGCGCTCCAGCTTGGTGCGCTCGCGGTTCAGCATCAGGATTTCCTTCTTGCCGCGACCCTCGTAGCCGTTCTCTGCAGCTTCCATAGCCTGAAGTTCCTTCAGACGTGCAAGACGCTTAGCAACGGTCGAGAAGTTGGTGAGCATGCCACCCAACCAGCGGTGGTTGACGTATGGCATACCAACGCGCTCAGCTTCGTTCTGAACAGCTTCCTGAGCCTGCTTCTTAGTGCCAACGAAGAGAATGTTGCCACCGTGTGCAACGGTCTCCTTGACGAATTCGTATGCCTCATCGATGTAGGTCAGCGTCTGCTGCAGGTCGATGATGTAGATGCCGTTGCGGTCGGTGAAGATGAAGCGCTTCATCTTTGGGTTCCAACGACGGGTCTGGTGACCGAAGTGCACACCAGCATCCAACAGTTCACGCATGGAAACGACAGCCATGTGTATTCAGGGAAGATCCTCACGACCGGCCTGACTGGGACCGCGGCTGCTTCCCTTCCTCTCTTTCCGAAAAAACTTGGTTAATGTCATATGCAGGTTTTCCCTGCATCCTGGCGCTACCTAGACAACTTTCACCACTTGCCACCTGCGCAAACTGCATGAGTTTCACAAGCACCAAGCACCTGGATCTATTGACCGGAAGTGATAGCGCGCGTAGTCAGCACCTCCGAGGTCAAGCGGACATACTGCGGGCGCAATAATAGCGGACTTCTTGCGCCAATTCCAAAGATGACACGCTGTGATCCACATTTTTGACTGTTTCGGGGGTCACGCCAACACTGTCCACAACCCCATTCTTGACGCGTTGCGACGATCTTCGCCGTGTCGCTTCATTGCGCCATGAGGAATATTCACGATTCTGTACAACCGCTGGCATCCATTTTCTTATCAATGGCGATGATGGTTGCAGCGCTAGTCGTCGTCACGCAACAGCCGAGCGCGAATGCTGTCCAGGAGTCGACGTCTTCTGTGACGAGCGTCGTACATTCGAAGCCCGTGCCGGGGCAGGTGGCGCGCGGGTATCAACCGCCAGAGAAGAGGTGGCTCGCGGGCCACCGCGGAGTGGATCTAGCGAGCAGTGATGGTGATGCTGTTCACGCTTCGGCAGCTGGGGTGGTTCATTTTGCGGGTGTGATTGCAGGTAGACCCAGTATTTCCGTGATGCACGCAGATGGTATTCGAACGACATATCAACCAGTGGACTTCATCGTTCAGCGTGGTGATCGAGTATCTCGCGGGCAAGTACTCGGGCATGTGCGCACGCCCGAACTTTTCGACGAGCGTGGTGTGCACTGGGGAGCTTTACGGGGTGAGACCTACCTGAACCCATTGGACCTCCTGGGTTCACGCACGATTGTGTTGAAACCAGTGACACCTCAGTGACCTAGCCTCGCGGATGAGCTCGTTTATGCACTTCACGGAGTCGGTCAGTAGATACATGCGTATAGATTTGTGTCGTTGCAAGAGAACTGTGCCCAAGCATTTCTTGGACGACACGCAAGTCGGCACCACCTTCGACGAGGTGAGTCGCAGCTGAATGCCGTAAGCCGTGCGGAGATAAGTCGACTCCCGCTTCGGAGGTGCGCCGGTGCACAATCCTGCGTGCCTGTCGTGGATCAAGTCGCCCGCCCCGACGACCAAGGAAGAGGGCGTCAACTGATCCGCTCGCCGGATCCCTTGCGACTAGTTCAGGGCGAGTTTCCAACCATGACCGTAGAGCCCGGAGGGCAGGGCTTCCGAACGGCACAACCCGCTGCTTATTGCCCTTGCCCGTAACGCGCAGGGTTTGTCGTTCGAAATCGAGATCCCCAATATTGGAATCGCACAGCTCGGAGACACGGATTCCCGTTGCATAGAACAACTCGACTATCGCCGTGTCCCGTCGCTGTTCAGCCAGCTGCCGTGGCGATACAGGTTGAGACTGCACCGACGCAGCTCCGGTGCTGACGTCACGTGAGCTAGGCCCTTTACTGTCAGCCCCGTGCGCAGCTTCCGACTCTCTCGCTCCCTCTGCCATCGCGGCAGCTTGTTGCACGCTCATGATTTCAGGCAAATGTCGATGAGCCGATGGCGTGGCTATCTGCGCAGATGGGTCTGATGTCAAATAGCCGCCAGCGCAGGCCCACGAACAAAACTGGCGAATAGATGTCGTCGCACGCGCGATTGAAGTTCTGGCAGCCCCAGCTTGATGTTTGTGGCCAAGAAATGCACGAATTCGTCGTTTGTCGAGCTCACCAATCGCGTCTAATGGACTCAGCAGTGGAATGAGGTCGGCGCGATATGCAGCGACCGTCCGTTCCGAAAGCCCCCTGGAATGCAATAGGTAGTCAAGGAAATCACCGAGGACCCCATCGATGTTCGGCGAGAGTTGATTATCGGTCGGTGTACCCACTACAAC
Organism: Corynebacterium sp. H78; assembly: GCF_037572275.1. NCBI lineage: Bacteria > Bacillati > Actinomycetota > Actinomycetes > Mycobacteriales > Corynebacteriaceae > Corynebacterium > Corynebacterium sp. H78. The sequence goes on along the minus strand of NZ_JBBHKX010000002.1, from coordinate 796,421 downwards.
TCCCCTGCTTATGAATCGGCGACGGCGACTTTGAAGTGTACGCATGAAATGCCATACGCCCCAAAGCCGCCGTCTGTGCCTCACCCATGATGCAAGACCTTGATCTCCAGATAGAGCGTGTCCTACAGCGACCCCTGAGACGCTGCAAGGAGCGCAATGCCCTACCCAATTAATGGAAACCATAAGTGAGGAGTACCAGCCCGAACTCCCCACTTACTTAGGCTTGCCTGCCCTATCCTACACAGTGTGACCGATAGTGCAATAGTGTTTTCGGAATTCTTCAAGAGAAAGAAAGTAACGCTCTTCGCGCTCCCCACGATGCAAGGCAGTTAACTTGAATCCATCGAAGCCCTTTCCCACCGAGACCCATGCCTTACGACGAGTCCCTGCTTCATCAATGCGACCAACAAATGCACAGCGAGACCGAGAGGAAGCCCTGCGGCCGTTGCAACGTCGTGAGCATCTGCACCACCGCGTGCAGGCAGACTGTCGTACACCTTTAGCTCTGGTTGAGAGAGTTTCTGTACGGCTGTCGATGCCCATTCAAGCTCCAACAATCCATCTTCATCGACGCTGCCCACCGGACGATAGAGGGCAAGAATGTTCTCAGCGCTGGTCACAAGAGTTGCCTCTTGATTGCGAATCAGATCGTGACAGCCTGTAGAGGCTGCCGAAGTTATCGGCCCGGGTACCGCCCCAAGTGGCTTTGCCATCCGCAATGCCCATGTTGCAGTGTTCCTCGCCCCGGATCGCCAACCGGCTTCGACAAGAACTGTTGCCTCAGAAGTAGCTGCCACGAGTCGGTTGCGGGTGAGGAAGCGATGTCGGGCAGGTCTCATCCCCGGTGGATATTCAGACACGATTGCTCCACTACCAGCGATTCGTTGGAATAATTCGGTATGCGCTGCCGGATACGAAACACCCGCGCCACAAGCTGCAAAGACCACTGTGCGGCCTCCAACATCGAGCGCGGCGCGGTGAGCTGCAGCGTCAATCCCTAGCGCGCCACCGCTGACGATCGTTGTCCCTCTCCGGGCTAACTCACCTGCAAGCTTCGTGGTCATGGTGAGTCCATATCGGGTTGCTGCACGTGTACCGACGACCGCTGTGGAATCAACAAAAAGTGAGTCCAGTGAACATCCCTTCACCCACAGTGTCACGGGTGGCCCCTCAGTGAGGGAGCACGAATCCACCACAGAAAATGGGTTAGTCAACGAGGGCATCCACTCTGGGCTGCCCGGCGCGATAATGCGGAAACCAAGTCTCGCTGCATCGTCCAGATCATTGTCCTCCTGCCGGAAGTGATGTCGACTTTCGGTAGCACTGCGAAGTTCTGGAGTGAGATTGATTCTGCGTTTGATCAGCTCTGCTGCATCTTCGATGCCGACCCGATGAACTAGTGCGGACAGATGCCGATGTGGCCCTTCCACAACTCGATTAAGGTACGCCAGCGCCCGACGCTCTGTCTTTGAGAAAGTACTGTCGTTCGTCATGCGGGCACCAATTCCTTTCCTGAGTCATGAAGATCGACAGCGTGGGCTACTTCATCGATTGTCGGTTGCGACGTGCCGGCGAGGTCAGCCAATGTCCACGCGACTCGTAATGACCGATCGATTCCCCGCTGGTTAATGTCTCCGCTACTCAGAAGCGCTTCGAGATACGCCATGGCATCGTCTGTTGCGGGTGCATATCGACGTAACAGTGGACCAGGTACGTCGGCATTAGAAGCAATAGTTCTCAGGTCATCGATGCCTTCGATGCCTTGCCACCGCTGTCGTGCTCGTTCTCTGGCGATGGTGACGCGCTCGCGAATAGCTGTCGACGGTTCTCCGAGTTCCGGAGTAATCACTGCATGCCGAGGATGCACAGCAATATTGAGGTCAATTCGATCTCGCAGGGGTCCTGACAGCGGCGCTAGGTGCCGCTTTCTTGCATGTGCGGTGCAGCGACAGTTCTCAGCGTCTTGTGCCCCGCAGCCACAAGGATTGGCGGCCATCACTAGCTGGACTCTGCAGGGATAGCGAATTTGTTGCCTGGCACGCATGAGGACGATCTCTCCTAGCTCTAGTGGCGTGCGCAACGTGTCTAATGCCCGGGGGCTCATCAACGACACTTCGTCCAAGAACAGCACTCCATGGTGAGCACGGCTCAATGCCCCGGGCTGCGGGTGCACCCCACCACCTATCAACGCTGCAGGAGTCACAGTGTGGTGGGGTGCTACAAAAGGTGGCTGGTGTCGAACTCCGAGGCTATCGGGTGCGACTTGACCAAGTACCGATCGCACAGCCATCGTCTCTAGCGCTTGCTCTTTCGTCAGCTCAGGGAGGATGCCCGGCAGTCGCTCAGCCAGCATTGACTTCCCTGTGCCAGGTGGCCCCATTAAGAACAGGTGATGTCCTCCCGCTGCAGCTACCTCTAGTGCACATCGTGCTTCGTCTTGACCATGAACATCGGCCATATCAGGGAGATCCAGTCGCTGTTCCTCGATGTCTTTAGCAACCGATAGCTGCCCCTCTCCTGTTCTAACCCAGTGCCACAGCTGACTAAGCGACCCCACACAGCCAACGGTCATGTCTTCCACCATTGCTGCTTCTACGGCATTGGCTTCCGGCACGACGATCGTCCGATACCCAGCTTCCTTTGCGACGAGCACAGCCGGCAACACCCCATCGACTCCCCGGACGCTTCCGTCGAGTCCTACCTCGCCAAGTACAACTGTTTGGTTAAGGCGTTCTTGAGCTTCTTCGTCCCTCGTTGAAGCCGCAAGCACGGCACACACAATGGAGACATCAAAAATGGATCCGTGTTTCCGCAAACTCGCAGGAGACATACTCACCACGATCTTCGTTCGTGGCCACGCGATTCCTGAATTCGTTGCAGCGGTACGCACCCGCTCCCGTGCTTCACTGACTGCAGCATCACCCAAGCCACCGATATGCATTCCCGGCAGACCATGCCCGACATCAGCTTCCACGTGCACTATCGTTCCGTCGATACCATTCAGCGCCACTGACACTGCCCGCCCTACAGCCATCTAAAACACTCCTCGAGAATGCTGGAACAGGAAGTCCTGCCCCGCTGATGTCTGCATCGGCGTCACGACGACGATGTCAAAGCGGATCTCCGAAAACCATGCCTCCTGCGTGTGGAGCCATCCCACGATAGCTCGCCGCAAATGTTGCTGCTTGAGTGGAGTTACGGCATCAAAACCATCACCGAAACGATTGCTCGACCGGGTTTTGACTTCAACGACTATAAGCACACCATCGTGAACGAACAGCGCGTCTATTTCGCAATGCCCATGGCGGATATTGCGACCGATCAGCGTTAAGCCTTGGCGTTGCAAGAACTGCGTCGCTGCTTCTTCCCCTTGCTCGCCCAGAAGCGATCGGCTCGTCGCCGATCTCGCCGTCGCCGACTTCCCGGTATCCGTCCCGTAGTCCTCCAGCAATGTTCCCCACCAATCTCCAATAACTCATCCTTTGCGACACCAGAATGACGTAGCTAGAGACGCAAAAATCCCGCCGGAAGTCTTTTCCAGGCGGGATTGTGGATAGAACGGCGACTGTGGATAGATCACAATCGTCGTAAAGAAAACTAGTCTGGGATGCCGAGCTCCGGCTTATCCAGCTCCTCGATGTTCACGTCCTTGAACGTGATCACACGAACGTATCGAACGAAGCGCGCCGGGCGGTAAATGTCCCACACCCATGCGTCAGACATGCGCAGCTCGAAGTACACCTCACCGTCGGTGTTGTGTGGAATCAGTTCAACGGCGTTAGCCAGGTAGAAACGACGCTCGGTCTCCACCACGTAGGAAAACTGGCTGACGACATCGCGGTATTCCTTAAACAGCGACAGTTCGACCTCTGCCTCATAAGTCTCTAGGTCTTCGGCGCTCACGGTCGTGGCTCCCCTCGTCACAAAATGTGGTGTCGTAATTTACAAGTCTTGCAGGTACCGCTGTTGCGCGGCAGCCACATTGGCGTAGCTCATTCGGTGATGCGGTGTCGCACCCAGCTTTTCGACGGCCACCATATGTGCAGCCGTCCCATAACCCTTGTGCGACGCCAACCCGTAGCCAGGGAAAGCATCATCGAGATCAACCATAATCCGGTCACGCGTCACTTTGGCTAAGACACTCGCAGCGGCTATGCATCGGGCTGCTGCATCTCCACCGATCATGGGCAAATGTGGCGAGGTCAGTCCTGGCACTCGCATCGCATCGGTCAAGACGTACCCCACGCACCCCGATAGACCCGCCACGGCCCGCCGCATGCCGGAGATATTGGCGTGCTGAATCCCATAGGCATCGATATCTGCCGACGAGATCGTCGTCACGCACCATGAATCAGCATGTTCTTTAATGACCGGGAATAGTTTGTCCCGGGCACGTGCAGACAGCGCTTTGGAGTCAGTCAACGTGCTCAACTCGGGAATAATCTTCTGCGGCAGCACGCATGCGGCAATCACAATGGGACCTGCGCATGCGCCACGGCCGGCTTCATCGACACCAGCAACAGGACCGAGGCCATGGCGCGCGAGGCTGACCTCAAACATGCGGTCTTGAGCTAACTTCCTAAGAGCAGGCGGGCGCAACCCTAGTGCAGTGACTGCGGTGCGAGCATCACTTGGACTGAATGTCCGGGTCATCGACACCACCGATGCGGTTAAACGGAAGAATAATGGACTGCACCTTGCCGACGACGTTCTCAACCGGAACCGTGCCCTGAAGTTCATCGCCAATATGGAAACGAGAATCGGCGGAATTGGTGCGGTTGTCGCCCATCATCCACAGGTGCCCTTCTGGAACCTTGACAGGGCCAAAGTAGCCGCCACCGCATTGTTCAGAACCCGTGGTGCTATCGATTGGGAACTGTGGCGGAGTCATGATGAAAGAGTCATCGACTTTCTTGCCATCAACCATGACACCGGGGTCGCCTTCGCGGCATTGCACAGTTTGACCACCTGTGGCGATTACGCGCTTCACCAGGGCGTTTTCATCTGGAGCGGTAAGCCCGGTCCAACTACCGAGGGTTTCGAAAGAATTGCGGATCGGGTTCGTTGATCGTTGCGACACATAACCGGTATTCCAGGAATCGGGACCGTTGAACACCAGGACATCTCCGGCCTCGGGCTCAGAGAACCTGTAGGCAACCTTATCGACCCAGATGCGGTCGCCTGTACATCCTTCACAGCCGTGCAGCGTTGGCTGCATCGACTCGGACGGAATCAGATAGACGCGACCAATGAACGTCTGCACGGCAACGCTGAGAAGCAATGCAATGACGATAATGATCGGCAGTTCGATGTACCACGGAGTCGACTTTTCCTCGTCTGCATTGTCCTTAGCGCTGTCATTACTGCCGACGCTATGAGCATCATCAGAGGTGTCAATGCCGGCGTCCTCATGCTTAATCGAGGAGTCGTCAACAGTTCCGCGTTCATCAGTCATGGTTAGCGACTATACGCCACTGAAGCTGCCCAAAAACGAAACAGGGCGCGTGCCGGAGCCGAGAAAACTCGAGCTCTGACACGCGCCCTGTGGGGCACCGAATTAGCGGCGCTCCTTGATGCGTGCAGCCTTACCGCGCAGGTTGCGCAGGTAGTACAGCTTCGCACGGCGAACGTCGCCCTTGAAGGTGACCTTGATGGAATCGATGTTTGGGGAGTGTACTGGGAAGGTACGCTCAACGCCGATACCGAAGGAGATCTTGCGGACCGTGAAGGTCTCACGGATGCCGCCACCCTGGCGGCGGATGACTACGCCCTTGAAGAGCTGAATACGCTCGGTCTTACCTTCGACGATCTTTACATTGACCTCGACGGTGTCGCCCGCGCGGAACTCTGGGATGTCATCGCGGAGCGATGCTGCATCAACCTTGTCAAGAATGTTCATGGAAGTTATTCCTTTGCTTTATGCATAGACAGAGGACCCTGGCGGCACTTTCCCTCGTGGGACGCTCGGCCGGTTCATGCCCGAAACAGGTAACGCTGCCCTGGCGCGTCACGCACCTAAAGACAACTGGCCAAGTATTACATGAGTGGCTGGCCAGAACCAAATCACTGGTATGCTCCTGCCGATTGCTTTACGACGCTGCCTTCCGAGCGCCCGTCGTTACAGGTCAGGTATCTAGGTAGCCTGGCGCTATGATGCCTTTACCAACATGGGATCGTCGTTCGCTGAGGGTTACCATCGTGGTCCCCCTTGTTTGTGTCATAGTGACATACGGATGGACGTTGGCTGTTAGAGATCGCCTACCTGAATCATTTGCTTCTCATTGGTCAGGTTCAAATACGCCCGATGGCTTCACTTCACCGATGGTTTTCGCCTCGGTCCTGTTGGGAATAGCTTGTCTATGCTCGCTTATCGGATTAGCCAGCTCGACCAATAAGCAGCCGTTAGCGCTCCGTAAGTTGACCATGCCTATTGCATATGGTCTTGTCTTTCTGCTCATAGGCATTGTGGTTGGCACTGCGGTACCCCAGTTAGGCATCTCTGATGCCCGCAATGTTGCCCCATCTGCTCCAATTGTGGTGGGAGCTACAATTCTGGGAGTACTTGCAGGCGCGTATCTCAGTCGGTTCATTCACGAAGCACCAGAATTGGCACGAATGCGTGCAGGCACCCCACCACCGCCTGCATTCCCACGCGGCCCTGCCACCGCACCAGTATCAGTCACAGCTGGATCGCTGATGATCATTTTTCTCACGATGTGGCTAATTACTAGTGCGGCCCTGTGCTTCCTGAATCTACTACTTGGGCTCGTTTTTTTGATGTGCACTCCGCTGCTCGCAATGGGCATAACTACTGGCCTACGCATTACTGATGACGAGATCATCATTCACTCTGGTTGCGGCCCAGCCAGGCTGCACTTCTCGGTCCCCATTAGAATCGTGACATCAGCACAGCCGACCTCCTACAACTGGGCCGACGGAGGTGGCATAGGAATCCGCTCCTCCGGTGACGGTGTCATCTACGTTGCAGCCCGTTCTGGAGATGCTGTCCGCATCAATACAGTCTTGACCAACTACGTAGTTGTCGTCCCCGATGGCACGGCAACCGACATTGCTGGCGATATCAATCGCCGATGCGATCTGCGCATTGCCAACAATGGAAACGCATCACATCTCCAGCATTAGTGAGAGATAACAATCAGTTACAAGTCAGCGATCTACTTACCAAATCCCGCTCGGCGAAGCGCATCCGCCATAGAACCGCCACCGCCTTGATTGATGCCTTTCTCCTGGCGCTGTCTGCTTCGTTGCTGGCCTTGACGGCCCTGTTTCCCGTGGCGAGAGCCTCGGCCACTGCCCCGCTGGTCGCCTCGATTCGCGCCACGGCTTCCACCGCCCTGCGACGCCCCTGCTGTCTTCTTCGTGGCTGAATCGTTGCCGGGTTCGTCGTCAAGCCGAAGCGTCAGGCCGATGCGTTGACGATCAACATCGACATCCATGACCTTGACCTTCACAACCTGGCCGGACTTGACGACGTCGTGTGGATCAGACACGAAACCATGGCTCATGTTAGACACGTGAACGAGTCCGTCCTGGTGAACTCCTACATCCACAAAAGCACCGAAGGCCGCCACGTTGGTCACCGTGCCTTCGAGAATCATGCCTGGAGTCAGGTCAGAGACCTTTTCGACGCCGTCCTTAAAGGTTGCCGTGGTGAACTCCGGACGCGGGTCGCGGCCAGGCTTATCCAACTCAGCGATGATATCGGTCACCGTCGGAAGACCGATGCCGGCTGCGTCATCGACGAAGTCAGCAGGGCGCAACCCCTGCAACACCCGGGAGTTACCAATCAATTCCGCGACACCGAGGCCAGCCTGCTGGGCGATACGGTCGACAACTGAGTATGACTCTGGGTGCACGGCAGAAGCATCGAGAGGATTCCTCGCGTCGCGAACTCGCAAGAAGCCTGCACACTGTTCGAATGCCTTTGGCCCGAGACGTGGCACCTTCAGCAATTCCTTGCGGGAGGTAAAGGCACCGTTTTCATCGCGGTACGCGACGATATTCTCCGCAATAGTCGACGACACTCCAGCGACACGCCTAAGCAGCGGAGCAGATGCCGTGTTCACCTCGACACCGACGGCATTCACCGCGTCTTCCACCACTGCATCCAACGAATGCGCGAGCTTCGCCTGCGAAACATCGTGCTGATACTGGCCAACGCCGATGGACTTTGGGTCGATCTTCACGAGCTCGGCAAGTGGATCTTGCAAACGGCGTGCAATCGACACCGCGCCACGCAAGCTCACATCCAAGTCAGGGAATTCCTGAGCCGCAATCTCCGATGCCGAGTACACGGAGGCTCCGGCCTCTGAAACGGTCACGGGAACAGGCTTGACTCCACCAGCTTGACCAATGAGGTCCGCAACTTCACGCGCCAACTGGTCCGTTTCCCGCGAGGCAGTGCCATTGCCCACGGCCATCAACTCAACGCGATGCGTTGCACACAGCGTCGCCAGCTTCTCACGTGCGGAGTCCCATTGTTTCTGTGGCTGATGCGGGTAGACAACCACCGTGTCAAGCACCTTGCCGGTCTGGTCAACAACGGCGCATTTCACACCATTTCGGTAGCCCGGATCCAGCCCGAGCGTCGCGCGCTGGCCGGCTGGAGCTGCGAGCAACAGGTCACGAAGATTTCTCGCAAATACCTCCACAGCTTCAGACTCGGCGCGTTCCTTCAATCGCATGCGTGCGTCTAAAGCTGCCGACACTTCCATCTTGGTTCGCCATCCAAAATGCAGGGCCTGATCGATCCACTGAGACTCAGGCAGATCGAAGGACTCACGCACCATATTTTCGTACTGCGTGTCATCGCCAGCGTCGACATTGAGCTGCAAGATGCCTTCAGATTCGCCACGTAGCACGGCGAGAACTCGATGGCCAGGCATCGTCTCTAGCGGTTCAGAATGCTCAAAATAGTCACGGAACTTGGCACCTTCTTGTTCCTTTCCCGGCACTACGGATGCGACTGCTCGACCGTCATTCCATACCTTCTCGCGAACAGCACCGACGAGGTCAGCGTCAGTAGCAAGGCGATCAATCAAGATGGCACGAGCACCAGCGAGAGTGGCTTTGGCATCGGCAAATCCTTCCGTGATGTACTTCGCACCCAGCTCATCTGGATCAGCGGAAACATTGGACAGCAGATCGTCGACAAGTGCCTCCAATCCCGCTTCACGAGCCGTATCCGCCTTCGTCTTGCGCTTCTTCTTGTACGGAAGGTACAGGTCCTCGAGGCGAGCCTTCGTCTCACAGCCGAGAATCAAGGCACGCAGGTCGTCGGTAAGTTTTCCCTGCTCCTCAATGGCCTTGAGCACCGCTTCTTTTCGAGCTTCCAACTCCCGCAAGTACGTCAGCCGTTCCTCAATTTGACGCAGCTGGGAATCATCGAGTCCGCCCGTGACTTCTTTCCTATATCGAGAGATGAACGGCACGGTGTTGCCTTCGTCAAGCAGCGTGATAGTTGCGGTAACTGACGATTCAGGAACGGAAAGTTCACGAGCAATGGTTGAAGCGATCATTCCGACGATGTTACCGGGGCTCGCTTGCCGACGATCGCAACAGGGCTACTCCCTTCAGTTGAATAAGATCTTCATCTCCTTGACTTGTGCTAGTTCCACTAGCACAATGGGCTGTAAGGGATGCGCCACTCTAGAAAGGTTCCAACCATGAACGTCGACGAACTCATGCAGTTGTCCGATGGCCCTCTGATCGCGGTAATTGCCCTCGCAGCGGTGCAAATTGCCCTGTTGGTTATTGCTCTGATCGTTCTAGTTCGAACTCCCAAACAGCGCATTCAGCACCTTTCCAAGGGGCTGTGGGTTCTTATGATTTTGTTGGTAAATATCATCGGCCCGCTGGTGTTTCTGACGATCGGTCGTGAGCGTCAGATCAAAGCAAGGCCGTCAGCTGCAATGGACCAACCGGCCCCCAATGGCTACCAAGTGCGGGACCCTGCCGGCCAAGCATTCGTGGACAGGTATGAACAGCAATGAACGCGATTTCTTTCAAGAATGTCCGCAAGTCTTTCGGCAAGCATGTTGTCTTGAATGACCTCAGCTTTGAGGTCCCCGTTGGCAGTATCTTCGGATTTCTGGGTCCTAATGGTTCAGGGAAAACAACATCGATTCGAGTTCTGATGGGTTTAGGTCATGCGGATTCGGGCTCAGTATCTATTCTCGGTAGTCCTGCTGGCAGCATCGAGGCCAGGCGCAACCTTGGGTATTTGTCCGACGTGCCAGCATTCGATCCATGGTTAAGCCCTGCTGAATATCTAACTTATGTTGGCCAGCTGAGTAATCTACGGGGACGCGATGTGCGCCAACGAGTGCACGACGCGGTGGAACTGGCACGACTTGAAGAGGTTCATAGGCCAATCGGTGCCCTGTCGCGTGGAATGCGGCAACGCCTCGGGATCGCCCAAGCCGTTTTGGCAACCCCATCTGTCATTGTTCTCGACGAACCTACTTCAGCACTCGACCCGATCGCTCGTGCTGAAGTACTGGACTTCATTGGCCGCCTTCGTGGTCACGCCACCGTGTTCTTTTCCACACATTCCATGGCAGATGTAGAAGCCGTCTGTGACAATGCAGCGTTTCTTGGCCATGGTCGCGCTATTGCGCAAGGCACTATCGACGAACTCACGCAAAGGTACGGATCGAATCCAAGGAACCAGTTTGTTGCCACGTTCCGGACCGACTCACCCGACAGCATTCCAGAGATCCTCACAGCTGCAGGATGCTCCGACGTGGTTGTTCACCCTCAACCGTCCAGCCTCGGAGATGCATTCGCCAACGCCTTAGGAGACAAGCGATGAACGCTTACACAGTGCGTACTCTCCTTCGCCGTCAATTCACTGCACTTCGATATTCATGGTCACTTTGGACGTTGATCATCGTCGCGCTGTTTTTCGCAGTACTGTCACCTGTCACTGCGCGATATATGCCCGAGATGCTCCAAGCCATGGTTGGCACCGAGGACATCCCCATAGATCTATCAGCGATACCCGACCCCACGTCGATCGACTCATGGACACAATGGGCCAGCAACCTTTCACAGATCGTCGTTATGATCATCGCGATCATCGGCGGAGCTGTCATCTCTTCCGATGTGTCCAAGGGAACAATCGTCGCAATTCTCGCTCGGCCAGTTCGCCGCAGCGCGGTGTGGCTGACCGGCTTTGTTGCAGCCAGCACCACTATTCTTTGTGTACTCATGGCAGCAACTGCAGCGGAAATTGGTGGCACGTTTCTTCTTTTCAGCGATGTCACAGAGCCCTGGCGCCCCATCGTCGCAACAGCTTTGTACTTGGTATTCGCTTTCTCACTTATCGCGATCACTATGGCAGCGTCGTCAGCCGGTGCCAACGCGCTCGGCGCAACTGCTACAGGTATCGGCTATTACGGAACCGTCTCCATTGCCTCCTTATGGCCAGCAGCCCGCCCCTGGTCGCCAGCTGGCCTCCTCAGTGCCGTTGCAGAATTATCATCAGGGTCAACCGTGGAGACACCGGACCTCGTCGGCAGCATCGCCTCCACCGTCATCCTGACCGCATTGGCAATCGCCGTGGGTCTCTACGCCTTTAACCGAAGGGAGCTGTAAGACATGCTCATCGAGCTCGACACCTCGTCGTTGACTCCCCTGTACTCGCAGCTCGTTGCGGCACTTCGCCAAGCAATTGCCACGGGTGATGTTTCCCCCGGAGAGAAGTTGCCCACCGCTGCGGAGCTTGCCGGCTCACTCGATCTCAATAAGAACACTGTGCTGCGTGCATATCGACAACTTCGCGACGACGGGTGGGTAGAGCTGCGACGTGGCCGAGGGGCGATCGTCGTCACGCGTCCTGACCAGAACAGCTACGTGGAGCAAGCTCTAGACGAACTTGCGACTGCTGCTCATTCTTCTCAAGTTTCGCTGCACGAGTTAATAGCTGGACTTACGGTTCGGGGAGTGAAGTAGAAAGATGACCGCTCGGCCGACTCACATGGAATCACCGACACCAGCAGACAAGTTCAGGTTCATTGCCCCGCCTGTCGTACTGATCGCGATCGTCTCTTTGTCGAGCTTGATGTGGTATTCGGTGATCATCCCCGAACTTCCAGATCCATTGGCGACCCACTTTGGCATCAACGGAGTGGCCGACGGCTTTACCTCCGTCGAGTTCTTTGGCATCGGATCGTTTCTGCTAGGGCTAACTGCGGCGGCCTTGCTCATTGGTTTCGCTGCTAGTGGCATGTCTAGTGGCTGGGGCGCACGAGCAATGGCGGGCTCGGCAGTCGGCACGGCAGGGCTCATGTCTGCAATGTTGATCGTGGTTGCGCATCCACAACGAGGCCTCGAAACAGCCAACGGCTTCGTTCTCCCGGGGTGGCACATTCTCACGGTTCTTGCCCTTGCCCTCATCCTCGGCACCATAGGAGCTCTCATCTCCCGCCCCTTGCCTGACAGTGAAGAAGCAAGCCGGGAAGGCAGTTCTCGCGAACTCCCCGAAACGACTCGCGCAGTGTGGTTTGGTCGTGGCGTTATGTCGCGATGGGCTCTATTTATCCTCGTCGGGTTCGGCGCCTTCCTACTCGGTTGGGGTGTCATCGCTGCCACCCGCAGCGACGCTGCAGGTGCCATTATCTTTATTTCGATTGGCTTGGTTGTCATAGTTCTCGGCATCGCCATGAGCTCAGTCCGAGTTCGAGTTGATGACAGTGGCATTACTTGGTCGTTCGGCCTCGGCTTTCCACGCAGCCACATCCCGTATGCGCGCATCAAGAAGATCAGTGCGACGAACATCAGCCCCGGCGAATGGGGTGGCTGGGGTTACCGGCTAGGACCCCAAGGCACGGCGATCCTGCTTCGAAAAGGAGAAGCATTGCGTATCGAGCGGACTATTGGGGCCGATCTGTTCATTACCGTCGACGACGCAGACCGGGCTGCAGCACTAGCCCAGGCACTTCACAAGCGTCAGTCACTCCAGAGTTAGCAACTCCCGACGTCACGACGCAGCTTCGTCACACCGCCACGCCACTAACCGACTTGGCTCAGACACGACGCCCACCCATTGTGTTCTATCGAGTGCGTATCAGCCGACGAAACCACGACGACCGCAGCACCAATAGGCCGATCAGCAAGCCAACGACACCAACGAACAAGCCAGCAATAACATCCGTCAACCAATGCGCACCGATCCACACCCGGCTCAAGGCGACACATGCCACCAGCGCTAGAACTACGACTTCCAGTAGCCGACGCATAGTACGACGCAACACGGGCATCAATATTTGAAGCAGCGCCATGCTCGCGCTTGCGGTGCCAGCTACATGCGCTGACGGAAAAGCAGCGTCCTGCAAGTTCACCATGGACAAGTCACCTGCTGGGCGCTCACGACCCAAGAACCACTTCATCGCGTAGGTCATCGCGATCGCCGAGCCAAAAGAGACTGGCAATAGCAAGGCCAACGCGCGGAACCGAAACCACAATAGGGCGGCAGCCACCAGCGTCGCAGGTGCAATGAACAGGGGACGAACGATCTGACTGATCTCGATGAAGAACTCATCGAGAGATCCGCCACGTTGCTCGGAAACGAGGCGCGTGAACTGCGTATCCAATTCCGCCCCCTGCGCAGTCGATGCAAACACTGCAACTAACGCAATTGCAGCTATCCACCCCACAACGTGTCGTGGCCTCGTAATATGCAATGCCTATCCCCTCTGCTCTTTCCTCGAAAATCCCTCTAGCACTCGAGTCCGTCGGGCAACTTCCCAACGTCCCTGCTCGGTTACTAATCCCCCGCGCCATCCGTTGGACCAGACCCGTGACTTTACGCCGTAGTCCGTGTAGACGTGGAGTCACATAAGCCTCGAGTCACGCACGCCGATGCGTCAACGAAACTGTATGTCCGCCACAATCGACACACGATGCCACGTTAGGGAAACCATGTCCCACAGCTCTAGCTATTCCGATCCAGACTTCCAAGACATTCGCCTCATCGACCTGTGCGCTGAAGCTCCGGCAATAAAGCCGGGCGACTACGCCGTCGCAAAGCGAGTGACAACATCCGATGGTGCAACCATCGTGGTATTCCGTTTCGGCCCAGAACAGCGACTACTCGAGCATCATGCTCCGCACGCGATCACAGTGCAAACGATTGAAGGCGCTGTCGATTTCACGATTGGCAATCGCACCGAGGAACTCCAACCAGGCACTGTGCTGTATGTTCCTGCAGGAATTGAACACAGTGTGCACTCAAAACACGGTGCCATCATGCAGTTGATTCTGCACACAGGCGACCAAGGCGGGTTCGATGGCCATCCAGAGTAGATAGATCTGAAACAGTGAAACTGAGCTTTAACTCTTAACCGTTGACGACGACCATCCACACAGCAATCAGGTGAATGATGCCCGCGACAATTGTCGCGGTATGGAAGTGCTCGTGGTAGCCGTACAAACGAGCCTCACGCCCAGGCCACTTAAATGCGTAGGCCATGGCGCCCACCGTGTACACGATGCCGCCCGCGAATAGCAGCCACACGATGGTGGGGCCAGCGTTGTTCCACAGCTCGGGGATCAACGGGACAATAAGCCAGCCAATGACCATATACACGATCACTGCCAGCCAACGCGGATGGTTAATCCATACAAGACTGAGGACGACTCCAACAAGAGCCCCTGTCCATGCAATCGTTAGCATGAGTGTCGACTTGCCCCCTGGTAACGCAATGAGGCACAAGGGCGTGTAAGTCGATGCGATAAAGACGGCAATTGTGGCATGATCCGCGCGACGCCACCACTCAACTGTGTGCCTATGTCTCCACTGGCCACGGTGGTATGCGGCAGACACGGAATACAGGCTGAAGAAGCCGAGAGCGTACACTGTGACGCCCACTGCTTGTACCCACGGCAGAGTCATCCAAGCATACGTCGATAACACCGATCCAGAAATGATCGATAAGAATGCTGCAACAAGGTGGAACCACCCACGGATCAGTGGTCGCTGGCCACGGTCAAAGACGAACTTGGTCAATTGCACAAGCGATTCTCGATCCGGCATGTGATCCGAAATATTGTGGGTTCTCGTGCCTGGGGATTGAGAAGAATTCATGTAGTGCTCCGAACGAGATATAAGCCACAAGCCATGGTGTGCCGTAAATCGGCTTTACTGCGGTTCTGCAAGTCTATCGCTTATCTACATATAGCAATTCATATGAACTTTCTAGGCAACCCCTGTCATTCTTCGGGGCTGCCACCGCGCTCCAGCACTTCCTGGTCACGGTTGCTTAGGTCAATACCATCGAGCAACTCTGGCCGGCGTGCTTGCGTACGCAATAAAGCCTGGTCACGTCGCCAACGATCCACCTTCGCATGATTCCCCGATAACAATACGGGAGGAACCTCTAGTCCGCGCCACTCGCGAGGCTTGGTGTAACTCGGTCCTTCTAAGAGCCCATCGGAGAAGCTATCTTCCTCGTGCGACTTGCGGTTTCCCAGCACCCCCGGCACCAGACGAACGACGGCCTCTGCAATCACGAGGACAGCCACTTCCCCGCCAATCAGCACGTAATCACCAATCGAGACTTCTTCCACACGGTATCGATTCGCTGCTTCATCGACGACTCGCTGATCAATGCCCTCGTACCGCCCACACGCGAAAACAATGTGTTTCTCGTGCGACCAACTCCGCGCCATCTCCTGAGTAAATGGCTTCCCAGCCGGGGTCGGCACAATTAACAGCGGCTTGTCCGCTTCGTTCATAACATCGCTATACGACGACTCTCGTGGCAAGCCTTCAATGTCATCATGGCGAAGTTTCGTTACATGCGGTGTGGCGCTTTCCAGGGAATCCCCGGTAGCAGCAAGCCCCGTTCCAGTGGCAACGTCGTCAAGCGCAGGCCCCCACACCTCTGGCTTCATGACCATTCCTGGCCCACCACCATATGGTGAATCGTCGACAGCCTGGTGCACACCTGGAGCCCACTGTCGCAAATTGTGGACGCCTACTTCGAGCAAGCCATCTTCCATCGCCTTGCCCAGCAAAGCATGGCGCAGCGGATCGAGGTATTCGGGGAAGATCGTGACGACATCGAGACGCATCGGTGTTTTCTACTTTCAGTCCTGGCCAGTCCGGGAAAGGTCCGCCGTAATTGCTCTAATTTTCCTAGTTGATGTCCAACAGCCCGTCGGGAGGTGCAATGACGATAGCGCCGTTGTCCACATCCACAATTGGAACGATGGCGTGGACGAAGGGCACGAGCACAACTTCCCCAGATTCCAATCGCACTTCCAATAAGCGCTGAGCTGGATTGCGGAGCACCCCTACAACTTCACCAACCTCAACTGGCTCAGGCTGGGCACCTTCGTAGGCACGATTGTGAGCCGTCTGCTCATCAACAGCACCACAGTTCAGCACACTGAGGCCAACGAGTTCGTGATCATAGAAGGCTTCTTCATCGGCATCATCGAACACAGGCTCGGCATAAAAGCGCATTCCCCGCAGCGTCTCCGCTTCCGTTCGATCATTGATTTCCTCAAACACCACGAGCAATCGATTCTGGTGCGGGCGCATGGACTTGACGACGAGCTCGCGCTCTTTGCCACGCTGCTTTCCAACGAGTTTTTCGCCCGTGGCGAATCGCCCGTCCGGGTCATCTGTCGTTGGGTCAATAACGAGTTCGCCACGGACACCGTGGGGCTTGATCACTCGGCCAATCTGCACCAGGTCGCTACTATTCACCCTAAAGATGGTAGCCGATAGGGCACAAAAGACCGCCACTCTGCTCCTTGATGGAACATGAGTGGCGGTCTACTGCGCTAGTTCATAGCTCGAAAGCTACTAAAAGTGCGACGGAGCAGAATTACTCTGCAGCCTCGTCAGCGGACTCTTCCTTTGCTTCCTCAGCCTTTGCAGCTGCTTCTTCTGCTTCCTTAGCAGCCTTTGCAGCTTCCTTAGCTTCGCGACGCTTGGAGGTGATTGCCTCTGCGCTTGGGCCGTTATTAGCCTCTTCGAGAGCCTTGTTGAACAGGTCCAGTTTGGATGGCTTTTCCTCTGCAACCTTGAGGGAGCCTTCTGCACCCTCGATGCCCTTGTACTTCTGCCAGTCTCCGGTGACCTTCAGCAGTGCGAGTACTGGCTCGGTTGGCTGTGCACCAACGCTCAACCAGTACTGAGCGCGCTCAGAGTTGATGTTGATGACGGAAGGCTCAGACTTTGGCTCGTAGGTACCAATGTTCTCGATGACCTTGCCGTCGCGACGAGTGCGGGAATCCTGCACAACTACGCGGTAGTGAGGTGCACGGATCTTGCCAAGGCGCTGAAGCTTAATCTTTACGGACATAGAAGTCTCCAAATCTTGTGGTCACGGGCAATTCTTATGACACCGACAGTAATGACGTGCGGACACGCTGAATTCTGTTCGGCCGGTTTAGCCCTTAGTTTTTCCTGCGGGTGACCATTAGGTGACCGTGGTCAGTTCTAATGTTCCGCAGTATTGCCAGGTGGCAACCTGAAAAACAGTACCAGCGGGACTCTCCATTTCCAAAAACCGGAATTCCCGCTACTAGCCCACTGGAATCACCGGCACAGACCCAAACAAGGCTTAACTGTTCTTCACTGACTAGAATCTGAACGCTGGACTGAGATTATCCGCCATATTCGCACAACTCATGAGGAGCCCTACGCCAGAATGGCATCATCCAGAGCCTCTCGATACCGCTATGACCTCGATGGCCTACGCGGTATTGCCATCGCACTCGTCGTCCTATTCCACGTTTATGTGGGGCGGGTTTCCGGTGGCGTTGATGTTTTCCTGCTGCTTTCTGGCTATTTTTTCCTTGGCTCGCTGCTCCGCAATGCGCAGCGCCCCGAACAATCGATGAATCCATGGTGGTCGTTTTGGCGAACGTTACGACGACTCCTGCCAAGCTTGCTACTCACTCTGGGAGTAACTACGGTCGCCGTGTTATGGCTGGTGCCTTCGTTGCGAAGTGGTGAAATTGCAGCGCAATTGACAGCCTCAGTTCTTTACTTTCAGAACTATGAACTTGCACAACAGGGTGCAGATTACGAGGCCGCAACGCTTGAGACTTCTCCGCTGCAGCACCTGTGGTCCATGTCAGTACAGGGACAGTTCTATGTGCTCGCAATTACGTTTGTCACCATTCTCGCGTGGCTCCTTCGCAAGCATTCGGTCGACATTGGTTCGACTGCCGCCAAGCGCAATGCTCGATTCCTATCCAAGGGAAAGGACGCGACAGGTGGCCGGATTGTCCCAGTTGCGCTGGCTATCCTCGTGCCAGTGACCATTGCGTCGTTCGTGTGGGCACTGATTCAGCATGGGCAGAACCAACCCCTGAACTACTACTCATTGCCCACGCGACTGTGGGAACTAACACTCGGCGCCGTGTTGGCATTGGCGCTAAGTCTGCGCGCACGCTCTAGCGCGGCAGCTACTACTCGGACCGACGAAACAGAAGCCACACCATTTATTTACCGAATTCTCCCATTCATCGGCCTGGCAATGGTTGTCTCTACTGGCTTCTTCCTCGACGGGGCACGCCTATTCCCTGGCCCGTGGGCACTATGGCCGATTGCTGGAGCCGTTCTCATCATCGTTGCCGGTGGTCGTCCGAGCATGGCAACAAAGATTCTCTCCAGTAGTCCAATGCGTTTCCTTGGCGATATCGCCTACTCGCTGTACCTCTGGCATTGGCCACTGCTGATTGTTTCCACCGCGTATTTCGGCCAGAAGAAGCCAACAGCAATGCTCGGTACCTGGATCATCGTTGTTTCCGTGGTGTTGGCGTGGTTGACGCACCGCTTCGTCGAAAAGCCAATGATGCAATCACGCCGCCGACCGGGCCGAACTGAGCCAGTTGTGGCGAATGCCTGGTTTGATTTGCGACGATCCGGAAAGGCAAAGGCTAAGGCTCTGGCCGGTGTCGCACTGATTGTGGTGGCTGGCTTGATGTTGTCGCTGCAACCGATTCATGATTCGCGGTTGGATGATGCGAAGACTGTAGTTCTTGATGTCAATAAGTATCCGGGAGCGCTCGCAATAACAGATAAGGAACCGGTTCCGAAGGTAACGGAGTACTCGCCAGACCCAGATGTCATTCGTGAAATGTATCCGAAGCCAGGCTTGGATGGATGCGTCACGATGACCCCTGCTCCAGCTTCCGAACTTCACCCATGTATCTACGGAGACAAGAAGTCGAAGAAGACGATGGTGCTGGTGGGCGGCTCGCACAGTGAGCAATGGTTCCCAGCGCTCGATGTGGTTGCAAAGAAGAATGGCTACAAACTCATCACCGTGCTTCGCCAAGGTTGCCCGTCTGCGCTTGGTTGGGTGGATAATATTGCGCGCCCGCAGACCTGCCAGGCGTTTAACCGCAACGTCCTTGACTACCTCGACGAAGTGAAGGCCGATGTCGTGGTAACGACAACCACTCGTGCCGGTCGCGACGGAGTCGACTTTATGCCGTGGGCATACGAAGAATTCCTCAATGAGGTATCCGATCGAGGCATTCGCGTCATCGGCATTCGAGATAATCCGTGGCCATTCGATACCGATGGGCACCGGTTTGCCCCGACTTCATGTATGGAAGACGACAACACCACACAGAAAATGCCTATCACCGACGCTGATCGCGCATCGAAGCACGGAGGTAATGCGCCGACGAAGTGCGATATTCCCCGCAAACGGGCTTTTCCCACCGAGAATGAGTCAAAGGAAGTCCTGGAAAGCCTGCCTGATGCAATTTCGGTGGATTTCACCGATGTCTTCTGTGATGACAACCGCTGCCCCGCCGTCATTGGCAATGTTTACGTCTACCGCGACAACAACCATGTTTCCGTGACGTTCGCAAAGACGCTAGCCACCGAGCTTGATCGCCAAGTGAACAGCTTTTTGAAGGAAGACTCTAAAAAGTCAGCTGCTTCATCGACATCAACGTCGCCGTCGACCTCGCCGTCACGGTCAAAGTCGACCTCAACGTCCCTATCAAAGCCGACGTCAACCTCGCAGTCCAAGTCAGCTACCCCGACTTCTGCACGATAGTCCGCGCCCCCTAATGTAGATAGTAAATTTGTTTAACTTTGCCGATTCCGCTTCCGTGGGTGATGTCAGCTCTATGCCTAGTGCAACGTCCAAATACCGCTTCGATCTCGATGGTCTCCGTGGCATCGCCATCGCCCTTGTCGTTGTATTTCACGTCTATGTCGGCAGAGTTTCGGGTGGAGTCGATGTGTTCTTGCTGCTCTCGGGATACTTTTTCCTCGGCGCGCTAGTCCGCAATGCACAGAAACCTGAGCAATCGATCAATCCATGGTGGTCAATTTGGAGAACGTTACGACGGCTCGCCCCCGGGCTGCTTGTCGTTCTTGCAGCGACCACGATCGCGGCTTTCACGCTTGCACCGACGCTGATAGAGGGCCGGAACGCGAAGCAGCTATTCGCATCGATTCTGTATTATCAGAATTATCAACTGGCCCGGCACGGTGCCGACTACGCTGCGGCTGCTGACGACACCTCACCATTGCAGCACTTGTGGTCGATGTCTGTACAGGGACAATTCTACCTGGCAGCCATTCTGATCATTTCCGGTCTGGCATGGTATCTCCAACGTAACCTAACCACCGCAGCCTCTCGACTAGCGTCAATTCTTCAATGGATCCTTCTCGCATTCACTTTGGCATCATTTGGCTGGGCATGGCACCTGCATCTCACTAACCAAGCCTTTGCCTATTACTCCACCGGCGCACGACTGTGGGAGCTCTGTCTCGGCGGACTGCTCGTACTCCACCAATCACGACTCACGGTCTCTTCCACAGCATCACGAATTCTTGCGCCATTGGGCCTCGTAATGGTGATTTCCACTGGCTTCTTTTTCGACGGAGGTCAGCTCTTCCCCGGCCCGTGGGCACTATGGCCGCTACTTGGTGCGGCCTTCGTTATCATCGCAGGTGGACAACCCGGCTTCACGACACGAGTCCTGTCCTCACCACCGATGCTCTTCTTCGGCGAAATCGCCTACGCCCTGTACCTCTGGCATTGGCCGCTACTCATCATTGCGACAGTCTTTTTCAATCAAGCCGAGCCATCGTTCGCGGTTGGCACGGCAGTCATCGTCGCTTCCCTCGTGCTGGCGTGGTTCACTAACCGGTACGTCGAAAAGCCGTTGGCTCAACGACGCCGACGCCCACGCAAAGATGAAGATGTCGTAGCGGAAGCAACAGCTTTACTGAAAACCTCCGCTGCTTCACGGCGTCGCGCGATGGCTGGTATCGCACTCGCAACGATTGCCGGGTCGATGCTGGTTTTGAAGCCGATTCATGCGTACCGAGTCGAGGTTGCCTCTGCATCGGTGCTCGATAAACGTGATTATCCAGGCATGCTCGAAGTAACTGACGGCGCTCACGTACCGGATGTCAAGAGGATTCAGCCGAATCCTTCTTATATCCGCGACTTGTGGCCACAGCCTGCATTCGATGGCTGCATCACATTGGGTCTCGAAGAAGCTGACAAAGTTATTACCACCAAGCGATTGACCGACGATTCCCCCTGTGTGTACGGCGATGTCAATGGTGACAAGACGATGGTTCTAGTCGGGGGCTCGCACAGTGAGCACTGGTTCTCCCCTCTTGATGCGGCCGCGAAGGAAGCTGGTTACCGACTCGTCATCATTCTTCGCCAGGGCTGTCCACCAATGATGAGCCCTATTGAAGGAGTCGGAGACATTTGCATTGAATGGACTCATGCTGTGCTCGACTACCTAGACACCATTGATCCAGATGTTGTAGTAGCCACATCATCGCGCCCCGGTTCCGAATTGACTGACTACATGCCCTCCGGCTACCAGGAGTTTTACCAGGAAGTTCTGGCACGTGGACCACGCGTCATCGGTATTCGAGACACCCCCTGGGCATATGACACCAACGGAGAGTCCTTCTCACCGACGAAGTGTCTGATCCACCCACGATCCACCCCGACGATGCCGGAATCCGACTCGTCGCTACACACACCGTGTGACATTCCCCGTGTACTCGTCATGAGTCCCGAAAACGAAGCAGACTACGTTTTCGCCGACGAGCCACGAGCTCTTTCACTCGATTTCACCGATGAGTTTTGTGATGATCAGCGCTGCCGTGCCATCATCGGAAACACCTACGTCTATCGCGACGACAATCACATTTCCAATGAAATTGCTGAGAGCCTATCGAAGGAAATGACACGTCGTCTCCTGCCATTCCTCAACGAGGCATAACTACTCGGTGCCGACTCGCGCACGGTAAACACACAAAAAGCCACTCCCCCTTTTCCAAGGGAAGTGACTTTTCGACGACTCGTCGTCAGGCGGGCGTTACTACTTGTTGCCCTTGCCGAAGTCGAGCTGGGACAAGTCGATGTCCTCCATGCCTGGAGGCATCTGGCCCTTCATCTGCTTTTGTAGCTCTGCAAGGTCTGGCATTCCCTGCCCACCAGGCATTCCCGGCATGCCGCCCATTCCCGGCATGCCTGGCATTCCCGGCATGCCACCACCCATTCCCTGGCGCATTGCCTTTGGTGGAGTTGGGCCACGTCCCTTGTTGCGGCCCTTCTTGCCCTTGCGGCCCTTCTTGTTCTTACGATTCGAAGGACGTCCACCAGGCATACCGAACTGACCAGCCATGTGGCTCATCATCTTCTTCGCTTCGAAGAAACGCTCGATTAGCTGATTGACCTCGGAAACCGTCACACCTGAACCATTAGCGATTCGCTTGCGTCGCGATGCGTTCAGGATCTTTGGGTCTTCGCGCTCTTGAGGGGTCATACCGCGGATGATGGCTTGGATACGATCCAGCTGCTTCTCATCCACCATGTCGGCCATTTCCGACATTTGGGAGCCACCTGGGAGCATCTTTAAGATGTTGCCAATTGGCCCCATCTTGCGCACCATCATCATCTGCTCGAGGAAGTCATCGAGGGTGAGCTCACCACTACCGATCTTCTGGGCAGTCTTCTGCGCCTGCTCCTGATCGATCTCCTTGGTGGCAACTTCCATCAATGTCTTGAGGTCGCCCATGCCGAGGATGCGACTCGCCATACGGTCAGGGTGGAAGACATCGAAGTCTTCCAGCTTTTCGCCCGTCGAAGCGAACAGAATTGGCTTACCCGTGACCTCACGAATCGACAGCGCAGCGCCACCGCGCGCATCGCCGTCCAGCTTGGTCAATACAACACCAGTGAAATCGACACCGTCACGGAAGGCCTTTGCTGTTTCCACAGCATCCTGGCCGATCATGGCATCGATGACGAAGAGGACTTCATCTGGATTAATCGCTTCACGAATATCTGATGCCTGCTGCATCAACACTTCGTCAATACCGAGTCGGCCTGCGGTATCCACGATAACAACGTCATGTCGATGTTGACGAGCGTAAGCCATACCACGGAACGCAGCATCAACCGGACTGTCCTGCGATGTACCCATCTCATGGGTGGAATCCACTGCGGTGCCTGGGAATGGGGCGAAGCAGGGTACACCAGCTCGCTCAGCTACGATTTCGAGCTGCTGAACGGCACCCGGACGCTGCAAGTCACATGCAACCAAGACCGGGGTATGCCCCTGGCCCGAAAGGTACTTAGCCAACTTACCGGCCAACGTCGTCTTACCCGCGCCCTGCAGGCCGGCAAGCATGATGACGGTCGGCGGATTCTTGGCAAGATTGAGCCGACGAGTTTCGCCGCCCAGAATCTCGACAAGCTCCTCATTGACAATTTCAATGACCTTGTTCGCAGGATTGACAGTCTGGGTTTGAACGACTTCGTTAGCGCGTTCCTTGATTCGCTTTACGAAAGCTCGAACCACCTGCAGCGAGACGTCAGCTTCGAGCAGCGCCAAACGAATTTCGCGGGCAGTGGCATTGATATCAGCTTCAGTAAGCTTGCCCTTTCCCCCCAGCCCCTTGAGGGCGCCGGTCAAGCGGTCGGACAGTGACTCAAACAAAATTTCGCTCCCAGTAATTACAGCAATCTGGCACAGGCCGTCAGTAACCTCCCCAGACTACCTGGTGACGGTCCGAGAAAACAGCTAGCACCGGGCCCACGCAGCCTACATATAGGCCGGTGGCAATTCGTCGCCGCTGTCAGACGAAATCGCTCCTGAAAACTCGCCCTTTGGATACTCCCCGTACACGTGCGTTCTACCTCAACAAGACTTAAGAAAAGCAAGTGATACGTAGTTCCACGAAGCGAGTTCAAACTTCAATTCTGAAGAACGAAAATGATCATGGCACGAATTCCATTAATTAATTCGGATTGCAATTCGTAGCTAACATAACGCCACTCCCCATGCTTCTTAGAAGGAAGGTACCAAGATGATGAAAAGGACTTCTTCGGTTGTAGCAGCGGGTTTCCTCGCACTCGGCATGGGGGCGCAGGTGTCCTAGCTGTACGTGCTTCCTGAAAAAAGAACTGAATTGCACGTGGACTAGCCAAGCCCTAGGTTGACTCAGAAGCCTGAGCAGTGAAGATGGACGCTGCTCGGGTTTGGCCTTTTTGAAACTCTTTGCGCTACCGGGTTAATCGTCAACGACTAGTTGTGGGTTCCTAACAATGCGTCCACGAATCCGGCAGGCTCAAACGGTGCGAGATGGTCCGCACCTTCGCCCAAGCCGACAAGCTTGACGGGTACGCCGAGTTCACGCTGCACCTGGAACACAATGCCACCCTTCGCGGTGCCATCGAGCTTGGTCAGTGCAACACCGGTGATATCGACAACATCGCGGAAAGTACGAGCCTGAGTCAAACCGTTCTGGCCGACCGTCGCATCGAGAACCAAAATCACTTCGTCCACACGGCTGCGCTTCTCGACGACGCGCTTGATTTTGTCCAACTGATCCATCAGGCCGGTCTTGGTGTGGAGGCGCCCAGCAGTGTCGACGATAACGACATCTGCCTGAGTATCAATGCCATGAGCCACCGCATCGAAAGCAACTGATGCTGGATCCGCGCCCTCTGCGCCACGAACAGTCTCTGCCCCGACGCGACGACCCCAGGTTTCCAGCTGGTCCGCGGCAGCGGCTCGGAAGGTATCCGCAGCACCAAGTACCACCTTGTGCCCCTGTGCAACCAAAACTCGAGCAAGTTTGCCCGTCGTCGTAGTCTTTCCAGTGCCGTTAACGCCAACCACCAAAATCACCGCTGGCTTGCCTTCGTGTGGCAACGCGCGAATCGATCGATCCATATCCGGCTGGCACTCTTCAATGAGTACTTCACGCAGCAGCGCACGTGCCTCGGCCTCACTAGAGATACCGCGGGATGCGATCCGATCGCGGAGCTTTTCCACCACGGACATGGTCGTCGTCGCGCCCAGATCCGCCATGATCAGCGTATCTTCAATTTCTTCCCACGCGTCTTCATCCAAATCGCCTGCGCCCAAAATACCCAGCACGGACTGACCGATCGCATTCTGAGAGCGGGACAGCCGACCGCGCAGTCGGTGAATACGCCCCTCAGCTGGATCAATCTGATCCAGCTCCTGAGCAGCAACCGGCTCCTGAACAGGGGTCTCCATGACCGGAACTTCTTGCGCAATCGCAGGCTCCGATACCTCCACTGGAGCCTCGTCAGCGATCTCCGGTTCGTCGAGTTCTACTGCCTCCAGCTCCAGCGACTCTTCAACCTCTGCCAATGCGTCTTTGACGTCGTCCTCGGTCGCATCCCCGACTGGTTCCGGTTCTGCTTCGGGTTCTGGCTTGACGACGATGCTCTCAGGCTTCTCCGCCTCACGCAGCTCGTCCTCGTTAACAACCGAGTCGTCGCGAGTGGTTTCAGTAGCTGGTGGAGTTGGAATCCGTGGTTCATCTGAAATAGCCGGGGATGCTGCCTCAGCGGTTCCTGGCCGGCGAATCTCCTGACCTGGAAGTACCTCAGGTGCTTTCTCCTTCGCCTCAGAACTCGCTGGTGCGAAATTGAAACCCCCCTGCGCTTGATAGTTGCCCGACTTTTCAGCCTGCGTCAGCTCTTCAGGCTGCTTCTTCTCTTCGAAAGAAATGGTGTTCTTCTTGCGACGAAGATATCCAGCCACCAGAGCAATGATGATGAGGAGCACTACGACGAGCGCAGCGATGAGAATCCATTGGTTAGGCGTCATGAAAACAGTCTTTCAGTTTCTTCGAGAAATATCAGCTCAAGGCCATCCTATTGTTGTGAAACTTCACAACATTTCCTTGGTAGACCCTAGTCGGTGTATTCCGGGTGGTCAGTTCTAGGCGATGCGAACGTTATCTGGAAGTTTGGTTGCCGGGACACGGAGTCGTCGATAAGCCAAGAACAACCCTCCAGCGCCGAAGAGAAGATTGACACCAAGCCCAACGATCCAGATCCACCCAGGACGATTGACTGCTTCGCCCTGGAATGGCTCGTAGGTAGTCGAGCTCGAGTTTTCTCGATACCGTCTCTCAAACTCTTCGCAGGTGGACGGCGGATAGTCCGGTGGTGACATCAGTTCGGATAGCCCGTCTCTAATCAATGAGGTGGGAGTGAGCATTCCCTCTTGGATCGGCATTGCATCCGAGACGATGACCAAAGGATTTGGGAACAATAGCCACACGAACGGTCTTGCATCGGTGGTGTATACGACTTCTCTTGACTCAGTGCACGGTATTTTGACGTTCTCTAGATTGTCGTTGAATTCGTAGTCGTAGTATGTCTGCCTAGCAACCGTTCGCTCTTCGGATACTTCCATTGCTGGGGTCAGCATCAACATGAGGAAGGGCAATCCAATCACAATCACTGCGACGAAGAGATAGGACAGCATGGTGGAGGCCCCAGTTCGCGGGGTCAACGCCGACAAGCCAAGGCCAACTCCACACACTGCGAGAAGGAGCAGCGCTTCAACAACGATTGCCAACCCCAGGCTCCACCACGGAATGCCACCGAGTGCAGCCATCCACAGCAGGACCGGAAGACTTGTCACAAGGAAAGCCAGTGCAGCAATCCACGCTGCGAGGAGCTTGCCCAGCACTAAACTCCACGTCGACACCGGTGCTGCTTGCACAAGAGCCAATACTCCGTCACGACGATCGCCGTTGATCGATGTCGCTGTTTGCGCTGGAGAAATGACCAGTCCTACGAGAAGAACAACGAGCAGCGTCGTTCCTGCCACATTGGCCGCGCCCGGCCGCGAGTAGGTTCCTGCAGTGCCACTCAAGTTGGAATCAAAGAAGAAGAGCTGTGCGAACGTCAACGCAAGGAGGACGGCAAACCAGATCCCCAAGGTAATGCGCCAGCGTCCGGATCGAACCCGTTGCTTCAATTCCATCTGAGTCAAAGACTTAATTGCACTGGTCCTCGGCTGCTTCGACTTGGTGGCCTGGGCTGTACTTCCCGTCGACTCAACGGAATCAGGCAGTTGTAGGCTCATCATGCGTCCTTTTGTGTAGTCATATTGAGGTAGCGCGATTCCAGTGACCGAGAACCAAACTGCACAACAGTTACTCCAGCTTGCAGGGCGCTTGACAAGTACCGCGATGCTTCTGTTTCTGGTGCTGTGAACTCAACCTCAGATCCACCAGTTACCGATGAGTCCGTTACTGGTCGGGGTCGCGCAAGTCCATTGGCTGTTGCCCACTCCAGCAGTAATTCGCTATCACGACTGACTATGCGCCATACCGGCGACGTCCCTGAGGATTCCTGTGCAATAGTTCGACCATCCTGCATCATCACCACGTCGTCCACCATCGCTTCGAGCTCCGGCAGAATATGCGAACTGATCACCACTGTTGTGCCTTGCTGGGCACGACGACGAATGATTTCACGGAGAGTTAGTCGGGACTCTGGATCCATGCCTGAGGCAGGCTCGTCGAGTAGGAGAACCTCAGGGTCATGGACTAACGCTCGGGCAAGCGACAGGCGTTGTTTCTGGCCACGGGAGAGAACTCGGACCTTTCGGTCGGCGAACTTGGATAGCCCGACTTCCTCAAGTAGCTGATGTGCAATACCGAAACCCTGATTCTCTGGAATCCCATAGAGCTCACCGAAGGTGACGAGAATTTCAGTGGCAGTCAGACTTTCCCAGGTACCTACGTGGTCAGGCATCCACCCAATTTTCGCCCGTGCTGCGTGGCCATGTGTCACAGGATTGACCCCAGCAATGCGAATACTGCCAATATCAGGGGCAAGAAGCCCGGCGAGCATCAGCAGCAACGTAGTCTTGCCACATCCGTTAGGGCCAATCAGACCCGTTACGGTTCCCTCACGGATATCAAGGTCAGCGTGTGCGACAGCGACATTTGTGCCGAAGGATCGCCGTACCGCTTGTGCCTGAATAGTCATGACACAACCCTAGGCAAAACGGGAAATCTAACGCCCTACGGAACACTAGTTGTGATTAAGGTCACTCCGGGGAGACGGGCTCGGCTTCCAGTTGAGGTGACATTCGCTGCGAAATCACGCGCGTCACGCCATCGCCCTGCATCGTCACGCCGTACAACACATTCGCGACATCCATTGTCGGCTTCTGGTGCGTGATCACGATGAGCTGGCTCGTCTCGCGCAATTCCTTCAGCAGCGCGATGAGACGTCGCAAGTTGACATCATCGAGCGCTGCCTCAACCTCATCCAAGACGTAAAACGGACTTGGGCGAGCACGGAAAATAGCCACCAACATGGCCAACGTGGTCAGTGACTTTTCGCCACCCGACAGCAGAGACAGGCGCTTCACCTTCTTGCCCGGTGGACGAGCCTCGACTTCGATACCCGTGGTCAGCATGTCATCAGGTTCAGTCAGAACCAGTCGTCCCTCACCACCTGGGAACAAGGTGTTGAACACCTTCGGGAACTCAGCCTCAACGTCATGCCATGCATCGGTGAAAAGCTGGAGAATCGTATCGTCGACTTCTTCCACAACGCCCAGCAGATCTTTACGGGCTCGCTGCACATCATCGAGCTGCGTCGACAAAAATGTGTAGCGTTCCTCCATCGCCTTGTATTCCTCAAGCGCCAGCGGATTCACGCGACCCAACACGCGAAGATCCTTCTCCGCTTGCTTCAGCTTTGCGACGGTCGCAGCCCTATCAAACTCCTCATCCGGCGTGTAGTCAGCCAGAAGTTCGTCGACAGCCAAACCCAACTGATCAGTGACAGTCTCCTCAGCCTGATTAACCCGGACCTGTGCCTCTGCGCGCGCGAGATCTCCTTGGTGAGCCGAGTCCGTCAGCTTCGCCAGCTCTTGTGATGCTTGGTTCGCCTCGTTTCGAGCTTGCTGCAGCGCCGCTGATACGAGCTTCTTCTCTTCTTCTTGCTCATCACGATCTGCAGCCGCCCGATCGAGGGAAATGGACACTCGACCCGACAGCGCTTCGGCCAAGTCTGCCACGGTCGCAGCCAATTCGCGTTGCTTAGCTTTACGTAGTTGAGTCTGCTCGTGGCGCGCTTTCGCTGCCCGCTCTGCTACAGCAGCACGGCGCAGTCGATCCGCTTTTCCACGCACACTACCGGCGCGTTCTTCGGCAGTACGCAGAGCCAATCGAGCTTCTGTCTCCATCGCCCGAGCCTGTGCCAGCGCCGCTTGAGTACGATCGCGCTCTTCTGTGGACGGTTCACCTTCGGCAGGGTCATCGTCGATACGCGAAAGCCGGTCGGCTACTTCTTCCAGCTCAGCAGTGAGCTTATCGACGCGACCTGCAGCCTCTTCCCTACGCTCAGTCGCGCGCTGTGAGGAATGCTCGACACTAGCGAGCTGGGATTGGGCTCGGGTACGAGCATCGGACAAGGACTTGATCGTGTGCTCCTGATCGCGAAGTGCTGCGCGAGCTGCAGCCGCGTCAGTGCGACGATCCTCTTCTTCCTGCGTGGCTCCCGACAAAACACCGGCAAGGTCAGCGAGTCGATTCTTAGCCGCTGCGAGGTCCTTTTCTGCCTGCGTGATAGCAGCGGAAATTTCGACGCTCGACTGACCTGACTGTGCTGTGCCTTTCGCAGACCCCTTCTTCTTCGAGCCACCAGTGCGGCCACCCAT
Source organism: Corynebacterium sp. H78 (assembly GCF_037572275.1). Lineage (NCBI taxonomy): Bacteria > Bacillati > Actinomycetota > Actinomycetes > Mycobacteriales > Corynebacteriaceae > Corynebacterium > Corynebacterium sp. H78. Next base: position 766,418 of record NZ_JBBHKX010000002.1, on the reverse strand, counting down.
CACCCAGCCTGGGCCAAACAAGCTGCCATCAGCAGTCACAGCGCGAAGTCGGTTGTCGTTATCGACCACGCTGCGCGCAGATTCAGGGTCCGGGCACAGCACGACGTCGACAAGTAGAGCCGTCATGGATGTTGCCAACGTATCAGGGAACTGCACAGCGTCTAGCGCCCATTGGCAATCAGCGGGAACCTCAACATCGAGGCGCCACGTCGATGCCTGCGACGGCTGCACCACCACTGCATGGCCAGCAGCAGCTTCAGTGAGCTCAGCGATGATTGCATCCGCGTGGGTGTCACCATTAGCTACCAAGGCATCACCGGCAGACCCGAGAGCTGCAGCGATAGCAGTGTCCCAGCCGGGCTCGATAGACAGCAGCTCGGAAATGCTGCCCAACTCAAACTTCTTGCGAAGCCACCCCGCACCGTCTGATGCTGCGGCATCACGAGCCGCCGTCAACGCCTCGATACGCGCCTGGTAACCAGAAATCTCACGTTCCAATGCACGTTCCTGGTTGCGCAATTCCTGCACTCGACGTGTTGCATCCTGTGCTTCGGTTTGTGCACGCTCATGAGATTCGCGCAATTCGGGCACCGCTAGCTCGGCTTCAGCGAGCTCGGCAGCTGCTTCTTCCACCGCTTGCGCTGCATCGGCCCGGCGATCATCGGCTTCGGCGAACTGTTCGTCGAGACGTGTTGCCTCATCGCGCGCCGCCTGTAATCGCGTTCGCACCGACTCCTCCGCAGCAACCAACCGCACAACACCTTCACGACGATCGGCAATCGCCCGCACCGCTGCTAGGTGCTCATGCTCCGCCGCACGGGCTTCTTCCTCAGCTTCAGCGAGCACATCGCGAATGGTCTCCAGCCGTTCGCGAGCCTGCGATTCTGCTTCTGCCAGTACATTTTCTTCTTCGGCAGCGACGTCAGCCCGAGCTTCCAGATCATCGGGGTCTTGACCAGCCCATGGCACCGCAACTGCATCTGCAGCACGGTCAGCAGCAATACGACGGGTCGCACCTACTCGCTCGGACAACGCCGACAGTCGGAACCACAGCTCTCGTGCGGACTCCGCAAGTGGCGTGACGCGTTCCAGCTCGGCTTCCAATTCGTCACGGCGCTCGGTCGCGATTTCCAGGCGCATCGTCGCATCATCGACTTTGGCTTGAATAATGCGCGCTTGCTCAGCGACATCGTTCAATGATGCCCGCAGCTCCACCAAATCCGCAGCAGCCAGCCGAAGCTTTGCGTCACGCAGATCCGCCTGCACAGTCTGCGCACGCTTCGCTGCCTCAGCTTGCCGAGCCAGCGGTTTCAACTGGCGACGCAGCTCCGTCGTCAAGTCTGTCAACCTGTCCAAGTTCGCCTGCATTGAGGCTAGCTTGCGCTGCGCCTTCTCTTTACGACGGCGGTGTTTCAGCACACCCGCAGCTTCTTCAATGAAGGAACGCCGTTCTTCTGGGCGTGCTTCGAGAATCTGCGACAAGCGTCCTTGCCCCACGATGATGTGCATTTCGCGACCAATGCCGGAGTCACTCAGAAGTTCTTGGACATCCATGAGGCGGCAGCGGGAGCCATTAATTTCATACTCAGAGGCGCCATCGCGGAACATGCGACGGGTTACCGACACTTCGCGATACTGAATCGGCAGCGCACCATCAGTGTTGTCGATGGTGAGGGTTACTTCTGCTCGTCCCAGTGGTTTTCGACCAGATGTGCCAGCGAAGATGACATCTTCCATCTTGCCGCCACGCAGCGTCTTTGCGCCTTGTTCGCCCATGACCCACGCGAGGGCATCAACGACATTCGATTTACCTGACCCGTTCGGTCCGACGACGGCGCAAATTCCTGGCTCGAATTTTAGGGTCGTCGCTGACGCGAAGGACTTGAATCCTTTGAGGGTCAACGACTTGAGGTGCATATCAGGTCAGGATACCCGAGTTACCTGCGATCAAAGGTTAGGTAATCGCCGTGTGGCTTGGAAAAATCACTGACAACTGTTTCGACCACACCAGGCGTATCCGGTCCGTTGAGCCAGGCAAGCAATTCCTCACACTTTTCGGCTGAGCCTTCGGCCACCACGAGCACTCGCCCATCCGGGTAGTTCTTGGCAAAACCGACAAGCCCGAGCTCTAATGCTCGCGACCGCGTGGTCCAGCGGAAGCCAACGTCCTGCACATGTCCGTGGACCCACGCGGTTAGCCGTATCGTCTCACTCATGCTTCTACGTTAGACAGATTCTGCTTCTCGACGAGTCATTGGGTCACTACCGTCCCAGCACTCAATATTCTCGTGTCCTCGAATATTGGGCAGATCGTCGCGGTGATAGACCGGATTGAGACCCTGGGCTTTCTGCTTCGCGTAATGACCAAGCAGAGCCACTGCTACGCCACCGAGCGGGAGAATTGCCACGATGTTGATCGTTGCCATCAATGCAGAGAACACATCAGCCAGTGCCCACACCAGCGGTACCGAACCAATTGCGCCACCAAAAACACAGAGCAAGACGAGGATTCGGACACCATTCTTCAACGCTGCGCTATTGGACAAGAACGGAATATTCGCCTCTGCGTAGTAGTAGTTGCCAATGATCGACGAAAACGCCAGGAAGAAAATAATGATCGTGATCGCGTGAATTGCCCAGCCACCTACCTGCGCTGCAAGCGCAGACTGGGTCAGGCTCGTGCCCTCAACGTCCCCGCCGTAAGTGGGATCGGAAAGCAAAATGATGACCGCAGTGACGGTACAGACGATCAACGTGTCAAAGTAGACACCCAACGTCTGGATAAGTCCTTGCTTGCACGGATGCGAAACGGACGCCGACGCAGCAGCATTAGGAGTCGAACCCATACCTGCTTCATTAGAGAACAGTCCTCGACGGATACCCTGCATGATTGCGGTACCGAAGGCTGCTCCTGCGATCTCCCGGATGCCGAATGCATGCTCGACGATCAGCAACAGCATTCCTGGCACCTCAGCGAGGTTGAGGACGAGAACGATCACACCAAGCACGATGTAAAGCGTGGCCATCACCGGAACGATCACCTGGGTGATAGCCGAAATACGCTGTACACCACCGAAAATGATCAACGCGGTCAGGATCGCCAGAACAATACCGATGCCCGCTTTGACAGCAGTCGAGTCAAGTCCCATCGATTCATTCAGAGCAGACGTAATCGAGTTCGATTGAACAGCATTGAATACGAAACCATAGGTCACAGTGATGGCGATGGCGAAGAGAACGGCCATCCATCGCCACCTCTCGCCCAAACCTTTGGTGATGTAGTACGCGGGTCCACCTCGATAGGCATCGTCATCTTTAACCTTGTACAGCTGCGCCAGTGTTGATTCCACGAAACTGGTCGCACCACCAATGATGGCGAGCAGCCACATCCAGAAGACAGCGCCCGGACCACCCGTCGAAATAGCAACCGCGACACCTGCCACATTGCCCGTACCCACGCGCGAAGCTGCCGAAATTGTGAAGGCTTTGAAGGCCGAGATACCTTTGATGCCTTCCGAGATGTCTGACGGTTTTTCCGTGATTGCCCGAAACATCTCAGGCACGTAGCGCACCTGAACGACGAACGTTCGCACGCAGAAGTACAGACCAGCCGAGACTAGCAGCGCAATCATCAGCAGCCAGTACTTGTCATTCCAGGCTTCAACCCACCCGGTTGCAGTTTCCATCCATTCCATAGTGAACGATTTTAACTGCCATCGAAGTCAGCTCATTAATTTTTCTGACAACGAGCACAAAAATAGCTGGAGCGATTCATAAAACTCTGTCGCACAATTAGCCCTCCGCACCGACTGCATGGCTCTCCAGCACGTCCATATGCCTCCAACGACCGGGAGAAATACCCACTGCGACCGTTGACGTGGACGTACAACTCATCAAAACTGGTGCCACCAGCAGCGATAGCTCGCCGCATCACGCCCTGCCCCGCCCGAATGAGCTGCGCGAGTTTCCGCACAGACAATTCACTCGCAGGGATTTCTCCGTGCACCCGTGCTGCCCACAGCATCTCGTCCGCATAGATATTCCCGATGCCGCTGACCACTTCCTGGTTCAATAGCACCCTCTTTATCCCCGACCGGCGCAATCGCATCTGATGTGCAAGCACAACCGGGTCCAGCCCCGGTTCCAGCAGGTCTGGCGCGATATGAACCACCGGCCCCGGCACCAACTTTGCCGGTACCTTCCGCGACGCAACATGCACCGCAGGAATTACATCGCACGCCCAGAGCCACCCAAAAGTTCGCTGATCCTGGAACCACAACTCGGTCCCGTTGCTCAACGTGACGACGGCCCGCGTGTGTCCATCGCGCTTCCGTTCCGGAGAAGGAACGATCAGTTGGCCACTCATGCCGAGGTGGATGGCCAGGCAGGCGTCGTCGTCAAGTACCAGCCAGAGGTACTTACCCCGTCGATCCGTGTGGGAGATTCGGTTGCCGGTGAGACGCGCTCGGAATTCTTCGGCGCCACCGGGTTGACGGCGGACAGCACGCGGATTGAATACGTCGACACCACTAATGTGTTGGCCCGCGACGTAGGGTTCCAGGCCAACGCGAATGGTTTCGACTTCGGGAAGTTCAGGCATACAAGTGTTTAGACCAGTGAGCTGTGCGCCTGATGAGCTGCGTGCATCTCAGCTTCCTTCTTCGTACCGCCTTCGCCATGGCCGATGACCTTGCCATTGACAACGGCATCGACGAAGAATGTGAGCTCATGATCAGGGCCGGTGGTCGTGACGGTGTACTCGGCCGCAGGCATCTTCTTCGCTGCGAGTCGTTCCTGCAGCAGAGTCTTCCAGTCACGGCCACGAGACTCAGTGGGGGCACCATCGATCATCGTGTCGAAGAGACGGAGGATGGTGTCCTTCGCGACGTCGAAACCGTGTTCAAGGTAAATGGCACCCAGCAAAGCCTCAGTGGTATCTGCCAGAATCGAATGCTTATCGGCGCCACCTGTTCCCTTTTCACCGCGCCCCAGCAGAATGTGCGGACCGAGTTCGATACGACGCGCAAGATCAGCGAGTGCGTACATATTGACTACGCCCGCACGCATTTTTGAAATATCCTGCTCAGCGCGATCTGGGAATCGCTTGTACAGCTCCTCCGCGATACACATGCCAAGCACAGCATCGCCCAAAAACTCAAGACGTTCATTGTTGGTCAAATGACCATTCTCGTTGGCAAAGCTACGGTGCGTGAGAGCAAGACACAAACGGTCTTCTTCCAATTGCACACCCAGTGCTTCCAACAATGGAGCATGATCAACGCTGTTGAACGCAGCCGAACGGGCAGCCTCACCCGTCAAACGACGCTTACGACTCACTTCTTGTCACCTTCGTCAGCGTCGTCCGCAGAAAGATTGCCGAACTTCTCGGCCAATCCAGCCCACCGCGGATCAACGCGTTCTTCCTCACCCGACACTCCATCTGGAGCTGGCACCCCAGTTTTCGCTTCCGAGCATTCGCCCGCACCGATCAGTTCGCATGTGGGATTGAACGGCAATGCCAAGACGGCTTCATCGATGACAGCCTGGGTCATGTCAACCTTGTCATCGATGACCCGTGCGATCTCGTCACCTTCCTCGGCATCTTCACCCGTGATGAAGTCCTCACTAGCAGAGAAAACAGCCGAAACATGCACGTCAAGCGTATCGACGAGATCTGCCAGGCATCGCACACACTGGCCGGTCAATGGTGCTCGAACATCAGCGTCGACAAGAACACCGCCACCAAGCGGCGTGATCATGCCTTCGACGGTGACTTCGGTGCCCGGCTCAACGGCGATCATTTCTGCACCGATGCGGTCCGGAGAATCACCGACCCGCAAGAAAGGTTCAGGCATGCCCTCGCGGAGTACCTTGCCTACGTCCAAAACAAATGGAGAAGATTCATTCATGATGTCGCTCATTCTACCCCGCGGGACCCCGAATCCCCGATGTCAGTGATTATCACTATGCGTCGTAATTGCGATCCGCGTCGTAACCGCGGTCAGTGTTGTAATCGCGATCGGCATCGTAATTGCGGTCAGTGTTGTAATCGCGATCGGAGTCATAGTCGCGGCTGTAGCGCGAACCGCCACCGTCGTGGCCAGCTCCCACTGCACCTGCTCCCTTACGAATAGCGGCGCGGTCACGGCTGACGCTACGCAGCGTCGTCGTCAAAGAGTTCTCGAATTCAGAGAGCTTGCCATCGACGTACACGTCGCATTCTGTGCGCAGACGATTTGAATCGGCGTGAGCCTGCTCCACGAGGCGACGCGCTTCTTCTTCCGCTTCACGAACAACGACAGACTCGGACACCAAACGCGCCTGTTCGGTGAGGCCTTCTTGGACGGATCGTTCGTACGCTTCGTTACCTGAGGCAATCAGGCGATCCGCCTCAGATGCTGCGCGATCGGTGACCTGGCGGTATTCACGATCGGCATCGTCGCGAACGCGATCAGCGTCATCTTGAGCGCTCGTTACCATGTTGTGCGCACGAAGCTCTGCATCTTCAACGGTGGCACGTGCTCGTTCGTTTGCTTCATCGATAATGCGCTGCGCTTCTGCTTCAGCATCTGCAAGAGAAGCCGCAGCCTGAGCGTCCGCATCCGCAACAATCTGATCTCGCTGATCAAGCACATCTTGTGCATCATCGAGCTCGTGTGGCAAAGCCTCACGCAGCTCATCGAGCAAAACGAGAACATCACGGCGTGGCACCATGCAATTTGGAGTCATAGGAAAGCCATAGGCCTCCTCGACGGTCTGCACTAGTTCATCAAGGGACTCGAAAACGCGATACATACAAACCAGCATGCCACCGAAAAGAAAAGTTGGTTGGATGACTCGCGAGGTATGAGCGAAATGCAGTCACGTTCAGGAGCTTTGCGTTCCTACAACAGCTTCGCGCGCAACGCCTCGGCCACTTTATCTGGCACGAGACCGTCGACTTGACCTCCGTAGCGCACAACTTCCTTCATCAGCGTCGAGGACACATGCCCGTACTTTGGGTCAGCCTCGATAAACAACGTGTCGACACCGCTCATGCGACGATTCATCTGCGCCATCGGGACCTCGTACTCGTAGTCCGCTGCCGAGCGCAGCCCCTTCACCAGCGCCTTGATGTCATGCGCAGTCGTATACTCCACCAGGAGTCGAGTCCACGAATCTACGCGGACATTGCCAAGATGCTCTGTGCACTGGCGGATCAAATCCATCCGCTCGTCTGCGGTAAACAGACCTGACTTATTTGGGTTGTGGGTCACCAGCACCGTTACCTGCTCAAACAGCACGGATGCACGTTCAATCACATCCAAGTGACCGCTAGTCAGCGGATCGTACGAACCTGGGCAGCACACATGAGTCACTTACGATTCCTCGCTTTCGCTTGTCGACGGCTCCCCCGTCGCTTCCTGCTCCGCATCAAAGATTGCCGTATCAAAGCGCGCAAGTCCGTGGATTCGTCGTTTTAGCTTCTGCTGCAGCATGTCGTAGCCCGTCGGCCACACAGTTTCCTCGTCATCGCGGTGGCGTTCAATCGTGACGACGGCTCCGTCGGCAAGAAAAGGACGCAATGCTTCGAGCATCTCTGTGACGGCTTCACCGGACAGGTCATACGGTGGATCTGCGATGACGCGGTCAAACTGCTGCGATGGAGTTCCCGACAGGAAGGTCGAGACTTTCATCTCGGCCAGATGACAGCGTGGGTGTCCAACTGTCTGCATGTTGGTGCGAATGGCAGCGATAGCTTTGGGGGAATTCTCGACGAGGGTTACCTGATCCGCTCCCCTTGATGCAGCTTCCAGCCCGAGCGCACCAGATCCAGCGAAAAGATCCAACACATTCGTGCCCTCGATACCGAAACGCGTCGACCATGACGAGAAGATTGCTTCCCGAGCCCGGTCCAACGTTGGCCGGGTATCGGTTCCCTTTGGCGTGACTAATCTCCGTCCGCGGGCCTCACCAGCAATAATGCGGGTCATCGTGCGGAATCCTTGGCCGCTGTGGACTGCAGTGGCGAAAGCTCCGCCACAACATCTCCACCTGTCACATCCGAGAAATTCTCGACAGGAATGCTCTCTACCGTGGCAGGGCATGGCGCCAGCACTGGAGCTTCCAGCTTCACGGCCTCAACAACCGCGACAACATCACCGGTCTGCACGGTCTGTCCTGCTTCGACTTCCAGTCGCACGACACCAGCAAATGGTGCGCACACTGATTCCGTCGTCGGCACAGCTGCGTTCGATTCCTTCATGACACATAGCTTACGACGTAGTCGCCAATTTGTTTACGACCGCTCGAGATACCCGGCTTCTTCCTCAGTGATATCGACTGTCAATGCTCGCGCTATATCCGACGATTGCGCGACGAGAGCTGCAGCGTCATCGCGAGCGCGATCGATAATGTCAAAGTCGTCGACTAGGTCGACCAGACCGAGTCCGGTAGCGATGCCCGACTGGTCGTCGCCAAGTACATCGCCAAAACTGCGGGTCGCTACATCCAGCTGTGCGAGTTCAAAGCCATCGTTAGTCGCGGCGATGGCATCGAGACGACGGCGCTCCGGTGAATCCGGCAGCGATGCCGTGCAGAGGAAGCACAGCCCGGCGCGAGTGCCACGGCCCACGCGACCACGCAGCTGGTGCAGCTGGGAAACGCCGAAACTCTCGGCTTGGCGGATCATCATGACGGTTGCTTCTGGCACGTCAACGCCAACTTCGATGACAGTGGTCGAGACGAGCACATCGAGGTTCCCGCGCGCGAAATCTTGCATGATGCGGTCTTTTTCCTGCCCTGGTAGCTGCCCGTGTACGACACCAATCCGGGCCGTAGGCATTTCCTGGAGTGCCCGCTGCTGTACGTTTTCGAGTGATTCGTCACCGGGCTCCGTCGCAACGATCTTCGGGCACACGATGAACACACGGTTTCCCTGGGCAACCTCTTCGTTCATGCGAGCCCAGGTCCGCGCCTCCCAAGCCGGCAATTCGAGGATGGGCACCACGAAGGACTTCACTTCACGACGGCCCCCAGGTAGCTCCGACAGCTCCGACACATCGAGGTCCCCGAAGACAGTCATGGCAACGGTGCGCGGAATGGGAGTCGCTGTCATCACCAGAACATGGGGAGTCATCCCGTCGCGACCTCGTTCGCGCAGTTTATCGCGTTGGCGAACTCCAAACCGATGCTGCTCATCGACGACTACCAAGCCAAGATTGAAGAACTCCACCCCATCTGAGATCAGTGCGTGAGTACCCACCACGATGCCAGTTGAACCCGACACAATATCGAGCAACGCCTGTCGCTTGTTCGCAACTGTCATTGATCCCGTCAGAAGTGTCACGGGGACGTCGATACCGGCGTCGGCAAGCATAGAAATAATGGATCGAGCATGTTGAGCTGCGAGTACTTCTGTGGGCGCGAGCATTGCACATTGCATCCCATTGTCCACGACTTGCAGCATGGACAGCAGCGCCACAACGGTTTTACCCGAGCCCACTTCGCCCTGGAGCAGACGGTTCATCGGCACGGTTGAGCTGAGGTCACGCGCGATGGTGTCAACAACCGATTTCTGCCCTTCGGTGAGTTCGAAACCCAGGTTGTCGCGGAGGTGCTCCTTGCTGCCTGTGGGCATTGGCGGGCACTCAGGGGCAGTTCTTTGCACCATTTCTTGTCGACGCAGCGCCATAGCAAGCTGAAGTTCCAATGCTTCGTCGTACTTCAATCTTTCGATCGCCTGCTGTGGCCCATGCGCGCCGGGAAAGTGGACCTCGCGCAACGCGGTATCGAATGGAAGCAGCTCGTCCGGCTTCTTCGGCAAAGGATCATCTTGTGTGGGTAACCATCGCAGCACCCGCTCGGTGTAAATTGCCATGACAATGCCCGGAATGCCTTTTCGTCCCCTGTGGATGGGGACGTACGGGCGATTCAACACTCGATGAAGTTCAGCGAGCCCATCAGCTGTGTCGACGAGTTTTGCCAACCGTCCAGTCGATTGCCCAAGACTGCCGTCAGCATTCAGCACGAGAATGTCAACGTTTTTCAATTGTGGCTGCCCACGGAACTCGCCGAGCGTGCCCAGCACCAACAGCATCATTCCCGGCTTCACGAAGTTTCGTAAGTAGTCATGCCCAAAGATGGCAGCAGGCATAGAACGCTTACCGTCAGTGACAGTGAACTTGAACGGCTGCTTACGACCGCTTCCCCAACCTTGTCCACCCGACGGAGCAGCAGACACAGACTCCACTCGCACAACAGCCGTAATCGTCGCACCCAGGTCTTCGTAGTTGACGTCCAAGGTGCGTCCATGAGCGAGGTAGCGCTGAGGGAACGTCGTCAAGAATTCGCCCACAGTGGATACACCGAAGGCAGTCTTCAGCTTCTTTGCATCAGCGTCACCGAGGACGTCGCGCAGCGAAGTGCGCGCATCCGGTGTCGACAACCAACCCAGCACGATACGTCCCTGCTACTCGACGCCGACCTGAATCAACTCCGCCATGCCATCGGCAGCGTAGGCGACGACATCCATATCGTCGGTGTGTTCGAGCAGTCGGGCGCGGAGACTGGTCGCGCAGCGTGGATCAACGCCGGTGCCGAGAAGCACGGTGATCAGCTCGCCGCCCGACTTCAGCATGAGGTCTACCGTTTGGTTCAAAGCCTTATCGACGTCGTCCGCGATCACTAAAATATCGCCATTTACAGAGGCCAGGACATCACCCCGCGCGCATGGCCCCACGGCCGTGAGTCCCGCTGACGTGGCCTGGTGGAGCATGGCAGTGCGCATACCGGCGCTGGCCTCACTCATTGCGTAGGCATCGACAGCCATAGGCCGTTCGGAGTCGTGTACCGCCATTGCGGCAATACCGTTTGCCAACGTGCTCGTCGGCAAAATGTTGATGGCATGCTCGGTTGCCTGGGCTGCAAGCTCGATTTGCACCATCTCTCGGCTCGACAGCAACCCATTTGGCAACAGCAGAATCTCACTCTGTGCCGGAACGCTATTGAGAGCCGAGACAATACGATCCACGGCATCATCGTCAGCGGTATTTGGCGACGACGGCGCAATAATGCGAGCACCAGCCGAGTGAAACAGATCGGCGATCGGTCCAGTAGGCGCGATGGCAAGAACCAAGCGACCAGGGTCCGCAGGTGTGTCCTTGTCCAGCACTAACGCTTCGATGTGGATCTTGGTCGGACGACCGTAATCCATGGCTGTTTCCAAAACAAGGCCCGGCTGCTGCGAATGAATATGCACCATGTGCGTGTGTTCATCTTCGCCAGCAACGATGAGTGAGTTGCCTATCTTCTCTAGGCGTCGCTTCAGCTCCGAAAGCGGTTCCTCTTCCGCCTCAAGGAGGAACATCACCTCTATTTCCGGCCCATCTGCCTTTACCTGTTCGACATGCAAGTCAGCGTCTTCAGAATCTTTGCCCGTGAGCTCATCGACGAGTGCATCGAGAAGAAGAACCAACCCCGCGCCACCGGCATCAACCACACCGGCTTTGCGGAGCGCCGGCAACTGCGATGGAGTATTTGCCAGTGCAACACGCGCTGCACCAGCTGCTTCCGTGACGACGGTCAACAACTCATCTGATTCGCTTTCCGCTGCCGCAACCGCCGCTTGGCGAAGCACCGTCAAGATTGTGCCCTCAACTGGATCTGCAATTGCAGCATCGACATGTCGAACCGCGAGCTTCAACGCGCGACGAATATCGTCTGCTCCGACGCCTTCTGCGGTCGTCGACTCAGCGACGGCACGGAACACCTGCGACAGCACCGTCCCGGAGTTTCCTCGGGCACCGCGCACCGCTCCCGAGGACAATGCTGCTGCCATATCAGTAGCTGCCGCCACCTGACCCTTTTCTGCAGCGGTGGCTGCCAACTCCTCTGCCACAGCAACCGATGATGACAGCGTCGCCACCATGTTTGAGCCCGTGTCGGAATCTGGGACTGGGAATACGTTGAGCTGGTTGATCTCTTCGCGACGGCGATCCAATACAGCGACTGACCTGCGCAACCATCGCAACATGACATCAGCGGTGATAACGTCAGGAACTCCAGCACCCTCCCCCTTTTCTGTAACGCGTGATACGCCTGTGGCTGGTGTGGCCTGGCGGTTCGTTGCGTCATCAATAGAGGTGGACATGACCGATAATCCTACAGTCTCCAGTCAATTGGTTCCGCCCCAAGACGAATCAACTCTTCATTCGCCCGAGAGAACGGACGCGAGCCAAAGAACCCGCGTGATGCCGACAATGGTGACGGATGCGGAGAGCACAAACACGGCACACCTTGGAGAAGAGGCTGCGCCGACTGCGCATCACGTCCCCACAAAATGGCCACGAGTGGTTCGTCTCGCTGCGCCAATGCTGTGATGGCATGAGTAGTCACGGCTTCCCACCCCTTGCCACGATGTGCCGCAGCCTTTCCAGGCTGGACTGTTAGCACTCGGTTGAATAATGCAACCCCCTGTTCAGCCCATGGAGTGAGATCGCCATTAGTCGGCGTCGGCAAGCCGAGATCAGACGAGTATTCCTTGAAAATGTTGGCAAGCGATCTCGGCACCGGCTGCACATCTGGCTGCACTGAGAAGCTCAGTCCCATCGCGTGACCGGGCGTTGGATACGGGTCCTGCCCGATGATCAGTACTTTCACCTTGTCAAACGGGTAGGTAAACGCACGCAATACATCTGGACCTGCAGGAAGATAACCACGACCTGCTGCGTTCTCGGCTCGCAGAAAATCGCCCATTGCGTGAATCTGCGGAGCCACCGGTGCTAATGCCTGTGCCCAACCTGCCTCGACGGGAAGCGGTCGACCTGCCATATTTTCGGAAACACTCTCAGTCATTTAAAAGGACACCCATCCCCCATGCAGCCATGGCCTCTCGCCGTCGATTGTCACATGCTCTTCGCTTTCCTTCAGCACCCGACCGATAGCGCGGAAACCTGTTGGCGGCTCTCCGGGGATGCTGCCCAGCAACGTGTGGTCCTCACCACCACGAAGCACCCACTCCCACGGGTCAATGCTCAATACCTCACCAGCGCGGATCATTTCTTCGTCTGGCGCGATGGCTTGCTTATCGACGTCGACACTAACGCCCGACATCCGAGCGATTTCACCAAGATCGACGACCAGACCATCGGAATTATCCGTCAAACTAACGGCGCCCGCTGCGCGCGCCGTGGGGCCACGACCATACGAAAACTCGGGCACCAGATGTGCGCGAACGAGACCGGCAAACTCACCAGGCACCTTTGCTGGACTGCCAAAATGCTGCAACATCGCAAAACCAGCTGCAGACTTACCGATCGGCCCCGCCGCGATCAAGGTGTCACCGGGGCGTGCTCCACCTCGCCACAACGGCGGCAATGGCCCGCCCAATTCACCCATCGCGGTGATAGAAACGACGAGGTTATCGCCACTGACGATGTCCCCACCAACCAAGTCGGCTGCGCACTTACGGCCTTCGTCGTAAAGCCCCCGGGCAATGCCAGTGAGCACACCGAGCGGAGTCTCAGGTGGTGCCGAGATGCCAAACAAGATGGCAGTAGGGCGGGCACCCATTGCCTCCACATCAGCGAAATTTTGAATAGCGGCCTTCGCGCCGATCTGTTGTGGAGTGGACCAGCGCATAGTGAAATGTCGCTCCTCCACCAACATGTCTGTGGACGCAACGTAGCGCGCGTTCGGGGTTGTCATCGCAAGCACTGCGGCATCATCGCCGTTGCGTTTCGACGGCGCGACTTTCCTAATTTCCGAGATAACTTTCAGCTCGCCGAGTTCTCCAATGGAGACATGCGACAACTGCCCCGATCGCGGGGGCAACTGTGCGTGCTCAAAGCGATTCTCTTGTGGTTCCGTCGGCACCGGCAGCCTTCCGTCTTCGTTCCGATCGCGATAGGTAGACTCTCGAACTATGGGAGATACACCCGAATCGGAAAATATGGTCCAGGCTCAGGGTAACCGCCGCAATGCAGCAATTGCATTGATTATTGCGATTGTTCTGACCCTCGGCATCATTGTTGCAGCAAAAGTCGTCCAGGATAAACAGGCTAGCAACCCTGTTGCGCTGTCCAGCCCAGATATGCCAGACAACAACGCCCCGGAGTGTGCCGAACTGCTCGGCAGGCTGCCAGAGCGCGTTGATGGCCTGGTGCGCGCTGAACTCGCTGATCCCGCCCCAGCTGGTGCTGCTGTGTGGCGCGATGTCGAAGATCACCGCATTACTCTGCGCTGTGGCGCCCCAGTGCCAACTCAGTACAACGAGCTTGCCAAGACGCAGGATGTTGACGGCGTGAAGTGGCTTCGCGTTGTCGATGCAGCGGACGAGAATTTGGTGACGTGGTTTGCGGTCGGCCGTTCGCCAGTAGTCGCTGTCACCTCGGATCCAACCCGCGAGGATGCTCTGAAGGAACTGGCCGAGGCGTTGCGCCCGGATACAGAGTTCACCAAGAAGCCAGAGCTGTCCCCAATTCCGCTGTCGGACGCCAAGGCTCCACACAATGACAAGCTGTGCAAGTCCTTCATTGCTGCGCTGCCTAAGGAACTTGGTGGCCGAAAGTTGGTTGACGGTCTCGACGTTCCAGATGGAATGGTGGTCTGGTCAGACGACAATGGCGATATCGTGTCGCTGCGTTGTGGTCTCGAAGAACCTGTGAGCTACGCAGATACCACCGAGCAGCTCACCCAGGTCAATGACATCGTCTGGTTCAACGAACCAACTATGTCCGCGGGCACGACAAGCGCATGGTACGCCATGGGCCGTGAGCGCTACGTTGCCGTTGACCTCCCGGTATCCGAAGGCGCCCAAATCATGCCACTGCTATCGGACATCATCGCTTCGAATCTGAAGAACATTTCTCCTAGCGAAGAGAAGTAGCCGCTCAAGTTAGCCACACAAAAGCCCCTGCGCGGATCTTTTACAAGATCTGCACAGGGGCTTTCCTATTGGCACTGCGCTTGGCAGAGCTTAACGACGCGCCACCAACGCACGCTGCAACAACGTGTCCAGTAACTCCTCGTATGCAACATCGGATGCAGCCATCATCTGTGGATACATCGAAATTGGGGTGAAGCCCGGCATGGTGTTGATCTCGTTAATAACCGGACCGTCTTCGGTAATAAAGAAGTCCACGCGAGTCAGACCGTCGCAGCCCGCTGCCCTGAACGTGCGAACTGAAATATCCTTGACTGCTGCCAGAGTGTCAGCATCAAGTGGTGCTGGGATCTGCGCAGTGACGACGTCGTCAAGGTACTTCGTGTCGAAACCGTAAAAGCCCTCGTCTGAATCCTCAGTGCCGTTCAACAACGCAGGCTCGGACGCAAAAACCCGACCGTCTGGGTACTGCAACACACCACACTCGACCTCTGCACCGACCAACCCCTTTTCGACGATCACCTTCCAGTCATGCTCGCGAGCCAAATCAATAGCTGCCGGCAATTCCGCCCAATCAGCGACACGGGTAATACCAATCGACGAACCACCGCGGGCAGGCTTCACGAACACTGGGAGGCCGAATGCTTCCTTGGTAGCGTCATCAAGTTCTTCGCCCTCGTGAAGAACAACCTGTTCGCCGATGGGCAGTCCTGCAGCGAAGAGCAGGTTCTTCGTGCGTTCCTTGTCCATACCTGCAGAGGATGCCAAGACACCCGGGCCGACATACGGGATACCGGAAAGTTCAAACATGCCCTGGAGCGTGCCGTCCTCGCCATTCGGGCCGTGCAGCACTGGGAAAATAATGTCCACGTTGGCGTAAACTTCGCCGGCGTTCGGCCCCGATACGTAGCGGATTTCGCCACGACGAGCCGGGTCTATGGACAACTGCAGCTCGATGCCCCCATTAGGGACCTGAGGCATAACGCGACCCTGGCGCTTCAACGACTCGACATCGGTGGTTCCTACAGTCCAGGTACCGGAGCGGGTAATACCGACCGGAATGACGGTGTACTTACGTGGGTCCAGGTGCGACATGATTGCACCAGCTGACACGCAAGAAACGCTGTGTTCGGGGCTATTTCCACCGTAGATAACGGCAACGGTGGTGACGGTTTCGACAGAGTCGACGTGTTCGGACGAAGTCATGGTTGTAAATACTATCCTTACTCTGCTTTTACTCTGCTTTACGACTGCGCCCCATCAGCGCACGAATCGTCTCCGCGACAGATTCACCCTCATGGCAAACCTTGTACACGGCTTCGGTCATTGGCATTTCAACATCGAGCGACTGTGCAACTTCCCGCACTGAAATTGACGAGATAACGCCCTCTGCAACCTGTCCACGCGTTGCGTGCTGGGCTTGCTCAACCGTGTCGCCACGACCAAGTCGGTCACCGAAAGTTCTGTTTCGAGACAACGGAGACGAACACGTTGCGACGAGGTCACCCAGGCCAGCAAGCCCCGAAAACGTCTTCTCCTGCGCACCGGCTGCGACACCCAGGCGCGTAATCTCCGCCAGGCCACGTGTGATGATGGTTGCCAACGTGTTTTCACCAAGCCCTTGGCCAGAAGCCATACCGCAGGCAAGAGCAATGACGTTCTTACAGGCACCACCAAACTCACAGCCGATCACGTCGGTGTTGGTATACGGGCGGAAGTAACTCGTTGCAACAGCTGCTTGCACCATGCGTGCACGGTTCTCATCAGTACAAGCAATGACGGTCGCTGCCGGCTGTTCTGCAGCTACTTCCCTAGCCAGGTTCGGCCCAGACAGCACAGCAATTCGATCCAGAGGCAAGTCGGTCACTTGCATGATGACTTCCGTCATACGCAAGTGCGTGTCCCGCTCGATGCCCTTCGCGAGGCTCAGCAACGTAGCTTTTTCAGGAATGAACTCACGCCACACCGACAAGTTCTCGCGCAGCGTCTGCGACGGCACACCCAGGACAATGATGTCAGCGCCGTCCATTGCTTCCTCGGCATTAGCCGTCGCAAAGATATTTGCAGGCAGCCCAAGCCCTGGAAGGTAGTCGTGGTTCTCACGGGTGATTTGGATGCGACGCGCCTGCTCTTCGCGGCGCGACCACAAGGTCACCGGATTTCCTGCATCGGCAAAGACTTTGGCCAGGGTGGTTCCCCATGACCCAGCGCCCATGACTGCAACCTGAACCATTGCCTGTCCTTTACGATTCCGCCCGATTGGTTTCCCCACTGAGCCTAGCCGGTCAATCCGATGAAATCGTGGAACCAGCGCTAGAATCGACGGAAGGAAACCGCACTCGGATTATCGGCCGACCACGGCCAGGAGCACTCCACATGACCATGCATGAGAACGACAAAGACCTCGTCAACGACAAGAATTTGACAGGCAGGCTGCGTCAGATCGAGGCGGATCCAGGCAAAAACATATCTAAGCCAACGTTCGCTGCTGGTGCAGTGTTGTGGCGCGGTGATGCATCGAATCCGGAGATCGCGGTTATTCACCGCCCTTCTTACGACGACTGGTCGCTGGCCAAAGGCAAGCTCGATCCAGGCGAGAACTTGCCGACGACCGCTGAACGCGAAATCCGCGAAGAAACTGGCTATCACGTCCGCTTGGGCAAGCTCCTTGGCGACGTGCAGTATCCAGTCGCAGGTCGCACCAAAGTTGTCTGGTACTGGACGGCTGAAGTGCTAGGTGGCGAATTCACGCCAAACAAGGAAGTCGACGAGATTCGCTGGCTCAACTGGGACAACGCTGCAGAGCTTCTCACTTATGACCTTGATGTCGAGGTATTGAATAAGGCTCGCAAGCGCCTGGGCAACGAACCAGACACGCGCATCATTCTTGTTCGCCACGCACATGCTCATTCCCGCAAGAACTGGTCTGGAAACGACAATCTGCGTCCGCTGGACAAGAAGGGACGTCGTCAAGCAGAGCTTCTGGTGTCTGCGATCCTGCCGTTCCGCCCGGAGCGTGTCTACTCCGCTGCTCCAATGCGGTGCGCCTCGACTGTGGCACCACTTGCTGCGGAACTCGCCATCGACGTCAACGTCGAGGATGTGCTCGGCGACACGGCGTGGATTTCCACCATGGTGCAGTCCAAGAAGCGTTACGACGAAATCGTCGCCCAAGGTGGTGTTTCCGTGGTGTGTGCACAGGGCCTGGTTATTCCGGACTTGATCGCGGCGTATTCGGCAGCAGGCACCCTGCCGTTGGAGGACATCCCATGCAAGAAGGGCTCCATGTGGGTGCTCGGCTTCAACGACGGTGTGATGACAACCGCTGACTACTATGCGTCGCCGTTGCCTGTGAAGTAGGTCCAATTCACGTTAGCTCGGAGCACAAAAGCGCCGGTTCACTAACCATCAAGGAATGGTGTTGTGCACCGGCGTTTTCTCAGGGCCCATGCCCTTCTTCAGTCTTCTCTACAGTGTCTTTGGCTTATGCGTCGGACGCGACGACTCATACGCTTCGATGTCAGCTTCGTTGCGCAGGGTCAACGAAATATCGTCGAGACCTTCCATCAGGCGCCAGCGGGTGTAGTCGTCAACGTCGAAGGTGAAGACCTGGTCGCCAGCTTCGACGGTGCGATTTTCCAGGTTCACGGTCAGCTCCATGCCTGGCTGCGCTTCCATAAGTTTCCAGAGCAATTCGATGTCAGACTGCGACATTTGAGCTGCGAGCAGACCAGCCTTGCCAGCGTTGCCACGGAAGATATCGGCAAAGCGAGACGAGAAGACGACGCGGAAACCATAGTCCATGAGCGCCCACACAGCGTGCTCACGAGACGAGCCGGTACCAAAGTCTGGGCCTGCAACCAACACAGAACCATTGCCGTACTCAGAACGGTTCAGAACGAAGTCCTTTTCGTTGGTACGCCAGTTGGAGAACAAGCCATCTTCGAAACCAGTGCGGGTTACTCGCTTAAGGTAGACAGCCGGGATGATCTGGTCAGTGTCAACGTTGGAACGCTGCAGAGGCACGCCAACGCCGGTATGGGTTGTGAACTTTTCCATTGGAATAATTCCTCTTCTGTAGTGCGTGCTCGTCGTTAGTTAACTGCTGACAGATCAGCTGGGGATGCCAAAGTACCTGCTACAGCAGAAGCTGCAGCAACGGCAGGGCTAACCAGGTGGGTGCGACCGCCCTTGCCCTGTCGGCCTTCGAAGTTTCGGTTCGACGTCGATGCACAGCGCTGACCTGGCTCAAGCTGATCTGGGTTCATGCCAAGGCACATCGAGCAACCTGGCATACGCCACTCCGCACCTGCAGCCTCAAAGATCGTGCCAAGGCCTTCTGCCTCAGCCTGCTCGCGCACACGCGCAGAACCTGGGACAACCAGCATCTGGACGCCTTCGGCAACCTTGCGACCTTCCAGAATTTCCGCGACAGCACGCATGTCCTCGATGCGTCCGTTGGTGCAGGAGCCAACGAATACTACGTCGATAGGTACTTCGCGCAGCGGCGTGCCAGGTTTCAGATCCATGTACTCGAGTGCGCGCTCAGCGGCGATGCGTTCGGAATCTTCAGCAATGTACTCAGGGTCTGGGACAACATCGCCCAGTGGCGCTCCCTGACCAGGGTTGGTACCCCAGGTGACGAATGGTGTCAGCGCCGAACCGTCAATCTCGACGACAGTGTCGAACTGAGCGTCGTCGTCAGTGACCAGCGACTTCCAGTATTCAACTGCTTCGTCCCACTCCTCGCCCTGCGGAGCATGTGGACGACCCTTCAGGTATTCGAACGTGGTCTCGTCTGGGGCGATCATGCCTGCACGAGCACCGGCTTCGATGGACATGTTGCAGATGGTCATACGGGCTTCCATCGACAACTTCTCGATAGCTTCGCCACGGTATTCAATGACATGGCCCTGGCCACCGCCGGTGCCGATCTTGGCGATAATGGCCAAAATCAGGTCCTTCGATGTCACGCCCGGTTGCAGTTCGCCAGTGACGTTGACAGCCATGGTCTTGAATGGTTTGAGAGGAAGCGTCTGGGTAGCCAGTACGTGCTCCACCTCAGAAGTACCGATACCGAATGCCATCGCACCGAATGCACCGTGCGTCGCGGTGTGCGAGTCACCACACACAACAGTGGTTCCTGGCTGGGTCAGGCCGAGCTGCGGGCCAACCACGTGAACAATGCCCTGCTCACGGTCGCCCATTGGGTGCAGTCGAATGCCGAACTCCTCAGCATTCTTGCGTAGCGTCGCGATCTGCGTACGTGAGGTCGGCTCTGCGATAAGCTGAATCTCACCACCAGCGACGGTGGTTGGTACGTTGTGATCCTCGGTCGCAATCGTCAGATCCGGGCGACGCACCTTTCGGCCAGCAAGACGCAACCCATCGAATGCCTGAGGTGACGTAACCTCGTGCACGAGATGTAGGTCGATGTAAATCAGGTCTGGTTCGCCGTTTTCGCCTGGCTTGACTACATGGTCACGCCATACCTTTTCGGCGAGCGTTTTCGGGCTTGCGTCCGTGGTGCTCATCTGTTGGCCCTCTCTTAAAGGTTCCATAGGCTGGAAAGGTTTCATCTCAAATCGTGAGATGATAATATCATGGTATGGGACAGACTAGCACACAAGATAACGCGCCAATGAGTGGCATCAAAGTCCTCGATCGCTCGGTTCTTATCTTGAAGACCATCGCGGAAAATCCTTGCACCCTCGCCGAATTGTGCGAGGCCACCGATTTACCTCGCGCCACTGCCCACCGCTTAGCGACGGCGCTTGAAGTACATCGCCTTGTTACCCGAACGCCCGACGGCCAGTGGACCACCGGCCCGGGGCTTACCGCTTTGACCCCGGTGACTGCCGACCTGCTTGCCGACGCTGCCGCGCATGTTCTACCTCAATTATTGGACAAGACCGGCGAGTCAGTGCAGATCTACCGCCTCACCGGCGACACCCGAACCTGCATCGCCTCGATGGAACCGCCTACCGGCCTGCGCAACACAGTGCCTGTTGGCTCGCGAATGCCTCTGACCGCTGGTTCTGCTGCAAAGGTTTTGCTCGCATTTGGCCCCGAGGGTCTCGCAGAGCGCATGATTCCCGACGCGGATTTCGACGCAGCCGAACTCGATGACATTCGCACACAAGGCTGGGCAGAGTCCATGGGTGAACGCGACCCGGCCCTGGCCAGCGTCTCAGCCCCAGTATGGAACTCGGCCGACGAGATGATCGCTGTCGTCTCAGTATCCGGCCCAGTCGAACGCCTCTCCCCTTCACCATTTACGGCATGGGGCAAGGAAGTTCTCGACGCCGCTGACGAGATGAGTAAGCGACTCTAAAGCCCAAGGAAGCCCCATCAAGACAAGTGCGAAACGAGCATGACGTGAAATCTAGTCCCGCATATCGACACTTCGTGCTCCTTCTGTCCACCCTCGCAGCCGTCGGTTCGTCCGTGGTTCACATGGGCACACCTTTTCTCATCCCCGCTTTAGTCGCTACTGGTCTCCCGCTTGCGACTGCAGGGCTTATTGCTGCCATGCCCGCCGCCGGCATTGTGTTCACGTTGATTGCGTGGGGCTGGTTCGTCGATAAGTTCGGTGAGCGGGCAGCGCTTAGTCTCGGACTTGGACTCACCGCTGTAATGACAGGCATCGCTGCGGTTGCTTCCACCTCAGGTCCTCTCATCCTTGGTGTGGCCTTGTTCTTCGCTGGCTGTGCCGCTGCTTCAGTGAATTCTGCGTCGGGACGCGTCGTATCTGGCTGGTATCCCCCGGAGCAGCGTGGCACCGCGATGGGCATCCGGCAGACTGCGCAGCCCCTCGGCGCGGCCCTGTCTGCAGTGACTTTGCCGGTGCTCGCTGCGAACCACGGCATTCATGTGTCTTTGGGTTTTGCTGCTGTCTTGTGCGGAGTGCTGAGCCTCGCATGCCTCATCGGCATTACCGATCCGCCCCGACCTAAAGCGGGTTCCGCTGATCACGTCGCTGCCGCCCGCAGCCCTTACCGCGATTCGAAGTATCTCGTCCGCATTCATATTGCATCAGCGATGTTGTCCTGGCCTCAGTCAATGATGGGCTCGTTCATCCTGGTGTGGCTGCTCGATCGTGGTTACGCTGCAGCCACTGCCGGAGTCATCGTCATGATCGCCCAGCTTCTCGGCGCCGGCTCTCGCGCCGCAATTGGTTTCGTCTCCGACCGCGCCCGCTCCCGCATTCGCCCGTACCGACATGTCGCCGTCGTCACGTTTGTGCTGTGTGTGCTCATGGTGCTTTTCGACGTCACGATCAGCAACTCCGACACCACCTCAGGCCACAGCGCGTTGAGTATTCTCGCGACTGTCATTATGGCTGCGCTGGCGGTATCCGCCGTGTCTCCAAACGGCTTGGCCTTTACCGCTGTTGCGGAGTACGCCGGCCCATTGTGGTCGGGACGGGCGATGGGCACGCAGAACACGTTCCAGAACATCATCTATGCGTCGACGCCACCGCTGTCCGGCGCGATTGTGGCAGCTCTTGGCTTTCCTGCCCTATTTGCTGTGTCAGCGGTATTCCCCGCGATTGCGTTGGCGGTGTCGCCTCGCGACGATGAGCGTCGTAAAGCACAGCTCGACGTCGCGAACGAATCAACCTCAGAGGAATCAACCGCGAGGAACTAGCAGCACAGCGATTTGCTCTAGAAGCCGAGGCACTCGGTCAGGTCAGCGCGCAGCTGCGCCAACCTGCTATCGGCCTTGGCCTTCGGAATCTCTTTGCCCGCCACGACCGGAAGCACGACTTCCAGATAGCACTTGAGCTTCGGCTCCGTACCGGATGGACGGCAAATGATGCGGTCATTGGCATCCGTGAGGAAGTACATGCCATCAGTTGGACCGATACCGAATGGATCATCAGCGAGATCGTGGACAGTGACAACATCGCTACCTGCGAGCACGGTTGGCGGATTCTTCCGCAGCGTGTCCATGCCCTGCGCGATCTTTGCGACGTCGTCGACCCGGAACGTCAACGGTGCCGTGCGGAAGAGACCGTGTGTGCGGGCGAGGTCATCGAGGGCATCGTCAAGTGTGCGCCCCTCCGCCTTCAGAACGCCAACCAGCGAAGCTGCGACCAGTGATGTCGCGATACCATCCTTATCAGCGACTGCTTCTGGATCCGGGCAGTACCCAATCGCTTCTTCGTAGCCGAACACCAAGTCAGGCGTGCGAGCGATCCATTTGAAACCGGTGAGAGTGGCCTCGTGCGCGAAGCCATGGTGCTTCGCGACGGCTGCCAGCAACCGACCGGACACAATCGAGTTCGCGAAAGCCCCTCCGGTGTGGCCATCTTGAGCGCGCTGCGTGGCGATGTAGTTGCCCAGCAATGCACCTAGTTCGTCGCCGGTGAGCTGTCGCCAGCCACCGTCCGCATCGCTATCAGGCGTTGCGACAGCACAGCGATCAGCATCTGGGTCATACGCAATGATGACATCCGCATTAATGCTCGTCGCATGTCGTTTCGCTAAATCAAGAGCGCCTAGCTCTTCGGGATTCGGAAACGCGACTGTCGGAAAATCTGGATCCGGCTCGGCCTGTTCAGGTACCAAGGACACGGTAAAACCCGCATTGCTCAACAATTGTTGACCAAGTGCCGCACCCACGCCATGCATAGCAGTCAGAGCGATGGTCACATCAGTATTCTCGCCCACGAGTTTCGTGGCGCGCGCGAGGTATTCGTCCCGGGTATCAATGGCCTGAATGCCGGTGTCGCTGAGCGGGATCTCGTCGGCACGTGGTGCAGCGGCAATAGCCGCAGCAATCTCAGAATCGGCTGGCGCCACCAACTGCACGCCTTCCCCTGCACCCTGAGCAACGCGACCACCAAGATAGACCTTGTACCCATTGTCAGCCGGCGGGTTGTGAGAGGCAGTCACCATAATTCCGGCATCTGCATGCAAAGCTTTCACGGAATACGCCGTCAGTGGAGTCGGATTCTTCGCTGGCAGAACCAGTGCCCGCCCACCCGCTGCTGCGACAACCTGAGCCGCGTCCTTCTGGAACTGCTCCGAGCCATGGCGAGCATCGCAACCAATCACCACAACCGGCT
The DNA here is from genome assembly GCF_037572275.1 of Corynebacterium sp. H78. Classification (NCBI taxonomy): domain Bacteria; kingdom Bacillati; phylum Actinomycetota; class Actinomycetes; order Mycobacteriales; family Corynebacteriaceae; genus Corynebacterium; species Corynebacterium sp. H78. The sequence goes on along the minus strand of NZ_JBBHKX010000002.1, from coordinate 742,482 downwards.
GTGCATCAGCATATCCAGCGTCGGACAGTTTCGACTGCAACCACGACACCAGTCCGTGCGTGGTCCGCATGATCACCGCACGGTTGAGCCGCGACTCACCCGCGCCTACTTCTGCACGTAATCCTGCGGTGCCGAAACTGAGCGGACCGGCAAACGAACGTGCCAACTCGTCGGTATCGTTAGCGTCGATGAGACGCAGAACTTCGTCCTTCGTCACCGGATCCGGGTCGTGGTCAGCCCACTCACGCGCAATATCGAGCACTGACTCAGTCATCTACTCCAGCTCCCCAAGAATGCTCTCCGACGCCGACAGCCCAAGTCGCGTAGCTCCAGCATCAATCATTTCTTGCGCAGCTGCAGCCGTGCGAATACCGCCCGACGCCTTCACGCCCAACCGCTTGCCGACGGTCTCCGCCATCAGCTTCACCGCATGAACAGAGGCACCACCTGCTGGGTGGAAGCCAGTCGAGGTCTTCACAAAATCAGCGCCAGCAGCTTCGGAAGCACGGCATGCTGCAATAATTTCGTCGTCGTTAAGCGCAGCCGATTCGATGATCACTTTGAGAATCGTTGGAGCCGGAATAGCCTCGCGAACTGCGTCGATTTCAGCCTGCAGATCATCGAAACGACCTTCCTTCGCCAATGCGATGTTGATGACCATGTCGACTTCTTCAGCGCCATCAGCGACGGCACGTGCAGCTTCAGCAGCCTTGATTTCAGGCTTGACGGCACCGGATGGGAATCCAACGACGGTGGCTACGTGCAGGCTTTCTGGCACCTCGACAGGAAGTTGTGACGGCGACACGCAGATGGAGTAGGTGCCGAGACGCACGGCGTCGTCGATAAGTGCGGACACGTCGGCTGCAGTTGATTCGGGCTTGAGCAGCGTGTGGTCGATGATACGAGCGACTTCTTCACGAGTAGACATTACGCAGGTACTCCTTCAAGAGTAGGTTCTTCGTGTGCTGCCATGACACGGTCAGACACGATGTAAATCACGGAGCCAACAGCAGCGACAGCGGCGAGGACCCACAGAACGTTGTTGTAGGACAGTTCCATTGCCTGCAGCTTGGCGGTGTAGGCAATACCCAGTGGAATGGCGATGTTGATGATCAGGTTGTAAAAACCGATGGCGATTCCTGCGCGCTCCGGCACGATATTGCTGAGTGCGGTGTTCACCAGTGGTGCGTAGATCAACGCGAAGCCGGAGGCGAAGAGCACAATCGCGAAGATGAGCAGGGCCAGCGAGATGTGGATACCGATTGCGCCAAGTACTAGCGAACCGGTAATAGAAGCGAGCGCGAGGTAGATCGTGGTGCGAGAGCTGAGCACCTTGCCGATCTTGCCGGAGAAGATGCCGACGAGGATTGCACAAACATAGCCAGGGATCATCAGCATGGCTGCCCGGTCTTGCGCCAGACCATGGAGATCTTGCGCTGCGAACGGCAGCATGAAGATGAAGCCGAGCTGGGTCGAGTACACGATGAAGACCAGGATGATGGCCCATACGTAGCGACCATTCTTAAAGAACTCCGGGGTAACCAGTGGCGCCTTTGCCTTTGCGACGTGCAGTCCAAAGGCAATGATGCCCAAGATGGCTGGAATGAGCCACAACCAGTTGAACGCCTGGATGTACATGGTCAGCGAGGCTGCAAAGACAGCGATGAGGAAAAGACCGAGTGCGTCCAAGTGACCTTCGATTGCTTCGTCTTCGGGCACGTGCTTGATAAGGAACGGGATGGTCAGAACCAGTACCAGTGGCACCAGGAACATGACGGTCCAGCTGATGTATGTCGAGATAATTCCCGAGGTCAGAGCGCCAATGAGCAGGCCTGATTGGAAGGCGGCCGTCGAAAAGCCGAGGTAGGTCTTCTGGTCTGCTTCGGACAGGTGCTTTCGTACGTAGATGACGTACAGCGTTTCAGCGGCGGCGAGACCGGTGGTTTGAATCAGGCGTCCGGCGAGGACCATTGGCCAAGAGCCGGAGAAGAAGAAACCAATGAGAGAGCCGACGACAATCAAGCCGACGCCAGCGATCATCAGTTTGCGAATGCTAATGGAGTCAGCCAGTGCGGCGTACACAACGGCGCCGATGCCGATGATCACGCCGGCAAGCGACGCCTGGAGGCTGGCCGTATTCGAATCGATGCCAAGGCCGGCGGCCATTGGGCCAGTCATGGTCTTGAAGCCATTGTCGATGACAAGGCAGAAAACGAAGGAGAACAGCAGTACCGGTACGGCTGCCTTCGGGTTAAGCGTGGGAGGTGCTACGCGAGTAGTCATTGCGATCGTGTCCTTAGGGCGCTGCGATACTACGCCGCTTAGAGGGCAGCTAGCGGAAGGGCTAGCTCCATCATTTGGGTGAAAGCGTTCTGGCGTTCGTCTGCGCTTGCTGCAGCGCCAGTGACGAGGTTGTCGGAGGTGGTGAACAAACCGACCGCATCGACGCCTGCGTACGCAGCGATTGAGTACAGCGCGGCGGATTCCATCTCGACGCCCAGCACGCCCATGCGCGCCCAGCGATCATTGACTGTTTCATCAGCGTTGTAGAACACGTCCGACGACAAGATGTTGCCGACATGTACGGGTAGCTCGCGTCGTTCAGCTTCGTCGTTCAGTGCTTTGAGCAGCTTCCACGAAGCGGTTGGGGCGTAGTTGCCTGGCAAGTTGTACTGAGAGACGAAGTTAGAGTCCGTCGACGCCGACATGCCGATGATGATGTCGTAGAGGTCAATGTCCTTCTGCATCGCGCCAATGGATCCGACGCGGATGACCTTCTTTGCCTCAAAGAAGTTGATGAGTTCGTAGGCGTAGATGCCAATCGATGGGATACCCATGCCCGAGCCCATGACGGAGACCGGATTTCCCTGGTAGGTGCCGGTGAAGCCGAGCATATTGCGGACTTCATTGAACTGCACGACGTCGTCCAAATAGGTCTCGGCGATGAACTTTGCTCGTAGCGGATCGCCTGGCATGAGGATAGTTTCGGCGATATCGACGCCATGTGGATTGATGTGCGGGGTGTTCTTGTCAGCCATTGTTGCGCACTCCTGTAGCAACGAAGTTTGGCAGCACACCCGCTTCTTCTACGCGTTCTTTCTACTTCTACGCTGTCGACGCGAGATCTTTCGCAGTGGGCGACGCTGCCCTGTCTCCTACAGATTAACGACACCCATGCACATCTGTCAATAGCTGCTTTTACATTTGTTCCATATTGGTGATTCGCGTCGCGGTGTCATGGTCGATGACGAGATGCGTCGCCAGACCCATTCGGAGGGCCGTGGCAATCGCATCGGCTTTTTGCGTGCCACCAGCTACGAGAAGGCGGATCGGACGCGACCGGAGATCGTCGATGGAAATGCCGACCGTGCGAGCGTCGATTTCTGGGTCAGCGATATTGCCTTGCGAGTCAAAGAACCTCGAACACACATCGCCGACAGCGTTCTTCCCTAGCTGCTCCACTTCTTCATCAGTGAGATAGCCCAGGTTCATGAGCAGACTTTCCGGCCGCGCATCACCGACGGTAAACACCGCCACATCCGTGCTCGCGCCTTCCGCCAGCATGTGCGCTATATGACGATCCGTCACCACCAAATCCTTCGTCTGCTTCGAATCCAGAATGACGGGCAGTGGCAGCGCCATCATTTCGGCATCCAATGCCCGCGCAAATCTGGTGAGCGTCACCACATCTTTAGTGTTTCGCTCCGTATGCGAATGACCACCCTTCAGCTGCACCACCTTCATGTCATGCAATGACTGTGGCCGCAGATGCTCCGCAATCGATGTCAGCGTCTGCCCCCACGAAATTCCCACGGACATACCGTCGGCCAGGATGGCCTCCAGCACCTCCGCCCCTACACCACCGAGATCTTTGTAGAGCTCGCTTTGCGACGACGTCGCGGGGCGCACAATCCGAACGACTTCAAGGTTGAACAGCCGTTGAAGCTCAGTAATGACTTCGCCCGCTTGCTCGCGGGGATCGTTGATGGTGATGGTGACGAAGCCGTTTTCACGAGCGTGCGTCAGCAGCTTGGACACCGTCGGACGTGAGATACCAAGCTTCTTAGCGATGTCCGCCTGACTCAATTGCGCATCGTAGTACAGACGAGCAGCGTCGATGGCTTGGCAATCTTTGCGGTCCAACATGCTTCTATTGTTGCACTTTATGGCTGGAGTGTTGTGCGGGGTATCAGTTGGGACAACAGTTGGAGCTCTGGCGCGGACTCGTCGGCATCCAGTACAACTAGCCATGCCATACAAGTCTTAATGGACAGGCAAAAAGGGACCAGCCGAAGCTGGTCCCTCATTTTGTACCCCGTACGGGATTTGAACCCGTGCCGCCGCCGTGAGAGGGCGGTGTCCTAGGCCGCTAGACGAACGGGGCTAGCGATGTCTGACAATGCCATACGGCCTTGACCCGGCGAATACTGCGTTGCAGACCCGCTAAGACTAGCAAGCCACCCGCCATCTACCTAATCTGCAGGTCAGTGCAGGAAAAGAAGAGTCGACAATCCTCGTCTCTTACTCGTACTCAATCGCACTCAGCAGCTTCACTCTCTCCTGCAACGCCTCCAACAGGTTGAGATCCGGCAACCGCTGCCCGATGATGTCGCACATGCTCTCGTACCACCACTGCTGTCCTGCCAAACCAACGTTGAATCGATCCCAGAAGGTCTGACCTATCTCGGTTTCGTCGGCAAGTATTGCCGTGATGTTGTGCAACTTGTCGGCGCAAGCGACGATGAAGGCCTCGTCGTGAGGTGTATTGCGCAGCGCCTCCAGATACGCTTCGCCTCGATCGCGCCACGAAGGCAAAGACTCGTCCTTTGTTACGGCCTGCACAAGTTCGACAACGTAATCGCCGAACTCCTCGCGCATGCATTGTTTCGGGTAGGAGTCGGGAACGTCCTCGAAGATGTCGTGGAATAGGCACGCGATCAGGCAATCCTCCGACGGCTGCTGCATCCCTGCATCCACATCCACGCCGAACCCAGTCCGTTCCCACCGTGCGGTCGACGCAATGTGCATGACACCAAACACGTGCGAAACGTACGGAGTCTGCGTGCCCTTGCGGTAATGCCCGTCATGGGCGCGCGCAGCCACTTCCATCGCCCGCAACAGGCGCGGGCTCGGTATGTTGGTCACCGCCTCAGCCACGTCCGTCTTAACCACGTCCGGCTCAGTCGTGCCAGTCGTCGTAGTCTTGTCCATCGTCAAGTATCCAATCTCCAATCTCATGCGCTAGCAGCGCTCACAAACCCAACTCGTCCAACACCGCATCAAACGCTGGCCCCACGCCCGTGCGCCACAACGTATCCACGCGACCGTCGGCACGCCCGGGCCCACCATTGACGACGGCGACCCGCTTCCCTGCTTTCTGAGCCTCAATCACAAACTTGTAGCCACTCATCACCGCCAGTGACGATCCGACTACCAGCAGCGACTCAGATTCCCGCAACAGCTCGTACGCCGCCTCTTTACGATCCCCCGGCACCGGCTCCCCGAAATACACCACATCCGGCTTCAACAACCGCGAACCACACTGCGCGCACCCCACCATCACGAACTTCTCGACCAAGTCGGCACGCAAATCTACGTCACCATCCGGATTCACCGTCGACTCATCCACGCCCGCCTGTTCGAAAAATTCGGGGTTTGCTGCGCTGAGGCGTTCGTCGAAAAGTGCTCGCTTCTCGACGAATCCGCACTCAAGGCACACCACACTCGCAAGGTTTCCGTGCAGTGGGATGACGGTGGGCTGTCCAGCGTCGATGTGGAGGCCGTCAACGTTTTGAGTCACAACACCCGTGACAAACCCCTCGTGCTCCAGCTCGGCGAGTGCGAAGTGGGTGCGGTTCGGGCGGGCCTGGTCCATGATGCGCCAGCCAACGAAGCTGCGCGCCCAATAGCGGTGGGAAGCAGCCGGGTCGTGGCGAAACTCCTGGTAGGTCATGGGTCGGTGGCGGGACAGTGAACCGCTGGGACCACGGTAGTCAGGAACTCCGGAATCAGTGGAAACGCCCGCGCCGGTGAGAACAAGCGCCGGAGAGTTTCGCAGCTGGGTGGCGATCTCCGTGAGCGCTTGATCGGGTGGCGTCGGTGTGGCCGTTTCGTGGACGACCCGTGCGATGGAGCGCAGAGCTGAAGCATGGGCTCGGGCGATCGGAGCGTGTTCGAGCATGATTATCAGCATATGTGTCTGGGTTGGTTTGGCGCGCATGTATGCACACCCAACCCGACCCAACCCGCAACGCAAAAAGACCCCCACCTAAGGTGGAGGTCTTTTACTTTGTACCCCGTACGGGATTTGAACCCGTGCCGCCGCCGTGAGAGGGCGGTGTCCTAGGCCGCTAGACGAACGGGGCATACAAAAACACTGTCAATTTCAAAGCAGCACGATCACTGTAGTGAACAAGCACTGTTGTGAAATTTTCAATGTGGCTGGCCTACCAGGACTCGAACCTAGAATGACGGTACCAGAAACCGTTGTGTTGCCAATTACACCATAGGCCACTGCGCTTCAGACCTCGTTCACGTTCCTTTCGGCTCGTGCCCGCTGCCCTTGCAACGAGGACTAATATAGCCAGAATTCACCTACCAACACAAATCCGCTGGTCAAACACCTAAATTACATGGGTGAAATTGGCGCAAATAAAAGCATGGACAAGCGACCACACCTTTCGGAACCGACGCTTGCCCATATTGCTCTCCTCTTCAACCATTAGGCTTCAGAAACCCACGGCGTTGCTTCACGAGCCATCTTCAAGCGACGCAACGTGCGCTCCCGGCCCAGCAGCTCCATCGACTCGAATAGCGGTGGCGACACCTGTGCACCAGTGACAGCGACACGCACTGGTCCGAATGCCTTGCGTGGCTTCAGCTCCATCTTGTCGATCAAGACAGTGTTGATTGCCTTTTCGAGTTCTGCTGTAACGAAGGAGTCGTCGTCAAGCTTCTCTACAGCAGCGATCGTGGCATCCAGAACTGGTGCTGCGTCTTCCTTGAAGTTACGGCGCGCGGACTTCTCATCGAAGGCGAACTCGTCCTCGTCGATCACGAGGAACTTCACCAGATCCCAGGCGTCGCCGAGAGTCTTAATGCGGGTCTGAACCAGCTCGGCAACAAACGCGAACTTGTCCTCCGGGAAGTCAGCCGGGAAGTCCTTGTACTGCTCCAGGTACGTACGAAGGCGACCAGCGAAGTCAGCAGCATCGAGCATGCGGATGTGGTCCGCGTTGATCGCGTCAGCCTTCTTCTGGTCGAAGCGTGCAGGATTCGAGAGCACATCGCGAACATCGAAAGCTGCGACCATCTCGTCCATGGTGAAGATCTCGTTATCCGCAGAGATAGACCAGCCCAGCAGCGCAAGGTAGTTCAGCAGACCTTCTGGAATGAAGCCGTTGTCGCGGTGAATAAAGAGATTGGACTCTGGATCACGCTTCGACAGCTTCTTGTTGCCCTGCCCCATCACGAATGGCAGGTGTCCAAACTCTGGCGTGAACTTGGCAACGCCAATGCGCTTCAGCGACTCGTACAGAGCAATCTGACGAGGCGTCGAAGGCAACAAGTCCTCGCCACGCAGAACGTGGGTAATTTCCATCAGCGCGTCGTCGACTGGATTGACCAGCGTGTACAGCGGCTCGCCGTTGGAACGAGCAATGACATAGTCCGGCACAACGCCAGCCTTGAATTCGATGCGCCCACGCACGAGGTCCTCGAATACGATGTCCTCGTCTGGCATGCGCAGGCGAATAACAGGCTTGCGTCCCTCCGCGCGGAACGCTTCCTTCTGCTCTTCGGTGAGGGTGCGATCATAGTTGTCGTAGCCAAGCTTCGGATCGCGACCGGCAGCCTTGTGACGCTCTTCGACCTCTTCAGCCGTGGAAAACGCTTCGTACGCTTCGCCAGCATCGATGAGCTGCTGCAGAACATCCTTATAGATGTCCTTGCGCTGCGACTGGCGGTACGGCTCGTGCGGGCCACCGACATTGACGCCTTCATCCCAGTCCAGACCGAGCCAATTCAGCGCGTCGATAATAGCCTGGTAGGACTCCTCGGAGTCACGTGCGGCGTCAGTATCTTCAATACGGAAAATCAGTTTGCCACCAGTGTGGCGAGCGTATGCCCAGTTAAAAAGGGCAGTTCGGATCAAGCCAACGTGTGGCGTTCCGGTTGGCGATGGGCAAAAGCGAACACGAACATCTGACATGCTTTACGACGATACCCGCCAGCAGCTCCGCCCATCATGTTGACCTTGGGTGTTTGCGCTACTTCTTCACCTTGCACGTCGAAACACCAAAGAGTCGGTATAGCGGGCAGAAGCCGAGTGCTGCGGTCAGCACCATGATTGCCGCGACAACCCACAGGATAATTTGGACTGCGCCGTCATTCATTGTGGCGAAGTATGCGGCAAGCGCTGCGATGACCAGGCGTACGGCGCGGTCTCCGCCATGAACATTTTTAACCATGTTGGTTCGATACCTTTCAGCAGAAGATGCCACCCTTATTTACGGGGTAAACAACATGCCCCTACCGGGTATTAAAATTACCACCTAGGGTATCGAGTGGGTACGGTCAAGAATTGTGACTTCTATCAAAGAAAAACTTTCCCACACACCGCTTCCAATTTTTGCTGTGGTGATGGGTACGGCTGGCTTGTCGACGGCGTGGAAACGCGCTGCCGAGGCTCTCAATGCTCCTGAAGTCATTGGGGTTGCGCTGTACTTCCTCGCGGCAATTACGTTTGTGCTTCTTCTTATCGCGTACCTTGCCCGCATCTTGGGCAATCCGGCGAACTTAAAGGCTGACCTGCATCACCCCATCAAGGTGACATTCCTGACCGCCATCACCATTAGCTTGATGTTGGTCGCGACTGCGGGCATCTCCATTCTGCCGGTCACCATTACGACGATCCTGTGGTGGATCGCAGTTGTCGGGCACTTGTTCTTGATGCTCGTCACTATGCGTATGTGGATGCGCCCGGAAATTACCATTGCGCATGTCACGCCAGCGTGGTTCATTCCCGTGGTCGGTAACGTCATTGCTCCGCTCGGTGGTATGCAGCTGGATTCCACGTCTCAGCAGATGAGCTTCTTCTCGTTCTCTATCGGCATCGTGATGTGGCTGGGCATCTTGCCTATCGTGCTGTATCGCTTGTTCGCTTTTGACAAGCCGATGATGCCGAAGTTCATCCCTACGATGTTCATCCTCATCGCCCCTGCAGCCGTGAGCGCTTCGTCTCTCGCTTTCATTAATGGCCAAACGTCGCTTGCATCGAGCGTTCTCTTTTACTCCGCGATTGGCTTCTTCTTGCTCACGTTGACTCGTTTGCCTGAGCTGATTTCGCTGCCGTTCAACATCCCTCACTGGGCAATGTCATTCCCCCTGGCTGCGTTGTCCTCCTCCGCGCTGATCTATGACAAGAAGATTGGCATCTTCTTCCTGACCCTCACAACGATCATCATCGTAGGCTTGTGGATTCGCACGATCATCGAGATCTTCCGTGGCGGCATTTTCGCCCCAGAAGGTGGCCCAGCACCTGAACCACAGACCGCTGAAAAGGCAGAGGAAAAGGCAGAACCTTCCGCATCCGCAGAGTCTGTCGCCGCTGCAGAACCTGCAGCATCCGCAGAGACTACAACTGGCGAGGACACTGCTCAGGTCGAACAGGCTCCTCTTAGCGACGAAGTCCCACAAGGTAAGCCTCGCGACTAGCGACACTCACCCCGTCCATTCCGCGGCGACGTCACCGCGATAGCCGGCTGTTCGCAGCCGGCTTACCCATTTCTGCAGCGGTGCTTCCCCTGTGCCCGGCGCGCCACGTCCCGGCGCGTCGGCAAGTTGCACGTGAGCGGGCATCGACACAGCCCCGGTTTCTACATCGGTCAACCACTTCTCGACGTCGACCCCGTTAACCGCAAGATGATAGAAGTCGAGCAATACTCCGGCACCAGTTTCTCGGGCAAGATCTTCGGCAGCCCACGGACAGGTAACTGGGTAATTCGGTGTCGCAGACATTGGCTCTACAAGTGGCTGCACCCCTACCTCTGCGAGTGTGTTCACCCATGCTGCTAGGTGTTCGCGTTGTGTATCTGTCACTGCATCGCCACTCGCCCCCAGCAGTGTGTTGGTGAACCGGAGCCCGGTTGCGTCAGCGATTCGTCGTAAAGCGTCGAAGTGAGCGGTGGGCAGCGCCTCGCGGTGGAGAACACCACGCTCGCCTGCGGGCATGTCCCCTCCCCAGGAATTCATTGCGATGAGGCGAACTGGCGCGGACGTAATCGCATCAATGAAATCGTTCAGCGCCGTATCCGTGGGCGTCGGAGTGGCAAACGGCCACCACAACTCGACGGCAGTAAAACCCGATTCGGCAGCCGTTTCCAGGGCCGTCGGCAGCGTTTCCGACAGGTTCTCGGGCTGCGTCAATTCCTTCAACACGGTCGAGCAATTGAGCACGGTGCACAACGGACCATCCGGACCGGTCGGGTTAACAACACGTGAATAACCTGGGTTCATGGTTGTCAGGATATCCGGTCATGCCACAATCGCGGGCGTACAGAAGGTGGCCGTGACAGGCGGTTGCGGTAGTTGACCGCAGTAGTTGTTCGCAGTAGTCGATCACGGGGTCGGGAAAGGGTCTGCAATGAAGTCAGTCATCGTTACCGGAGGCGGAGCTGGAATCGGTCGCGAAATTGCCCATGCCTTCGCGGCCGACGGCTGGCGGGTGCGGATTTGCGGCCGAACCGAGGCCACCCTGCAGGAAACGTGTGCCACGGTTTCTGTCGAAGCACCGGGGGCAATCTCGTGGGCAGTGTGCGACATCACCGATGAACAGGCTGTCACCGACTTGTTCGCGAACGCGGTGGCGGACTTCGGGCGTATCGACGCCGTCGTCGTCAACGCTGGCGTTCCCGGCACACCAGCGGAGTTCGGCGACGTTTCGCTCGACGACTTCACGACGACCCTGAGCATTAACGTCACCGGCTCTTTCCTCACTGCTCGCGAAGCATTCCGTGTCATGCGATCACAGCAGAATGGCGGTCGGATCCTGGTGAATTGCTCGATTGCCGCCCAGGTACCACGTCCGCACACCGCTTCTTACGCAGCGTCGAAGTCCGCCCTTGCGGGATTGACTCGGGTACTTTCTATCGACGGGCGACCCCACGGCATCAATGTCACGCGCGTGGATATTGGCAATGCAGCCACTGCCCTGTTGGATTCCTTTGGATCCACAACGGGAGCCCTTCAAGCTGATGGTTCGGTAAAAGAAGAGCCATTCTTGGATGCTGCCGACGCGGCCCGGAGCTTCGTTTATGCAGCATCGCTCCCTGCGTCTGCAACAGTGGACGAGCTGACGATCACTGCCTCCGGCATGCCATTTTTGGGGCGCGGTTAAGCCCCCAGGTAAACTACGGGGACACTAAGTAAGAGGTGGAAAAGCGATTATGACTGCTGGTGGCAATCACCCATCTGCGGATAGGTCACGCCCAAATAATCGCCGTGAGACCTCGTCCCGTCAGGGTTCACGGCACGAGTCGTCGGGGTGTGCCAAGCCTTCTGACTACGACTATTCAACGAAGCCTCGCTCAGGGCGCTGGCCAGCCGGTCGCCCAGCTACAGCTCCAGACTTCTTACTGTCCCGCGCACATGGTTCCATTCGCACCCAAGGCAGTATCGCTACCTACACCGACCCGTGGCTTGCCGCCGAACATTTGCGCTCTGGTATCCATCACATGGTCGTTGGCGCGATTCCGTTCAACTTGGATCTCCCTTCGGCGCTGACAGTTCCTCGCGACGTAATTCGCTCCGATCAACCTCTCGAGCCCCCAGCGCATTACCGCTGGGATGCGCCACCCATTAACGCGACCATCACCAGCTGCGATCCCGAGCCAGAGTGGCACATTGAGCGTGTATCTGCAGCTGTGCGCACCATCAAGGCCTCTGGACTAGAGAAGATTGTTCTTGCGCGCAGTCTTGATCTCGCCATCGATCCGCCAGTGGATCCGTTGCAGTTGGCCTCTCGGCTTATCGACGGCTCCCCGAACCGCGATGGCTTCATTGCCGACCTCACTCCTGCGGGCCATCGCTTCCAGAATCGAGTTTTGGTGGGGTCTTCGCCAGAAATGCTGGTGCGTCGCCGTGGTACTCATGTAGAGGCTTTCCCACTCGCTGGTTCTGTCCCTCGTGAACGGGACAAGGCTGCTGACGATGCCGCGAAGGCACGCCTGGCTGATTCTCGTAAGAACAACGAGGAGCATGCATATGTCGTTGATGACATCGCTGTGAACCTAGAACCTCTGTGCAAGAACCTTCGTGTCCCTGAGGAACCCGAACTGCTGTCTACCTCCGAGATGTGGCATCTAGGCACCCATATTTACGGCGAACTGAAGGATCCATCGACGTCAGCACTTGACCTGGCGCTGACCATTCACCCAACACCCGCGATTTGTGGCACGCCAACCGAATCAGCCTTTTCGGTCATTAACGCTGTAGAGACCGAGCGCGGTTTCTACGCAGGAGCCGTGGGTTGGTGCGATTCCAATGGTGATGGCGAGTTCGTCGTTTCGATCCGCTGCGCAGAAATGAGCATGGATGGCACGAATGCTCGCTTGTGGGCTGGTGGCGGAATCGTCGAGACTTCGGCCCCCGAAGATGAGTTGGCAGAAACCGAAGCCAAGCTTGGTACTGTGCTGCGCGCGTTCGGTTTGCGATAACCACACTCTGCACCCATATTCGCCCCCGTTTCCCTCAATAGAGAAACGTCGAACACTTTCATTCCCGGCAATACCCCACACTTTTCACCCCCCATTTGCCACCCCCTTTCCCATTTTCCTGAACTCCTTAAAGTCGACTACACCACCGTTATATAGATAGTTTTAGCCACAGATTTCGGGAAAGTGGGCGACGAACTCGTCGTAACGCAATAACTTCTTCTACACCGACTGAATCCGTACCGTCATTAACGACCAAAGTAGAAGAGAAAACCAGTGCGTATCGGCATCCCTATCGAACCCGATCCCCAACAAACAATCGCTGCAGCGACACCAGAGACCGTCGGCAAGCTGATGAAGCTCGGCTATGAGGTCTGCGTGCAATCAGCTGCGGGCGAAGCAGCGACATTCAGTGATGCGGACTACGAAGCTGCCGGAGCGACCATCGTCGACAGTGCGGTGTGGGCCAGTGACATCGTCGTCACCTTGGATACCCCACCCCAGCAGTACCGTGACATGATGCGCCCCGAGTCAATCCTGATTTCCCGGCTCGCCCCTGGACGCAACCCTGACCTCATCGAGGAACTTGCAGCTCACAACATCACGGCACTCGCCGTAGACGCCGTCCCTCGAATCTCGCGAGCGCAGTCCATGGACGTCTTGTCGTCCATGGCCAATATCTCCGGTTACCGTGCCGTCATCGAGGCAGCCTCCGCGTTCGGCCGCCTATTCACCGGCCAGGTCACCGCAGCAGGAAAGCTCCCCCCAGCGACGGTGTACGTCATTGGCGCTGGCGTCGGCGGTCTTGCGGCAATTGGTACGGCGAACTCCATGGGCGCCGTCGTCAAGGCAACCGACCTGCGCCCGGAAGCTGGCGAGCAAGTCGAGTCCATGGGCGCGGAGTTCGTCCCAATCCCGACCACAACCGAGAAATCAGACGACGGCTATGCCAAGGAGATGACCTCCGACCAGGCAGCAGCTGCAGCTAAGTTGTACTCGGAGCAGTCCGCGCTCGCCGACATTGTGATCACCACCGCCAACATTCCAGGCCGACGCTCCCCGCTCCTGCTCACCGCTGCAGACGTTGCAGGGATGAAAGCAGGCAGCGTCATCGTCGACATGGCTGCGGCTGGTGGTGGCAACTGCGAGCTCACTGTCCCCGGGAAAGCGATTGTCACCGACAACGGTGTCACCATCATCGGCTACACGGACCTCGCTGGCCGGCTGCCGACGCAGGCATCGTCGTTGTTTGGTCAGAATATCGTCAATCTGTTTAAGCTCTTGACCCCGCAGAAGAACGGTGTCCCCGAGTTGGATCTTGACGACGACATCATCCGAGGCATCACCGTCACCAAAGCCGCGACGTCGTCGGCAGATGTGCTGTGGCCGCCACCTCCGATCAAGGTGTCCGTCACACCGGTGGCAACACGGCAGGAGCAACAGGCCCACCAGGCTGCGCTTCACGAAAACGAGCCAGAAAAAGTCTCGTTCATCGGCTCCGGCGGATTGGGAACGAAAGTCGGTCTTGGCATCGCGGTGTTGCTGGCCGTTGCGATCATGTTCGTCGCTCCCCATTCGGTGAGCGCAAACTTCATGGTTCTGGCGCTGTCTATTGTGTTGGGTTTCTACGTCATTTCTGCCGTCACACCTCGACTGCATACGCCGTTGATGTCTGAAACCAACGCGATCTCCGGCATCGTGGTTGTTGGCGCAATCCTACAGGTCGGAAGCAATAATCCTATCGTGTCGAGCTTGGCTTTCGCAGCGATCGTCGTCAGCTCGATCAATATTTTCGGTGGCTTCGCTGTCACCGATCGCATGCTCAGCATGTTCGTGAAAGAGGAGGCATAGGCCGTTATGTTCCCTACTGATACCTCATCCCTGATTGACTTCACGCAGCGCGTATCCAATGTCGGCTATGTCATTGCAGCCCTGCTGTTTCTGCTTGCCTTGGCTGCGTTGTCCAAGCCGGAATCCGCAAAGCGTGGCAACCTCCTCGGTATTTCAGGAATGGCGATTGCCGTTGTCGTCGCGGTGATCCAAGCTTTCGTCATCTCGAAGAACTCACCGGAGACGCACCTGTCGCCGTTCACCACACTGATGCTCATTGCCATCGCAGTGACCATGGGTGCAGTCGTTGGCTTGTCGCGAGCACGCAAAGTTGCCATGACCGGTATGCCAGAACTGATTGCTCTGTTCAATGGACTGGTTGGAGCAGGAGCAGTTTTCATCGGTGTCAATTCGCTGATGACCATCGACGACATTGCTGCCGATGAACGAGCATTCCAGCTTGGCTCCATCTACATCGGCACGTTCATCGGTGCCGTGACGTTCACCGGTTCCATCGTCGCAGGCTTGAAACTCTCGGAGAAGATCAAGGGATCGCCGCTTTTGCTACCAGGCCGGAACCTACTGAATGTGTCGGTTCTGCTGCTCACCCTTGCTTTTATGATCGTGTTCATCGTTACTGACTCGACCACCGTTGCGTGGGTGGCACTCGCAGCAGCAACGGTATTCGGACTGTTCATTGGTTGGCACGTGGTCGTCGCCATCGGCGGTGGAGATATGCCAGTCGTGGTCTCCATCATGAACTCGTACTCCGGCTGGGCAGGCGCATTCGCGGGGCTGATGCTCGGTAACAGCCTGCTCATTATCACCGGCGCGTTAGTCGGCTCCTCTGGTGCCTACCTGTCCTACGTCATGTGCGAAGCAATGAACCGCTCGTTCAGCAACGTTATTTTGGGCGGATTTGGCTCAGAGGCGACGTCGTCGGCAAGCGAGACCACTGGCTCGCACACCGAAATTAACCATGAAGATACGGCGGAAGCGCTGCGAAACGCAGACCGAATTCTCATTGCACCTGGATACGGAATGGCTGTCGCGCAGGCACAGTACGCAGTTGCCGAACTTGTTCGCAAGCTGCGCGACCAGGGTAAGGACGTGACTTTCGGTATCCATCCTGTCGCAGGTCGACTGCCTGGGCACATGAACGTGCTGCTGGCTGAAGCGAAGGTGCCATACGACATCGTGCTTGAGCTCGACGAGGTTAACGACGACTTCGGCGACATTGATGTCGTACTCGTAATCGGCGCCAATGACACTGTGAACCCCATCGCTGAGCAGCCGGGATCGCCGATTGCCGGAATGCCGGTGCTGAAGGTCTGGGAGTCCGAGCACGTCATCGTGCTGAAGCGCTCGATGGGTTCCGGCTACTCCGGCGTACAGAATCCGCTGTTCTACAACGAGAACACGGACATGCTGATCGGTGACGCTAAGGCGAGCATCGATGCACTCAACCGAGAACTAGCGACGGCGGCGGTATCTGTGGGATAGACGGTGTGCCCCGGCGCAACTCACTCGCCGCATAGAACGAAAAAGGGACACAAAAACCGGCGTAGCAAGGGAAAACACTTCCCTGCTACGCCGGTTCTTGCTTAAACGTGCGCCATTGCACGTACCCACACGCAGTCGGAGGCTGCGCGTGGCTGGACGCGAGTACTAAGCACGCTCGACTGGGTTAGCGAGAGTACCGATTCCAGGAATCTCAATCTCAATGCGGTCGCCTGGGAACATCGGTGCCGTACCTGCTGGGGAGCCGGTGCACACGACATCGCCTGGCAGCAGGGTGATCGATGCAGTAATGAACTCGATGATCTCCGGGATAGACATGATCATCTGATCCGAGTTGGAGTCCTGCTTAGTCTCGGTGGTGCCGTTCTGGGTGAGGTGCGCCTTGATTGGCAGACCTTCGTAGTCCAGCTCAGTTTGAATCCATGGCCCGAGTGGGCAGAACGTGTCAATGCCCTTCGCACGAGCCCACTGGCCGTCCGCGAACTGCAGGTCACGGGAAGAAACATCGTTGACGATGGTGTATCCGAAGATGACGTCGTGAGCGTCTTCCTTCTTCACATTCTTGCATGGCTTACCAATAACAAGTGCCAGCTCACCCTCGAACTCAACGTTCGTAGCGAACTCTGGGATACGAATTGGTGCCTCTGGGCCAACAACAGCCGTTGGTGGCTTAATGAACATTGTCGGTGGCAGAGTTTCCGCCGACTTCTTGAACACCTCGGCCACGTGGTCCGCATAGTTGCGACCAATGGCGATGACCTTGGATGGAAGCATTGGTGCAAGCAGACGAACGTCGGCAAGTGGCCAGCTGCGACCAGTCTTGTTTACGTCACCGAATGGGTGACCGTCGATTTCGTGGAGTGTAACTTCATTGCCTTCGCCCTCAACCAGCGCGAAGCACATGCCCTCTGGGTGGGCGATTCGAGCAATACGCATGTGGGATAGGTTACACGGCTGCCCAGGCATTCAAGCATTAGGGGTAGGCGCTCGCGCGTCGACCGAAGCCTTGCGCTCCGCTCGCCCAGCTATTCCTGTTCTTGGTAGTCAAACACTGGAAGCGACCACTCGCGCCAAATCGCGAGCAAACGGTAGACGAAGATTGTCAACACCGAAACCACAATCGTGACGTTCTCGTTGAGGCCTAGGGCATCCATTGCGACGTACATGAGCGTGCCCACCATCGCCACAAACGCATAGAGCTCCTTCTGAAACACCAGCGGAACGCGGTCACACATGAGGTCGCGAAGAACACCGCCGAAGACACCAGTCAGGATCGCGGCGACGACCGCAATAATCACTCCGTGTCCCATTTCGAGTGCAATTCGCGCACCAATGATGGCAAATGCCGACAAGCCCACGGCATCCAACACCAGGAACACCATGCGGAAGTGCTTAGCCAACACATGCGCCCATACTGTCAGCGTCGCTGCACCAATGATGAGCAAGAGATACTCGGGACTCTTCACCCACACCAATGGGTAATGCCCCAGCACCATGTCGCGGATCGTGCCACCACCGATCGCCGTCACACACGCAATGGTGTAGACGCCGAAGAGATCCATCTTCTGACGACCCGCCGCCAACGCGCCGGTCATACCTTCCGCGGTGATACCGATCACCCAAAGAATGTGCAGCAACATAAGGCTGTCAATCTAACACACGGCAGTTAACGAACGTGGGCTGCGTCACTGTCCTGCGTCACCTTCCCACACTCGCCCAGCGCTCATCTCCCGACGCCTCCGCTCATTCATTACTTCCGGGGCAACTTCGCCGCATCCTGTGCCAACCACAACTCTGCGCACGCCAACGCATCCGTCAACGCATGGTGAGCCTTATACACCGGCAGCCCATACTTTTCCCGGAGGTTCCACAGCCTCAGCTCGTCGCGTTCCGGTTCCCTGCCTGCCTCCACAATTCGCAAGTACTCACGCGACATCGTGTCAGCCGGCTCGACATGAAAACCGCCACCGAAATGACGCTTGCACACGAGATCCACGAACCCAACCTCCATTTTCGCGAAGTGTGCCAGCAGAGTTCGCCCCTTCATCGCTTCCAACAGCTTTGCGACGGCTTCCTCTTCAGCAACACCCTGCGCCACTGCATCATCGGTCAGTCCGTGTAGCGTGGCCGACTCTCCTACCGACGCATCACCCTCGGCTCCTCGAATAATGAGGTGCTCAGTTCCGCCGAGGATGATGTCCGGGCCGTCGACAGGTACCCAGCCGATGGAGAGCAAGCGTGACTTGTTGGGGTCCAGCCCAGTCGTCTCTACGTCGACAGCAAGGTATTTGTCCTTTTCCGTTGGCGTGGCGTAGAACTCCGCCAATGGACCTGTGGCTTTGCGTTTTGCCGATGCCTTCCGGAATCCGCCGAAAAATCCGCTCATTGACATTCACTCATTTCCGCGTGGACTTCGACTACGACATCGACTGGATTGGATACTTAGCGCCGAGGCTCTGCTGGAGCTTGCGGATGACACCGAAAGCGTCACGCAGGTGTTCCCGCTCTAGTCGAGACAAGTTCTTGGGGTTGACGTGATTGTCTGGCTCCTTGCCTTCGCGCATCAGAAATTCTTGATGGTTGAACTGCACAGTTGACAGGAACTCGAATGCATCAGCAAGGTCAGCAGCGCCCTGTCGGCTCACCGTGCCCGCACCGGCGCCTGCGGCCAGGCGTTCCCGAGTGCTGAGCTGCGGCAAACCACCTGCAACGGCAAAAAGTCGCGCCATTTGCACAACCGTGGCAATGCCACCCTTCTTGATGTCCAAGGTTTCGCCGTGCTCGCCGCCCTTCTCCAACACCAGGCCACGGAAGAAGCCCAGCGGTGGCTCGCGCCATGCGGCCAACTTCGCCAAGTGGGCATGTAGTCGCTTACTGCCTTCAGCGACTGGCACGTAATGCGACCGCAACTCATCGACCAACGCCATATCGCCATGAATGCCACGAATGTCGAAGAACGTCTGCGCATGCAGCAACGCATCTCCATCCGGTGCGGTGATCCAGCGGTGGAAAGTAGAAGACCAATCCGATACCGTCATCCGCCATTCCGGATTCGATGCCATCATGTCGCCTGGACAAAGTGGATAGCCACAGAGGTCGAGTTTCTGGCACACTTCGTCGGAAAGCTCTTTGAAGTACGCTCCATGCTTCGCTTCGTCGTACGAGTCGTGCAGGATCAACGCATTGTCCTGGTCGGATGCAAGTCCCATTTCGCGACGTCCCTGCGAACCAAGGACCACAAAAGAGTACGGAACTGGCGGTGGGCCAAGGCGCTCCTCCGCGAGCACCAGGAGGCGGCGCGCCACCGCATCGGCAGTAACGGTGAGCAGTTTCGATACTTCCTCAGCGCTCACACCACGCTCGATGAAGCGACCGACGACACGGCGAGCGTTCGTTGCCACTTCAGCGATGTCCTTGACATCCTTCTTTCGAGCCAGCGTTGCCGTCGCGTACACGGGATCGGTATGAAGTGTGCGGAGCAGGTCACCGATGACCACCATCCCGACAACACCAGATTCATCAGCCACCGGCAGGTGGTGGTAGCCACGCTCGGCCATCAGCAGCATGGCTTCGAACGCCAACATTTGCGGCTCAACCGTCATGGGGTTTGGCGTCATCACATCCCCGACGATGACCTCTGGTCCCTTGCCTTTTGCCAGCACGCGTCGTCGTAAGTCGCGGTCAGTAATGATGCCGTTGAGGCTGCCATTGTCCACAATGAGCAGGCTGGAAACGTTCTTCTCCGTCATGATGCCGGCTGCCTCGCCAATCGAATCTGACGACGAACACGTCACAGGATTCGGCGACATCAAATCAACCACACGAGTCCGCAGTGCTTCCGAAGCGGCGCTACTGCGAAGCTTTGAGGCCACCGCACGGATGCGCGCGTTTTCGCCACCGTAGTAACGACTCACCGCTGGCATTGTGGCCATCAGGTTATTGAAGACCTCGTGGGTCATGACCAGCAGCAAAGAGTCCTCAACTGCTGTCATGGTGTACAGCGACGGTTCGCCGGACAGCAGACTCGAATAGCCTAAGTGATCGCCGACATCACGACGGTCGAGGAGATTACCCGCCGGATCAAAGACATCCACCAGGCCAGAACGCACGATAAACACGTGGTCGTTTGCCCCACCAGCCCGCACGATTTCGTCGCCACGTCGCGCGTACCGCATGGTCAGGTTTGCGGGGATGGTCGCGAGTTCCTCTTCGCTAAGTTCGGAGAAGGGCCGAATCTTGCGCAGGAAAGCGCGGATTTCATCAATCTCAACGGACACGGTTCGTGCTCCTTTAATAATGGGCCGAGGTGGCTGGGTCTACTCAGACAAACCTGTGCGAGGCGCTGATGCAGCTAAAACGGTCTTTGCAACTAATGCTTTTGCCCAGAATAACGAACGCAGATTGAACATTCCGGGGATCTACACATCACAGTCAGCTTTCACTTGTGAGAATCATCACCCGATGCTCTGGGCTGCAGATTATGATGCTCACCATGAACACGACAGATTTCCACTCCCCAACGGATTACACCGATCCCACCCGCCCACTCGAGTCGCACATCCTCGAAGCGCTGGATGGCTTAGCGACGATCGTCGGCAAGCTCGATGACATTACGGCCAACGCCCGCCCGGATATGCCCGGGTCCAATTCGCCGATTGTGCTGCTGCGGCACACGTGTGGCTCGGCGCGGTTTTGGTTGGATCATGTGTGCTTAGGCAATGAGAATGTGCGGGATCGGGCTGATGAGTTCAGTGCGACAGCTTCCGTTGCGGAAGAGCTAGAACGCTTTGAGCGCGAGCGCGCGGTTATTGCTGATGCTTTGGAGCAACTGCACGATGCGGATTGGTTAGCGGAGCCGGCTGCGGTGCCTACGGATAAGCAGCGGTGGTGGCTGCCGACGATTGGTGGCGTGATGGTGCATGTATATCGCGAGGCAGCACAGCATTTAGGGCATATGGAGATTACCCGCGACGTGCTGATTGCGGGAATGCCTCGAGCTGGTGAGAAGTCATCTGTGCTGGATTTGATTATCGCTGAGCTGGACCGCCAGGGTCATGCAGCAGATGCGATTTGGCCGGACGAGGAGTACGGCGGGCATGTCATTACGACCGTCGACAGCATTCAGTTCACGACGATTGATATTGAGGCAGCGTGTGCGCGCGTCCCGCAGGAATTACCTGCTGAAGAGCGCAACAAGCGCCGTCGCTGGATCGTGCGGGAGCAGCTGACGGCGCTGTTGGAGGATTAGCTCTCCACTACTTTGCGACGGCCACTGCAATACGATCGCCGACCTCCGTGGTGACCATCGCGGAGTCACCACGGTTGGCGAGGTCAGCTTCGACGGCACGCTCAATGCGCTGTGCATCTTCCTCACGACCGAGGTGGCGCAGCATCATGGCGCCAGACAGGATGGCAGCGGTTGGGTCTGCGATGCCCTGACCAGCAATATCAGGAGCCGAACCGTGCACAGGCTCGAACATCGATGGATTGGTGTTGGACGCATCGATGTTGCCGGACGCGGCCAGGCCGATACCACCGGAGATGGCGCCAGCCTCATCGGTCAGAATGTCGCCGAACAGGTTGTCGGTAACGATAACATCGAAGCGCGATGGGTTCGTCACCAAGTAAATGGTCGCCGCATCAATGTGGCTGTAGTCCACCTCGACCTCTGGGTACTCGGTCGCCACTTCGTCGACAGTCCGCTGCCACATTCCGCCACCATGCACGAGCACGTTGGTCTTGTGCACCAGTGTCAGCTTCTTACGACGAGTCATTGCCAGCTCAAACGCATAACGAACGACGCGCTCCGCACCGAAGCGAGTATTCACGGACGTCTCGTTAGCAACTTCCTGAGGAGTTCCAATGCGAATCGCACCACCGTTGCCGGTGTACGCGCCTTCGGTGCCTTCGCGGACGACGACGAAGTCAATTTCGCCAGGGTTCTTCAAAGGAGACTCAACACCTGAATACAGCTTCGACGGACGCAAGTTGACGTGATGGTCCAACGCAAACCGCATCTTCAGCAGCAGACCGCGCTCCAGCACTCCTGGTGGAACCTTGCGAGGATCTCCAATCGCACCCAGCAAAATCGCATCGTGTTCGCGGAGGGAATCCAGATCTGCGTCGGTCAGCAGCTCTCCATTGCGCTCGTAACGACGAGCACCCAAGTCATACTCCGTGATCTCGAAGTCACCGATGGTCGCACGAAGCACTTTAAGAGCCTCGGCAGTTACTTCGGTACCAATTCCGTCGCCAGGGATGACGGCGATTTTCAGGGGGCTGCCAGCAGCGCTATTCATTTTGAGATTCCCTTCTCACTATATGGACACTTTGAGCTTAGCAGACTCTTCCTCTCGCTAATATCACGTCACATTGCGCACCCAACCCGCGTCGCGCCTCACAAAGCGGAACCCCTCTCCCACGGATAGCAATCCGCAGGAAAGGGGAATCAGATATCAGCAAAGCAAAAACAAGCGACCTAAGCGCGCTATCATCGCAACCCACCTAGGCAATCTGTCCGCACCTCTTACTTAGGCAGCATGGAGCCATTCTCAAGGAAGCGACGGTGGAAGTCGAACGACGTTCCAAGATCATGTGGGGTGTGCTTGAAAGGCGTTGCCTTCTCCGCACGCTCGACGTACTCCAGCAATGCTTCCTTGTACATAGGGTGTGCACAGTTTTCGATGACAACGCGCGCACGCTTGCGAGGAGACAGACCACGCAGGTCAGCCAGACCTTGCTCGGTAATGATGACCATGACATCATGCTCCGAGTGATCCTGGTGGGACACCATTGGGACAATCGCCGAAATAGCGCCACCCTTCGCAATCGATGGCGACACGAACGTCGAAATGTAAGCATTACGGGTGAAGTCACCCGAACCACCAATGCCGTTCATCATGCGAGAGCCAGCAACGTGGGTCGAGTTCACGTTGCCGTAGATATCAGCCTCGATCATGCCGTTAGTGGTGATCAGGCCAAGGCGACGAACAACACCAGGATGGTTGGAGATGTCCTGTGGACGCAGAACGATCTTGTCACGGTAATCCTTAGCGTTTTCGTTCATACGCTCGGCATACTCAGGAGAGAGCGAAAAGGCAGTTGCGGAAGCAACAGACATCTTGCCTGCATCCATAAGGTCAATCATGCCGTCCTGAATAACCTCGGTGTAGGAGGTCAGGTTCTCGTACTTGGACTTTGCCAAGCCAGCCAACACGGCGTTTGGAATGTTGCCAACACCCGACTGCATTGGCAACAAGTTCTCCGGCAGACGACCCTGCTTAACCTCATTGTCAAGGAAATCGAGCAGGTAGCCAGCAATCTTTGCGGAATCCTCGTCGACAGGCTTGAAGGCAGAGTTGCGGTCTGGCGAGTTTGTCTCGACCACAGCAACAACCTTGTCGATGTCGATTGGGCAATCGGTGGTACCAATGCGGTCACCAGGAGCGGTGATCGAGATTGGCTGGCGATGTGGAGGCAGGCCAACACTGTAAATGTCGTGCATACCTTCAAGATCCAGCGACTGCCAAGAGTTGACCTCAATGATGATTTTCTCAGCGGCATTCAGGTACGAAACGTTGTTACCAACGGAAGAAGCAAAGACCAACGTGCCAGTATCGGTGATGCGAGTGACTTCAACAATGGCAAAGTCAACCTTGCCATAGAAGCCCTGCTCGATCTGTGGGCCAGAGTGCGACAAGTGCATGTCGTTGTAATTGGCGTCACCAGCATTGATGCGGTTACGCATGTGACCATCAGACTGGTACGGCATGCGCCATTCAACACCGTCCACCTCAGCGAGTGCACCGTCCAGCTCTGGAGCAGTCGAAGCGCCGGTCAGAACCTTGACCTTGAATTCGTCGCCGCGCGCGTGTGCTTCCTTAATACGCTCCGCCAATGCAGGTGGTACGACCTTTGGGTAGCCAGCACCGGTAAAGCCAGCAAAGCCAATCATGTCTCCATGCTTAATGAAACCTGCAGCCTCTTCAGCCGTCATCACCTTGCTGCGAAGACCGGCATGAGCAATACGATCCGTCATCTGGATGCCTTTCCTTAATGGGAAAAAAGTTAGAAGCGATAATTACACGCGACACCCAAAGTTTAACAGAGCAAAAATTGCACGTTTCTCGCGGAAATCTTTTACACAACACATTTTCCTGCAATTATTGCCCACATCACAACAGCGCAACACCGGTAGCCTGAATCACATGATCTTTACGACGAGGTCGTCAACATATCCGCAGCTCGCAATTAAATAGCCTCACATTAATCCATAATTAATTGCATACCCGAAAGCTTATTTGAGTAATTCGCCCCCTCTTTACCGCCCATTCACTCATCCCATCCGGGGGTGGCGAACGTGAACCACGGCACCCCGTTTCACGGCTCACCCACACCCCTCTATTGATAATGGTTTCCATTACGGTACGCTTCAACCGTGTACAAACCATCAAAACCCACGACCTCTCCAAACAGTCAGCGAACCCCAGTCACGGTTCTGTCCGGATTTCTCGGCGCAGGTAAAACAACGCTCCTCAACAACGTGCTCCGCAATCGCGAGAACAGAAAGCTCGCAGTCATCGTCAACGATTTCTCCGAAGTCAACGTCGACGCAGCGCTCGTTGCCTCCGGCAGCCACTTTGAACGAGGCGAAGAGCGATTCGTCGAACTCTCCAACGGCTGCATCTGCTGCACTTTGCGAGAAGACCTTGTAGATTCCGTCGGCACGCTTGCACGCTCCGGAAAATTCGATCAGATCATCATCGAATCCACAGGAATTTCCGAGCCCATGCCCGTCGCCGCCACATTTGAGTGGGAATGTGAAGACGGATCCCGCCTCGCCGATGTCGCCCCGATAGACACAATGGTGACACTCGTCGATGCCTCGACATTCCTCAAACAACTCCGCTACGGTCGCAAACTTTCCGACGAAGACGCCCAAGCAACTCCCGACGACGAACGCACAGTCGCCGACCTTCTCGTTGACCAGGTGGAGTTCGCCGACCTGATCCTCATCACGAAGTCAGATCTCGTCGACGAACGACTCACCGCAGCAACCGAAGACACAGTGCGCGCGATGAACCCACGCGCTCGCATTGCGCGCGTAACCAATGGCGATATTGCAGTCAACGCCATACTCGATGCCGCTCTTTACGACGAAAAAACCGCGGCCATCTACCACGGTTACGCCGATGAGCTAGAGAATCCCCATACCCCAGAAACCGAAGAATATGGCATTTCCTCGTGCGTCTTCCGCGGTGACCGTCCATTCGATCGCGACCGACTCATTGATGCACTTCGGTCCACTCGTGGCCTCATTCGATCGAAGGGTCACTGCTGGATTGCGGACCGACTAGATGTCGCACAAGTGTGGAGCCAGGCGGGCCCAAATCTACAGATTCAGCCCGCAACCCTATGGGCACGAACTGGCATGAAGCCATCAAGCGAGGTGGTACTCATTGGTATTGACCTTGATAAAGAACAGGCACTCACCGCATTTGAGAACGCAATGCTGACCGACGAAGAGGTTATGAAACTCATCCACTAGGACTACCCCCACACTACGCCCCATCTTGTGAAAGATGTCACACTCGTTAGCAAAGATGACAGTGTTCACTTGCAAATTTGCCAATTATGCCAAGATGGTGGCAATCCCGATACCTTTGCGGACGAATACATTGCATTGTTTTCCGTGTAGCGTCGGGGAAAAGTTTCACGACTACATCGTTTTCACAACGAGGAGGACTATATGTCTGACCGTATTGCTCACTCTGGCCTTCGTGGCAAGGTCATGTCCGCTGATGAGGCTGCTGGCTTCATCAAGGACGGCGACATGATCGGCTTCTCCGGCTTCACCGGAGCTGGCTACCCAAAGGTTCTGCCAGGTGCAATTGCAAAGCGCCTGACCGAGGCTAAGGAGCGCGGCGAGCAGTTCCGTATCAAGGTTCTGACCGGCGCTTCGACCGCCCCAGAGCTCGATGCGGCTTTGGCTGAAACTGATGGTGTTGCATGGCGTATGCCATACCAGTCTGATCCGGTCATGCGTGGCAAGATCAACGATGGCACTTCTTACTACTCGGATATGCACCTGTCCCACTCGGGTCCACAGGTACAGCAGGGCTTCTTCGGCGAGACCGGCGTTGCCATCGTTGAGGCTGTCCGCATTAAGGAAGACGGCTCCATCGTTCCTTCGTCGTCCGTTGGTAACTCAGTTGCATACCTGGATGCCGCTGAGAAGATCATCATCGAGGTCAACTCCTGGCAGTCCGAGGGCCTCGAGGGCATGCACGACATCTGGCGTGCAGGTCTGCCACCACAGCGCTCTATCGTCCCAATCGAGGCTTCCGGTCAGCGCGTTGGCTCGACCTCCATCGACATTGACGTCGAGAAGGTCGTTGCAGTCGTGGAAACTGACGCTGCAGACCGTAACTCCCCATTTAAGCCACTGGACGATGACTCCAAGGCAATCGCTGGCCACCTCATCGAGTTCTTCGAGCACGAGGTCGCAATGAAGCGCCTGCCAGAGAACCTGCTGCCACTACAGTCGGGCGTTGGCAACATTGCAAACGCTGTTCTGGCTGGTCTGTTGGACTCCGACTTCGAGAACCTGACCTCCTACACCGAGGTTATTCAGGACGGCATGGTCGAGCTGCTGGACAAGGGCACCATGTCCGTTGCTTCCGCAACCTCCTTCGCTCTCTCCCCAGAGGCTGCAGAGCGCATGAACAACCAGGCTGCTGAATACGCGAAGAAGATCGTTCTGCGTCCACAGGACATCTCCAACAACCCAGAGGTCATTCGTCGCCTCGGTGTCATTTCTTGTAACGGTCTGATCGAGGCTGACATCTACGGCAACGTGAACTCGACCCACATCATGGGTACCCGCATGATGAACGGCATTGGTGGTTCGGGTGACTTCACCCGTAACGCATACATTTCGACGTTCGTGTCGCCTTCGACCGCTAAGGGTGGCGACATCTCGGCGATCGTCCCAATGGTTTCGCACCATGACCACACCGAGCACGACACCATGGTCATCATCACCGAGCAGGGTCTTGCTGACCTCCGTGGCCTGGCTCCACGCCAGCGTGCACGCGTTGTCATCGAGAACTGTGCTCACCCAATGTACAAGGACGCTCTCATGGAGTACGTCGAGCGTGCAGAGAAGTCCGGCAAGTCCGCTCTCCACACTCCACACGACCTGCAGGAAGCACTCGGCTGGCACCACCGCTTCGTCGAGACCGGCTCCATGAAGCAGTAATTTCTTCGTGAGCTAGTTTCCACACACGACTAAGCCCGCTCCAGGTTCGCACTCACCGAGTGCGCTATCCCGGAGCGGGCTTTTTCATGTCGCGGTCACGCTATCGCCACTACCCCGCTACGCTTCTCGACCCGTGATCCACGATTCCCAGAGCTGTGCGTAACGACGACCGTCGGCAAGCAATTCCTCGTGCGAGCCGAACTCAACGACTCGACCGTGCTCCATGACCGCGACGGCATCTGCAGCGGCAGCTTGATCGAGCTGGTGGGCAACAACGAGTGCCGTTCGGTTGCGGATGACGGTGGCGACGGCATCGCCAAGCACGCTGGATGCTGCGGAACTGGCTTCGGCTGTTGCTTCGTCGAGTACGAGTACAGGTGGATTTGCGAGGAGTACTCGGGCAAGCGCAACCTGTTGCGCTGCGACTGCGTTCAACTGATGTCCGCCACGGCCGACCACGGATTCGAGGCCGTCTGGGAGGTGCTCGAACCAGTTGGCACCGACACTGTGCAAGGCGTCGATGATCTGTGCATCAGAAGTTCCGGGGGCGGCGAGAGTGAGATCATCGCGAAGTGGCCCCTCGAAGACGTGGACTTCCTGCGTCACCAGCGCCACGGCAGTTCCGCGTGCAGCTTCAGCCTGCGTATTCATATCGCATCCGGCTACACGCACTTCGCCACTGTCAGCCAAGCGAAGCCCCGCGACAATCGCGGCAAGCGTCGACTTTCCCGCACCCGACGAGCCAACAAGCGCCACCGTTGCTCCTACCGGAATCTCCAAAGAAACGTCGTCGACTGCATTGTGCGTCGTTACAGCATGATTCTCAGTCTGATCGCTCTTGGTCGGCTGAGCTTCCTCTACGTACGAGAAGGACACATTCCGAAGCACGACGCCCTCACTCCGGTCAGGAGTCACCTCACCGTGTGGTGCTGGACGTTCACGAACCACACCGACGATCCGAGTCAGAGACGTCAAACCAGACTGTGCGATGTCGAGCATCATCACCATGCGTGTCAATGGTCCGAAGAGTCGCATGAACAGCAGCATGGCAGCAGTCGCGCCACCAACCGTCGACATGCCTTCGCGCACCAAGTAGAACCCGAGCAGCAAAGTCGTTCCCAGGCCGACGAGCTCTGCGAAGTGCATCCGCCCCATCACGATATTGTGCGTAATCCGCGCATCCACACCATGTCGCACTGTTTGCCAGCTCCACTGGCTGATTTCTTGGCGACGAATCGTCGTCAAGCCGAAAGCGCGAACCGCAGGCATACCGTGGATCGTGGACAGCACGTATCGAGCGCGTTCTGCCATAGCTGCGCGTTCGGCAGCATAGACGGGTGGTGCGGTGCGCAGGTAACGGCGGACAGCTGCAATGTGGACTGGAATCGTGGCGACGAACGCAAGCATGAACACCGGATGCACACTGCCGACGCCGACGATCGACACAAGGACGGTAAACAACGCGCTAGATGCCACCGGCAGCACCTGGGTGACTGCATCGGAGATGCGATCGACGTCGTCTGTGGCACGCGAGACTACGTCGCCGGCGCCGGCGCGTTCGACACGTGAGACCGGGAGACGCAGTGTCGTCGAAACCATGTCTTCGCGAAGTTCGGCAATGAGATCTTCGGCAAGTCGCGCAGACATACGGAATCCCAGGGCGCCGAATACGCCAGCGCCGATAGCTGCTGCCAACATCCGAATCAAAAGATCACCGACGATATCCGAAGTGGTACCACCATCCGCAACAACATCGACGATCTGGCCAAGCAGTTTCGGAATAGCAACGCCAAACCACGCTGCGGCAATAAGAACAATGACGGCCAGCAGCACGGACAGCCGGCGTCCCCGCAAGCGCTGTACGAGGTACGCCAAAGTCTCCCGCGCCGTGGCAACTGGAAAACGGTCCTCGGCGACATCTGTAGTTCGGGCGTCTGCGGTGAACTCTGGGTTCAGCAGGTCACGGCTGATCAGGTCACGCCACTTCATCTACGCCACCTCCATCTGGCTTGCCCAAGCAGGGGCGGATGCAATCACTACGGTGGTCTTTCCTCGCCGGAACTCAGTCACTGACCGCGCGACATTTGTTTCGGTCACGGAGTCCAGCGCCGTTGTTGGCTCAGCGAGAACCAATATCGGTGCATCAGCAAGTAATGCTCGGGCCAAGGCAATACGCTGCCGCTGACCTCCCGAGAGCATCACACCAGCATCCCCGATTCGAGTGTCAATTCCGCGTGGCAGCACCTCAATAATGTCTGCACAACCGGCAGAATCCAGCGCCCTATCTAGTTCCTGTACCGACGCATCTGGCTTCACCGCACGCAAATTCTCCTCGACTGTGCCGTCGAAAAGATCCGCTGAATGAGGAGCCACCAATACCCTCGCCAACGTATCCACCAGGCTTGCCTCCGCAAGATCCACACCACCCACGAAGTACTTCCCTGCCTCCGGTCGATGAGTCAGCGACAACGCATCGCATACACTCGCCATCTCGCCCGTTTCCATTGGCATGACGACGTGACAGCCAGAAGCGATCACGTGCCCATTGATGACGAGGTCGTCGGCAAGCGGAACGGCTGCTCCATCGGCCGAGGTTTCATACGGCTCGCGGAGTACAGCCAGCACACGCTGCGCGGACGCAGCACCCCGAGCCCAGACGGCAGATGCATTTTTGCCCAGCTTCGTCATTGGCTCAATGATGAACTGAGCCAAACCAACAACGGTGATGAGCTCGCCAATCGTCAAACTGCCATTGATCGCGGCTACGCCAGAGCCGGCCGCAATAGCTGCGACGAAGACGCCGCCCAAAATCTCGACCCAACCAGTCAAGAACTTCTCCGCCTCGATGGCGTCGTAGGTGGCATGCAACGCGTCCTGAGACCGCGCTGCGTATTTGCGCGCAGCTTGACGACGCGCCCCCAAACCCGCCAACGTCCGGAAACCGCTGACGAGGTCCGTTGCCGTGGCAGAAGCTCGTGCCACTGCCTCTTGTCGGACAACTGTGCGTCGGCGTAGCGGTCCGCCTGCCTTCATAGAGCCCCATGTCAGCAGCGCACCACCCACCAGAACTGCCGTGCCGATCGGCGTTGACACTGTCAGCAAAACCAGAGAAGCGAAGATCAGTGCCGCGACTTCGGACACAGGCATAAGACCCAGCATGATCATTCGCGCAGTGTGCTGAGCATCGCTACTGGCGATAGACAGCAACGCACCTGGCTGCCTGGTGTTATTGCGGAAACCGCGAGGATCCATGATGCGGTCGGTCAGTTGCATTCGCAGCGTATGCTCAACCATCTGCGACACCAGCGCTCCGATACGACCACCAAACCGAGCACTGAAATCCAGGACTGCGAATACCAGCACCAAGATGGCCAGCCAGAACCACAGTTGATTCGCATCCCCGGTGGCAATGGCATTGTCAACAGCTTTACCTGCAATAACGGGGATGAGTGCCTCACACACTTGGTGCCCGATTTTCAAGAACATTGCCGGGATGGTCAAGCGCGGACGGGCAAACATCACGCGCAACTGATAGCGCGAAACACTCGTTGAGTCATCAAATGCCGGAGGCGCCAACGGAGTTGGGTGTTCCGGAGCGCGGAAAAACGCCACGTGGTGCTCCCTTACTAGCTGGAGAAACCTAGTGGCGACGTACTACACGCACACCAACTCAGGTAAGACGAAGTATTTGACTGAGCTTACCCTTACCAATATCGGTTGGTGAAAACGAGAAACCCGCCAAACCACCTCACTCGCCGTGAGGCAAGTGGTGGCGCGGCGGGTTCGTCGTAAAGCTAGCGCGTAAGCGCCTCGCTATTAGTCCAGCTGCAGCTGCAGTGAACGGGAAGCATCGATGTCGTCGCAGATCTTCTCGACGAGCTCTTCCGGAACCTCTTCGCTGACGCGCAGGATGAGGATTGCGGAGTCGTTGTCTTCCTGAGGTGCCAGTGCAGCAGCCTCAATGTTGATGCCTGCCTGGCCCAGAGCCATGCCGACCTTGCCCAGTGCACCTGGCTCGTCCTTGTAAACGAGGAACAGGTTGCGACCCTCGGAGCGCATGTCCAGGCCGCGGCCGTTGATACGGACGATCTTCTGGATACGCTGCAAGCCGGTCAGGGCACCGACGACCGTTGCGGTAGAACCATCAGCGCCGATGACCTTGACCTCGAGAACAGAGCGGTGAGAAACAGACTCAGCTTCAGTCTCGACGGTGAAAGTCACGCCACGCTCTTCAGCAATGCGAGGTGCGTTAACAAAAGTGACTGGCTCTTCGATCATCGAGGAGAACAGGCCACGAACTGCGGACAGTCCGAGTACATCGACATCTTCAGTGGACAGCTCACCGCGTGCGGTGACCTCAACTGCCGCTGGTGCGCCCTCAAGCAGACCACCGGCAACCAGACCGAGCTCGCGAGCCAGGTCGAGCCACAGAGCAACTTCCTCGCCCACAGCGCCACCGGAAACGTTCACAGCATCTGGAACGAACTCGCCGGACAGCGCGAGAAGAACGGACTTTGCGACGTCGATGCCAGCACGATCCTGAGCTTCTACGGTGGAAGCACCCAGGTGTGGCGACACCACGGTTTGTGGAAGCTTGAACAATGGAGAGTCGGTGCAAGGCTCGGTTGCGTAGACGTCGAAGCCTGCGCCGCGAATCTTGCCGGACTGGATAGCGTCTGCCAACGCCTGCTCGTCGACAAGGCCACCGCGTGCAGCGTTGATGATGATCTGGCCATCCTTTGCCTTCGCAAGCAGCTCGGCATCGAACATGCCGGCAGTTTCCTTGGTCTTTGGCAAGTGAATGGTGACGAAGTCTGCGCGACCCATGAGCTCTTCCAGCTCAACCAATTCAACGCCCAGCTGTGCAGCGCGCTTAGGGTTGGCGTATGGGTCGTACGCAATAATCGTGGTCTCGAATGCAGAGAGGCGCTGTGCAAATAGCTGACCGATGTGGCCGAAACCGACGATACCGACGGTCTTGCCAAAGATTTCTACTCCCTTGAAGGAAGAACGCTTCCATTCACCTTCGCGGAGCGATGCATCAGCCAGTGGAACCTGGCGAGCAGTAGCGAGAAGCAGCGCGATTGCCTGCTCACACGCGGAGTGAATATTAGAGGTTGGCGCATTGACAACCATGACACCGCGAGCGGTTGCGGTTTCAATATCAACGTTGTCGAGGCCAACGCCTGCGCGACCAACAATCTTTAGATTTGGTGCGGCTTCCAGTACTTCCTTGTCCACGGTAGTGGCGGAACGAACGAGCAGGGCGTCCGCTTCTGGCACTGCGGCAAGGAGTTCCGGACGATTCGGGCCATCAACCCAACGAACCTCGACGGAATCACCAAGCGCGTCAACGGTGGACTGCGCGAGCTTATCGGCGATGAGGACAACCGGGCGAGCGTTTTGGCTCACGAGCAAACTCCTGAATATTGTGCGTTCTTTGTCCTGCAGGTCACGACAACAATTGCCATAACTAAACAGGCCCACGCCGATCCTCGTGGCGTGCGACTGTCCCATCATATCCCCTAGGGGTGACCTACGGGGGTATAGAGTCCAACGCACACACGGTGCGCTATCCCAGATTTAGACCCCTAGGGTGTCCCCCGCCACACTTTTCAACCTGTGTGAGAGCTACTGGTAGGTAACTACCCATGGTCGAGGCTCAATATCCATCGTTTGTTCTGGAGTGAACATTGGCATGTCTTCGTCGATGAAGTTCTTCCACGCCATGAAAATTTCCGGCTGCAAATCCTGACGCAGAACATCCCACGTCTCGAACTTCTCCTGCGGAGTTCCGTGGCCATCCGCATGCAATACCACCGACAGCTCTGGACGAGACAGATCCAACTTCTCACGGTCGCGAATCATCTGCAGCTGGAACTGATGCAGCATCAGCATTTTCTGCGGCAGGTTATTCTTCTCGGTCAGATCAGCCAACCAATCAACCACTCGGTTGACTTCCTCAATCTCGACATTGCCGACACGACTGCCTGGCAGTTCTCCCGGCTGCATCTTCCACTCAGAATCCAACGCAAGACCAACGTTTGGACGCTTCAGCAAAGGCTCGTAAAGCTTTGCCTGCTCCACGAAATCTGCGCTACCCGGCTGCAGGTCAATAATGACGTATCCGCCCGCTTCCGTCATCGCATCAACATACGGTTCCAACACCTCCACAGGCGCTGGCTCCGTGAAATCACCCCGTGGTCCCGGAGCGCCCTGCGCCACCGACGCAATGATCTCAAACGCTGGAATCACCTTGTCATCAGTCAGATTTTGGTACTTATCGACGTACTCCTGCGCAGTCTTCACCGCTCCCTCAGGGTCTTCCTCACCCATTACACCGAGTGGAGCCACACCTGGGTGACCGTAGGTAGCAACCATGTGTCGACCTGGGAACAGCAAGGTGCCACCACCAGGAAGCTGTTCAATCGACTCGTCACGAGCAAGCTCTACAGACTTTGCAAACTTCTTTGCGTCACCAAAGCCTTCCCCAAGACCCACCAGCTTCTTGCCATCGCGAGCCGCCTGAATTGAATCCTTCGTCGCGCGCGCATCTCCAATTGGCAGCCACTTCACTGGCAAACCTGCGGCACGAGCAGTTGCAATTGCACCCAGTGGCGACTTTGGATCAGCGAACGCAATTGCATCGTCGTTTGCCTTCGCCTCACTGCGCGGGAACGATCCCTCAGCTTTACCTTCGCCAGCTGACTTGCCTGAGCCCTTCGGCACAGTTGGCTTCTCTGGATCCATCTCCGCTACTTCACGAGCAGCCTCTACCGACCCTTTAGCCGAGTTCTTAGCCTCCGCGAATTCGACATCGACGATCTTCTTCAGCCCGTCGATCGTACCTGGGTCCTTCACGACCGTACGCCCATCAGCATCCGCGAGTGCCACCTCACCCGACGTAAAAACGTTCTTCACACCTAGGCGCTTCAGCTCCGCTTCGACGTCCTGCTGTGCCTTCTCCCCCTTCTTCACGACGAACATCGGCGCTTGTGCTGCAATCGCAACGGCAGCTGCACGGCGTTGGTTTTCGTCGTCAGGCGAAGAAACAACTGCAGAGGATGCAGATTCCAACAACTCGGTTGATGCCGAAACGTCAGAGGACACAGCAATTGGTTCTTCTGGGAGATCAGATCCCTTAGCGGAATCACTGTCGGAGCCACAGGCAGTCAACAAACTTGCGGCGAGCGCAGCGACTGCCAGCAGTGCCACAAGAACACCGAAACGCTGGGATTGTTGTTCAGGCTGAGTGGCTGCGACGGCGACACCAGAATCCTGGTCTACCGATGAGTATCGCTGCGAGCGGAAAAGCTGCACGAGAATCCTCCAAAAGATGACGGCACGAAGACGATATTGAAATGAATAAAGAGGTAAGACGATTTAACGTGACTCAACAGTAACCGACTTCATTAACGGTATTTGTCAGCCTGGGCATGAAAAAGCCTCACTATCGAAAAATTTTCGAAGTGAGGCTTTCGGCGTCAATTAGCAGCTAAAAACTGCTTCCGAGGACTTACGCAGTTTCTGCGCGTGCGTCAACCTTGACCCAGCTCATGAGATCGCGGAGCTTCTTGCCGGTCTCTTCGATCTGGTGGTTGTTGTACTCAGCGCGCAGGCCCTCGAGTTCCTTGTTGCCACCTTCAACGTTGGCAACCAGGCGCTTGGTGAAGGTGCCATCCTGAATATCGGTCAGGATGTCCTTCATGCGCTTCTTGGTGTCAGCGTCGATAACGCGTGGACCGGAAACGTAGCCACCGAACTCAGCGGTATCGGAAACCGAGTAGTTCATGTTCTCGATGCCACCCTCGAACATGAGGTCAACGATCAGCTTCAGTTCGTGCAGGCACTCGAAGTACGCCATCTCTGGTTCGTAGCCAGCCTCAACGAGAACCTCGAAGCCAACCTTGACCAGTTCTTCAGTACCGCCACACAGAACAGCCTGCTCACCGAACAGGTCGGTAACGGTCTCAGCTTCGAAGGTGGTTGGGATAACACCAGCGCGGCCACCGCCGATTGCGGAAGCGTACGACAGAGCCAGTTCCTTACCATTGCCCTGTGGGTCCTGGTCGATTGCGATGAGGCAAGGAACGCCCTTGCCGTCAACGAACTGACGGCGAACCAGGTGGCCTGGGCCCTTTGGTGCAACCATACCGACGGTGATGCCCTCAGCTGGCTTGATCAGGTCAAAGTGGATGTTCAGACCGTGGCCGAAGAACAGTGCGTCGCCGTCCTTCATATTTGGAGCGATGTCCTCGGTGTAAACCTTCGCCTGAGTGGTGTCTGGAACCAGCATCATGACAACGTCTGCCCAAGCAGCCGCATCAGCGTTGGACTTGACCTCGAAGCCAGCTTCCTGTGCCTTCGCAGCGGACTTGGAGCCTTCACGCAGGCCGATGACAACCTCGACGCCCGAGTCACGCAGGTTCTGCGCGTGAGCGTGTCCCTGGGAGCCGTAGCCAAGGATGGCAACCTTACGGCCCTGGATGATGGACAGATCAGCGTTGTCGTCGTACAGCAGTTCAATGGCCATGTTGGAAAGCCTCTTTCGTAGTGGAGTTTAAAAAAAGATGGATTGTTGTCTTTTACGTTGACAGTCTAGCCAGCGCGAGACTGAAGCATCGGCT
Source organism: Corynebacterium sp. H78 (assembly GCF_037572275.1). Taxonomy (NCBI): domain Bacteria; kingdom Bacillati; phylum Actinomycetota; class Actinomycetes; order Mycobacteriales; family Corynebacteriaceae; genus Corynebacterium; species Corynebacterium sp. H78. The sequence goes on along the minus strand of NZ_JBBHKX010000002.1, from coordinate 706,534 downwards.
TAGGACCGCGTGCCATTGCTACCGTTCCCGACTGAATCAGCTCGCGGATGCCAAAAGGCTCGAGAACGTCCAGTAGGGCACGCAGCTTGGAACGCTCGCCTGTTGCTTCAATGACAACAGATTCTTGGGAAACGTCGACAACACGAGCGCGGAACAGCTTTGCCGCGTCAACCACCTGTGGGCGGTTGTTGTTGTCACAGCTCACCTTCACCATCAGCAAACCGCGAGACACGAGAGTCTCTTCTGGCTGACGGACAACCTTCAGAACTGGAATCAGCTTGTTGAGCTGCTTCGTGATCTGTTCAATTGGCAGGTTCTCAGTTTCAACCACGAGGGTGATGCGGTTGACTCCTTCTACCTCAGTGATGCCCGAGGTAATGGACTGAATGTTGAAGCCGCGGCGGGTAAACATACCCGCAATGCGGACCAGAATGCCCGGCTCGTCGAGAGTCAGCACGGACAGAGTGTGCAGTTCGGCCATGATGTGCTTCACTTTCCTCTTCGTCGATACCCGTTAGCGGGCGTTCATGGTCGGGTGGTTAGCTTCAGGCTTGAGAGCGGCATCATCTGCGTTCTCAACCATCGTCTCGTGAATATCGGCTGGAGATTCCCCTGCCGACATGTCATCGTCGAAAAGCGGACGGAGTCCACGAGCAGACTCAATCTCGTCGTTCGACTTGCCGGCAGCAACCATTGGCCACACCTGAGCATCCTCGCCGACGATGAAGTCGATGACTACCGGTCGGTCGTTAATCTCGCGAGCCTTCTGGATCGCTGGGATAACTTCCTCTTCCTTAGTGACGCGAATAGCAACGCAACCTAGTCCTTCCGACAGCTTGACGAAGTCGGGTACGTACTCGTCCTTCGGACGGAGCTGGGTGTTGGAGTAACGCTCGTCGTAGAACAACGTCTGCCACTGGCGAACCATACCCAGGTTGCCGTTGTTGATCAGTGCGACCTTGATTGGGAAACCTTCGACAGCCGCGGTGGTGAGCTCCTGATTAGTCATCTGGAAGCAGCCATCACCATCGATGGCCCACACTTCCTTATCAGGAGCGCCAGCCTTGGCGCCCATTGCAGCTGGAACGGAGTATCCCATCGTGCCCAGACCGCCGGAGTTCAACCAGGTACGAGCTTTCTCGTACTTGATGAACTGCGCAGCCCACATCTGGTGCTGACCAACGCCAGCACAGTAAATGGCATCTGGACCGACGACATCCGACAAGGTCTTCAGCACGAACTGAGGAGACAGCGAACCGTCAGCTTGATCATCCCAACCCAACGGGAAGTCACTACGCAGCCCGTCGAGCTCCGCGAACCACTTGGCAACATCCGGCGCTGGCAAATTCATCGACCTGTATGCCGACAGCAGCGCAGCCAACACCTCACGAGCATCGCCCACGATTGGCACGTGAGTTTCCCGGATCTTGCCAATCTCCGCTGGGTCAATGTCAGCGTGAATAACCTTGGCTTCAGGAGCGAATGTATCGAGCTGACCCGTCACGCGATCGTCGAAACGCGCGCCAATAGTAATGAGCAGATCAGACTTCTGCATCGCTCCAACCGCGGACACAGAACCATGCATGCCTGGCATACCCATGTGGAGACGATGGCTATCAGGGAAAGCACCGCGGGCCATCAACGTGGTGACAACTGGAACTCCGGTCAGTTCAGCAAATGCCAGCAGCTCAGCGTGTGCATCAGCCTTAATAACACCGCCACCGATGTACAAGACTGGACGCTTTGCCGCCGAAATCATGCGGACAGCTTCCTCAATTTGGCGATTGTGAGGAGTCGTGACAGGACGGTAACCAGGAAGATTCACCTCTGGTGGCCACACAAAGTCAATCTCGGCATTCTGCAGGTCTTTCGGCACATCGACGAGGACTGCACCTGGGCGTCCTGTCGACGCAAGGTGGAACGCTTCCGCGATGGCGCGCGGAATATCTTCAGCCTTGGTGACCATGAAGTTGTGCTTCGTGATCGGCATGGTGACACCGCGAATATCCGCTTCCTGGAAGGCATCCGTGCCAAGCAGTGGCATACCAACCTGACCAGTGATAGCAACGACTGGAACGGAGTCCATCTGTGCATCTGCCAGTGGAGTCACCAAGTTGGTGGCACCTGGGCCGGAAGTTGCGATGCAGACACCAACCTTGCCGGAAACCTGCGCATAGCCAGTAGCTGCGTGACCAGCACCCTGCTCGTGTCGAACGAGCACGTGACGGAGCTTCTCCGAGTCAAACAGCGGGTCATACAGGGGCAAAATTGCACCACCTGGGATGCCGAATACAGTTTCGGTACCTAGCTCCTCGAGGGAACGTACGATAGCTTTTGCGCCGGTCATGCGCTCCGGGGTGGAACGACGGGCCTGGGCTGCAAAAGTAGCAGGCGACGGGCTGTTCGGTGGGGCGGCATTCATCGTGGCTGCGCTCCTGACTCTGGATGGACTCTAGCGATATACAACACAGTAACGTCCACATAGTGAGAAGTCAATCTCACAGGGTTGGACAGCGTGTCTTTTTTGCGACCTACCCCACACTCCGACATCAAGACTATCTTCATCGCGTTTTACAAAATTCTCAGCCTCGGTCTTTACGGTTGGGGCATGGAATTTCTGCAGTACCTACTTATCCGAATATGGTCGTGGATAGCAACGCATGGCCTATCCATTGCTTCCCTCCTTGTTCTCATCGTCCTCATTCCACGTATCCGCCGATTCGTTCTTGCCATCGCAACATCGAATATGGAAGCGGATCAGGAAGAGAACAAGGGGCGACGCGCCCTCATCGGTGCCGTTGTCTACACCGTCGAAATCATCGCCTACTTCATCATCATTTTGGCGATCCTCGGACAAGTAGGAATCTCGCTCACTGCGGCGGCGATTCCTGCGACTGTTATTTCCGCAGCTATCGGTTTTGGCGCCCAGGGCCTCATCGGCGACTTCCTAGGCGGCATCTTCATCATTGCGGAAAAGCAATACGGAATTGGCGACTGGGTCGAATTCCACTCCCCATCCGGCACGGTTCAGGGTGATGTCGTCAACATGACGTTGCGCGCGACAACGATCCGCACCATGAAAGGCGAGGAAGTCATTATTCCAAATAGTGATGCCCGCATGTGTGTGAACTATTCTTCGCGCTGGTCCCGCGCGGTGGTGGAAGTACCTGTACCAATGACCGCCGGTGGTTCCATCAAGGATCTTGAAGAACGCACTTTGACATCAGCAGAAGAAGCAATTTCCGTACCAAGCATCAAGAAGCATGTGCTGTCGGAAATCAAGTTGCAATCCTCCACGGAGATCAACCCACCTACCGCAATGGGGTTGCCGTGGACAGTGACGATGCGACTCGTCGTCGATTGCGAACCAGGCGACCAGTGGCTCATCGAGCGCGCTGTCCGCGCGGCAGTCATCGACACCTGGTGGGACGACTACGGTCAGCGCGCCGAAGGCAATCCACTATCCCCTGCTGAATCCATCACCGGTCATTACCGGGATACCAGCATGCTTGAAAAGCTTCGTGTCGGAAGCGTCGCAGAGACAGAGTCCGCAAATCAGGACGCTGCACGAGATGCCCTCGCGACTCACGCGAAAACTGAGGTCATGCCTGGTTACGCAAGTCCCGTCGTAAAGCCCGATGATTGGAACACCGAGGAACAAAATACCGCTGTCCTGAATGTTGACTCGGATGGCGCGCGTCCTGATATCCCAAGTGCCGGCGCCCGACTCGACCAGGAGTATCACGCTGCAAAGCATGCCAAGTCGAAGAAGTCCGATTCCCAGCGGGACGAGAGCAAGGGTTCGGGTGGCACTGGAGACGCCAACCTAGCAAACGACACTGACAATGGCTCGACGATAAGGGAAGATCCTGTCGACGCGCGAAAGTCATGGGGCGAGCTAACCCGCCGTCAAAAAATTCGTCGAGTTCTCTCTGCAGGAGGTCGCGCACGGCCATCCACGGTGGTTCTCCTGATTTCGCTGTTTATCCTTGGCCTTCTCAACTTGGCAACGGTCGAAACTGAAGACGGTCCGAATGGCTGGCTCGCGCCAAGTCGATTCAGCATTGGCGAAGAGGAAACTCCAACGGATGCGACCGAACCAACGTCCAAGCCTGACGATGCAGAAAAGAAGACACCCGAGAAGCCAACCACCGCGGTTGAACAGCCGGAAGATAACACCGGCAATGAAGGCACCGCGGGTGACACCAACAATCCAGACTCAGGTGGGACAAACGAGACCAACCAAAGGTTTGGCACCGGAGGCTCAGCGGGTAGCGACGGCACTGCAGGAGGCACTGGCAGCACCTCCGGCGGTGATGCCGGAGCAACAAATGACGCGCCAGACGCACCGCAGTTTGATGCCCCAACGACAACTGACGGTGGCGCAACCGATCAAGGTGCCGTCGACAACAACGGGCAAGCAGCTCCTGATAGCACCTCTCCATAGGGTGCGTAAGTCAGCACAAGGCAATTGCCAGTTCCCCGGAACGAGCGCGAGTCGGTGCATAGCCCGATTCGCAGTCTGATTAGAATGAGCACACATGAGCACTGACCAGCCGACAGCTTCGGCCCGCAAGAATATCGAGACCACTCGCTTTCGCCCGAACAAGACTCACTTCTTCATTGTGGCGTTCATGCTGGTCTTGTGTGCCATCGCCATGGGCTTCAGCCCCTGGTTCGTCTTCACACTGATTGCTCCACTGATTTATGCGGTGTGGATCATGCGGGTTCGCACTACCGTTGGCCCTCGCGGGATCACCGCTGTTTATCTGTTGCAAGGTCGCAAGTCGGTGTCGTGGGACAACTTTCGAGGCATCCTATTCGACAAGTCTGGCCGTGCGCTTGCTGTCGACGGCGGTAAGGACGGCGCAAAAGAGCGTCGCTTCCCACTGCCGGCAATCTCGTTCAACTCTCTCCCGGATCTAAACAAGGCCACCCGTGGCTTGATCCCCGACCCCGTTACTCCGGGTCGCGTTGCCGAAAACGAGAAAGTCGAAGTCTTTGACCGCAACGGCTATTCGGTTCTGAAGACTCGCGACGAGATTGAAGCGCAGGCCCGCAAAGACAACGATGTACAGGCCGCGCGCGAGGAAAAGAATTAAGCATCGCCGGCTCTAGCAGTCAGCAATAACACCGCCATATCTCATTATGTGAAACACAAGTATCACCCGATGGGACTTGGCGGTGTTTTCGTGTTTATGATGGAGGGTGTAAAGATGAATACAGATTCGTCTGTAGTCCCCCATTAGTTAGGAACGGGCCAGCCCATGATCCCTCTTCGTTCAAAGGTCACTACCGCAGGCCGCAACGCCGCAGGCGCACGTTCACTGTGGCGTGCAACGGGTATGACTGACAGTGACTTTGGCAAGCCAATCATCGCTATTGCCAACTCCTACACACAGTTCGTTCCAGGCCATGTACATCTGAAGAATGTCGGTGACATCGTCGCCGAAGCAATCGTCGAAGCTGGTGGCGTTCCTCGTGAGTTCAACACCATCGCTGTAGATGATGGCATCGCCATGGGACACGACGGCATGCTGTATTCCTTGCCAAGTCGCGAAATTATCGCTGACTCGGTCGAATACATGGTTAACGCGCACACCGCAGATGCACTGGTCTGCATCTCCAACTGCGACAAGATCACCCCAGGCATGCTCAACGCCGCATTGCGCTTGAACATCCCAGTGGTGTTCGTGTCTGGCGGGCCGATGGAATCCGGATCATCAGTGGTTATTGACGGCGTCGTAAAGCCCGGCTCTGACCTGATTTCTGCAATTTCGGCATCAGCAAATGACAACATCGATGACAAGCAGTTGCTCGATATCGAGCGCTCTGCGTGCCCAACCTGCGGATCATGCTCCGGCATGTTCACCGCTAACTCGATGAACTGCCTGACCGAGGCACTCGGCCTGTCCCTACCGGGCAATGGTTCGACGCTGGCTACCCAGGAAGCTCGTCGAGACCTGTTCACTCGCGCGGGTGAGCTCATCGTCGACATCGCGAAGCGTTACTACAAGGACGGCGATGAATCTGTTCTTCCTCGTAACGTTGCTTCCCGAAATGCCTTCGTCAACGCCATGACGCTGGACGTCGCCATGGGCGGTTCCACCAATACCGTGCTGCACATTCTCGCAGCAGCTCAGGAAGGCGAAATCGACTTCGATCTCGCTGACATCGACGAGATTTCGCGCCGCGTTCCATGCTTGTCCAAGGTTGCACCAAACTCGGACTACTACATGGAGCATGTCCATCGTGCTGGTGGTATCCCAGCAATCCTCGGTGAGCTTTACCGTGGTGGGCTGCTGGAGACGGACGTTCACTCTGTCCACTCCCCTTCACTTGAGCAGCAACTCAACGACTGGGACATCCGCGGGGGCAAGGCTACCAACGAAGCAATCGAATTGTTCCATGCAGCTCCTGGCGGAGTTCGCACTACCGAGCCATTCTCGACGTCGAACCGCTGGGAATCCCTGGACACTGACGCAGAAAACGGCTGTATCCGAAGCGTCGAGCATGCGTACACCAAGGAAGGTGGCTTGTGCGTGCTTCGCGGAAACATCGCCCAGGACGGCGCAATCTTAAAGACCGCCGGCATCAGCGAAGACCAGTTCCACTTTGAAGGTACTGCGCGAGTCGTCGAAAGCCAGGAGGAAGCGGTTTCCGTCATCCTGAACAAGACGCTGCAGCCAGGCGAGGTTCTATTTGTTCTGTACGAAGGCCCTTCGGGTGGCCCGGGAATGCAGGAGATGCTGCACCCAACCGCGTTCATTAAGGGCGCTGGCTTGGGTAAGGTCTGCGCGCTGGTCACCGATGGTCGCTTCTCCGGTGGCTCCTCCGGACTCTCTATCGGCCACGTCTCCCCTGAAGCTGCCGCCGGCGGAGCGATCGGTCTCGTCCGCGATGGCGATCCGGTCTACATCGATGTCGCTGAACGACGACTCGAGATTCAGGTCAGCGATGAAGAATTGGCGCAGCGCCGTCAGGAAGAACTGAAGCGGGATAAGCCGTTCACTCCTCATCAGGAACGTCCTCGCAAGGTTTCGAAGGCTTTGCGCGCGTATGCCAAGATGGCTTCGTCCGCAGATAAGGGTGCGGTGCGAATTATTGATTAGCCCCCACGTGTACCTGTCCGTTGAATGGGATAATTTGTAAAATACAAATCAGATTAACCGTTTTGCGTAATGACAGGATCTGCCGTTCGTGACTGAATATTTTGTATCACCAACCAGTGGTAATGACAGCTCGGACGGCAGCGTGAGATCCCCTTGGCGCACTCTTGACCGTGTCACCCATCATGAGCTGTGCCCAGGGGATTTTGTATTTCTCGAGCCGGGCGCAACTCATAGTGGAACCCTACGCATTCGCCATTCCGGGGAACCTGGTGCACCGATTACGGTGAGCTCCGCCACGATCGAACTTGACGACGTAACCTCGTCGCATCTCCCCCAGCCAGCGGTGATTATTGCGCCGGACGGATCTCGTGGGATTGATATCGCAAATTCCTCGCATATTGCGGTGGTGAATCTCACTATCATTGGCTCACGGCAATCAGACGCAGTGTCAGTGTGGTCAGATCTAACCGGAACAGCAGGCATCGAACTTCGTTATTTGCGGGTTTCTAGTGCGCATGTCGGAATTGCCGTTGGGGGCGCTTGTGAAAAGGCACTCACCGGTGTGAGCATCACTAATTGCCATGTCCAGGATTGCTTACGAGATGGAATTCTCATCTACGGGGATGGGACATTGACATATGTCAACCACGATGTTCTTATAGCTGACACTTCCGTGGTTTCCACATCGGGCATTCCAGAATGGACTAATCGAAATTCAGGGTCAGGGATCGTTGCGGGTCAATGCCAGAACTTGATTATCGAACGATGTACTGCATCAGGAAACGGCTTTCTTTGCTCTGCTTCCGAAGGACCCTGTGGAATGTGGACGTACTATTCGGATGCCGTCTCCATTCGCCATTGTGTGAGTATTGGTAATCGCACAAGCGGTCCCGCTGACGGCACTGGATTCGATCTTGATATTGGTGTCACCAATGCCGAAATTGCTGACTGCATCGCATATGGCAACGACGGAGCTGGAGTCATGCTCTGGAATGCATCACCTACTGAGAAACATTGCTCTCATCGGATCCAAGGCAATCGGCTGATCAACAATTGCAATAGGACACACTGGCATGGTGAGATTACAGTTTCTCCATACATCAACGATGTGGACATTTCTAACAATTGGATTTCGAATCAGTCTGGCAGGTCGCCGATTCGAATAGCTCGTAATACCAATACAATTACTACTCGTCACAACTCTGGACTCCACCCAATTGAGCCGGACTACTACTCGGAGGTGCCACGATAGTGCGCAGCAGTATTCTCCGTATTGCCATTGCTGGGGCAATTATCGCTGCACTCTTCGCTGCTGGAAATTATGTCTTCAAGCAGTACTACAGCCCACTTACCTTGTTCGTCTCAGCTGAGGGCTCTGCCCACGGCGATGGGTCCTCCCCCAAAGCAGCGCTATCATCGCTGTCAGATGTCCCACGGGAAAAGATTCGCCCGGGCACCAAAATTGTCCTGCTGGGTCAAGGCATCGACGGCATGCTTAACCTCTCCGAGTTGAAGGGCACCAAAGAAGATCCCATTGTGGTCACTTCTGGCGAAGACGAGCGTGCTTCCATCACTGTTGCCCCTGGTAAAGCCGGCATCGCTATTCAGGATTCTTCCCATATTTCCATTAGCAATATCGACATCAAAGCGAACCCCACCAACCCCACAGACTCTGAGGGCATATGGATCAAAGCCGAGCGTACCGATGTACCTAACGAGGACATTCGCATCGACGACGTCCGAGTGAGCAAGTTGAAGCATGGCATTCTTGTTTCCGGCGACGGAGAAGCTGGCTTCACGGATGTCACCATTAGAAATTCGGTGCTATCCGATAACAGAATGCAGGGCATTCTTTTTCATAACGCTGTTCCCGACTCCCCGCATTTCTCGCACAAGAACGTACTTATCGACGGCGTCCAAGTCACCGGCACAACTGGTGATGCAACAGCCGAAGCAAATTCTGGCAGTGGAATTGTTTTAGGCAATGTTGACGGTGGTGTTATTCAACGATCCTTGGCCGAAAATAACGGCGCCTATTCGAGTGCAACTGAAGGCCCTATTGGAATGTGGGCGTACCGCTCCAATAACATCGCGATTCGCGACAATATTTCGAGAGACAACAAAACTAAGGAAGCGGACGGCGGTGGCTTCGGCTTAGATCTCGGGGTCACTAATTCGATTCTCGAACGTAATGTCTCCAAGGACAATATGGGTCCTGGATACCTCATTTTCGCCAACGACGGGCAAAAGTCATCGCGAAACATCGTCCGATTCAACGCCAGCGTTAATGACACTCGCTGGGGCAATTACCATGGGCAAATTAGTATCCGAGGCGGACTGAACGATGGCGGACCACTATCTGAAATTAATGACCTGCTGGTAACCAACAATTCAATCATTTCCAGTCCTTCTACCTCAGGGCAGTCAATTTCGATCGCCGCAGATGTTTCCAACGCACGAATATTCCGCAACTACTTCGAAATGACCGCGCCTGGCCCCGTCGTCAAGCTCAGCGAACTCAATAATCCCACCGGAGCCCGTTTCTGTGGCAACGCCTATTTCACTGGAGACTCCACGAATGCGGTGGAATCCATAGGCACTAGCTTTACGACGTTCCCAGAATGGTGGTCTGCTTCTCCAACAGATACTGGGTCGTTCGAATCGATTGCCCCAGCCAAGGGTGCGTCAGCAAAGGTCGCTGACCTGCATTTTGATCCGAGCACCCAGGCAGTAACACAAAACTCGCCTGCCGCGGTGTGCGGAGACGAGTTCGATGCGACTGCTACTGACCTTGCGGGCCAGAAGGTAGGCAATCAGCCGTTCGTTGGTGCAGTGCGACCTTCAGTGTAGAAGCGCCATGCATCCCTGCACATTTCAGAAACATCGTACTTAGGTACCCAGCCCAAGACCTCTTCTGCATAGCGGGCATCAGCAACCAACGCTGGCACATCGCCTGGACGACGGTCGCCGACTTCGTACGTGACGTCATTGCCCGAAGCGGCAGATAGCTCATTGATGAGTTCGAAAACAGTCGTTCCCACACCAGTGCCGAGATTGATGATGTCGTGGCCTGGTTCGTCGAGAAGCGCGAGCGCCTGAACATGGGCATCAGCGATGTCCACCACATGGAGGTAGTCGCGAATGCAGCTACCGTCACGAGTGTCGTAGTCCTTGCCGAATACGGTGATCTTGTCACGCTCGCCAGTTGCGACCTCCAGGAGTCGCGGCATGATGTTCGGCGAATCAGCTCGACCATCCTCACCAATCAAACCGGACGGGTGGGCACCGATCGGGTTGAAGTAGCGCAGCGAGACAGCAGCGAATCCATCGCGGAAGTTTGCGACGTTTTCCAGCATTCCTTCACATGTCAACTTTGACCACGAGTACGGATTCGTCGGCGCCGTTGCTGACTTCTCAGTCAGTGGCTCGCTCTCTGCAATTCCGTACACGGAGCATGAAGACGAGAAAATAATCTTCTTCACGTTGGTATCTCGCATCGCTGCCAACAGTGTTGCAGTTCCACCGATGTTCACATCCATGTACAGCTCAGGCTCATCGCAGGACTCGCCCACGGCCTTGCGTCCGGCAAAGTGCATGACTGCATCGAATTCATGGGTCGAAAGAGCCTTTGTGAGCTGTTCCGCATTCGTGATGTCGCCTTCGATCCACTCGACGGTTGTGCCGGTGAGCTCGGCAATTTTGTCGAAGACAGCTGGATTGCTGTTTGTGAAGTCATCGAAAACAACCGGGGTATGGCCGGCTTCGATGAGACTAACAACGACGTGGCTTCCGATAAAGCCAGCTCCACCGGTAACGAATACAGTGAGGCCCTGCTTTTGGTCAGACATGTACGGATCCTTCGTTTGTAGATTCTGGAAAACCCAGTTCTTAAAAGACTACGATGCTATACCAAACAATTGCTGCGACACACAGAGCCAGGGTGAAACCAGCAACAATTGCTGGCCCCGCAACGGCTTGTGCTCGAGGCCCAACGTCAGGTTCCACACCTTCTAGTTCTGCTGCATGAAGGATCGGCATGCTGAACGCGGCCACGGCATACAACACGGCACCGAGCAGGCATAATCCGGCGTAACCAATGGACCGGTCTGCTACCAATCCCCAAATACCAGGAATGAGCTGGACATAGATGACAAGCAACAGCGGAATCAATTGGTTGAAAGCAAAAGGTTCAACCCCCGTCATTGCTTTGGGAGTCACCCGAAACTCAGTCTTCTTCCCCGTCAGCACCTGCCGCGCACCTGCGATTGTTCCGTGAACGAGAAATGGCCACCGCACGATCTGATACAGCACGAGCTCCCAACTGATGATCTTGGAATCAACGGGACGCAATAATCCTGCCCCCCGCAGCAAGCCCACCATCGCTACCAACGGCAGCGACAGCAAGTTCAAGAAGACCAGAAACTCGAGGAAATTGATTGAAGCCCATGGGAAGTCAAAAACCACCGATGCAGGAGCCAACAACGTGCCGATGAGTGCCATCGCGCCAAAAACAGCGTTGAATGTCACACCGAAAGTCAACCGTGCCTGCGTCTTCGCCGGGACTCGACGCACAGTTCTGCGCACGAGGCCCAAAGCCAGCACGGTCAAACTACGTGTCCATTGAAACTCTTGGGTCAACATCGCAGCACAGGTCGTAGGACCTAAGCCGTGCGCCTCTGCATCAATGGCGAACGCGCCATCATATCCAGCCTGATAGATGAGGTACGACGTCGAAAAGTCTTCTGCCAATTCTGGCCCAATTCCGCCAGCTCTTTTTAACGCGCTTGTGCGTACCGCATAGTGAGAACCAATGCTGATTGGGAGCATTCCGCCGTTGTGCGACGCTTGGAACGGGCCGTGGAACACTGATTCCATATGTAACCGGCCCCTAGCTGCCCATGACTCTTCCGCATTGGAATCACAGATACTTGGCGCGGCTACGAAGCCGACTTCGTCGCAGGAAAACGGTTGTAGCATGTGCGCGAGGTACGTCGGCGACGGCACATGATCGCAGTCGAGCTGAGCGACAACATCGTATTTTTGGTATCCCACGGTGTCATAAAAATAGGCCAGATTTCCTTCTTTGCACCGTGTCCGACGTGGCCACACTTCTTGGTGATACTCCGTTACCCCGTCCCGGCTACACAGCAGCACTCCATTATTCGCACACCAGCGACGGATAGCGCTCGTTGGCCTTTCGTCGCAAAGCCAGACGTCATATGCGATCGGTATCTTCTGGTTCAGCATCGCGCGGAGGGTGGTTTCTACGACGTGCCATTCTTCGCTCGGCGCGCGCGTGACGACGAACGCTGTCCGCAAAACTGGGACGGACACATCAGGCGATACCTTGCGGATCTTATGAATGCGCCAGACGAAAATTGCTGGCATCAGAATGAGATAGCTCAGCAGCAGGGTGTTGAAAGCGAATCGAACTGGACCAATAATGTGGCTAGGATTTGCCCACCACAGCATGAAGATCACGGCGCCGGCAACCCACAGCGCTGACATGATTCCAACCTGGAAACGCTGCCAACCCGTCATTGCTGGAATAAAGAGAGAAGACGGAGCGACTGCAGGCCTGACCTTATTGTCACGATAGACAGGACCGTCGGCTGGGAAGTCGATGATTCCTGGAGCATCAACGGTGGTCAGAGGTTGAGCCTCACCCTTCTTCAATGACACTGCCCCAACCTACGCGTCAGCTGGAACTACAGCAGCCTTCTTGCGACGCTCGACATGCCAGTCGAGACAACGTCGCAAGCCTTCTTTCAAAGACACCTGTGGTGACCAGTCCAAGACTGCCTTTGCCTGAGAAATGTCTGGGCGACGACGAGTAGGGTCATCAGCAGGAAGTGGGTGGTACGTAATTTCAGACAACGAACCAGTTTCGGCTCGGATGATTTCTGCAATTTCCAGAACTGATTTTTCGATCGGGTTGCCCAAATTAACAGGCCCAGTGACATCTGACTGCATCATGGCGACGAAGCCTTCGACGAGATCGTCGACGTAGCAGAAGCTTCGAGTCTGAGAACCATCGCCGTAAATGGTCAAGGGAGCGTCACTCAAAGCTTGGTCGGCAAATGTCGAAATGATCCGGCCGTCCGACGGATGCATACGTGGACCATACGTATTGAAAATACGAATGACCCCGATGTTCAGCCCCTCGTTCTTTGCGAAAGCGAAGAGCATAGCTTCACCAAATCGCTTGCCCTCGTCATAACACGAACGTGGCCCATTGGGATTCACATTTCCCCAGTAGGTTTCTCTCTGCGGATGTTCCTTGGGATCGCCATACACCTCGCTAGTAGATGAGTACACGATGCGAGCGTTATTCTTTTTGGCGAAAAGCGCTGCATTGTATGTGCCGACGCCACCCGTGAGCAATGTGCCGACCGGATCCTGCATATACCCAGGAGGCGATGCCGGACTTGCCAAATGAAAAACCGCGTCAATGTCGAATGGAATCTCGAACTCGTTCCGAACATCGGCTTCAATGAAATGGAACCGCGGATCCTGCAAAGCGTTCTCAATATTGTCGAGGTGCCCCGTATCGAGATTGTCCATACAGACAACAAGCTCGGTGTTCTGGTCGGCCAGCAATCGATCACACAAGTGCGATCCGATGAATCCACTGCCACCTGTGACTAAGTACCGAGTTCTCACGTATTCCTCCGTGCTCAATCCCCGACCGTCGCTCCGCGGTTATCGCGAATCCAGTCCGAGGGGAATAGCTATTAACCCCCGTAAAGATTAGTAACTCCCGGACAGTCACGCAAAAGCATTTAAGTACCCACCAAGCAAATTCTCAGCCTCAAGGAAATTGACTTAAATGCGAACCAAGGGATATTAGGACTATGTCCATCACTACCCACAACCTATAAAGGAAGAAAACACGAAGATTTTTAGTTAACTCGATGCATTTACAATTATTCCGTAACGGAAAGAAGCCATTTTCCGATATGGAAAAACTGCTATTTAGAAAGATGGTTGCTTATCAACTTCGAATCGAAGTAACCGAGCTGCATGACAGAGATCACTCTTTGACTGACCTCAAATGGGGGTCAAGCAACACTGATCGCATCAACTCGCGATAGTCAGACCCCGCACCCAGTCCCCGGTTAGAAGCCTGGCAGCGCTGGAGAATTCAGGGTCCCCGCAGCTGGTCCGTAAATCGCTCCATGCACATCCTGGTTGTGCTGCTCCTTCGAACCATTCGTAGCAGCGGCTACAGAAAAGCCCGGACCAAACGATGCCGAAGCATGGAACGAATTTCGATCATCCGACCAGCCAAGCTTGGAACCAGTCACAACTGGCAGTGTTGCCGTTCCGTAGTCCTGTGTGTAGCCATCGGCTGCAACAGCAGTCTTTCCGCGCATTCCGTTCATCACCGGACCAACGGGATCGGACACCCGAACCGCTTCAATAAACGTCACGATGTCATACGTCGACGTCGAAGCATTTCCCCAGTGTGAAGCGGAATGAGTGTCGTGCAATCCATATGTGTCCTTCGCCCACTGAATTGCATTCGGATACTTCTGATACAGCTGCGTCGCAATGTTGTCGTCAGACGAAGCAATCATCCGACTGACTTTGGCAATGTCGCCAGGTTCACCATGCTTTACGACGTACTGTCCGATGTACAACTTCACCATGGACAATCCTGGCCGCGAATCATGTTGGTTTGCAGTGCCGAATCGAAGACCAAATGGGAGCGCGACAGAAATCTGGGTTCGCTCCGGCGACTGCATATTTCCGATAGAGTTGACGGGTGGCTGTGGGATGGCTTGTGCAGCTGGCGCTGCGAAGGTCAACGACGTTGCGACAACAGCCGAGGCAACAACACTTGACGTAACTACCCGAGGAAAGCGACGAAGTTTAAGCATTCTCTAACTATAAACTTAAACTTGAGGGTTAACACCCGAGTACCACTTGCCGCATCATTTCGGACTCCCCCGTGTGAGCGACTCCCGGGCGAGCCTGTCCCCGTGGATTTCCATTCCATTCACTCCGTCCCGAGGAAGAAGACCCAACGTGAATGGCATGGAAATCTACGGGTGGCCGAGCGCCGTGGCCTGTTAGAAGTGGTGCATAAAAAATGGACCTTCCTAGGAAGGTCCATTGCGGTCGGCTCAAGCCACCAGCACTATTTCGCTTTCTGGTTAGCTCATGAACGGAATCGAACCCGTTGTGAAGTACCAAGCAGCGACTGCAGCGGCGATAGCCACTACGCAGAAGATCCAGGAACTTACCAATGGTCTCTTCGCCCAACCACGGCTGAAGTCCAAGCCAATCCGACCCGGGCCTGTGAACTGCAAAGCCAGAGCAGCGATGGTGAGCATCAATTGGCCCTGAATACCTGCGGTGTCGTCGCCAAGTGCAGCAAGTCCGGCACCGGACCGTGCAGACTCGAACATCGTCAGGAAGATTGACAACGCAAGTGCGAGGGACGCGCCCAGTGGCGTTGCGAGACCAAGAATCAACAAACCACCAGCG
The DNA here is from genome assembly GCF_037572275.1 of Corynebacterium sp. H78. Taxonomy (NCBI): domain Bacteria; kingdom Bacillati; phylum Actinomycetota; class Actinomycetes; order Mycobacteriales; family Corynebacteriaceae; genus Corynebacterium; species Corynebacterium sp. H78. Next base: position 690,929 of record NZ_JBBHKX010000002.1, on the reverse strand, counting down.
ATGATCTGGATGGTTGGGATTGCAGTTGCCAAAACTCCCGCGAAGTTGAAGTTCTGTGCGGTGAATTCACTTTCAAGCGAACCAATGCCCGCTCCCTCGCCGAGGCCGAAGAACGTAGCCAAGCCATGGAACAACAGCAGGCCACCGACACCAAGACGCAGTATAAGTAAACCGAAGTCGATGGTTCCGCGACGGGTTTCTGGTTCCACTTCGTCGTAGAAGTCTGCATCGTCGTGCGCCCGAGTCATATCGCGATCCGTGTCAAGATCACGATTGAGGTCACGATCACGGTCACGGTCGCGATCGAGGTCGCGCGTGTCATCGCCATCTCGGTCGCCGAGTGCACTGGCACCTACTGCCGTTGCTCCTGCACCGGCTGCACCAGCAGCGAGTGCTCCTGACATGACGGAGGTTGCGTTATCGTCGCCGTCGACACGTGAATTATCGGAGGCGTCGTACATCTCCGTTGGCGCGTCATCACCATCATGCGACCCAGCTGCAGGAGCCACCTGAGTTGCCTCAAGATCATCCGCAGCGGTGGAGTCGGCGAAATCCGCATCTGCTTCTCGATAATTCTTAGCCGCTGCCAACGGCGCAATGACCTGCGGTGCTGCCCTACCCGCAGCACGGTAAGGATCTCCGCGACGAGCCTTTTCAGAGTCGCTCTTCGAAGTTGCGTCATGCTTATCAAGCATCTGAGTCTCATCCGACGCCGCAGCACCGCCAGAAGCAGCACCGCCAGAAGCAGCGGTAGCAGATGCAGCAGTCGACGAATCATCGAGCCCTGCGTCAACGAGATCTTCCGCATCCAATGCAGTCACTGCTTCCATACGCGGGTTCGTGTCTGCGCTATTCGGCAAGTCGTCTGTGCTTACTGCTGATGCAGAGCCGGCTGGCGCATTGTCAGCAGCGAGAATCTCTGTTTCGGCATTGTTCGGTTCGACATCGCGGGTGCCCGCCACGGCGTTTCCCGCGGAGGTGTTGTCAGCAGCGTCAGCGGAGTCGTCAGCGAGTTTGCGGTAGGTCGGGACGTCAAGATCGTCGTCGAGCCCGTCATCTACATTCTCGATGTTCTGGGTATTCGGGTTCTTCTCTTCGTCGTTCACAATGCCCAGCCTAGGTTGTTTACCGTGGGTTTTCGTGTGCGCACGCCGAGTGTGTCGAAAAGTTTCACCAGCACGTGTCTTCGTCACTGCTTCAAAATCCGCGCAATGACCTATCCTTGAACATCATGTCCAGTCCACGGCTCAGCACTCGCATTCGTACCCAGTTCGGTCGCGTAGTTGGTTGCGTTGCTGCTGTTGTTGTGCCAGTCTCCGTGACTCTGACTGGTTGCATGGATAATTCCCCTGACCTGCAGGCAGCATTTACCGAGCGCGCTGGCGAACCTACCGGCATCAAGATGCCCAAGATGGACAGCCCAGAGCTCCCCAAGTCCGCCGCTCCTACGCATTCTCCGCGTGGTCCTCGTCCTCCGTGCTCACTTGACGATGTCGTCATTGCCGCATGTCTGCCAGAAACTACCGCCCTCAGTCACGCGGGCATCGGTCGTGGTTTAGCAGCAACTGCGGACGGTGATGTGTGGCTGGTCGTTCCTGGCCTAGCGCCAACCGTCGTCACGCACAATCGGGCACCTGTGCGTCAGTTCCTTGCCTCTCCCACTGTGGAGGAAGACGGCCAGGTGTACATGCTGCGCGAAGATTCGACGGTTGCGCGTCTGACGTTGATGCCCGGCGGTCACGTCGATGTAAGGGAGCTGTCGGATTTCAACGAACCTGGGATTTTGAGCATTTTCATGGACTCTGACGAGGGCTTGCAGAAGCTGCTTATCGGCGATCCAGGCATTGACTTCAAGACGTTCTGTCACGGCAATGGCGCGACCGGATTGCCACAGTTGGGCACGGCAATTCTCGATGGTGTGCCCATGCTGGTGGAATGGTCAGCTGGCTATCTGACTCCGGTGGGTGGCGTTGACCTGGACAATTCGATCGGCGGTTGCGCCATCGTCGGCGATAGCGTCATCGTCGCTGTCCCCGATGTCCAACGGGTGGTTTCCATCAAAATCGGCAGCGACAATCATCCGCTGGATCCGCATTGGGTTGTCGAAGGTTCACCGGAAGTTCTTGTCGACGGCGACTTCGGTCATATCACCTCTGTAGCAGGCGTGGTAAGCGGACAAGGCGTCGAAATCTGGGGAGCCACGTCGAATAAGTCACCCGAGCGCGCGATTGACCCGGGAACCATTCCTGGTGGCGAAAACGACGACCGAGTTATCCGTCTGCCGGCCGGTGCCGGCGGTGGTGGATCGCCAGATTAGTGCGTGGGACTTCAGCACGTGCCCCGCACCGCCTTGCCCCGCACCACCTAGTGCCTTCGCCAAAAATAAGAGAGCACCACGGTCACTAATGAGCGTGGTGCCCTGGTTGTTTGATTGCTGACTACTTCAGCTTCTGAGCAATCATCTTGTTGACCTGCGCTGGGTCAGCCTTGCCACGAGTTGCCTTCATGACTGCACCAACAATCGCGCCGGTGACCTTCTTATTGCCGGCCTTGTACTTCTCCACGATGTCTGGGTTTGCAGCCAGGGCCTCGTCGACAGCCTTTTCAATAGCTCCGTCGTCCTGCATTACTTCAAGACCACGAGCCTTGACGACGTCGTCAACATCGCCCTCGCCATCAAGAACACCGTCAACAGCCTTACGGGCCAGCTTGTTCGTCAGCTTGCCTTCGTTGATCAGCTCGACCACACGCGCGACCTGTGCCGGAGTGATCTCCAGGGCATCAAGTTCCACCTCACGCTTGTTTGCCTGCTGTGCCAGGTACGAAACCCACCATGCACGAGCTTCGTCTGGAGTAGTGCCGGCCTCGACGGTTTCGACGATGAGATCCATAGCACCTGCGTTGACCAGGTCACGCATCTCAGCATCGGAGAGCTTCCACTCTTCCTGGATGCGAGCACGGCGTATCCATGGCAGTTCAGGAAGTGTCGCGCGAATTTCTTCGACCCACTCACGTGGTGCCAATACTGGTGGCAGATCTGGGTCGTTGAAGTAGCGGTAATCTTCCGCGGTCTCCTTGATACGACCAGCTGTCGTCGAACCATCAGTCTCCTGATAGTGGCGGGTTTCCTGACGGATCGAACCACCAGCAGTCAGCACCGCCGCTTGACGCTGCATCTCATAGCGAACAGCCTGCTCAACAGACTTCACCGAGTTGATGTTCTTGGTTTCCGTGCGGGTACCGAACTCAGTCTGCCCCTTTGGGCGAAGAGAAAGGTTGGAGTCACAGCGCATCGAACCCTGGTCCATGCGAGCATCCGACACCCCAAGGGCCTTCACCAGTTCACGCAGCGCGGAGACATATGCACGGGCGACTTCTGGAGCGCGCTCCCCTGCGCCCTCGATTGGCTTCGTCACGATCTCAATCAATGGCACGCCTGCACGGTTGCAGTCCACCAGGGATCGAGTTGCACCATGAATACGTCCCGAGGTGCCACCCAGGTGAGTCAACTTCGCGGTGTCTTCTTCCATGTGTGCGCGTTCAATTTCAACGCGCCACTCAGTGCCGTCGTCCAAAACGACATCCAGGTAGCCGTCGTATGCAATGGGCTCGTCATACTGAGAAATCTGGTAGTTCTTCGGCTGATCTGGGTAGAAGTAATTCTTGCGCGCAAAACGCGAAGACTCTGCAATTTTGCAGTTCAGGGCAAGACCAATTTTGATTGCCCATTCAATACCCTTGCGGTTAACAACTGGCAGTGCGCCAGGTAGACCCAGACTCACTGGGTCTACATTGCTATTCGGATCGGCACCGAAGTTCGCCGAGGACGCCGAAAACATCTTGGTGTTCGTAGCGAGCTCAACGTGCACTTCCATACCCATCACAGGATCGAAGCGTTCCAGGACTTCATCAAAGTCCATCAGGTCATCAGCGTAAGCGGCGGTCATGGAATCACATGTTACTAGTCACACGCCACCAGTACCCATGAGACCCTCCCGACCACCGCTTAGCGACTATCTGGCCGGCGGTCGAGAAGCCGCTTTTCCAGTTCGTCGTTAGGCAAATTCGAGGCGGCCATCTCCTGCTCTAGCTCAATGCGTGTGCGTCCAGAGTCCGCAGGATCCGCGTCACGACGACCGCCAAACATGCGCACCAGATCCAACATGCGACGGCGTCGGTGGGCTTCTTCAGTGATGCGGATGCGTCCTCGTAGCCACGCAATGCACATCACGATAATGAGCACGACGCCGACATAACCAAGTGCTGGATACACGTATGCAATGAGGGTTTTGAATCCGAGGAAACCAAGCCCGAATCCGATGAGAGTCACCGCAATGAACAATGGTCGGAACTGTTGTGGTTTACGTGCAGTAACACGTTTTGCCAGGGCATAGAACATGCCGATGCCGGTGTTGAAGATCATGCCGTACACGACCACTGCCATAGCAGTTCCCAGCACCGGATGGATGCTATTTACAAGTGACAACATCGGCAGTTCGTCGTTTTCCACCGTCGTGATGGACGACATCAGCGCCACCGTTGACAACAACAGCAGACCGCCATAAAGCAGACCACCAAGCAGACCACCGATGCCAGCTTCGCGCGGGTTGAAGTTGTCGCCACCGATAATGATCGCCATCGACACTGCCACCATCAAGTTAAATCCGACGTAATTCAGGGCAGATACGCCCCAATGTGGCAGCGTTGTCTGGACATGGGTCTCGGCATACGTCGCTGCATCTCCGAAAGACATTTCGGCCTTAGACACCGCGTAAATCGATGCAATGACCAAGAACACGATGATGAATGGCGTAATGGCACCAATAATGGTGCTGACTTTGTCCACATTCAACATGCCCGCTGCCAAAATGAAGACAAGCATTAGGGTCGTGCCAAGCCACACCGGGGCATCGAACTGCTGATTGAGATTGGACCCCGCGCCCGCCATCATGACCACGCCCGTTGAAAACAGCGTGATCATGACTGCCACATCGAGGAACATGGCAACCCAGCGTTTCGACACCCGCTTGAAAACCGCAGTGTGCTCCTGAGCCTGAAAATAGCTACCAAGCTGCAACACGACCAAGCCAGACACCGTCATGATGATGCACGACGCAATCGCGCCCCACACCCCTTCCATGCCGAAAGCAACAAAGTACTGCATGACCTCTTGTCCAGAGGCAAACCCTGCGCCGACGATCAGTCCGACAAATGCTAAAGCGATAGAAACAATGCGGGTAAGCATAGAACGATCCTATTGCACAGTGAAGTGCCACCAACCTCGTGGGTCTGCGAATGACTTTTGGCCTCCGCTACGCTATTGATCGTGCCGAGCCCGAAAGAACACCCTCCGATTCCGCCTACATCGAAGCGGGACAATCCGCTTTTCCGTTCTGCGGAGCTGCGGGATACTGCGCGTTTTTCCTTCGCAGACCAGTTAAAGAATAGCGATGACGGAGCACTCGGTTACCATTCTGTTCGTCCCGGCTACCCGCACGAAGTGTTGGAAATGCTCAGCCTCACGAACTTAGCTGGTACCCATGCTGTCGATGTCGGCGCTGGCACTGGACAACTAACCCGACAGCTCCTCGATGCCGGCGCTACAGTCAACGCCATCGATCCAAGTACCGTGATGCTCGATACCCTCGCCACAACATGTCCCGACGCACGCCGCTTTCTTGGGACTGCCGAGTCCATGCCCATGCTTGACGACGACTCCGCCGACATCATTACTTGCGCTCAAACCTGGCACTGGGTCAATGTAGCGGAAGCCTCGGCAGAGTTCGCCCGAGTCTTGTCACACGACGGTGTGGCGCTGCTCGTGTGGAATACCCTCGATGTTCGCATTCCGTGGGTACATCGACTCACTCGGATCATGCACGCCGGTGACGTGCAGAAGCCAGGTTTCTTACCTGAGGTGGTGGCACCGTTGCGGATTTGTGAAGTGCTGCGTACCGAGTGGCAGCAACAGCTGACTCCCGAGCAGATTGTCATGCTTGCTCGTACCCGCTCATATTGGCTTAATGCCAAGACCCAGATACGCGAAAAGGTCGAGGCAAACCTCCGCTGGTATTTGTATGACCATCTGGGCTTTGCCCCGGGGGTTTGCGTCGACCTTCCGTACCGGTGTGACGCTTTTCTACTGCGACCGTCGTGAAGCTCAAACACCACGGTCGTAGCTGTTAGCGAAATGGCAAGTTACTAGCCGAACAACGCCATTGCGGTGTCATAGCGGCTCGCTGGAACCGTCTTCAACTCTGCAACGGCATCATCAATGTTGATGCGAACGATGCCTTCGCCCTGCAACGCAACAATCTTGCCGTAATCGCCCTCATGAACTGCGCGGGTTGCGTGCACACCGTAACGCGTTGCCAGCACGCGGTCGTATGCAGTTGGGGTGCCACCACGCTGAATGTGGCCGAGCACGGTGGTACGCACGTCATAGCCAGTACGCTGCTTGATCTCATCGCCAATAACCTGGCCGATGCCGGTGAAGGTCTGGTGGCCGAACTGGTCCACGCCACCCTCCTGGAAGTCCATCGTGCCTTCCATTGGCAACGCACCTTCAGCGACGACGATAATGCCGTACTTCTCGCCCATCTGGAAACGACGCTCCATGGACTTGCAGATCTCGTTAATATCGAATGGGTGCTCAGGAATAACGATGTAGTGAGCGCCACCTGCCATTCCTGCATGCAGGGCGATCCAACCGACGTGGCGACCCATAACCTCGACGATCATCACACGCTGATGCGACTCTGCAGTCGTATGCAAACGGTCGACAGCATCGGTAGCCACAGCCACTGCCGTGTCGAAACCGAAGGTGTAGTCAGTACCGTTGACATCGTTATCAATGGTCTTTGGTACACCCACGACAGGAACGCCATTGTCTGCTAGCCACTTGCCAGCCTTCAGCGTGCCTTCACCACCAATTGGAATGAGGGCGTCAATGCCGGCATCGTCAAGATTTTCCTTGATTCGATCCAGGCTGGACATCAAAATATCTGGGTGAACACGGCCAGTGCCAAGCATGGTGCCACCACGCAGGAGCATGCGGTCAATATTCTCGTCATCGTAAAGCTGGACCCTACGGTCTTCCATAAGACCAATCCAGCCGTCTTCAAAACCGACGACAGTAGATCCGTACTCGCTGCTAGCGGTACGCACAATGGCACGGATGACGGCGTTAAGGCCGGGGCAGTCGCCACCGGAAGTGAGGGTCGCAATTCGCATGAGCACCACCTTAGTACTGGTTGACAAGTCCTGCTTCCTGAGGGCATTCCTCTGCAATTGTCAGAGTATTACGCCCCGGGTTTTTGCCCGTCAGAGTGCTGGACAAACTGCGACACCGCAATAAGTCCCAACACCAGGGCGACCGCCTGCATGAGCAAAACGTGTCCGAACATTTCTGATCCAGCACCGGCGTTTTCCCGGAATTGGATGAACGCAGCCGTCGCTGCCGAACCCAACACCGCACCCACCTGCCGAGTGGTGTTGTACACACCTGAGGCGGCTCCCGCCGAATGCTCAGCGACATCGCGCATCGCCGTCGTCGAGTTAGGCGCCCAGACGAAACTATTGCCGATACCCAGAATCACGCTCGCGACAACCACCCAACCGAGATGCAACTCCGGGCGCATTGCCCAGAACATGGCGATGTGGCCGAGGACCATCGTCGCAAAGCCCACAACTGACAGCACACGTGGCGTGAACTTACCGATGAGACCACCAACAATGGGTGCCAGCACACCGGCCACCACGGCCATCGGGGCGAACAACAATCCCGCTTCAAGGGCTGACTTTTCCTCTGCCTGCTGCAGGTACAACATCACCGGCAGCGCGTTCGATGCAACGGCAAAACCCATCGCTGCAATAGAGAACGCACCGAGCGAGAAGTTGCGGTGCGCGAACAGACTCAACGGAACAAGCGCTTCAACACCGCGCTGCGCAGCGGTCGACTGCAGTTTCACGAATGCGGCCAATGCAATGGCAGCGACTATCAATAAGAGAAAGACCCACCAATCCCAGCCAACTGCTTCACCCTGCTGAATGCCGAAAATGAGACAGCTCATACCGACAATCGACGCCACGATGCCGGCTTTGTCGAACGAGTGGGAGTTTGTCGGCAATTGCGGGATCCACTTCGCGGCAAGAAAGATACACACAATACCGACAGGGATATTGATGTAGAAGATCCATTCCCAACCAGCACTAGACACCAAGAAACCGCCCAGTACTGGACCCGTGAGATGAGCAAGACCCGCCACTGTCCCCCACAGTCCCATTGCTGGTCCACGCTTATCTGGTGGAAAAATGCGTGTGATGATTGCGAGAGTCTGTGGGGCAATCATCGCAGCGCTGAGTCCCTGGACAAAGCGCGCCACGATGAGCGACTCGATGGTCGAAGACATTCCGCACCACAGAGATGTCACCGTGAACATCACGATGCCCGTGATGAACATGCGCCGCTGCCCCACCTGATCGCCCAGTCGACCAGTGACCAACAGCGGGATCACGTACGCCAAGAAGTACGCGCTGCTCACCCAAATCGCGGTGTCATAGCCCGCATCGAAGGACTTCATGATGTCCGGCATCGCCACAGCCACAATGGACTGATCAAGCAGATTCATGAAGAACCCAAGCGACAACGCCGCGAGAGCCAAATAGGCTTCCCGCGGCGCTAGGTATGTCGTGCTGTTACGCAATCGGCCCGCGAACCTTTTCGAACGCAGCACCGACCTTGTACAGGCGGTCGTCGCCATGGCGTGGGGCCATAATCTGCAGACCCACAGGCAAGTTTGTGTCCTTAGCAATGCCAGATGGCACCGACATGCCACACATGCCAGCAAGGTTCAGTGGCAGGGTGCACAGGTCGAACATGTACATGCTCAGCGGATCGTCGATCTTCTCACCGAGCTTAAAGGCAGTGGTCGGAGTGGTTGGCGAAACCAACACGTCAACCTGTTCAAATGCCTTCTCGAAATCCTGCTGGATCAACGTACGAACACGCTGTGCCTGGATGTAATAGGCATCGTAGTAGCCAACGGACAGTGCGTACGTACCGATAATGATGCGTCGCTTCACCTCGTCGCCGAATCCAGCCGCACGGCTCATCGCCATGACCTGATCTGCCGAATGGTTGCCGTCATCGCCTTCGCGCAGGCCGTAACGCATGCCATCGAATCGAGCCAGGTTCGAGCTGACCTCACACGGAAGAATGAGGTAGTACGCGCTCAGTGCGTGATCGAAGTTAGGGCAATCGACCTCGACAACCTCAGCGCCGGCTTCCTTCATCTTGTCGACGGCCTCGTGGAAGCTATCAAGTACACCTTGCTGGTATCCGTCGGTACGGTTGAACTGCTTGACGACACCAATCTTCACACCCGAGAGGTCACCATTGGCGCCTTCCTTTGCGGCAGCCACGACATCAGCGATTGGCTGCTCGGTGGAGGTGGAATCGTAGGCATCGTGGCCGGCGATGATCTCGTGCAAGAGCGCAGTGTCCAGGACCGTGCGTGCGGTCGGACCGCCCTGATCCAGCGATGATGCACAAGCAACAAGACCGTAACGAGAAACGGTGCCGTACGTTGGCTTCACGCCAACAGTTGCCGTCAGCGCTGCTGGCTGGCGAATCGACCCACCAGTGTCAGTACCGATCGCAATAGGTGCCATGCCTGAAGCCAGTGCTGCAGACGAACCGCCACCGGAACCACCAGCGGTGCGCTCGAGATCCCACGGGTTGTGAGTTGGCCCGAATGCAGAGTTCTCGGTGGACGAGCCCATTGCAAACTCATCCATGTTGGTCTTACCCAGGATTGGGATACCCGCTTCACGCAGCTTGCGCGTCACCGTTGCATCGTAAGGGCTCATGTACCCTTCGAGCATCTTCGATGCACAAGTCGTTGGCGCATCGGTGGTGGTAAAGACATCCTTCAGAGCCAGTGGGACACCAGCGAGAGCTGAGGCGGGCGCTTCACCACGGTCCAACGACTCGTCGACAGCCTTAGCAGCTGCGAGCGCTTCTTCTGCACCAACATGAAGAAAGGCGTGGATATCGCCATCGAGCGAACCAATGCGATCAAGGAACGCCTGGGTAACTTCTACGGACGTGAGTTCACGCGCATGGATCTTCTCTGCCAATTCAGCTGCGGTCAGACCCAGGATTGGATCTTCAGCAACAGCGGCATGCAAGTTCTTATTTAGGTCAGACATGCTGCGCCCTACTCCTCTTCTTCGCCCAAGATCTGTGGAACTTCGAAACGCTGCTCCTCAGACGATGGAGCCTGATCCAATGCCTGCTCCGGTGACAGAGTTGGTACCACGGTGTCTTCACGCATGACACCAGCCAACGACGACGGATGGCTCATTGGTTCCACATCAGCTGCAGCAACTTCCTGAACAGCCTGAACGTGGTTGATAATGCCGTCGATCTGACCGGCGAACTCATCGAGCTCAGCGTCGGTCAGTGCCAGGCGGGACAGTCGTGCGAGGTGGGCAACCTCGTCGCGCGAGATGGCGGGCACGCGTGACCCCTTTCATGTTGGAGATCGTTACTCGAGTATGTGTCCCCTAAGGGTAGTCGCTACCGCGGATTTGGTTCAGTATTGGGGTCGGCAATGCCGGAATGCCCCACCGCGGGCATGCGGTGAATATCTGTCACCCGTCGAAACTCTCAGGCCTTTCTACTCGAAAACTTCAGCGAGACTACGGCTAATCCCGGTAGCCTAGAGACTTATGTCATACCTCTTACGTGTTCAACTCCCAGATGTCCCAGGCTCTTTGGGATATCTGGCTGCAGCTCTGGGCGAGGTTGAGGGCGATATTCGCAGCGTCGATGTTGTGGAGCATTCTCCAGATGGCACAGTTATCGATGACATCGTTGTTGACCTCCCTTCGGGCACGTTGCCGGAGACTCTTATTACTGCAGCGCAGTCTCTTGACGGTGTTGAAGTCGACTCGATCCGCCCATTTTTCGGTTCTGTCGACCGTAGAGGCCAAATCGCACTGCTCGCGGAGCTTGCTCGGCACCGCCATCAGCCGGTGCGCGCTATGCAAGAGATCGTTGATGGGCTTCCACAGACTATGACTGCTGGGTGGGCTTTGATGCTTGCGCACAACAATGGTGAAACCACTCGAATTGCCGCGTCTATGGCTGCGCCGGAAGACGACGGTCGCACGCTGAGCAGCTCACCGGTAGAAAAGCCCCTTCACCTGGATCCGGAAGTCGAGGAATGGCTTCCTGAATCATGGACGGTGATGGACTCGTCACTGGCAGCTGCCCCAATGGGAACCAACTACACGTTGGTGATCGGCCGCCCTGGTGGTCCTGACTTCCTCCCTAGCGAGGTGGAACACCTGGGCCGCATTGGCGATATTGTCGGTGCAATTTTGGCGTAGCGCCTAGCTCGGAATTGCTTCTGCCCCGATTTCGAGCAGTTTCTCAAAACCTGTTTCGTCCAAGGTTGGTACTCCCAGCTCTTCCGCCTTCGTCGCCTTCGAGCCGGCATTTTCGCCAACGACAACGACCGATGTCTTTTTCGACACCGATCCCGCTGCTTTACCTCCGCGCACCAGAATGGCTTCCTTAGCGCTGTCGCGAGTGAAGTTCTCTAAGGATCCGGTCACCACTATGGTGAGTCCTTCGAGAACTTGATCTGGCTTATCGACGACGTCGTCAGCCATGCGAACCCCCGCCGCTGCCCATCGGTCGACTACTTCGCGGTGCCAATCAACCGCGAACCACTCCACAACAGAGTCTGCGATGATGCCACCGACCCCCTCTACTGCAGCCAGTTCTTCGCGACGTGCAGACCTAATCGCATCCATCGACCCGAATCGTTGAGCCAAGGCCCGCGCAGCGATCGGACCGACATGTCGGATTGACAGACTGACCAGCACGCGCCACAATTCCGCGTCTTTAGCAGCGTCAATGTTTGCTAGCAATTTCTTGCCATTTGCGGACAGTGTGCCTCGAAAGACCCCGTCGTCGTCACGCTTCTTTTTAGCCGCCGTCGTATAAACCTCAGAGCGAGCCAGATCGCTCCCGGTGAGGTCAAAGAGCATCCCCTCATCGGCGAGAATGCCACGATGAATGAGGTCTTCCGCTCCCCGCTGGCCAAGGTTTTCAATATCGAAACCGCCACGAGCGGCGAGAAACTCTACGCGTCTCCGCAACTGACCTGGGCAATAGCGCGTGTTGGGGCAACGCCAGTCGGCATCACCTTCCTTGGACGGAGCTAGCCGGGTACCGCACTGCGGGCACAATGTCGGATATACATATTCGCGTTCAGTGCCATCACGGAGCTCGTCGACGGGACCAAGCACTTCCGGAATGACCTCGCCCGCTTTGCGAATGATCACCCGATCGCCAATACGCACTCCCTTGCGTTGCACCTCGGTTGGATTATGCAGGGTTGCCATCTCCACCGTGGAGCCAGCAACTCGCGCCGGAGTCATCACCGCATACGGCGTCGCACGACCGGTGCGACCGATAGATACGCGAATATCCAGTAGGTCCGTGGTCACTTCCTCTGGCGGGTACTTGTATGCGATCGCCCACCGCGGAGCACGCGACGTCGCACCCGCTGCGCGCTGCTCGCTGAGCAGATCCAACTTGACGACGAGCCCGTCCATTTCATGCTCTGCATCATGGCGGTGTTCACCCCAGTACTGCATTTCCTTGACGACGTCCTCAGCACTGGAAACTCGCTTCGTGTACGGAGACACGTGGAATCCCCACGCAGCGAGCGCTTCATATGCACCGTGCTGGGAATCCGGTCGCCACCCTTCCACATGCCCGATGCCATGACAGATCATGGACAATTTACGCTTGGCGGTGTCTTCTGGATTCTTCTGCCGCAAAGAGCCTGCCGCAAGATTGCGGGGATTCGCGAACTCTGGCTTCCCTTCCGCGACTCGTGCTTCGTTGAGACGTTCAAACTCCGCCACAGACATGTACACCTCGCCGCGTACTTCCAGCACCTGCGGCACTGGCACGCCCGCGTCTTGGTTGAGCTCCTGTGGAATGTCAGGGATCGTCCGTGCATTTGCTGTGACGTTTTCGCCAATGCGACCGTCGCCACGCGTTGCTGCCCTAACCAATCGGCCGTTTTCATACACCAGATCGATTGACAGCCCGTCAATCTTCAGCTCCGTGAGATACGCACTACCCGGTGTTCGGGTTAGCCAATCGCGCAGCTCTGCCTCGTCGAAGACATTGTCCAAACTGTAAAGGCGCTGCAAGTGCTCGACAGGCTCGAAGACAGCACCATCGGACGGAATTTCAACCGCAGCGCCCACAGTCTGAGTGGGGCTGTCCGGAGTTGCTAGCTCCGGGTACTGAGCTTCCAACTCCTGCAGGCGCCGAAACATCTCGTCGTATTCGGCATCGGAAATAACCGGCTGATCCAGGTAATAGAGGGATGCGTTTTTACGGACGTCGTCGGCAAGCTGCTCCCACTCATGCCGAATCTGGCTTGGGACAGATGCTTCAGTGTTCGTCGTCTCAGTCACGGAACCAAGTCTAGTGCGCTGCGCATGTTTACTTTGATCACCCCGCACACCTCATCCGTGGAACCGTTTAGAGTTGAAGCCATGATGGGCACCCCACAAACGTTTGACGTCCAACGCATGCTTGCCTTCGACTTGGAAACCACGGGTCGAGATCCGCACTCATGTCGAATCGTGACATCGGCTATGGTCCGACTCGCTGGTCGAGACAAAGACGCAACGCTGCTGCTCGCGGACCCAGGGGTGGATATCCCAGCAGAAGCCACTGCTGTGCATGGCATTTCCACGGAGTACGCACAAGAGCATGGCCGTCCGCACGACGAGGTATTGGCAGACACCATCGCAGGGCTTCGTGCTGCGTGGGCGGACGGATTCGCTGTTGTTGCGTTTAACGCTGCCTACGATTTGACGGTACTGCGCACCCAAGATCCCACCTTTACAGTAGATGGGCTGGTCTTTGACCCTTATGTGATTGACAAGAAGTTCGATACCTATCGCAAAGGTAAGCGCACCTTGGAGGCAACGTGCGAGCACTACCAGGTCCGTCTCGAAGCGGCTCATGATGCAACCGAAGACGCCTTGGCTGCTGCCCGGGTGGCCTGGATGATGGCAAGGAAGTGGCCTGAGCTGACAACGATGAATGCCGAGGAGCTAATGGAGAATCAGGCTGTCTGGTACTTCGAGCAGGCATCCTCGTTCAAGCAGTATCTCGAAGACCAAGGTAAAGATGCGACGGACGTAGGCACGTCCTGGCCTATGGATGGGTAATGGATACTGCACGCAGTCTTCTTGTCATTTGGGACATCGACCTGACTCTCATTCACGCCGGTGGATTCGGACATCGCGAGGTCGACACCATTATTTCGGAATTGGGCGGATCCGTTCCTTCTGGACTTACCTTTGCAGGTCGCACCGACCACGCAATTTGGTCTGAGATCCTCGACCACAATGGTTTGCCAGGCTCACTTCTCCCTCAAGTACTTGCTGACTATGCGACTGCCTGCACACATGCTCGCTGGTCTGGGAAGTTTATGCCCGGCGCGGCCGAATCTTTCCAGATTGCGGGCACCATAGCTGCGGCTCAAACCGTCGTAACAGGGAATACTCGCACAACAGGGTTGCTGAAATTAGCACATGCGGGCGTGCCGACGACGTCGCAAAGCACCATGCATTCCCACCCCGGTAGCATAGACATTTCTCTCGCTGGTTTCGGAGATCATGCGGCGCGGAGACACGATGTGTTGTTCAGCTGTCTGGAGGCGTGGCGCGCACGAGGAGGCACACACGCAATCGCTATTGGCGATACGCCACATGATATCGATGCCGCGCACGAACATGACATTCCAGTCATCGCTGTCGCGGCCGGGCTGTATACCGCCGATGAGCTCGCTGGAGCGGATCATGTCTTGCCGGATCTCACTCACACCGACCAGTTCGAGTCTGCATTGCGCAGAACGTTGATGGGCTAGAGATCCCCTGCTGCCCGTGCAATCAGTTCGGCGGTGTTCCGCCCAGCGGCTAGTGCCTGTGCGGGCCATGAAGTCGGAGCGTTATTCATATCGCCACGCGTCGTAATATCCAGTCGCGTCAACATGTCCGTTCGTGGGAAGCTGAGCTCATCCCACACCTTCGCGACAGCCTGAGCCAGCGACCGTTCCTCCGGCGCCTCAGATACACCAATCGGCGGCCGCCCCGGGACAACACCCATCTCCAGGTTCATGTCGTCAGAAATGAGTACCCCGATGTTGTCAAGTGCCTGGGTACCGCGAATGCGGTCTATGGACATGACAATCCCTTGCGCGCCCGATGCCGACAGGGCATGAATAGATAGCTCCCCTGCTGCACCGCCCGGCATGATGGTGACTGACGTTTTTTCATCGACGATGACCTCAGTGACGCGTCGCCACACTTCTGACATTTCCACATGTCCGACTGCTGAAAGTCGATGTCCACCTGTAGCGTCGAGAATGCGTCCATGGGTGACGTCGGCAAGTAATGGTTCGCGGAGCAAAACGTTGACGGTGGCACATGCATGACGACGGCGTACCTCCGCAAGGTGATTCGCCAAGCCATGCGCTAACGAGTCGGCGAGGAAGCGAACGGCACCCTTGTCCGTGAGAAAGGCGTGACCGTGCGACAACTCTATAGAAGCTGCGAGAGTCCATGGCCCGACTGCGGTGACACGCAGCTCGTCGACAGCATTTCCCCACACTTCTTCGCAGGTATCCAGATCGCGCTGCAGGTAGTCACGTGCGTGCCATGATGCTCGAGAAAGACGTTCAGCCGAGCCTTCCACAACGCGCCAGCTGCGTGGGCCGCGGTCGAGAGCTAAGTCAGCAAGCAATGCTCCAGTGCGACCAATGTGATCTGCCCCGAGGCCACGGCCCGGGAGGACAGGCAGGACTAGGGCACCATTGTGGGATTCGCCCGCGATGATGTCGGCTGCTTCGGCCACATCGGTTCCAGGCATGGAGCCGAGACCGTGGAACTTCACTTGCCGGACTCCTCCGCCGTTTCAGATTCCCCCGCGGCAGTCTGTTCAGTTCGACCTGTTGCCACAATTGTTGCCGAACCCAGGACATAGTCGCCCTGGTCTGTATCTGGACGGTACAGGACCGCTGCTTGACCAGGGGCTACGCCACGAAGCGGCTCTTTCAACCGCAAGCGGAAGCTGCCACCTCGGCCTGTGATGTCGTCGTCAGGCCCGGCGATGACGTCCACCGTGCAATCCACCGGGCGACCATGAGCGCGCACCTGAACTTGGACCGGTCCGGAAATTACATCATCCGGTTCAGCAAGCCAGATGGCACGATCTGCCTCCAACACATCCACTGCGAGCTGCTTCGCCGTGCCAATGGTGACAGTGCCATCGGTGGCATCGATGCCAGTGACGTAGCGTGGTTTCCCATCTGCCATCGGACCTGCCAGGCCAATGCCCTTGCGCTGACCAATGGTGAATCCGTACACACCGTCGTGATCAGCGACCTTCTGCCCAGTCTCCGAGTCCACAATGGCACCCGGACGACGGCCAATCTTCGCCCCTAAGAAGGCCTGCGTATTGCCATCTGGAATAAAACAGATGTCGTAACTATCTGGCTTATTCGCAGTGCCAAGTCCCATATCGCGAGCTTCTTCGCGAATCTGCGGCTTCTCTGTATCACCGACTGGGAACATCGAGCGACGCAGCTGTTCACGGTCGAGCACGCCGAGAACATAGGATTGATCCTTCTTTGGATCCCGGCCACGTCGCAACAGACCGTCGGTCAGCAGTGCGTAATGCCCGGTCACGACCGCATCGAAGCCGAGTGCGATGCCACGCTCCAGCAACGCCGCAAACTTAATGCGCTCGTTGCAGCGAAGACACGGGTTCGGGGTTTCTCCACGTTCGTAGGAGTCGAAGAAGTCATCCATCACTTCCTCTTTGAAACGCTCCGAGAAATCCCACACATAGAAAGGAATGTCCAGCTCGTCGCAGACACGACGCGCATCGCCGGAGTCCTCCAGCGAACAGCAGCCACGCGACCCAGCACGAACTGACTGCGGATCTTTTGACAATGCCAGGTGCACACCAACAACGTCGTGCCCTGCAGCGATCGCGCGCGCAGCGGCCACTGAAGAGTCAACGCCACCGCTCATTGCAGCAAGAACTCGCATAGTTCTTCGTACTCCTTTTGGATTACCTGTCGACCAAAGTAGCCAAGAATACACTACGACCTGGCACAAATGGCAGTCCGCGATTGTAGAGAATCATTCAGCATTAGGCTGTGACTGACTACGCCATTCCTGCCAACCGCGCCCTCGCAACAGTATCTGCAAGCACATTTTTCACTGCGTCGATGTCGTCCTGCGTCGTTGTCCAACCCAGCGTGAACCGAATTGCACTGCGCGCGTCCGACTCGGATACTCCCATGTCCAGCAGCACATGAGACGGGCGATTCACTCCCGCTGAACACGCCGATCCGGTCGAACAATCAATACCCGCTGCATCAAACAACATAATGAGACTATCGCCCTCAGCCCCAGGAAAGCTCGCATAAATGTGGCCAGGCAGCGACGGTTCCGTCGTATGAATCAGCGCACCATCGATGGACGCTATTGCCCGCAGGAGATCGTCGCGAAGCTCGCGGGTTCGCTGAGCGTCCGCCTCTAGATCAGCCACTGCTGCCCGTAACCCGGCTGCCATTCCAGCTGCCGATGCCACGTCCTGAGTCCCTGAACGCAGTCCTCGCTCCTGCCCACCGCCACGGTTATGCGCGACAAGTTTCGCTTCACGACGAACCAACAAAGCCCCAACGCCTCTCGGTCCGCCGAATTTGTGCGCTGACATCGCCATGGTCGTGGCTTTACTGTCATGGAAGTTCACGGGCACATGTCCGATCGCCTGGACGGCATCGACATGCAAGGGGACATGCGCTGCGGAGGCGATCTCAGCTAGCTGTTCGATAGGCTGGATCGCACCGGTTTCATTATTGGCCCACATGCAGGTCACCAAAGCGGTGTCACGACGATCAAGTTCTGGAAGCTGGTCTAGATTAATCCGACCGTCGGAATTAACAGGAACCTGCTGGAGTTCAGCCCAGTGTTCTTTTTCCAGGTACTGGCATGATTTCAGAACAGCATCGTGCTCGATACCAGGCACCACAATCTTCGACCCTGAGCGCATGAAGTACAGGCCGGAAATGGCTAGATTATCGGCTTCTGTGCCACCGGAAGTGAAAACTACCTCAATAGGGTCGGCACCAAGAATCTCTGCCACTTCTTCTCGAGATTCCTCCAGTACTCGCTTGGCCTCCCGTCCCGTTGCGTATTGTCCCGAGGGGTTCGACAAATGTAGATTCCTGACTAGCGCGTCACGTGCTTCAGGGCGCAGCGGAGATGTAGCTGCATGATCAAGGAAATGTCGGGCCGGCATCGTGATACTCATGTGCAGGTTTTCCGCTTCCTCTTCTATGTGGGCAGGATGCATGCGTCATGCATTATGCAGCGCGAATAGCGAATTCGCGCGGATAATTTTTCATCATTCTATATCCAGAGCGACTAACGCCTAATCCGGGTGACAATCCGTCAACAGTTGCAGGCTAACGCGAAATAAAAAAGCACGACCCCAGCACTCGAAGTGCCAGAGCCGCGCCTTGGTTCACTCAAAACCGTAACCCAGCCACACGTCATCCGCGTGACGAGCAGTCATATTGTGCTACGAATCACATTGGCGTGAACAAAACCATCAAAGTCAACTACGAACCCTTAATTGCGTCCGTTGCCTGTGGAGCAACCTTGAACAGGTCGCCAACAATGCCGAGGTCTGCAATCTCGAAGATTGGTGCCTCTTCATCCTTATTCACGGCGACGATAGTCTTGGAGGTCTGCATACCCGCCTTGTGCTGAATTGCACCAGAAATACCCAGCGCCAGGTACAGGTCTGGGGAGACAGTCTTACCGGTCTGACCGATCTGGAACTGACCTGGGTAGTACTCAGCATCGACAGCAGCACGGGAAGCACCGACAGCCGCCCCCAGAGCGTCAGCCAGTGGCTCAACAACATCGGAGAAGCCTTCTGCGGAACCAACACCGCGCCCGCCGGAGACAACAATCTTGGCCTCGGTCAGCTCTGGACGGTCGCCACCCTCTGCTGGGGTGAAGGAAACAATCTCGACAGCGTTGTCTGCAACCTCAGGGAAGGCAACCTCGGTCACTGCAGGGGATGCCGCTGCTTCTACTGGGTCGACAGAACCTGGACGCAGCGCGTACACCGGCGAAACACCGTAGCCAACACCGTCAACGATGAACTCGCCACCGAAGATGGAGTACTGAGCAGAGCGGTCGTCATTGATAGCAATGACATCGGACAGCACACCAGATCCAGTCAGTGCTGCAACGCGACCTGCAATTTCCTTGCCGGTAGCAGAAGCTGCAACGACTACCGGAACTTCGCGCTCACCTGCGAGGCCGACGAGAACGTCGACTTCTGGGGTGATGAGGTACTTGCCAGCAGCATCAGACTCAGCAGCAATGATTTCACCGGCACCGTACTGGCCAAGAGTCTCGGCCATATTCTGAGCCGTGCCTGGGGTGCCAACAACGACAGCAGCTGGGGTGCCGAACGCACGTGCTGCGGTGAGCAGTTCTGCGGTGGTGTTCTTCAGTTCGCCGTTAATGTGGTCGACGAGAACGAGGACGTCGGTCATAGTGATCTTTCTCCTTGATTGATCGCTTTGGTCTTATTCGCGTCAGACGAACTAGATGAACTTCTTGGACTTGAGGAACTCGGCCAGCTTGGTGCCTGCATCGCCTTCATCTTCGATGCGCTCACCAGCAGACTTCGCAGGCTTTGGAGTTACGCCAGTAACACCAGTTGCTGCGTTCTCCAGACCAACCTGATCTGCTTCAGCCGCGACGTCGTCAAGCGAAAGCTCGGTAACTGGCTTCTTCTTCGCAGCCATGATGCCCTTGAAGGATGCGAAGCGAGGCGAGTTAGCCTTCTCCGTGACGGATACCACTGCAGGCAGGGATGCCTTGAGCTGGTACACGCCGTCTTCAACTTCACGCTCACCGGTAACGGAGTCGCCGTCGATCTGAACCGAACGCATATGCGTGAGAACTGGCAGACCACGGTAAACACCGAGAATCGATGGAACCGAGCCAGTGCCACCGTCGGTGGACATGTTGCCGGTGACGATCAGGTCAACATCCTCGAGAGTGTCGATCACGTTGGACAGTGCCCATGCGGTCTGAACTGCGTCGGAGCCTTCCAGAGCTTCGTCGGAAAGAATCACTGCATCGTCAGCGCCCATAGACAGGGCCTTGCGGAGAGCCTCTACTGCACGGTCTGGGCCGACGGTTGCAACAGTCACGTTGCCGCCATGCTCTTCCTTCAGCTGCAGAGCTGCTTCGACAGCGTTTTCGTTAATTTCGTCGAGAACTGCGTCGGCGCTTTCACGGTCGAGTACAAACTTGTCGTCCGTGAGCTTGCGCTCGGACCACGTGTCCGGAACCTGCTTGACCAGAACCACAATGTTCGGCATATGTCTGTCGTCCTTACTGGTTGCTACTGGTGGAATTATTTTCGGCGTGCATACGCCTCCGTCACCTATGTTAATGAAGATTTACAAAGTGAGGAAGCACGCAATTTCACGCGCTCTGTGTCGAAGATAACAAAGTTAGTACTCGGGATTGCAGGAATTACCCAAGAATTTGGTTATCTTTTCGACAATTTCTTCAACACATGACCCCACCAGGGCAACATTGTGGCCTTTTGCCTGGTCAACTACGTTTTTACTTTACGACGACCGTCATCAAACAAAACCCCCGCACTCTAGCTACCGCGTGTAACCGGTCTACCCCCACTGGCGAGAGTCACAGATGAAGGCCGTGGCAGTCTTACCTATTCGTGTAATCACAACAGCTAATGAAGATTGACTGTTTCGGGACGAACCCTTTGATTTCAACTTCCATTGCTTGCGTAAAACATCCGGGTTGACATCAACGCCACGGACCAGAATCTCAACTGATGTGCAACCACGCGCAGCCAGTGCCTTGCGAACCTGTTTGAGACTCACTTGTTCAAGCACTTCGAAACCGGAAACTCCTGCAGGCAACGCATCGCCAGTAACGTGCGCGATGCGCTCATCCAATTGCCACAACCCGTGCTTCGTCGCAAAATGGCGAACCAAACCAGCGCGGACTACTGCCCCATCGGGATCAATAATGAATCGCCCGGCAGCGCCACTTCCGCAGTCGTCATCCATGGTGTCGTCATAACGGGTAATGGAAGCAGCAACTCCATCAGCTGAAACATCCTTCAATATCCATGCCGACCGTCTCGCCCGCCCGCCAGTTAACCCGTCGAGAGCTAACCTTGGCGTGTACAAGCATGCCTCTTTTACTCCGCCGTCCACAGAGGTGACTGCTACTTCTCCGTCCCACTCTGAGAAGTCCAAGCCTGGCGCACACTTGATGGCCATGTCGTGTCCCTCCCAGGCAGATACCAAGTCTGGCAGCGGAGGCAATAGATCTTCAGGTTTCGCTAATCGACGACCACTTGCCCGGCGCGCAGGATCCGCAACAATGATGCGTTTGTCTTCACCAACAAGTGACTCGGGCATGGCCATTGGCTGCAAGGCATCGGCAACTGCGAAGGTAGCGCCCGGCACGTTGTGTCGGGCCATCAGCACACGAGCTTCGTCGAGATCTGATCCGACGACATCGAGTCCAGTCTCCATAAGCGCTGCAACTTCCGTGCCGATCGAACACGTCACATCATGAACGCCAACCGCGTTGAGCTCTGCAGGTCCACCACCAAAGTGCCCCGCCAATCGCTGCGCACGAAGCCAAGCAACAGCGTAAGGAGTGGATTGTTGGGCGGCATCCGAGCTCAACAAAGCGTGGTGAACCCACCACTGAGGCAACTTTCCTGCAACACCGCGTCGAGCCTTGACGACTTCGACAACAGCACGGGAAACCTCACCACATTCCGTCTTCAAGATGGCTAGGTCGGCCAATAGCGAACCGTCGTCAAGCGAAAGCTCACTGGCACGCTCAAGATATTCAGGATGCGAAACGAGTTCGCGAACGTCGGATACAGCTAGGCTCACAGGCCCCGAACTTCCTTACGGAGATGGCCCATGTGTGTCGCGACCGCGAAGTACTCATCCATGAATGGGTGGCCAAAAAAGTCGCTCTGGGTACGTGCCACGTGCAAATTCGCCGACGCATCGAGCACATCCGTAACCGTCTCGAACTCCAGGAGGCGCTTCAGCTGCGCCCACGTTGGTGGCATCAATGAAATCTTCTCGGCACGCCAACCATCAAGCAACGTCACCGGACGGAACCAGCCTGTCGATGACGCCTCCGAGGTATCGCCATCGGCGATCTGACCTTCCGGCTGCGCGGCCAAAAAGAAGAACGTGTCGTAACGAACTGGGTTCTTCGGAGGGGTCACCCAGTTGGCCCACGGGCGCAGCAAGTCCGCGCGCACCGCTAAGCCTTCAGCTGCCATGAAGTCCGAAAAGGACAGCTCATGAGATTCAAGAGCTTTTCGCTGTTCGTGATACTTCGACGAATCCGTCACGATGTTGCCCTCGGTGTCACTAGCAAGAAGCGTGCCGGTCTCCTCGAACGTCTCACGAACCGCCGCACACACAAGCGCACGGGCGGTAGCAGGAGTCACGTTCAAACGCTCCGCCCACCATTCTGGCGAGTACCCACTCCATTCCAGCTCTGGGCTGTCATGCCCGTCACCATCGATGTCTCCAGGGAAGTCGCGAGAATCAACACCGCCACCTGGGTAGACAGTCATGTTGGCAGCAAAACGCATCGTCGAGACGCGTTCCTGCACATACACCTCGAGCCCAAATAGCGAATCTCGCAGCAACAACACAGTCGACGCGAGTCGTGGTGTAGCCGGTGTCTTCGCTGAACCAGAAGTTTGTACGCTCATGACCACCATTTAATCCTGAAGTATCGAGTTTTTCCTGCGAATGGGTGTAACAGCCTGAGCTAATGGCTCGACCGGTGCATGCCGACGTTTCGTGCCCGTCGAGCAAAGTAGCGACCATCAATGCTGACGACCGAGATGGGCTGATGGAACGCATCGGTCAGGTTCTTTGAGGTAATGACATCTTCAATGAGACCCTGCGCGACAACACCACCGTCATCGAGCAACATCGCGTGCGTGAACCCGAAAGGGATCTCCTCAACGTGGTGAGTGATCATGACCATCGCAGGCGCATCCGGGTCAAGAGCCAATTCGCCTAGGTAACCAACGAGATCTTCACGCCCGCCGAGGTCAAGGCCGGCGCCAGGTTCGTCGAGAAGCAAAAGTTCGGGATTCACCATCAACGCGCGGGAAATCAACACTCGCTTGCGCTCGCCCTCTGACAACGTTCCCCAGCGTCGATCCGCGAGGTGCGCTGCCCCCATTCGGTTTAGAATCTCGGAGGCCTGCTCGAAGTCCATCTCTTCGTACGTCTCCCGCCAGCGACCGAGAACAGAGTACGACGCGGAAATAACAAGGTCTGCGACTTTCTCATCGGCAGGGATACGGTGCGCCAACGCCGAAGAAGTGAGACCGATCATCGTGCGCAGATCACGCATGTCAGTACGGCCCAGCTGCTCGCCCATCACGAACGCAGTACCTGTTGATGGATATTCCTCCGCTGCTGCGACGCGCAACAGAGACGTCTTACCTGCACCGTTGGGGCCGAGAATGACCCACCGCTCGTCCAACTCCACTTGCCAGTCGAGTGGACCGATCAGAGTGTTGCCACCTCGGACGAGGGAAACACCGTGAAAGTCCAGCAAAAGGTCTTCGTTGTACTCATCATCAAACGCATCTGTCGCAGCCACGTCTCCTATCGTGCCCCAAATGGCGTCGTTTGTGGAGTTACCACGACCGCGTTATTTGAAACAGCTGGCGTGCCACGCAATCTAGTCCTGTGAAACCTAGAGAACTCAACTACTGTTTAAGGAGCAACCTTTTGTCTCGGTAAGGAGAATTTCGATATGACAGGCCGGCTTGGCATCGAAGATACTCGCCCTCAAGTTGACGGCGGAGCAACTCCCTCCAAGGCGGTGGTCGGAGAGGTCGTTCCTGTGTTCTCCGTCGTTTGGCGTGAGGGACACGACGCGTTGAACGCGACACTCAATGTCAAGGGCCCGAAGGAGTCCCCTTCCGCATCCCGCAGCCAGCGCCTGCCAATGCGCTTTAGCGACGGTGACCCGAACCAGGTTAACTCCACGTTCGTACCGGACTGCCCAGGCCTGTGGACCATTCGTGTTGATGCTTGGTCTGACCCAATGGCAACGTGGCGTAACGCTGTCACCAAGAAGATCGAAGCTGGCCAGTCAGAAGAAGAACTTGCCAACGATATGGAGATCGGCGCCGCTCTGTTCGAGCGCGCTGCTGCCGGCGCTGCCGCGAAGTACCGCGGACACCTCCGTGACTGCGCAACCTCCCTTCGTGCTGAGGGTGATCTCCGTGCACGCGTCGCCCCAGCTCTCTCTGACGAGACTCGCGCAATCCTCGAACTCCATCCCCTTCGCGAGCTACTTACCCGTGGCAAGACTCGCAAGATTAAGGTCGACCGTCGTGAAGCGTTGTTTGCTTCGTGGTACGAATTTTTCCCTCGCTCCAACGGTGGCTACGACGAAAATGGCCAACTGAAGCACGGCACCTTCGCCTCCGCAATCCCACAGCTGGATCGTGCAAAGCGCATGGGCTTCGACGTCGTCTACTTGCCACCAATCCACCCAGTCGGTGAAGTTAACCGAAAGGGTCGCAACAACACCCTGACCCCAGAGCCAACCGATGTTGGTTCGCCATGGGCAATCGGCTCTGCTGAAGGTGGCCACGATGCCATCCATCCTGAGCTCGGCGACGAAAAGGATTTCAAGGCTTTCGTTAAGGCAGCCAAGGAACGTGACCTGGAAGTCGCTCTCGACCTGGCCCTGCAGTGCGCACCTGACCACCCTTGGGCAGCGAAGCACCCAGAGTGGTTCACCGTCCTCCCAGACGGCACCATCGCGTACGCGGAAAACCCACCAAAGAAGTACCAGGACATCTACCCACTGAACTTCGACAACGATCCAAAGGGACTCTACGCAGAGGTTCTGCGCGTTGTTAAGCACTGGATCAAGCTCGGTGTCAAGGTCTTCCGCGTGGACAACCCACACACCAAGCCAGGCAACTTCTGGGAATGGCTGATCGAAGAGATTCACAAGACGAACCCAGAAGTCATCTTCTTGGCTGAGGCATTCACTGCTCCAGCTCGTCTCTACGGCCTGGCGAAGGCTGGCTTCACGCAGTCCTACATCTACTTCCCATGGAAGACCACCAAGGAAGAGTTGACTGAGTTCGGCGAGGAAATTCAGCGCCACTCTGACATCGCGCGCCCATCGCTGTGGGTTAACACCCCAGACATTCTGCACGAGTTCCTGCAGAAGGGCGGCCGTGGTGCGTTCGCTATTCGTGCTGCCCTGGCATCGACGATGGCTCCACTGTGGGGCATGTACTCCGGTTACGAGCTATTCGAGAACGTTCCAGTTGCCGAGGGCTCCGAAGAGTACCTGGACAGCGAGAAGTACCAGCTGCGTTCCCGCGACTATGAATCTGCGCTGCAGCGAGGCGACTCCTTGGAGCCATTCATCACCTTGCTGAACCAGATCCGTCGCGACAATCCTGCTCTGCAGCAGCTGCGCAACATCCACTTCCACGAGATCGGCAACGATAACCTCCTGGCTTACTCCAAGTTCGATGCGTTGACGGGCAATTGCGTTTTGGTTGTCATCAACCTCGATCCTTGGAACGCTCAGGAAGGCATGCTGCACATCGACATGGAGAAGGTCGGCCACGCTGAGGCAGATCGCATGGATGTTCGCGACCTCATCACTGACCAGCAGTTCAACTGGGGCGCCGACAACTTCGTTCGCCTCGAGCCTTGGTCAAACGTTGCTCACATCATTCAGCTGCCTGACCTTCCAGAAGGCCTGCGCCGCAAGCTGGCATGGCGCGATGTCCCTGTTTACGAGGGCTAAACACCCCACGGTCTACAGCGCGCTCTAGGTTCCGCTTAACGACGAACCGCTAGAGCTCCACAGCGTGAAGGGCTAGTTCTTTGCTATGCATGGAACTAGCCCTTTTTTTCGTCTACGACCACATCGATCACCATGTGAATCACCCGTACCTATTGGTCTGGGTGGTCAATGAACAAGCCACCACGAGTTCACCAAAACGGCTTGTATTTGTTCCCCCTAGTTCTCCCCAGGACAGCGCAAACGTTAAAACGCGCCTACTCTGGAATAGAAACACAACCTACGAATTTGTTCGATAATTCTCTGGAAGGACCACTATGAGCGCCCCTTCTGATCCGCGCCTGACCATCCCAACTGGTGACATGGAACGACTGCATAATTGCAGCCACCACGATCCACACCAGTACTTCGGTGCACACGTCATCGAGGGCGACACAGTCGTTCGCGCTCGGGTGTTCGGAGCGAAGGAAGTCGTAGTTGCAACCACTCGCGGTGACTTCAAGGCGGAGCACCTCGGTGATGCTATTTTCGCGGCGCTGATCCCTGGTGGCGATGACTTCGATTACCGCCTTCGTATTACGTGGAGCACCGGTGAAACTGTCGAGCGTGCCGATGGCTACCGGTTCCTTCCTACGATCCAGGAAGGCGACTTGCACCTGATTGGTGAGGGCCGTCATGAGCGATTGTGGGAAGTCCTGGGTGCGCATGTTCAGACTTACGACACTGACCTCGGAGCTGTCGAGGGCACCTCATTTACAGTGTGGGCACCCAACGCTCGTGGCGTCGCAGTGGTGGGAGATTTCTGTGGCTGGAACGGCGCACAGTACCCCATGCGTTCCATGGGTGGCGCAGGCGTGTGGGAAGTCTTTATCCCTGAAGTCGGCGAAGGTGACGTGTATAAGTTCGCCATCACCACTCCGGAAGGCCACCGTCGCGATAAGGCCGACCCAATGGCATTTGCTACGGAGCTGCCACCTGCAACGGGTTCGATCGTCGCGACGTCCCAGTACGAGTGGAAGGACAGCGAATGGATCGAGAACCGCAAGAACGTTGACTGGAATGCTCAGCCAATGAGCATCTACGAGGTTCACCTTGGCTCGTGGAAGCAAGGACTGACCTACGAGGTTATGGCTGAGCAGCTGGTGCGCTACGTCGTAGACATGGGATACACCCACGTCGAGTTCATGCCGGTGTCCGAGCACCCATTCTCAGGTTCCTGGGGCTACCAGGTCACCTCGTACTATGCACCGACGAGCCGCTTCGGTTCTCCAGACCAGTTCCGCGCACTTGTCGACGCATTCCATGAAGCCGGCATCGGCGTCATTATGGACTGGGTCCCGGGCCACTTCCCTAAGGATGACTGGGCTCTTGCCCGCTTCGACGGCACTGCATGCTACGAGCATCCAGACTGGCGCCGTGGCGAGCAGAAGGACTGGGGCACATATGTCTTCGACTTCGGCCGTAACGAGGTCCGTAACTTCCTGTATGCCAACGCGCTCTACTTGGCCGACGAGTTCCACATCGACGGCCTTCGCGTAGACGCGGTGGCATCGATGCTGTATCTGGACTACTCACGTAACGACGGCGAATGGTTGCCTAACCAGTACGGCGGTCGTGAGAATCTTGACGCGATGCAGTTCCTCCAGGAAACCAATGCGACCGTTCACAAGTACTTCCCTGGCTTCCTCACTATCGCCGAGGAGTCCACGTCGTGGCCAGGAGTGACTACTCCAACCGAGCACGGTGGCCTGGGCTTCTCCATGAAGTGGAACATGGGCTGGATGAACGACACCCTTGAGTACTTCGCAAAGGATCCAATCCACCGCTCGTACCACCACCATGACCTCACGTTCGCGATGGTCTACGCCTACTCTGAGAAGTTCATTCTGCCATTCAGCCACGACGAGGTTGTTCACGGCAAGGGTTCCCTGTGGGAGCGAATTCCAGGCGATGACTGGAATAAGGCTGCTGGTCTGCGTACTCTGCTCAGCTTCCAATGGACCCACCCTGGCAAGATGCTGCTTTTCCAGGGCCAGGACATCGGACAGAACCGCGAATGGAATCACGACGAATCCGTTGCTTGGGACAACCTCGAGGGCTGGGCTGGCGAGTTCCACCGTGGCATTCAGTTGCTGGTGAAGGATCTCAACTCGCTGTACCGCGAAAACCCTGCCCTCTACTCGCAGGATGACCGCCCAGAAGGCTTCCGCTGGATCAACGCAGATGACTCACAGAACAGCGTTTTGTCCTTCGTTCGCTACGGTGTTGATGGCTCGGCAATCGCAGTTGTTCTGAACCTGTCTGGCGCTACGCAAGAGTCCTACCGCATTGGCTTGCCAATGCCCGGTACGTGGGCTGAGGTTCTCAATACCAACCACGAGCGCTACGAAGGTTCAGGTTACGGACTGAACGGTGTGAAGCAGACCGAGCCACAGAGTTGGAACGGCCTCGACCAATCCATCGAAATGGTTTTGCCGGCGCAGACCGCTGTCGTGTTCAAGTTTGAAGGCTAGTTTTGTAGGCCTCCCACATTAGTGCGGGCTGGCTGCGAATGCCCTGTCAAATAAAACGGGTGGGCGACACATTGAGCTGATATTCAGCTGGATGTGTCGCCCACCCGCTTTCATCCGGAGCCTCGGCGTAGTCTCATCTAAAACAGTGCGCTTGCCATTCGGCGCCGCGCATCGAGTGCTACTGGATCAGCGGGATCGAACAGTTGCAGCATGTCGACGAGACGTTCCTGAACAGCCTTCTTCTCGTCGCCGAAAACCAGTGGCAAGAGTGTCAAGAGACGCTCCAGAGCCTGTCGCGGATCACCCACGAGCATCTCTACATCTGCGGCATCCAAAGCAAGCGACACGTTCTTCGGGTCAGCATTAGACCGCGCGATGGGGTCGCTACTGCGATCAATCTTCTGTGCACGCGCCAGGAAAGCAACATTCGTGCGCGCCATCTTCAACAGGTGGTTTGCTGGCTCGGACTTCAGAATCTCGTCGTATACATCGAGGGCTCCTTCAAAGTCCCCCTCGTTGAGCTTCTCTTCGGCAATGTCCAACCGGGGATCATCCGTTGGTACTGGATTGCCCCACGCATCAGTTGGCTCACCGGAACCGGAGCCTTCTGCTTCGATGTCCCCGGCCATGCGGGTACCCGCAGGAAGACCTTTCAATCGTCCCGTAGTTGCCTCCATGACCTGAGCAATCCACTGGTCCAG
This sequence comes from Corynebacterium sp. H78, assembly GCF_037572275.1. Lineage (NCBI taxonomy): Bacteria > Bacillati > Actinomycetota > Actinomycetes > Mycobacteriales > Corynebacteriaceae > Corynebacterium > Corynebacterium sp. H78. The sequence goes on along the minus strand of NZ_JBBHKX010000002.1, from coordinate 661,678 downwards.
CCAATCTCGGGTCTTCTCGCCAACGAACATGCCAATCGGGCTGCCCATCGCCACTGCAGTCACTGTTGGCAATGCCTGCACACCAAATGCTTGCGCGACCGCTGGCTGTGTATCGGCATCGACCCACGCGAGAATCCAGTTCAACTTCGCATCACGAGCCATATCTTCCAGCTCTGAGCGCAACCGAACCGACTCCGGTGCACCCGCACCACCAATCAGCACAATGACCGGAATTTTCTCCGACCGAACCACAACTTCAGCTTCGAGGTTCTGCGGAATCACTTCCACGATAGGAGGCAAACCCTCACCTTGGTCACCGAGCTGCTTCTCCAGCTCCTCTTTACGACGCGCCTCCAACTCCGCCTTACGCTGAAGCTCAGCTAAATCAACGGTGCCAGGTGGCGGAGGAGGCGTTGCACACTCACGATGTCCATCGTGCGAGTGTCCATGTGAATGCCCATTACTGTGGCTATGCCCATGGCCGTGCGAGTGAGAATGACCGTGTGCGCGCGTCATACGTCCCTTTTCCGTTCAATGTCTATGGTGTGCGCCGACTAATCGTCGTCACGCTGATGGAAGTGGCTACTAGCCCAACCGCTTCTCAATGGACTCTATTTTTGCCGAAAGCTGACCTGAATATCCTGGGCGAATATCAGCCTTCAATACGAGCGACGTCCGCGGAGATACGGCAGCAACCGCTTCAGTTGCACCCTTGACGACATCCATGACCTCGTCCCACTCCCCCTCCACAAGAGTGAACATCGCGTTAGTTTCGTTGGGAAGCCCAGACTCCCGAACTATCCGAACGGCTTCCGCTACGGCGTCCGCCATTCCGGCATCAGGATCTGAATGCGCGGGTGCTACAGAGAAAGCAACAATCATGGTCTCGATGGTAGCGATACCGCCGGATTCATGACGCGTGGACCCCCAGCGCACGCACAGGCAAATGTGCCTAAACTGGTAGGCATGAGCGATAACAACATCCCAGTCCCACACAAGTACGTTGTAGCTGTCGACCACGTCGGCATTGCAGTTCCAGACTTCGACGCTGCGGTCGAGTGGTACCGCGCAAATCTCGGTTTCGTCAACTACCACGACGAGACTAACGAAGAGCAGGGCGTTCACGAGGCAATGCTCGGCCCAGCCGACAAGGTCGAAGGTGGCACCCTGGTTCAGATTCTCGCACCGTTGAACGAAGAGTCGACGATTGCGAAGTACATCGACAAGAAAGGTCCTGGCATCCAGCAGTACGCTGTTCGCGTCACGGACCTCGACGCTCTGATGGCTCATTTGAAGGAACAGGGCACTCGCGTTTTGTACCCAGAACCAAAGCGCGGCACCGCGAACTCCCGCATCAACTTCATCCACCCTAAGGATGCCGGTGGCGTTCTCCTTGAGCTCGTCGAGCCAGCCAAGTAATCACCGCTAGATACCGCAAAGCTCCCCGGTAGTAATTCCTACCCGGGAGCTTTTTCGTGTCCCTTTAACTCCAGCGTCGCGTTATACCGCGATGCGCACGTTTGCCCCAGCAATTCGTGTGCCAGTGGCGGCGATCGTCGGCACGCCCACCGTACTCAACCGGCCATGCCACAACATGAGCCACACCCGGCGGAATTTCCTGATCGCACCCCGGACAGCGATACCACTTCGTCGCCTGTCCTGACGAGATGTTCCGCACATGAAAATCTTCGTTTGACAGGCGCCCCGGACCCGCCTCAGTCCGGGTGGATTGAAAGGAACTGCCAAACGACGGCAGTGGGCGCGGGGCCGAGCCACCTTTGCTTCCGGCTCGCTTCTTGCTTCCCGACGACCGCCTATTTCGACGTGGCACTTAGAACAACCTCAACTCGTTAGACTCCACGCCTCGCAATTCGTCATAATCGACGACTACACACCGGATGCCACGGTCCTCAGCGAGCGTTCGTGCCTGCGGCTTGATCTCCTGAGCTGCAAAAATTCCTGTAACTGGCGCGAGCAGCTCGTCGCGATTCAACATATCCAGGTATCGGGTCAATTGTTCAACCCCGTCAATGCCACCGCGGCGCTTAACCTCGATAGCTACGGTCGCGCCATCTGCATCCCGGCCCAACAGGTCTACGGGGCCAATCGCCGTCGGGTACTCACGACGAATCAGTTGGAAGCCTTCACCGAATGTATCGAAATGCTCAGCGAGAAGTTCTTGGAGATGCGTTTCCACCCCGTCCTTTTCAAGGCCAGGGTCATTGCCGAGTTCATGTTCGTCGTCAGCAAGAACCTCAGAAACGGTGATACGGAGCTGCTCGCCCTTCTTGTTTTCCACAATCCACAGTTGCTCACCGGTTTCCGCGCCCGACTCATCGAGAATTGGCTCTTCTCGGAGAGTGCACGGCGGAGTCATCCAGTTCAGTGGCTTATAGGCGCGGTCGTCGGCATGTACGGATACGGAACCGTCAGACTTAACCAGCAAGAGCCGGAGTGCCTCAGGCAAGTGGGCGGTGAGGCGACCTACGTAATCAACGGTGCAACGAGCAATGACTAAGCGCATTCCCCCACCTTATAATGAGCAGTGTTTGCTAGAAGCGCTGACCCCGCTGGCGCGATGCGCGAAAACCCTGCTCGATGTTCGTGGGCAAGGAACGGGTTTGGCGAGCCGATGGCGAAGACTCTACCCACGCCACGAACGCAGTATCGCCCGAGGAATCTAAGGCAAGTTCCCATTCACCCTGAGACTGCGACGTAATGCCAATTACCGCTAGTCCAGGATCGAAAAAACCCGCCTCGACAACTGAGGGCTGCCTACGAGAGACAATCTCAATGTCACGACGGGAAAAGCGCACATCAGCGCCTGGACGCAGCGAACGAAGCTTATACATATTCAGGAGCGAGTCCGAATACATCATGACTCCATGACGCCACGCATGGCCATCCCCTGCAGGAAGTGGCCGCATAATGACCTGCGTGCCCTTCGAACGCAGGCTCGCCCAGCGCCAAAGCGACAAACCAGCTCCGGTGGCACACAAGACCCCAACGGTCACTACAAACACGGAGATTCCGTCCATGCACGCCTCACAATCAGGGTCAGGTCTTGGTACCACTGAGCCACAAATGAATGGGGTTGGCACCAAAGGCTTTCTAGATACTCTAGCTGAAATGAATGCCCTCGGAAACTAGGGCTTAACGACGATCCCCATATCGGTGACTGAGCCATCAGTTGCCAGTTGAACAGGTCAGCGGCGAGCGCTACGTACACGGCGAGTCAGGTCAAGAGAATACAAAAAGGAGGGAGGAGGAGTACGTCGGACAGAACCCCGAAAAAGGTAATTCTGACCGACCGCTCCCCCTCCCTCCTTTTTTACAAGGCAGGAAGAGGTTCGGTCGTGCGACCGGCGGGCCTACGCAGCGCCCGATGCACGCTTTGCAGCGCGCAACTGACCCTGAGCTCGAGCCTTTGCTGCTTCATCTTCGGAAGCAAGCTCGGCCTCAGCATCAGCAACGTCGACTTCAGTAGCCCACGTTGCTGAGTCAGCCAGGATGGAGATCTTCTCAGTCGAAACCGAGATGAATCCACCCTCGACAGCAGCGACGAGATTCTCGCCCTCTGCTGTCTTGATGGTTACCGTGCCATCCTTGACCAGCTGGCCAAGGAAAGGCTGGTGACCGGGCAGCACGCCGATCTCACCCTCGGTGGTCACAGCACTAACGAGAGTAGCCTTGCCCTCCCAGAGCTTGCGCTCGACAGCGACCAATTCGGCGGTGATTTCAGCCATGAGGTTTGCCCCTTACTTCTTCTGCATCTCGGCGTACTTCTTCTCGACATCGTCGAGACCACCCAAGCCGTCGAAGGCCATTTCTGGGTAGTTATCGAAGTCACCCTTGCAGATGCGGTCGAACGCCACGATGGTGTCCTTCAGTGGCACGTAGGAGCCCTTCAGGCCGGTGAACTTTTCAGCAACGAAGAAGTTCTGACCCAGGAAGCGCTGGATACGACGTGCACGCTGAACGGTGATCTTGTCCTCTTCAGACAGCTCGTCCATACCGAGGATGGCGATGATGTCCTGGAGTTCCTTGTTCTTCTGCAGGATGTTAATGACCTGCTGAGCAACACGGTAGTGTTCCTCGCCAACGATGGAAGGCTCAAGGATACGAGAGGTCGAGGTCAGTGGGTTCACTGCTGGGTAAATACCCTTCGAAGCGATACCACGGTCGAGCTCGGTCGTTGCATCCAAGTGCGCGAACGTCGTTGCAGGAGCTGGGTCGGTGTAGTCGTCAGCAGGGACGTAAACGGCCTGCAGCGAGGTAATCGACTTACCCTTGGTAGAGGTAATGCGCTCCTGGAGAACACCCATTTCGTCAGCCAGGGTTGGCTGGTAACCCACTGCCGATGGCATACGACCCAGCAGGGTCGAAACCTCAGAACCGGCCTGGGTGAAACGGAAGATGTTGTCGATGAAGAGCAGCACGTCCTGGTGCTGAACATCGCGGAAGTACTCCGCCATGGTCAGGCCGGACAGAGCCACACGCATACGAACTCCCGGTGGCTCGTCCATCTGGCCGAACACAAGCGCGGTGTCCTGAAGAACGCCCATCTCTTCCATTTCGAGGAAGAGGTCGGTGCCCTCACGAGTACGCTCACCAACGCCGGCAAATACCGACGTACCGGAGAACTCACGCGCAATACGGGTAATCATTTCCTGGATCAGAACGGTCTTGCCAACACCAGCACCACCGAACAGACCAATCTTGCCACCCTTAACGTATGGGGTCAGCAAGTCGATGACCTTAATACCCGTCTCCAGGATCTCGGTCTTACCTTCGAGCTGGTCGAAAGCAGGTGGCTCGCGGTGGATGCCCCACTGCTCGCCATCGCGGCCAAGACCTGGCTGGTCGAGGCAATCGCCCAATGCGTTGAAGACGTGGCCCTTAACGACATCACCGACAGGAACCGAAATTGGCTTGCCAGTGTCCTTGACCTCAACACCACGGACGAGGCCGTCGGTTGGAGCCATAGCAATGGTGCGAATCATGTTGTCGCCCAAGTGCTGTGCCGTCTCGAGAACGATGGTCTTCGCAACCGATGGAAGGGTAACTTCCACGGTCAACGCGTTGTACAGTGCCGGCAGTTCGTTACGCGGGAACTCCACGTCGACGACGGCACCGATGACACGCACAACACGGCCCACAGCCGTGGTGGTGTTCTGCTCTTTAAGAGCTGTGCTCATATCTAGTCACTTTCTCCGCTGTCGTCGAGCGCACCGGCGCCACCGACGATTTCTGTGATTTCCTGGGTAATCTGTGCCTGACGTGCCTGGTTGGCCACACGAGACAGGTCCTTGACCAGTTCCGTTGCGTTGTCAGTTGCAGACTTCATAGCGTTGCGTCGTGCAGCGGACTCAGAAGCCGCTGCCTCCAGCATTACTGCGAACAGGCTCTTGGATACATACTGTGGCAAAAGTTCTGCCAACAAGGTGTCTGCATCCGGCTCGAACTCGTAGTCTGCTACCAGCTCGCCCGTGTTCGAAAGCATATCGCCACTGAGATCCAGCTCTTCGTCTTCGTAGACTGGCTGGATTGGGAGCATCTTATGCGCCCGTGGGATCTGCTTCAGCATGGACACGAACTCGGTGTAAACCACGTGTACTTGATCGAAGCCCTGAATGCCTTCACCCTCAGCAACGCGAAGTCCCTCACGGTACTTTGCCTCGCCTTCCGACGATGCGTTGAAGCCATCGATGAGATGACGACGAACGTCGTGGGTCAATGCGTAGTCAGGGTCCTGCGAGAAGCCCTCCCACGTGCCAGCAAGTGGCATTTCGCGGAAGTCGTAGTAATCGATGCCCTTGCGGCCGGTGACGTAGGTAACAACCTCGTGTCCCTTTTCTTCAAGATTGGCGCGCAATTCAGCGGCCTTCTTGAGGACGTTGTGGTTGTAACCGCCACACATGCCGCGGTCGGAGGTTACTACGAGAACAGCCGAACGCTGATGGCCTTCTCGCTCGTTCAACATCGGGTGATCCAGCGAGGATGCAGATGCCAACCGAGCAATAACTCGCTCGATTTCATCAGCGTATGGCTGGGAATCAGCTACCCGACGCTGAGCCTTCGTAATGCGCGACGTCGCGATGAGTTCCTGGGCCTTGGTAATCTTCTTGGTCGAGTTCACCGACTTGATTCGGGCTCGAAGTTCGCGAAGATTCGCCATGTCCTAACGCCTCCCTTCTGTTGCGATTACGGTCATTTGAAACACGCCCTGCCTACTTCTTGGCAGTCTTGCGCGAGACCGTGATCTGCTCCTTCTTGACGTCCTTATCAGCGATTGGGTGAGCCGGAGCTTCCTTCGCGATAGGGCCGCCTTCAGAAGTCTGGAAGGTCTTCTTGAACTCAGCAGTTGCATTCTTCAGTGCAGACTTGGAGTCGTCGGTCAGTGCCGCGCCACCATCGATCTGCTCGAATACTGCGCCCTGGTTCTGCTGCAGGTTTTCCATCAATTCAGCTTCGAAGCGACGTACGTCCTCTACAGGAACATCGTCGAATTCGCCCTCGCCTGCCAGGAAGATCGAGACCATCTGGTACTCGGTTGCCTGTGGCTTGTTCTCAGCCTGCTTCAGCAGCTCGACGAGACGCTGACCGCGCTCCAGCTGACGCTTGGAAGCGTCATCCAGGTCGGATGCGAACATCGCGAATGCCTCGAGGTCACGGTAAGAAGCCAGGTCAAGACGGAGGTTACCGGAGACCTTCTTCATACCCTTGGTCTGAGCAGCGCCACCAACACGGGAAACCGAAACACCGACGTTAATAGCCGGACGGACGCCCTGGTTGAACAGGTCGGACTCCAGGAATACCTGACCGTCGGTAATCGAAATTACGTTGGTAGGAATGAACGCGGAGACGTCGTTCGCCTTGGTTTCAATAATTGGCAGTGCCGTGAGGGAACCTGCACCCATGTCGTCGGACAGCTTTGCAGCACGCTCGAGCAGACGGGAGTGGAGGTAGAAAACGTCACCTGGGTAAGCCTCGCGGCCTGGTGGGCGACGCAGCAGCAGCGAGATGGCACGGTATGCCTCTGCCTGCTTGGTCAGATCATCGTAAATAACCAGGACATGCTTGCCCTGGTACATCCAGTGCTGGCCGAGTGCTGCACCGGTGAATGGTGCGAGCCACTTGAAGCCTGCAGCGTCAGATGCTGGAGCTGCAACGATGGTGGTGTACTCAAGTGCGCCCTGCTCTTCGAGGGTCTTGCGCACACCAGCAATGGTCGAGCCCTTCTGGCCAATAGCGACGTAGATGCAGCGTACCTGCTTCTTTGGGTCGCCAGTTGCCCAGTTAGCCTTCTGGTTCAGGATGGTGTCAATACAAACCGCAGTCTTACCGGTCTTACGGTCACCAATGATCAGCTGACGCTGACCACGGCCGATTGGAGTCATTGCGTCAATGGCCTTAATACCGGTTGCCATTGGCTCTTCGACAGGCTGACGCTGAAGCACGGAAGGTGCCTGCAGCTCGAGGACGCGGTCCTCTTCAGCCTCAATGTCGCCCAGGCCATCAATCGGCTGGCCCAGTGGGTTGATAACGCGGCCGAGGAACTTATCCCCAACCGGAATGGACAGGACATCGCCCGTCCGCTTGACCTCGTCGCCCTCAGCCAGCGACTCGAAGTTACCCAAAACAACAACGCCGACCTTGTCGGTGTCGAGGTTCTGTGCGACGCCAATGACGCCACCTGGGAACTCGAGAAGCTCGTTGGTCATAACCGATGGCATTCCCGAAACCTGGGCGATACCATCAGCTGCGCTGATGACTACGCCGACCTCCTCACGGGAGGCCTCCGGGGAGTAGCTCGAGGTGTAGTTCGCAATCGCGCTACGGATCTCATCGGAGGAGATCGTCAGCTCCGCCATGTTCTTCCTGCTCTCAGTAAATTCTCTTCCAGTTTTTACTTCTCAAACCATCCGTCAGCCGAGGCCGACGCGCATCTTTTCCAACTTCTTGGAGATGCTGCCGTCGATGACCTCGTCGCCGACCCGGATGACCAGTCCACCAATAATCGACTTGTCGATCACGGTGTGAATGGACACATCCTTCCCGTAGATGCGAGAAAGCTTGTCCGCCAGCGCATGCTGCTGCAAAGCAGAAATAGCGGTTGCACTGGTCACGCGGGCGACGACGCGGTTCCGCAGGCCGGCGGCTAGCCGGGACAGGGAGTCGATGTCGTCCGCGGGGCGCTTGGTTGGGCGACCTACTGCCTGCAGTGCCAGAGCTTCCGTCACCGAGGTGACCTTGCCGTACAGCACCGAAGCGAGGAGCCCACGCTTGGCTTCTGGGGTGGCGGCCTTGTCAGCCAACAGCTGTTCCAGCTGCGGCTGCTCGGCCAGGATGTTTCCAAGCTGGAACAGCTCGTTTTCTACAGTCTCGAGCTGTCCCTGACCTTCTGCAGAGCGAAGCAAGGAACGACGTCCCAGCTCCACTAGGCCATCCCGCATTTCGCGAGGGGTAGACCATACCTGCGTGGCTGCATCAGTAACGACCTTCAAGGTCGATTCCGATACCTTGCCCGCGAACAGCTTCTGGACAATGCCAGAACGCTGTTCCGCCGCCGCCGAGGCATCGGCGACAGCGACACGCAGGCCGCGGTCGGAGTCGAGGACCTCGACGACGTCGAAAAGCTCGGAACCGGTCTGCGCTGCTGTAGCTACGGAAACTGCACGTCCGCCAATGGCGGAGTCCAGTCCGGCGCTTAGCGACGCCAGTGATTCGCGGCTAGCTGCGTGCATGTCGCCTACTTTCCGGTCGGGGCCACGGTGTCAAGGTTGTTAAGGAAGTTGTCGATCGTCGAGGAGGTCTTAACCTCGCTAGACAGTTCCTGGCCGAGCAGACGCTCAGCAAGGTTGATCGAGTTCTGTCCCATTTCCTTGCGCAGTTCTGCAACTACCTGCTCACGCTGGGCTGCAAGCTGCTTTTCACCGGACTCGATGATTCGGGCGCTCTCGTCATTAGCCTTCGATGTAGCTTCTGCAATGATGCGCTGACCCTGAGTACGGGCTTCGTCACGAATCTTTGCTGCTTCAGTTCGGGCCTCTGCGAGCTGGCTGTTGTACTTCTCAAGGGCAGCCTTCGCTTCAGCCTGTGCAGCCTCAGCGCGTTCAATGCCGCCCTCAATCCGGTCCTCCCGCTCAGTCAGGACCTCTTGGAACTTAGGAAGAACGAGCTTCCAGAAAAGAACCAAGATGATAACCAGCGGGACAACGGACCAGACAATGTCATAAGTCTTTGGCACCAGTGGGTTGATCGATTCCGTCATCGGAAGATCCCCTGCTGCCAGGTAAATGAAATTGGTCATGGTTTACGTGTTCTCCGCTTGAGGTCCGGACTTAGAATACGAAGCCTGCAACGAGGCCGATAAGTGCCAGAGCTTCGGTGAAGGCGATACCCAGGAACATGGTGGTACGCAGCTGGCCAGCCATCTCAGGCTGACGTGCCATACCCTCAACGGTCTTACCAGCAACAATGCCGATACCCAGGCCTGGGCCCAGGGTGGACAGGCCGTAGCCGATGGTCTTCAGGCCAGCGTTGGTGTCAACTGCAGCAGCTGCGTCCTGGGCGGAGAGGATGACGTCGTTCATTATGAACCGTTCCCTTTCGTAAGGAGTCCCGGGTTGATTGTCATTTTGAGTTAGTACCCGGGGCGTTGGGTCAAGTGGGTCTTGCGTATTTAGTTAGAAGGTCAGGAACCGATGTCGGTTTCAAACCGTGCTAGTGCTCGTCAGCATGCAACGACAGCTCGATGTACACAGCGCTCAGCAGAGAGAAGATGTACGCCTGCAGGAAGATAACCAGCAGCTCGAACAGCGTAAACAGAATCGAAGCAATGAGGGTCAACCCGGATAGGGCCGTCCAGCCATTCATCTGCCAGAAGAAGAAGTTCGTGGCACCGAACAGAAGAACTAGAACCATGTGACCGGCCAGCATGTTGGCCATCAAACGGATGGTCAGTGTGGCCGGGCGCAGAACGAAGGTTGAGAAAATCTCGATTGGCACAACGATCAGGTGCAGTACCGGAGGCAAGTTTGGAATAACCACTGCCGACTTAACGAACTTGAAGAAGCCGTACTTCTTCGCGCCCGCGTAAATGAAAGCAATGTAAGCAAACAGAGCCAGAACCAGTGGCATACCGATTCGTGCGTTTGGAGAAATATTGAGGCCAGGAATGATAGCCGCAATGTTCATCGAGATTACGAGGAAGAAGATAGTTGCCAGAACCGGAAGGAACCGACGACCTTCCTTCTTTCCCAGGATCTCTTCTGCGACATTGATACGGACGAAGTCCAACATCAATTCCGCGACGTTCTGCAGACCCGTCGGCACGAGCTTCGGACGCCTCATGGCGACAACGAAGAACACGGCGACGATCACGGCCATGAGCAGACGAACAAACATCAGGCGATCCATTGCGTACCAGGAGCCTTCAAAAAGAGGCGAGGTACCCGAACCACCAAAAATGAAGCCGTACAGCTCACCCGGGAAATACTCCTCCGTCAGGTTAGGTGAGTGAAACTCACCCTTCATCTCGGCAAGTGTTGTAACGCTCAGCGTTCTCTCCCGTGATTGGGCCGCAAGAACTTAAGATCAAGCGGTGCGAAGGACGTCGTTTAACGTGCCACGCCGCGGATTCCATTCGCACATCTGAGCGGCGTTCACGGGGTTTACACCTCCAGGTGACCCCGCTTGCGCGAAAGCCGCCTTCGTCTTGCCCGACAGTTCCCGCTTTACGCAGCAACAAAAAGACAAGCCGGTCTTACCCATCACTCAGGATAACAGCATCTTTATGTTTTCCCCACCCGACACACCCCCAACGCTCTGACCCCCGAAAACGCAAAGAACGACGGCATGCCCCGTGGGTTTTGCCGTCGTTAAAGGGGGCAATTTTCAGCTATTTTTCCGAATTTTGCCCGCGTTTTTACCTCTTGTGCACGTAGCTGCCACCTTTACGACGAAGTCGTCGTCAAGCGAAAACCACTACTTAGCTTGGATATATGTGAGATTTGACTGAGCCATTCCCCAGACTTCAGCGCCCAAAGTCACAATTAACGCCAAGATAACTGTGATGAAGAACGCCATTGTGTCGTAGAACTCAAGGTCGCGGATGAGCAAAAGAATGCCGATGAGGACGACGATCTTCAGCAGCCACCCACCCATGACTACAGCACCCGTCGTGGTCGGGCTGGTTTTTGCGGTGAAGAGAACTGACAGGACAGTCAGCAAGACGAAGCCACCGCCAATGCCTGCACCGAGCAGAACGCCCCACACACCAGGCATGCCTTCCTTTCCTCCCCACACCAGGAGGGATAGGACGGTCAATCCGACGAGTGCAAGTGCACCGGAACGAGCAGCGCTAAGGAGTGGAATCCGTACGTCGTCGTACTTGGATAGCTCTTCAGAGGAAGCGGCACCCACGTTGTCGTCATTGTTCGCGATGTTGTGATCAGTCACGGTTGCAAATGATACCTTTTACGAGTTTTCCACTGTGGCAGCAGTGTCAGTATGACTGCGGCGATCAGCATCAGACCAAATGTAATCGCGACGAATGGTGCCGGAAAGACTGTCGTTCCGACAGCTCCGTAGGCCACCACGGACACCCACATGTACAGCACAAGGACAACGCGCCGGTGGCTGTGCCCCATGCCCAATAATCTGTGGTGCAAGTGCATTTTGTCCGGCGAGAACGGTGACTGCCCCCTACGCGTGCGTCGAATAATAGCTAAGAGTAGATCGAGCATTGGCACGCTGACTGCAGCAATGACGACGACGATCGGCGACATCAGAGCAACAAAGTCTGCAGTGCCGTACATCGTTGGGGAGATACGGCCGGAAGCCGAAGTCGATGCTCCCGCGAGCATCAAGCCAATGAGCATTGCACCGGAATCGCCCATGAAGATGCGGGCTGGTTCAAAGTTGTGTGGCAGAAATCCTGCGCAAGCTCCAAGTAGACACGCCGAAATCATCGCTGGTGGGTAGGCAGAGACCGTTCCACCTTGGTCATGCAACATGACCATTGAATAAATCAAGATTGATGCCGCAGCGATCATGCCGAGTCCTGCAGCAAGTCCATCAATGCCATCGACAAAGTTGAAAGCATTAATGAGCGCGACTGTAAACAACACAGTCAAGGCTGTAGACGATACTGGGTCGAGAATCAGCGTGGTTCCGCCACCAAACGGAATGTACAGCAGATACCATGTCACTCCCATCGTGGACATCACGACGGCGGCAACGATCTGCCCTATCAGTTTCACCAGAGCACTCAGATCGAACAGGTCGTCAAGAATGCCGACTATGAGCAAGATCGTGGCGGCGATTGCCATTGCGGTCATGTCGGGCGTCATCGGAGGGAACCCCCGCGTGAGCGCAGGCAGTTCACTAGCTACCCAAATGGCGACCAAGATTCCCGAGAACATCGCCACTCCCCCAAGCCGTGGCTTCGGGATATCATGCACATCGCGCGCACGAGGCATGTCCAAGCGCCCAGACTTGACGACGGCGTAGCGGACGAACCCAGTCAATAAATACGACACCGCAGCCGAGACAAGAACCAGCATCGCCAATTCTCGAATTGGCACACCAGCACCGCCGCTGACGGGAGCGGCAAAGAGGCTGAGTCCTGCGGATGTCATATATCTTTATCTCACGTGTGGAGTACGGTTACGTTCTACTTTCCGCGCAGCGCTTCTGGATCTTTACCCAATACTTCGCCAATACGCTCAGCGCTGATGGCACCTTCTCGGAGGATACGTGGTTCGGCCGAAGAAAGATCAACAATGGTGGATGGCTTACCGATAGTTGCGTTACCACCATCCAAGTAGGCAGCCGCTTCTTTACCCAACTGCTGCTTGGCGCGAATGACATTTGTTGCTGGTTCCTGGCCCGAAATATTTGCGCTGGACACGGCCATCGGCCCGGTCCGACGCAGCAGCTCAATTGCTACTGGGTGCAGTGGCATGCGCAGCATGACCGTGCCACGGGTGTCGCCGAGGTTCCACGGCAAGCTTGGTGCTTGATTCACGACCAAGGACAGTCCCCCTGGCCAGAAGGCTTCGACAAGCGCCCGACCAGCAGCCGTGTGCTCGCGGACCAAGCCGTCAACTGTTGACCACGAGCCAACGAGAACAGGAACCGGCATATCTGGTCCACGGTGCTTCGCGCGAAGCAGGGATGCGACAGCTTCATTATTGAAAGCGTCGCAGCCGAGGCCGTAAACGGTGTCGGTAGGCAAGACAACGAGTCGGCCTGCCTCTACCGCATTGACCGCTGCATCAAGGCCAAGTGCGAGGCCTTTTTCGGTAGTGCAGTCATACACCATGCTCATCTGCGTAGCCCGTTCCTTTCGTGTAATTTTTCAGAACTACTTTTCGCTCAAGTTAAGAATAAACCGCGGTCGTGAATCGGTCTCGACCTGCCAAGTCTTGATGGCAGAGCACCCATTCCCACTCACCGTCGTTACCGAATACATCGGCAATGTCGATGCGGGAGTCGTCGTCATGTTCGATGCCTATGACTCCGCCTCGTCGGAGCAGACCGCGCACGACGTTCATCATAAGCCTGATGACGTCGAGGCCATCACTTCCCCCGAACACTGCATGCCGGGGATCAGCGTGAACTTCTGGGCTTACTTCAGTGCTATCGGGAACATATGGCGGATTCGACACCACAATGTCGACCGTGCCGGCGATGTCTGCCAACACGTCGGGGTCTGTGGCATCTCCCTGCCGAATCTCGATGTCCCGGACGGGTTCACCTCGGTCGTGCCACAACTTCTGGCATTTGTCGAGATTGCGTTTCGTCCACACCAACGCTCGCTCGTCAAGCTCCACTGCGAAGATTTCCGCATCGGGCACCGCATCAGCGATGGCCAACGCCAACGCCCCCGAACCAGTACACAAATCCACGATACGGAGCTTTCCGACGCTCCCCTCTGCCCCACTCGCAGCCTTCTTCTGCGCTGCCGAAATACGACGAGCTTCGCCGACGACCCACTCCGCGAGGAGTTCAGTCTCCGGCCGCGGAATAAACACGCCCGGCCCAACGTCGAGCTCTAACGCACACATCGGCGCCGTACCGAGGATGTGTTGCAGTGGCTCCCTCGCTTCACGACGAGCTACCAATACAGGAAGCTGCTGAATGAGGGGGTCGTCGTCGGTAAGCACGTCACGTCGGGAAAGAAGCAGGTCAAAGCGACTGCGACCGGAGACGTGGCACATGAGTTGCTCCGCGTCAGTGCGTGGGGAGGCACAGCCAGAGGCGGCGAGTCTCGAGGTAATGTCCTCGAGAAGCTCGCCGATTGTGAGAGTGCTGATTGTCTTACTCAGCTTCCAGTCGCTCTGCGCGCTCGGCATCATGGAGTGCCTTCAGCAGGTCTTCCATGTCGCCACCCAACAAGGTGTCGAGGTTGTGAGCCTTGTAACCGATGCGGTGATCCGACACGCGGTTCTCTGGGAAGTTGTAGGTGCGGACACGCTCGGATCGGTCCATCGTACGAACCTGCGACTTGCGGGCATCCGACGCGGACGCTGCAGCTTCCTCTTCACGCATCTGCTGCAAACGAGCCGCCAACACCTGCATTGCACGCGCACGGTTCTGAATCTGCGAACGTTCCTTCTGACACGTTACGACGAGGCCAGTTGGCAAGTGCGTAATACGAACTGCAGAGTCCGTCGTGTTCACGCCCTGACCGCCCTTACCCGAGGAGCGGTACACATCGACGCGGATGTCCTTGTCATCGATTTCGACGTCTTCGATCTCGTCTGGCTCTGGGTATACCAGCACACCAGCTGCCGACGTCTGGATTCGACCCTGCGATTCAGTCACAGGAACGCGCTGCACGCGGTGGACGCCACCTTCGAACTTGAAGACGCTCCATGCCCCGTCACGCGAAGGGTTCTTGGCACGAACAGACATGGTCATGTCCTTGACACCACCAAGATCGGACTCGGACACACCAAGTACCTCAGTGGTGAAGCCGTTCTTTTCCGCGTAACGCTGGTACATACGAGCAAGCTCGCCAGCGAACAAAGCAGCCTCTTCACCACCTGCGCCAGACTTAATCTCCATGACGATGTCGTCGGAGTCATGCGGGTCACGGGGAGCCAACAAGTCGGCGAGCTTCTCTTCCAGCTCTTCAAGCTCGGATTCAAGTGCCTTTGCTTCAGCTGCGAATTCAGAGTCTTCGTACGCCATCTCGCGTGCGGCTTCGAGGTCGTCCTTCACTTCAGTGAGTCGATTGTGGCACTGGATGATGGGCTGCAGTTCGTTGAATCGCTTACCAACTTTGCGGGCACGTGCTGCGTCGTTATGCAGGTCCGGATCAGACAGCTGAGCTTCGAGTCCGTGGTATTCGGACAGGATGTCATCTACTGCAGAGACTTGGTCAGACATAGCGAATAATTGTCCTCTCTAGAGGTGTGAGTGTGAATGAATGCTGGCTGGGAAAATGTGTGCCCCAGCTAGAGCATGTCGTCCACATCCACGTCTGCAGCCATTGGCGCAGAGCTTGCTACCTGAGTAAGGAACTCGTAGTTATTCTTCGTCTTCTTCAGCTGCTTGATCAGCAGATCGATCGCAGCCTGTGGATCCAGAGCAGACAAAATACGGCGCAACTTATGCAGAATGCGTGCTTCCTCCGGTGCCAGCAGCAGCTCATCCTTTCGAGTACCGGAAGGATTAACGTCCACAGCTGGGAATACGCGACGCTCCGAGATCTTTCGATCCAGCTTCAGCTCTGCGTTACCCGTGCCCTTGAATTCTTCGAAGATCACGGTATCGCCGGCAGAACCAGTTTCGACCATGGCCGTAGCGATAATGGTCAGCGAACCGCCCTCTTCGATGTTTCGGGCAGCACCGAGGAATCGCTTCGGTGGGTACAGCGCGTTCGAGTCGACACCACCGGACAGAATGCGTCCCGACGCTGGCGACGAGTTGTTGTACGCACGGCCCAATCGAGTAATCGAGTCCAGCAGCACGACGACATCCTGTCCCTGCTCGACGAGACGCTTTGCACGCTCGATGGCCAGTTCAGCCACAGTCGTGTGGTCTGATGGCGGACGGTCGAACGTCGAAGAAATGACCTCGCCGCGAACGCTGCGCTGCATGTCGGTAACTTCTTCTGGGCGCTCGTCGACAAGCACAACCATCAAGTAGCACTCAGGGTTGTTCGTAGCGATTGCGTTGGCAATGTTCTGCAGGATCGTGGTCTTACCAGCCTTTGGTGGTGACACGATCAACGCACGCTGACCCTTGCCAATAGGCATGATGAGGTCGATGACACGAGTGGTCAGAATGTTCTGCTCAGTTTCGAGACGCAGACGACGGTTTGGGTACAGAGGGGTCAGCTTGGAGAACTTTGGTCGCTCGGCAGCCTTTTCTGGCTCCAAACCGTTGACCATATCCACCTTGACCAACGGATTGTACTTGCGCTTGTTACGACCATTTCCGTGAGTTACCTGGCCTGCACCGTTTTCGCGAGGCATCCGGACCTGACCGGTGATGTAATCGCCCTTACGCAGGCCGAACTTGCGAACAATCTGCTGCGACACGTGCACATCGGTACTGCCTGGCAGGTAGCCAGTGGTGCGAACAAATGCGGAGCCATTTTCCAGCACATCCACGATGCCGGCCACTGGCTGCAGAACATCATCCTCGCGGATTTCGTCCTGACCACTCCGGTTGCCGTCGCGGCCTCGACGGTCACGACGATTGCGACGGTTGCGACCGCCCCGACGATTGTCGTCATCATTGCGATCACCGCGGTTGTTGCGATTGTTGTTATTGCGTCCGCGACGGTTGCGATTGTCATCGTCGCTGTCGTCGTTGCGGTCGTTGCGGTCGTTATTTCCGCGTTCACCACGATCGTTGTGTCCGCGGTCGTTGTGTCCGCGGTCGTTGCGTTCACCACGATCATTGCGGTTGCGACCACGGTTATTGCGACCACCACGTTCGCGACGATTTTCATTCTGCTGGGACGAATCATCGTTGTTCTCTGAAGCAGAAGCATTATCGCGGCTGTCATCGTGATCACCTTGACGATTCTCGCCTTCGTGCGAGTCGCCACGCTGGTCATTAGCGCGCTCTTCACCGCCACGCTCTTCATTACCGCGCTGGTCATCACCACGGGTGGCACTGCCCTGCTGATCGTCGTCATGCTGATCCGTATCGCGCTGACGCTGACGATTACGACGCTGACGACGCTGCTGCGACCGCGACAGTTGGTCATCATTCTTCGAATCATTCTTTGATTCGTTTCCAGATTCAGCTGCGCCAGCATTATTGTCGTCCGACTTCGAGTCGACAGACTTCGAATCATCTGCGACCTGAGCAGGCTTGTCGTCCTTTGCGGGAGCTACTGACTCTTCAGGGGTGCCAGCGCTACGCGTCGCCTTACGACGACCTCCGCGAGGAGCATCCGCCCCGCCAGATGGCGCACCCTGAATTGCAGCGATCAACTCATGCTTACGCATCGCAGAAACACCGCGAATGCCCTTCTGCACAGCAATCGCACGCAATTCAGGCATACGTAGGGCAGTCAAGTTCTCCTGGCCATTGTGCTCAGAAGCGGTGGTGTCCGTATCGGTCACGGAATTCCTTTCGTTATTGATCCCCCACTAACGGCCATGTTCGTTGACAAGCAAAATGCCAACAGATTCCACTACCCGCATAGAAAGCTGGGGAAAAGTGGAGAACTTCCAAAGAAATTGTGGGGGTTGCACGTGGTGCCGCATTAGACCAAGAATCAGTGGGAAGCAGTGCTTGCAAGGCCCACGAGTAAGTTGTTCCCGTACCCGGCGCGTGGCCAACGGTAAACACTTAGGTCAAAGTACAGCGACAACCTTGTTCTCCAGATTAATCTCCCACACGCCTATACAGCAACACGGGCGTTTTTACGGCGCGTCGGTAGTGTTGATAAGCATGCGCAGCACCATGCAGGAGATCCCGCTTTCCGTAGCCAGGATTCTGGAATACGGTCGCAACATTCACGGCAGCACCACAGTGACATCGTGGGGCCCAGATGGAGCAGAGACCACTACATTTGCAGCTATTGCTGCGCGCGCGTCGGCTCTCGCTCACGTACTGCATGATGATTTCGGCATTGATGCTGATCAGCGCGTCGGCACGCTCATGTACAACTGTGCCGAGCACCTCGAAGTCTTCCTTGGTGTCGCAGCGATGGGTGCCGTGTTCCAGCCGCTGAATAAGCAGCTGATGCCGGATCAGATCGTGCACATCATCAATCATGCGGATGACGAAGTGCTGATCGCCGACCCTTCCCTCGGCTCTTTACTCGAACGCATACTGCCGAAGTGCCCTAATGTGCGGGCAGTCATTTTCACCGGCACTACCCCGCTGTCACAGATCAAGGGCGAGTTCCCAGAGAGCGTTTCTACGTATTCTTACGAAGCGCTTCTCGACGGTCGCCCGTCCCACTACGACTGGCCCACGGTGAATGAAACTGATGGGGCGGCTATGTGTTACTCCACCGGCACCGAGGGGGCGCCGAAGGGAGTGGTGTACAGCCATCGTTCGCTGTTCTTGCACAGCTTGAATTTGCGGACAACAGATTCGTTTGCAATCTCCCATGGTGTGCCGTGGCTGTGTTGTGTGCCTATTTATCACGTCCTGAGCTGGGGTGTTCCGCTCGCCGCATTTGCGTGTGGCGCGGCGTTGATCTTCCCCGGTCCGGATTTGTCCGCTCCTCGGCTCGCAGAAATCATCGAAACCTCAATGCCACGAATGGCCCAGGGTGTTCCGACGTTGTGGATCTCTCTTATGGTCCACTACTTAAACAATCCACCAAAACGAATGAGTCTCCAAGACATTTTCGTCGGTGGCTCACCTGTCCCTCCAGCGCTTATTCGAATGTGGGAAGAGCGCTACGGTGTCGACATCGTCCACCTGTGGGGCATGACAGAAACCTCTCCAGTCGGAACGGTGGCCCGACCTCCATATGGAGCGTCAGGTGAGGCACGCGAGCGTTACCGCATCAGTCAGGGGCGTTTCCCTGACATGATGGAATTCCGCATCGTCGACGAGAATGACAATCCGCTTGATTTGCATGACCGTAACCAAGGTGAGCTGCAAGTTCGCGGAAATACTGTCACCGGCAGCTACTACCACTCCCCGGAGGAAGAAGAAGGTGGCTACGCACACTACTTCCGTGGCGACGAGGTCGAGGACGCGCATTCCAAATTCACGAAGGATGGCTGGTTACGCACCGGCGATGTCGGCTCTATCACCCACGACGGTTTCTTGAATGTGCAGGACCGCGCCCGTGATGTTATTCGCTCTGGTGGCGAATGGATTTACTCGGCGCAGCTGGAAAACTTGGTCATGGAGTCACCACGCATCGTCGAATGCGCCGTCATTGGTATGCCGGACAAGAAGTGGGGCGAGCGACCGCTTGCAGTGACTGTGCTCTACCCAGAGGTGCCACGCACGAAGGAAACAGCCGAGGAACTGCGCGACCATTTGCGCGCCAAGCTACCAAAGTGGATGTTGCCTGAATACTGGGCTTTTGTCGATCACATCGACAAAACCTCCGTGGACAAGTTCGACAAGAAGGATCTGCGCGAACACCTACGTAAGGGCGAACTTGATGTCATTAAGCTGAAGGGCCCTGGCGAAAAGTAGACAGAAGAAGGCTGTACTAGCGCTGACATTGCGCACTAGTACAGCCTCGTTACCGCCGAAACCACGCTTAGCGCTCGACTTCTACCTTCACTGGACCGCCGATAGGCAGTTCCAGAACCCGCATGCCTGCCTCGCGGGCTTCGTCCAGAACCTTCTCTGGAATCGACTCAGTCGACAGCACCATGCACGTTGGTCCGGCTCCAGACAAGAACGCGGCATAGCCACGGTTACGCAGTCGGTTAACCCACTCTGCCGTGACCGGAAGTACTTCCGCACGGTACGTCTGGTGCAAACGATCGCGAGTGCCTTCCCACAGCAGCTCTGGATGTTCCGTCAATGCGGTGGTCATCACGGCAACGCGGGATACGTTGAAGCGGGCGTCGACATGGCTGACGTCGCTAGGCAGAACCTGACGAACAGCATTGGTTGATGCGTGGAAGCTTGGCACAATTGCCGTTGCCTTGATATCAGGGTGAACCTTCAAACCAACAGCATGATACTGAGGCGCAGTTCGCCCATCGACAGGCTTGTCTGTCCAGCTCACCACTGCCCCGCCAAGGACAGACGCAGCAGCGTTATCTGGATGCCCCTCAAATACGGATGCTTCCTGGATGACCTGCTCGTCGCTCAATGCGAAGCCACTGAGGCCATTAGCCGCCGCCACACCAGCAACTGCCGCTGCTGCAGAAGAACCCAAACCACGCGACTGCGGAATGGTGTTGTGGCACACCACCTTCAGGCCAGGGGCGTCGACACCCGCAGCACGTAGACCAGCGCGAATCGCACGAACCACAAGGTGTGATTCATTGCGAGGCAAATCCTGGGTACCTTCTCCGTGTACCTCAACTTCGACACCAGATTCGGTGACCTCAACTTCCACGATGTCGTGGAGGCCAATCGCCAAACCAAGTGTGTCGAAACCCGGCCCGAGGTTCGCAGACGACCCGCAGACCGTCACCTTTACCCTCTGGCCAGGGAAAAGCTCCTGAGCCATGTCTAGATGTCCATTCCCTCGATGCGGATGACGCTGTTTATCTCGAGAACTGCATCCATTTCGCTCAAGGTCTTTACGGTGCGCTCGAGCTCAGCTTCCTTTGCGCGGTGCGTAATGATGACAAGCCGTGCACCTGGGTTACCACCCTCCTGGCGAACAGTGCGCAAGGAAATGCCGTGGTCTGCGAAAGTGCGAGCGACATCAGCGAGCACTCCCACGCGATCGTCGACATGCAGATCAATGTGGTAGCGGGTTTCCACCGTGCCGAAATCCAAAATTGGCAGGTTTGCGTAGGTGGAATCACCTGGTGCGCGACCGCCGAACACCTTGTTGCGAGCGGCACCAACGAGGTCACCCAGCACAGCGGATGCGGTTGGGTTACCGCCAGCACCATTACCGTAGAACATCAGGCGACCTGCAGCTTCAGCCTCAATAAAGACAGCGTTGAAGGACTCACGCACCGTTGCCAACGGATGGCGACGTGGAATCAACGCTGGGTACACGCGAGTAGAAATGCCCCCCGTGCCGTCCTCCTTGACGACTCGTTCGCACGTGGCCAGCAGCTTAATGGTGCAGTCCGCAGCCTTGGCAGCCTCAATATCCTCAGCCGTGATCTTCGAGATGCCTTCGCAGTACACATCGTCTGCGGTCACGCGGGTGTGGAAAGCGAGACCCGAAAGAATAGCTGCCTTCGACGCAGCGTCGTGGCCTTCTACGTCAGCGGTCGGATCGGCTTCGGCGTAACCCAAACGGGTTGCTTCCGCGAGCATCTCGTCGTAATCAGCGCCCGTCGAATCCATTGCATCAAGAATGAAGTTCGTGGTGCCGTTAACGATGCCAATGACCTTGTTGACGGTGTCACCAGCCAAGGAACGACGCAACGGACCAACAACTGGGATTGCTGCTGCAACCGCAGCCTCGAAGAAGAGGTCGACGCCAGAAGAATCAGCAGCGTCCGACAGCTCAGCACCGTGAGCAGCAACAAGTGCCTTATTCGCAGTAACAACAGACTTGCCCGCACGCAACGCCGCGAGCACAACCTGACGTGGGTAATCAATGCCACCAATGACCTCGACGACAATGTCGACGTCGTCACGCTCTACCAGAGCGTAGGCATCATCCGTCAATAGCTCAGGCTCGACGCCTGGGCGTGGCTTGGACTTGTCGCGTACAGCGACACCACGGATCTCGACGGGACCGCCGATACGGCGTTCGAAATCCTCAGCCTTCTCTCGGAGCAAGCGCAGTACCTCAGTACCGACGGTGCCCAATCCCAAAATTGCGACACCAACAGGGTGTCCTTCGCCCATTCCGGGGTTGTAGCTGGTGGCAGTCATATTAATTGTCACACTCCAGGCTGAGTAGATCATTTAAGGTTTCCCGGCGCAGGATAGCGCGGGCTTCACCATCACGTACCGCCACTACTGGCGGACGCGACAGCATGTTGTAGCGACTAGCCATTGCGTAGCAATACGCGCCGGTAGCAGCAATAGCGAAGAGGTCTCCCTCTTCAATACCGTCTGGATAGTGAGCATCGCGAATCAAGATATCTCCAGATTCACAGTGCTTGCCGACGACACGAGTTGGCACTCGATCGCCGGCCACCATCCGATTGACAATACGTCCATCATATTCAGAGCCGTACAGAGCTGGGCGAATGTTATCGCTCATGCCCCCGTCAACTGCAACGTATCGGCGCGTCTGCGCATCGTCAACATGGACGTCCTTGATGGTGCCAACTTCGTACACCGTCACCATTGATGGACCAACAATGGCACGCCCAGGTTCTACTGCGACCGTCGGCGTTGGAATACCAATCTTTCGCGCCATATTGCCCACCGCGCCGAGGATTTCGTCGGCAAGTGGAGCCACGTTCAACGCCTGCTCTCCTGCCGTGTACGCGATTCCGAATCCGCCACCGAGGTCAAGGATGTTGAAATGCTCGGCAATTTCGGTGCCGTACTTGTCCACCAGCTTTTCGACGACTCCCAGTACACGTTCCGCCGCCACAATGAAGCCATCAGCGTCGACGATCTGGGAACCGATGTGGCAATGCAGGCCAACAAGACGGACATGCTCGTCTTCTTCGGCACGAGACGCAGCAGCAAGCGCACTGCCTGAGGCGATGGAAAAACCAAACTTCTGGTCTTCGTGCGCAGTCGCGATGAATTCATGAGTGTGTGCTTCCACACCTGGCTTTACGCGAATGAATACATCCTGCACGCGGCCAAGCTCTGCAGCGACCTTGCTGATGCGGGTCAACTCGGTGTTGCTGTCCACAACGATACGACCGATGCCTGCGGACATGGCGTCGTGAAGCTCAGCAACTGACTTGTTATTGCCGTGGAAGGTCATGTCTTCGGCTGGGAAGTCAGCAGCCAGCGCCACGGACATCTCGCCCCAGGACGCTACATCGAGGTGAAGGCCCTCTTCGTGGACCCACTTCGCGATGGTCTTGGAAAGGAACGCCTTGGATGCGTAGTGGACGTTCTCGGCACCCCCGAAAGCATCGGCCATTGCCTGACAGCGGGAACGGAAATCGTCCTCGTCCATGACGAAAAGTGGCGTTCCGAATTCCTCGGCGAGCGAAGCCAGGGTGCGACCAGCGATTTCAATGTCGCCAGTCTCCGTGCGTCGAGCATTCTTTGGCCATACGTTTGCAGGCAGGCCGTTGAAGTCCGACGTGTCAGGTTGGATGAAGCCACCTGGCTCGAATCCGTTACCCAAAATTGCCATGGCGGTCGGTCAACTTTCTGTTAGAGAAACTGGAAAAATGGTTGCGGTTTCGGATTGACGCTTACATGCGTTCCGGTGCGCTAACTCCCAGCAAGTGCAGTGCGTTTGCAAGAGTCTGACGGGTTGCTTCAGCAAGTCCCAGACGAGCTGCGTGAAGCGCAGCATCTTCGCGAGTTTCCTCGGCACCAGCCTTCGGCAGAATCTGGCAGGAGTCGTAGAACTTGTGGAAGACACTGGCCAGGTGCTCGGCGTAGCGAGCAATACGGTGAGGCTCGCGGAACTGCGCAGCTTCCTTGACCGTTGCTGGGAATTCACCGATGGTGCGGATCAAGTCACCTTCGCGCTCATGCACCAGCAGGCCAAAGTCTGCTTCCTGGCTGGAAATGCCGGCTTCCGCTGCGCGCCGGGCAATGGAGCTCAGGCGGGCATGTCCGTACTGGACGTAATACACCGGATTATCGCTAGACTGCGATGCCCACAGCTCCAAGTCAATGTCCAGCGAGGAGTCCACCGACGACCGGATCATCGAGTATCGCGCTCCATCAATGCCGATTGCCTCTACCAGGTCGTCGAGAGTAATCACGGTGCCCGCACGCTTGGACATACGAACAGCCTTGCCGTCGCGCACCAGGTTCACCATCTGACCGATCATGACTTCAACACCATCAGCGTCGTATCCCAGCGCTGCTGCAGCAGCCTTCAGACGCGCGATGTAGCCATGGTGATCAGCACCCAACATGTAAATGCACAGGTTGTGACCACGATCGAACTTATCCTTCACATACGCAATATCACCTGCAATGTACGCCGCGTCGCCATCAGACTTGATAACCACACGATCCTTGTCATCGCCGTAATCCGTCGACTTCAGCCACCATGCGCCATCGTTTTCGTACAGCTTGCCGTCGGACTTTAGCTTGGCGACGGCTGCCTCCACAGCGCCCGATTCGAACAAGGAGTTTTCGTGGAAGAAGACGTCGAAGTCGGTGCCGAACTCGTGGAGTGATTCCTTGATGTGACTGAACATGAGTTCAACACCAATCGCGCGGAATTTTTCCTGAACCTCAGCCTCGGTGCCGTCGAGAGCATCCGGCTTCTTGGACAGAACGTTCGCTGCAATCTCGTTAATGTAAGCGCCACCGTAACCGTCTTCTGGCGTTGGCTCGTTGCGTGCTGCAGCAACAAGCGACATTGCGAAGCGGTCAATCTGGCGACCGTGGTCGTTGAAGTAATACTCACGAGTGACCTGTGCGCCACGAGCGGTGAGAATTCGACCGAGAGCATCACCAACAGCCGCCCAGCGGGTACCACCAAGGTGGATTGGGCCAGTAGGGTTTGCCGAAACGAACTCGAGGTTCACCATCTTGTCCGCGAAGTCATCGCCACTGCCCCATGCGTCGCCCGCTTGGAGTACCTCAGAGACGATCTTTCCTTGCGCATCAGCAGCCAGACGGATGTTAATGAAGCCGGGGCCAGCAATGGAGCATTCAGCAATCCCGTCGCGGGCAGACAAATTGTCGGCGATACCTTGCGCAAGTTCACGCGGAACCATGCCGACACGCTTGCCAAGCTGCAGAGCAACGTTGGTGGCATAGTCGCCATGCTCGGGGTTACGAGGGCGCTCGACGGTAAGGGAATCAGGGACCAGTGAAGTGTCCTTGTCCTGGGCGGAAAGGACCTCGATAGTTGCTTCACGAACAATTACGGCTAGATCTGCTGGAGTCACGGTTACCTATCCTATGTTGTTGCAACCTAATTCTTCGATATCGGCTCCCGTGTAGTGCTCTTTAGCCCCCGTCATCCCCAACTTCGTCATAGATGCGAAGCATCCATTTCGGCATCGCTCCCAGACTGGAACACCAGGTATTGCAATAGCCGTACATCCATCTAGCTGCCTCACGTGCACATTCGGGAAATTCACCGACTTCGTGAGAACAACCGACTGTATGGCTAGATTGAACAATAGTTTCTCTATTAATAGTCAGTTGGAAGGAAGACTCCCATGACTACTTTGTCAAGCAACAAATACACTCGTTCAGACGATTGGTTTGAATCAGAAGGCTTGCTTTGTGCCGCAGCAGTTTACCGACCGTTTACGGACCGGAAGAATTCACCCGCGATTGTGATGGGGCACGGATTCGGCACTCCCCGAGCTCTTGGCCTTTACCGATACGCGGAAGAGTTCGCGCAAGCCGGATACATCGTGGTCGTTTTCGACTACCGCTATTTCGGCGAAAGCCAGGGTCAACCACGCCAATTGCTGGACATCAACAAACAACTAGAAGATTGGCGTAGAGCAGTTGCCTTTACCCGCACGCTAGAAGGCGTGGATTCACAACGAATCGTCGGTTGGGGAACTTCGTTTGCTGGTGGACATGTGCTCACATTGGCTGGCCGGGGAGAAGACTTCGCCGCCATCGTCACCCAGGTTCCTCATGTAAGTGGCCCAGCTGCCGTGCGAGCAACAGGTTTGAAAAGCTCTTTGCGAGTAGCCCCGTCAGCAGCGATTGATTTGTTGAGAGGACTGCTAGGAAAAGAACCTCGATACATTGATTCTGTTGGCAATCCTGGCGATGTCGCGGTCATGAGCTCTCCCGATGCAATGAGTGGTAAAGACCGACTCATTGAAGCAAGTGGTGTGAAACCTGGGGACTACCCAGAAACAGTTGCAGCACGCGTCCTAGCTCGAATCGGTTTCTACTCGCCAGGCCGTACAGCCCATCGAATCTCATGCCCGAGTTTGGTGCAAATTATGACTGGAGATGCTGTCACGCCGGCAATTGCTGCTGTAAAGGCTGCACTCAAGATTCCGAATGCCACAGTTCGCTTACACAACGGTGGTCACTTTGACCCATACGTCGACCCTAAGTTTAAGCAGATCATCGCGGAGCAACTTGAATTCTTGAATAGCGTTGTACCGCTAACTGAATAGTCTGCTGAAACAACAACGAATTCTGAGCCAGAAATGAATAGCTGAGGTGCTTTGCCTAGAAGTTGCGTTTCCACTGCCAAAATTGGGTTTAGGCAATTAACCTCGAACTGCGAAAAAAGTAGAAACAACGAAACCCCAGGCCATTGCTGACCTGAGGTTTTGTCTTGAGTGCCCCCGAGAGGAGTCGAACCTCCGACCTTCGGTACCGGAAACCGGTGCTCTATCCACTGAGCTACGGAGGCCTCCGCACAACGCACTGCGCTACCGGCGATGCCAGTCCAACGCAGTGAGCGTAACAGTGGAAAATACTACCACTGCCCTACGCTCGGTTAGAAATAGGTACTCCGCCCGTGTTTCCGCACCGTCGTCGCTACAGTTTGATGTGGTTACTGACTAGGCACAAACAGCCATGCAGCCAAGTACAACACCAATGCCACCGGTGTCGCTGCAATACCCAGCACAGCCATGATTACGCGCATTGCTGTGACATCGAAACCCGTTGCGTCGGCAAAGCCACCACAGACACCAGCAACCATACGGTTGGAGTGGCTACGGCGGACGGGCCTACCTACTGCCTTATCGATCCCCTGAGAAATCTGCTCGGAATTGAATAGTCCATTTTGCTGTGGGTTATCCATACCTCCTTTGTACCGTTCTTCTGCTCGCGTCACCTGTTTTTTCGAGCAGCCGAAGGGTGAGAGTGAACACGTAGCTGTTCAGAGTGCAGCACTAACCCAAGGCATCTTCTGCCCGCGCATTCTCCATAATGCGGTTAAAGCAGGCAGTGACGTTGGAAACATCGGTGCTCGTTACCGGCCGAAAGACTTCTGACCGCACGGTATCGACGTAATCTGGGGCGAATTCAACAAGCAGGTGTCGACCTACTCCGGTTAGCACAATGGTGTAATCAGCATCGGGATCTACTCCGACTTCTTCTACGCTGATTGCGCCACGCTTCTCCATGCGATTGACATGTAACCGCGCACGCGAGTGATTCCATGTCAATCGCTCGCACAACTGGTCGACATGCATGATGCCTTCCGTCGTTTCGTTTAGTGCAATGAGCACCGTGAAATCGGCAAACGACAATCCGGCTTTGTCGCGCAGCCTCAATTCAATCTTTCGCTCCACGCTGCGGAACGTGGACACGATTAGCTGCCAAAAGTGCTGTTCTTCACTGGTCAGCCACTCGACGTCGTCGGTAAGATCCTGCAAGTTGGCAGCGTTGACGTGGTCGAGCTGGGCATCAAATCGGTCATCCGTGGTCATGCATTCATACGCTAATGCGCAAAACGAATGCCCGAAGCAAAAACACGAAACCTATGGGCGAAGCTCTGCCTGCAGCTTGTGAGCGGCTTCAGCAACGGCGTTGTACCGCGCCATCGCGGCATCCAAATCAATATCGTGCAAGGTATCAAAAAGAACCTTGCGCACTGCACGCACATGCCCAGGAGCTGCGCGTTCAATGAGCTCGCGACCATGTTCTGTCAAATGCACATCGATGCCACGGTTATCCTTCTCGCAGCGAATTTTCTCCACGAGGCCACGACGTTCCATGCGAGTAATTTGATGAGACATGCGACTTCGATCCCAATCCAAGTCCTCGCACAGCTCACGCATCCGCATTGTCTGTTTGTCAGATTCAGACAAGACAACCAACACGGAAAAGTCCGCGTTCGAAATATCTGAAGTAACCAACAGCTGGGTGTCGATCATGCGTTCCACGGCACGGTGAGCGTCCAGGACTGCGCGCCAAAACATCTGCTCGTGCTCAGTTAGCCACGGCACAACTGGCGAATTCGCGTCAGCCTCGCCAGCTAATTTGGTGCTATCAACAACTTCGTCCATTTGGTGCTCCCGCATGGCGGTGAGTTTACCCCATCGTGATTTCGTTCATGTTTACTTGGTGGCTCCCGCTGACACGTGAGAAACGCTCTGGGAAACATGTCAGAACAATGACCTGTGAATCGTGGCCGGCCCTTGCCAACGCATTGTTCATTTTGCGGAGTCGAGCTGGGTCGGAGTACCCAAGTGAATCATCAATAATGACCGGTGCACCCGCATTCCCGTCCATCAAACCGGCTGCTGCGAGACGCAGCAGAATATCGATCTGCTCTTTCGCGCCGCCAGACAGCTCACTGAACTCGAAGGTCCCATGTGGGGTCGTTCGCGATTGGATAGCCAAATCATCGGTCAATTCGTAGCTGACATCGTGGCCGAAAAGATCCCTCCCGTATTCCTTCAGTTTGTTTGTCAGTGGTTCGCTGATTTTTTCACGGGTATCCCTGCGCGCCGACAACAACGTTTCATACAAGAGCTTGGCGGCACGCGCGCGACGCGTCACTGCATCGTACGCGCGCTGAGCACGCTGCAATTCTCCTTCAGCAGCATCTAACTCTTCAAATGTGCCGGCTGCCGCATTGAGTTCACCTGTGATGACGAATCGACGCTGAGCGTCTCGACTCTGATCAGCTTTGAGGTTCTTGAGATTCTGCCGCGCGCCTTCAAGCGACATTGCTGCATCGTCGGTATCAAGATCTTTGCGCTTCTTCTCCGCTTCTGCCAGCGCCTGAGCTGCCGCTTCCGCAGCTGACTTTGCCTGCAGATATTCCCCAGTTACGTCCGAATCACTCGCTTTTTCACGCGCTTCGGTCAATTGTTCGGCAAGTTGCTTCGCTGTGTCTGCCTTAGCCTGCGCTTGTGCGACAGCGATGTGCTGTTTCGTCAGCTTCGGGCGCGTCGATACTCCACGCGCTGTCGCATTCGCTTCTTGGAACTTCGCGACGGCCTCCGCCTCGATTTCTTCAGACTCATCAGCTGCAGCGCGAACATCGTGAAGCGTGCCGGTGGAGTCGGGTTCCGGCTCATCCGGGCACAGCTCTGCCCATTGCTCGGCCAGGAACTTTCGATCAGCATTCAGTCTCGCGAGCTGACCGTCGAGTTCAGCCTTTCGCGCTTTCATATCCTCCACAGATTGTCCGCGCAGTTCACCGTTGAGTACGTCTTCGGCGCTCTTTTGGGCCACCACTGCTTCCCGACGTTCCTTGGCCTTATCCTCCGCATCGTTGAGGTCCGTTGCTCCGAGTTCACTCAGGAGCCGGTCAAGCGTGGCTCGAGCATCTTCGACACCAGACTGAGCGTCGGACAAGCTCATACCAGGGGAAACAGTGAGGGTGACATCGCCCACCACAATTTCCGTGTCAGTGCTCACTGCCTTCTCGAGCACTTCGCCCGTCACGTCCTGTGGCACACCATCGATACGCACGGTGGTCGGAGAAGTCGCAGTGAGTGCTACCTGCGGGCTGTTTGTCTCCAGAATACCAACGGCCGACTGCCACACCGTGTGTGCCTGTCGAACGCGCGTGATGTCCTCTTCTGTCACCGTGAGCGCCGCCAAACGGGTGTGCGCCTGCCTCACGACGTCGTCAAGTTTGTGCACACGGGCCAGCGATGTGACGAGGTCGTGGATGCTCGCAGTGGTTTCAAAACGCTTGACCTCGCATTGAAGAATGCGTCGGATGAGAGTCGCACGATCAGACGCGGTCTTGGCGGATTCGACTGCAGCAGTGGCTTCGTCGATGTGACGCTGCTCTGCGCTGACTTCCTCGGTCAATTGCTCCACTTCCTGCTGCGCTTCCTGCGCTTCCTTCTCTGCAGCAGCGACCTGATCCTTCAGTGAGACGCGCTGTTCATGGGCACTCTTAGCCGCCTCAGCGCTCGAGTTGGCGAGCTTAAAGTGGTTTTTCGCGGTCTCTTCAACCTGGATAAACTCTTTGAGCTCATCCACCGCTGCTTGCCAATGCTCTACCTCGCGCTCTGCCTCCGGCAACTTCTCCGCAAAATCTCCTTGTCGTTCATCGATTTCAGCTGCTTCTTGGACTTTGTCGTTGATGGCAGCAGCGGCAACAGTGGCATCTTCGACTCGCTGTTTGGCTTCTTCCAGCGCAGCCTTCGGTTTCGTCAAAGCTGTGGCTTCTCTGCCTTTAGCTGAGTAGTACTTCAGGTACTCAGCGTGTACTGCCTCGATGGTGGTTTGCTCTGACTTCGTCTCGATTCGCCCACCGGATGCCTCCTGCAGCGCATTGGTGATTGGCGCATGCGCACCCATTGACAGCACCGTTTGTGCCTGGCCTTGCTTTGCGACGAACACATCCCACAAATGCTGAGTGCCTTCTGTTTCCAACAGATTCTTGAGCCAGGACTCGGCATCGTGGCCAGTAAAATTCTGAGGAGCTGGGCTAATCACACGAATCGTTGTCTCGGAACTCTTAGTGCCACCCGCGAACACCTTTCGCACGACAAACCTGGAGTCTCCCAGCGTCATGTCTAACTCCACAACAGGAAGTTTGTCGTTCAATGCAGGCCTTAGGCTTTTAACTTCCCGAGCCTGCGAACGCGATGGGAACTTCAACGCGGCATATACCGCATCGGCAATCGTGGATTTTCCAGCTTCGTTTTCGCCGGAAATGACAATTACCCCGGTGTCTGGGAGATCGGCGAGGTGCAGCTGCTCGATTCCGCGAACAGATGACAATTTGATGGAATGTAGTTTCATTGCTTAGTTACCTCCCACGATTCGTGCGAGCAATCCGAGTGCATCTACTGCTGCCGTTCGATCAGCCGCAGACAGGTCCGGGTTGTCACTGATCTGTTGCAATTCTTCGGCGGCTGCCAACGCAAATCCGGAAACACCCATTGCTGCAATATCGCCGTCCTCTGGCCGCACCGTTAAATCAGAACCACTACCCCGCTTGTACACGGCAGCGAAAACTGGAGCCAGGGCTGCAAGACGCCTATCAAAATCAGCCTTTTGTGCCAGTGTCACTGTTCCGAACAACGAGTACTTAATGCTTGTCCTGTCTTTATTCGGAAGTAGCTCCAACTGCTCGAGCCACTCTTCAACTTCCGCAAAATCGGCAAAATCTCGGGTATGCGCCTGGAACTCCCATTCACCTACCTTGTGTTTCGCTACTACCGGAGCACTTGTGCCATCGATCTCAACAACAAGCACATTGCCGGAATCCGACTCGACATCGTCATAATCGGTAGTTTCATGAGCGCCGGAAAACCACATATATCCACGACTATCGAGCTGCCGCGTCGAATGCGAGTCTCCCACAGCAATGTATTGGACAAGCCCATCCGAAATAGCCTTCTCCGCTGCCTCGAGCGACAGGCTCGCACCTGCATCTCCGCCAAACCCCTCAACCTGACCGTGAGCCACGACAATCCGCGGATAATCAATCGGCTGCAAATCAGCCAGTGTTTCTTCAAAGTCTCGCGGATCACCCACCTTGCTTGTCAGCGGGATACCAACAATCTCCACGGTGCCCCGCCCGCTCTTATGTGTGACGACGTTCTCACCAGGCTTCAACACCACCAACGACGCGCCATCGCCAGAGGTAGAGCTCTGTGGAAATGGGTCTCTCCGATATATCGACGATGCATCGTACGCATCGTGATTGCCCGGCAACAGATAGACAGGAACCGGCAAACTACGGAGACGCTCCATCGCTCGACCTACATCGCGCGCAGGTAGCGTGTTCGAATCAAATACATCGCCGGCCACCACGATGAAGTCAGCGTCTTCTGCGAAAGCTACTTCCCCGATACGGTCAATCGCCGCCAACCGAGCTGCACTAAACCGAGCCTGGGAATCTCCATCTTCGCCGGTTAGAAACCAACGAGTCATGCCGAGTTGCCAATCCGACGTATGGATGAACTTCACTGTGTTGGTCCCTCTCTATCGGCGAGCTCTTGACATGACTGGAGATGATCCCAACATTCTTCCAAGTCAGAGACTGCTCGCAATGTCTCGCGTGGAAGAACGCAAGTTGGCCGCAACGCTTCGTGCAGCAACACCTGGTCGGTTTCTTTCAGCACATTGATGGGTTCCGGCTGTGGAAGTTCCACTCTAGGAAGATCTTTACCCCAAAAGTCGGATTCGACGATTCGAACAGGTTGTTGACCAAACTGAATTCGGGGCGGTGCCATTAGTTTGCTGCGCGCTGTTTCAACCTTCTGCCGCTGCCGCGCAGCTTTCTCCCTCAACAATCGTTGAAGATTTGATTGGAAATCGGACTCCCGTAGCCCTCGGAGCTCAAACACACGAAGTGGCTCGTCGTCGACATCCCGAGCTGCATATGCGACAACCGCGATGGCATGTTTACACACCGCAGTGTGATCAGGGCAAGTGCACTGACAGACGATTTGTTCGTCCTCGTCGCTTAAGAGTTCAGCAATTTTGGATTCTGGTAGCACTCCCCGTTTGCTGTCCTCAATCGTGCTGGGGTTATCCACCATCCACGTCAACAACTGAGTTACGTCACTGGTATCTCGATGTGGCAACCGAATCACGACCGTAAACGGATCTAACTGGGTGCCTTCGACTTCACCAACTATTACCTTGTCGCTCATCGTCGCGCCTAGGACATGCCCGTCCGCAAAATACTTCTCCCCACGTCGACGGCGTCCTTCATCTGCATGCTTTACGACGCCGTCGTACAATGCCTGCGCTACAGGAGAACGAAAAGCAACCTTGTGTGACCTGACACTCGCGCGCTTCTGTCCTTTACGTGCGCCTGTACCGTTGCGACCGGCACGCCCGGAAAAGTCCGCATAGATGACGTTATCGCCCCAGGTGATGTCCTGGTCTTCTCCGCGTGTGCTCATTCTTCGTCACCCCAGATACGTTCCGTCAAGTCGATCCAGTTCTTTTGTTGTTGCTTCTTGTTTTCCCACCGTTGTTCAACGTCCGCTGCCAACTGAGTGGCTCGCGTCTTGTCTAGCCTCCACATTGAGTGCAGCTGATCCATGGTCATTTCGGTGAGTTTGGTTTCTCCTGCTTGAACCACGGCGTCGGCAAGTACGGATTTGTCGAAGATGAGCTCATCAATGCGCTCTTCCAGCGTTCCAGCAGCGACAAGTTTGTGCACTTTCACATCCTTAAGCTGGCCGATGCGGTAAGCACGGTCCGTCGCTTGGTTTTCCACGGCGGGATTCCACCACCGGTCCATGTGAACGACATGATTAGCTGCGGTGAGGTTGATGCCAACACCAGCTGCGAGTGTCGATAGCACCATGATTGGAGGTCCATCCGGCGAGTTGAAGAGTTCCACCGCTTGTTCGCGCTTGTTTGGCGTGAGCTGTCCCTTAATGAACGGAACTTCAACCCCACAACGCTGCGACAAGTACGGCGCCAGCATATTTCCGAACTCCACGAATTGAGTGAACACCAAGACCTTTTCGCCTGCATCTAAAGCAGCGTCAATGATGTGATCCAGCTCGATCAGCTTTCCGGAGCGGTGCTGTCCTCGATCCAAAATCTGAGAGCCGTCACTTTGATAGTGCGCCGGATGATTACAGATCTGCTTAAGCTTCGTGATTCCTGCCAGAATCACGCCCTTCTTCTTAACTCCCTTGGCTGCATTAACGTGCTCTTCAATATCTTTGACGCATCCTTCGTACAAAAACGCCTGTTCTGCTGTGAGAGCAACATGAACAGTCTGCTCATCCTTATTGGGCAAGTCAGGCACGATTGCCGGGTCAGTTTTCATCCTGCGGAGCACAAACGGCGATGTGATACTGCGGAGCAGTTCAAGCTTTTCTTCATTGCCATCACGCTCGATGGGCATAGCAAAGCGCGACCGAAATGTTCGTGCCGAACCCAGCATCCCCGGATTACAAAAATCCATGATGCTTCTCAGCTCACCGAGATTGTTCTCGACGGGGGTTCCCGTCATGGCAATTCGTTGGCGCGCCGGAAATGACCGCAATGCGCGGAACGCTTGCGAATTTGGATTCTTAATCGCCTGGGCTTCATCGGCGATGATGTGTTCCCATTCAACCGCCCCGAGCTCGACAGCATCCCGTGTAGCAACTCCGTACGTCGTCAGCACGATGTCGTGTTGCGCGATGAAATCCTGAAGTTGATCACCATTAGGGCGATTGCCTCCGTGCAACACACCTAACCGCAGTGTCGGGGTAAACGTTGCTGCTTCCTTCGCCCAATTGCGGAGGACTCCCGTTGGTACGACCAACAACGTGGGCTTAACCTCACGTGTTTCTTTCTCATACTGGAGCAACGTCAAGATTTGAACAGTTTTGCCCAAACCCATGTCATCGGCCAGAATCACCCCGAAACCCGCCAGGGACATCCAGGCTAGCCAGTTCACGCCCCGCTGTTGATAGTCTCGCAGTTGCCCTACAAAACCCGCTGGCACTGGCACGTCGACATCGCGTTCCAGCCCATCTTCAGTGTTGAAGGCTTCGCGCAGCCACCCCTCTCCTTCAACAGTCACCGGCACAGGGGCTGCCTGCTCCGCACCGCCGTCGAAACGCAGCTCCTTCAGAGTTGCTGAACCAGCTCCTATTTTCTCGCCAGCCGCGGTCTGCTCCTGCAGGAAACGTAACGCGTCTCGAGTTGCCCGAGCATCGGCGTGAACCCACTTATCGCGCAACTTAACCAGCCCGCTGCCCGACTTCGCCAGTGTCCTCAGCTCAGCCTCCGATAACTCGGTATCGCCAATAGACAGCTTCCACTGGTACTTCACAAGTTGGTTGAACCCCAGACGTGGTTCCTGAGCACCTGGTGCCGCACCCGTCGGTTCCAACTCTTCGGTCTTGGTCACCAACTTCAACGATGGCTCACCCTCAAGCCACGCCTTCGGCAACATTACGTCGATGTTTGCCGCCCGCAGCTTCTCAACGCCACCTCGGACCAACTCCACAACCTGGCCAGCAGTTAACAGAACATCAAGACCATAGCCTTCCGACGGCGCGGTTTCGAAAGGAGGAAATGCCTTTTGTGCAGCATGAAGTTGCGGACGTAACTGCTTCAGCACACTCGGCTTGCACAACTGAGGATTCAAACGATCAGGTGCTGACACGCCTACTCGGTAATAGATACGGATGGGCCACAAAGCGTCGTCGTCATGAGCAGGTTCTTCGAGCACGAAAATCAGCTGAATGTTGTCGGTTGCGGCAGAGCCTCGCCACTTAGCTAAGTCCGCAGCAACTGAGGCACTGGTTTTTCGCAGGGCCTCAGAACTGACTAATGACCGAACAAAGCCTTGCCGAGCTGACACCGGTGTATCCATATCTGACAACAACACATTCACCGTCCAGTGAAACAGGCGCTGCAACAGATCATCGACCACAGCTTTACCTCCATTGGCTACCACCACGGGCGGTGTTCGCTCGATGACTTGCGCCCGCCACGACATTTCCTGGAGACCGTCAACCATGCGCCATTGTGGCCACCATTCATTGTCCTCCCACACCACAGCGACGAGCGCGCGACCTGCGAGCGCCCACCGTTCTAGCCCCTGTGCCACGTCCACGAGAAAGCGCAGATCTGGTGCCATTGCAGGCGAAAATGTGTGATTTCGGAGCTGCACCAACAACGCAACGGCGTCATCCGAAATGAAATCCCAGGTTGGAATCACGCGTCGAACGTGTTTACCCTTAGGGGTCTGTAGTTGCACTTCGTGCCGGCCCCGAGCGACACCGTCGACAACACTGAAAAGTTCGCGTTCTTGCGCTGGTACCTCAACATCGCTGAGGGAGGCCATTAGCCTATGTCCGTCGAGTTTCTCGACCCACAGGCTCAGCCCGGCCTCCGGCAACCACAAACCATGCAGCACAAACACGGGAGAATCCCTTGAATTTTTGTGCTCCATGCCAGACATGGTTCTGATTGTGCCATCTCCTCCGGATCGGCTTTTAAGAATCCCCACCGGAAACAACAAGCAATCGAACAGACATTCTATTTTCTTCGTATTCTACAATTGTTTCAAGAATGCAAGTAATTAGATTAAGTAATAAATGCACCAACTACCCTGCGTCAGCACACCAGCTGGCTATTGAGGAGTAAACCTCATGGAACAACAAACGTGGTTCCTGATAGCAATTGTCATCTACCTACTGGCCATGCTGTATATCGGCTGGACCGGTTGGCGGAAGACCCAACAGTACGACGATTACATGCTCGGTGGCCGTGGCCTCCATCCATTCGTCGCCGCATTGTCGGCTGGCGCGTCCGATATGTCCGGTTGGCTACTCATGGGCCTGCCCGGCGCGATCTACCTAACTGGCCTGAATAAAACTTGGATTGCCGTTGGCTTGGTCATTGGCGCGTGGCTGAACTGGAAGTTCACGGCACCGAGGCTTCGTACCTATACCAAGATCGCGCGTAACTCGATTACGGTTCCGTCATTCTTGGAGAACCGTTTCCATTCCAAGTCGAAGTTCTTGCGCGTTGCTGCCGGTCTCATCATTCTGGTCTTTTTCACCTTTTACGTATCCTCCGGCATGGTCACCGGTGGCCGTTACTGGGAGTCCACATTTGACGGCAACTACCTAACCGGCATGCTGCTCGTCGGAGGCATTACCGTTGCGTACACCTTGTTCGGTGGCTTCTTGGCGGTGTCATATACCGACACTGTTCAGGGCATCATCATGTTTTTGGCTCTCATCATCGTGCCAACTGTTGCTTTTATTACTTTGCTTGGCGACGCATCTGCAACCGACCTGCTCACGTGGCCAGCAAACAACCCATATGAAGGTGCTGAATCTGCACCAAGCATGGACTGGTTCAACCCGTTCTTGGGGGTTCCTGCAATCACCATTATTGGCCTGTTGGGCTGGGGTCTGGGCTACTTTGGGCAGCCACACATTATCGTTCGCTTCATGGCACTTCGTTCCTCGAAGGATGCTGTCGAGGGACGCCGTTGGGGCATCGGCTGGCAGTTCATTTGCATGCTCGGTGCGGTTTTCGTTGCAATCATCGCGACGGCGTTCTTCCCACTGCGCTCCGACGCGGTCGTTACTGATCGCGAATCGTACGAAACCATTTTCTTGGATATGACTCGCGTTCTGTTCCACCCACTGATTGCAGGCCTTATTCTGACTGCTGTCTTGGCCGCCATCATGTCGACGATTTCTTCGCAGTTGCTCGTCTCTTCGTCTGCGCTGATTGAGGACCTTTTCAAGGGTGTTGTGAACAAGTCCTTGCGACCTCAAACGTACATGATGCTGTCTCGTGTCGCCGTCGCACTTGTTGCAATCGTGGCTGCGGTTATTGCCGCGAATCCGAATAGCTCGATTCTTGATCTGGTTGGCTTTGCGTGGGCTGGCTTCGGTTCTGCGTTTGGTCCTGTCATCATTGCTGCGTTGTACTGGCGCCGTCTCAACTCCTTGGGCGCTGCCGCTGGCATGGTCACAGGTGCTGTCGTGTCGTTCGCGTGGGGTATGAGCCCACTGACGGACACTTTGTATGAGATTGTCCCTGGTTTCGCTGCAGCGACAATCGTTATGATCGTCGTTTCCCTCCTGACTCCAGCTCCAAACGACAAGGTGCTTGCTGAGTTCGAAGAGGCAGCTGCCGAAGCAAAACTTTAAGCACTCCCAGCAGGTAATCCTGCACCCCGGGGAACCGCTTCCCCACCGACCGCGTCAGTATGGGTGTGAGCCACAATTTTCACTCCCACGCTGGGCGCGGTTTTTTACTGCCTAGGCACTCACTCGTAGTCAGTTTCGTCATTGTTACTTGCCTGGCACTCATCGCAGCAGCCGCAATTGCCATCCCGCGAGTGCGATGGTGGCGCGAATTGCCTCGACGCGACGTCGTCACGCTGTTGGAATCGGTACGAGTACAACCGCAACGTGTCACTATCACGGGGTATGAGCGCGAACTTTTTGGTGGTTGGAGTGTCGACGGTGCGTGTGATACTCGACAGCGTGTACTCGTGAGGTGGTTCGGTGGTTCTGGGTGCAAACTTGACGAGGATGCCGCGATTGCAGATCCGTATACAGGCAAGGATGTGCTGTCCGCCCAGGTTGATGTCGATCATGTTTATCCCCTGGCGGCGGCGTGGGATTTTGGTGCGGCGCAGTGGGATAGCTCACGAAGACGCGAATTTGCGAACGACCTCGATGCGAATTTGGTGCCCACGATGAGCGCAATCAATCGAGAAAAATCGGATCTGACACCGTCCGAATGGATGCCTACGCAGCGGGAACTTCGTTGCGACTACGCTGCACGATTTGTTGCGGTGGCAGTGAAGTGGGATCTCGCTGTCTCTGTTGACGATTGGTCAGTTATGGCCAAGTCCTGTGGAATCCGTGCGGTTCGTTAGACTCGTATCTATGAATCAGATCCTCATCATCGCTCATGTTCTGACAGCGATCCTGTTGCTCGGCCCAGTGACAGTCGCAATCTCCATGTTCCCGAAGCTCGCACTGGCAGCCCGCCTCGGCGAGCCTGGCACCGTTGGTGCTGCACGAACCATGCACGCTATCTCCCGCACCTACGGCATGATCTCTCTGATTGTTCCACTACTTGGCTTTGGTGTGTTCTTCATGGACGTGCAGGGATACATCAAGAATGGCTTGCTGCACACGTCCATCACTCTCGCAATCATCGCGTGGGCGCTGCTGTTCTTCCTCATCATTCCTCGCCAGAAGAAGATGATGGCGGGCCTCGGCGTTGCTGACGACGATGAAGATGCGGACGATCCCGACTTCATCGCCCGCAAGGCCGCAGCCGACGAGATGGACTGGGACAAGGCTAAGGGGCAGCTTGCCATGTTCTCCGGTATCTTCTCCGCAATCTGGGTTGTCGTCGCAGTATTGATGTTCTACCTGTAAGCGCACGCCTTTTCCGCGTACTCCCCGCCCCTAGTCTCCAGCAAGTGGATGACTGTGGGCGGGTTTTTCGTTTTGGCTTATCCCCGTGCGGCTTGGTCGTATCATCACTAAAAGCATCTCCTAATCCGAGGAAATGCTCATTATCAGACGGCCGATGACACGTAAGGGGTCACAGTGTCTAACAATCACGATCGACAACCGCAGTTCGATCGACCACCAACGAACGAAACGCTTCCCCCTCTAGACAGCGTCGCCGACGCTGCAATCCGTCGCGCTATGCGCTGGCTGAATCAGGCAGAAATAGAAACAGAATTCGCTGGGTCGACAAATGCTCCCCGAGGCCATGGCCCTCCCGCATCCACCGATTCACCCGCTCAACCAAATTCGAGAATCGAATATGCCGCTACGCAGCTAGCGAAGCTGGTGCACGATCCAGCAGGCGTCGACTTCACCATGACATTCGTCGACCGTGTTGCACGTCCTGAAGACAACAAGACTGCAGCTCGTCAGCTATCTCGTCTCACCACCAGCTCCGCCACCCCATCGTTCCTTTCTTCTCTGGATCGCGCGGCAATGAAACTCGGTGGCATTTTGTCCCAGCGCATTCCCGGCGTTGTCATGCCGATTGCTCGCAAGCGGATGCGCGATCTGGTCAACCATTTAGTGTTGGATTCCGAAGGGTCAGCCCTCCAAGAGCTTCTCGACGATGCCCACAGCCACGGTCGACAACTGAATCTCAACCTGCTCGGTGAAGCAGTACTAGGCCGTGACGAAGCACAACGTCGGTTGCAGGACACCATCGAACTTTTGTCTCGTCCGAACGTTGACTACGTATCGGTAAAAGCATCCAGCGTTGTTTCACAATTGAATCCGTGGGATTTCGACGGCAGCGTCGACCAACTCATCGAGACGCTTCGCCCGCTGTACCGCATTGCAATGTCTGACCGTGAACGTCAGCCGTTCATCAGCTTGGATATGGAAGAGTACCGCGACTTAGAGTTAACGCTCGCGGTGTTCGAACGCCTCATGAGCGAAGAGGAATTTCTTCCGCTGCATGCGGGAATCGTCATCCAGGCCTATTTGCCGGACTCCGTTGCCGCGGTTCATCGACTCGTGGAGTTCGCACAGCAACGCGTAACCGAAGGTGGTGCCCCGCTCAAGGTTCGCTTGGTCAAGGGTGCGAATCTCTCCATGGAGACCGTCGTCGCAGATGCTGAAGGATGGGAACGCGCTCCATATGCAACTAAGGCGGAAACGGACGCGAATTATCTCCGACTGCTTGATCTGCTGCTCCGCCCCGATATCGCTCCTCACCTGCGTGTCGGCGTCGCCAGCCACAACCTGTTTTCGATGGCGACCGCGGTCGAGCTTGCCCATGCTCGTGGGGTCGAAGACCAAATCGACGCAGAAATGCTGCAAGGAATGGCGCCACGACAACAGCAGGCAATCGAAGCAGAGGTTGGCCGATTAATTCTGTACACCCCAGTTGTCGATGTGCGCAGTTTCGACGTCGCGGTTTCCTACTTGGTTCGCCGGTTAGAAGAGAATGCAGCCGAAGAAAACTTCCTGCATGCAATGACCAGCAGCGACAATGACGACGCCATGCACGGGCAAATGCGTCGCTATCTCGCTGCGATCCATGACCGAAATTCAACAAGCACTAAGCCACGCCGCACTCAAGATCGTCGCTACGAAACCACTCCGGGAGTAGTGACGACATCACAGGCCAAGCGAGCGCAATCCACCACCGTTTTCACAAATGAGCCCGACACTGATCCTGCCTTGCCGGCTAATCGCGAGTGGGCTCGCAGCATTGTGGATATCACCTCTGATCCTGGACCTGCTGTTTCACCGCTCATCGATGATGTGGTCGATGTCGACGACATCGTCGCAAAGGCCGTTCGACTTCAGCCAGACTGGGCCGCTCGCGGTGGAGCGGGCCGCGCTGATGTATTGGAAGTCGTCGGAAAGCGTTTGGCTTCACGACGCAGCGACTTGTTAGCAGCAGCGATCCATGGACCCGGAAAGACTGTCGCCGAAACGGATCCTGAAATAAGCGAAGCCATCGACTTTGTGCGTTATTACGCGACAAGTGCACGCGAGATGGATCGCGAACCGGGCGTGGATTTTGCGCCACATCGCGTCACCGTTGTGTCGCCACCGTGGAACTTCCCCATTGCTATTCCTATCGGTGGCATGACTGCAGCGTTGGCCGCGGGTTCTGCTGTTGTCATTGCGCCGGCACCACAGGTAGTTCGTGTCGCGGAAGTCGCGGTTGCTGCGTTACGTGATGGGTTGAGTGATGCCGGGGTCGATCCCGATCTCATCCAGT
This sequence comes from Corynebacterium sp. H78, assembly GCF_037572275.1. Classification (NCBI taxonomy): domain Bacteria; kingdom Bacillati; phylum Actinomycetota; class Actinomycetes; order Mycobacteriales; family Corynebacteriaceae; genus Corynebacterium; species Corynebacterium sp. H78. Next base: position 620,389 of record NZ_JBBHKX010000002.1, on the reverse strand, counting down.
TAGCGAACACCGACGAGGCTGATGCTGGTCGTGCCTTGCTCACTCACGATGATGTTGATGCCGTTATTCTGACCGGCGCATCAGAAACCGCTGCGCTGTTCCGTGGTTGGAAACCATCACTTCCAGTGTTTGCAGAAACCAGTGGCAAGAATGCCATGATCGTCACTCCTGCTGCGGACCCAGATCTTGCTGCGGCTGATGTGGTGACCTCCGCGTTTGGTCATGCCGGACAGAAATGTTCGGCGGGTTCATTGGTCATTCTGGTAGGCGCGGCCGGCAAATCCGATCGTCTGCTCAATCAGATTCTCGATGCCACCAGGACTCTCCAGGTTGGTCACGGTCGTGACCTCAGCACCGATATGGGCCCACTCGTGGAACCACCTGGAGAGAAGCTCCACCGTGCGCTGACTTCCCTCGAAAAGGGCGAGAAATGGCTGGTAGAACCTCAACAACTCAATAGTGACGGCACGCTGTGGTCGCCGGGTGTGCGGGACAATGTCCAACCCGGTTCTTGGTTCCATATGACCGAGTGTTTCGGCCCTGTCCTCGGAATTATGCGAGCACCAGACCTAGACACGGCAATCGAATGGCAAAACGCAGTCGAATACGGATTGACCGGTGGCATCCACACTCTCGATTCCAACGAGGTTGCCTACTGGCTGGACCGCGTTGAAGTCGGAAATGCCTATGTAAATCGACATACCACGGGGGCGATTGTTCGTCGTCAAGCGTTCGGTGGCTGGAAAGGCTCATCTGTGGGGCCGGGTGCGAAAGCCGGAGGACCGAACTATGTAGCCCAGCAAGGCTCCGTCACGGATTCGTCGGAAGCCTCCGATGCGTTGGCACAGGCAACACCGACCAGACGTATCGGCCGCGTCGTGCGCGAATTGCAGGCAGTGCTCGGCGATGACGCAGACTACGTTACGACGGCTACCCACTCCGATGCGCACGCACTTGCGGTCGAGTTTGACCGACCTCGAGATGAATCTGGTCTCATCGGGGAAGCAAATGTCTTCCGCTATCGTGCACTTCCCGACGCAGTTGTCAGAGTTGCGGCAAATGCCAAGGTAGTAACTGTCACGCGCACCGTGCTGGCGGCGGTAGCTGCTGGGGAGGTCAGCTCGAATGCTGTCACCGTAACGGTGGCTCCCGATGTCGATGATGTAGTCACCGATGCCTTGGAGATCATCGTGCGGCATGGCTTGGCCGAAGTAGTCGTGGAATCGGACACCGCTTTTGTACAGCGAATTCGGGAGTCCGTATCCTCGCGAATCCGCTGCTGTGGAACGGTCAGTGACGAGGCTTTGAGCATCGCCGCTGAGAATGGAAGCTGGTTGGAACGTGCAGGCGTTGTGCAATCTGGAAGATTCGAAATGCTGCACTACCTCCGTGAGCAATCCATCTCGTGGTCGATGCACAGATTTGGCCATATCTCTGCTGACACCGACTCTGCTGTGACCGAAGCGCTGAATCTCTCTCGATGATTACGATGTTTCGCTAAGTCCAACCACATTGCTAGACAAACGAAAGAGCTACCTGGAGTTTCCTCCAGGTAGCTCTTTGGCGTTGTCAGACTGATGACAGTGTCAGAAGGCCGACGTTGTCAGGCAAGCTCCGTTAGCGCAGTACGCCTACAGCTCTCGGCCTGACACGGTACGTCTGCAACTGTTCGTGCTTAGTCGCGGTATCCACCACGACGATCATCACGACGACCACGGCCACCACGGAAGCCACCGTCTCGGTCGCCACGGTAGCCACCACGGCGGTCATCACGGCCGCGACCACGGTAGCCACCGTCTTCGTGATCGTCACGACGGCCACGGTAACCGCCCTCTTCGCGATCGTCACGACGACCACGGTAACCACCTTCGCGGTCACCACGTCCGCCACGACCACCACGGTCGCCACGGTCACGGCCACCACGGAAGCCTCCGCGACCGCCACGGCGATCATCGCGATCGCGGCCACGGCCGCCACCACGGCGATCTCCACCCCAGCCGCTGCCGTCGTCGACAGACGTGCCGTCGTCAGGCTGAAGCTGAATGAGCTCGCCGGAGATACGGGTATCAGAGAGGTTATTCAAGACCTCCTGAGGCAAGTTCGATGGCAGCTCGACCAGAGTATGGTCGCCGCGGATATCGATGTGTCCGAAGTCCTTTGACTCCAGGCCACCCTCGTTCGCAATTGCGCCAACGATTGCACCTGGGCGAACATGCTGACGACGACCGACATTAATGCGGTACGTGGTCATGCCTTCGCGATCGAACTGAACGCGATCCGTTCGCTTGCCCTCGCGTGCACCACGGGAACGACCATCACGGCCCTGGCGGGAACGCTCGCGGTCGAAGCGGTCGCGGTCATTGCCACGATCGTTACGACGTCCGCGAGGAGGCTCCTTCATCAGGAAGTCGCCGGACTGGGACTGGGAAGCAAGCGCTGCCGCGATATCGACCAATGGGGTGTCGTGTTCTGTCGCGTAGGTCTCGATCAGGTCCCGGAAGATGCTGACCTGTGGGTCTGCGAGAGCCTCGGTGATGTCATCAGCGAACTTCTGCTTACGAGAGTCGTTGACTTCATCCACGCTCGGCAACTTCATTTCGTGCAGAGAAGACTTGGTTGCACGCTCAATGGAGCGCAGCAGACGGCCTTCGCGTGGGGTGACGAACAACAATGCTTCGCCCGAACGACCTGCACGGCCGGTACGACCAATGCGGTGAACGTACGACTCGGTGTCGTGAGGAATATCGAAGTTAACAACGTGGCTGATGCGGTCAACGTCAAGACCACGAGCAGCGACATCGGTTGCCACGAGAATATCGAGGCGACCATCCTTCAGCTGATCGATAGTGCGCTCACGCAGGGTCTGTGGAATGTCACCGTTGATGGCTGCTGCGCTGAAACCACGTGCGCGCAGCTTCTCTGCAAGTTCTTCGGTCTCGTGCTTGGTACGCACGAACACAATCATTGCTTCGAACTCTTCGACCTCAAGAATGCGGGTCAGAGCATCGAGCTTGTTGCGGTGGCTCACCATGAGGAAACGCTGGCGGATGTTCTCGGCGGTGCGAGTCTCCGACTTAACAGTAATTTCCTTTGGATTGTTCAGGTACTGCTTCGACAGGCGACGAATGACTGCTGGCATCGTTGCCGAGAAAAGTGCAACCTGCTTGTCCTCTGGAGTGTCCGCCAGGATGCGCTCAACATCTTCCTGGAACCCCATCTGCAGCATCTCGTCTGCTTCGTCGAGAACGAGGAATCGCAAGCCGGAGATATCCAACGAGCCCTTCTGGAGGTGGTCGATCACACGGCCTGGTGTACCAACGATGATCTGTGCACCACGGCGCAGGCCTGACAACTGAATGCCGTATGCCTGGCCACCATAAATTGGGAGCACCTGAATGCGACCCAGGTGGTCTGCGAAAGACTGGAAGCTGTCGGCGACCTGCAGTGCAAGTTCACGCGTTGGAGCGAGAATCAAGGCCTGTGGGGAGCGGTTTCCTTCGTCAATACGAGCCAGGATTGGCAGCGCGAATGCTGCGGTTTTACCGGTACCGGTCTGTGCCAGTCCGACTACATCGCGGCCATCCATCAAAGTTGGGATGGTTGCAGCCTGAATTGGGGATGGCGTTTCGAAGCCGACCTTCTCGACTGCCTTTACAACAGCGTTTGGAAGTCCCAGGTCAGAGAACTTTACGCCGTCCTTTTCGGACTTCTTTTCCTTGTTAGCTGTTGCTTCTTCTTTTTCTTCTTTTACTTCTGCAGCTTCTGTTACTTCAGTGGCTTCTGCAGTTACTTCTTCGTTCGCAGCTGGATTTTCCTCGGAGGGAACCTCTACAGCGACGTCGCTATTTTCAGTGTTTTCGATGATCTCGACGTTCTCAGTTTTCTCGTTATTCTCTTCCACAACGCTGTTCTCTACGTCAGCGGTTTCAACATTCTCGTTGTGGTTATTCATTTCTTCGTTGCCCATCTGGGTCTCTCCCTGGGCCTCTAGGGCCCCATCAGCGGCCTCTGCCGCGTTCTCAGTCTTCAATTTCCCTACTTCATGGACCGCGTCGGTCCGCCCATCATCAGCGTCCAAAGACTCGCTGTTTTCCCAATTCTCCGCCGCTTCTTCCATAGGTACATCTGCAGCGCTGTCTGCGCCTAGTACGTCATCGATGGAAAGTGGAGCTTCGCTTTGCGAGCTGTCCGTGGATACCGATTCGTTCCCATTTTCCGGCTGGTTTTCGTTGCCGGACCCGAAATCGGTTGTGCACATTGCTCCACCAGGCTACTCGCATCGACAACCAAATGGCGATTCTTCCCACACCCGGGGTTTATGGGAGTAACCCCGTCTTCCTGTACCTTTGCGGAAATGTGATGGGAATTACTACGCCTTTCGCTTCTCGACGAGCAGTGCCCGTGCACCGGTGTTATAACAATTCCTAAGTGCTTTTAGGGGGGGAATAATTTTGATGAAGGCACGCTCTAAACTCATACCTTTTTCGCTGGCAGGATTAATTTCTGCCTCTTTGTTAATTGTCGGTTGCGCTCCCAGTTCGAGCACTCCGACTTCTGCTTCCACAGGTGTCACCGATCCCGAAACCTGGTCAATCGATCTATCTTCCGGCAACGGTCGAGACGATTCTCGAAAGTTTGCGCCTGACGGCACACCGTTGCCACCGGGTGTACTACCACCTAGTGAGAATCCGGCACCGGGATCTGCCCGACTGGGCCCCGATGGCCACTACGACTACTCGGCTGATGACTTCGTGCTGTCTGACCCATGTGATTCGCCGGAGTTAATGGAGAGACTTCGAGCACTCGGTTACGAGGAGATTGAAACTGCGATTGGGCGGCATGACCTTCCCTGGCAAATGGGCTGTCTGATTGGACAAGAGGGAGACGCGGTAGCGGCATTCAACCGCCAAAATTCGAACCAGAGGGATTTTGCTTCCAGGGGATTCGAGTTGCTCCAATCGAAAGATCGCTCATTTACGGGTTTCCTAGTTGGACAGCAATCAGCAACCTCGTATTCCTGTTTCGCGGGCATCGAAACCGAGAACGGCACGATCGGATTCAACGTCCCTTACTCGGAAGAGCGGCCGACCCAACTTCAATCACAAGCTTGCGCTAAAGCAGCCTCGCTGCTCATTGGATTCTTGGGGGACTAGATCAAATGCTCAAGTCACATATTTCCTCGATTGACCGCTCATCTGAGTGTCTCTCCGGCAGCGTAATGGCTCTAGACACTTCGATTGCGTCAGCGCCTGCACTCGCCGGATACTCGCCCATCCCGTCACTGCAGGCCGTTGCAACCCAGCATTCGTCAGCCATCATCGGAGCATCAGGATCAGCCACACTGGTCAGCGCTGCACTAGGTCGCGAAGTCGAGTGGGCAGCCACTAATCTTCGATCACTTTCCAATGTGATCAAGAGCCACGAAGACAGCGTTTCAGGTGCGCTCAATTCCATCAACACCAATGGTGGCGGAAGCCTAAATACCGGACTTGGTTTGTCTGCAATCACCGACTCGTTTGAAGGACGCCCACCGTTTAATCCCGGTGCCCTCGTATTTTCACCAGCGATGGTCGCCGGCGAAATCGGCCACGATGCCACCACTCTCCTATCCATGTTCAGCTCAACAAACGATGGAGCTGTCCTGGATGCTGTCGCTTACTGGACCGACTTCGCTTCGGCCATGACCGCTTTGGCATTGGAAATCACCGCTGCCTCAGAGCAGCTCATCGGCTCAAACGATGGCCTGGTGTTCGATACCGCTACCGCCACGCTTGGCACACTTGCGGATCGAGCAATAAACGTCGCAACGTCGGCAAGCACTATGGCCACACATTTGCAAGTCCTGCCTGCGGTGAAGGCGATGGCAGTCAACGCCTTGACTTCGATTGAAGCGCAATCAGCACTGATTGAAGATCCCGTGGCTCGCGAGCAGTTCGAACGCACCGAAATCGCAGCATTTCTCACGGGGCCGTACACGGCACAGCTGCAGGCGGCGGTTCCGAACATCACCAAGCTCACCGAGCCCAACATCAGTAGTGGAGCTGCAACGACAGTTCAAGCAGGCCTTAATGGACTCAACGGTCCCGCTGGAACCAGTACGAGTTTTGCACATCCCGACGGTTATTCCGGAGCGACTCACACCGCATCAGCCACAGCACCCGGCGCGACTTCCACCGCTTCTCCTACACCACTCGCCACTTCCATGACTTCCACTGGAACTCCAGGGAACGTGACGACGAACCCTGCCCTCGCAACTTCCTCACAGAACGGGTTGCCACAGCCGATAACTGGGCTCAGCTCGGCACCTCGAACACAGGGTACGGATATGCTGGGGATGCCGACGCACACGGCAGCAGCGTCACTGCCCAAGGTTGCTCCCGACGGCGCCTTGACATCGCCACAGGGTACGGCTCCCCACAGCACAAGCAGTCCGCACTCGATCTCACCTGTAATTGCGGGCCCTACTCCACTTTCGCTCGGTGGCACGACTCACCAAGGTGGAGCCCGCCGACCAGGGAGTTTGAGCACGACCGGAGCACACAACTTAGCTAGGCAGCAATCGGCAACACCACAAACTGCAACACGAAATGTGCGCCCTGGAGCTATAGGTATCGGGCGCGGTGCGAATTCGGCATTTGGCAGGAGCGGACTGCCGACAGGTCGTGAGTTCCTGACGCAAACCGGAAACAATGGCTCACAGCAGACTCATCGGCCTCATCTCAACACCGGAATCCACAACCGAACTAGTATGCCCGGGGCATCCGGCACTGTTGGCTCAACTAATAACAATGGGGCTATTCGTGGCGCGCCAGGAACCCAGCAGGCCGGATCGCCACAACACTCCCGAAATCCCCACGGTTCTACCCTGCTCAGTGGAGGTGGCAGGGGCAAGGGAGATCGTCGAAACGCAATGGTTGAGGCAGTCCAGCACAAGGCAATACAGGATTTTGAGCAGAGTGAGTTCCAGCGCGAACTATTCGGTGATGAACCGGCAACTGTGCCAGCCGTGATCGGAGGCGAGTCAGTTACCGGGAAGTCGTAGGTGACACTGTGCACGGCGTGCTGGTCAGCGTTTCGCGACCGAACAGCCATGAAACGAACGCAGCCGCACCGATGATTCCGCAAGCAACGAAGCCGGCGCGATAATCAGCGACATCAACAATTGCGCCGACTACCAACGGACCTGAGATGGCACCGAAGTCCTGCGCCATCTGGTAGCTCGCCAACACGCGTCCACCTTGGCGATCCGAACCAATCACATCCGCCAAAACCGCCTGCTGGCTTGGATTAATCATGCCTGCGCCCAAACCAGACAGAGCGGATACGACAAGGAGGCTGATGTCGCCTGTCGTGAACCCCACGATTCCAACAAAGACTGCATTGACTGCAAAGCCCACGAGCAGCAGAGGTTTTCGACCAACCTTGTCCGATAGTCGCCCCGAGAACTGCAGAGCAGCCACGTTACCCACCGCGAAAGCGGTCAACGCAAAGCCCGCTGTGGCCGTCGCTTCTACCGCATTATCTCCGTTGGCGACACCAGCAAACGTCGCTGCAGCGAACAACGGGACGATGGCGACACGCACACCAAAGTTCGACCAGCCGTTAGCAAAACCACCTAGAAGCGCAGCACGGTAAGCATTGTCGCGCCAGGCTTCCGCAAAGTTCATCACCGGCGTCGTTCGCTTCGGCACAACATGTCGCAAGTGTTCTGGGTTTAAGCGAATAGCGACGATGATCGTCGCCACGATAAGTGCACCGCCGTAAACAAAGAAAGGGACGCGCATTCCCCACATACCCATGAAGGCACCAACCAAGGGGCCAAAGACATTGCCCAACAAGAACGCAGTGCCATACGCCGCAGAACAACGCCCCCGAATATCTGGTGGCGAGATCCGAATGATCAAGCCCATTGCCGAGACGGTAAACATCGTCGAACCGATGCCACCCAGTGCCCGAAAAAATAACAACTGCCAGTATGTTTGCGCGATGCCAACGAGGATTGTGGATAGTGCGACAATCGTCAGCCCCAAAAGATATGTATGCCGATAACCGACCCTATCTACCATCCGCCCCGACACCGGCGCGAATAGAAGTCGCAAGATCGAAAACGAACTCACGACAAAACTGGCGGCAAACACGGTCACATCGAAGCTGCGTGCATACTGCGGAAGAATCGGCGCGATCAGCCCGAACCCCAATGCAATCACAAACGCGGCGCTTACGAGCACCCAGATTTCTTGCGGAATCGCCGTCTTCGCAACTGCTTGACGACGATCCCTTCGGCCTTCACGACCCAACGACAAAGAAAACATTCCTCCTCTAAGAGGTTCCGCCACACGACTTGAACCTCATCCGCCACCCTAGTGAATCAATGCGTCAATGTAACGCTCGGATGAGGTCGCAGTCGCTAGCGAAGCGGGTACAGAACGGCTGTTATCAAAATGAATCGATCTGTAAAACGGGGGTTGCCCGCTATTGTGCTTCCAATGGTTTCCATTATTCAACAGTGCTAGCGTTACTGGGAAAATTAATTCCTAATATCGTTTTCATTAGTTGGGATTATTCAACAAATTTCTGCGACTGGAGATATGTATGGGATCGCCATCCACTGTCCGAAGAGTTGATTTGGACGGCCTGCGCGGACTGGCCATTGGACTGGTAGTTGTTTACCACGTATTCGTTGGTCGAGTCTCCGGCGGTGTGGACGTATTCCTCCTATTGACCGGGTACTTTTTCCTCAGCTCGCAAATGCGATACGCTTCGCGAGCCAATGCACTCATCAACCCGTGGTGGCCATTTTGGCGTACAGTCCGCCGACTGGTCCCATCACTTGTGATCGTGCTAGCAGGCATAGCAATCCTGATTTCTATTTTCACTCCGCAGCTCATCGCCGAGGACCTCACAAAACAGCTTCGCGCTGCCCTTTTTTACGTCTTGAATTTTGAGTTGATTTCACAAGATTCCGACTATGCTGCGGCTTCTACATCGGCGTCGCCCTTGCAGCATTTGTGGTCAATGTCGGTACAGGGTCAGTTCTATGTTTTCGCGATTGCATTAGGAACCGTTGCGACGCTACTTAATCGCCTATTTAGACTGCGAAATTCTGAGCGGATTAGCTTATTCGTAATTGGCCCGATACTGATCGCAATCACGATTGCATCTTTTTGGTGGGCATCACGCGATGGCCTGTACGGAACGATGGAAAGTTACTATTCCACGTTGTCGCGAGCATGGCAGCTCACGCTCGGTGGTGTGTTGGGGATCTATGCAAGTCGTATCCGCCTCCCTAAAGCCATTTCTGGTCCAGCAGCTGTCGTCGGCCTTTTCATGTTGGTCGCGACTGGTGCGGTCATTCCGACCACTCTCGCATTCCCTGGACCGTTATCATTGCTCCCGATCGGCGGTGCCGTGCTAGTGATTCTCTCCACTAGCGACGGCGTGGCTTCCCGGTTCCTCAGCACTCCATTCATGCAATGGCTCGGCCAAGTTTCATATCCGTTGTACCTCTGGCACTGGCCACTGCTGATCATCTTGACGCTATTCACTGGCTATTGGAAACCACCATTCTGGCTCGGAATCGGTGTCCTTATGATCTCGATGGTTCTGGCCAATGCCACACATGCGCTCGTCGAAAAGCCCTTACAACAAGCGAAGAAGCGCCCTACAAAGGACTCCGAGCATTTGTTTCCGACGCAGGAGGAGCGACGCTCGTTTTCGTTCCAGAGCAAGGTTGCTGCAGCAGTTCTCGTCGCTGTTCTAGCAGGCGGCGGCGTGATGGCGCATTCTGGGTGGGTTGCTTACCTCACAAAGCTCGATACAAAGCGAGCCAATCCTGAGACACATCCGGGTGCGATGAGTTTATTTGGAGTTTCTGCCCCCTCTGCAGAGCCCTTCCCGAAAATGGCTCCGCACCTTGGTACTCGTTCTTGGCGTGCAGGCTGCCTACTCCCACTTGATGCCAAACCCGATGAGTTCGTGGATTGTGAATATGGTGACACCAATGCTGAAGTCACTGTCGTTGTCGCGGGAAATTCGCATGCCGATACTCTCGTCGAGCCATTACACGACCTTGGGCGCGAGTATGGATTCAAGGTCATCCCGGTGATCCGTGAGGCGTGCTCCGTAACCTTCAAAGAATCTGACTTGGCCTCAGCAGATTGTGTCGAATGGTCGAAGATGGCCGCCCAGCGCATCGTGGATCTTGACCCGGACATGGTTGTCACTATGACAACTACCTCAACACGCGGTTGGCAGGACGATGCCGAGTGGGTCCTCCCTGGAGCCGAGGAGTTTTGGCAACAACTGGCCGATCACAACATTCCGATGCTCGGCCTGCGCGACAACCCACGGCTTTACGACGCCCGCATGAAACCATTCCATCCGAATGAATGCCTCGAACAGAAGGAGGGAAACATCCAGGAATGCGCGGTCCCACGAGAGCGCATTTACAATCCAGAAAATCCTGCGGACCAGGTTCTGGCGCAGTGGCCAACCGCAATGTCAGTGGACACTGCCGAATGGTTCTGTCCTGGCGGATGGTGCATGCCCGTCATTGGCAACATCGTGGTCTATCGAGATCGCGACCACATCACCAACGCCTATGGCCGGTCACTTGAACCCGTGTTGTGGGAGTACTTGGGGCGCCACTTGTGGGCGACTGGCGCATGGGGCGACATTCCTGCTACCCCACCGCTAGAACAAGAGATCCCGGTGGAATCACTGCCTGAAGTACCGCTGCCTGAAGTACCGCTACAAGAGGCGCCAGATACCTTGGGCATTCCCGATGCCACCGTGGTGCCTGGCACCCCAACGCTGTAACGCTAATCAGCCGTAACGCCATCCAGGCTGGCTAATTCCTAGCAGGATGCTAACTCAACGCGCAGGAATTAGTAGCACTTAGTTGTACAGCCCAACGAGGCTCTGCATCGTCGCATTCGCATCTACCACGGCCTGGTTTACTGCCTGGTTGGTGGCGTCGACAAGCGGTGCAACCTCAGCGGGAGCCTGCGGAGCAAAGTCTGCCGGCGCATTTACGAATGGAATTGCCGGAGATTCTGGCAGCGGAGCAAGTTCTTCCTGTGCCTGGTCAGGGTATGCAGGACCGTTGACCGCTTCCCATTCCTGGTTGTATGCCTGGTCTTCTTCCAACGTACGGAACTCAGACTGTGACTGATTGTTAGGTGTCACAGTGAAGTTCTCGTTGACCTTGCCATCCTCAATTCCGTAGGCCTCTTCGATCGCGACATCAGCGGCCTGGAAGCGGCTCAGTGGACCGACACCCATCGACGTCACACCGATAACTTCATTCGTTCGTGGGTCGTAGGCGTTTCCACCGGAATCGCCGTGGTCAATGCCCATTCCGACGGCCCAAACTCCATGTCGTGCACGGAAGACTTGGTAGCCACAGTTGCGACCAGTACGCATGCCGTCGCTACAGATTGGCTCGCCGAAGTTGTCAACTGCGATCTCATACGGTTGCAGCGTACGACGATCGACAACTCCCACCATCTGCACAGGCTCACCGTGAACCTGTCCGTACTCATCACGAGATTCGCTGATCGACGTCACCTCGACACCATCAGCGGGACGAATGAAGGCATAGTCCGCCTGGTTGAACATTGAGTTGATGAGAACAATAGGACCGCCGAGAATCGCGCTGTCATCAATATCGCCCATGTTCACCACGTCTGCGGTGCCGATCAGAATGTCACCATCAGGAGTTGGTACGTACACATCTCCGGTGACCTTCGGCCCCACTCCAATTTCACGCTCCGCTTCGAGGCAGTGACCAGCCGTGAGGATGACTTCGCGTTCGTTGCCATTCTCATCGCGCACAGTTCCCGGCACACCAAGGGAGCAGCTTGGAGCTGAGATGAATCGACCGTTATCGATTGGGGTGTCTGGGAACGGCATCCGAATTGGCGAGCCTGGGCCCACAACGACTGCTCCTTCTGGTGCGGCGGTTGGAGCTTCTGGCGCAGCCGGTGGCGCGGTCTGCACAGGCTGACCTGGAGCTGCAGCGGAAGTTTCAGGTGCAGCTACTACAGCTGCGCTTGCTGCGATAGACGTTGCCGCTACTGCTGCCAGCAGTGCGGTGGTGGAGCGAATATTTTTCAAGATGACGGCCCTGCTTCCGGTGGTGAATAGCCTTGGCTATATATCTAACTCAATTCACCATAACCGATAGATTGGCTGAGCGCCCGACCTTCAAGCAACCTATTTCCGCAGGTCAACACACTAGTTCACTAGATTCACACGGGTCCCATGAGTCACATTTTGAAGAAGTGTCAACTATTGAGAATTAGTCAAAATTCGCACACACGTTCGATCCTTTCGAACATGTGTCCGCCGCTTGCGCTAATGTGCCGGCTATGACTAGCCCGCTTCCCCACATCCCACAACAGTCGCTACCCGCCACCGACAATCTTGCGGATATCTACCGACTCGAGTGTCGCGATGACATCGAATTGGCAGCAACGCTACTGAGACACCCGTCTGCTTCACGACGATTTCGGCGTGAAGCACTCAACCATTCTTTCCCACTCCCCGACGTGCCCGGACTGTACGCGACAGTCCGTCCTCGTCGTGTCGCAGTTCCTCAGCAGCTAGTCAGAGAGCTATCGCTGCATTATCCCGAATTTTTGCTGATCGGTAGCGAAACTGTCTACCTATTTTCGGTCTCGGTATCGCTGGATATGGATGATGGCGGGGAGATCGCGTGGTCTAAGCAACTACCTCCGGGCGAACGCGAACTTGCGGTCGCACAGGCGATGGTGCCCGACCAATTCACTGCCTACATGCAGAGAGACGGCATTGATCCGCTGCACCGGGCCCACCACTTTGCATGGCTTGGCACTGCAAACGGGACTGTATTGCCGTCTCCACATCAATTATTCAAGAATGGTCGCACCGCAGCGTAGCGCAGAGAGCTCACCACAACGAGGCACAATTGCCACCGCCAAGCACCATTAGCGCTGTGTGCCGTAGCTACTCGGCGCTGGCATCGCCGCTTGTTTCGTCGACGTCGTCCTCGTCATCTTCGTCGTCGTAGTCACCGTCGTCGTAGATGTCGTCGTCATCGTCTTCTTCATCATCTACGTATGGCGCGTACAGCGATTCTGCATAGCCGTCATCGACAGGAGCTAACTGATCTTCCCAATCTCCTGCACGTTCAACTGCCAGCGCCAGAACATCCAGCAACTTGTCAAAGTCCTCGAAGGATCCCAACGACAAGACCTCGTTTCGCAAGTCCTGCACATCTGCATAAAGGTCGGCAAACATCCGGCGACGGTCGTCGTCAGTCAAAATCGTTTCGGTATCGGAATCCCAGAACTCAGCAATTGCTTGATCAACAATCTCGTCCAAATTCGCGTCCTGCGACACGAAACGAACATGAGCGCTCGGAACATTGCCATGCGCTGTAACGAGAACCTGTAGCAGAGAGGACTCGCCAATCTCGGCAGATACCAGCGTCGCTTCCTCTGGGTCCTGCTCGAAATCAAGTTCTGCAAGACGATCATCATCGCCATCCAGCAAAGTACGCAGCAATGCCACGACCCTATCCGTAGCCACATGATGAGCGACAGCTGCAACCGCATCCTCAACAGAGAAGACCGCAGAGACCAGCACAGCCTCGAACTCATCGTCTTCATCGTCCACATCAGCTGCGGCAACGTATACCTCAGCTGCCGGAAGGTCTTCATCAATAGTGACGAACTGAACTTCAAGGTCGGATGTGATTGGAACAAACAAAGTGTCGTCGTTTACGCGGCTCTCAATGCCGTCCCGATCCAGCGCAGCAGCGATTTGCTCGAAAAAGCTCATGGGTGGGGATCCTTCCCTCGTCAACAAGAAAGTCACGGCAATTCCTGTACGGTCGCGACCCTCCGCCAATGGTAGCGATAACCAGCCAACAATGTCGTTGTGGCGATCCACCGGCTACCCAACCGAAACTCTGCCCCTCGCTCTACGCCCGGCTCCCCCCCACCTATCTCCTCGCCTACGCCTACAGCAGCAAATTCTGCTGCCACTCCAACTCGCGTTCCTCGCGCTTGCGTTTCGGGCATGACGAACACAGATCCGCATCCGGAGAATGATAGATCATGCAGCACGTGGCTCGCATCAAGTGCGTCACAACATTAAATGGCGCATCTTCCCCGCTTTTCGCAGCCTCCATGTCTGTGAGCACTACCTCATCTTCACTCACGTCTACGAAACGTGGCGATGGCACTCGATACTCAGTCGCCATACCTTCCACCAACAAGTCACCAACTGCAGCGCCCGCCCACGGCATCATCAATTCATTTCCCGCAGCAACAGCAGCACCAGCCACCGCATCCGCAGCTACGGCCCACAGTGGCGCATCCTTTAGTCCCCCAACATCACCGACTATCTCGGCGACTGGAGCGAGGAAACGAGCAATCGACGCCCCGTATTCAATGACTTTGTCGCCCGAATCCGGCGCCATTTCCATAAATTCGCTACCAGCGAAACCAAGCCAATACGCGTCGCGCTCAAAGACCGTCCACGTGCCCCAATCCAACCTCGGCGCAGACTCACACGCCAAGATTGAAGCAACAGAAGGGTTCACAATCGAACCGCACATCGACCACCACCAGAGCTGAGCTTGAAATCGCGTACTTCCCTCTACATCCGGCATCGGAAAGAGAGCATGACCAGCGTCGATACGGGCACTTACAGTTTTCTCCGATGACAACCAATCCCTGGCGGCATACCCATGATGGTATGCGTCTGCAGACACGTGAACGTCCGGCACCACTTCGGCTCGCAACCGAGGCATCTCACCGAGCAACCGTAAATACTGTTTGCCAATCTCCATTGCATTACTTCCCTCTTGCAGTGCCATAAACAGTCCACACTTCTGCTAACTCCCAATCTATTGTTGCAAGTAGCACTAGCGACACCACCTCAAGGAGGTACCTACCGATGATCGGCAACAAGAGGCAGAACTCTAAGGACAGCTCCGTCACCGATGCAGTTGGTTCAGATCCAGTGGCGCTCGAACGTGACGCAGGCATGGTTGGCAAGCTGCTCATCCGCACCCTGGATAACGCAATGTCGTGGCAGACAAGCGCTATTTCTGCCTATGTCCGCAGCCTTCGCAAGAAGTCGCCGAAAGACACTCCGGCTCAGATTCAGCAACGGATCGATAAGCACTTGTTGAATATCGTCACCGGCACAGGCGGTGCAGCTGGCGGTGCAGCAGTGATTCCGGGCGTGGGCTTTGTCACCGGCACCTTGGCGGTAGCAGGCGAATCCTTGCTGTTTCTCGAAGCTGCAGCGTGGCACGCTCTTGCATCAGCAGAACTCCGTGGCATCGACATCTCTGAACGGGAGCGTCGTCGTAGCCTCATTCTCGTCTCACTCACCGGTGCACGAGGTACCGCGCTGGTCGCTACGACAATGGGAGACTCGAGCCTGGCAGCCATTCGTCGCAACAACGCAAGCACCAATGCCGGCACCATGATTAATACCCTGGGTGTCCCCCAGCTCGGTGGAATGAACAAGCTGCTGTTCAAGGAAGCACAAAAACGCCTGATGAAGTCAGGGCGAGCTGCACTCCTGGGCAAGATTATGCCAATGGGTATCGGTGTCGTCGTTGGCTCTGTAGCCAACCGAAAGCTGGGCAAGATGCTCATCGAAAACACCCGTACCTCGCTTGGTCCACTCCCCCACAATTGGACTGAGTTTGACGCGGTGGCAGACGCTCACGATAAAACTGACAACGTCGAATCTGCTCGCAACTCTGCAATTTCTGCAGATGCCAAAAAGTAGTCGTCGGGGAATCCCACTTCTGCGTTTCCCAGCACACACATGAATAAAGCAACATCATCTGCGACATCGTTTTTGTGGAAGGCGTGCACACGGCACTTGGGCACAATGCTCGGTGTCGCTGGTGCAACGCTAGCGGTCGTCATTCTTGAAACCGTCTTTCCACTCCTCACCCGCGATGCCATCGACACTGCAACTGGCCAAGGGACGGGTGGCATGGCTGCCCAGACCTTCCCTCAGTTGTCACCACTGACTGCGGTGATCTCTGTATTTATCGCCGTCGGCATCATTCGCTTTGTGGCTCAAGGAGCTCGACGATTTCTCTCGGGCAAACTTTCGCTTGATGTCCAGCATGATTTGCGTGTGCGTTTGCTCGACTCACTGACACTTCTCGACGGCCCGGCCCAAGACCGCATCCGAACCGGCCAAGTGGTGTCCCGGTCTATCTCCGACCTGCAAGCTATTCAGGGTCTTTTGGCGATGCTGCCTTTGACGCTCGGATCGCTGATCAAACTCGTTTTGACCATCATCGTCATGGTGACGTTGTCGATTCCACTCACCCTTGTTGGTCTCGCGGTTGTCCCGATGATCGTCGGAGTCGCGCTCAAATCTCGAGGTATTCTTCATGCCGCGACCTGGTCAGCGCAGCAACAAGCTGCCGATGTCGCCACACATGTCGAGGAAACTGTGACGGGCGTACGCGTCGTCAAGGCATTCGGCCAGGAAGATCGAGAGTCGGAAAAGCTGACCGCACTGTCTCGTCGCTTGTACAGTCTGCGTTTGCGAGCAGCCAAGCTCAATGCGCGGTATCAGCCCGCGCTGCAGTCATTACCTCAGGTATCGCTGGTGGCAAATATCGCGGTTGGTGGCTGGTTGGCGCTGCATGGGCATATTACGGTCGGCACCTTCGTCGCGTTCGCGACATATCTCACCACCATGACGACGCTGTCGCGTTTGTTGGCCAACATGCTCATCAGCTTGCAGCTTACTTCCGCGAGCATTGACCGCGTGGCTGAAGTGATCCGCACCGAGCCTGACTACACAGGCCCCGCCACCTCTGCTCCAATTCCAGATGGTCCAGTAGGCCTCGTCCTCGACAACGTGTCGCACTCTCGCAAGAACCGGGTGCTGCTGTCAGACTTTTCGGTCACGGTGCCACCTGCCACCACTCTCGCGCTGGTGGGTCCACCGGGCGCCGGTAAGACCATTCTTACCGAGCTACTCGGTGGCTTTTACCAGCCAGACTCGGGAAGTATTTCCCTTTTGGGAAGTAACGGTGAGACAGTCGACTTCACTGCACTGTCAAGCAATGATGCTCGTTCCATCGTTACCGTCGTCCCCGACGAACCACACCTTTTCTCCGGCACTTTGCGCGACAATATCCTCTTTGCCAATCCGCAGGCTTCCAACGCGGAACTCGAAGCGGTCGCCGCCGATGCCCAGGTCACCTTCGTTGATCAGCTCCCCAACGGCTGGGATACCGTTATCGGCGAGCGTGGCCATAATCTCTCCGGCGGTCAACGCCAGCGCGTTGCTCTCGCCCGCGCCTTCCTTGCCAATCCCCGCATTCTGGTTCTCGACGATGCGACTTCCGCAATCGACGCATCCACCGAAGCCCTCATTTTCAACGCTTTACGACGACGCTGTGTCGACACCACCGTCATCGTCGTGGCTCACCGCTCGTCGACGCTCGACATCGCTGACGACATCGTCGTCATGGAAGAAGGGGCCATAACAGGGCATGGATCGTGGAATGAGCTCGCTGCTACGCATCCGCGCTTTGTCAATCTGATGGACGTCACGCCACAGCAGTTGGCGCAAGCCCGTGCAGCGCATGCGGCATCTAACTCGGGGCAATTGCCGTTAGTCCTTGACGAACCAGATGCGGCGGGGCCGACGTGGGTGGAACTTTGGCCAGATACGGCTGACGCCGATAGTGCTGGTGTAGCGTCGCAGTCCACGTCGCAACGCATGGTGGCTTCGCATGCGGCCACGGCAGCGCCTCAAGGCCCGCCTGGACGCGGCGGTGGCGGTGGTGGCCCGATGGGTTCTGCAATGCTCAACGCACCTGCAACTCCCGAGTTGCTTCAACGCATTGAGGCATTGCCCCCTGCCACAGAAGAGCCTGCTATCCGTACAGCTGCTTTCGATGGATCGGAATCATTTTCGCTTCGGGCTCTCCTGGGTCACGCGAAATGGCTCATTACTACTGTTGTCGTATTGCTCGCAGTATCTGCTGCCGCAGATTTGTCATTTCCGATGCTTGTCCGTCACGCAGTTGACCGAGGCATCACCCAAGGCAACGAACAGTCTTTGTGGCTAGCGGCTCTGGGTGGCTTATTCGTTGTAGCTACCAGCTGGCTCGCAGTCGCTGGCACCACGGTATTGGCATCGCGTACTGGTGAACGACTTCTCTATGCACTTCGGATTCGCTCGTATCGCCACCTGAATTCGCTTGGCCTGAACTACTTTGAAAGTCAGCGATCCGGCAGCATCATGACCAGGATGACTACCGACATCGATGCCCTGTCGTCATTCCTGCAGACTGGTGTAGCCCAGGCCATTACGGCCCTCTTCACTCTCGCGGGTGTCACGATCATGTTGGTTTCCACTGACGTGTCGCTCGCCATGGTCGCATTGATTGCGGTCCCCATCATCGCCGTCGCGACGACCATTTTTCGAGGTATTTCGTCCAAGCTCTACAAAGCAGCTCGCGAGCAGGTTTCAACCGTCAACGCTGATTTCCAGGAAGCTATCGGTGGACTCCGAAACGTCCAAACCTTCCAGCGTCGCGACGACATCTTGGCCGACTTCTCTGAAGAATCCGCCCTCTATCGAACACTTCGCAATCGTGCTCAGGTCGCCGTTTCTGTCTTCTTCCCTGGTATCAACTTCGTCGCTGAACTCACGACGGCAGCCGTTCTCGCCGTAGGTGCTCAACAAGTGATGAGCGGGACCGCATCCCCCGGAACACTCATCGCATTCACCCTCTACCTCGGTATGCTTTTCGGACCGATCCAGCAGCTATCCCAAGTTTTCGACGGATACCAGCAAGCAAAGGTTGGCCTCGACCGCATCTCGGGTCTCCTGTCCAGCCCGCCAATGCCTGACGACGGCACCCACCCTGGCGCTCACACCGCCGCCAGCGGTGAGATCAGCCTTGACGGTGTCGACTTCCGCTACTCCATGACTGCGAACGCCCCTGCAATTTTGCAGGACTTCTCCCTCTCGATTTCTCCCGGCGAAACTGTCGCCGTCGTTGGCGCGACTGGAGCTGGAAAGTCGACCGTCGTTAAGCTTCTTGCACGGTTCCATGATCCTGTTGCAGGGCGAGTCACGGCGGAAGACACAGACATTCGTGAGTTTCCTCTCCACGACTGGCGCACCAGCCTTGGCTATGTCCCGCAAGAACCGCATTTGTTTACCGGAACGATCGCATCGAATATTGCGTATGGAAACCCCGAGGCGACTCCCCAGGCGATCACCGTTGCAGCTCGTCGGGTTGGAGCGCTCAATATCATTGCGAGCATCCCCGGCGGATTTCACCACCCTGTCGGGGAACGCGGGCGTGGCCTCTCTTCGGGGCAGCGACAGATCATCGCACTGGCGAGGGCTCAGCTCGTCGAACCCAAGCTCCTGCTTCTCGACGAAGCCACAGCAACCCTTGACCCAGCCACCGAGGCCACCGTCTTGAATGCAGCCCATTTGGCCACTCGTCGACAGACATCTGTGATCGTCGCTCACCGCCTTGCTACAGCAGCACGAGCAGATCGAATTATTGTCCTCGAGGCAGGACGCGTTGTCGAGGAGGGCACCCATTCTGAATTGCTCCGGGCGGGTGGCTACTACCAAAAGCTTTGGGACACGTACCATAAGGGCAACGGGGTCATGGAGACTTCATAAAGATGCGGTTATGCTTGATTGACCAACAAAAATTATCTTCCGCATTGTTGTTCTCCGCTTCAACCCTGCGGTGCATGCAAACAAACACGAAATGAGGCGAGTACCTGCCGTGAGCAGCGACATGAGCTTCGGCCAGAACGAATGGCTGGTCGACGAGATGTTCCAGCAGTTCAAGAAGGATCCGCAGTCCCTGAGTCAGGAATGGCGTGATTACTTCGCTAAGAACGCCTCCGGTATGGAGGCCAACGTTCAGCCAGTAACCGCAGGTCCAGCAGCGTCATCCGCTGCTGCGACTGCAGCTGAGGCCAAGGAAACCGGAAAGCGCCCATCCAAGGGCGTGGAACCAACCCAGTCTCCACAGAAGCAGCCAGCTCGTAAGCCTAAGCAGTCTCCAATGGATGCTGTCGAAAAGGTCGGCGACGTTGAATCCGGCGAGGCTCCATTGCGCGGTGTCGCTAAGGCTATCGCCAAGAACATGGATATCTCGCTGGAGATTCCAACCGCGACGTCTGTACGCGATATGCCAGCTCGCCTCATGTTCGAGAACCGCGCTCTGATTAACGATCAGCTGAAGCGTTCTCGTGGTGGCAAGATTTCCTTCACCCACATCATCGGCTACGCCATGGTGAAGGCTGTCATGCTGCACCCAGACATGAACAACAGCTACAAGGTTGTTGACGGCAAGCCAGTCCTAGTTACTCCAGAGCACATCAACCTGGGGCTGGCTATCGACATGCCAGCAAAGGACGGCTCCCGCTCCCTCGTTGTAGCAGCTATTCGCGAATGTGAAACGCTGTCCTTCAAGGAGTTCCTGGATGCGTACGAGGACATCGTTTCTCGCGCCCGTGTCGGAAAGCTGACCGGCAAGGATTTCCAGGGCGTCACCATTTCGCTGACCAACCCAGGTGGCATCGGTACCCGCCACTCGGTTCCGCGTTTGACCAAGGGCCAGGGCGCCATCATTGGTGTCGGCTCGATGGATTACCCAGCAGAGTTCGCTGGCGCTTCGGCAGACCGTCTTGCCGAGCTCGGTGTTGGCAAGCTTGTCACCATTACTTCCACCTACGACCACCGCATCATTCAGGGTGCAGAGTCTGGTGAGTTCTTGCGCACGATGAGCAACCTGCTTATCGACGACAAGTTCTGGGATCACATCTTCGAAGTCATGGGTGTTCCTTACACCCCTGTCCGCTGGGCACAGGATTTGCCGAACACGGGTATCGACAAGAACACCCGCGTTATGCGCCTCATCGAGGCATACCGTTCCCGTGGCCACCTGCTGGCAGACATTGACCCGCTGCACTTTGACCACCCGAACATCATCACTCCAGACCACCGTGACCTAGATATCGCTTACCACGGCCTGTCGGTTTGGGACTACGACCGCACGTTCAACGTCGGTGGTTTCGGCGGCAAGGAGTCCATGACGCTGCGCGAGGTACTGTCTCGCCTGCGCAATGCTTACTGCCTCAAGGTCGGTACCGAGTACACGCATATTCTCGATGCTGATGAGCGTGAGTGGCTGCAGGAGCGCGTCGAAGGTGGCCAGCCAAAGCCAACCCACGCCGAGCAGAAGTACATCCTGCAGAAGCTGAATGCAGCTGAAGCATTCGAAAACTTCTTGCAGACCAAGTACATCGGCCAGAAGCGCTTCTCCCTCGAAGGTGCAGAGTCGCTGATTCCTTTGATGGACTCGGCAATCGACACCGCTGCTGGCGCTGGCCTCGACGAGGTTGTCATCGGTATGCCTCACCGTGGTCGCCTCAATGTTCTGGCGAACATCGTTGGCAAGCCTTTTAGCCAAATTTTCACTGAGTTCGAAGGCAACATGGACCCAGCTCAGGCTGGTGGCTCTGGTGACGTGAAGTACCACCTCGGTACCCAGGGTCGCCATATCCAGATGTTCGGCGAAGGCGAAATCGACGTCACGCTGACTGCTAACCCATCGCACCTCGAAGCTGTCAACCCTGTTGTTGAGGGTCTCGCCCGCGCTAAGCAGGACATGCTCAATCTCGGCGACGAGGGCTACACCGTTATGCCAATGCTGCTCCACGGTGACGCAGCATTCGCAGGCCTTGGCATCGTTCAGGAAACCCTGAACCTGATGGCTCTGCGCGGATACAAGGTCGGCGGCACCGTTCACATCATCGTGAACAACCAGATCGGCTTTACGACGTCGCCAGATAGCGGTCGCTCCTCCTACTACTGCACCGACATTGCTAAGACCTACGGTTGCCCAGTCTTCCACGTCAACGGTGATGACCCGGAGGCAGTTGCTTGGGTCGGTAAGCTCGCAGTCGATTACCGTAACCGCTTCGGCAAGGATGTCTTCATCGACCTCGTTTGCTACCGCAAGCGTGGCCACAACGAGGCCGACGATCCATCGATGACCCAGCCAGCAATGTACGGCGTCATCGACAACAAGGAAGGCGTTCGCGCTCAGTACACCGAAGACCTCATTGGTCGCGGTGACCTGTCCCAGGAAGAGTACGAAGCAGTTCGCCAGGACTTCCACGATCAGATGGAAGCAGTCTTCAACGAAGTCCGCTCCTCTAACAAGGGTGGCAAGCCAGGTGACCAGACTGGTATTGCTGGCTCCCAGCCATTGCCACACGGTCTGGACACCAGCATCGACAAGGTCGAGCTGCAGGCTATGGGCCAGGCATTCATCAACACGCCAGAAGGCTTCACCATTCACCCTCGCGTTCGCCCTGTCGCAAAGAAGCGCGCACAGATGACACAGGAGGGTGGCATCGACTGGGGTACCGCAGAGCTCCTCGCTTTCGGTTCCTTCACTGGTGCTGGTCGCACCGTTCGCCTCGCTGGTGAGGATGTCCGTCGCGGTACTTTCACCCAGCGTCACGCAGTATTCGTCGACCCGAACACGGGCGACGAGTACAACGCAATGGACGCCTACGGTCAGGCACAGGGCAACGGTGGCCGCTTCATGGTCTACAACTCCGCTCTGACCGAGTACGCAGGCATGGGCTTCGAGTACGGCTACACCTTGGGTAACCCAGATGCAGTCGTCGCTTGGGAAGCACAGTTCGGTGACTTCGCTAACGGCGCTCAGACCATGATCGACCAGTACGTCGCATCCGGTGAAGCCAAGTGGGGTCAGACCTCCAAGCTGATCCTGCTGCTGCCACACGGCTACGAGGGTCAGGGACCTGACCACTCCTCCGCTCGCATCGAGCGCTTCCTGCAGCTGTGTGCAGAAGGTTCCTACACGGTCGCACAGCCTTCGACTCCTGCGAACTACTTCCACTTGCTGCGTCGTCACGTTCTCTCGGATCTGCACCGACCATTGGTTGTCTTCACTCCGAAGTCGATGCTGCGCAACAAGATGGCAGTGTCTGGCCCCGAAGAGTTCACCGATGTCAAGAAGTTCCAGTCCGTCATCGACGATCAGAACTTCGCAGGCAAGGACAAGAGCAAGGTCACTAAGATCTTGCTGTGCTCCGGCAAGATCTACTGGGAGCTCGAGAAGAAGCGTCAGAAGGAAGGCCACGAGGACACCGCTATTGTCCGACTGGAAATGCTGCACCCAGTGCCGTTCAACCGTCTGCGCGAGACCTTCGAGTCTTACCCGAACGCCACCGAAGTTCGCTTCGTTCAGGATGAACCAGCGAACCAGGGCCCATGGCCATTCCTGGCACTGCAGCTTCCAGAGTTGCTGCCAGACATGCCAAAGCTGAAGCGTGTCTCTCGCCGCGCACAGTCCTCGACTGCAACCGGTGTTGCAAAGGTTCACGCAATGGAAGAAAAGGCGCTCCTGGAAGAGGCGTTCCGCTAATCCCGGGATTGCCGAGAGCCTTAGCTTTCTAAACGATATTGGCTGGTCAACTTAGTTCACTAGCCAATGAAGGGTGGGAGTTTCTACGGAAACTCCCACCCTTTTCGCTTTTGGGCACATTCGACCGGGTTAACTCATCGAAACGTCGAAAAGCCCCATGAACAGGCATTTTGATACCATGGAAGCATGGACAGCGACATAGTAATGCGGATTATCTTGTTCGTCGTGATGGTAGTTGGCGGAGCGGTCATCATGTGGGTCGCTTCCGCGGCGGCATCGGGGAAACTTAAGCGAAACGCCATCGCCGGGATTCGTACTTCTGCAACAATCGCCAGTGATGAAGCTTGGCTCCGTGCCCATCAACGCACCAAGACCATCACGATGGTTGCGGGCGCGATCATGATGCTCAGTGGCCTGGGTGCATTGTTCCAGCAGTACATGCTTGGAGTGATCATCACCATCTTGGTGGGTGCAACAATTGCCGTCGCCCTGATTACCTATTCGGCGGTTCTGGGTAACCGCGCGGCTCGCGAAGCATCGACCAAGTAATTAGGCCGACCTCGTTGGCACAGCCAACTAGCGATGACGCTGATGCGGTGGCCAATCCCCGTCAATCGCGTGTTCAGCCTGATAGATAGCCTGAGACACCAAGTTTAAAGCGTGCTCGTCCTGCATAGAGTAATAGACACGAGTACCTTCCTGACGTGTAGTCACCATGCGAGCCAGGCGCAGTTTTGCTAAATGCTGGGAAACGCTGGTTGGGGTCTTTTCTACCTTCTCGGCAATTTCCCCAACAGGCAATTCGCCGTCGCGCAAAGCCAAAACGATTTTCAGTCGCGTCGTATCGGCAAGCATGGAAAACACTTCCACTGCTACGTCGATATACGGCGAATCAAGATCGAGGGAAGTGTGCTCTGCAAGGAGCAGGTCGTCGTGATCATCGTGCATAGTTGGCACACTACCACCTAGATATGCCCCCTACCTGCACATATCCACAGGTATCTAACCTGTTGCAAACTTGGAGGTCGCAAGCCACTCTTCAGCGATGGTCGCTGGCTCACCGCCGTTAACAACATCCTTCGTCATCTGCGCTACTTCTTTTGTAGTTAGAGAACCTGCAACTCGGTTCAACGCGTCAACGCGATCACGCCGGGTCAGTGCTGGCACCGAATAGAACGGCACAACATGCTGAGGCAATGATGCCCCAGGATTGGCCTTGTTCACGTCATCGCACCCTTGGGCGTTCGACGGGTCTGTTGCCATCATTGACCCCGGTAGAGACTCTGAAAATGCCGCGTACGTTGTGTCACGCCATTCGGGCGATAGTTCCTTATCAGGATCGTCGTCACGTGCATATTCTTCCGCAAGCTCCCGGGCACGAGCTGGATCCAGCAAACCTAAAAGTTCGCCTGTGCAGCCAAATGCCATGGTCGCTTCACCGGAACGGACTGCGGAGATTCGCTCCCCCGACGCCAATCCTGTGAGCGTCACGCCCTCACGGCCGGAGCGCTGAAAAGAACCAGCATAAACTTCAGCCAGAACCAACTGCTGTGGATCAGTGCCATAGGCCCCCACAGTTACCTGGCTGTCCTGTACAGCGGGACGACTCATCGTAGGCTCATTGGAAGCACACGACGTCAGCAGTGCAGCTCCGGCTACGAGGACTGCGACAGTAGGCTTTATGCTTGAGTGGTTCTTCATCAGTCCTAGGTTAAAGGAGCTTTGTTATGGGCGACAATCAGCGGGCGACCCGTCGCGTGGCTATGTCTTCGTCCAGTGGCTCTGGGAATAACACTGTCAACGGAGCGATTAGAGATTGCGCAGTGTTCGTAGGTGGTAAACGCCTTCCTGGCAAGTACGATCACCGTTCAGGTCGCGCAGAGGTCAACCGTTTCGGCGAGGGCTTCACCTGGTTGTCATTGTCACGGCCTAACGAAACACAAATGGACTCAATCGCCGAAGTTTTCGGCTTGCATGAGCTCACGGTTGAAGATGCGCTGACTCAACGTCAACGCCCTAAAGTCGAAATGCACGACGACCACATGGTGTTCGTTCTCCGTTCAATCCATTATTCGCCAGATGGCCTGGCCGACGATGAGAACGAGTTCATTCATTCCGGCCAGCTGCTCATGGTCGTTGGCAACGATTACATCATCACTATCCGTATGGGCATGCCACGCGATGATATGAAGTGGATGACCCAGCGAGTCGAATCTGACCCGGAAGTGTTACAGCAGGGTCCCGCTGGTGTGCTGTGGGCGCTGACCGACTTGTTGGTTGACAACTACCTGCGCATTGTTCACCAGCTGGAAGATCGCGTTGAGGACATGGAGAACTCCGTATTCGAGCCTCAGCAAGATTCGGATATCGAGGAAGTGTACATCCTCAAACGAGAAATCCTAGAGATGCGCCATGCCATCGAACCGCTCACCCCAGCGCTAAACACACTGGTCAATATGCGTGGCAAACTTATGCCCAAAGCGATTCGACGCTACTTGTCTGACGTCCTTGATCACCAGCTTGTTGCCGCCGACATGGTCCAGGGATTCGATGAACGACTATCTGCACTTATCGACGCCGCTGCCGTGAAGATCCAACTCCAACAAAACCGTGATATGCGTACGATCTCGGCATACGCCGCAATTCTTGCCGTACCAACGGCACTAGCCGGCATTTATGGAATGAACTTCGATAATATGCCCGAGCTACATATGGAGTACGGCTATTTCGTAGTCATCGGCATTATGTTGGCGATCGTTCTTGTCCTCGTTTGGGTGCTCAAACGCAACAAGTGGCTTTAACGTCCGCCTAGGCGACGCTGGGCAAGGACATCCCTTGCTTTCTCAGCGTTGCGTGGATGGCAGAGCACGTCGTAACGCCCGGCAACGATTTCCGTTGTTGATGCAAAATCTCGCTTCCCCTTTTGCATCGCGTACGGCACCGCGGCAAGCACGATGCCAAACACAGCACCGACGACTACACCTGTGAGCAGCGGCGGGATCCAGTCTTCCTGGAAAAGGCCGAGCAGCAGGCCGAAGAACACGCCCATCCACACGCCATACATTGCCCCACCACCCAGAACTTTCGGCCATGTGAGGCGACCCACCACACGCTCGACTTGCATCAGGTCTACACCGACGATGGTCAGGTCTGACACTGGGAACTCGTCACGATCACTCAGCTCGTCGACCGCTGCCTGCGCCTGGCTGTACGTGCTAAAACTGCCGACTGGCCATCCTTCAGGAACCGAGGGCTCTCGGCCACTATGTGATTGTGGAGGCTGACCTGGTCGTGTCATCGAAGAGTCTCTCTTTCTCATTTCAGCTGCGTCTTACCTGTTCAACGCATTGACTCACAGTCTTGTTCCCTCATTTGTATTCTTATCTATTATGAGTGGAATTCAGCGCGTGTATGCGGGTCGTTTGGTGGGCATGCAGGTCCGAAACCCCGATGGTGATTCCATTGGTCGTGTTCGTGACATCGTCGTTCGCTTGCGGCCTTCTGGTGCATCGTCGTTGGCATTGGGCCTCGTCGTTGAGATCACCGATAAGCGACGCCTGTTCATTCCTATGGGGCGGTGTGTCGTCGAGCCACGGGAAATCCTCATGGTTTCCGGTCAGATCTCCATGCGCCAGTTCAAAACGCGCCCGGGTGAGTCCACCATCATTGGCGATATCGTCGGAACGAAAGTGCAGATCGATGATCCGGATCTGGAGAAGCTCCACGGTGTTCCACAAGAGGTAACGGATATCGAATTGGAGCGGAACCGCACCCGAGACTGGGTGTTGACACGTGTTGCTGTATTGGGGCCGAAGCGTGGCTGGAGTGGCCGTCGTGAAGTAAACGTTGCGCCATGGAATCACGTGCATGGATTGGGGGTCAGCACCTCCCCGCTGGATTCAGACGCCGAGATTATCGCCGAATTCCATGAAATGCGTCCGGCCGACGTCGCGCATGCGATCTCATCGATGCCGACGGAAAGGCGCCGTCGTATCGCCGAAGCTCTTGCCGACGAACTGCTCGCCGACATTATTCAGGAGCTTCCAGACGAAGATCAGACAGAAGTGCTCGAAGACATGAATCTTGAGCGTGCAGCCGACATTCTGGAGGAAATGGATCCAGACGATGCTGCCGACTTACTCGGTGAGCTCGATGAAAACCGCGCCGACGTGTTGCTTGATTTGATGGCTCCTGAAGAGTCTCAGGCGCTACGCCGCTTGATGGTGTTCGAACCAGATACTGTCGGCGGTTTGATGACATCCGATCCACTAATTCTGCAGCCCAACTCAACAGTTGCTGAGGCGCTGGCCCGAGCGCGTGATCCCGAGCTGCCGACGTCATTGGCTTCGATGGTGTTTGTGGTCCGCCCACCCACGGCGATTCCGACTGGCAAGTACCTAGGCTGTGTCCACTTGCAGAAACTCTTGCGCGAACCGCCATCCACGCAGATCGGTGGCATCTTGGATCCAGATCTGCCACGCTTGTTCGCTGAGGACAGCGACGAGACTGCTGCACGCTACTTTGCTACCTATAACCTGGTGTGTGGTCCAGTCGTTGACAGCGAAGGCCATTTGCTGGGCGCACTCGCTGTCGATGACTTGCTTGATCATTTGCTGCCCGAAGATTGGCGTGAGCATGGCATTCGTCCCGATGGAACTCCACCGTCTGAAAGCACGCAGTCGACCAATCCACAGTCGAGAAATCCACGTACCAACGGAGGTGTGTCGTGAGCTCGATTGATCGTGATCGCAGTGACCGCCGAAATGAGTTGGTCACCCCAGTTACCGAGCGTCGGCGCAATATCGTCAACTTCGATGGTGACCGCGTTGGCGAAGTCGCTGAGAATATTGCTCGTTTCTTGGGAACGGGTAAGTATCTGGCATATCAGACGATTTTCGTCATCATCTGGGTATTGCTGAATATCGGAGGCATGAAGTGGAACTGGGATCCTTATCCATTCATTCTGCTCAACCTTGCATTCTCAACCCAGGCCGCTTACGCCGCTCCGCTTATTCTGTTGGCCCAGAATCGCCAGGAGGATCGCGACCGTGCTGCTATCGCGGAAGACCGTCGTCGATCGGAAGAAACCAAGGCTGACACCGAGTTCTTGGCACGGGAAATTGCCGGCGTGCGCGCAGTAGTCGGCGACGCAGTGACTCGTGACTATCTACGCCGAGAGCTGGAGGATGTCACGAACGCTTTGGAACGCATTGAGGCCAAGTTGTACCAATCGCAGCCGCATCCAGAATCCCATCATGACCTACCCCATAGCCCACATCACCGGCCTGAGGGCAACGGTACTCAGGCGGAAACGTAGAATCGACAATTGATGAGTACACAAATTACTGAAGCACAAGTCCGCACCGCGTTGGCGCAGGTTGAGGACCCCGAAGTTCGTCGCCCAATCACCGAGATTGGCATGGTGAAGTCCATTGATATTTCCGATAGCAATGACGTAGCCGTCGAAGTTTATTTGACTATCGCTGCTTGCCCGATGCGCAACGTCATCGTTGAACGTACAGAAGAAGCGGTTAAGGGCATTGACGGTGTCGGTACCGTCAGCGTTACGACGGACGTCATGAACGACGAACAGCGGCGCGAGTTCCGCAATGCCGTGCGTGGTTCGACATCTGAGCCTGTTATTCCATTTGCCCAGCCTGATTCGCGTACGCGCGTATACGCTGTTGCTTCCGGTAAGGGTGGCGTTGGCAAGTCGTCTGTGACGGTGAACCTGGCTGCTGCCTTGGCAGCGAAGGGTCTTGCTGTCGGTGTTCTCGACGCCGATGTTTATGGTCACTCTGTCCCCCACATGATGGGTTCGACTGACAAGCCGCATCAGGTCGATGACATGATTATGCCTCCACAGGCTCATGGCGTATCTCTGATCTCTATCGGACACTTTGTCGATGACAACGCTCCTGTTGTGTGGCGTGGTCCGATGCTGCACCGCGCGATTCAGCAGTTCCTTGCTGACGTGTTCTGGGGCGACTTAGACGTATTGCTCTTCGACTTGCCACCAGGAACGGGCGACATTGCTATTTCCGTGTCGCAGTTGGTACCGAACGCTGAGCTTCTCATCGTCACCACCCCGCAAATGGCTGCAGCTGAAGTTGCCGAGCGTGCCGGCACGATTTCTCTCCAGACTCGCCAGCGTATCGCCGGTGTCATTGAGAACATGAGCTGGATGGAAATGCCAGACGGTTCGAAGATGGATGTTTTCGGCTCTGGTGGTGGCCAGACTGTAGCTACTCGACTCACCCAGCTGACGGGCGCAAACGTGCCGTTGTTGGGCCAGATTCCATTGGATACCCGCCTGCGTGAGGGCGGCGACGAAGGCACCCCTATTGCCCTGTCGTTGCCAGAGTCCGGCGCTGGTAAGGCGTTGAACGATATCGCTGAGAAGCTTGTAGTTCGTCGCGAGTCGCTTGCTGGCAAGTCCCTGGGACTTGGCGTTACCCCTAAAAACTAGTCCATTAGTAAGGCATCAATCATGACCCTCCTGCCCGTAACCGCTCCCATCGCTGTAGCGCCTATGGCTGGAGGTCCATCAACCCCTGAGCTTGCAGCCGCAGTTTCCGCCGCAGGTGGCCTCGGCATGCTTGCTGCAGGCTATCTGACGGCTGATGCCATGGCAGCCCAGATCACCGCTACTCAGCAGCTGTTGAGTGCCGTCGACTCTGACACCGCCCTGCCTTTTGGCATCAACCTCTTCGTTCCCGAGACAGAGTCCGATCCGCGGGATCCCGCTGACCACGAAGCGTGGGAAGTTTATCGAAACCTCCTCCACCGAGATTTTCCAGATGTCGGACTCCCCTACGAACCTCGCTGGTCTGACGACGATTGGCAAGCCAAGCTCCGCCTCCTCACCACGGACCTACACGTCCCATTTGTGTCATTCACGTTTGGGTTGCCTCGCCTCGACGTCGTAAAGCAGCTGCAAGAACGCGGTACTGCTGTAGGCGTGACGGTAACCAACGTTGCCGATGCGCAGGCTGCCCTGGAATTGGGTGTCGATGTGCTTATTGCTCAGGGCATCGAGGCAGGAGGACACCAGTCCACGTTTACAACGGCTGAGCCTGCTCCTACGCATTCGATTCGAGAGCTACTCGATAAATTGCGCCCGGTGCTGTCGAACGCTGCGAAGCCCGACACTGAGGTTACTGTCATCGCAGCGGGTGGTGTTGCGGGTCCACATGATGTCGATGAGCTCATTGCTGCAGGTGCCGACATTGTTCAGGTTGGCACGCTGTTCTTGACGACGGACGAGGCGGGCACCAAACCCGTACACAAGGCAGCGTTGCTGTCTGGTGAATTCGAGGACACTGTTCTCACTCGTGCTTTTTCGGGTCGGCTCGCCAGGTCATTGGTCAATCAATTCACGAAGGAATTCACTGCTGTCGCACCCGCGGTATACCCACAGGTGCACTATTTGACCTCACCAATTCGCACTGCCCCTGCGGAAAACAACAGCCCCGAAGCCCTCAATTTGTGGGCCGGGACTGGATTTGTCAACTGCCAGGAACTCCCTGCAGGAGTCCTTGTTCGCTGGTTGGCATCGAAAGCTCACTGAACACCGCGCTCAAGCTGACGTGGGGTTCAGCGCTGCTTTAAAGGACGTCGTCGTCGACCCAGCTGGTCTGCTGTGGTTGCTCCGCAGGAGCTGCGTCACTCGGATTCCTTGAGCTTGCTGGCGCAGAATGTTGCACTTCAGGGGCGGTCTGCGCTGGTCGTGCCACCGCAGCGGGAGAGACGGCGGGCGCTTGACCAGCCGAGGTCGTCCCTGTCTGTCCGGCCGCACCGGCTCCCCTGGCTTCACTGGCATCTCCCCCAGCGGCTGGTTTGCCGGAGAGCAAGTCAAGATACGTATCGTCGCCGTCGAAAAGCGTGCGCGTAATTGCGGTGCGTGGATTCAGACTACGCAGCTGACCGATGTCCTCGAGGGGCTTGCGGAGCTCATCAAAGTCCTCACCAAATTCACCAGCGAGGCTCTGTTTGGCATCGTCAATAGCGGTGCGAGCAGCGAGAATCATCGCACGCACATCCGCGATGAGCTTCGGCAGTCGCTCAGGCCCAATCAGAACTAGGCCGACGATGAAAAGTACGAGGATTTCTCCCCAGCCAACATTGGTGAACACGTGTATCAACCTTAGTCAACGGCACATCGTCTCGCACAGATAGGTACGACACGGCGTGCGCCCAATCAAACACTTGCTTTACGACGGAGTCACCGTCAACTCGACACGCTGCCCTTCACGAACAACCGTGACGGGCAAAGCTTCCCCTGGCTTCGCCAATGCAGCAGACCAAATTGCCACTGTCAGCTCATCGGCAGACTCAACAGCGCGATCTCCGACGGCGGTCACGACATCGCCCTCCATGATTCCGGCTTGCTCGGCAGGCCCTCCGGCAGCGACGGTAGCGATTTCAGCGCCGGCAAGAGTGCCGTTGATGGCGGTGCGCGTCGTCACGCCAATTGAGGGGTGGTGTGGCTGCTCCCCTGCAATGAGCTGCTCTGCGATGCTCTTTGCCGTATTCATCGGGATAGCAAAACCCAATCCCTGCGAACCGCCGGATACCGAGAAAATGACGGTGTTAATACCAATCACCGCACCTCGCATATCCACTAACGGACCACCCGAGTTTCCTGGGTTAATGGAAGCGTCAGTTTGGATTGCATCGGCGACACCGTCGGTATCGGTGCCTTCGCCGGACAACTTCACCGGGCGCTGGAGCGCCGAGACGATGCCCTGGGTAACTGTGCCCTGCAACCCTTGCGGTGATCCCATGGCTACAACGCCGTCACCAACTTTCACTGCATCAGAATCGGCGAGCTGGGCGACTTTCAACCCGGTTACGTTTTCTACTTTCACGACAGCCAGATCCGTCATGGTGTCTCGGCCGACGAGCGTCGCATCCACCTGGCGCGTTTCGCCACCCTCACTGAACTGAACCTTGATCTCTGCGTCAGTTTTGTCGGCAGCAATTGAAACCACGTGATTGTTTGTCAGGATGTATCCGGCACCGTCGATGACCACACCCGATCCCACGCCCGACATTTCGCCGGCACCCACAGAAATCGACACCACAGCGGGCCGGATAGTCTCGGCAACCTCACCAATCGCCGTCAGATCTGTACCACCAGCACGACCATCGACCTGCCGAAGCTCAACAGCCTCGTAGCTCGCGCGCGTCGTCTTCCCTGCCCAACCACCGATAAAACCGCCAACACCGCCGATAGCAAGAACCACTGCCGAAGCAAGCGCTACCGATCGCCACGGCACGATACGGCCAAAAAGAGCTTCCCGTATATCAACTTTCGGGATCGGTCGCACCGGATCTTCCTCACGCGCCCCGGCCTGCTTCGCCGGTGCACCGCTGATCATCTGCGCGGAATCGTCGTGCCACGGGGAGTATGTGCTTGTCGACGATTCGTCGTCACGCGTGAGCTGTGATTCAGGGATGGGTGGGCGTTGAAGGCCACCAGCTTCGCCTGGTTGAGGGGCGAATCGGTTCACTGCCCGGTTCTCGCTTTACGTAGATTGCGCAGCACAGATTCGACTGCTGCGACTAGGGACTCTGGACGTCGATGAGCAAGGTTGCGGGCATCAGGAACATCCGAAGGAACTGTCGATTCAGACAGAGATGCCAGCCGTGCGCGTAGATCGGATGGTATGTGGAACTCGCCCGAGTCGCGGAGACGCTGAGCTGCCTGGCGTTGCCGAGCTACTTCCCTGCGACACTCAGGGCAAGCCAGTAGATGCTGCATAGCGCGCTTATGAGCAGCCGGCATCAATTCACCGTCGACGAACGCGGCGACTGCCTCCGTGCACAGATGATCAGTGGACGCGAACTGCTCCGATGAGCGGTAATCAGACAAACCCATACCTCCTTGTGCCCACCATAGTCCCAGAGGGAATCAGTATGCAGGAGCGACGGAACGCTTGTTCTTCTCTACCTTCTCCAACGATGCGCGCAACTGAGTACGGGCTCGGTGAATACGGGAACGTACCGTCCCCATCTTGATGCCGAGTGTGTCCGCAATTTCTTCATAGGACAAACCCACGACATCACACAGCACAACGACTGCGCGGTAGTCCGGCTGTAGCTCGTTCAAAGCGAACTCGAGATCTGCATCGAGATTCGAATCAACGAATACCTGCTCTGGAGTTGGCTCATTGCCTGGAACTCGCTCGTAGTTCTCCGGCAGTGCCTCCATGCGGATCGTCTGCCGGTGCCGCACCATGTCCAAAAACAAGTTAGTGGTAATTCGATGCAACCAGCCCTCAAACGTTCCTGGCTGGTACCGCTTCAACGAACGGAACACTCGAATAAACGTTTCCTGCGTTAGATCTTCTGCATCATGCGGATTGCCACTGAGCCGGTATGCCAACGAATACACACTGCCTGCATGCTGCTCGACCAATTCGGACCACGTTGGCATATCACCCACGCCAGCATCGAACGCAGCCGTGCCACTAAGGGCTACGTCTGCCGTTTCAGGTGCGGTTCCGTGAGTTGTCATGAAGAACATTGTTCCTTATCAGTCTGGGCTCTGATTGACCTTATCCTGATAAACCGTTGAGAGTACAAAATACATTTGGTAACACTGGCCCCAACCTGCAGCGTTTTCGGGCGTGCCATGCCTGGACAGGTGCTTTTTCTTCTATGCTTCAAGATTGTGACTGAATCCACTTCTTCGAATGCCCCATTTTCCGCACTGGACGCAATTCGCAACCACATCAATTCCACAACTATTGCCGACGAGGCGCTAGTTGCTGCTCGTGATGATGCCGCCGAATTCGGCCTCAGCACCCCTGACGATGTAAGTGGCTCCGTGCTCACCATGCTCATGACGTTGGCAACCGCTCGTCGGACCACCAACGCAGCCGCTGTTGCAGCAACTCCTGCTGCTGGTGTTGTGGGCCTACACTTGATCGCCGGAATGCCAAACGGTGGCCAGCTGACGTGCATCGACCCAGAGATCGAGCACCAGAAGTTGGCTCGTGACGCATTCAAGCGGGCGGGCGCTGTGGCGTCTCGTCACCGCTTCCTGCCATCGCATCCACGAGAAGTCCTCGGTCGTCTGGCTCTTGATGCCTACGACTTGGTCTATATCAATGCGGAACCAACCGATGTCATTGCAATTCAGGAGTTAGCGTGGCCTCTGCTGCGTTCCGGCGGTGTGCTTGTTTTTACGGGAGTACTTCTCGACGGCACGGTGGCCGACGATACTCGTACTGACCGCGATACCGTGGCAGCGCGTGAGGCAGAGAAGCATCTTCTCGCTATTGAGGATGCCACCATCGCGCGCCTGCCTATCGGTGCTGGCACTATCGTGTTGGTGAAGAACTAGAGAACGCGCTGCCGACTGTGGTGCGTTAGTTCAGCACCATTGCTAGACAAAAAATGAGGCTGCCCGGAAATGATTCCGGTCAGCCTCATTTTGTTGATGTGGAAGCTATTAAATAACTTCACCCTTGCCAACGGCGACGACTCCGCCAGCGGAAACCTTGAAGCGTTCAGCATCTGCTTCTGGATCGACGCCAATGATTGCACCATCGGAGACGACAACGTTCTTGTCCAGAATTGCGTGGCGAACAACTGCACCACGGCCGACGCGGACACCCGGGAACAGAACTGAGCCTTCGACAGTTGCGCCATCTTCGACGATGACGTTCGTGCTCAGAACTGAATTGCGGACAGTGCCACCGGAGACAATGGTTCCGGCACCAACCATCGAAGCCTGGGCGATGCCGCCCTGGACGAACTTGGCTGGTGGCAGGTTCTCCTCAGAGAACGTGTGGATTGGCCACTTCTTGTTGTACAGGTTGAACACAGGCAGAACTGAGATCAGATCCATGTTCGCTTCGTAGAAAGCGTCGATGGTACCGACGTCACGCCAGTAGCCCTTGTCTCGCTCTGTCTCGCCTGGAACGAAGTTGTCCTTGAAGTCGTAGACGTAAGCTTCGCCTTCATCGACCAACATTGGGATGATATCTCCACCCATGTCATGGTCAGACTCTTCGTTTTCGGAGTCACGCTTAATAGCGTCAATGAGTGCGGACGTGGTGAACACGTAGTTACCCATCGAGGCGAAAGTAGCGTCTGGGTCATCCGGGGTGCCCGGAGGATCCGCTGGCTTCTCCAGGAAGCTGGTGATTCGATTGTTGTCATCAGCATCGATGCAACCGAATGCGTGAGCTTCCTTGCGTGGCACGCGAATACCTGCGACAGTCACACCTGCGCCAGACTCGATGTGTGCCTGGACCATCTGCTCTGGGTCCATGCGGTACACATGGTCAGCACCGAAAACGATGACGTACTCAGGATCCTCGTCGTAGACAAGGTTAAGGGACTGCAGAATTGCGTCTGCCGATCCGGTGAACCAGCGCTTGCCCAGTCGCTGCTGCGCCGGCACAGGGGTGACGTACTGGCCGGTGATGCCGGACAGCTGCCATGCCTGAGAAATGTGGCGGTCGAGCGAATGGGACTTGTACTGGGTCAGCACACAGATTTTCACATAACCTGCGTTAACCAGATTCGACAGCACAAAGTCGATGAGCCGGTAGCTTCCTCCGAAAGGAACGGCGGGCTTTGCGCGATCCTCCGTCAGTGGGAAAAGGCGCTTGCCCTCGCCGCCGGCGAGAACGATGGACAGAACATGTGGTTGACTCCTCACGTCTTCCAACCTATATGTGTTTTCCATCTCGTGCTGGAAAAGCTGTTACCCCCGAAACCACTCCCCACCCTGATTCGTAATTTGGCGATACTCTGGGATGTATGCGAGTTGCGATGATGACCCGAGAGTATCCACCAGAGATTTACGGCGGCGCTGGCGTGCACGTGACGGAGTTGACCCGCTTCATGCGCGAGGTTGACGGAGTCAGTGTTGATGTCCATTGCATGGGCGGTCCGCGAGACGAAAAGGACTGTTATGTCCACGGCGTTGACCCCGAATTGGCTGACGCTAACAGCGCAATCAAGACCCTATCCACCGGCTTGCGCATGGCTCATGCTGCGGCTGAAACTGACATCCAGGTTGTACACTCCCATACCTGGTACTCCGGCCTCGGTGGCCACCTCACCGGCAAGCTGAAGGGCATTCCACATGTCGCTACGGCGCACTCCCTTGAGCCGCACCGCCCATGGAAGCGCGAGCAGCTGGGTGGCGGCTACGACGTATCAAGCTGGTCTGAGAAGAACACCATGGAGTACGCAGATGCCGTGATTGCTGTGTCTGCACGTATGAAGGATGCAATTCTCGATGCGTACCCACGCATTGAACCAGATAACGTACACGTTGTGCTCAATGGCATCGACACCGAGTTGTGGTACCCACGCCCAACCTGGGAAGAGTCGAAGGAAGCCAATGGCTGGTCCGTTTTGGACGAGCTGGGCGTGGACCCGAAGCGTCCAATGGTCGCTTTCGTAGGTCGCATTACCCGCCAGAAGGGTGTCGCTCACCTCATCAAGGCTGCCTCCATGTTCGATGAGGACGTACAGATGGTCCTCTGCGCTGGCGCACCTGACACTCCAGAGATCGCTGCTGAAACTGAGCAGCTGGTCAGCGACCTGCAGCAGAAGCGCGACGGAATCTTCTGGGTAAAGGACATGCTGCCAAAGGAGAAGATCCAGGAGATCCTCACCGCTGCTGATTCCTTCGTGTGTCCTTCCATTTACGAGCCACTGGGCATCGTAAACCTGGAAGCCATGGCCTGTGGCACTGCAGTTGTTGCCTCCGACGTAGGCGGTATTCCTGAGGTTGTCGTTGATGGCGAGACCGGCACCCTGGTTCACTACAACGAAAGCGATCCAGAGGGCTTCGAGCGTGACATCGCTGAAGCCGTGAACAAGATGGTGTCCGACCGCGACGCTGCCAAGCAGTACGGCGAAGCTGGAAAGAAGCGCGCAGTTGACGTCTTCAGCTGGGCAACCATTGCTGAGCAGACCGTCGACGTTTACAAGTCGTTGATGTAGTTCCGTAATATTTCCGCATATGGCGAGGTTCCCAACCAGGAACCTCGCCTTTTGCATTCAACTAACGTGGGAACCGTGACTACCCCAGATGATCTTCCAACAGTTCGACATACGTTCTTCCAGAATTCACTGATGTCCGCTCTTCTCGACGGCATCTACGACGGCGAAATGACTATCGGTGAAATTCTGGGGCACGGCAATTTCGGCATCGGCACCTTCGACGGCCTAGACGGCGAAATGGTCATTCTCGACGGCGTGTGCTGGCAGCTTCGCGGCGACGGCTCGGCATCTCGCGCGACGATGGATCAACGCAGCCCCTACACCGTTGTCACCAACTTTGTTCCGCACATTGTCCGTCAAGCACCACAGAACATCGTGCGTAAAGACATCACGCCGATCATCGATCGCATGGTGCCTAGCCAGAACTTTATGTACGCACTGCGAATTACGGGTGAGTTTGAATGGGTGAAGACTCGCACCGTCGTAAAGCAGCAGAAGCCTTACCCAAAAATGGTCGAGGCAACGGAATCTGATGCTTCCGTCGACTTCACAAATGTGCGTGGCACTATCGCGGGATTCCGCACGCCGGTCTACGAGAAGGGAATCTCGGTTCCGGGGTGCCACGTGCATTTTCTTGACGACGACCACACTGCAGGCGGCCACGTCCTGGATTTCAAGCTTCGCGAGGGAACCATTGAGCTATGCCCGGGAACGGATCTGCAACTACGTTTGCCACTGACGGTGGAGTTCTCGGACGCGGATCTGGCACCAGAAGATCTGGACGAACAGATCCACGCGACCGAAGTGAAAGACTAGCTCTGCGCCAAGCCCAGGCGCGTGATGTGGGCGCGGGCCGTGATGGTCATTTGCGTTGGTAGGGCTGCGATGCGCTCGGCAAGTACATCAGGGTGGATATGACGCGCAGAAGGGCTCATGCCTATCTGCGTAGTAATGGCTTCCTGATCCAAGATCATCTCGTATTCGACCAGTTCCGGCTCACCGACTGGCACGAGGTGACCTTCTGCCTGTGCAATCATCCGCTCAACCTTGCCCCGTTCCACATCGATGATGCCAAGTGGCGCACGGAGCTCGCTGAGGTGGCCCGGCGCGGCGGTCAGAACGACGACCTGACCGCCTGGTTTCAGTACTCGCGCAAACTCTTCTGCATTGCGTGGCGCGAAAATGACGGTGATGGCATCGATGGAGTTGTCGCGGATAGGCAAGCGTGCCCATGCGTCGGCGACTACGGCACCAACTCGCGGATGGCATTTGGCGAGGTGCTTTGCCGCGGGCACCGACACGTCGATGCCAACACCTCGAGAATTCTCCACTCCGTCGAGAGTGTGGGCCAAGTAGTAGCCGGTTCCTGCTCCGATTTCGAGGATGACAGGGCTGTCGTCGTCGCACACGTTCGCGTCGTCAAGAACATCTTGGACGTTGCCGGTCACTGCCTCAACGAAAGGTGCGTAGTGACCTCCCGACAGGAATTGCTCGCGAGCCTCAATCATCTTGGCATCGTCACCGGAGTAGCGCAGTCCAGCGCCTCCAGCGAGCGTGACATAACCCTGTTTTGCGACATCGTAGCTATGCCCTGAGGTGGACTTCAGCGTTGCCCAGTCGGCATCCCCACGCTCCAGATCTGAGCCGTCAATTGGATCTGCAAGCACGTCAATGATGTCGGCGAGCACCCTCATCACTCCTAAAACAAAATAGGGCCGTCGTAAAAGAATCGCGGTATGCACGCACACCGCATGGCACATCAGTGTACCGCCCTGTGGCGGACAACCAATTTGTGCCCTTACTCTTTTCGACGAGCCCTAGGTCTAGCGAGGATCAACCTCTTTGGCTAGATCCCTACCTTGGACAGCGCTGCTCCGAGCTCTGCTGCTTCTTCTGGGGTCATTTCGACCACGAGGCGTCCGCCACCATCGGCAGGAACGCGCATGACAATCTTCTTGCCTTCTTTAACCGCTTCCAGCGGGCCATCGCCTGTACGGGGCTTCATAGCTGCCATGTGGGCACTTCCTCTTCACTACTGTTTAGATGCCGTGGGACATCATGCCCCACGGCTGTGCTTTCCATAATATCCCTTTTTCCAGATTGGGTGTCCGGTATGCCATTGTTGGGTATCGCTTTGAACACGACCCAGCACAATAGAGCGAATAGTGGGATAAGCAGGAAATACGCAGCGGCGACGGCAATGCTCATACGCTCAGGCTACAAGAGCCCGCGGGACACTCGCATAGGCATCTCCTTGCCAGCGATGGCGCTGATCATGCGACAAACATCGACCGTGCCCGCTACTTGGTGTGCTCGAAACATGGCAACACCTCGCTGCGCAGCCCAAGCTGTTGCTGCGAAAGTTCCCGGAACGCGTTGGTCTACTGCACGCCCGACGGTTTCCCCGACAAAGTCCTTATTAGACAACGCCATCAGTACTGGCCACCCGGTAGCAACGAGGTCATCAACACGGCGGAGCAGTTCCAAGCTGTGATGA
Source organism: Corynebacterium sp. H78 (assembly GCF_037572275.1). Classification (NCBI taxonomy): domain Bacteria; kingdom Bacillati; phylum Actinomycetota; class Actinomycetes; order Mycobacteriales; family Corynebacteriaceae; genus Corynebacterium; species Corynebacterium sp. H78. The sequence goes on along the minus strand of NZ_JBBHKX010000002.1, from coordinate 580,424 downwards.
GTGTTCTTGCCAAAATCGTGGGTTGGATCAATCAGTACCTGCGATTCGGGCACGCCGGCAGCGACCGCCCGCTCCGCGAGTGCCGTCGTCTCGGCGATGACATCAGCCACGACATCGTCGTAATGCACGCGATAAGGGTTCGTACGTGGCTTCGCCCCTCCGGTGTGCGAGCATACGTACCCCACTCGATGCTGACCAGCGACTTCAACGAGCTCGGGATCGTGTCCAGACCAGGTGTCGTTGACCAGATTCGCCCCAGCTGCGATAGCGGCGGCTGCGACCTCTGATCTCCACGTGTCCACGCTGATGTACACGTCGGGATACTTTTCTCGCGCTGCAGCGATCGTTGGCACTACCCTGTCGATTTCCTCCGCAACAGACACGTAGTCGCCGATACCTGCTTTAACCCCGCCAATATCAATTACGTCAGCGCCTTGCTTTACGACGTCGTCGATACGCTCTAACGCAGCTTTCTCTGCAGCCGTTGCGCCACGATCGTAGAAGGAGTCGGGAGTTCGATTCACAATAGCCATCACCGCAGGACGTGGCGACGACTGAAAAGCACTTCTGACCATTCGGATTACGCGTGATCTGGCGTGTCGTCGCCGTGGGAGTGCGCTTCGATAATGTGCGCCATCGCTTCGTCGATGGAGTCGGTCACCAGCATCAACTGAGTGTCCTCCGGGGCGATCATGCCTTCCGATACAAGTCGCTCCTCGATCCACTCGACCAAACCCGACCAGAACTCGGTGCCCATGAGAATGATTGGGAACTTCACGACTTTGCCGGTTTGTACCATGCACAGCGCTTCGAAAAGTTCGTCGAGAGTACCGAATCCACCTGGCATGCATACGAATGCCTGCGAGTACTTCAAGAACATGGTCTTGCGTACGAAGAAGTACCGAAAGTTCATGCCCAAATCGACCCACTCGTTCAGAGACTGTTCGTGGGGCAATTCGATGCCAAGACCGATGGACAAACCATCCACGTCATAGGCGCCACGGTTCGGTGCCTCCATAAGGCCTGGACCACCACCGGTAATGCACGCATATCCGGCATCCGCAATAGCCTTTCCCAGCTCGTATGCCTGGTGGTAATACGGATGATCTTCTTTCACTCGCGCCGATCCAAAAACGGTGATCGCCTTGGGAATCTCTGCCAGCGCACCGAAACCATCGACGAACTCAGACTGAATACGAAGCACCCGCCACGTGTCGGTGTGTAGCCAATCAGTGTCTTTCTGAGGCGACAGCAGCCGGTGGTCAGTCGTCGACGACTGCGGCCCGGACTCTCGAACCATTAGTGGTCCACGAAGACGGCGCTGCTTTTCTGGAGATGGAGTGCGCGAAGGTGTCATAAGTGTCGAACATAATCGCTGCGCAGTTTCTCCGCAGAATAGATGTCATACTGCCCCACCCGTTAACTAGCGCAACAGTCTGCTCAACACGCGATCGTGCAAGTCTGCAGCCTTCCCATGCAGTGCATCGCCGTTCGCCGGTGCACCACCGGCCACAAACATCGCCAGCTCATGCGGTTCTGTAGGCGTGACGATTGTCGGCGCATCCTCAGGAGCATCGTCCAACTCATCACCGGAGCGCAGCAAGAACTCGCGCACTGTCACCCCTGCAGGTAGCTCCTGCTTGTCGACGACAACGCCTGCGGGCCACTGCGTATGTACAACAGCAACGCGGCTTCCGTAGAGAGCCACACTCGCGTATCCACCACCATCACCAGCAGAGATTGAAACCTCGTCATCTCGGTACGGAAGTCGTTCAATCACTGTTGCTCCGGGTAGCGGACGGCACAGCGCCAGCAACAGTCGTGCCTCTGCTCCGCGGACCTCCGAGGGATCAACTTCGCCAGTCACATCGAACGCCGGCTGCGGTCGGCGAGTAAACGACGCATCCAGCTGCGCAGCGAGACGCTCACCAAGTTCGTCACGTTCCCAGTTCGGTAGTGCATTGATTCGATCGTCGCGAAGCTGAAGCTTGCGTTGCCACAGCATTCGATAAATCATTCCCGAGGCCAGCGCTAATGCCCCGGCAAGCATGAGAAGCCGCGAGCCTACGCCGAAAATGCCAAAGAGAAGCAGCACCGCGACCGCAATCGCGCCAACAATGGTCCATGGGGCTTGTCCTGGCCGGATTGTGAATCCAATGGCGAACATTAAGAAAAACCCAATTGCGGCGAGGAACCACAATGCAGCATGGGTGAGCCACACCATATTGAGCACGGCGCCAGCTACACCGAGCAGCAGGCCAACGCCGACACCTATGGCAAGGATGATTTGTGCTCGCTGCAGCGCGGTACCAGACATACGACGGTTCTCCTGTAAGGGGTACGGACGGGACATAAATCGAAGCAAAAGTCCAGACCAGATAGTATCGAAAGCATGATGACCATTGGTGCTTCGGCTACGGGAATTGCCAATATCGCGATGGATGGGACGGTGCTCGATACCTGGTACCCATCCCCTGCTTTGGACGACAAAGTTCGGGAAAGTGGCACGCGACGCCTCGGTGCTCATGATCTTTCTCCACAGATGCTTCGTCAGGTTCTTCTCGACGAGGATCGTCGGGTCGAGCAAGTAGCGGTTCGAACTACCATCGCTGATTTGTCGAAGCCACCAATCGATCCCCACGATGCGTACTTGCGTCTGCACTTGCTGTCGCACCGCATTATCGAGCCACACACCATCAATATGGATGATGTCTTTGACTCGTTGAATATCGTTGCGTGGACGAATAAGGGTCCGGCCTTGCCCGACAATTTCGAGTCGATGCGTACGAATCTGCGCCAACGCGGTTTGATTCACGTGTATTCCATCGACCGTATGCCACGAATGGTGGACTACGTGTTGCCGTCGGGAGTACGAATCGGTGAAGCCGAACGTGTTCGGCTGGGCGCGTACTTGGCGCCGGGAACAACGGTACTTCGCGAAGGTTTCGTGTCATTCAACTCCGGTTCACTCGGTCCATGCAAGATCGAGGGACGCCTCTCATCCGGTGTGGTACTTGGCAGTGGCACCCACCTGGGTCTGGCAGGTACTGCGATCGCGCGGCAAGAAAAACGCGGTCGCCGTATTCCGCTACATATCGGTGAGCGATGCAAGATTGGCGTATCTGCGGGCGTCATTGGCGTCGATCTGGGCAATGACTGTGTGATCGAAAAGAACATTCTCATCGACTCCACAACTCCAATTGAGATTCTGGACGAGAATCGTCGCGTCACTGCATGGGAACTCGCTGGTCGAAACAATATGCATTTCTTCCAAGATCCCGATCACGCCGCTATTTGCATGCGCTTCGAAAATGGGGGTAACCCTGAGGGGTAGCTGAGAGTTACGTTTATGTGCCATTAACCCGGCTAGTAGTGTGAAAACCATGACTTCTACTTCACAAACTCCTGCTAGCGGGGGTGAAACTGAACTCGGAAAGGGCCTACAGGTCCGACATCTCACCATGATGGGTCTGGGTTCAGCCATTGGCGCTGGTCTATTCCTTGGAACGGGTGTTGGCATTCAAGCTGCTGGCCCTGGCGTTCTTATTTCCTACCTTGTTGCTGGTTTCGTCGTTGTTCTCGTGATGCAGATGCTTGGCGAGATGTCGGCAGCCCGACCAGCATCAGGATCTTTCTCGACCTACGCAGAAATGGCCTTCGGCCCATCTGCCGGCTTCATCTTGGGCTGGTTGTACTGGTTCATGTTGATCATGGTGCTGGGTGCAGAGATCACCGGCGCTGGTGCCATCATGGGTGCCTGGTGGGGAATTCCTGGATGGATCCCAGGTCTCGTCTGCGTAGTTTTCTTCGCTGTTGTGAACTTGGCTCAGGTCAAGGGCTTCGGCGAGTTCGAGTTCTGGTTCGCATTCATTAAGGTCGCCGTCATTGTTGCGTTCTTGATCGTCGGCGTGCTGCTCTTCTTCGGGCTGCTGCCAGGCACCACTTTCGTCGGCACCACGCACATTGCCGAATCTGGCTTCTTACCGAACGGCCCAGCCGGCATTGCGGCAGGCCTCCTCGCCGTTGCGTTTGCTTTCGGCGGCATTGAGATTGTGACGATTGCAGCTGCGGAATCTGACGATCCAAAGCGCTCCATTGCTGCCGCAGTTCGTTCTGTAATCTTCCGTATCTCGGTGTTTTACCTGGGCTGTGTTCTGGTCATTATTTTCTTGCTGCCATACGCACAGATTCAGGGTGCCGACAGCGCTGCAGAGTCGCCATTCACCTTGGTCCTACAGCAGGCAAACCTGCCGGGTGTTGTGGGCTTCATGGAAGTAATTATCGTGTTGGCCCTGCTCTCCGCGTTCAACGCACAGATCTACGCAACATCACGTCTTGTCTACTCCATGGCTAACCGTGGCGAAGCTCCTACCTTCTTCGCCCAGACCAACGATTCCGCAGTGCCTAGCCGCGCTGTCATCATGTCCATGGTCTTCGCATTCCTATCGCTCGGCATTCAGGTCGCGTTCGATGGTTCCTCAGTACTCGTCTTCTTGCTCAATGCCGTGGGTGGCTGCCTCTTGGTAATTTGGCTCGTCATCGCACTGTCGGAAATCAAATTGCGCCCACAGATGGAAGCAAAGGGCGAGCTCTCTGTACGCATGTGGGCTTTCCCTGTCCTGTCGTGGGTTGCCGTTCTACTCATCGTCGGTCTTGGCATCATGATGCTTTTCGACGAAGGTGCCCGCCAGCAGGTCATCGCTGTCCTCGCGGTCTGTGCGTTCCTCGGAATCATCGCAGCAGTGACGAAGGGGCCACGTTCGAAGGCTCGGGCCGCTCAGACTCCCGCCGCTGAAGGTGCTGTTCACCACTAGTCAGTCACTCTGATTTCGGCGAAGCTTTTTTAAACACGTACCGGCAGACATTCCGTTTCACCACGGGTGTCTGCCGGTTTTTTCGGCTTCCCCAACGGCATCACGAGCCGTCTAGTTGACGCCACAAGTGCCACATGACGATGTCCTCCCGGGTAATCCCCCGCTCGTCATACAACACGTCGAGCCTGTTGCGAACAGTATTCATATGGACGCCCATTCTCTTCGCTGTCGCCTTCACGACGAAGTTTTCTTCCATGAGCGCATTCGCCAACTGGTAGCCGTCGCCAAGCGAATCCAGGGCGGTGTCAGTCTTTCGGACGCATTGTGCCAGCGCTGCAGCATCCAACAACGCGGCGGCTTGGGCGAATGCTGCGCAATCATCGAAGGAACGAACTGTCTCGTGGGGAGTTTCTGAAAGCTGTGCGACTTTTGCCTGTCTCCACGCTTGTTGAGCTGTGCGCACTCGACCGAATGGCTGCGACATCCCCACGGGTTCCGGCAAGGCGGTTGCAATGGCGTCGTCGGCTAATCCTGATTCGACAACTGCCACGAGTCTTCCCTCCACCGGCGCAAGTAGCAACGGCGCAGATGATCGCGCTGCGGCTTCTGCTGCGGCTACTCCCACACCGGGTTCTGCAGCTTTGCGACGGTTTCCTGCAGCAATAATTCGATACTCGGCATCTCGTGAGAATCCTCGACTGACAAGGGCATTCACAAGTTCATCGATATCACCATCGCCGTAGATCAACGATGCGACGACGCTCGTTGCACGCATCGTCTCGGCCTGAGATAGCTGCCGTCTGGATTCTGTGGCGACGAGCAGGAGTTTCTGGGCAGCCAAGGCTACTGGATCGTGTGCCAAAGGCGGATCAGCAGCGCGCACACCGATGACAAACCATTTGCCGTCCCCCACTGCCCAGGCTCCGTCCCCAGCAGTAATGGGAATCGCAGTGACCGCCCAGCGACCAATGCGGGCGGAGTGCGTAGTCGGACGACGACCTCGCAGCACTCGAGCCAAGGTACGTGCTGGTAGCTGGCCAGTACTGGCGACCACGTCGCCGTCGATATTGGTCAGCAGCGCCGTGTTGTTGGTCAGGCGTGTGTATTCGGAAATGAGTTCCGCCTCGGGCTGCCGTGACATCAGCGCCGAACTAAGCCTGTCGATTGCCGTGAGCTTCCGCCACGAAGAAGTATCTCGGACCCGCTGCCCTAGAGCTGCGACCGCAGCATAGATCTCGGTGAGTGGCGTGCTCTCCGGCAGCTGCACCAAAGGAATGCCATGTCCCCCAGCTGCTGAAACCACTTCTGGCGGAACTGAATCGCCGTGCCACAACACCGCGCCAGCTGTTGTCAGCTGATGAATGGCTGCTGCTCCACGTGCGCGTTGCGCCCCGTCAACAATCACAAACCAGTCGGCGACCTCGCCATCACCGAGGCGACACATCGCGGTCATCGAACGATTGGTGTTTGTCTCCGTGACAAGACGCAATTCGGTGTGCGCGAGCAATACATCGCCGAGTGTGAACACGTCATCCTTTCGGTTCGCAAATACTTTTTGTGATCCGCATCATAATTTCACCTCAAAACTTTATGCCCTTCATTGTCGACTTTTGGACGAATGCCCAACTTTTCATGGAATCTTTGGACGAACTTCCATTGTCACTTTTCTGACTGCGTCCGATAGTTGAGCACAACTTCCGCCACGAGCGAGCAGTTCCCCCGAGATATTGATCCACGAACAAGGAAGAGGTGCCATTTCTATGGCCAGTTCAGACAAGCGATACCGCGTAGCTGTTGATGTCGGAGGCACTTTCACCGACGTCGCCATCGTGAATACAGAGACGAAGGAGCTGTCCGTCGCTAAAGTTCCATCGACTCCGGATGATCCGATGCGTGCCGTCATGAACGGCATCGGCCAGGCGAATGTCAGCTTGCCTGAAGTCGAAGTGCTGAGCCATGGCACGACCGTCGCAACGAATGCCCTGATTACCCGTAACTTCCCGCGGGCGGCCCTCGTCACCACCGAAGGGTTCCGGGACGTTCTTGAGATTCGTGATGGCACGAAGGACGAGCTTTGGGACGCCTACGAGGACGTGTCCGATCCGTACATTCGACGCCGAGACCGCTACGAAGTCAGTGAGCGTATCGACTACGACGGCACCGTCATCAAGTCTCTCGACGAAGAGCAGGCGCGTTCATTGGCGACGACACTGCGTCGCAAGAACGTCGAAACAGTCGCTATTTGTTTCCTCAACTCCCATGCAAATAGCATTCATGAGCAGCGCATGGCCGAGATCCTGCGCGAAGAACTTCCGGATGTCGCAGTGTCCACGTCCTGCGAAATCCTGCCTGAAATCTTCGAGTACGAGCGCTTCTCCACAGCAGTGTCCAATGCCGTTATCGCGCCCCTGGTATCCGGCTACGTTAACCGCTTGTCAGACCAGCTTGCCGACGGTGGTTATGAAGGCGACCTCCTGCTTCTGCACTCCGGTGGCGGTTCGATGACTCCGCAGATGGTGTCCAAGTACCCAGTGCGACTAGCTGCGTCGGGTATTGCTGCTGGTGCGATTGCAGTCCAAGACATCGCAACTCGCTGTGGGTACGAGAATGCGATTGGTCTGGAAATGGGTGGCACGTCGACCGATATTTCATTGGTGTATCAGGGCGGTATTCGTGTCACCAAGCAATGGCAGATTGAATACGGCTTCCCCATTACCTTCCCGTCCATCGAAGTTCTGACCATTGGCGCAGGCGGTGGCTCCCTCGCTTGGATCGACGATGCAGGTTCGTTGCGCAATGGCCCTCAGTCTGCAGGCGCCGACCCAGGCCCGGTCTGCTACCAGCGCGGTGGCACAGAAGCCACCAACACTGATGCGAATGTCACGCTTGGCCGCCTCGGTACCGACCTGATCGGTGGCGCCTTGAAGCTGGACATCGGTGCAGCGCGCGATGCCATCACGACGACCGTCGCAAAGCCATTGAATCTTGACCGCGAAGTGGCTGCAGAGAATGTCATTCAGGTTGCCAATGCGAATATGGCGGATGCGGTACGCCTGCTATCGATTCGCCGTGGCTACGACCCGCGTGATTTCGTCCTTGTTGTTGGTGGTGGCGCGGGAGCTTTGCATGGTGCGGAAGTAGCTCGAGAGCTGTCGATTCCTACAGTTGTTGTGCCTCCGCATCCAGGTGTTACCTCTGCACAGGGATGTTTGTTGGTCGACATTAGCCACGACATTTCGCAGATGTACCAGTCGGCAATTGAGGATGTCGACTCGGCAGACTTGAGAGCGAGCTATCGCGAGTTGCTGAAGGAAGGTCGCACCCGCCTTCACCACGAAGGAATCCCAGAAGATCGAATGAAGTTCGAGACCACGGCATCCATGCGATACCGCGGCCAGTGGCGTTCCCTCACGATCACGCTTCCCGACTCAGACAGCCCACTCGACGATGCCATCGCTCTCTTCCACGAAGAACATGAGCGTGAATACTCATTCTCCAAGCCTGATGCACCGGTAGAGCTGTACCAGATCGGCGTCACTGCTATCGGCCAGCTTGATAGCCCTCCATTCGCGCACTTTGAGGTCAAGGAGCAAGAAGCTCCGCAGGCACCGCGAACCCGTGATGTTCACTTCCTGTCCGCTGGAGGCTGGGTAGAAACTCCAATCTACGACCGCGACAAGCTCAATCCAGGTACCCGTGTCAGCGGCCCAGCCATCATCGATCAGTTCGATGCCACTACGGTCATTCCACCTGGAGATGTCGCAGAGATCGACGAGTGGGCCAATATCCGCATCCATATCGGCCAGGCCGAGCAGGCACAAAACTAAGGCATTCCGAGGAGAAAATCATGACTTCTGTCAACACCAATCGACGCACACTTGATCCCGTGACGTTTGAGGTTCTGAAGAATGCCTTCGCAACCTCCGTCAATCTCATGAGCGAGCAGATCCTCCGAACCTGCTACTCATTCGTGATCTACTCCCGCGACTTCTCATCCGCACTGTGCGACGCCCAGGGCAACACCGTCATGCAAGGCGACCAGGATATCGCAGTCCACGTGGGCACGTTGCACTTCCAGTGCCAAGCCGTTCTCGACGAGTTCGGCGATGATATTCATCCAGGCGATGTTTTCTGTGTCAACGACCCTTACGCCGGTGGCACACACATGAATGACGTATCGTTCTTGCGCCCTATCTTCGCCGAAGGCAAGCTCCTTGCCTTCGCACAGAACAAGGGCCACTGGGCAGATGCCGGTGGTTCGGTACCTGGCTCTTTCGACGTCTCTGCGACGGACTACTTCTCCGAAGGTCTTCGTATTACACCGATTCGCATCTGGCAACAGGGGCGCTTGCTGGAAGACATCGCCAAGATGCTCGCCGCCAATACCCGTAGCCCAGAAATCATCATGGGTGACTTGCGTGCACAGGCAGAAGCAACTGCGGTATGCGAACGTGAAATTCTGCGACTCGTCGAAAAGTATGGCTTCGACGTTGTTAAAACCGCTCTTCAAGAAGTCCAGGATTACGTTGAAGACATCGTGAGTGCGCGAGTCTCGCAGTTCCCGGATGGTGAGTGGTCGACGGTCGACTACCTCGATTTGGATCCGGCCAAGGACGAGCAGCTCATCCCCATCAAGGTAACCATGCGGATCAAGGGTGGACGGCTGTCCTACTCATTGGATGGCTCCGCTCCTGCGGTCGCCAGCTTCTTGAACGCCGGCTACGGCTCCGCGTTCTCGGGCGTTGTCGCAGGCACCAAGACGTTTTTCCCAGATGTGCCACTGAACTCGGGCCTCTACCGCGCCATGGATGTGGATTTGGGGCCAGAGGGAACCGTCGTCAATGCTGGGCTGCCACACGCCGTGACTGGCTTCTGTTCGGGTCCGTACGAGAAGATCATGAATGCCGTTTTCGAGCTGTGGTCCAATCTCATGGAAGACCGTGCGCTGGCGTGCTCCTTCAACCTGGAGTACCTGCTGATTGGTGGCGAAGACACCCGCGATATCAAGGAAGAGACCGACAAGGGCGCCTTCTTCATGTGGTACGACTGGATGGCTGGCGGCTGGGGTGGCCGAACGGACCGTGATGGTTCATCTGCGACCGCACCAGTGTTCGGACCTGGTTTGGCTGTGCAGCCCGTCGAAGGCCAGGAGCGCTTGTCCCCTGTTCTGACTAGCCATCATCGCCTCATCACCGACTCTGGCGGACCGGGCAAGTACCGAGGCGGCCTGGGTGTCTCCAAGGGAGGCATGCTCACCGACTGCCGTTCCACCGTGATGAGTTACTGCTGTGACCGATCCCGCTCTGTGACCTGGGGTATCAACGGTGGCTTGCCATCGATTCCGCACGGAGTGTGGCTGAACCGTGGCTCCGAAAACGAGCGCTACTTGGGCGCAATCTTCTCTAATGAGAAGGTGTCCCCTGGCGACTCCTTTGAACGCCCATCAGCTGGTGGCGGTGGTTTCGGAGATCCCCTAGAGCGTGACCCGGAGGCAGTGCTCGAAGATGTCATCGACGAATATGTGTCCGTCGAGCGCGCTGCGAAGGACTACGGTGTCGTCATCACCGTCGTCGATGCGGAAATCGACGACTACCGACTAGATGACGCCGCAACAACCACACTGCGCGCAACTCTTCGCGACGAACGTCAGGCCAAGATCACCGAAGACGCCGAAAGCGTCGCGGCTCGATACCGAGCTGGTGAACTTGACCAGCTCGATCTCGTTCGCCATTACGGAGTCATTCTCGACTGGGCAACTGGAGAATTGCTTCCTACAACGACGAAGCAGTACCGCCAGCAGCTGGAACGTCGCTCGACGAGTCAGTGGTAGTCGAGTCAGTGGTAGTCGAGCCAGTAGTCGTGGCGCCACTCAGTGTCACACCCGCGGCTTCCGCCCGCTGAAGTACCCACTCGGTTGCGATGTCAGTTCCCGGACGCATGCCGTCCACACTGGTGTCGTATGCCAAGTGGACTTCCGTGCCACTAAGTAGGAATTTCAGAAAGACCGCTAAGCCTTCACGAGTCTCAGGACAATACGATTCTTCGTCCTGCAAAACCTCTCTGACTGCGTGCGCGGTCTTTTTGGTGTCTGCCGGATCCAACGACAGCTCCTCAAACAGGCCCGATAGTGGCGCAATCCTGGAATCTGCAGAACACCATTGATCGCCTTCGTTGCAGATCTCGATGACGCGATCCGACAACTCACCCCAGGCGCCATCAACCGGCCCGAACATGCCCTGGGTGTCCGCTGCTGCCGTGCCATAGGTGGCATTCGCTACCGAGCTGCCGTCACTATTGCTGACCAGGCTCCGGCGCGGGTTCGCCAGTGCCACGATTGAATTGACCTGGGAAGCCTCGATACGTGACTGGCCTGCAACGATATTCGAGGCAACGACATTGACGATGTCCGCTCCCTGCGAATATCCCACGAAAGCAAAAGAGGTGCTTGGGCACGCCGTCGCAAAGTAGTCAATGGATTGCTCGACAGCAGCCGCACCATCGATCCGGGACTGACCATAGCTTGCAGTCGCCACCGCATCAGAGGTGTACGGAATCCACGCTACGCGAGCGTTGTCGCCAAAACGGTCCTGGAATGTGGAGCCCATCTCTCCCAGGAATGTGCCAATCGGATGCTCAGGCGAGCGAACCCTATTCGTGTCCATCGTGCCCGGCACCATGAGTACCGTCAATGGGGTGCACTCCCCCTCCGCGAAGGCATCGAGGCCCATTGGTGACCCGGTGACGGTACCTAGTGCACGCTCTGCGGGCTCCAACAGGGGACGCGGAATAATTGGGCTCGATGTACCCGCAATGTGATGGTCGAGGCCAGGGAGCTCGTCGCTAGGGAATTGCACTCGCTGTGCGCTAGGTGACTCCGCCGTTCCCGATGTCTCTGGTAACACCGGCAGCTTTGGTGAAGCGGCTGCGGGCAGGGCACTACTTACTACCGCCACTCCTGCCACGAGGGTCGACACCAACCTCGTTGCCATCCGACCCCGGGGTGTCGTCTTCTTCGCCGTCGTCTTTTCTGCGGGTTCTCCGGCTGGTGTCTCACACACCTTCTTACTAATCATGAATGCATATTATATTTATCTTCGGATTCCCACTTCCCGAGCAGTCTCGAAATTTCGAACACGACCCAACAGCGGGTCGGTAAAAGCCACGCTCGTCGCCAAAAGTCGCAGCGTCACGCTGAAATCCCCAATATCACGGCCCGCGTCGTTCGGATAGGTGTCATCACCCAGAATCGGATAGTCCAGGTGGTTCATCGTCGCCCGCAATTGGTGAGTCCGCCCGGTCGCCGGCTCCAACAACCACTTTGCGACGGTCATCACCTGGCCACAACTCCCACAAGCACACGCGCCCCCGTGGGAATCTCCAAGGACATCCCCGATATCAGCAGCTACCGGACCGACAAAGGTCACCTGCGTCGATGCCTGCTTCGCACCGGTTATGCCCTCGGGAACGACTGACACCCCGCGCTGCCCTGGCGTGTTCAACAACCAGAGATCCGCTGCTCGGCTTTCCCCCGAATCCCAGTCATCGGGCATCACTGTCAAACACTCATACTTCTTGGCGACGTCCCCTACCTGGAACAACCGCTGATACGCACCACGTGTCTGTGGATTCCTCGACAGCAGCAACACCCCCGCAGTCAATCGATCTAATCGATGGAGAGCGACAATGTCCGGCTCGTCGTAACGCTGTCGCAAACGCTGCTGCACAGTGTTGGCTTGCAATCGCCCATTTGGGGTGGATGGCAAGAAAGGTGGCTTGTCGACAACAATGAGTTCGTCATCCTCGTAAAGAACGTCGGGGTGAAACGGAATGGACGGCTCCGCGTGCAGTAGCGAATCGACATCGCTCAGTTGGGCCGTCGTACGCTCGCGGTCTTTTCCCCACCATGAATCGCGGTTACCTGCTGCTCGTCCCATGAATTACTCGTGTGCCTCACGTGCTTGGCGTAATTGCCCTGCAATGGCCTCAATAAACTCGGTCGGCTCGTCCAGGCTCAGCCGAATATGCCGTGCTCCGCGAGGACCGAATGTGCTTCCCAGTTCTGCTGGAATGTCGTGCGCCGCTAACCAAGCAATAGTGTCAGTGTCCAGCTCGCCCTTGGTGCACCATAGGTGTTTGCCACCTGTTGAATCCTCGACGTGGAATCCGGCTGCGTGAAGCTCCGGAATGAGAAGTGCGCGTCGCCGTTGCAGTCGTGCACGGTGTCGATCGAGGCTGGTGCCGTCGCTATTGTGATCCGCCCCTGTAGCTTCTGATCCAATGACAATCAGCCCGTCCTGGTTACCGTCGCATACTGCGTCCGACAAGATGGACGGCGCGTCAAGCACCCAAGAGTAAGGCAGTTCGCGTTCATCGGAGATGAGTGGAACGCTACGTTCGTGTGCCCACATCACAACTTTCCGCAGATGGTCGTGTCCCAAGATACGGCCACGCGGGCTGCCGCCGGAGTGAATGATCATCGCTGCTGGACGGGCAGGCCCCAACTGCATCAGCGAGTCAGCACGGACGAGTCGCATGCCGAAATCTGCCACCGGTTGGACAAGACCTGGCTCAACTAGTTCAGGGATGACAACAGAGCTGCCTGCAGACACCCCGCATTGAGCCAGCGCCTGTGCCCACACGGCATCAACTGCCACAAGAAACCTCCGGCTGGATTGAGTCTTACTCCTCCGCCTGTGGAGGCAGCTTAGAAATGAAGTCCACGTCAAAGTCCTGTGGCCCCAGCTTTGCCGCACCACCTGGAGAGCCCAAATCGTCGAACCAGTCGACGTTGGCATCGGTGTATTCGATCCATTCGTCCGGAACGTCATCTTCGTAGAAGATTGCCTCTACCGGGCACACCGGTTCGCATGCACCACAGTCAACGCATTCGTCTGGGTGGATGTACAGCATGCGCTTACCTTCGTAAATGCAGTCAACCGGGCATTCTTCAACGCACGCGCGGTCCATTACATCGACACAAGGCTGGGCGATTACGTAGGTCATGGCTGGAGTTCTCGACCTTTCATGGGAAATGGGTGTAAGTAAATTGTACAGGTCAGTCTAGTTTATCGGGAATGACGCAATGGCCATGCTCCACCAGCTACTCCGGCAGCAAGCAGAGCGATGGCACGAAGCCATGGGCCGTATGCCGCATCCCCTCCGAATGGGAGGCTAGTCCATGCCGTAATGATGAGGTAACCGGCAACCCAACACCACACGGGAGCAGCAGCCAGAGTGCGCTTAGAAGTCCACAACAGCGCTGTATTGGTCAGAATCAAATTCATCACGTATGCCACTGGAATCGTCCACGGCACAGGAATGGCTACGCCATTGATTGTCCACCACTGCCCCAGATAGACAACTTCCAACAGCAAAGTGACCAACGCTGCAACGCACAGCCACACAATCGCTGTCCCAGCTTCGCCTTTGTCAAAGACCTCACGATTCTGGGAACGCTCCGGGTCACCCCAGTGCTTTTCGACGGCTTCCGTCATCACTACTCATCCCCCAGAATTGCTAAATTTTCAGCAGTACCTCGTCGATAATGCTCCATCGGCACTAAAGGCTGGCACAGCAGATTAGATAATGCCCACACACCTCGGGCACGACCCGAATCATCGACGCTGCCCCACGCGGCATGTGGGTTCGTATGGCTCATCGAACCGTTGCCCACCCAGGCCTGAGTAGCGTGAGCTTCCAATGCACGAATTTTTGCCGACAGGGCGGCGTCGTCAAGCACGACACCGTATTCGCCGGTGACTGATGCGAAGTCATCAATTGTCGCGGAATGCCATTGTTCAGGCACCACCGTGATGGCAGCAAGTCCGGCAGCGAGAGTGTCGTGATCCGTCACTGCCCATGCAGTCGGGATATTGTCCCCGCAGGCAGCAACGGTGATGTCATGAGCGCGAATGTGATCCGGGTGTCCATAACCACCGTCAGCATCGTAGGTAATGACTAGATCCGGCTGGAGATCATCAAGCAAAACTCGCAATTGCGCTACTGCACGATCCCCAGAATTGATGAAAGCTCGCGGGTCGTCATTGCCTGGATCACCGAGCATTCCAGAATCGCGCCAGTACCCCGCACCCCCCAAGAAGATCGGCTGATGTGAGGGGCCGTTTGCACCAAGAACTGTCAGCGCTTCGGTTAACTCACGCACGCGAAATCCACCGAGCTGATCAGCTCGACCCGCAACGAGACCTTGATATGGCTCTCCAATTACCTCGCCAAGTTCGCCCATTGTGCAGGTAATAACGGTGACCTGAACACCTCGGCGAACCAACGCAGCGATGGTGCCACCTGTCCAAATAGCCTCATCATCAGGGTGGGCGTGGACAAAAACAACGCTATTCATCGGCAGAGTTCTTTGCTTCTTCCATTACGACTCGTTCCCACAGCGGGATTGTCATTAGTCGACCAGTCCACGGACTCGATGGCCACTCTTTTTGTTCTGGGTTACGTGGAACAATAGCCCCCGGCCCCACCACGGTCAGCATATGGTCGGTGGCGATTGGCATTTCTACGGCACGCTCGTCGATAAGCGAAGACAGCTCCGGCGGAACCTCGGTGCCGGGATCCTGCAATAATTCATCGATTTCAGGGTCGCAAATTCCTGACAGATTGCCCGCCCGCGCTGTTGCCGCTGGCGCAGCAAACTCAGCGTTCGATGCTCCCGACGAGCTCTCGCTTGTCGACGACGGTACAGACGTAGAGCCCTTCGTAGTGGCGGTGTTCTTCGGTTTCAGCGAAGGCCTGGTGGTTTCTGGGCACGAGTAACGATCACGAGCCTGCAAGCGAGTGTTCACCGATTCGCCCCACGAAACAACCATGTCCACTTCTCCCCATGGAAGCAACGAGCGAGTGAGATCAATAGCCGAAGAGGTGGTCACCTCCGCCGGAATTCCCGCAGCAGTAAGTTGATCAGCGATCGCGAAAGCCGCCGCTTGAACCTGCGGATCCTCTCCCATTGCCCCTAGCCGCAGTGGCTGTTCCTCTGTGAATGCTGTCATCTCCGGTGCCCCCTCTGGAGCCTCGTCAGATGCCGTCTCCGTCGCAGGTGTCGAAGATTCCTCGACCTGGTCAGGGTTCTCAATTGCACGACGCCCAGTGGCAACCGAGGCAATTTCGTCAACATTAATGCTGTCGAGCAATTCGCGACGAACCGCGACGTCGTCAAGCCTGACCGATGCCATGTTCAGTGATGCGGACAGTGTGCGGGGCGCATCGAACTCTTCGGTGACCGCGTCCGGTACTAGACCGTATGTCAGCACAGTCGTTTCCGCTGGGCGTACGTATGCTGCCTGCAATTGGTTCGAGCGCATTTGCTGGGCACCCGCAACATCCTTACCTGCGAGGCGAAGCACCACGTTCTCGGTTGTCGCCGGATTGTCACCCCAGAAACGATCGTTGCGCGCCAAACGCACTTCGTTACGGCCCACATCAATGTGCAGCACCGAATACCTGCCACCCGATGCAGGAACGCTGGTGGCCAGCAAACTCTCAAAACCGCTTGTCGACGCTCTTAGCAGGTGGTTAGGCAACAAATGGCGGAATAACTCCTGATAGCCGACGATCTCGCCATCAAAATAGACATCAACTCGGCGGCCTCCACCGGAAACTTCGATGTGATCGATCTGCTCGTATCCCGCGGAATGCGCTACCCCTGGGGTTTCCACGATCTTTCGGTGCAAGTAGCGAAAATCTTCTCCCGAGATAGGAGTTCCATCCGACCACTGAGCACCTTCACGAATGTCATATCGAATATGAGTGTTCTTCGTGCCATTCGTTGTGACTGTATCCACGGTGACGTCGTCGAGTACGTCCTTGTCCTGCACCAACGTGGTTGGGTCAGCTGGATCAGGAATGAATGCACTTGGCAGTGTCAAGCTCGCGATCAGATCAGTAAGCGGCGACTGATCGGAAATCAGATGCGGATTGAAGCCTTCGCCAAACTCATCGACGCCGATATTGATGGTGCGTAGCTGCTTTTCGCGATCTTCCTTAGATTTGGCCTGATCTTGCGGTTTTGGGTCCTCTGCCACCGTTGGGGCTTCCCCTGGATTAGCCATGCAAGAAGCCAAGAACGCCGTCGACACCAGCCCCGCTAATAGTGCAGGGCGGAAGCGACGACGGCGAATACTCATGGAGTCCAGATTACTGCGTTTGGCAGCAGAATTGAGCTAGGCGTTCTTGTTGCGTGCCTTTTCACGCGAACGAGCACGACCGCGCTCGGTTGCGTTCAGGATCAGCTTACGAACACGAATTCCGTCAGGGGTGACCTCAACACACTCGTCGCCACCACAGAACTCCATGGCTTCATCCAAGGTCAACGAGCGAGCCTTATCCAAGGTCACGGTCGTATCAGCAGATGCTGCACGCATATTGGTGAGCTTCTTTTCCTTAGTGATGTTGATGTCCATATCCTCATCGCGAGGGTTGGCACCAACGACCATGCCTTCGTATGCCTCATCGCCCGGTTCAACGAAGAACGTGCCACGATCCGACAATTGCAGCAGTGCGTAGGCCGTGATCTGACCCGAACGGTCAGCCACTAGTGAGCCTGATGCACGATCCTTGATCTCGCCAGCCCATGCGTCATAACCAGCCGAGAAGTGGTTAGCGATACCAGTGCCCTTGGTTTCCGTCATGAACGTCGTACGGAAACCAATCAAGCCGCGCGACGGAACAACAAACTCCATGCGAACCCAACCGGAACCCTGGTTACCCATCTGCTCCATACGGCCCTTACGTGCCGCCATGAGCTGAGTGACCGCACCAAGATGCTCTTCAGGAACATCAATGGTGAGGTGCTCGTATGGTTCATGCACCTTACCATCGACCATCTTGGTCACTACCTGTGGCTTACCAACGGTGAGCTCAAAGCCTTCACGACGCATTGTCTCCACCAACACGGACAGGGCCATCTCGCCACGACCCTGAACTTCCCACGTGTCTGGGCGCTCGGTTGGCAAAACCTTCAGCGACACGTTACCGATGAGTTCCTGCTCAAGGCGAGCCTTGACGACGCGAGCCGTCAACTTATCGCCGCCGCCCTTACCAGCCAGTGGCGAGGTGTTGACACCAATCGTCATCGAAATAGCAGGCTCATCAACAGTGATTCGTGGCAATGGCTGCGGATTATCGACCGCACACAGGGTGTCACCAATCATGACTTCGTCGATACCCGAGATTGCCGCAATGTCACCTGCGACTGCTTCCTGGGTTGGCACGCGGGTAACGCCAACGGTGCGAAGCAACTCGGCGATCTTTGCTGTCTTGATATGCTCCTGGCCCTCAGAGTCATAGTGAATCCACGAGATCTGCTGACCCTTCTTGATGCGCCCCTTGTGAATACGGATCAGACCGATACGGCCAAGGAAGGAGCTGGAGTCCAGGTTGGTGACCTGAGCCTGCAGCGGAGCATCAACATCAGCGGAAGGCTCCGGCAAAACTTCCGTGATGACGTCAAACAGTGGCTGTAAATCGTCGGAATCTGGCAGATTGCCATTGCCAGGATTGACAGTGGATGCCTTGCCAGCACGGCCTGAGGCGTACAGCACCGGCAGTTCCAGGTTGCGCTCAGCGGCTTCGGCCGCCTCTGGGTCCTCAACAGTGGAGGCAAGTTCCAGAAGTAGATCCTGAGCTTCCTCGACGACTTCGTCGATACGGGCATCCGCACGGTCGGTCTTGTTCACCAAAATAATGACCGGCATCGACGCAGCCAAAGCCTTACCCAACACGAAGCGGGTCTGTGGCAACGGACCTTCAGACGCATCGATCAATAGCACGACACCATCAACCATGGACAGAGCACGTTCCACTTCACCACCAAAGTCCGCGTGACCAGGAGTGTCGATGACGTTGATGATCAGGTCTTCACCATTCTTGCCTGCACCCTTACGACGGATTGCAGTGTTCTTCGCCAAGATGGTGATGCCCTTTTCACGTTCCAGGTCACCAGAGTCCATCACGCGGTCAGCGACTTCCCCATGGTCATCGAACACGCCGGACTGCTCCAGCATGGCGTTAACGAGGGTGGTCTTGCCATGGTCAACGTGGGCAACGATGGCAACATTGCGGAACTCAGTATCGCTCACAGGCGGATAGCTCCTTATTAATTATTGAAAAGATGGACGTGCATAAGCCACGGGCGCAATGCCCTGCAGCTTTAGAGCGTCATACACGTTACTCCTAGTTCCGAGTATCTAGCGACTTGTTTAAGTGTGATCAGCCCCCTACGCTCGCCCCACACTTACGACAAAACACCCTCGGGGGTATATTTTCACCCCTTTTTGGCGTGGACTCGTCAACATCATTATGGTTGGCCGCTATACCCCGTGGGGTATTAGAGAATCGTCCCCTCCAGCATTGTGGAGAATTCACCGATAGTGAGGACCAACGTTAATGATCCGCAATCTCGGCGAAAAGTATTCGCCTTTGTACTTCTTGGCCGCTCTCGGCTTCGGCGGCATGTCCGTGTTCTTCTTCATGCTGTTCATGCATGTCACACCACATCCAGATACCCCTATGCCAACGTTCGAAAGCATTTGGTCGGCATATAACGACGGCAACGCGTTCCTGAAGGCGTCCGTGTGGGTGGGATATGTCGGCATGACGATCTTCCTTTTCATGCACTTCTTCCTACTCATTTGGAACTTGCGCGAATTCTTCGCGTTCCGTAAGACCTCGGCATACACCCAGTTGCGCTCATCAAACGCTGAGGTCACCCTGATGGCCGTACCACTGACTCTGGGCATGTCCGTCAACGGCATTTTCGTCGCCATGATGGCTTATGTGCCAGGCCTCTGGGACATTATCCAGTCCTTCATGCCGTTTGCACTGATCATGTACGGAGCGGTTGGCGCTCTTGCCATCTACTACATGACCGTCTATTTGAAGCGCGTCATCAATGCAGGCTTTGACTTTAAGGCAAACGGCGGCCTGAACCAGCTGCTCGCAGTCTTCGCAATGTCGATGATCGCCGTCGGTTTCGCAGCACCAGCAGCAATGGGCACCAACAAATGGGTAGTCATGATCGCAATCTTCGGCTCGCTATTCTTTGCCGCGATCACCGTCTTGCTTTTCCTTGCGTTCATGCCAATCGGCGCTGCAAGCATGATGCGCTACGGGCTATCGTTGCAGAACTCAGCCACCCTTTGGCTGACCGTTCCAGTCACCACACTGCTGGGCATTACATTCCTCCGCCTTCGTCACGGCATGAATACTTTGGCCGACCTTGGCCCGAAGGGCCCTGTTGAGCACCCCAAGACCACAATTTTCGTTTTGGTTGTACTGGCTGCCGCAGTCATGGTCCAGCTAACTTTCCTTGGTCTCGGACACATGGTCATGCGCGAAAATGGCTTCTACAAGCAGTTCGTTCTCAGCAACGAGACGGCGTCTCCAGCAGCATTTACCCTGATCTGCCCAGGTGTAGCATTAAGCGTCCTGTCGATGTTCCTACTCCACGTTGGCATCGTCCAGAACAATCTCATTGAAAAGTTCTCCGCTCCGTACTACATCGCCATCACCCTGATTGCGACCGTCGCAGCCATCACCATCTGGGCAATGGTCACCCTGTTCCGAAACCAGTTGTCCCGCAACAGCAAGATTGGCAGCGAGCAGCGCGCTTAAACTTCACGCAAAACTACCGTGATGTGATTTCACCCCACGATCACCCCGCACTACCCCCAAACTGATTAATCCGGGAAAGTGCGGGGTTTTGCGTATTCCCATACCCCATAGCGACCCGACGGCTCCACAATGACAGGCTTGAACAAAGTTCACAGCGATAGCGCCAGGCTTGACTTTCCTAAAGTCCCCACTGGGAAATGGTGCCAGATCGCAGTTTTACGTAAATCTCAACAGTTATCCATTATCACTTCAGTCACATTGATTCACTTTCGACACGCCACTACTCACTGATAACTTCTTGAGATTTTTCTAAACCTTTTTCCTGCAAATATTTCACTCACTTTCACTTTCCGTCTTATGATGGCTCTCGATTCTTCACACTCCCGACTACCGAGAGGTCTTCACCGTGGTCTACCATCGACGCACACTTATTCGTCGCACCGCTGTCGCACTTGGCGCATCGGCACTTCTGTTCGCGGGCGCTGTCCCATCTGCAGGCGCTTCCCCATCCCTCGACTTCGCACAGGCTGCATCTCCAAATGTGTACGGCACAGTCCGTGACATGGTGAACCAGCCTGGTGTCCCAGCCGAGATTCGTGACGGCATCAACAAGGCAATCGACTTCCTCACCGGCGAAGGTGGCGGAGAGCCCGGCTTCGAGGTTCCAGAGAACGGCCCAGCTACCGTCCAGTTCGCTATCCCCACTGCCGCCGAGAATTGCATTGACGGCCAGTCCCGGTCGATCGGCCTCGCTACTGCTGTGCCAGGCCCAGCACCACTCCCATTGCCAGGCGTTGGCGAAGGTCAGACCGGCTTCATCTTCACCGGACTTGGCACTAAGGAACTGGCTCCACACCAGAACACCAGCATGCGCGTCCATTGGATCAACGCAGCTAACGGCAACTACGGCACCACGGAGCTAACCAACAACGGCATCAACGCTGAAAGTGGCCCATCCACCGTCAATGGCACTGCGAACACGGGCAATGGCCTTGTCATTGCATTCCTTGAAGGTGGCATCACCGCAAACGAGTCCAGCGGACCAGCAGATTGCAACTACACTCCAACTGCAGCCGCTATCCCAGTTGGCATGGGCCAGCTCCCAGCAACCCCAGCCCCAGCGAGCCCACAGTTCCCAGCACTGCCTGAGTCTCCTGCAATGCCAGCGATGCCAGCAATGCCTGAATCTCCAGCACTGCCACAGGTTCCAGCGCTGCCAGAGTTCGGCTTCTAGATTTCACAGCTTCGCAACCGCTCCCCGAGCTACTTAAGCCCGCCCTGTCACTCTCCCGAATTTCACGGTGAAGAATTGAGTGACACGGCGGGCTTTCCCGTCTCGCACCCCGCGCAATCCATGTGAGGAAGACCACTTTTTGTCGGCCAATTTTCCCGGGCGAAAAACTAGACCACCTTATACCCCTGTGGGTACTATTCCCCCTATGTGTTATCCAGTTGAATGCCCAAAATGCCACAAAACCACCTGGGGTGGCTGTGGCTCCCACATCGATCAGGTCATGGCGATGGTCCCTGAACAGAATCGATGCACCTGCCCAGAAAATCAGCCACAAGTAAGCAAGCGTCCGCTATTCGGAATTTTCGGATAAGAACTATCGCTCGTTTCGCATAATTTCAGATTCTTCACCTATATGGCTAAAAACCTCACTATCGTTGAGTGCATGCCCAGCGCTCATCCGCCTAAACACGAGGTTTTCGACACCACACAGCGCACGAACACCGATCCCAAAGAGTTCGTGCGTTTCGTCGATCGTTACGAGCTAGTCGCTCCCCGCTGCCTCTACATGCGCCGAGGGATGGACCATCCCAAGTTTGGCTACCTCGAGTCCTACCTCCTGCCGGCACACGGCCTCAGGGCCAGCATTTTTCACTTCCGCCCTGAAGTTGAAAAAGAGCACGTTCGGTACCTGGACATCGTCGATATTGACCACCCCGATGCTGCAACATCAGACCGACCAGGCATGTGGCATACAACTGATCTGTACCTTGACATCGTGCAACGCTCAGATGGCACCGTCGTAGTTGAAGACACAGACGAGCTCAGCAAAGCTCTTGTCCATGGTTTCATTACCGAAGCTCAAGCCACTCGCGCCATGGATGCAGCATTCTCAGCGGTCGCAGGTATTGCGCACCATAACAACGACATTGATGGGTGGTTACGATCGTTGGGATACCCCATCGCTTGGGCAACTGATGTGTCGTTGATGCCGGCCATGGGGTCGTCGTAAAGTACCGTTTTTCAGCGCCCCTGCCACATACCACCAGCTAGAGGAGTCTCACACCACATGAACGCCATCGTTACCGCAGTTCGCGAGCAATTATGCGGATTCTACGAAGATAGCGATCCGGCGGAGGCACAGCTCACGTTTTTGGGTGCGACTCCGATGACGCTGCTGCGTTTTGGTCCTGACTCCGAAGGTGTGGTGACGTACGCGTCACTCGGCTGCTCGGCGGAACCGATGGCGGATCCGAACGACATGACCCCAGACTTTACGACGGGTCCTCGTGCGGAGATTATCGTCGAAATGAACAACGGCCTCGACGAGATTATTAGGCCGTTGGCGATGCTGGCGGCGTCGCCAAGCATTGAAGGACTCGTTCTGCAGGAAGACGCACTGCTCGACTTCAACAGCCCATTGTGGGCAGGGTCGCGGTTCACCGGGTTCGTGCTCATTCATGCAGACGTTCCGGACGTAACTGCGCCGGGTGGGGAAACTGTCACCATGTTGCAAGCGGTTCCGGCGACGGCAAACGAGTTTGCGCTCGCCCGAGCGAAGGGAGTGCCGGAGCTGCGACAAACATGGGAAAGTCACGGTACGGTTTTCGCTGATCCGCACCGTGTCAGCGTCGTGTAAGAGTGACTTACGTCAGACGCAAGAAGAGATCCTCGATCTCATCCGGGGTCAGATGCCCATTGTCGGTGCCATTGAGGCAACCACGCATAGATGACGAGACGACCTTAAAGCCTGCTCGGTCAATCGCTTTGGACACAGCACTGAGCTGAGTGACAATTTCCCGGCAATCGCGGTCGTCTTCCAGCATCGCAATAACGCCCGCGAGCTGTCCATTTGCGCGCTTCAACCGATTAATAATGGCACGGCGCTGCGCTTCTCCATCGAACGTCGGATCGATGCTATTTCCTGCGGATGGGTTTTCTTCGGAGCCGTCTGACGATGACAAGCTACCCATGTCAGTGCTAATCACGTTGGCCACGCTGGTGTTCTCCTGCATTTCAAGAATAATACTGCCTAATACCCCTCACGGTACTACTTTATTGAACAAGCATTACTGCGCGGGTTTAATTTCTTCTCCACATTAGTTGACGTGGCTGCAATTTAGAATTCGCGATTTCATGAATATATCCGCAGTTCGTGAGTACTGCACGTACCGTTGACGGTATGACTACCTCTCCTCAGACTCACCCGGCTGTGCCTGGCTCGATTGCCAAACTCGCTACCGCTGCGAACACCGTTGAGTTCTTCACCGGGGCCGGAATGTCCGCCGAATCAGGTCTCGAAACCTTTCGAGATAAGCAAACTGGCTTGTGGTCCAAAGTTGACCCGATTGCCATGGCCAATTTCGATGCATGGCGACGTGATCCATCCCGCATCTGGCCCTGGTACTTGTGGCGCATGAGCAAAGTCCAAAACGCCACGCCAAACGCTGGTCACATAGCTATCGCAAAGTGGACAGAGCTGCTTTCCGACGGCCCCGGCTGGGGCCACGTCACCACTCAGAACATCGACAACCTGCATGAACGGGCAGGAAGCGATCATGTAGCGCATCTTCATGGCAGCCTATTTGCTTTCCGCTGTGACCACTGTGGTGCCCCAGCTGAGCAGCCTGATCCTCCTCGCGAGCCCGTCGAGAAGCTCATGCCACCGTTTTGCGAACGCTGCGTGGCAGGTCTTATCCGTCCAGGAGTGGTGTGGTTTGGCGAGTCACTCCCACAAGCTGCGTGGATGGAAGCCGAAATGTACAGCCAGAAGGCTGAACTCATGATCGTGACGGGCACATCGGGTGTCGTCTTCCCTGCTGCGGGATTACCGCTGGCTGCGGTCGAGGCTGGTATTCCAGTCGTTGAGATTTCTCCGGAAGAAACTGATTTCACTCCGCACGCAACGCACTTCTGGCAAACCACGGCTGCGGTGGGGCTTCCTGCGCTTGTCGACGTCGTGAAAAAGGCCCGCGAACAGTAAGTTCACGAGCCTTCATCAGATGACGTGATTAGTGGCGGTTCTTTGCCTCGTTGAGAACCTGGCGACCAGCGACCATGCGGCAGACCTGGTTGGTTCCCTCGTAGATCTGAGTGATCTTCGCGTCACGCATCATGCGCTCAACTGGGAAGTCACGGGTGAAGCCGTAGCCACCAAGCAGCTGGACAGCATCGGTGGTGACTTCCATAGCCACGTCAGATGCGTATGCCTTAGCAGCTGCAGCCATGAGGCCGAGCTTTGCACCGCCTTCTGCGTGACCACGCTCAGCGTTGGATGCTGCAGTGTAAACCATAAGGCGGGCAGCTTCGATCTTGGTGCGCATGTCAGCGAGCATGAACTGGGTGTTCTGGAAAGCTGCAATTGGCTTGCCGAACTGCTCGCGCTCCAGCACGTAACCCACGGCGTAATCGTATGCACCCTGGGCGATACCCAGTGCCTGTGCGCCAATGGTTGGGCGGGTGTGGTCGAGGGTTTCCAGAGCAGTCTTGAAACCGGTGCCCTCTTCGCCAACCATGCGGTGGGCTGGGATTCGGCAGTCCTCGAAGTAGAGTTCTGCGGTGGGGGAACCCTTGATGCCCATCTTCTTCTCCAGGCCACCGACACGGAAACCTGGGTCATCAGCACGAACCATGAAGGAAGAGATGCCGTTTGCACCCTTTTCTGGGTCGGTGACTGCCATGACGGTGTACCACTTCGAAATGCCACCGTTGGTGATGAAGCACTTGGAGCCGTTCAAAACCCACTCGTCGCCATCGCGGACAGCGCGGGTCTTCATTGCGCCTGCGTCTGAACCAGCTTCACGCTCGGTCAGCGCGTAAGAAGCCATGTCGCCGTTTGCGATGTCCTGCAGAACTTCCTGCTTCAGCTCTTCGGAGCCCTTCAGGATCAGGCCCATGGTGCCCAGCTTGTTCACTGCAGGAATCAGAGAGGAAGAACCACAGACACGAGCAATTTCTTCAATGACAATACAAGCCGCAACGGAGTCGCCACCCTGGCCACCGTATGCCTCTGGTACGTGGATTGCATTGAAGCCCGACTCGTTCAACGCCTTCAGAGCTTCCTCTGGGAAACGCTCCTTCTCGTCAACCTCAGCTGCGTGTGGAGCGATCTGCTTTTCGGCGAGATCACGGATAACTGCGCGCAGTTCCTGATGCTCTTCTGGAAGCTCAAAAAGGTCGAAGCCTGGGGTCAGTGCCATGGATAATCCTCCGTAGTCTTATGTACGTTTTGCACGCTCATGAAGGCGCAATGCGTAAGTCCTCACCCGATGGTAGTTCGACTTTTTCGGAGCCGGGAGTTTTTCGGGAGAAACGACTACTTTTCACCCGAATGTGATTGCTGCGCCCACTGCCGTGCCCACTTCTGGCCCCGCTGCTGCGCCCACTGCGCCACCATGACCGGCTGGGCCAAAAACTCTCGCAGAATGGACGTTGCCCAGAACCGTGATGGTGTCGGAGCACCTTCTACCTGCCACAATTGCCCCGCAGAGGCCAGACCAGCTTCGCGCACATTCTTAGTCACGCGCAACACATGGAAGTCACTTGTCACCACAATGACACGACCGACAACACCGAGCGCTGCAGAGTTGCGAAGGTTTTCCACCGTATTCGCTGATTGCTCCTCTTTCACCACTCGCACCCAGCCACGATCCCGTAACCACGTTGCCATGACATCCGCTTCCGATTTGGTGGAATTCGTATCGGTATCCGAACCCACTCCACCACTGCAGATGAACAGCACTGAGTCGGGATCATCTTGCCTGCGAGCTACGGCGACGGCCTTTTCCAGTCGACGGCGCAATAGCTCTGACGGTTCGTCGTTACGTAAAGCGCAACCGAGAACCACAATTGTGGATGCCTCTCCCCTACTCCGGCATGACCAACCTCGGCGAATGAACTCGAAAACGGGGAGGCCAAATCCCGGCGTAGCACTTGCACCGAGATAAGCGATAGCCGTTGCGTTGGCAACGGCGTGACGACGGATCGGTAACGCAACAGCCATCCCAATTCCCAGGACTGCGCCCATTGCTGTGAGCTGCCATGAAGTCGGTCGACGATTCGGCAACCGTGGCGGACGCATGAGTGGATCGAGGTGCGTGCGAATTCCGGAATTCAGAAGGAGTGCCGAGAATGCACTGGTACCGACGGCAAGGGTGTTGCGCACGGCAACACTACGTAGCACGTGGCTGCCGAGAGGCGAATGCGCAAACATAGTCCTAAGTCTAGGTTGGCTCTACCCGAAACCTGTGGCGACACCATAAAATTGCTGACGTGAACTCAACTGACATGAACTCAACTAACCGGGATCGTTTTCTCATTCCGACTGGCAAGTCTGGCTCAGAGTGGGTTGAGTGGCTCAATGAGAAATCAGCCTCAAACTCCTCTCACACGGACATCGTCTACCTCGTGCTGCCGGAGATTGAGGCGTATCACCACGCGAGCGCTCCAGCTGTCCAGACCAATGCCGCGTGGTGGGCACAAGGCGTGACAGTGTTTTACGAGCAAGCAATTGGTCGCCGGGAAGTTGGCCAGCGTTGTACTGGTGACTGGTCGGCATCGGCATCAAAAACTCTGCCCGGCGATATGACCACGGTGCGCGATGAGTTCAACGCTTTCATGAATCAGGTCATTGAATCTGGAGCGCTTGACATCGAAGGCAAACCTTCAATATCCGATACCGAGAAGTGGCGGTACTGGCGTTGTTCCATGGCCGACGGCACACGGGTGGATGTTGTCATTCAGGACAAGAAGCCGGGCAAAGATGGTGTTGCCAAGGCCGGGCTCGCCGTGAATCACAACAAACTCGACAGTGCTGAAGCTCGAGACAGTGCAAAAGCAATGTGGAAAGAACTCCTGTCCCAGTTCGCATCATCGCGCAGCTAGGCCTTTCAACTCCACTAGCGTCGCACAATCCAGTCAGCCAACTCCCACGGAACATGGGCTGAGTAATGAGCATTCTCTTGCTCCGCCCACATCTCCCAATGCGTGGCAAACTCCGGATCGCGGCGGAGCGCACGCGCACGACGTGCCTCACGGTCGAGATCCAACCACACACCCCACGCTTCCCCGTCGCCAATCCCGCGGGCTGCAGCCACATTGGCCTTGGTCAGCGCCCCGCAGCCTTCGACAATGAGCGAACCGCTTGCCGACGACGGCGTTCGCACCCACTCCGCAAAATCGTAGGCGTACCAATCCCAGCGGTGAAAACCCCGACGCTCGGCCGGTAACGCTGGATTCAAAACTGACTCTGCAATGAGGTCAGATGCCTCCGCCAATCCAGACCAGCCGGGATACATATCCTCCACGTGTAGTACTGGCCACCCCAGAACGCCCTGCAGATGGCAGGCAAAAGTCGTCTTCCCCGAACCACTGCGACCGTCGACAAGCAAAATCATGTGCGTCCTATGAAACCCCGAGGAAACGGAACTGCCCGGTCCACACTGCGACCGCGATTGCCAGGATGGCAATACCTACGCACGCTGCAATGACAGCCCAATCACGAGTGCTAAACGACGACTCGCGAGCCCACGTCCGTTCCACTGACGAGCCGAAACCGCGTGCTTCCATCGCCGTCGACAGCTTCGCGCTACGACGCAACGCGAATACCAACAATGCGAAAACCTGACTAAACAGGCGACGAATCTTGCCGTCATCGCCGAGGCCTCGTGCGCGCCGGGCGCGGGTGAGAGCGTGCCAATCGTTGACGAACAACGTCATCAGACGAACGCCCGCCACCGCAGCAATGACGAACTTCGCAGGGAGCTTGAGGACTTGCGCGAGGCCGTCGCCAAGATCCGTGGGGTCAGTATTGGCGGTCAACACCATGACCGGCAAACCAACAGCAAGCACGCGCATCATGATGGCGAATGCCAAGGAAATGGAATTATCCGAGATCGTGGCAAGCCAAAACTCGAAGTAAATTCTGCCGCCGGGTTCGCCGTACAACAGCATCGAAATGCCGGAGATCGGCGCTGCCAGCAGAATTGGCCACGCCCGGCGCGCCAGTGCACCTAGTCCCAAGCCACACAGTGGCGACAGCACGATGGTGAAAGCCAGCGCCACCGCCGCAGAGACCCAGTCGATGGAGATGAGCAGCGGGGTGGTCATGAGCATCAGGCCGATGATTCTGGCGACTGGATTCGTTCCAGCAAGGAGATTCATGGGGTCACCTCGCCTTCGCCACGTTTCGGTTTGTCACGTCCTGATGTGTCATGGCCACCGCCGCTCGGCCGACCCACATCGATAACTCGATCGCCCATCGCCGCGACCACCAACGGATCGTGCGTTACCGAGACTACGGTGACTCCCTTGTCGACCAACTCACGCAAATACTTCAGCAACTCCACAAATGTCAGCCGATCTTGCCCAAACGTCGGCTCGTCAAGAATGACAGCTGCCGGCGCAGTAGCAAGCATCGTCGCCACTGACAGTCGGCGCTTCTCTCCACCTGACAAGGTGAAGGGGTTCGCATTTGCGAGGTGCGACAGTCGAAGTCGTTCCAGTAGCGCATCCACTCGCTCCAAACCGTCCGGATCTTTCACCAAACGCGGCCCAAGCTCCAGTTCTTCCCGCACGGTCGCCGCCACAAACTGATGCTCTGGAGCTTGAAAGACATTCCCAATGCGAGTTGCCAACTGCTTGGATTTCCACCGAATTGGCTCTGGTTTTGCTTTACGACGCAGCTGTTCCGATGCCTCCACCGTCCCTGCCAACGGAGCCAAGAGGCCACCGAGGGTTAACGCCAGTGTCGATTTTCCACTGCCGTTCGGCCCCACCAGACACGTACTGGCATGAGCAGGTATCTCGATGTTGAGGTCGCTACGCACCGGCGCGGAGTAACCAATGGTGAGGTGATCCGTCCGCAATGCCCACTCGGCAGTATCTGCCACGGTGCGTGCTCTGGAAACCTCTGGTGCAGGACCCGGGAGCCACACACCCGCTGCCCTGAGGGATTCTCCGTAAGTAGCAATAATGTCTGTCGGCGCGCCGTCTGCAATGATCGTGCCTTGGTCACCGACAACAAGCACACGGTCGACATGGTCAATCCAGGTATCGACTCGATGCTCCACAATGACCAGCGCAGCACCAGTGGTGTGTGCTGCGTGCAAAGCGGCGTCACGAAGCTCTGTGACACCAGCAGGGTCGATATTTGCAGTGGGCTCGTCGAGGCACATCACTTTTGCGCCCATCGCCAATACCCCGGCAATAGCGAGTCGCTGTTTTTGTCCACCAGATAGCTGTTCCGTCGGGTGATCGAGTGGCACATCCAGCCCAACGATCTCAGCTGCCCGACGCACCCGCTGCCAAATCTTGTCGCGAGGCACGCCAAGGTTTTCAGCACCGAAGGCAATATCGTCGCCAACGCGAGCCGAAATCACTTGCGAATCCGGATCCTGCAGCACCAAGCCCACCACGCCACGCATGCTTTCAGCGGGGTGTCCGTGCACGGTGAGAGTGCCGATGCGCTCGCCGTCGGTGTCGTCTCCAAGTACACCTGCGATCCCCGCAAGCAGGGTCGACTTTCCAGCGCCCGATGCGCCGAGCAATAGCACTTTCTCGCCCGCGTGAATATCGAAAGTGACATCGTAGAGGGCAGCTTTACGACGTCCTGCATGACGCCACCCGAACCCTCGGGCAGAAACAACGACGGTCATGGTGAACTAGACTTCGCCACGCACCTCGCGGCCGGCAGCGAATCGGTCCAGTGCTCCAGTCTTAGCTAACGCACGAGTCAGCAACCACGCAACCAGGCCAGCCAGGATTGCACCCGAGATGAACAGAGTCGAAGCGTAGATCATCTTGAACTCAAGTGCTTTAGCAAGGTTGCCAGAGGTGAACAGCTCGAGGGCGAAAGCTCCCAATCCCGCGAGAGCACCGGACAACATCGATACTCCGAGGCCGAACTTGCGGTACATCAACAGAAGGAAGATCAATTCCGCGCCCAGTCCCTGTGCCAGACCCGAGTACAGCGTGGAGATTCCCCACTGGCTGCCCAACGCTGCGGATGCAGATGCAGCAATGAGCTCGACGAAGATGGCAGCGCCTGGCTTGCGGATAATCAACATGCCCAGCGGACCACCCAACAGCCACACACCTACGGCGAGTCCGCCCAAGCCAGGGGTCACTGCATCCAGCGCTTCAAACCATGTCCCGCCAACGATGTTCCACACCAGGAACACCAAACCAACAGCAACGCCGAGAACAGCCGCGGTGACAATATCAATCACTCGCCACGACAATCGCGATGTTTGCGCTGACTTTCCAGCCACTGGTGTCGATGTCGACGCTTTGTCGTTGCTCACATTGCTCATGGAAAAGCCTCCCAGCTTCCTTCGCCGGCATGACCCGGACAGGTTCTAGCGGTCAAAAACAGCCTGAGCCGTGTTTTCCTCTCAGTTCTTCGTGCCTTGTTGCCGCGTTGGACAAGAAAGCTGCTAGAACTCCCGCGTGGATTTCGCGTTGAATGCTACCACCTAGGGCATACCTCCCTTATGTTTAGTTTTATGACCGCACAGCGTGACGCAACAGCACTTGAGCATCCTCGCAGCCTTTCTAAGCTTCAGACTTTGACGCCGAAGCAATGGATGGTGGGGGTTGCCCTCATTGTGGTGGCGCAGCTTCTCGGTCGTGTCTGGGTGTTAACTGGTCGCACTTTCTACTGGGACGACTTCATCATCGTGGGCCGTGGCGCACATACTTCGCCGTGGTCCACTGATTTTTTGCTTCAAGAACACGATGGCCATCTCGCACCCCTGTCATTCCTCGTGCAAGGGTTGGTCAACCAGATCGCACCATGGCAATGGTGGCTGCCCGCCACGTTAATGCTGGTGGGACAAGCCCTCGTCACAATTTTGATGGCCACAGCCCTACGCCGCATTGCTGGCCGTACCTGGGTCGCACTCGGCGCATTGGCGATCTCCATGCTGACACCACTCACCCTGCCAGGGTCGACGTGGTGGTCCGCCGGTATCAACGCGCTTCCCATGCACATTGCGATGGCGGGACTCACCGCATTGGCCATCCGTATCTCTTTTGCCCCGATCGCGGAATCTTCGCTTGACGACGATTCGTCGCAAAGCAAGAACGTACCTTCCACACAGCCCGGTCGATTGAGTGGCACCAGTTTGGTCATTGCTGCAGTTGGGGTCATGCTCGCGTGTGGTTTCTTTGAAAAGTCCCTCGCTGTGATGCCGGTGGCTCTCATGGTCACGATTTTTGTGGCGTACATGCGCCGGGAGCGGATTGGAAAGGTGTTGCACCGTGGCCGCACTTTGTGGCTCGTCACCGGTGTGCTGACGGCGCTCTGGGCGGTGCTGTATGCGGTGACATCACTGAACACAGCGCGTGAGACAGCAGGGACACCTCGCATGGAGCTGTTCTTCAACGGATTCGGTCAGCTCCTCGCTGGGCTCGCAGGCGGACCCTGGCTATGGGATCGCTGGGTACCAGGGCAGCCATTCGCAGCGGCACCAACTGGACTCATTGCTATCGGTGGCATGCTCATTCTTCTGACGTCTGCAGTCAGTGTCGGTCGGGACAGTCGCGCGTGGGCACCATGGCTCGGCTGGCTGGTATACGCAACCACCGTGTTGTTGGTGATGACGGTTGTTCGTTCCGGAGTTCACACTTCTGATGTTCTCGCCCATACCCTGCACTACTACGCTGATGTCGCACTTGCGCTCGGTTTTGCTATCGCAGCGTCGTTCATGGGGATCAACTTTGAACATTCAGCTCCGCCACTTCCGCAACGCACTCGTGAGCTGATTTTGGTGTTGGTCATTGCGTTGGGGTTGTCGTCAGCGGTCTCCGTCGTCACGTTCCGCAATGCGTGGCGTGAAGACACAACCGAGCAATGGCTCGAGACCGCGAACTCTTCGTTGGAAAAGGCACGTGCTGACAGTCCGACCATTTTGGATCAGTCAGTGCCATTTGAAGTACTCCTGCCAGTCGCGGCACCAGCGAATACCTACTCGCGAATTTTCGCAGATGTTAGCGAGGATAAGCGTCCGGCATTTGCACGTGTCACAGACAAGCCACGAATGTTCTCCAACGACGGTTCCGTTGTTGACGCCGCGGTAACACCGGTGACGCGCATCGCCCAAGGAGATGTTTCAGAATGTGGAACCGAAGTTAAGGCGAATGCTTCGGGTACGGCGCAGGTGGATATCCCGATGTCGGACATCATCAAGCTTGGCGATTGGGTGGCTGAGTTCAACGCAACCGCATCATCCCCAATGGATGTGCGGCTAAGCCTGCCCAATCCATTTGAGAACGACGAGCAAACACGCAATGGATCCACTGCGGTCCATGTCGGGACCGAGTTGTCCAGGCGTTGGGTCGCCGTTTCTGGTGGCGGAAACACCTTCCGTGTGAATATTGAGAAGGCGGATCCACATGCTGTTTTGTGCGTCGGCGCGGGGGCGATTGGCCCGCTGGTTCCCGCTAATCCCTGAGAATCTACTAGAATGTCTGTAAGAATCTCATTCGTGAAGACGCATGTACTCGTGAACTAATAGCCACAGGTACAACGTGCACAGCTTTTTCAGCTTTCTAAGAGGAGTCCATTTCATGCGTAACCGCTTTGTTGGCGCCATCGCCGCTACCGCTATTGCCGCTGCAGCCCTGGTTGCTTGCTCGCCACCGAATGAGCAGCCTTCGGATATTAAGGTCACCGACCAGGAGAAGGCTGAAAAGCCTTTGGGCACCGGCTCGAAGGATTCCAAGAAGGAAGACACCAAGAAGTCGGGCGCTGAATCTGAGTCCGCTTCCGAGTCGGAAGCTGCTGCAGAATCTGAAGCTCCTGCAGAAGGCGCTGCTGAGCCAGCTGCTCAGTAAAGCTCCGCTTAGACAAAAGCTCACCAAAAACCCGCTCGCTGCGACGGTCCATTGACCGCGTCGAGCGGGTTTTGTCGTGTTCCGTATTAGTTTTTGCGGCTAAGAATTAGGATTCCGGGAAACGGAAATCGACGGAATCCCCTACTGCGACGGTTGCGGTTGGTGAACCGTCGATGCTCAGCGTCACAGTCAGCTGACTGTTGCTACCATCCGTTGCCTTAGTGACGTAGGACAACTTCCCGTTAGCCACCTCGGTGATCTCCGTGATGGCGGTGTGCAACCAAGGATGACGACGTCGCAAAGCAATCAGCTGCTGATGTGCCCGCAGGATCCACTCTCCGATAGGCGACAATTCGTCTGGAGAAGGTGGCATCAATGGGCGAACCTGATCATCACCACCAGCACGATCCTCCTTCACCCCGGTATAGCCCTGTTCATCGCCGTAATAGACCACTGGCAAGCCACCAACGGTCATAAGAACAGTCAATGCCAGAACAGCCTTGTCCTGCCCTACCTTGGACGCAATGCGCGTGACATCATGGTTTCCAACGAATGTCAACGGCACAAAGGTTTTGAGAAATTCATTGTGGCGCTTGAGAGTCCACTCAAGCTCAAAGAAATTCTTCTCCTTCAGCGACGACCAAATTGACTTCCACAGCTCGTACTCTGTGACGGCATCGAAAGTCGAGGTTCGGACAATATTCGGGTAGTCGCCATGAATGACTTCACCGTAGAAATAGGCATGCGGATACTTCTCACGCAAACCAGGAAGAATTTCGGCCCAGAACTTCGGATCTACCGCGTAAGCAGCGTCTAGACGCCAGCCGTCGACACCCCGTGCCAACCAGTAATCCATGACCGAGGCAACAAACTCCTTCGTCGCTGTCGACTTGTGGTTGAACTCGATCAGATCGAAGTTGCCTTCAAAGCACGGTGCGGACGGTGGATTAACCGAACGATCGATGTCGAACAATTCGGCTTCCGACGAATCAGGATCCTCCAGTGCAGTACGGAACATCGGAGCTTGGGAGCCGATGTGGTTGAACACGCCGTCGAAAAGTACCTTGATTCCTCGATCATGAGCATGCGCGATCAATCGCACCATGTCGTCCTCAGTACCAAGCCGGGGATCGATACGGAAGTAATCGAGCGTGTCGTAACCATGACTCGTCGATTCGAAAACGGGCCCCAGCTGCAGGACATTCAAGCCCATTCCCTGGATGTAGTTGAGCCACGGCAACATACGATTCAAACGCGGTTCATGCTCAACTGGAGTGCCAGGAGCGGACTGCACAGCAATTTCGTGTTCGTGGATTGGTGCACCGACAAAACCCAGCGGATACACATGCCAGCCAATTGCATGCTCCACCCATGCTGGGCTTGGCACGCGCTCCGAAGAAGGTCGGACAGTGTTATTACTCATAGTTTCCTCTTTACCACTTCTGCAGCCTTAGATTGTGGAGTGCCGAATCCTGGTTTCACAGGTCGTGGCGGCAGTGTTCCTGCAGGCTCCATGCGATTCTCGCAGTCTTGTGGCATTTCCGGTGCAGCTGGGAATCCAGGGGCGAGTGCATCAAGAGCAATCTGCACTTCCACCCGAACTCCGGCATTCATGGCACGCTCAACGACATCGAACCGAGAGTTGTGGAGGAAAAATGGCATGCCCACTTCCGGACCGCCGCCACCGAGGAACATATAGCAGCCAGGGACTTCACGGGAGAAATAGGAAAAGTCATCCGACGGCGACCATGGTTCAGCCGCAAACACTCGATGTTCGCCAATGGCCTTGACCGCAGCGTGCCAAGCACGATCCGAAGCTCTGTCTGCATTGACCACCATTGGGTAAGGAATTTGCCACTCAAAATTCGCCTGAGCACCATGAGCTGCACAAACGCCGTTGACCAACGTTTCGATCCGATGACAGATTGACTCCCAGTCACTTTCGTCAACAGAGCGAATGGATACTTCCAGCCTCGCGGTATCTGGAATGACGTTTCCGACTTCGCCGGAATGCAACGCACCCACGTTGACAATATTCATGTGCCTCGGATCGAGGTTTCGACTGACAATAGTGTTCAGCAGCATCGTCGCTTCACTGGCGACAAGAACAGGGTCGACGCTCAGCTGCGGATTCGAGGAGTGTCCACCACGACCGCGAATACCGATGGACACGATCCCCGACATCGTGGACACGCGACCTCGGCAAATACCGACGTGCCCCACTGGATGTGGTGCGACATGGAAAGCGTAGACCTCATCGAGCTCGTCTGCAGCGCCCGCTGCCACCAATTCGCGAGCGCCACCAGGGAGGGATTCTTCGGCGTGCTGGAAAATGCACACCACCTTGCCATGCAACTGGTCACGCATGCTCTGCAGAATCTTGGCGGTGCCGAGCAGCATGGCCGTGTGCACATCGTGTCCACAGGCATGCATAACGCCCGGGTTGCGGGAAGCGAACTCCAAACCTGTTTCTTCTTGGACAGGTAGTGCATCAATATCAGCGCGGAAGCCTACTACGCGCCCAGTTTCAGGGTCGCCTGCAGTACCGGCAATGGTGCCAATTACGCTCGTAGGGGTCAGTCGAACGGTCGTGATCCCCCATTCCCGCAGCAGCTCTTCAATGAAGTCTGCAGTCTCAAATTCGCGGAAGCTGAGCTCTGGGTGGGCGTGCAAATGGCGACGCCACTCCACTACCTCTTCCATTGGCACCGTAAAGGACGTGGTACTTCCCGCGCGAACACCGGTCGTTGTAGTCGCAGTCTCCTCGGTCACGTGTGGCTCCCCATGGTCGTCGTGGTCCAGAACGAAGTGATGAGTTCCATCATCCACCACGGATCCTTCACTCCGCAGAGTTCTCGTGGTGAATGCATCGACAACATCGCTGCGCCAAGATCGATCGTCTCGATACCAAGCCGTGTTGCCGTAATCGGCCCAATGGTTGATCCACACGGCTTATGGTTCGCCGACACGAAATATTGCACCGGAATAGTCTCGCCGATCCGTTCCGATGCTTGCTTTGCGACGCGCTCCACCAATGCTTGTCCCACTGCATTGGTGGCATAGCGCTGGTTAGCGTTGATCTTTAGGACAGGTCCGCCGTCGAGCTTCGGATGATGCCCGGGCTCATGCTCTTCCACATAGTTCGGGTGAACTGCGTGTCCACCATCGACGGACAAGCAGACGGAGCGTCGATACATGCGCTGAGTCATGTCCCCCGTTGCTCCGGCGGCGGTGGCGATTCGTGTCAGCACGTCGGCAAGCAGTGGCCCCGCAGCACCAGTGGTAGAGGCAGATCCCACTTCTTCGTGGTCGAAAGCAACGAGAACTGGAATGGTGTTGGTGGCCGGAGGTGTGCCGGTAGCCAGCATGTTCTCGAAAGCAACGAGAGATGCATGCACGCTGAGGAGGTTATCGAGGCGCCCGCACGCGAGGAACTCGTTGTTCAGACCGAAGGTTCGTGGGCGCTGGGTATCACACGAAATAAGATCCCATGCGACGATGCGCTCCACCTCCATCCCCGCTGCAGCAGCAATAGCCTGATGAATACTGGTTTTAGCAGCCGACCCGGATTCTGGCAGCAGCCCGATAATGGGCACTGTGTGGCGCTGCCGGTGCAACTTCAACCCTTCCTCATTGACCGCTCGATTGAGGTGAATTGCCAACTGTGGGATACGCGCAATTGGGCCGGTACGCACGAGGTGCTCGGCACCGTCGACATCAACGACTCGACCTGCAAACTCAATCTCGCGGTCGGTCCACGCCCCCAGCAATGCACCACCGTAAACCTCACAGGCAGCCTGGGCATATCCTGCTGAGGTGACTACAGGATTCGGCTTCAACCGGAACCCCGGCGAGTCAGTATGCGACCCGACAATAGAAAAGCCCCACGTGGCGGGATCGTCGGCAAGCTCTGGCGGAACGATCCAGGCAACAGCAGCACCACCGCGTTGCATCACGTAAGTGCCCGCTGCAGCAGGCCACGGGTCTGCTTCAGTAACGTACGTGGCTCCGGCTGCGACCATGCGCCGAACCACTTCACCTGCTGCGTGGTACGAACTTGGTGACGCCACCACGAAGTCAATCAGATCTTCACAGTGCTTATGCGCTGGTGAGTCCGCTACCACCGAACTTGATTCCGAATAATCCGTGCTCATATACCCATCATTACTGATTAATCCGCATCACGTTAGAATTGCCATTCATGAACGCTCCTGCTGATGACTCGTTGCCACGCACTAAGGCCCCAAAAGTCGCTCTGATTTTTGAAGGCGGAGGCATGCGAAACGCCTACACCGCAGGCTGCGTGACGACGCTCCTCGAAGAACGCATCGATGTCGGTTGGGTTGGTGGAATCTCCGCTGGCTCTTCCCTGACATCGAACTACTTGGCAGGCGATATTCAACGGAATATTGGTTCGATGACGACAATCGCCGTCGATCCGAAATACGGCGGGTGGGGCAGTTTCTTTCGAGGTCGTGGCTACTTCGATTCGGAGTACATCTATCACACAGCGCCGATCACAACGTACGAGAATTTTGGGCCTTTCCGCTTTGACAATGTGATGCAGAGTCAGATCCCTTTCCGCATTGGTGCACTAAAACTGGCTTCCGACGAAATGGTCTACTGGGGTCGCGAAGACATGACCGATGTCGATTCCATGATGACTCGCGTTCGGGCTTCGTCTTCACTCCCTGGCTTGATGAGCCCCACCATTATCGATGGCGAAAAATACGTCGACGGAGCGCTTGGGCCATCTGGTGGCATCCCGCTCGACGCAGCTGAAGCCGATGGTTTTGACAAGTTTCTGGTGATTCGTACCCGACCGGAGGGTTTTCGTCGTGAAGAATCGACCCGACCTGGACTTGTTCGTAGGGTGTTCCGTAAGGAACCAATCCTGGCTGAAGCGATTCTCGCACGCCCGACGCGCTACAACGCGACCGCTGAGAAGCTTGAAGAATACGAACGCCAAGGCAAAGCGCTGCAGTTCTTCCCTACTGATATGCGGATTAATAATCGTGAGCGCAACCTGGACAAGGTGCTTGAAGCGTACAGATTGGGTTATGAGCAAGCACAGCGCGAACTACCGAGGTGGTTGGAATTCTTGCAAGCTTAGGGGCAGATAGCATTTAGTTGCTGCACGCGGAGTTAATGTGCGCGGTGGTGACCGGCACTGTGCTTGCCGTACTGCTGGTGTGCCCGCACAAGATGGTCGAGTTCATCAAATCCCAGCATAGAGTCGCCGACATCGCGACCGTCGCCGTGAGCCGCATGTATACCTGCAGTGATCAACAACAACACCATTGCAGTGATCAGTGCTGTAATACCTGTGTACGGCGTGCCTTCAACAAGGGCAATGGCACCAGTCGGCATGGCCATCGGGAATACCAGCATAAAACCAACTGCCGCCACTCCACTCCAGGCAATGTGCTTGGTCCACGATGTATTCGACATCGCAAGAATTCCCGCAGCAAACATCACGACAAGAACGAGGTAATGCTCCCAAACGATCGTCGAAAAGGCGACACCAATTCCCCAAGCCATTGAGGCGAGAATTTGGAAGCGGTAGTAGCGATTCACCCAGGCAACAGCAATGGTGATTATGACCATTGCGACAGCAAGAATTATCGGCAAAGTACGGACGCTGCCTGGGTAATCCTGTACGAGAATGACCCCTGCCTCAGCGGGAATTTCATGTTTCAACATGGCTGATGACAAAGACTGATTCACTTCGCCAACCAACACGCCATCGTTGATGTCCTTCAGACTGCTCCACCATTTGTCCAGCAGGGACTTGTTCAGAGTCAACGCTGTAACCAAGAACGGCAAGGACGTCACACCGATTGCTACTGCACCGGCAATCCAACGCCGGCGTGCAAACAACAGCACCGGAATGAGCACAATGGGTGTGATCTTCACTGCGGCCACCATGCCCAACACGATGCCTGCAAAGTACGGACTTCTCGACGATGTCGCCAGGGCATATGCCCCACCAGCAGTAACAAGCATGGTCGTCTGCCCGATCCACGTGACAGTCTGAGTCGACGGCATCGCTGCAAGCGCGATGGTCGCCGCCGCTGCATATCCCCACGGCATGGTAGTTGAGTGCCAAAGGCGATATACCGAGGCGACCAGTACAACCATGGCAGCACCGGTCAATGCAGATAGCCACACGACGGACGTTTCAAATTCCATCCAATTCGTCAGTGGCGCCATTAGATAGGCCACGAATGGATTGTGGACGAAAGGATGCGGAAAAGGCGTTGGCAGCTGAGCAGCGGCAGACAGCCATTCGTCACCAGCGATAAGTGAAAACTCGTTTGGGTCACGGTCGTACAGGTGGTCAACCTGACCTCGATCTACAAGCATGCCGGCAATCCACAGCGATGCCCAGTCATCCGGCTGCTGGCGTTCGAACCAGGCCCACGCGTTGGCTACGCCCATGACAATGGCCAGAATTCCGAGCTGCCAAGACATTACTCCGGCTTCCGAAGCAGGTCGTTTCGGCTGACTATTTCTACGCCTTAGTAGAGACGTTGGCTTCTGTGGTGT
This sequence comes from Corynebacterium sp. H78, assembly GCF_037572275.1. Taxonomy (NCBI): domain Bacteria; kingdom Bacillati; phylum Actinomycetota; class Actinomycetes; order Mycobacteriales; family Corynebacteriaceae; genus Corynebacterium; species Corynebacterium sp. H78. The sequence goes on along the minus strand of NZ_JBBHKX010000002.1, from coordinate 540,362 downwards.
CCGCGACGACCGTGTGCTTTCCGACGGTCGTCGCGGTTCTGTCAGCCCTGTAGAAATGGCCATGCACCCCTTGTGGTTAACGTCTAATACTTTGCCCAGCTAAGATACTTAAACATATCTGGTTGGGCATTTCAGTATTCATCTCAGCGTTTCACAATTGAGTGAAGTGTCACGACATGGAATGAGGGCTACTGCCCCGCGATTGGCAAGTACACCTTTCCACCTGACTCTGCGAACTGATCCGACATCTCGGCCATACCAGCTTCGATAGCCTCGACAGTCTCCAACCCCTTTTCAGCTGCATAATCGCGGACATCCTGCGAAATGCGCATGGAACAGAACTTAGGTCCACACATCGAGCAGAAGTGAGCTGTCTTGGCTGGCTCTGCTGGGAGGGTTTCATCGTGATAGTCGAGTGCAGTATCCGGATCAAGAGCCAGCGCAAACTGATCATGCCAACGGAACTCGAAGCGTGCCTTCGACAGTTCGTCGTCACGCTCCTGTGCACGTGGCAGCCCTTTTGCCAAGTCAGCTGCATGAGCGGAGATCTTGTATGTAATCACACCGACCTTTACGTCGTCGCGATTTGGAAGACCAAGATGTTCCTTCGGGGTGACGTAACACAGCATCGCAGTGCCTGACTGCGCGATAATTGCCGCACCAATCGCTGACGTGATGTGGTCATAGCCTGGAGCAATATCAGTAGCCAGTGGGCCCAGGGTGTAGAACGGTGCTTCCTCGCACCACTCCTCTTCCCATTCGACGTTGACTGGAATCTTGTGCATGGGCACGTGTCCCGGACCTTCGATCATGACCTGGCAGCCACGGGACTTAGCGATCTTGGTCAATTCGCCGAGTGTCTTCAGCTCGGAGAGCTGGGCCTCGTCATTAGCGTCAGCGATAGAGCCTGGACGCAACCCGTCGCCAAGTGAGAACGTCACGTCATACTGCGCCAGAATGTCGCAGAGCTCCGCAAAGCGGGTGTACAAGAAGCTCTCAGTGTGGTGAGCCAAACACCAGGCCGCCATGATCGAACCACCGCGCGAAACGATGCCAGTGACACGATTTGCAGCCAGCGGGACGTAGCGCAGCAACACGCCAGCATGGACAGTCATGTAGTCGACACCTTGCTCGCACTGCTCAATGATGGTGTCGCGGTACAACTCCCACGTGAGCTTCGACGGCTCGCCGTTGACCTTCTCCAGTGCTTGGTAGATGGGCACAGTACCGACTGGTACTGGAGAATTCCGCAAGATCCATTCCCGAGTTTCGTGAATGTCGCTGCCCGTAGACAGATCCATGATCGTGTCGGCGCCCCACCGAGTTGCCCACACCATCTTCTCTACCTCTTCCGAGATGGAGGAGGTCACAGCAGAGTTGCCAATATTTGCGTTGACCTTGGTAGCGAAACGCTTACCAATGACCATTGGCTCGATTTCAGGGTGCTTGTGATTCGCCGGAATGACTGCGCGCCCAGCGGCTACTTCTTCACGCACAATCTCCGGATCGACGCCCTCACGAGCAGCAGCGAACGCCATTTCCGGCGTAATGATGCCAGCTCGAGCCCATGCCAGCTGTGTCTTTACCTGTGGCGAATCATCTTTTGTCGGATCCGCAGCGACTGCCGGAGCCATCGACCACTGCTCACGAATCTTTGCCAGGCCAGCCTTCAAATCCAGTTGTGGATTCTCTTCGGTATACACGCCCGAGGTGTCGTACACATCAAAGTGGCCACCATCTGTCAGCTCAATGCGTCGCGCCGGGATGCGCAACGTAGCTGAACCAAATTCGTTTGCAAAGTCCACATTGTCATAGTGCTTGTGACTGCGATAGATAGGCCCGGTTGTAACTTCGCCCTCTTGCGGAGGGGCTGATTTGAGCGCGCGAGAAACCATAGTTCTGCACTGTCCTTTCCTACGCCGGAATTACCCGGCTCAGGTTCAATCGGTCGACACCCGATACCTGGTGTCCTCTCAGCGCCGGAGATTCGGTTGGCGCTCCCGTGGATGAAGTAGCAATAGCAACACTACATCGCCATTAGTCTTGCGTAGTGAAGTACCTACATCTTTGCTCCTCTACGTCGTTTACTTCACGACGATCACCCCTCCACCTTCTGCGCCAACCCGAGGCAGAGAAATCCTGGAAACTGCAAATTCCTTGAAGTTTCCATGGGTAAACTATGCGCATGTCTGCCCAATCCCGCCCGGAAGACCGGGAGCTAGTCCGCCAGATGGTGCGTTCTTTGCGTCGCAATGCAGAGCTACCTGTGGTGTTCGCTGGGATGGGCAACTCAAACCAGGTTGTCATCACTGAAGGCGTTGGTCTTCTAACTGATTCTTTGCGCGGCCTGACTGTCCACTCCGGCGAAGGTCTTGGCGGATTGAGTTTGCGGGACCGCAGGCCAGCTGCGGTGACAGATTATGCTTCAGCAAAAATCATCACCGACAGCTACCGTAGTGAAGTCAATGTGGAAGAGCTGGGCTCGGTGATGGCCATTCCGGTGGTTGTCTCCGACCAAGTACGCATGGTCCTCTACGGTGCCTATCGGCGCACCGGCGCTATTGGTGATCGGGTACGCAATACAGGCTTGCAGATTGCCCGGCAGACTGCCGATGAGCTGCGCATTCGCGATGAGGTCGATCGTCGTCTTGCTATGGCAGAGGCAGCCCATGTGCCAATTATTGGCGAAGGGGTGAGCTCTGCCGATCGGGAAAAGCTCCGGGAAATCCACGCTGATTTGCGCTCGATTGCCGCTTCCACTGACGACAGTGACCTGAAAGCTCGCCTCATGTCCGCATCCCAGGGCCTAGCGGGAATTTCCGGACTTGATGCCCCTCGGGAGGATCTCCCCCGTCTCACCGCACGAGAGTTGGACGTACTTGCTCACGTTGCACTCGGCTGCACAAATGCAGAGACCGGAGTGCGATTGGGACTGTCCGGAGAAACAGTGAAAGCTTATTTACGAAACGCTGCTACAAAGCTCGGAACGTCGGGCCGGCACGCGACGGTAAGCCGTGCTCGTACCCTCGGCCTGCTGCCGTAAAACTTCTTTTTCCTTTCTCTTAGAAATTATTTACTCGCACCTGACCATGGTGTGATTTTTTGTTTGTGCAGTACAACGGCATTTTTAACGGCGTTCCGAAGACTTTTCCTGTCCGTTTTTTAGTTATATTTACACAATATACCCTTTCGGGTATATGTGACCCAGAACACATCTACGTAGCTTTGGTCTTACCTTGCTAATCGGTCTTAACTACACCGTTCACCAAGCCGCGCACACCGAGTGCCGCGACGGTGTAGCCGACAAGACCCCGACGCTGGAGTTCAACTAGTGACTAATCAGACCACCTCGCCTACGGGGACCAATGTGGCAGCTACTCCTCCGCTGCCAAATCATGCCCCGGTTGCCACGACCACTGCATCGACTGCCCAGGAGCACAACGCTCCGGCTGTAGCAACCGGTGCAGCACACACGCCAAAGAAGGACAAGAAGGAAGCGACTCTTGGACGTGTCGCAACCGCTTCGATGATCGGTACGACCATCGAGTTCTACGACTTCTTCATTTATGGCACCGCTGCCGCTCTCGTCTTCCCGACGATCTTCTTCCCGAATATGACGCCACTGATGTCCACCATCGCGTCGTTCGCAACCTTCGGCGTGGCATTCCTTGCTCGCCCACTCGGCTCCATCGTCTTCGGTCACTTCGGTGACCAGCTTGGCCGCAAGCGCACCCTGGTATGGACGCTACTGTTGATGGGCTTCGCAACCCTGTTCATTGGCCTTCTACCTGGCTACCAATCTGGCGCCTGGGGATTGTTCGAGAACGGCATTGGCATTTGGGGCCCAATCCTGCTGGTAGCCATGCGTTTCGCGCAGGGCTTGGCTGTGGGCGGTGAGTGGGCAGGTGCAACCCTGCTGACTGCCGAGTACGCACCACCAGGAAAGCGCGGACTGTACGCAATCTTCCCGCAGATCGGCCCGGCTATCGCATTCTTCCTCTCCTCCGGCACCTTCCTCTTGATCAGCGTTCTCCTCGGTGAGACCTCGGATGCCTTCATCAACTGGGGCTGGCGTATCCCATTCGTCCTCTCGGTCGTAATGGTCGCAATCGGCATGTACGTTCGAGTTGTCATCGACGAGACTCCATCGTTCGCTAAGGAGCTCGAGCGTCGCGAAAAGGGCGAAGTAGCCGAAAAGAAGACCTTCCCGTTCATGGATACCCTCCGCTACCAGTGGAAGGAAGCTGTCCTCGGTGGCGTCGCACTTGCTTCCCTATTCACCTTGTTCTACATGGGCACCTCGTTCCTGACCAGCTACGCAACCGGCACCTTGGGCCACTCCCGCCAGGCAGTTCTGGCAATCGGTATGGGCGCAGCAATTGTCTTCGGTATCTCCACCGCCCTGTCGGCGCTGTACTCTGACCGCATCGGCCGCAACAAGGTCATCCTGATCTCGACCATCGGCGCTGTTATCTGGAGCCCATTCCTGTTCTACATCCTTGACATGGGTACGCTGTGGAGCTTCACCGCAGGCCTCTACGGCACCCTGATGATCTTCGGCATCGCATACGGCCCAGCTGGTGCAATGCTCCCAGAGCTGTTCCGCGTTGACCTCCGCTACACCGGTGCAGGCCTTGCCTACAACATCGCAGCAATCCTCGGTGGCGCAATTCCGCCACTGTTGGCTGCAGCCATCGCAGAAACCTACGGCGGCTTCGGTGTTGGCCTCATGCTGGCTGGCTTCGGTATCACCTCGTCGATCGCAGTCTCCCTGATTCGTTCGAACCACTCCGACGAAATCGACGCTGACGGTCCAGCGACCGCATAACTAAAATCCTGACCGCGCCTATTAGCTTGGCGCTTAGGCGCACACGAACCAAAGCGTCACATCGCAAGTAACCGGCCTTCCCACTACCTCGGGGAGGCCGGTTTTGCATTTCCTATGCTTCGGAAGTTGGTGCGTGACGACGAACCGTCGTCACGCTAGATCTCTTCGGGGACCATCGAGATCGCGCCGCATGGGCACTCTTCAGCACAGACACCACAGCCCTTGCAGTAGTCGTATTTGAACTCGTACTCGCCCGGTTGAATCTTCAATACCGCGTTGTCTGGACACACGCCGAAACAGTTGTCACAGCCAAAGCAATTGCCGCAGCTCATGCAACGACGAGCTTCGAACACAGCGGATTCTTCATCGAGGCCCTGAACAACTTCGTCGAACGTGGAAGCGCGACGTGGACCCTCCAGACGTTCGCGAACTTTGTGCGGAGCATCCGAGTAGTACCAGGTCTCCATGCGGTCGAGAGTTGCATCTCCAGGCTTTTCACCAGGGTCGTAGATTGAACCTCGAAGCCACGCATCAATATGTCGCGCTGCTTTCTTGCCGTGGCCGATGGCGACAGTGACATTCTTTTCACTCGGCACCATATCTCCACCAGCGAAGACTCCGGCACGCCCAGTCATCATGTATTCATTAACGGCCACCACGCCACGATCGATAGTGACACCGTCGACGTTTTCCAGAAGCGACAAATCCGATTCTTGACCAAGTGCCATAATCAACGAGTCGGCTGCCAACTCTTCATATTCGCCAGTCGGCTGTGGAAAACCGTTCTCGTCGAGCGCCATCTTCTCAATCTTGATAGTGCCACCGTCCACGTGCTTGACCGTGGACAGCCAGCGCATAGCGATGCCCTCTTCTTCCGCTTCCACAACTTCAGAGTCGTGAGCTGGCATGCGGTCGCGGGTACGCCGATAGACAATGACCGAGTCTGTAGCTCCTAGCCGCTTTGCCGTACGCGCAGCGTCAACGGCAGTGTTGCCACCGCCGTACACAACGACGGTTCGGCCCAACAAAGGTTTATCGTCGCCCGTTGAGTCACCTCGAGCTTCCACATCACGAAGCACATCCACGGCATCCATAATGTTGGCCGCTTCACCGGCAGGAACGCCGATATTCTTGCCAATCTGTGCACCGACTGCGGTGAAGACAGCGTCGAACTCGTCAAGCACCGCGTCAATATCGTCGACGCGTACTCCCTGCTCGAATGTCACACCAAGGGCTGCAATGCGTGCAATTTCTGCATCAAGGATTTTCCTGGGCAGCCGGTAAGCGGGGATGCCATAGCGCATCATGCCACCCGGCTTGTCACCCAAATCGCGCACAGTCACCGTATGTCCGAGCCGCGCCAAATGGTACGCAGCCGATAGACCAGACGGCCCTGAGCCAACGACGAGCACTTTCTTTCCTGACGCTGGGACATCAGTAGTGACCTGCCAATTCTCTGCAATCGCTTTGTCGCCGAGGAAGCGCTCAATGGCATTAATACCAACTGCTTCGTCTACTTCTGCACGGTTACACGCTGTTTGGCAGGTGTGATAACACACGCGACCCATCACTGCGGGTAGCGGATTATTCAGCATAATTTCACGCCACGCAGCTTCATAGTTGCCCTCTTCTGCGTGATAGAGCCACTGCTGCACGTTTTCTCCAGCAGGGCATGCCTTGTTACACGGTGGCAATAGATTGACGTACACCGGACGCTCGGTACGCCACGAACCTGTCTGGTTCGACAGCGATGAGCCCACGCCCAATGAGATTGCAAACGGCAATGGCACTGGGTTCGAGCCTGCGGTTCCTGGAGTTCCAGCCATTACGAGTTCTCCCCCTCATACTTCTCAAATTCGTCAAGGCTGTCCTCATCGATGAGGTTATAGCGACGAATATTCCGATCAGCCAACTTCTGCAGCAGAGCGATAGTTTCCGGATCTCCGCCACCCTTAAACAAGTGAGCGTAACGACGCTGCGGTCGCAGGTACTCCTCCACCGGAACAGGTCGACGAAGCTTTGTCACAGATGTCACCTCGCCATATTCGGCTTCAAAGACTGGGAAGACACCCGACTGCGTCGCCAAGCGAGCGATCTTGATGGTTTGGTTTGATACGGTGCCCCAGCCCAACGGGCATGGCACGAGCACATGGATGTAGCGCGCACCGCGGAACTCCATGGCCTTGTTGACCTTGTATTCAAGGTCACGCAAATCAGCGACAGTGGCCGTAGCGACGTATGGGATCTCATGTGCCATCGCAATACGCGGCAAGTTCTTGCCCTGGCCGAACGTATTACCTGGCTCGTCGCCGACTGGCTGTGTCGTTGCCGTCCGAGCCGTTGGTGGCGTCGCGCCGGAACGCTGCACACCAGTATTCATGTACGCCTCGTTGTCGTAGCAGATGTACAGGACGTCGTCGTTACGCTCGAACATGCCAGAGAGCGCGCCGAAGCCGATGTCCACCGTGCCACCGTCACCACCCTGCGCAACAACGCGAACATCGGTACGACCCTTAGCTTTCAGCGCGGCTTGCACACCGGTTGCGACGGCCGGAGCGTTCCCGAACAAAGAGTGAATCCACGGCAAGTTCCAGGAAGTCTCTGGGTACGGAGTGGAAAAGACTTCGAGGCAGCCCGTCGCATTGACCGCGATGACCTTGTTGTCTGTTGCGGCCATCGCAGCGTCCAGCGCATATCGCGCACCGAGTGCTTCACCACAGCCCTGGCATGCGCGGTGACCCGAGGTCAATGAATTCACGCGGTCGGTGTCAGATTGGACGGATCGAAGCTTGTCATCGAGCAACCGGTTGCCAATGGCAAAAGACCCAACCTGGTAGAACTTGGCTTCCTCCCGAGCCGGAATCTCGGTGCCCGGGATGGTTGGCATTGGCAACGGCGTGCGGTTCGGCCGGATGTAACGACTCAACCGATCGTCATGAACTGCATCAGCGTTAGTCATTCGACTTCTCCTCCTCGAAGGAACCAGTCATGGCGCGATGCGAAAAATCGCGCAACATGTTCTCAGGGATTGCGCCCGAACGTCGCTGTGATTCTTCACGACGCAACTCGCGGTTCACCAACTCCGTGTCCAAGTCCAGGAACGTCGTATCTTCGACGTCATCAACAACGGCGCGATCAAGATACGCATTCAACGAGGCCTTCGTAATATCACGACCGCCCAAACCGGCAATGAGCTCGTGACAAATAAATGTCTTGCCTCGCATTGCTGCACGACAATGCGATGACACGATGCCACCGATTCCGACCGAGAATGCCTTTTCCAACACGATGAATCGTGTGCAATTACTCAGCGCAGCGCGCACCGCGTCGGTTGGGAATGGGCGGAAGGACACCAGCGACAACACGCCAATCTTCTCTCCCGCTGCCCGGCGCGCATCCACGACATCGCGCACCGTACCCGTCACCGAACCGAGGCACACGATGATCGTCTCGGCATCGTCCGTCTTGTACTCGTGGAGCAACCCACCAGACGCACGGCCAAAGACTTCTTCGAACTCTTTCTGAACCCGTGGAATGATGTCCAGAGCTTCCAACTGCTTGTGGTGGGCCAAGTACCGCACCTCGGTGAATGCCTCCGGCCCCACCATGGCACCGATCGAAATGGGATCTGCTGGATCGAGAACTTGGCGTGGCTCATACGGAGGCAAGAACTTGTCGACGTCCTCGCGCTCCGGCACAACGACCTGTTCCATCGCATGGGTCAGGATGAAACCGTCCATGCACACCATCACAGGTAGCGAGAGTTCCTCGGCGATCTTGTATGCCTGCACATGCAGATCTGCAGCTTCTTGGTTATCAACCGCATAGAGCTGCAACCAGCCCGAGTCGCGCTGACTCATCGAGTCAGAATGGTCGTTCCAAATGTTGATCGGAGAGCCAATTGCGCGGTTCGCCACCGTCATCACAATCGGCAAGCCCAAGCCAGATGCGTTGTACACAGCCTCTACCATGTACAACAATCCTTGCGACGCCGTCGCCGTGTACGACCGTGCACCAGCTGCTGATGCGCCAATTGCCGTCGACATCGCCGCGAACTCGGACTCCACATTGACGTATTCGCAGTTTGGCAGCTCGCCCCGCTTGGCCATCGCCGACAATGCTTCAACGATGTGCGTTTGTGGCGAAATGGGATACGCGCACACAACTTCAGGGCGACATGCCTGTACTGCCTGCGCAACCGCTTGCGAACCTTCAATTTGCTTAAGCATGTGCCGCACCCTTCGCTGCATTCTTCTTTTCCTGCACAAGGGCGTATGCCGCTTCGGCAGCGGCGACATTCATTTCGCCCACTTTTCCTGGGAATCGCTGCATAATTGCGGCGCTCACCGAATCCATTCGATACAGCCCGGTCAGTGCAGCTACTGCGCCTAGCAGCACAGCATTCGGCACAGTTCGCCCCGTGTGTTCACGTGCGATGTCAGTTGCCGGAATGGTCATAAAATGTCCTTCCGGCTGCTTCGCTTGAAGCTCAGATAGCCCCAGTTCAGCACTGCGCTTTGAGGAGTTGATGAGTGCATACCCCGTCGTCGTCAAGCCCGAAAAGACATCAATAATCGGGAGCAAAGTTGGGTCCTGCACGATGACCAAATCTGGTTCTAGGACCGGCTCGCGGGTGCGAATTGGAGTTTCGCTGATGCGGCAATATGCAACGACCGGGGCGCCTGTGCGCTCCGATCCGAAGGATGGAAATGCTTGGGCGTGGCGACCTTCAGCGAAAGCCGCCATCGCGACCAGATCGGACGCGGTAACTACACCTTGTCCGCCTCGTCCATGAATGCGTACCTCGACCATGTGTTCCAGGGTAGTCATTTTTGACAAATGACCGCGGGCCTGAAAATACTGACCAGGGTATCGAGTGAAAGGTTGCTGCGTACGACCTAGAGGCTGTCTCCGAAGTCCTTACGGAACTGAGCAACGAGGTCGTCTGCCCACGTCGTCTTCGGGGCGAGTCGACCGTAGAAGAAGCGCAGGATCTCTGGCTCTTCAACCCACTCCATGCCACCGATCATGCGACGATTCTGGTACAGCCAATCGATACGGTCAATGGCGTAATTGACCTGCGACAGTGTGAACACGCGTCGAGGCATAGCCAAGCGGACGAGCTCCATATCGGCCAATGGCTCGTTTCCGTCAGCATCACGCTGCTCGGACATGGTGCCTCGTTCCATACCACGGACACCCGAAGCGATATACAGAGCCGCAGCGAGAGCACCAGCTGGGTACTCATGCTGTGGAATATGGTCAACGAATCGCATGGCATCAATGTGTGCACCCAAGCCACCGGCTGGAGTAATGACCGGAATATTACGACGATCCAGTTCCGTCACCATGTACTCGATGAATTGAGGACCTTGGTTGATCATGTCCTCATCCATGGTCTCTTCCAGACCGACGGTGATAGCTTCCATCTCGCGCACCGACATACCGCCGTAGGTGAGGAAGCCTTCGAACATCGGGACAAAGCCACGCATCTGCTTGAACATTTCTTCGTCACGGATGCAGATTCCGCCACCACGGCCGAAACCGAGCTTGCGTGCCGAGAAGTACAGAATGTCTACGGCATCAGCAATCTCACGAGTAATTTCACGAATGCTCATGTCCTTGCACTGTTCTTCACGGACCTTCATGAAGTACAGGTTGTCAGCCAACAACGACGCATCAAGCACAAGTGGAACGCCGGCCTTCTTACACAGCGCAGACACTTCGCGAAGGTTCTCCAAGGAGAATGGCTGGCCACCAATGAGGTTCGTGCCAGCTTCCATACGAACAAACGACGTACCTTCGGCACCCTTGTCCTGCAACAGCGCATCGAGAGCCTCGATGTCCATGTTGCCCTTGAACGGATGCGTGTTGTTGACTTCGAGTCCTTCTGGACGAATCAACTCGACGACTTCGCCACCATGGACGGTGATGTGCTGCTTCGTCGTCGTGAAGTGGTAGTTCATAGGGACGACAGTGTTCTCGCGTACGAGCACCTGCGCCAGGATGTTCTCAGCAGCGCGGCCCTGGTGAGCTGGCAGGAAGTACTCCATGCCAAAGATCTCGACGAGCTTGTCGTGCAGGCGGGTGTACGTCGCCGAGCCTGCGTAAGCATCGTCTGCGGTGAACATTGCAGCCTGCTGATCCTGACTCATTGCGTTCACGCCCGAGTCCGTCAACATGTCCAGGAAGACATCATTGTTCTGCAACAAGAAGGTGTTATACCCGGCTTCTGCCATTGCCTTTTGACGCTCTTCGATCGGCAACAACGTCAATTTCTGAATAATGCGAACCTTGTGCATCTCCAGCGGCAATTGCTGACCACGGTAAAACGAAACCTTCGACACGTTATCTCCTATGCATCCTCCGCGATTGCCCGCGCACACGCGCAACCGTGCCCCATTTTTGGACTACATTTCCCACTATATGAAAAGCGGGTGAATTTACCTATTCACCCATAATTTGCTTTACGACGAACTCCCCCAGCATGCTTATGGAAAATCACACTTCGGAGCCCTGATGCGCACTCGCCTACACATCCCCGCCCTGCTTACTGGACTCGCCATTGGCTGCGGCCTCCTGATTGGTGTCGGCACGCTGACCGACACATTCGACACTCGCTTCGCTGCCGATAGCAACGAATCCAGGAATTCCGATGACCCGAGTAGCGCGGGCAATCGGGAGAATTCACGTAATTCGGGCAGGGACATGTCGGATGACGCTTCGGCGGGCAAAGACACATTCACCGTCAACGTGACTGGCGACCTGCTCTGGCACCCAGTCGTGTACGAAAGCGGTATGCGCCCAGACGGCTCGTTTGATTACACCGAAGTATTCGAGGACATCAAGCCAACGATTGAGTCCGCTGACGTCGCAATTTGCCACGAAGAAGTTCCTTTCGCAGCGCCAGAGGGGCCATTTTCTGGCTACCCCGCGTTCCAAGCACCTCCCCAAATTGCGCCGTATATCAAGGCAACCGGCTGGGATATGTGCACCGCAGTTTCCAACCACTCGGTCGACTTCGGACCTGAGGGGCTTTTCCGCACGTTAGACGCGTTGGACGCGGCCGGACTTGTCCATAGCGGATCCGCGCGCTCTCCTGAAGAAGCCGAGCAACCCCGCATTTTTACTGCTGAGAATGGCGTCAGCGTCGCCGTCGTAACCGGCACATACGGCACGAATGGCATCCCAGTTGAGCAACCGTGGATGGTCAACGACCTCAACCCCGGCACTCTGCTGGCGCGCGCAGCTGCTGCCCGGTCAGCCGGAGCCGACATCGTAATGGTAGCCATGCACGCCGGCGAAGAAAACGTTGCCGAGCCCACTCAACAACAAGTCGAACTTGCCAACATCTTGACCCAATCCCCTGACATCGATGTCGTGTACGGCCACCACATCCACGCCGTACAGCCGATCGAAAAGGTCAACGGCAAGTGGGTCGTATACGGGCTGGGCAATCACATTGCCAACCAGGTTTCCAACGATACGACCGCTTACGAGGGCATCTCCGTCAACTTCGAGTTCGCACCAATCGATCCGTCGGAAAGCCCAAACTTTACGACGAACGGCGCGTGGAAAGTCGACTCCCTCACAGTGATTCCAACCATCGTGACTCCCCCTGGAGTATCGCCAGTAAAGACTGCGCCGATTTCCGATCTCATGGCGCGCCCTGGCGCGGACACGGCGCGACTGCAAGCAGCACTGGACCGAACTCGGTCGGTTATTTACATGCGTGGAGCGAATAACGATCCAGAATTGAGCGAGCGTTAACCCTCGATTCGCGATTAGTTATTCATCATTCACACACTTCCGGGGGTAGGGAAATAATGCAGGTCAACGACATTTCCGGGCGTAGTTATGACAACTACGAAATACGCTTCAGTTAATTTCCACAAACATTCCCCGTGCAAACTACAGAACGATAATGTGATGCGCATCACCGGTTTATAGGTTGGGCGCAGACCTCAACCTTCAGGGTGACATGTATTAAGCCACCACTACTGATGAGACGAGGTCTCCCCCATGACGATTCCGAAGGCCGACCGCACGCCCGGACACGTGGATGCCAGCGAAGAGTTTCTCCGCGCGCGCAACACCCTGCTTAACAACCGCAACAACTGGGAAGACGCTCGCAAAGAGTTTGAATGGCCAACATTCGAGAACTTCAACTGGGCTCTGAACTGGTTCGATGCGATTGCGTATGACAACCACGAGCGCGCACTGTGGATCGTCGAACCAGATGGCAGTGAGCACATCTACTCCTTCGATGCCATGCGTCGACGTTCCAACCGCGTCGCAAACTACCTGCGCAAGCAGGGCGTCGGCCGTGGTGACCGCATCATGCTGATGCTGGATAACCAGGTTGAACTGTGGGATACCCTCCTGGCGGCAATGAAGCTCGGCGCCGTCGTCAGCCCTGCGTCGATCCAGCTGCCTGCTTCGGAAACTCCAGAACGCATCGAGCGTGCACGTATCAGCCATGTCGTGACGTCCCGTCGATACCTCGACCGATTCGCTGATGTCACCAGCGACGTGAAGCTCATCGCAGCAGATGAGGACGAGACACCGTACTACGGCGACGGTCGCGAACCTCAGGTGCCTATTCTGAACTTTCACGATGCCTTCATCGAGCCAGATACTTTCGAACCAGACGGCGTCACGCACCGCGATGACCTGCTTCTGCTCTACTTCACCTCTGGCACCACGTCGAAGCCGAAGCTCGTTGCACATACCCACGCAAGCTACCCAGTAGGCACGCTGACCACGATGTACTGGCTCGGTGTCATGCCAGGCGATACCCACATGTCCATCTCCCAGCCGGGTTGGGCAAAGCACTCGTGGTCACAAGTCTTCGCACCGTGGAGCGCTGAAGCATGCATTTTCATTTACAACACCGATCGTTTCGACGCGTCCAGCCTCATGCGTCAGCTCGACCGTTGTGGCGTCGATACCTTCTGTGCACCGCCAACAGTATGGCGCATGCTCATCCAGGCTGACATGACTCAGATGACCAACATTCCACGCGAAGCACTTGGTGCTGGCGAGCCACTGAACCCTGAGGTCATTTCGCAGGTCGAACGCGACTGGGGTGTCACTATTCGAGATGGTTACGGTCAGACCGAAACGACTGCGCTCGTTTGTAACTCTCCTGGCCAGAAGGTCAAGGCTGGCTCGATGGGTCGCCCATGCCCTGGCGTCGACATCGTCCTGCGGGATCCTGAAACTGGTGAACTCACCGACAACGGCGAGATCTGCGTCGTCATGGACGGCCACCCAACGTTCTTGACTCCTGGCTACCACGAGCAGGCAGACAAGACTGGCGCGGTCATGTACGACGGTTACTACCACACTGGTGACCGTGGTTCGATCGACGAAGATGGCTACATCACCTTCGAAGGACGTATCGACGATGTCTTCAAGGCATCTGACTACCGCATCTCTCCATTCGAGTTGGAAAGCGTTCTCCTGGAGCACCCAGCAGTGGCAGAAGCAGCTGTTATTCCATCTCCAGATGCAATGCGCCTTGCGGTTCCAAAGGGCGTCGTGACGCTTGCGAAGGGACACGAACCAACCCTGGAAACCGCAAAATCCATCATGGCGCACACGGCACAGGAACTGGCAGGCTTCAAGCGTGTTCGTCGTCTAGAGTTCAGCGATACGCTGCCAAAGACCGCGTCCGGAAAGATCCGCCGCGTTGAACTGCGCAATGAGGAACTTGCCCGCCCAGAGGACGAGACGGCAGTCGACGCGCCGCTATCGAAGCGCCGCCCGAACGAGTACTGGGAAAAGGACTAACCCTTTTAGCCCGCTGGTTGTGCTGACCCGCGGGTAGCTCTGGCCCGCTTGTTGCTATTACTCCAGCTAATTCTCGACTTATTGCCCGCTTTCTCACTTGTTGGTTCATGCGTCCGAACCAATGGGTGCAGAAGCGGGCAATAAGTGTTTGGAGAGATGCATAGGGGTGCCAACGCTCCAGTGCACAGCAAAGCCCCGGCCCATCACCTTCGATGGACCGGGGCTTTCGTGTACTAGGGAACTATTCCCTGGCATTCAACTTCGGGAATTGTGGCGTTTAGCGTTCCCACTCAGGCTTACGCTTCTCAGCGAATGCAGCCATGCCCTCTGCCTTGTCAGCAGTACCGAACAGCGCGTGGAATACGCGACGCTCGTAGTGGATGCCTTCCGCCAAGGTCGTTTCGAAGGCGCGATCAACAGCTTCGGTAGCAACGTACGATGCGGTCAGTGGCATCTCAGCGACCTTCTGCGCAACCTTTGCAACCTCGTCGGCAAAGCCTTCGAGAGGCAGAATGCGTGCAACAAGACCAGATCGCTCTGCTTCCTCAGCGTCCATCATGCGGCCGGTAAGAACCAAGTCCATAGCCTTCGATTTGCCAACCGCACGGGTCAGACGCTGGGAACCACCCATACCAGGAATGACACCAAGGGTGATCTCAGGCTGACCGAACTTTGCGTTTTCTGCAGCAAGAATGATGTCGCCCATCATGGCAAGCTCGCAGCCACCACCCAGTGCATAGCCGGAAACGGCAGTAATGATCGGCGTACGAATCTTCTGCAGCTTGTCCCAACCCTCAAAAAGCTCGTCGAGGAACACATCTGGGTAGCCGAGATCCTTCATCTCCTTGATGTCTGCGCCAGCGGCAAATGCCTTTTCAGAGCCGATAATGACGATCGCACCGATACCACGGTCACGCTCGAAGGTCTGGCAGGCGTCGACAAGCTCGTTCATAACAGTCGAGTTCAAAGCATTCAGTGCCTTTGGACGGTTCAGCGTAATGGTTGCGACTCGACCTTCAGTGGAGGTCAGAATGGTCTCGTAGTTCTTTGGAGCGTCGGTCATGGTGTGTCAATGTCCTTTCATCGTTTAAACCACCAGCACCGAAATGGCTTCTGCCATCCCATTGTCACTGGTGGTTCAAACTCACGGTGAGTGATTGCTACTCGTTTGTACGTGTACTTCTTACTTGTACTGCTTACTTCGCTTCTTCGCTGTCTGCCACAATTTGGCGGATGATCGCGGAGAAGTCGAGACCCTGGTTACCCTCTTCGCAGAAGCGACGGTACTGTGCTCGTGCGCTGGAGCCGAGAGTTGCGTTCGTGCCGGTATCGGCAAGTGCGCGCTCTGCGAGTCCCAAATCTTTGTCCATCAAAGCAGCAGCGAAACCAGGCTGGTAGTCGCGGTTCGACGGAGCGGACTCTACTGGACCCGGCACTGGGCAGTTGGCGGTGAGCGCCCAGCATGCACCGGTCGAGTTCGAGACAACATCGAAGAATGCCTGCGGGGTAAGTCCCAGACGCTCGCCCAGAACCATTGCCTCGCCAACTGCGATCTGCTGAACAGCCAACAGCATGTTGTTACAAACCTTTGCTGCCTGACCGGCTCCAGATGCGCCACACAAGGTCACGGAACGACCCATGACATCCAGCACGTCCTTTGCTCGATCGAATGCATCCTGCTCGCCGCCGACCATGAATGCCAGCGTGCCAGCGGTAGCGCCACCGACGCCACCGGAAACCGGTGCATCGAGGTGCTGGTGGCCAGCAGCAATGACCTTCTCGTTGAGCTCGCGAGCCTCGGCCACGGCAATCGTCGAAGAATCGAGGAACAGCGCATTGTCTGCAACAACAGGAAGAATGTCTGCGTAGACCGCACCTACGATGCCACCATTCGGAAGCATCGTGATAACAATCTCTGCCCCCTGAGCTGCGTCCTTAGCGTTTTCGAAAGCTTTGACGTCTGCGGACTCCGCAGCTGCGCGCGCCTCTGGTGATGGGTCGGAACCCTGAACGGTGTAGCCAGCCTTGGCAAGGTTTGCGGCCATTGGGCCACCCATGTTGCCAAGTCCGATAAAAGCAATAGTTCCTGCGTTGTTCTCACTCATAGTTCTTATGTCCCTTTCCTGAATTCCTGCGAACGTCCCTGCTTGTTCTGTGTGGTTCTTAGAACTCGAGTGAGCCCTTGCCGACGGCACGACCAATCATCAAGCGCATGATTTCGTTGGTGCCTTCGAGAATGCGCATGACTCGGAGGTCACGCACGATGCGTTCTACTGCGTAGTCCTGCAGGTAGCCGTAACCACCGTGCAACTGCAGTGCTTCATCTGCGACGTGGTAGCAGCGCTCAGTGACGTGCAGCTTCGCCATTGCACACGCTTCGACGTAGCCTGGAGCCTTAGAATCAAGAGAATCCGCAGCGTAACGAAGCATCAGTCGGGAGCTCATCAAGTCGGTTGCCATGTCTGCAAGACGCTGGCGCAGTGCATCGTTGTCGATGAGCTTCTGCCCGAATGCATTTCGGTCACGCAGGTGCGCAGCAGCTGCTTCGTGAGCAACCTCTGCTCCACCCAGCGCACACGCAGCAATATTGATGCGGCCACCATTCAGACCGCGCATCGCCATGGTGAAGCCCATACCCAGACCCTGCTCGCCGCCAACGAGACGGTCAGCCGGCACGCGAACGTTATCCATGATGACCTGCGCTGTTGGCTGGTTCTTCCAACCCATCTTCTTCTCATTGGCACCGAAGCTAAGACCCTCGGTGTCCTTGTCGACGATGAACGCCGAAATGCCCTTCGCGCCACTGTCACCAGTGCGTGCCATCACCAGGTAAACGTCAGATACGCCAGCACCGGAAATGAACTGTTTGACACCGTTCAGCACCCACTCGTCGCCGTCGCGTACCGCGCGCGTCGTCAAGTTTGCGGCGTCTGAGCCTGCGTCAGGTTCGGTCAAGCAGTAGCTGCCGATCTTGTCCATCGCCGCGAGCTGAGGGATGAACTCTGCACGCTGCTCTTCGGTACCGAACTCGTCGATCATCCACGTCACCATGTTGTGGATGGACAAGTATGCGGCGGTGACTGGGCAGCCACGCGCGATGCGGTTGAACACCACGACACCATCTGCACGGGTCAAGCCGGTACCACCGTGATCCTCGGAGCAGTACAGGGCACCTACTCCGATGTCGGCGAGGCCTTTCATTTCGGCAACTGGGAAGATGCCTTTTTCGTCCCACTCCATCGCATTGGGGGCGATGTGCTTATCGACGTAGCTGTCGATAACTTCAACCAATGGCTTCTGATCTTCGGTGATCCAGCTCATGTGCTCGGTGTTCCCTTCGTTCTAGGAATGTGTGTCAGTGGTGTTGACGGTCGGAGCGATTACTCGCCGAGAATTGGCATCGAGAAAGATGCGCCCTCGCGTGGACCCTTTGGCCAGGTCTGCGTGATGGTCTTGGTGCGGGTGTAGAAACGGAATGAATCTGGACCGTGCTGGTTCAGGTCACCGAAGCCGGAGCGCTTCCAACCACCGAAGGTGTGGAATGCAACTGGGACTGGGATTGGGACATTAACGCCGATCATGCCGACTTCAACACGAGAGGAGAAGTCACGGGCAGTGTCGCCGTCACGGGTGAAGATAGCAACGCCGTTGCCGTACTCGTGATCGTTTGGCAGGGACAGCGCCTCTTCGTAGTCCTTTGCGCGGACGATACACAGCACTGGTCCGAAGATTTCTTCCTTGTAGATGGACATGTCAGTGGTGACGTTGTCGAACAAGGTAGGTCCAACGAAGAAGCCGCCCTCGAGGGACTCACCTTCGAAGGAATCATCGTCAGCGCCACGGCCACGACCGTCAACAACGAGGTCAGCGCCTGCTTCTTCACCTTCACCGATCAGACGTACCACGCGGTCGCGTGCTGCCTCGGTGATCAGTGGGCCGTAGTCCGCTTCTGGGTCGAGGGAGTGGCCAACCTTCAGGTCTGCGATTGCTTCCTTCAGACGGTCACGCAATGCGTCTGCAACTTCGTCGCCCACTGGAACCGCAACGGAGATGGCCATGCAACGCTCACCAGCGGAGCCGTATGCCGCACCGATGAGTGCGTCAACCACGCGGTCGAGGTCTGCGTCCGGCATGATGATCATGTGGTTCTTCGCACCACCGAAGCACTGTGCGCGCTTGCCGGTACGAGCCGATTCGATGTAGACGTGCTGCGCAACTGGGGTCGAACCAACGAAGCCCACTGCCTTGATATCCTCGTGTGCCAGGATGCCATTCACAGCGTCGTGTGCACCGTGGACAACGTTCAGGACGCCTGCTGGGCCACCGGCCTCGAGGAACAGCTTTGCCAGCATGACAGGAACAGTTGGGTCCTGCTCGGATGGCTTCATGATGAAAGCGTTACCCGCTGCGAGTGCTGGGCCAGCCTTCCACAATGGAATCATTGCTGGGAAGTTGAATGGCGTAATACCCGCGACAACACCGAGTGGCTGGCGAACGGAGTGAACGTCAACGCCGGTGCCGACGCCCTCGCTGAACTCGCCCTTCAAAAGGTGTGGTGCACCGAGAGAGAACTCGACAACTTCGAGTCCACGCTGAAGGTCACCATGAGCGTCGGTGAAAGTCTTTCCGTGTTCAAGTGACAGCTCACGAGCAATCTTGTCTGCATCACGACGAATCAAGCGAACCCACTCGTTCAGAACTCGGGTGCGCTTCAGTGGGCTGTACTTAGCCCACCCCACCTGAGCCTCTGCGGCATTCTGCACCGCATCATCAACCAGCTGAGCATCGGCCAAACCAACCTTTGCACGTACAACACCTGTAGCTGGCACGATGACATCCATTTCACCTCCGCCACCGAAAACTTCCTTGCCGCCAATAATGTGCGGAACTACTGGGAGACCATTGGACGTGTTGGACGAGTTGTTCTGGCTCATTGAAGGCGTCAGAGCTCCTAAGCAATAGAGGGAGTGTGAGGTCTAGCGTTCAGATTGGGCAGTGGATTACATCGGTCCTTCAGGGCTTCATTTCCCCTGCGTGACACCGTTTGTTAATCCTGGTTAATCACTGCTGCGACTCACTATATATGACGCGCATCACAGATTTGCTTTATTTGTGAAACAGTCCGCAAACGACGGTTTTTCTACCCCCGAACACACTTTGACCCAACCCCAAACACAACCGCCTAACAGCGTTAACGGGCGACAGGCGCGCTCCCCCCGACCGCCCGCAGGCAGCCCCACCCGACCAACGGGCGACCAAGTTCCTTTTCCATTTAGACTCTCGACACCCCTGACAGGCCTTCACGGTATTCTAATAAAATCAAATAGCCGACAATTGTTAATCCGCTTCACATAGTACGATTTCACGCAATACAGGTAGAGCATGATTATTGATTTCGATTCTCATCGCGAGAACGACGACATCCCGGGTGTCATCCCACCGGTTCCACTGCAGCCCGACCCTGCGGCCTGCATCGACCCCTTAGACACTCACCTACTTGACCTCGAAGCCGAACAGTCAAATGCCTCTATAGACAAACTGATTGCTATTGCAGATTTCATTTCACGCCATTCAAATATGAATGCCGAAGATGCCATTGCAATTGCTGTTCAGAGTCCTACAACAAATGAAGTTCATACAGCTGACATTTGGCGTAGATCCGGCCTTTATGTAAAGCCCGGCACCTCACCGCTCTTCGCCCGTGATCAACTCGGAAACAAGCATTTTGTGTACGACATGGTCGATGTCGAACAGTTAGAAAACGAAAATGTCGACCAACCACCTGACCCGCACGTCACACCGTCATCAAGCTTTGTCATCGAGCAACTTCGCTCTAGCTCCTTCCTCGATGGCATTTCGTTCTGCAGCGAAGATGACATCAAGAAGCAGGATCTCCCGCGCAATGAAGCTGTCGGTGGACCATACGGCAGCATCATCGGCGCATTCCGTCATGAGCTTCCTCCAGTGCACAAGCAATTCCGCGTGTGCACGTCCCCCGAGGTGTGGCACTCGTATAGCTTTCCGCAACACTTTGGCCTGCTTGTTGACGAATCGTTGACCGGCCGTCCACAGCTCGCTCAGATTGCGGTTGATTACGCACGCATCTTGCTAGGACACCTCGGGCCCTGCAAGTCCGATGCAAACTGGAATAATCACGACGACGCAGACTCGTTCACAGATGTCGAGATTCAGGAGTTCGAAGCTCAACTGGTGGCATGGTTGTTCCTGCGGCGAGGCAATCTCAATTGCCATCCGACTTCATTCCTGAAAGAGGTGCTTCTTCCGCCCTACCTCGAATCAGGAACAACCCCTGCAGAAATCAGATTGGGAAAGATTGCATGGGCAGTCGCTCGGCTCGAATCCCATGTCCACAACATGTTCCTGCCCAACTGGCAATGCCGAACCGAGATGATTAT
Organism: Corynebacterium sp. H78; assembly: GCF_037572275.1. NCBI lineage: Bacteria > Bacillati > Actinomycetota > Actinomycetes > Mycobacteriales > Corynebacteriaceae > Corynebacterium > Corynebacterium sp. H78. The sequence continues at coordinate 519,323 of NZ_JBBHKX010000002.1, read as the reverse complement.
TCACCCTTAGACGCCCTGCCTGCCTACAGCTACTCGACGCGCTCCGCGAAGACCACGGCATCGACCGCTCCCGCACCACGCTCTAGCCGCTGTTTTTGCTTGACGACGAATCCGTCGCCAAGCGCAGACGCTACTTCGCCAGCATCGTAGAGGACTTTCGGATTTCCCGGACCGTGCCCTTTGTTGTCGTGGTGATGAGCAATGATGGCCACGTGTCCACCGGGCGCGATGGCCGTGCGGACTACTGACCAGAGTCGAGCGCGTTCTTCCGGCAGTAAATGGATGTAGGCGCAAACGATGAGATCGTAGGAGTCCTGTTCGGGATTCCACGTAGTGATGTCGCCATGTTGAAGTGTCGCCGCGAGCCCTTCAGCGCCTAACGCTTGTCGAGTATGAGCCAGCCCCACATCAGAGAAGTCGAATGCAGTTGTGTCCCAGCCATTGCGCGCGAGCCAGACCACATGCCGTCCACGACCTGAACCGACGTCGATGGCGCGATTTTTCGGTGTCTTCGGGGTGAGCGGATCAATAAGCTCGCGGAGAATCGGGTTCGGCTCACCTGCGAAGACGTCATGTCCGTCAGGGTTACCATCAGGATGTCGTTCTGCATCGGCTTCGAAACGCTGGTTCCAGAACTCAGAATTAGACATACCCGGGAGGGTACCTAAGATAAGACCTACATGCCGACACCACTAACCGGCAGGTATTGCCAAAAAGGAGTCTCTTAGCTGTGCCTACGAATCGACGACTTTCGTTCGTATCCGCGACTATCGCATGCTCCGCACTCGTACTGTCCGGCTGCGCAACGGATAACACGACGGCACCAACTTCGGGCGAAGCACCACAGGAAACGCCTTCAGCGCCAGCTCCGAGCTCCACAATTGACGCACCCGAAGCAGCACCCGAGGCTGGCATTCTCGGCGGAGACGATGCCTTACTGTGCAATGGTGCTAGCTGTGATGCCACCAATGGGGGCTTCGGTTTCTAGCCGACCACCCCGTTAGTCATTTCCATTGATCCACGCGCGACGGATCAGTTCTTCAAGCACACCGAGGTCAATGTCTTCGGGCTTATTGACGTACAGGCAACCTCTACCCCGCGAGAACTTGCCAAGTTTTGTCAGTAATTCCTCGGCACCGTCGCCGTCGAAAAGTCCGTACAACGAAAGCTTGGCCTTCCGAGGACTGAATCCGACTCGGAACCAATCCCCTTCGCGACCATTGTCGTATATAAAGTGAGTTTCGCCGTAGCCAATCATCGATGGCCCCCACATCACCGGCTTTGCACCCGTGACCCGATCGAACATGTCGAGCAGGAGACGCCCATGAGTGACTCGACGCGGCGCTTCAAGTTGTTCAATGTATTCAGCGGGAGAAATCTCAGTAGGCCGGGTCTTGATGTCATCTGACGTAACGCCGGTGTGTTTATTTGTCATGGTTAAGGTACGAGCCGGCAACAACGGAATATCACCACTGAGCGACATTCCCTTGTCTTTCAACGCTTCATTGAGACGTTCCAGACCTCGCTTGCCCACACCGTGCAAAGAAATCAATGACGCATAATCAACGCCGTCGAGAGACTCCAGATCTGGGAAACCCGCGTCTTCAAGAGCCCTGCGCAATGGCGCACTCACACCTGGAATGGTCTCGAAAGGCGTTGCCATAAGTAGGTTCTCCGGTTCCCGTTGACCTGCGGATTGTTGCTGAACTGCAATTCCAAGAGTACCGGGAAATCCTGGCGAGCCGACGTGTTCTTCGCTATGGTCGGGCACTCAACATAGTTCACAAAGATCGTAGGGAAAGGAATCACTCATGAACGCATTAAATGAACGCCTCAAGGGCCGCAAGATTGCAGTTCTTGCAACGAACGGTTTCGAGGATTCCGAGCTGACGAGCCCGATCGAAGCTGTCACTGCTGCCGGCGCAATCGTGCATGTCCTTTCGACGGATGACGGCACGATCGAAGGAAAGAACGGCACGACGGTGGACGTCGACAAGCTTACTTCTGAGGCAAAAGCCCGTGACTACGATGCCCTGATTCTCCCCGGGGGCACCGGCAACGCCGACACGATTCGATTGGATGAGGATGCAGTGTCATTCGTCAAGGACATCGCCGAGGCAGCCAAGCCCATCGGAGTTATCTGCCACGGTGGCTGGATTCTGACCGACGCCGATGTCGTGCGCGACCGAACCATAACGTCTTTCCGCTCAATCAAGACGGATCTGGTCAACGCCGGTGCACGATGGATTGACGAGGATGTCGTTGTCGATTCCGGACTCATTTCTTCGCGAACCCCGGATGACCTCCCCGCGTTCAACTCCGCAATCATCGACGAGTTCGCAAAGGCAACTCGCTAACAACCCCGCCCGTCCATAACGCCCAGCTAAACTACCCCGCTGAACTCCCGCGGTCGTTTACGTAGCCTGGAAGGTGACGTACCACTTTCCTTCGCAGTTCGACTCATCTGAGGAGTTCACGGAATGTTTTCACTCAACAACCGCACCGCAATTGTCACCGGTGGCTCTGCTGGCATTGGTCTCGGCATCGCCACTCAGCTCTCGGAGGCGGGTGCCAACGTGGTTATCGCCGCGCTTGACGACGACAACCTCGCTGCAGCAGCATCCGCCCTCCCCAACGCCCTCGTGCTTGCCTGCGATGTGACGTCACTGGCTGACTGTAAAGAAGTAGTGACGAAGGCCGTCGAAAAGTTTGGTTCTGTCGATATTGTGGTAGCGAACGCGGGAGCGTTCCCACAGAAGGCTATTGAGGAGATTGATTCGGAAGTAATCGGCAAGCTGACGGAACTCAATGTTGGTGGAATGGCCAACATTGTTTCGGCGGCGCTCCCAGAGTTAAAGAAATCTGAGGCAGGGCGCGTGATTGCCACCAGTTCCATTACGGGTCCGTTTACCGGCTACCCGGGTTGGGCTCATTACGGCGCGACCAAGGCAGCTCAAATGGGCTATGTCCGCACTGCCGCCATCGAACTGGCGAAGTACGGAATCACCGTAAACGCAGTTTTGCCAGGCAATATTGTTACCGGTGGCCTGGAAGGACTCAGCCAAGAGTACCTCGACACTATGAGTGCAGCGGTGCCGGGCGGGAAGCTGGGCGAACCTGCAGATATCGGTAACGCAGTGGTCTTCCTTGCATCGAAGGAAGCCAAGTACATCAATGGCCACGGCATTGTGGTTGATGGTGGCCAGATTCTTCCTGAGAGTGCGGACGCATTGTAAGAGCTGCGTAATAGCTGACATTCTGTAATACGGAGAACTCTGCACAAGCCCCTACTCATCGGCCGTTGAGTAGGGGCTTTCGACGTGAGTTGCCCCCACGAGGGCCATCACTGTTTTAGCTAACAGAGAGACGAAGGCGACACTTCTGAAGCCTGGGCATAAACTGGATTTATGTTCGCAATTATGACTGTCACTGGCACGGACCACCCAGGCATCATCGCTGCTGTTGCAACCGGCTGCGCAGAGCTCGGAGTCAATATCCACAATGTTTCTCAGACACTGATGGATCAGTACTTCACCATGATTCTGCAGGTAGCGTTCGACGAATCGACGCTCGACATCGAAACATTCCAGAACAAGATGCACGAGATTGAAGAGCAGGAAAAACTTGTCATTCGCATTCAGTCGCAAGCCATCTTCGATGCAATGAACTCAATCTAGAGGCTTTTTTACCGCCACGCCCTTTGCGCTCGCGACTGCGTCCGCGACGTACTTCAACTGACTTTTACAGTCCTCGCATTCAGCTCCCCCACAAAGGCAGATCATGACCAACCAGTTTTCGTCGGCAAGCATTCTTGAAACTATCGACATGATCGAGAAGTACCGTCTCGATATTCGTACCGTAACGATGGGCATCAATTTGCTCGATTGCATCCGCGGAACCATGAGCGAGACGTGCGTGGCGATTGAACAGAAGATCACGACGAAAGCGGCGAGGCTCGTTCCCGAATGCGAGGCGATCGAACGTGAACTTGGCATTCCGATTGTGAACAAGCGCATTTCAGTCACACCGATCGCACTGCTCGCGCAAGCTGTGCAGGGCAATCCTGTCGAGCTTGCTCATGCACTCGATCGCGCGGCAAAACAGGTTGGCGTCAATTTCATTGGTGGCTATTCAGCTCTCGTAGAAAAGGGCATGACTGACGGCGATCGTCGCCTCATCAATTCCATTCCGGAAGCCCTGACGAATACCGATATCGTGTGTTCCTCCATCAACATTGGTTCCTCGCGGACGGGAATTAACATGGATGCGGTGAAGGAAATTGGCCGCGTCGTCAAGGAGGCGGCTGAGCTGACCAAGGACCTCAACGCGATTGCCTGCGCAAAGCTTGTCGTGTTCGCAAATGCGGTTGGTGACAATCCTTTTATGGCCGGCGCTTTCCACGGTATTGAAGAGGCAGATTGCGTGGTCAGCGTCGGTGTTTCCGGCCCCGGTGTCGTGAACAACGCGCTGGGCAATCTCGACGGCCGCTCGCTCAATCAAGTCGCCGAAGCTATCAAACAGGCGGCTTTCAAGATCACTCGCGCCGGACAGCTCGTCGGATCCATGGCGGCCGAGCGCATTGGCGTACCGTTCGGCATCGTGGATCTCTCCCTCGCCCCTACTGCAGAAAAGGGCGATTCGGTCGCACACATCCTTGAACACATGGGCCTTGAGCAAGTCGGCACCCACGGCACGACCGCTGCCCTGGCTTTGCTTAACGACGCGGTCAAGAAGGGCGGCCTGATGGCCTGTTCTCGCGTCGGTGGCTTGTCCGGTTCGTTCATTCCGGTTTCCGAAGATAAGGGCATGATCGATTCGGTGCGAGCGGGACACATCACGATTGACAAGCTGGAAGCAATGACCGCCATTTGTTCTGTAGGCCTCGACATGATTGCCATTCCAGGCGACACTTCAGCGGAGTTGATTTCCGGAATGATCGCCGATGAAGCAGCAATCGGGGTGATGAATCACAAGACCACGGCAGTTCGCGTCATCCCAGTCCCCGGGACTGGCCCCGGCGACGAGGTCAATTTCGGCGGTCTCCTCGGCTACGCTCCCGTAATTCCAGTATCAACGGTCGACAATGCCACGTTTATTCATCGGGGCGGTTTTATCCCAGCACCAGTGCACGGATTCAGGAACTAGCTGACAATTTCTTAGTCTCCCGCGCGTTCATTAACATTGCTCACGTTGTCGCTTCAGATGTGAGCAAACCAACTCACTACCTGCATGTGCGATGCCACCACAGCCGGCGTCGTCGAAAAGCATTTTGTCTACTTTTACCCCTTTCGTATACAAAATGTGATTTGCTGCACACAGATCGTTAATAGTGCTCTCAGCTTTGCGACGGTCCTGCAGTCACCACTGCTACCCACTGGGCACATCAGAATTGAACGCACCATTTTCTTAAAGGGGAGATGCCATGAAGGCACCTGAAGGCGTGGAACTACTCCAGCCCCACAATGACTTGCCCCCGGTCGGCTACATCGATCGCCGACCAATGCCAGTCGCGCAGCGAATTATCTTCGCGCTCATCGCTATTGTCGCAACTGTTGGCTGGGCAATGATCGCCCTTGCACGTGGTGAGAACATCAACGCCATTTGGCTAGTTCTCGCCGCGATTGGCACGTACAACGTCGGCTACCGCTTCTACGGTCGCTTGATTGAATACAAGGTCATCCGGCCGAAGGATGACCGCGCGACCCCAGCTGAGTTGTACAACGACGGTAAGAATTTCATGCCAACTGACCGGCGCGTATTGTTCGGCCACCACTTTGCAGCTATTGCAGGTGCAGGCCCGCTGGTCGGACCGATTATGGCAGCTCAGATGGGCTACTTGCCGGGCACAATCTGGATCGTCTTCGGCGCTGTTTTTGCCGGCGCGGTGCAGGATTACATGGTGCTCGCAATTTCCACGCGTCGCCGTGGCCGTTCACTCGGCCAGATGATTCAAGACGAAATGGGCAAGGTTGGTGGTGTCTTTGGCATCATCGGCATTCTCATCATCATGACCATCCTCATTGCTGTCTTGGGCGTCGTGATTATCAATGCCCTCGCTGAGTCCCCATGGGGTGTTTTCTCCATCGCGATGACCATTCCGATTGCCATTTTCATGGGCCTCTACCTGCGCTACTTGCGCCCGGGTCGGGTCTCGGAAGTGTCGTTAATTGGCGTCGTCCTGTTGCTTCTGTCCATTGTGGCAGGTGGCTGGGTCAACTCTGATCCGTTCTGGCACGACGTCTTCCTATGGGATAAGACCACACTTGCCTGGTGCCTGATCGGCTACGGTTTCCTCGCGTCTGTGCTGCCGGTCTGGTTGCTGCTTGCTCCTCGCGACTACTTGTCGACGTTCATGAAAATCGGCGTCGTCGGGTTGCTGGCAGTGGGCATCGTGATTGTCCGTCCAACCATTGAAATGCCAGCCGTGACGCACTTCGCTCTTGATGGCACGGGTCCGGCTTTCGCTGGCCAGCTCTTCCCATTCCTGTTCATCACCATTGCTTGTGGTGCGTTGTCTGGTTTCCATGCCTTGGTTTCTTCCGGCACTACTCCGAAGTTGGTGGAGAAGGAATCCCAGATGCGCATGATCGGCTACGGCGGCATGATCATGGAATCGTTTGTAGCTGTGATGGCAATGTGTGCTGCCGTCATCATTGATCAGCACTTGTACTTCGCGATGAACGCCTCCGCTGCCCTGACTGGTGGAACTGCGGAATCAGCAGCGGCCTACGTCAATAGCCTCGGACTCTCAAGCCCTGACATTGATGCGGCACTACTGAACACCGCCGCACAAAATGTCGGCGAGCAGTCCATTGTCTCGCGTACCGGTGGCGCACCGACGATGGCGTTCGGTATGTCTCAAATCTTGGCTGGCGTTTTCGGCGGCACAACCATGCAGGCTTTCTGGTACCACTTCGCCATCATGTTTGAGGCACTGTTCATCCTCACCACCATCGACGCTGGTACCCGTGTTGCCCGCTTCATGCTGTCCGACGCAATCGGCAATATCCCTGGCATGCAGAAGTTCCGCGATGCATCGTGGACTCCAGGCAATATCTCTACGTCTGCCATCGTCTGCTTGGGCTGGGGTTCCATTTTGGTCATGGGTGTCACTGATCCGCTCGGTGGCATTAACATGCTCTTCCCTCTCTTCGGTATCGCAAACCAGCTATTGGCCGCGATGGCGCTGATGCTGGTGACGGTGGTCGTCGTCAAGAAGGGCCTGGTGAAGTGGGCGTGGATTCCGGGAGTCCCGCTAGCATGGGACCTTGCCGTGACGATGTACGCGTCGTGGCAGAAGATCTTCTCGTCAGATCCAGCAATCGGTTACTGGGCGCTGCACAATGCATTCAAGGATGCGCGTGCACAAGGACTGACCGAGTTCAAGAATGCGAAGTCTGCTGAAGATATCGACGCAGTTATCCGCAATACCGCTGTTCAGGGTGTTCTGTCGGTGGCCTTTGCACTTGTGACGCTTGTTGTCATTGCCGCCGGTATCGCAGCGATTCTACGCGCGTTGAAGGCCGGGGCCGCCCGCGGTATCGATGTTGGAACCAGCGAGGAAAAAGAGATTCCGTCCCGCTACTTCGCACCGCTCGGCTTCAACCGCAAGGATGTGGAAAAGGACATCGAGGCTGCGTGGGAAGAAGTACCTGACGACGACCCACGTCGCTTCCACGACACAGCCCATTCACACGCACACGTTGGTGGCCACTAATGGCGGGAGTTGTGACGTGGCTGAAGGGTGCGCGTTGGTACGTCGGTGAACTCATGGGTGACCATGATTACCAGAAGTACTGTGATCACTTGCGGATTCACCATCCGGACCAGCCCATACCGACGGAGCGGGAGTATTGGCGGAATCGACATGCTGAGTCGGATGCGAATCCGCAGGCACGGTGCTGCTAGCAGCACCTGATCAGGTACACCCCGTATCTGTGGGATTCGGAGCACGTAGAATTAATGATTGATCACTGCTGTGCCTATCACGGTCCATCACGTTCGCCATTCATGTTCACTGCGGACGTTTCTCGTGGCCAGGCGCAGCATCACCTCAGTGGCAAAGTTGGAGAACAGCATGGGAATTATGGACAAGGCTAAGCAGGTACTCGCTAACGAGGAGCAGACCGACAAGCTCCTGGATAAGGCTGAGGAGTTCGCAACCAAGAAGTACGGCGCTGACAAGGCTAGCCATATTGCAAAGGCCCGTGAGGTTGTCGACAGCAAGCTTGGCGACGAGAAGAAGTAGCCACGAACTTATTGGCTTGCGATAAGCAATTCGGGCTATGGTCAGAATTCCTGGCCCTAGCCCCTTTTTGTTTATAAGTGGTGAGAAAGATCAGCCGTCCACGACGCGCAAACCCCCGAAAACGATCCAATGCCCCGAATGGGCCGAACCGTCGGAGGAGCGTGAAAGGACAGTACGGCTCGAAGGGGCTGTCCTTTTCTGCTCGCACAATAGAAGTACCCGAAGATCACGCTGGGCGACGCCTCGACAAGTTCATTCAGTCCCAGCTCAAAGGTGTCCCCGCTACCCTGCTGTTTCGCCTGATGCGTGAAGGAAAGATCCGCGTCAATGGCCTGAAAGTGAAACAGAATCATCGCGTCGAGGGCGCAGACATTATTACTCTTCCCGCAATCACGGTCGAGGAGACGAAGGAACCACAACGAGTTCCACAGCACTTATTAACGAAAGTCCGCGAGTCCATCGTTTTCGAAAACGATGATCTCATCGCAGTGAACAAACCTGCGGGTCTCGCTGTGCATCGTGGCACTGGTGTTGATGCCGGAGTCATCGAAGCCCTCCGCTTCGCTCGCCCGGACATCAAAGAACTAGAGTTAGCGCACCGCATTGATCGCGAAACGTCAGGCCTGCTGCTGGTGGCAAAAACGTCTACTATCCTTCGCCATCTCCAGGAACTTCTGCGCGAAGAAGAACACCGGATCAAACGCTACTACCTTGCGCATGTCGATGGTTATTGGCCCACTGACCTCGCTGTCAGCCACCAGCCCCTCCACCGCACGCACCAGCGCACGATTGTGGCGCCACATGGACTACGCGCCGAGACACGATTCGCCGTCGTCAAGCGCCACGGGCAAGGCTCAACAACTATTGAGGCGCAACTACTCACTGGGCGGAAGCACCAGATCCGAGTACATTGCGCCGATGCTGGGCACCCGATCGGTGGAGATTCCCGCTACGGATCTGATGCTTTCAATAAGAAGGTTCGTGGCCGAGGAGTCAAGGGGATGCTTTTGCATGCGCATCGCGTCGACATTCCGATGCCTGATGGTAACGAGCTGACGTTGACCGCTCCGACTCCTGCAGAGTGGGAGAAGTTGTAGCGAAACTAGCCTGCCAAACGCGCCTCGCCTGAAACTCCGACAGACGAAACAGGTAGGAACTGTGCATTTGTCAAGCCTTCGGCCAGCGCATCTTCTACTAGTTTTTGTTCTTGCTCGCGGATCAAATCCTCGTCGAGTGCGAACATCCCGGTGCAGCGGTTGCGATGTCGCGCGAGGTCGTCGGCAAGTTCGTTCAATGGATGCCCATTATGTCCCCGCACCCACTCCACGTGAATGCGAGGTCCCGCTACCAACTTCCGAAGCTCCGCTAGTTTACGGGTGCTACTCAAGTGCGAGGTGGACAGCTTTCTCTTCCCGAAAACCATCTCAATCGCATGCTTGCTGTCGCTGAGTAGGACAATGCGACGCCCTCGCGGCACTCGCGAGTTACGATCAAGTTCGGTCAGCGCTTCGTGCATTGCGAGCATCTCAGCCTCTGCGATGCTTACTCCATTGGTCTGTTGAGTACCGTGCATTCCCTCGGCGCTGACCCAACCGATCGCGGCTTTCTGCGAATATCGGTCTTTCGACGCATCAGTGGCAACGAACAACGGTTCCATGAAGCTCTCTTCAAGCTCTCGAAGTTCAGCTTTACGCTGGTAAATCTTCAGAACTTCGCCCTTGGCGATTCGTGTTGCAACATCCACCTGCTTCTCAACCAACGGGCAGCCTCGAAGTGTGGCTGTCGCACCCAAAGGACAACCTGACAGGCTTGCATCAAATAGGTCTGGATCGGAGCTGGTAACTGTGATCAAAACTCGACCGTGAGTCTTTTGGATTGCACCAACCTTTGACATGAGCTGTAAGTAAACGGAATCTCCTAACAGCTTTGTCATATCTCGACCCAACCGCTTCACGAGCGACAAGTCATGCTTCCAATACGATGGGCCACGACCCAACCCCGACCATGAATCAGACACGACAGCAGTCCAGGTATTGAAGGCATTGCTATCTGCCGCATCAGCGTCCTTCAGATAATGCGAGGCCTGCAGGACACCACTGACACACGCGATCCCGTCGCGAAGATAAGGCACCAACGCAATCGTGACAACGGTTGTGTCACCCACGCACCGCCCACGCGCATCGCGCAACTTTCCGTCGTCTTGTGGAACTACGAAGAGTCGCGCCCGATCAATCTTCTTTGTCATATTGGCTGGGCTTGGGATAGTTCGATTAGAGGATGGGATTGGTGCGGTGCGTAGGTTCATTGTGGTCAGTGCTCCTGGCTTGTCTTCAACATTTTTGCGTTGACCACACGCTATGGCACACGCCGGATTACGAATCTCGATTAAGTTTTCGAACCATCGTTATATGTTCTATGCCCGCTTCCACAAACACGTCGCCCACTTCCACAAAGCCGCACTTGGTGTACAGACCTTTTGCCTGCGTTTGCGCATGCAACACAATTGACTGCCCCGGATGCTCGCCAAGTGCTGTCTGCATTAGCTTCTCTGCGAGCCCTTCTCCCCTGCGCGCTAGCTTTACGACGACCCGACCAATCGTCATCGGATACTCTTCAGCATCATCATCGATAGTTGTGATGACACGAAGGTAGGCAGCCAGCTCACACGGAGCACCCGAGGAATCTCGACGCTCAGATTGAGCGTCCATGATGAATATGTGCTGCGTCGTTGGTTCCAGATCGCGCCAGTCCATCTCGGGTTCTGCACATTGTTGTTCGAGGTAGAACACATCGGTGCGTAGTGCCGAAATGGCGTACACCTCGGTGGGTGTCAGTTCGTCGAAACGCTTAATAATGCAGTCGCACATGTTTAGAGCAACTCCCTTATTGAACGATTGTTGAGCACCTCTTTGAAACGCACGACTCGTGTTCCTCCATATTGGCGATTTCCATGCCATAACCCACAATCCAAACGTTCGGTGGGAAGCCAAGTACTTGTGAGTCGTTAGTTTTTTACCCCAATGGCGCTCCCACTCTTCTCACAAATCAGGTCGTATTCATGAGAAGTTCCATACCTCGGCATTGGTGTGGCACAGTTCCAAGTATCCACTTCACGCATCTGCGCGCGACCGTAATACTCGTCATGTGGAAGGTCAATGTATTTCTGCATGACTGTGATGGCCTCTTCACAGTCAACTTCGCCTTCCTTTACTATGACATCCTGTTGCGACCGGTTTCCCTCTCGCCCAGTTCGAACCTTCCCACAAACATCCCCAACCTCGCCTACCACGGATTCTTCTGGTTCGTTCTTTTCAGATGACGCATCTCTGATAGTGGTCCTGTTGGTGAGGGATTCCACCACTGGAACTGATGGATTCTGCCTGTCTCGCACTTCCACTGAATTCGATCCAGCGGAGCATGTGACATCCGACCCTGATCCAGCGGTACATTGAAGATCGCCTACCGACAGGCGGTTCCCTTCTTGCAGCACTTTGTACGGGAAAGGCTCGAGCCCCTTTACCGGACCAGAAAGACGCGCTCCACTCTTATCCAGGATCAGCTCAGTTGCATACCCTTTTACACTGTCATCAGCGTGCGGATCACTTAGGTTTAACGAGCAGACAACAGATTCTCTCGAATTAGACGGACCTGTAGACATCCAGCAAACAGTTTTCTCGTCTTCCAAGATGAAGGCATAGCTATCGGTTGCACCTACACGATAATCCGCCACATCGACGGCCTTGGATTCTATTTCGGTGCTTTCAGAAGATTGAGCAGGAGACGCAACCGTTGATTTGCTGCGTTTTTCAACTGCAACTCCTATCTCTTCAATGTCCCGATTATCACCTGTGATCTCGACACCAGACCATTCCCTGCCATTCCTTAGCTGACATCTCAGAGTCTCCCCATCAACTGCGCCACAAGTAACATCACCTAACGTAACCTTTTGACCTGTCTCCAGCTGTGTCGCGGAGGGCGGAATCCCCTCGAATACGGTGTATTGGTACTCCTGATCACGAACAGTCACCATACTTGGTCTGCCTGTATACGGAGGAATGTCCAGATCAGGAATATCACTTGCTGGCGTGCCTGAACAGCTGAACGATTCCCCATCGAATAGACACATGCCATCGATGTCTCCGCCGGTGTTGTAGTCAAAGGAATACTTGGTCTCTAAGGAGCTACCTCTTTCTGCTTCGAATTGTGCTGGATCAATTTCTTCGAGGCCCTCGAACAGATCGTCATCTTGACTTCGCACGGACTCAACCGAAGTCTTGTCATTACCTTCAATCTGGTCTCCGTCACACGCTATCGAGAACACTGACAGCGACGCTGCGGACAACAATAATAAACACCGATTTTTAATATCATTCAGTTTCATGATCCAAACATTATTACCAAAGACCATTAACCGCAGTCGAACCATAAAAATGAATGCTGGTAGAAGATATTGAAGACACTTACCCTTGTATTGAAGACACTTACCCTTGTAATAGCCCTTACAGCGCACGCAATCAGGAGTAAATGATGACTTCGAATCCGAACAATCCCAACTCGTATTGGAACAACCACGAGTCGTACTGGGATACTCACGGCGCACAAGGACATCCGGGGACACAACCGCAACCGCAGCAGCCGAACTATTCGCAGCCTCAGCCCCAGCAGCCTTATCAGCAGTATCCGCCACAGCAGCAACCCCAGCAGCCTCAGCATGGTTACCAGCAGCCATATCAACAACAGCCCCAGCAGCCTTACGGTGGGCTATTATCTCGAAATATGCTGGCGATTCAGCAGATTCGCAGTTTCATGCGTGACAACTTCGACATTCTTGACGAGAATGGTCAGGTCGCGGGATACGTCGAAACGCAAGGCAGTCGGCTTGGTCGCATGCTGATGGGTTCGCGAAAGCTCACGGTTCACGAAACCGACGGGCGCCCGCTGTTTGTCGTCACCGATCCAGTGAATTTTGTTCGCGACACATTCCACGTGACGTTGCCTGGTTCCGATCAGCCGATGGCAATTATCAGGAGCAGGTTCTCTCTTCTACGCCGTCGAGTCGATATTGAAATGCCTGGTTACGCCACATGCCAAGTCGAGGGATCGATGTGGGATTACAGCTACCGTTTCCTCATTAATGGTCGCGAGGTTGCTCACATCGAGCGGCATTGGGCTGGCCTAATGAACGAACTGCTCGAACGTCAGAAGTACTTCGTCCGACTCGCCCCAGACGTTCCGACTGATCTGCGCATGGCAATTCTCGGCAGTGCAATCGCAATCGACTTGATGAAGGAGAAGGACAAGGGCGATTCGTCAGCTATCTTCGACTTCGACTGAGCGCGGTCGCAATCATGCCTATTCTCATCAAGCGTGTGTACGAGGACCCATCTGACCAGGATGGTTACCGAATTCTCGTCGACCGACTGTGGCCCCGTGGCATCAAGAAAGATGACCTACCGCTCGATGAGTGGTGCAAAGAAATCACCCCATCGACCCAGCTCCGCAGGGAGTTTCATGCGAGGCACATCGACCAGGTTGAATTCCAGGAACGCTACCTCGCGGAGCTCGAAGGCAGTCCAGACCTCGCTCGCATTGCGACGATCGCCCAGTCAGGACAGGTCACTCTCCTGATCGCAGGACGAGATGTCCAGAACTCTCATGCCCACGTACTGAGAGAGGCAATCGAAGCAGCGGGCTAGATCCCCGCCTCGCCGGTAGTCGCGCCACTGCACTGAGCGCCGCTTCCCATTAAGAAGCGTCGGTCCGAAGCAAATACTCCCGCAGGAATGGCAAGGTAAACGCAAGCTCGCCTCGACGGGGACTGACGATCACGCCCGCGTCGAGAAGCGCTCGCCTTCGCATCGACAATGCGGTCGTCGTTGTGTCCAGCTCATCAGCAATATCGCTGATTTGCGCGGTGCCATCCTCTGCGACCCGGGCCATCGCATACAGAAAATCCATCTGGCTTTCGGACAACGGTCGCAACGCTGGTTGATGCACATGTGATCCCATGCGCTGTTCAACATCCGACTCGATGGACTTCACGTGCTGCAACCCAATGACGTTATTACTGTCCAGCGTCGCTGCTGCCCAGGACAGCGAACCAACGACCTGAATCAAATAGGGATAACCACGGATAATCCGCGTCGCATCGGCGACCGCATCATCGGTAACCTCCCTACCGGCGCTGGTGATCGTGTCCGAGAAAGTACGCGCCACATCATCATCGGAAACTGCACCAAGCTCGATGTGCTCAGCACGTCGAAGAAACGTCGTTCCTTCGTGCTGCAACAACGCGTTGATACCCTCCGGCAACCCAGCCGCAGCCAACGCAATGTCGTACTCATCGCGAATGAGGTCCTGGATAGCCGTCGCCAAGTCCGCCAACTCCTCCAACTTCGCGGACTGCACCTCGTCAAGCGTGATCAACACACCTGCCCTGTGCGTCCGCACGGCCTCCGCCAGCTTTCGGAGTTCTGTGGTTAGCGTCTTGCGGGACTCTTGCTTCTCGACGATTTCCGTCGACAAGCTCACTCCCGCAACTCGTGCGCCTGTGACGCGTCGGCTCGGCGGTGCGGGTTGAGAGTCCAGGGATTCGAGGGCATCTTTGATGGTGGGGTCGACAAGATTGTCGATCATGCCGGGACGTGGCGAAGCACGGAGTACGAGCCATCCTTGTGAGCGGGCGATGTCTTCGATCTCGTTGAGCATTACCGTTTTGCCAGTGCCCCTAGGACCCGATAGGAGTGAGACTCGTAGGGGCGCGCCGATGCCTTCCGCGAAGGCAAGCTGAAAGCCACGGACCAGGTCGTCGCGTCCAGCGAGCACCAGAGGTGAGAGACCGAAACTTGGGCGGAAGGGATTATTCATACTTTGCAGTATAAAGTGTATAAATCAATCCTGGAAGGCATTTTGGTGGATACTAGTATTTTTCAAGTATGAGGTGTCAATGTCTTCTCTGACGGCCGCTTCTTCCAAGCTGCCAACTAGGCTTGCCGAATCCGCTGCGACACTTGAGAGCGTACTTGCTCAGCGTGCACGATAGCTTCGATTCGTTGTGCAGTCGCCGGAGCAGTCTGGCACATGCGAATCGCGTTCTCGCATTCTACATACAGCTGATCGACCAATCGATTCGATTCTTGCAGCTCAGTTTCTAGTGGCGTACCAATGCCTTTCGTTGCCGTAAGAGCCATGAGCTCTGTTTGCAGAGCACTCAAGTCCGCACAACAATCTCCCGCCATCGCAGAAATCTCAGCCTCAATCTTTGTGATTTCTCCACGACGACGGACTTGCAACCAGCCCCACACGGCGAGCGCCAACGAGCCGACGACACCACCAACGACAATCACTAGGCCGAGCACCCACAATGCGATCGCGAAGGTCCATACAGCAAGAGCAATAAGGAACAGACCTGCGAAAAGTGTCAGGCAGCCACCACCTGACCCCTTGGAGTTACTCACTGCCCGCTCCCCTCTGAAAGATTCCCGATCAGATCAGAGGCAAGCTCAATGACAAACAGGCCGATCACTACCGCAAGAAACGCCAGTACCATTGCACCAAACGTGATCACCATGGCCATTCCAACACCATTGCCCGGGCGTTCAGAAAGATCTGAATTTAGCTCCTGAAGCTCCGTGACAAACGCCGCCTTCTCGTTAGCCGTTGCCAGAGCCACTCTGCGCGAACGCATCCACCTCACTGCGTCCAGGTCAAACTGCTTCGAACTTTCACCGTCGTCAGCTGCCCCACTCCCAGCCAACTCTTGTTTCGCATCATCTGCACTCATGCCACCAAACTACGAGATGATGCGGACTAGGACCTTACCACGTTTTCGAACATCCGTTCAGCGTCGCGTCGATAGACCTTTGCCACGACGAAAATTCCGTCGAAACTACTCCTGGTCGAGACAAGGAAAGAGTGTCTACTTTCCCTCATCCGTCGACAACGCCGCGACGAATGCTTCCTGTGGCACCGACACCGAGCCAATATTCTTCATGCGCTTCTTACCGGCCTTCTGCTTCTCCAGCAGCTTGCGCTTACGCGAAATATCGCCACCGTAGCACTTCGCCAAAACGTCCTTACGCAGAGCGCGAATGTTCTCGCGGGCAATAATCTTCGAACCGATGGCAGCCTGCACAGGCACCTCGAACTGCTGACGAGGAATCAGCTCACGCAACTTCTTCGTCATCTTGTTGCCGTACCACTGCGCGTTATCACGGTGCACAATCGCCGAGAACGCATCCACAGCATCGCCCTGCAGCAAAATATCAACCTTCACCAGGTCAGCTTCCTGCCAACCAGCGTCTTCATAGTTCAGCGATGCATAGCCCTTAGTGCGCGACTTCAGCATGTCGAAGAAGTCGAAGATGATCTCGCCCATTGGCATCTTGTAGCGCAGCTCCACGCGATCCTCGGACAGGTAATCCATACCACCCATCTCACCACGCTTCTGCTGGCACAATTCCATGGTCGTGCCGACGAACTCGCTTGGCACGATAATCGTGCACTTGACCATCGGCTCCCACACCTCGCGGAGCTTGCCCTCTGGCCAGTCGCTTGGGTTATGCACGGTGATTTCTTCGCCGTCTTCTGCGACCACGCGGTACACCACGTTAGGCGCCGTCGAAATCAGGTCGAGGTCAAACTCACGCTCAAGACGGGTACGCGTGATCTCCATGTGCAACAGCCCCAGGAAGCCACCGCGGAAACCAAACCCAAGAGCAACAGATGTCTCTGGTTCGAAGGTCAACGATGCGTCGTTAAGCTGGAGCTTTTCCAGAGCATCTCGCAGGTCTGGGTAGTCTTCCTGCGAAATTGGGAACAGGCCCGAGTACACCATCGGGTTTGGTTCTTCGTAGCCTTCCAGTGGCTCCTCGGCAGGCGTCTTGTTCAATGTGACGGTGTCACCGACCTTGGACTGACGCACGTCCTTCACACCGGTAATCAGGTAACCAACCTCGCCGACGCCCAAGCCCTTCGACTTCTGCGGTTGTGGCGACACAATGCCAATCTCCAGCAGCTCATGCTTTGCACCAGTCGACATCATCTGAATGACATCACGAGGCTCCAAGCGACCATCCACCACACGGATGTACGTGACCACGCCACGGTACGTGTCGTAGACGGAGTCAAAAATCATGGCACGAGTTGGGGCATCTGAATCACCCGTCGGCGCAGGAACCAACTCACATACTCGGTCGAGTAACTCTGGCACACCCTGGCCGGTCTTACCCGATACGCGCAGCACCTCTTCAGGTTCGCAACCAATAATGTGTGCGATTTCCTCCGCGTACTTATCAGGATCAGCCGCTGGCAGGTCAATCTTGTTCAGCACTGGCACGATCTCCAGATCGTTCTCCATTGCCAGATACAGGTTTGCAAGGGTCTGCGCTTCGATGCCCTGGGCGGCGTCGACAAGCAGAATCGCACCTTCACAAGCCTCCAAGGCGCGCGAAACCTCATACGTAAAGTCCACGTGACCAGGCGTATCAATCAGATGCAGCACAATTTCTTCACCCTCATGCGCACCCGACTTTGGCACCCATGGCAGGCGCACGTTCTGCGCCTTAATAGTAATGCCACGCTCGCGCTCAATGTCCATGTTATCGAGGTACTGATCACGCATATCGCGATCTTCAATAACACCCGACAGCTGCAGGATGCGGTCCGCCAGCGTCGACTTTCCGTGGTCGATGTGGGCAATGATGCAGAAGTTGCGGATCTGCTTTGGATCCGTAAATGTCTGCGCCGCAAAATTCCTTGTCACGTTGGGTCTACTCCGTACCTAAACTCATGGGCAAATGATTCACTGGCCTACATTACCTGGCCACCTACGTAAAACAGAGTCCGTTCCGCGCTTCCGCACGCCACGTTCACGCTATTGTTGGCGTAGAGCCGTTGTGCGGCTTGCAAAACCCAGTCCAGGAACCATTTTCATGACCTCGCTTAACGACGAATCCGCCACCACCTCATCTCCTTCACCCAAGGGGAAGTCTCGTGGTTTTCGTGCACGCCTGGCCGAGTGGTTTCAGGGCAACGACAGCCTTGACGAAGCACTGTCAATTCTCAACGAACAGCTCGGACTTGTTCCGGAACCTGCCGAAGTCGACGACAAGGACCACGAGCCTGTCACCATCGCACGTCCATCGGCTGAGCTCGCACGCTCGATTCTCTACTCCCCTGATATGGACGGCCAGACTGAATCCGGGGAAGTTGTCCGCGTTCACGTCCAGATCGACGGCGACCACCAACCTATTCACGAACGCTCGGCAGTTGTCCTAGGTCGTGACCGCCATGCCCTTTTGGGCGCACTCATTTCTACGCGCGAAGAACACGCGAATGACCCAAAGTGGCTCTTCATCGGCACTGGCGCGTGGGATCCACAAGGTCGACCATCATGGGTACGTATCGACCGCATTCTCATCATTCCGGAGTCCGGTATTCGTCGATCCGGCACGTTCATGCCTCGCCGTCGCTTCGACCGCATCGCTTCCCGACTCCGCTCCGACTACCACTGGTCGTAACACTTGACGACGAACTCGTCGTCAAGCACATACGCGATTAGGGAATACGCTAAGTCCGCTGGTAATATCGCGCGAGTTGTTCACATACTGATTATCTGCACGCTGCGGGCAGGACCTTGGGTTCGCGGGAGTTGTAGGACACGGCGCCGGGCCAGTTCAAACCGGAATCGGGTGTGACTACCACCGACTACGGATACAAGAGGTATCAACATGGCAAACATTAAGTCCCAGATCAAGCGTAACAAGACCAACGAGAAGGCTCGTCTTCGCAACAAGTCGATCCGCTCCGAGATCCGTACCGAGATCCGCAAGCTTCATGCAGCTATCGAGGCTGGCGACAAGGCTGCTGCTCAGGCACAGCTGAAGGTTGCTTCCCGCAAGCTGGACAAGGCAGTGTCCAAGGGCGTCTTCCACCGCAACACCGTTGCTAACAAGAAGTCCGGCATTGCAAAGGCTGTCAACAAGATGGAAGGCTAATTTTTAGCTTTCTTTTCTTGGGTCAAGTTTTTGGCCGTTGAACATTGCGCCTCATCAGGTTTTCCTGGTGGGGCGCTTTTTGCTGGGCTGGTGTCAGCGCCGGTGCGAGCTCATCGCGATTCGGGCGATGTCCAGCACAGTCTGCTCGAAAACGTATTCTGGCTCGCTAGATGCGCCTTTCACTGCGGCTTCCAATTTGGAGGCAACAACTTGTGCTTCCGCAACCGCTGGTGTCGACCATTTCCTGGCTACACGAAGAGTCTTCTCCAGCTTCCATGGTGGCATGCCGTACGTGCCAGCATCGCGACGGGAGTTGACGCCCTGGACGGCATGCAAGCGTGCGATGTCCCCGACCATGCCTGTCAGCGCCGATGACAGCAGCACCGGCGATACACCGAGCTGGAGTGCCCGGCGCGCTTTGCCCAGCGCATGTTCGGCGTCGCCGCTGAGAGCAAGTTCGGCAATCTCGAAACCCGATACTTCCGCGGTTGCGCCGTAGTAAGTGCGCACCGCAGTGGGCGTGACCTTACCGCCGGTGTCCGCACATAGCTGCGAGATTGCCGTTGCAATTTCGCGCAAGTCCGATCCCACCGCATCAAGCACAGTGTCCACCGTGGCTTTCGATGCTTTCACGTTGTGCCGGTCGAACTCACCCCGCACGAACTGTGGCAGGTCATTTCGCTTCAGAGCTTGTGCCTCGAACTGGCGGACTCCGAGTTTTCGCAGCGTCGGCACCATTTTCTTCTGTCGGCCTTCACCCGAGTGCTGCAAGATCAGGGTAATTCCCGGGGCTGGGTCCTTGACGGCATCCACGATGAGATCTGCAGCTTCCTTACCTGCCGCATCACAGTCAGTGAGTACCACGACGCGATCCTCGCCGAACAACGAAGGGCTCAGCAAGTCCAGCATTTCTGCAGGAGTTACGTCGCCTGCGCGCAGCGTATTGACGGGAACTGCTCTGCCCTCTGGATCAAGCTCGGTGGCTGCATTGCGACGTACTGCCGCGATGATCGACAATCTCGCGCGGTCAATAAGCAGACCTTCCTTGCCAACGATCACATTGACTGGTGCTGGCGTTGCCCCTGCTGAATTACTCACGCTCCCATCGTGCCAGATTCCCCAAGTGCAACCAGGATTCAGGAGCTTCAACACTGATCGCGCACTAATAAATTTTTATTTAGTTCCTCAAAACTGATTGACAATGTGGGCCAGGTCACACATTATGTGTTTATGAGACAGTGCGTCTCACAAGCAGCTGACGATGGCACATCGCAATGGAAGCCAAAGTCAAGCATGAAGGAGGAGAGGAACCATGACGCTGAATCCCGAAACCTCACAACGCAGACGGAAGCGGTCCGATGCCATGGGACTGCGTCGCGTAGCCGCCGCACCGGACTCCGACGCTCAGGTCGACCCGTACTCATGGAAGGATCCGAAACGATACTTGTGGCTTTTGGGTCTCATCCCCGCAGCCGCTGTCCTTCTAGCCTGGGGACTCAGATCTCTTCTGGGATTCTGGTTCAGTGGTTGGACTATCGACTGGGCATGGTGGGGCGGCCCGATCGTTGTTTTCATCATCATTCCGCTCCTTGACTACTTCGTCGGCAACGACGGCGCGAATCCACCTGACGAAGTAATGGCGAAGCTTGAGGCCGACAAGTACTACCAGTGGACCTTGTACGCCTACATCCCACTTCAATGGGGATCGCTCATCGCCGCTGCGTACTTGTGGGGCCGTGGCGATTTGTCAGTCTTTGACTCTATTGGCCTCGCACTAACCGCAGGTGTTGCATCTGGAATCGGAATCAACACTGCCCATGAGCTTGGACATAAGAAGGACCAGTTAGAGCGTTGGCTCTCGAAGATCACTCTGGCACCAGCTTGGTATGGACACTTCTACGTGGAACATAATCGCGGGCACCATGTACGAGTCGCAACACCCGAAGACCCCGCATCCGCACGATGGGGAGAACCCATCTATCACTTCGTCTTTCGAAGTGCGTGGGGCAGTTTGCTCCACTCGATCGAACTAGAGAAGAAGCGTGCGTTACGGAACAAGCGCAGCTTTTGGCACCCCGACAATGATGTACTCAACGCCTGGGCAATTTCATTGGCACTCTATGCATGCCTGACTGCAGCATTCGGCTGGGAAGTTCTTCCCTACCTCATCTTCCAAGGCGCGATCGGAATTCTCTATCTCGAATCGGTCAACTACATCGAGCACTACGGGCTGCTTCGAAAGAAGCTTGACAACGGCCGATACGAGCAATGCCAACCACGCCACTCATGGAATGCAGATCATATCGTCACCAATGTCTTTCTCTACCACCTACAGCGCCATTCCGATCACCACGCGAACCCTACCCGTCGCTACCAGATTCTTAGATCTTTCGACGAAGCCGGAAACCTCCCCTCGGGGTATGCCGCAATGATTGCGGTCGCAATGATCCCACCCTTCTGGAGGGCAATCATGGATGACAGGGTGATTGCTCAGGCCGACGGGGAGCTCGACAGCATCAATGTTCTTCCATCCAAGCTTCCGCAACTGAAGAAGCGGCTTGCTGAATTGTCCTACAGCGAAACTGGAGAGTAGTCATGGATTACAAAGTTTTCGAATGCCTACAGTGTGGATTCATTTACGACGAGGCCGAAGGCTGGCCCGAAGAGGGCTTTGCTCCGGGCACCCGTTGGGCAGACATCCCGGAAGACTGGTCATGTCCTGATTGCGGTGCAGCAAAGACTGACTTCGACATGGTCGAGTTGCCGTAATGAATAATGTCCATATCGTAGGCGCAGGTCCGGCTGGCTGGGCAGCTGCGTGTCATTTGGCACGGGCTGGCTGGACAGTCGATCTCCACAGCGCAGAATTACACCAGCCTTACAATCGGGTCGAGGTATCGAAATCTCTCTTGGCTGGAACCGCAGACATCGAAGATCATTCCCTCGGAGCGATTCCGGATTCAGTAACGCTTCACATGGGAGACCAGGTGCGTTTCAACGGCCACAGTCTCGTGAGCCAATCAACAAACTCTGCGCTAACTTCCCCAGTAATTCTGGCAACAGGCGCAATTCCGATACCCCTCTCGGAGTTCCCCAATGCGTTTGCACTCCGATCCGCACATGATTCCACCAGAATTCGAGAAGCACTTGGAGACAAGGCCTCGCGTGTCGAGATCATCGGGGCCGGTGTGCTGGGCATGGAAGCTGCGAGTTCGATAGTTGACGCTGGCCACCGGGTACGAGTCCATGACCTTTCCCTCACTATCGTTCCCCGAATGCTGTCGCCACATGCTGGTCGTTGGCTACAGGGTGTGCATGAACGAAGAGGTGTCGAGTTTTCGCTGGGCACTTCGCCAAAGATCACGACTGACTCGGTCATCATTACCGCGATCGGGATCCGCCCGGACACATCGCTTGCTGAGCAGCTAGGACTCAACATAGACGATGGCGTAGTCATTGATGACCTTGGCAGAACTTCGAAAGCAGGTATCTACGCTGCTGGAGACTGCTCAGCGAGACGAATGGACAACGGTGACGTTCGTCGAGACGAGGACCTTGCATCAGCTCGCGCATCTGGCATTCGCAGCGCACGCGGTGTGCTGGTAGATGCAGGCCAAGGCGAAGAACTTTCTCCTGCCGAGCCATCAGTGTCTCGGCGATGGAGCACACAAGCAGGCCTACGGATAGTTGCTTCACAGTTGTCTGGAGCCTCCGCTGATGGAGGTAGCGAACTCATTGTGACTGCCACTGATCAGGAGTACGAGTCGGTCTCAGTTTCCAACGGAATTGTGACTCGAGCAGTGGCTATCAGCGCTCGTCCAAAACCACGCGGGGTTCTATCCATGGTCGGCAAGAGATGGAATGACTAGCACCCTTGCTCGAAAGCGCTGACGTCCATCGAGACTCCCGATATTCTTTTCAGAATGAACCTTGAATCAGCGCACCCGTCACATCGTCGTCGGTTAACTGCTGTGCAAAGGCGGGAGGATATCCTCGATGCAGCTGCCACGTTGTATTCGACCGGCAGTCCTCATGACTACACAATTGAGGACATCGCACAAAAAGCTGGAGTTTCTAGGGCAACCTTCTATCGCCTCTTCGAGGGCATCGAAGATCTCAAGGCATCCATAATCGGCCGAATAGCGACTGCATTCCAGAAAAGGATGTTCTCCGGGTTCGGATCAGATAACCAATGGGTGGAACTCGTTTGCGGCATTCAAGAATTTTTGTCCATTACCGACGCAGTTCGCTGTGAAGTGTTGTCGTTACTGGACAGTCACAGCCAAGGCACCATTGCAGAAGGTATGCGCTCTGCAATCGTTGCGGAAATTTCTCGACGAGTTCGTCCCATCAAAGAGACTCAACTTGGTCACGCTGCGCTGAGGACGTGGGTTGCTGCGGCTGAGTATCAAGTTCGGCGATGGTTAATGGCTCGATCCGAGGATGAGTCTTCTGCTGAATCTCGAGAGGTTGTTGCTGAACGACTTGCAGCCCTACTTATCGCAGTTGTGGTGGCGTTTAAAGAAACAAACGACGATGCATTCTTAGAAGAAGTATTTCAAGTCTTGGACGAGGGGCGAACTCATGCCGGCGAGGCAGGCTAAGAAATACTAGCCGAAGCTGGCAACTTCAGTGCGTCTGCTCTGACGACGAAAGTTTCCAAGCTAACGTTCCTCAGTACCAATTCATCGGTCACAACATCAGGTAGTCCCAACGAATGTGATGCGAGCAGCTCTAGTAGTGAATCATCGATGTTTCGAGCATCAATCGTGACCGGGAACAATTCCCCCGATTCGACGCCAGGTGTCGCGGTGAGAGACCGAACGATGATGTGGAAGTTGCCCGTCAGTGTCGATATGGTGCCAGGCGCTGTTGTCAGACCTACTGCCACCCCCTCGGCTTGCAGGCCTAGATTGTCGAGCTCCACGTGGTCAGCATCCAGTCGAATCGATTGAATAACTTCCCCCGATGGAACAGTCACTGCTGTTTCAGACAGCCTCACGTTTCCAAGCAATCGCACTGAATCTGCTGTGATGATCTCCATCGTGTTGGATACCGCGAGCTCTCCTGCCCTAGGTGCAGGCGCCTGTCCGAGATCGAGACCTGCTCCTGGGGCCTGTAAGTCATCCACCTCTGGTGGCTCTGGTACCAACTCACTTGGGTGTGGAACTGCAGGTGGATCTGGCAAAGTCGGCGGCAGTAGCGGTGGCATTGGAACTGCCCATTTATTCTGAATCGGCGGTGCCGGCCACATCGGTGGAGCAGCTAATGCTTCGGGTGGCGGAGACTTCAGCAACATGGCAATCGCCCCTAGCATGACGACCGTCGCGACGAGTTGTGTTGACGAATCGCGACCTTGATCTGCCTTGCCTCGCTTCTCATCTGGACTCCATGACAAAGCTAGCGCCCCACCGATAAGCGCCAGAGTTGTGCCCAGAATAAACCCACCAAAGTTGGAAGTGGGTAGTGCAACGATAGCGAGCACCATGGCTGCGATACCTGCGAGAAAACGCGCGTCTTTTCCGAACCACGTCAAGATTCCCGAGGCGATGAGCAATGTGCCAATCAATAGCGTTGATACACCTGACAAAGATGAGATGCTGATTAGCAATCCCTGCACATCAAAAGTCAGATACGCCGGGGTGAGGATTACCGCTCCGGCCAAGACCATGCAAAGGCCAGCGCCAAACGGGCGGTTTTGGCGCCACTCCTTGAATGCCTTTCCTCGCGGAGTGTCGGTCGGTTGTTGCTCAGTAGATTCAGCATCCACCATTCGAACCCGTCTCCACGTTGATTTTCGCGCCGGCGATTGTCAAAGAGTCTGCTGCGACCGAAGTCACTTTGAGTTGTTGGTCTTGCACAATCATTTGGGTAGCAGTCAGCCCCCAGGAACCTCCAGGTGCTCGCTCATCCACTTGGTTGGCATCGATACCAATTTGAGGGTTGGTCATCGTCAACGCACCATTGATGTCTTTAGCACCCACGAGAAGATTCTCAGCACCAAAGTTCTGACCCGGAACTTCGAGTTTGAAAGTTGCCTCGCCTACTCCCGGCACATTCCCTAATGGCGCTGACAGACAAACGTTTGTTCCTTGGGCTTCCCCGAACCGCAACTTCGACACACCTGCCTCACCGTCTCCGGCCTTCTCGGCACCAACGAACAAACTAGATTTGTCACCTACAAGTTCATCGACGGTCAGAGTCATCACAGTTCCGGACAACGCAAGGTTTGCAGAAATACCACCCTGCGCCATAGCCACGCCAGTCCCACCTGCAACGAAAAGACCTGCGGCTAAGATGCCAACAAACCTGGACCTTTTCACATGCCCCATGTCAATGTCGCCTCCATTTTCGCCACTGCTTGCCAGACTGAGTCTTTAGAACTAGTTCCGACCAGTATTTTTATTTTCGAAAATTATACGAATAGCACAACGGTTTGGGGTCGTTTTCAAGAAAGTTGACTACGGTTCACCGGTTAGACCCACGCCACACGCTCCCATCTGTGTAAAGAGCCTGTGGCCCATCCCGTCCCGGACACACAACAGACACTGCATCCGGCGTCTCAATCTCTGCTCGCGCCCTCTTATTGCATTGCTTCACGACGATCCATGTCACTCCACCATCGCCTTGCCTTGCTACGGAGTCGTCCTCCCTCAAACCTGTGATCTCATCGACTGTGTCCACCACAACGGTCGTCACTGTCACCCCTGTCGAAGTACCAACTACAGCTGGCACATCTTCCCCGCCAAGCCCTAGCGAAATACGACAGTCTCGGTTCACCGTCGCTTGAGGGGAACTGGTTTCGCCAAGCTTTTCGCCCCCACGCAGCGCCGCCCCTCGCCCCGATGGATGCTCGAAAACAACCACATTCGACCCCACCATGCACACAGCAGACAACCACCCTGCAGGTGCACGCGGAATATGTAAACCCCACGCTACAGATATAGGAGCCACACACAACACAACGGTTGCACCTGTCACCACCACATGAGTTGTCAGCACCGTCCACCGCCACAGTGCAACGACGAAGCAGACCAGCACGGCAGCACCTAGCACTCCTAGTTCGCCCGCTGCACCTGGAACCTTGGACGCTACCGACCCCACAAAGTAGACCCACCACGCAAACGGAGCCGCCACCCATGTCAGCGCAGTGGCTACCCACGTCAGTCCGAGTGCAGTAGCAAGCGCGGAAGCAGTTCCAAACACTGTCACCGGCGCCACCGCAGGCGCAGCCACAAGATTTGCAACAACTGCCACATGGCTCACGTTGCCGATGAACAGTGCCAACACCGGTGCCGTCACAATATGGGCAACCACCGCAACCGCTGTCCCTCGCACCACCGGAGCCGGCCATCCACGAATCCACGAAACTTTCAACAATCGTTGAACAAGCGGTTCCACTGCCAACACCAAGCCAGCGGTTGCTGCCACCGACAATGCAAAACCTACAGATACTGCCAGATCTGGAGCTACCACTAAAAGAACGACAATCCCCATTGCCAAAGCGGGAATCGCTTGCCCGCGTCGCCCCCACAACACGGCCAGTAGCCCAACACCACCAGTCATCATCGCTCTCAGCACAGACGGCTCCAGCCCGACAACAGCAACAAATCCCAGCAGCGACATAACACCAATCACCACCCGAACCCTCGGCGATGCCCATGCCACGCACATCATCGCTGCCCCCACTACTAGCGCCACATTGGCACCCGACACTGCAGACAAATGCGCTAGCCCAGAATCCACCATCATCTCGTGGTCACTAGCGTTAAAACCACGTTCGTCGCCAAGTGTCATCGCTGGAATTAGCCGATCTGGACCTTTCCATAAGTCCTCGGACGCAGCTCGCAATCCCTGCCGAATACGCGCGACATGTCCGTCCGGAGGCGTTACATCCACGATTCGACGCACCGTCAACCGCATCCCGGAAATCGCTGGCGGATCCGCCTCCTTCACTTTCACCATGGTGGCAAGCACAGTGCCACGGTCATGAGCCAGCAGTGACTCATCCCCGAACACGGCTACCGTCCCCGGCAGCCCCGCGACCTTCGCAGCTGCCATCGCACCAAATTCCGTCACCCGAGGCGCACCCGTAAGTTCCACTTCAGCCTGCGTCACACCACCGATCTTCTTGAACAGTGCATGCTTTTCGACGACTCTCCTCTTCAGCGCAACTGCGCACACGCTGGTAGCTGTGACAATGAGTACGAGAAGAAGCGATGGCATGGCACCGATGACTAGAGCAGTCCCCCAGGCTTGTTGATTCCAACGGCGTCGTCGAAAAGCCACAACCAATGCGCCGATACTTACTGCGAACAGCGCAACCACTCCGGCGGCGACCTGCCAAGAGTACAGAGCAACAACCGTGATTGACCATGTTGCAACAGCTGCGGGAATGAGTCTGAGGTCGAGTCCGGGACGCGCGACGGCGAGACTAGTCATCTAAACAGTGGCCTCGGACCGCAGTGTTTCCAACTTCGCGGGACCGATACCGGGGACTTCTTCGAGTTGATCAACGGAGACGAAAGGCCCGTTTTGTTCGCGATGGGAAACGATCTTCTTCGCCGTCGCTGGCCCAATCCCGGTTAGTTCCTCGAGTTCGGACTCCGTGGCGGTATTGATGTTGATCAAGCCCCCGGCACTGGACCCCACCTCTGAACCAGGAGCAACATCAGCCCCTGCCACTCCGCTTGCTGCACCACCACCGGTTTCTGCGCCTGGGATCGCGGCAACCCCTCCAGTAGCTGGCAACGCATCCGCCCCCACAACAATCTGCTGACCATCCTGCAAGGGCGCAGCCAAGACGACACTCGCAGGATTCGCTTCTGGCAACATGCCACCCGCAAGATCAATGGCATCCGCCACTCTCGCTGTTCCAGCAACCGTAACTACTCCCGGCCGATGAACGAGTCCCACCACAGACACCACAATTGTCGCGGGAGGGGCCATGTCGCCATCGGCAGGTGCTACTGCACCAGCAGCGCCAGGACGATGTGGTCCAGCGCCCACAGCATCCGCCACGGACGAGCCACCCGTCTCGTCCACCACGTTGGCGGCACCAACCGGCACACCGACTTCTGGCATCGAAGCACTCGGCGTCGCGACCACAAACAACCCGATCGCGGTTGCGATCACAACAAGCACCGCGATGACTGCCGTCGCGACAACAGCTGGCCGTTCTACGCGCAGCCTCTTCCTAGAAAAATCAATGGGCAGTGTTTCGTCATCGGGAATCGGTTCAAGCAGGTCGCCAAGCCGGTTTCGTAGTGCGTCCACGCCTGCACGATAAATCCATGGGCTTCACGACGACGCCCGTCATCACCACATAACCGCCATTGCTGTGGATAAGAATGCAGCTGTGGATCAGCAATGCCTATGGCTGGTCGAGGGTGTCATTGTCGCTGGTAGTTGTACCGCCAGCAGCGCTTTCACCTTCCACGGTTCCGCGTTCAATGGCATCTTCTACGACCTCATCACCGTTGCGACCGCGCGCATTTTCAACGCCTCCGCTGGTCGCCCCAAACTTCGCGCCTTCTGGATCCGAGGTATCTCGACGAGTCAAGTCAGCAATCGCCTTCGACAGTTGATCTGCCTTTTCGATAGCGCGACGTCGATTAGCGCTCCACGTCGGCAACTTCGAGGTCACCGCGGTGAACACTGGCTCGCCGTCCTTGGTTGGGATCGTGCCCCGCGGAGCCTCCCCATTCACAACTCCCTGGACTGCGCGATTGACGGCTTCATCCATGTCCAAGTCATCAACCGCGTCATCGTCTACCTTGTGTCCGTCCACAATGATGCCCAGCGCATATGCACCAAGACCTGTGTGCACAACCAACGATGGAGGAAGGTCCACGATCTTGTACCTCGTGCCACGAGGCATGACCAATTCGAGCATCGCTTGCAATTCGACGACGTCGTCAAGGGCATCACAGTGATGCAGCAGAATATGCGGAGCGGGAATCTCGCCATTTTCGTCGAGCGCTGCAGTACTACTTGCAACGGTATCCACCGCGAACTGAACGAGACGCTCTTTCACCTTCAGCTCAGTTCGGCACTTCGCCACCAGCGTCAAGGCACCGTTGACGAAACCCACCACAGGTCTGATTGCTAGAGCCGTCGACAGCACTGCCTGGCCAGTAGAGATACGACCGCCACGTCGCAAAGGTTCAAGTTTAGGCACGTACAACCACAAGTCGGAGCTGGCCAACATGTCTTCGGCTGCAGCTTGGCATTCATCCAAGGTGCCACCAGCGGCCGCCACTTTCGCGGCGCGAATGGCAGCAGCACCTACGACCGCACCGACACCTGCGCCACTCGTAGACGTGTCGACAACTCGAACATTGTCGAGCACACTCGCCGCCGTCACAGCATTAGACCACGTCGCTGAGAGTCCCTTACTCACGTGCAACGCCACTACCCCGGCGTCATTGCCACGCTCCAGCGCTCGCGCATACGTTGCGCACAGATGAAGTGGACTAGCGGCCGACGTCGACATTTCTGTCTCCGACTGAAGCACCTCAAGGGGCACGACAAAAATGCCGTTCTTCTTCGCTACCTTGGGTTCGAGGCATGCGGATTCATCAACGACAATCTGCACCCGCTTCTTGTTCTTCGACCGCTTCTTCACACTCACGGACACGTCACCTGCGCATTGAAAGCACCGAGATACCAGCCGAGACTTCCGTCTTCACGGTGCTTCGCGGACAATTCCACCCACGCCGTATTCCGCAGCCCATTGAACATGGTGTAGTGACTGATCGGCACCTCCATGAGAATCGCTGTCAGCGCCGCAATAGCTCCACCATGTGCCACCAACATGAAGGTGCTGCCTGGCCACGATTCGTCGTCAAGCAATTCGTCGACGACAGCGCGCATCCGCTGCGCCACTTCCAATCGGGTCTCCGCACCTTCCGGAGCCCACTCGGCATCGTGCCGCCACCGGTACCGAAGCCCCGGATACTCTGCGTCAATCTCCTCATGAGTTCGCGCCTGCCACACACCCAGCAGAGTCTCCCGCAAGCGCTGGTCACGCGAGACATTAACATTCAAAATCTCGCCAACAGCATCCGCTGTCCGCGCAGCACGCTGTAGATCCGACGACACAATCCGAGTCACCGCAGGCGTGAAATGCTCGAAATGCTTTGCGACGGCCGCAGCCTGCGCAAGGCCCACCTCCGACAACTCGGTATCGAGCTGCCCCTGCATACGACGCGTTGCGTTGTATGTGGTTTCTCCATGACGAAGCAGGATCAACCGGCGTGGTGGGATCTCGGTGGTGGCCATGATTCTAGAATTCGTTTGCGTCAGGGGCTTCTGCAGCCAGTGGGATTTCATCGATGGAACGCGCCGACAGCGCTGCATCGCGACGAGCTTCCGTCACGTTTTGCTCCAGACCTTCAACCTCGATGCGTGGGCAGTCGCTCCACAAACGATCGAGGCCGTAGTAGTCACGCTCTTCTCCGCGGAAGACGTGAATGACAACGGAACCGTAGTCAAGCAGCGCCCAGCGACCTTCGCGCACTCCCTCGCGACGAACAGGCTTCGCTCCCGCCTCGCGCAAATCATCTTCAATTTCGTCGATGATTGCGGAAACCAGACGCTCATTGTCGGCGCTTACCAGTACGAATGCATCGGTGATAACCAATGGATCCGAGACATCAAGCACTGCGACATCTTCACCCTTCATGCGGTCGGCAGCGAGGGCGGCAAGGCTGGCCAGTTTTGTGGCCTCGGCAGATGCAGTCACGAGTAAGCTTCAGCTCCTAGTTGAAAACGTTGTAAGACAAAGAAGTTGTAAAACAAAAGTGCGGTACAACACGTTTTAGAACAAAACGGTGTTCCCTCCGATGATAGTGCATGAACCATCACGGTTCTGGTGCCGAACCGACACCAGGTTCCTGGTACAGACCCCGTTTTGCGATGTACTGCACTACTCCATCAGGCACCAAGTACCAGACTGGGCGACCTTCAGCCGCCCGTTGACGGCAATCGGTCGAAGAAATTGCCATTGCCGGAATATCGATGAGATGCAGTCGGCCACGGTCGACATCAGGAAGTTCCTTTTCCGACAGATGGAAACCAGGACGGTTAACACCGACGAACGTCGCGGCATCAAACATCTTCTCCCAGTCGCGCCACGTCATGATCCTTTCCAACGCATCCGCACCAGTAATGAAGAACAATTCTGCATCCGGGTATTTGTGCGCCAAATCTCGCAGCGTATCGATGGTGTACGTCGCCCCGGGACGATCAATATCAACACGTGATACCGAGAAACGTGGATTCGACGCAGTCGCGATGACTGTCATCAAATACCGGTCCTCTTTTGACGACACCTTTCGGCCCGCCTTCTGCCACGGCTCGCCAGTCGGCACGAACAACACCGTGTCCAGATCAAATCGCGCCGCAACTTCACTTGCTGCCACGAGGTGACCGTTGTGAATCGGATCGAACGTACCGCCCATGATTCCCAGGCGGAACTTCTTATCGTTCTGCTTTACGACGCTGTCAGACATGGCAGGAACATTACCGGGCACAGGCGCACCTCGATAATCGAGGCGTGGCTGTATCCCCGTCGTGTGATTGCTCAACACGACATCAGGTGGGCACGAACGTCGTGCTTATGGGCGAGTCTGGCCCGTACCGCGCAAAATCCACTTCGTCGACGTCAACTCTGGCAGCGCCATTGGCCCGCGAGCGTGCAACTTTTGAGTTGAAATACCAATCTCAGCGCCAAAGCCGAACTGCTCACCATCAGTGAATGCCGTCGATGCGTTGACATTGACGGTCGAGGAATCGACGAGGTCCACGAACGTTTCACATACGTTCCAGTCCTGTGCGACGACTGCATCGGTATGCCCGGAGCCATGTTCGTTGATGTGGTTCGTCGCAGCCTCAACGCCGTCGACAATCTTCGCCGCAATATCGAAGGACAGGTACTCGTCGTTCCAATCGTCCTCGGTCGCTGGAATGATCTCGCCGTCCCACTGAACACGCGCCAAGTTGTCTACGTCACCGTGCACCCGGACTTCCTTGTCCCGCAGCGCAGCGAGTACCTTGCGGATATCAGCATCGGACAACGCAGCGTCGAAAAGCACCGTCTCGGTGGCGTTGCACACCGAACAACGACGCGTCTTACCGTTGATCAACATCGCAATTGCGTCATCCAGCTTGGCAGACGCATCAATGTATAGATGGCAATTGCCCGTTCCGGTCTCGATAGCCGGTACAGTCGCACCCTTGACGACGGCATTGATCAGGCCAGCACCGCCACGAGGAATGACGACGTCGACAAGTCCACGAGCCGTGATGAGATCCTGTACGGAGTCATGTGTTTCGCAAGGAAGCAACTGAACCAGGTCCTCAGGTGCATCATGCTTTGCCAACACGCTGCGAAGCACCTCGACCAACGCGGTATTCGAGTTCACGGCTGACTTAGAGCCACGCAGCAATGCGACATTGCCGGACTTCAGTGCCAAGCCGAAAGCATCGACGGTCACGTTCGGACGGGCTTCGTACACCATGCCCATCACGCCGAGAGGCACCCGCACCTGCGACAGCTTGATGCCGTTAGGCAGCACACGGCCACGCAGTACCTCGCCCACTGGGTCATCGAGACCCGCTACCTGACGAAGGCCACCTGCGATACCTTCGATTCGGTCGGAATCGAGACGAAGGCGGTCAATCAGAGACTCTTCCATGCCACGTTCACGACCAGCGGCAATATCTGCTTCATTCGCAGCCAGGATGGCAGAAGTTTGTGCGACAAGTTCTTCAGCAGCAGCGAGAAGAATCTCGTTCTTCTGCGCTGACGTGAACTGAGCAAGTGCTCGGGATGCGTCCTTTGCTCGACGAGCTTTTTCTAAAACCTCTGCACGTTCAGCTGCACGCGCTGGGGTGAGCTCGGAGTCAGTAGTCGACGCGGTATTATTCTGTGTGCTCTCAGCCATGTTTCCACAATAGATAATGAACACGGCTTACGGAGCTACGCTGCCGGAATATCTCCAAGGAATCCAGCGACACCAGATGCGACTGCTACATCGGTCCACGGCAGCATCGGCTCGACCCAAGGGAAGACGACCTTCATCAACAAGAAGAAGATGCCTACCAAGAGCACTAGCACCACAATCAGTCGGAACCACACTGGGCCGGGAAGAATGCGCCACAACGCTGCATACATGTGTTTACCCTCTTTCGCTTACTTCTGGTCTACGCCAGCGAGAACTGCGTGCACGATCAAACGGTGGGTGTTATCCCACTTTGGGTGGCACGTGGTAAACGTCAGCATTGTAGCGTTGCCCGACGGATTCACAACATCGACGCGATCTGGTGTCACAATCATGCTGCCGGGAAGAGCTGGAATCTCAGTCCCCTCAGGAACGCAATCAAAAGTTTCCCCCGCTCCAGCTAGACCATCGAGTGGCAATACCTTGTAGTGGTACACAGCGTCTCGCGTTTCGACGGTGATGTCATCACAGGTGCCCAGCACGTCAATGTTGTCGAACGGCGCGCCATTGCCATCGCGGTGAGCAGCAAACGACGAGTTTCCTACCTGCCCTGGCAGTGCAGTATCTGGGTAGTGGCCTGGGCCTGCCGCCAGCGTTCCCTGATCCACGCCTTCAAACGCCACCAGTTCGTTAATGCCTGCCTTTGGGGCAGTGAGGAATGCGACTGGATTTCCTTGCTCTGCCCACGTCGCAGAACCATTGGCACCCTCGTTGCCCGGAAGGACATTGCCGGCACCATTCGGATCTGGTTGTGCAGCGTTAGCTACTGGCTGGTTCCACGCAGAACGAAGATCGTCCGCTGCCTGCCCCTGTATCTTCGAGTTTTCTACACCCGTCCAATACAGCAAGTAAAAGGCGAACAACGCGGCAATAACTCCTGCTGTAATGAGGAGCTCACCAATAACGCCAATAATTCTGCTGAACATACAAACAATTATGCACGTGAAGCATATTCCGACAAGTAATCGGCATGCACTACTGGCTTTTGCATCCCGTCTGGTAGAGACGCTGTTGGGAATCCAATCATCTGTTCCAGCTCGCTCGCGTCATAATTCACTTCACCACGGCCGACGCTTTCACCGTTGGGACCGACAATTTCGACAATGTCACCCGCCGAAAAATCGCCATCAATGCTAGTAATACCGACTGGCAAGAGAGACTTGCGCCATTCGGTTACTGCTGTCACGGCTCCTTCGTCGATACGCAAAACTCCGTGAGCGTCTGCCGCATACAATGCCCAGAACTTCCACGACGACAAGCGATTCTCCTTAGCCGCGAATGCTGTGCCAACATCCGCTGCGTCGAGAGCGCGATCGATATTCTCGGTTGAAGTCAGCAAAACAGGCACACCAGCACGGGATGCCAGTCGCGCTGCAGTAACTTTTGATGCCATGCCTCCGGTGCCAAGAGCGCCACCGTCACCTGCGATAACGCCCTTCAGGTCATTCCCGCTCCACACTTCCGGAACGAACTTCGCGCCAGGTTCGGAAGGATTGCGGTCATACAAACCGTCCACATCTGACAAGAGGATCAACGCATCGCAATACGCAATGTGACTCACCAACGCCGCCAGACGGTCATTATCGCCGAAGCGGAACTCGAACGTGGCGACCGTGTCATTCTCGTTCACAATCGGCACTGCATGGAGTTGGCGCAGACGGTCGATAGTTCGCTGCGCATTGCGCGCACGAGTGCGGTCACCAGCGTCCGATGCCGTCAAAAGCACCTGGCCAGTCGTCCGTCCATAGCGCGCAAACGAACGTCCCCACTCTTGTGCCAAGCGCACCTGCCCGACAGCAGCGGCGGCCTGCTTCGTTGCCAAATCAGTTGGCCGTGACGTCAGGCCCAAAGGTCCCATTCCTGACGCCACTGCACCCGACGACACCACAATGATGTCGCTTCGCCCCATTCTTTTCTCCAATGCATCCGCAATAAAGTCGATGCGTTCTGGATCGGTACGTCCGTCGGGACCAGTCAGAGATGACGAGCCGATCTTGACGACGACTCGCTTCGCCAACGCAATATCGTTGCGCGTTGAACTGGAGAAACCCGTTGGTGCGGATGGGGTTGAGGCGACATGCATAGTTACTGGAAACGCTCCCTATCTGCGACCTGGCCGTCGCCATAGTCGAATTCGTCAATGAGTCCACGACGAGCCTGCGAGGCACGCTTGCGCTCTTCGGCAGAGGCACGTTCGTTGGCGTACAGGCGATCGTCGGTGCCTCGACCGGATGGCACGAAGTCTTCACCGGCAGCCATCTGTGGGTGCCACTCGAAAGTGATGTACGAGATGGTCACTGGGCAACCAGGAACTGCACCAGCCTTGGCCAGTGCTTCTTCAACACCGATCTTGGCCAAGCGGTCGGCCAAGTAACCGACAGCTTCGTCGTTCTCGAAGTCCGTCTGGTGAATCCATCGTTCCGGCTTGCGCCCGACAACCTTGAAACCACCTTCGTGGTCTGGATCCTTGACAATCTCGAACTCCTGGACGCGACCGCGACGTCCGACAGGCTTCGGAGTCAGCACAGTATGCTTCTCAGGGCTAGGAGCAGGATTGTCCTTACGGAACTTCTCAATGAGGTCTTTCAGGCCGTAGATCAATTCCTTCAGGCCTTCGTGGGATGCGGTGGAAATCTCGAAGATTGGCCAACCGAACTCCTCAAGCTCTGGACGCATCATCTCCGCCATATCCTTAGCATCTGGAATGTCCAGCTTGTTCAGAATAATGACGCGAGGGCGCGTGCGTAGGTCACCGAGACCCACATCGTTTTGCAACACGGACTGGTAATTCTCCAGTTCGTGTTCCAACACCTTGATATCGGATACCGGGTCACGGTCACTTTCAAACGTCGCACAGTCCACAACATGGGCAAGCACAGCCGTACGTTCAATGTGGCGCAGGAAATCCAATCCCAGACCACGGCCCTCCGAAGCACCCGGAATCAACCCAGGAACGTCCGCAATGGTAAACGACTCATGCCCAACATTGACCACGCCGAGGTTTGGCTGCAACGTCGTAAACGGGTACGCACCAATCTTTGGCTTAGCCGCGCTCAAGGCGCTAACCAGAGAGGACTTACCTGCCGACGGGAACCCCACCAAGCCAACGTCGGCCATGGACTTGAGTTCGAGTACTAGGTCCTTTTCTTCGCCTGGTTCGCCCAATAGAGCGAAACCTGGTGCGCGGCGGTGCTTATTGGCCAATGCTGCATTTCCCAAACCTCCGTAGCCACCTTCAGCTGCGACGAAGCGGGTACCGATGCCGGTCATATCAGCCAGCACTTCCCCATCCGTCGTGGTGACAACAGTGCCCTCTGGTACCTTCAAGATGAGGTCTTCACCACGCGCACCATTTCGGTGATCACCTGCGCCAGGGCTTCCCTTTTCCGCCTTGATGTGCGGGTGAAAGTGAAAGTCCATCAGAGTGTGGACTTGCGGGTCGACAACAAGGACGATGTCACCACCATGACCACCGTTACCGCCATCGGGACCGCCGAGTGGCTTGAACTTTTCCCGGAGCACGGAGTTACAGCCGTGGCCACCGTCACCGGCCTGCAAGTGCAGTACTACACGGTCAATAAAACGAGACATGACTGAAATTCCTGTTTCCTAGAAAAGAGCACGGAATGCGAAAGAAATCAAAACGAGTTCTCTACCAATTTTGGCACATGCGCACGCCTGGGTATTAAAAGAATGAAGGGACTGCCAAATGGCAGCCCCTTCATGTTAAAAGCTCAGTTGTTTACGCCTCAGCGTCTTCCACGATGGAAACGATGCGACGGTTACGACGGGAACCGAACTGAACGGCACCTGCCTTCAGGGCGAAGAGAGTGTCGTCCCCACCGCGACCGACGTTCTCACCTGGGTGGAACGAGGTTCCGCGCTGACGGACGAGGATCTCGCCTGCCTTGACCTGCTGGCCGCCGAAGCGCTTCACGCCGAGGCGCTTGGCCTCGGAGTCGCGGCCGTTGTTGGTGCTGGATGCACCCTTCTTAGAAGCCATGATTTCTCCTTGGGAAAAGCTTGATCGGCGGGTTTACTTAGCGATACCAGTGACCTTGAGTACCGTCAGCTGCTGACGGTGGCCCCAACGACGCTTGTAGCCGGTCTTATTCTTGTAGTGCATACCGCGGATCTTCGGGCCCTTAGCGGACTCGACGATTTCGGCGTTTACCTTAACGTTGGCAAGCTTGTCAGCGTCGGAAACGACATCTGCGCCATCGACGAGCAAAACCGGGGTGAGAGCCACGGAAGAACCTGACTCACCCTCGATCTTCTCGACCTTGACGAGGTCACCTTCGGCAACCTTGTACTGCTTGCCGCCGGTCTTGACGATCGCGTACATAGGAGGGCTACCCCTTTTTCGTTGATTGGCTCAAAGAACTGTTGTTCCTTGACTGGACAATGTATTTGCGTCCTTCAGTGTGCTTTGGACCGCGAGCCGATTTCTCAGTTCGCTTTCCAGGCGAGCATCCCGATTTTTCGTGACCTCGTCCAGCGCATGCCTAGCACACCTTTGAACAGCGACTGGTCAAGAGTAGCGAATGTAACCCCTAAATTACAAACTGCCCCGGACAGAGCCCTCTTTAGAGGCTCTTCCAGGGCATTTTGCAATCGGCGCTTTGTACTACTCCGAAACCCGACGTACTACCCGTCGAGTGCGACGACGACCCGAGCGTGCCGACGATGCCGACGGTTCAGCCTGTGCAGACCCGGTCTTCGGTGCCGTCGTCTTCTTCGCCTCAGTCTTTGCTCCGCTCTTAGCCTCAGTTGGCTGAGAAGCCGATGAACGCGGCGCAGACTTCTTCGTAGCCTGGCTGCCTGTGTTCTTGCGAACTACGCGACGACGACCACGTCGTGAAGCAGTCCCAGACTTGGGAGCAGAAGCCTTCGAAGCTTCTTCACCAGTAGTCGCTGCCTGCGGTGCCTGAGTCTGCGGAGCGTCGGTCTTCGCAGTCTGCGTCTTCGGAGCAGCTGCCTCTGCCTGTGGCGTGAAGTCCTCAGGCTTTGGTGCGTGATCCGAGCGAGACTTGCCACGAGTTGGACGCTGGCGACGCGGTGACTTGTCGAATTCAGCCTTCGCTTCCTCGTAGGTCTTCTCCTGGCGTAGCTCGGATTGTTTCTTCGCCTGACGCTGGCCCGAGCGTTGGGTAGCACGCTTCGTAGAACGTCCGCCCGACTTCGTTTCTGGACGCTGCTTGTCGTTGGTGTCGTCAGCAGCGGTCAGCAGCTCCGTTTCTGGGCTTTCC
Source organism: Corynebacterium sp. H78 (assembly GCF_037572275.1). NCBI lineage: Bacteria > Bacillati > Actinomycetota > Actinomycetes > Mycobacteriales > Corynebacteriaceae > Corynebacterium > Corynebacterium sp. H78. The sequence goes on along the minus strand of NZ_JBBHKX010000002.1, from coordinate 480,823 downwards.
TCCTGGCGGATGTCCGTACGAGCTACTCGGCGAACTACCCGTCGACGACCACGTCGACGAGCAGCAAGAGTTTCCTTGCCCGTGCGTTCTGGAGTCTCCTCGCTCTTCGTCTTACTCTTTGCGACCTTGTCGGTCGGCGTAGCTGGCGCTTCCAAATGGGTCGCTGTTGGCGCAGGTTCAGCCACGGCTGTCGCTTGTGGCTCCGTGCGCTGGGTTTCCGCGCGATGATCGACGTGCACTACCCGACGACGACGGCGACGACGTCCAGTGTGCGCCACGTAACGATCATCGGATGGCTCTTCAGGATCTGCCTCACGTGCCTCGGCAACGGCTGCAGCAGCAACAGCAGCAATCGAGTTGTCTTCTCGCGGTTCCCGGAATTCTTCACGACGAGCATCCCGGTGTCTACCCTGTTGAGCCGCCGCACGTCGTCGACGACGACGTGGTGGGCGCTTTTCCTCAGCCTGAGATTCAGCTACCACCGATTCCACGGCCGCCTCGACTGCGTCCTGTGGCTTCTCAGTCTCCTGCGACTGAGTGCTCGTGCGACGATCTTGCGCATCCTGTGGACGCGTAGTTACGCGACGGCGACGACGTCCCGATCGTGCCGGACGTTCGGAATCGTGACGCTCCTGGCGCTCTGGACGTTCCTCGTGCTGCTGGCCGGACTGCTTGTCAGTGCCCTGGCCCTGCGCCGTGGAATCGCGGGACGCATCTTCCAACTCGTCGTCATTCTGCATAGCCAAAGCAACAGGATGCTTCTGCAGTTCCGTTGGCTTTTTGTGCTGATTCTTCTTGCTCTTCGCATGACGACGCGGCTGCTCGTCCTGCTCTACCGGATCGACGTGGATGATCAGACCTCGGCCGTTACAGGCTTCACAGCACGTCGAGAAGGTTTCGAGCAAACCTGTACCAAGTCGCTTGCGTGTCATCTGGACCAAGCCGAGCGAGGTAACTTCACTGACCTCGTGGCGCGTGCGGTCCCTGCCAAGGGCTTCCTTCAAACGGCGCAGAACCAAGTCCTGGTTTTCTGGCAGCACCATGTCAATGAAGTCAACGACGATCATTCCGCCAAGGTCACGGAGACGCATCTGGCGAACAATTTCTTCGGCAGCTTCCAAGTTGTTGCGCGTGACAGTCTCTTCGAGGTTGCCACCAGCACCAGTGAATTTGCCCGTGTTGACGTCGACCACGGTCATTGCCTCGGTGCGGTCAATGACCAGCGTGCCACCCGACGGCAGCCACACCTTGCGTTCGAGAGCCTTGGCAAGCTGCTCGTCGATACGGAAATGTTCAAAGACGTCTACATTGCCGTGCTGGTGAGCCTTGTACTGCTGAAGTCGGCTCGCCAACTCTGGTGCAACTCGTTCAACGTAATCCGACACCGTATGCCATGGGCGGTCGCCTTCAACTACGAGACGAGTGAAGTCTTCGTTAAACAGGTCGCGAACAACCTTGACGAGCATGTCTGGCTCTTCATACAACGTCAGCGGCTTTGCGCCACGACGGGCCTTCGCTTCTTCCGAGCGACGGTCGATGTCTTGCCACAGTGCTTCCAAACGATCGACATCAGCCTTGATGTCTTCCCGTGACATGTTCTCCGCTGCGGTGCGAATAATCGTGCCAGAGCCTGCAGGAGTAACTTCCTTCAGGATCTCCTTCAGTCGCTTGCGCTCAGACTCTGGTAGCTTTCGCGAAATACCAGCGCTGCGGCCACCCGGTACGTACACCAGGAATCGGCCAGCGAGCGAAATCTGCGTCGACAGTCGAGCACCCTTGTGCCCCACTGGGTCCTTGGTGACCTGCACCAACACCTGGTCGCCTGACTTCAACGCATGTTCAATGCGACGGCTACGTCCAGCATTGCCGAACATCTTCCAGTTCAGATCACCCGCGTACAGAACAGCGTTTCGATCCGTTCCGATGTCCACGAACGCTGCTTCCATGCTTGGCAGCACGTTTTGCACACGACCAAGGTAGATATTGCCGATTTGCGTGGTCTGCGTATCCGACGTGACAAAATGCTCAACCAGAATGTCATCTTCCAGCACACCAACCTGCGTCACGGTGCCATGATGATCCGTTCTCGCCCGCTCACGCACAACCATCGTGCGCTCGACGGACTCACGCCGCGCCAAAAACTCGGCTTCAGAAATGACATGGCGCTTGCGAGACTCTGCCTTACGCTCTTCACGACGACGACGCTGTGCTTCCAACCGCGTCGAACCCTTCACTGCCTTTGGCTCTTCAATCACGGGAACGTCATCTTCAGCGGGTTCCACATGTCCGACGGAACGAGTCTTTGTTACTCGCGTCTGGCTCGTGCCTTCGTCAGGTGCACTCTCAGCCTCGTCCGTCGCATTGGTCTGTGCTGACTTCTGCGCGGAATCAGGTGCACCTGCTCCCCGACCACGACGACGCCCCCGACGACGACGTGGGCGTGGCTGACGCTCTGGCGACTCAGCAGCAGATTCTTCCTGGTCGTCAGTTTGCTCTGGCTTTACGACGAACTCGCCACCGTCATCATCGATACTTTCGTCCAACTCGTCCGGGGTGTCGACAATCGGCTTCGGAGCCATGAAAACTGGCACCGCGAACGTAGGGTTTGGAGGTGGCGGGGTCACTGGTGGGACAACTTCGACAAGTTGCTCAGTGACGTCGTCGCCATGATCACCCATGATGACGAGACTGTTCTCAACAGCAGTATCCGCGTCGCTGGCAGTGTCAGTTACGACATCAATTTGGTCGGCGACGTCCTCGGCGTGCGTTTCTGCGACGTCAGTTTCTTCGGTGCCTGCATCTTCAGCATCGGCGTTGTCGGATTCTGTAGGCTTCGCTGTGACTTCTGGCTCCGCCGCAGGCTCAGGCTCCGCTGTTGCCTGATCTGCTGCTTGCTCAGTCGCATCGCCCGCTACCACGTCGGATCCGGAAATCGCTGCGAGCAGTTTTGCACGCTGCTCAGTGTCCACTGACGACGATGCTGTCTTCACTGCAACGTCGATATCTGCGAGGAACGCAATAAGTTCCTTTGAAGTTATGCCCAATTCTTTCGCAAATGCATGCACACGAATTTTGTGTGGTGCTTCTTCGTTATTAAAGTTGCGCGCTTGAGCGACTAATTCCTGGCTGTAGTCTGCCACGGTATGAGGTTCTCCTTGGTGCCGTCTAGGCCCACTCGCAACGACGACGCGTCATGAAAATACAAAAGTTCTCTCCATCTAACGAGAACTCAAACATTGCATGTCTGCTGCGGGGTCTTACAAAACGACGGTTGAATATTTAAAAGTCTGTTGTCGCACAATGATGCCCAGCGATCGTCTGCGCCTACAGCTGTGAACCCTCCTCGAGGGTTCCCGTAAACCAGAGAGTAGGAGTCAGCGAGCGAACATCTCTATGCGCTGTCCATTGTCGCACAGGTACGGGATCAAGGTATGAATCGGCGCAATTCAACAACTGCCCATGCTGCGTGCTTTCCCCCACCCCGGATATAGAAAAAGCCACCGCCAACATGTGCTGGCGGTGGCCTCAGTGTTGTTTGGCGGTTTTCACCGCCATTCGGCACTAGAACTGATTAGAGATTTGGAAACCAGATACCGATTTCACGCTCTGCGGACTCTGGGGAGTCAGAGCCATGAACAATGTTGTTGGAAACCTCGAGTGCGAAGTCACCGCGAATGGAGCCTGGGGTTGCAGACTCGACTGGGTTGGTGCCACCAGCCAGCTGACGCCATGCAGCAATAGCATTTGGACCCTCGATCACGCCTGCAACCAGTGGTGCGGATGTGATGAAGTCAACGAGCTCACCGAAGAATGGCTTCTCGGTGTGCTCTGCGTAGTGCTCCTTAGCCGTAGCTTCGTCAGCGGTACGCAGGTCCATAGCGACCAGCTTCAGGCCCTTGCGCTCGATGCGAGAGATAACCTCGCCAACGAGTCCGCGTGCAACGCCGTCAGGCTTAATGAGAATCAGGGTACGTTCAGTCATGAACCGAATAATACTTGTAATAGCGACAGCCGTCAGAAATAGGGTGTTGCACCCTATTTCTGACGGCTGCTGTAGTGGGATCGTCGTGAAGCAAATGCCCAGCGCTACGCAGCACTACATGTGCTGAGTAGTGAGCAAGCCACGCTCCATGCGCTGAAGCAAGTTCTTGCGCAGATGGAAAATGTAGAGCCACACGAGAGCGAAAATCACACCGACGAAGCCCATCGACCAATGCGCGACAAACGACAGTAGACTGAACACCTGCGTGACGATATTCGCCTTGACCGCCCACTCACGCTGCTGAACAAATGCAAGCAGGAACAGCACAACACCGAGGATGGCGATGTAGGCCATACCGGCGGTGTGGCCGATGATGCTGCCGCCATCGACACGCGAGACGACAGTAAGGCCCAACAAGACGGAGATCGACTGCATGACCAACGTACCCGCCATCACTCCGCGAAGACCTTTTAGTGGATCCTTCGCAGGGTCATGTCCAGCACCGAGTGGCCCGTACTTACCGCCATCTGACAAGTCTTGGCCGTGTTCGTACGCGCGCAGTGCCTCGCGGTCGATTCCCGACAGATCTCGCTGTGAACCACTAGCACTCGGCTGTGTTTCTTCTTCGCTCACTGTGGATCCTTTCCAAATAGGGTCCGTGCTTCACCCGCAGTGACAACTGAGCCAGTCACGATAACACCAGAACCACTCACGATGCCATCTCCAGAATCGGTTTCTTCCGCCAGCGCAACTGCGAGTTCAACAGCAGATGGCAGCGTCTCGATTCGGTGTACTCGTTCATCTCCAAAAATCTGGTCCGCCAGGTCGGCGAGGTCCTCCATTGGCAGGGCGCGTGGCGACGAATTTTCCGTCACCACAACTTCCTCCAGATAAGGCTCCAGCTCAGTCAGAATTCCGCGAGCATCCTTTTCACCCAATACAGCGACAACTCCGACAACCTTGCGGAAGTCGAACTCTGCCTGCAATGCTTCACGCAGCGCGCGGGCACCATGCGGGTTGTGTGCTGCGTCGATAAAGACGGTCGGCGTAGCACGTACTCGTTCGAGGCGGCCTGGTGAGGTAACCGTCGCAAAGCCTTCGCGCACGGCATCGATTGCGAGCCGACGACCGGGACCTGCACCAAAAAACGCTTCGACGGCAGCAAGTGCAGTGGCAGCATTGCGGGCCTGGTGAGGGCCATGCAAAGGCAAGTGAATGTCCTCGTACTCGCCGGCAAGTCCACGGAGAGTCAAATGCTGACCGCCCACTGCCAACTGCTGCGACACGACGCCGTATTCAGCACCAGCGCGCGCGACTGACGCGTCGCACTCAACAGCCCTCTTCAGCAAAACCTCCATCGCTTCTGGAACCTGCTCACCGATAACGGCGACGTTGTCCGGCGGAGTCAACAAATCAGAGGCGTTCCACCGAGACTTGATAATGCCGGCCTTTTCCTCTGCTACTTCAGCAATGGTGTCACCGAGGTATTCCGTGTGATCCAGACCAATCGGGCAGACCACTGCGACATCGGCTTCCGCGACGTTCGTCGCATCCCATGTGCCGCCCATACCGACTTCGACGACAGCGACATCGACGGGTGCATCCGCGAAAGCTGCGTATGCCATCGCCGTGAGCACTTCGAATTTGCTCATTTTTGGCCCGCCTTCGGCCTCAGATTCAGCATCGACCATCTCGACAAAAGGCTGAATCTCACGCCAAATTCGGACATAGTCCCGCGGGTGAATTGGGGCACCGTCAATAGCGATGCGCTCCGTCACCAGCTGTAGATGCGGGCTCGTCGTGCGTCCGGTACGACGTCCCATCGCCCGCACCAGCGACTCGATCATACGAACAGTCGAAGTTTTGCCGTTGGTGCCGGCAACGTGAATCACTGGAGCGCTGCGCTGCGGCGAGCCCAGGTAATCCATCAACTTCTCGATACGCTCCAGCGACGGATCAATCTTCGTCTCTGGCCAACGCGTATCTAGTGCCGCTTCGACGACAGCAAGTTCTGCCAGGTCCTCCGCAGTCACCTGCTGTGAGGTCGGCGCATTGACAGGCTTATCGACGTCGACAGGAAGCGATAACCCCTCTTCGTTCATCGACAGCGAGCCGAACGACACCGACGACAACGAGCCCAGCAGTTCATCTGCAGCGGCTTCGGCTTCCGAATCTTCTACAGATTCTGCAAGCTCGCGCGGTTCCGTGTCCTCGACAATTTGAGTCTCGGCAGGGTCGAATGCTGGGCCGACCTCATCGAATTCGCCGTCTAGATTCTTGTCACTCATGCCTGTGGCAATCCATCCAAGCGAGCCTTGATGCGGTCAATCTCTTCCAGTGCAACCTGGTGACGTGATCGAATCTTCTCCACGACAGCCTCTGGAGCCTTACCGAGGAATGCTTCGTTACCGAGCTTCTTCTCAGTACCGGCTAGTTCCTTCTCAGCCTTCGCCAAGTCCTTTTCCAGTCGCTTACGCTCTGCAGCCACGTCGACTGTGCCGGAAGTATCGAGCTCGACAACGATCGTTGCCTGCGACAAGCGAACCTCGATTGAAGCAGTTGCAGTAAAGCCTTCTGCTGGTTCCTCCGCGCGAGCCAGGGAGCGGATAATTGCTTCCTGGTCCTGTAGGTCAGCCGCTGCCAACTCCATACGGGCAGGAACGCGCTGTGATGGCTTCACGCCCTGGTCATTGCGGAAACGACGTAGCTCGGTCACGAGCTTTTGAACGTCTTCGATGCGACGAGCAGCCGTCTCATCTACAGCTGCACCGTTCGTCGTCATTTCGGCAGTTGGCCACGACGCGATAACCAACGACTCTGGAGTGTCTGCATCGCCGTCGGTCAATGCTTTCCACAGCGTTTCCGTGACGAATGGCATCGTTGGGTGCAGCAACCGAAGCAGCGTATCCAAGACATTGCCAAGAACCGTACGAGTCGATTCAGCGCGAGCTTCCTGCTCTTCGGTGAGGCTCTCCCCTTCCTTCAAGAATGGGAAGTCAACCTTCGTCATCTCCAAGTACCAGTCACAGAACTCGTCCCACGCAAAGTGGAATAGGGCTTCGTTAGCCTTCGAAAACTCGTACTTGTCTAGCGCAGCGTCGGCCTCAGAGCGAACTTGCTCCAAGCGATCGAGAATCCAGCGGTCGGTATCCGTCAGCGTCTCGCGAGCCGGCATTGCCGACACCTTGGCACCGTTCATCAGCGCGAAGCGAGTTGCGTTAAACAGCTTCGTCGCAAAGTTACGGGACGACTGTGCTGCATCGTTGCCAACCGGAAGGTCGGAACCTGGGTTTGCGCCACGGGCAAGCGTGAAGCGTAGGGCGTCCGCACCGTAGTCGCGAACCCAATCGAGTGGATCGATGCCGTTGCCAAGGGACTTGGACATCTTGCGCCCTTGCTCGTCGCGCACCAGGCCGTGCAGGAACACATCGTTGAATGGCACCTGTGGTCGACCATCCTTGCCCTTACCCAGAGGCGAGTTAGGCAAAGTGGCTGCGAACGTCGAGAACATCATCATGCGGGCGACCCAGAAGAACAGGATGTCGTATCCAGTGACCAGCACAGATGTTGGGTAGAACTTTGCAAGCTCTGGAGTTGCCTCCGGCCAGCCCATCGTGGAGAACGGCCACAACGCAGACGAGAACCAAGTGTCCAAGACATCTGGGTCCTGGCGCCAGCCTTCGCCCGTTGGCGGCTCGTCGTCCGGACCACAGCAGACGATCTCGCCTTCTGGTCCGTACCAAATTGGAATGCGATGACCCCACCACAACTGACGGGAAATGCACCAATCGTGCATATCATCGACCCAATCGAACCAACGAGGCTCCTGCGATGCTGGGTGAATTACCGTGTCGCCTTCGCGAATTGCATCGCCGGACATCTTGGCCAGCTGCTCGACCTTGACAAACCACTGTTCGCTCAGAAGTGGCTCGATAGCTTCGCCCGAGCGTTCCGAGTGTCCAACAGAGTGGACGTACGGGCGGATTTCCTTCACGATTCGGCCCTGCTCGCGCAGTGCCTCCGTGATCTCCTTACGTGCTTCCGCGCGATCCATACCGTCAAAGCGAGTACCGGTATTGAAAATCGTGCCCGTGGTGTCAATGACTTCAGGCATGTCCAGGTTGTGACGCTGGCCCATGGCAAAGTCATTCGGATCGTGCGCCGGAGTGATCTTCACAGCGCCGGTACCGAACTCCAGATCGACATAGTCATCTGCAATAACTTCGATCTTCAAATCACCGCGGAACGGATGTGGAAGAACTTTGCCGACGAGCGCCGTGTACCGCTCATCGTCTGGATGAACTGCAATTGCGACGTCACCCAGCATTGTCTCGACACGGGTGGTGGCAACAACGATGGACTCTTCGCCATCGCCGTAACGGAACGATACAAGCTCACCGTCGACATCTTCGTACTTGACTTCGATATCAGAGATTGCCGTTTGCAGAACTGGCGACCAGTTCACCATACGCTTGGCGCGGTAAATAAGACCCTGGTCGTACAGCTCCTTAAAAATGGTCTGAACAGCTCGCGACAGCCCCTCATCCAGAGTGAAACGCTCGCGCTCCCAGTCCAGCGAATCGCCGATCATGCGCATCTGGTTACCGATGCGATCGCCAAAATCGCGCTTCCATTCCCAGACCTTCTCGACGAACTCTTCGCGGCCATAGTCGAAGCGGTCCTTGCCCTCTTCTTCCTTGAGCTTGGCCTCGACCTTGGTCTGCGTTGCGATACCAGCATGGTCCATGCCTGGCAGCCACAAAACCTCATAGCCCTGCATACGCTTGCGACGCACCAGCGCATCCATCAACGTGTGGTCGAGCGCGTGGCCCATGTGCAGCTGACCGGTCACATTTGGTGGCGGAAGGACGATCGAATACCCAGGCTTGTCGCTGGCGGGATCAGCATGGAAATACCCTGCGTCTACCCACCCCTGGTACAGGTCAGCCTCTACCTCCGCCGGGTTCCACGACTTGGGCAGCTTGTCTGCTTTATTCACGTTCTTCTCGCTCACGTCAGTCACGCGCTACATCTTAGCCTGAACGCCGGATTCGCTTGACGACGGCTTCGCGGGAGGGCATCACTTTCCTTGGGGATAGTACTGTCCGGTAAATTTTCCAGTCATGGCATCTGGAAAACTTCTTGGCGCAATTGGCGTATTCGGTGTACTTACTGTTGCGGCTGTGGCTGGTGGCGATGAAAGCGATTCATACACAGTAAGTCACGTCATTGATGGAGACACGATCTCGGTCAAAAACAACGAGGGCGAAGAAACGAAGGTTCGTTTCCTCAATATTGATACTCCTGAAATGAAAAGCGATATCCCTGCTGAATCTTGCTACGGGCAAGAAGCGAAAGACTTCTTGGAAAAGCTGTTGCCACCATCAACTATTGTGCGCCTGGAGACGGATGAAGTGGTGCACGACAGGTACGGTCGCACGCTTGCAGGCGTTTTCTTGGAAGACGATCTGGTCAACGCACGAATTGCTCAAGAAGGTTTCGGCAAAGCCATGCTCGTGGAGCCAAATAGGAAGTTCTACGAGCAAGTGCTGCAGGCAGAAGAAGTCGCTTCCGATCAACAAAAGGGTATTCATGATCCAACCCTAGGGTGCTCGCCAGAATCTCAGCTGAAATCTTACGGCGAAGCACTGACCGGTTCCTCACTCGCAACGCTCAGCGATGAAGAACTTGATGCCCATATCGACGCTATCGATGAGGCATTCAGGAATCTGGACGCCTTTCACGTCCTGTCAGTCAAAGAAGGCGAGGATGGTTCGGCTATTGCTAAGCACTTCAGCGACAAAGCAAATGAAGAAATCGATCCAGTCCGTCGTAATCTGAACGATGCCCGCACCCAAGCTGTCAAAGAAAAGCATCGCCGCCTAGAAGAAGCGAAGCAAACGGAGCTAGAAAACACGGAGCAAACCGATGCGGAAGACGCCCAAGAGCAGACCTCCGAAGTGGATGACACAGTTGACAGTTCTGCAGGCAAACCTGCCAATGGAGCCGATACCTCACCGAATACTTCCCAGTATCAAGCCCCTCCACCACCTGACACCAGCGGAAACAGTGAATCAGACTCTGAGAGTTCTGCCGGGATCGGCGGTGGGGTTGATACCTATACTGGGTGCCGTGCCTACGGAGGTGGCTACACACCTAACGCTGTCGATGATCAGGGCAGGCCATACACACGCATCGACTGCGCAACGAAGGTACCTATCTAAGAGTCACTAAGCCTGTCGACGACAACCGTCGCAAAGCAAAACCGCACCTAGCAAACACGTCAGTTCGTGTCCTAGGTGCGGTTGTCTGTTTAAGAGCCAGTTGCTGATAAACAGTAAAGCGAAGCCAGAGTTAGACCAGCAGATCCTTCACAGCGTCGCGCTCAGCCTTGAGCTCCTCGACGTTAGCTGCGATGCGCTCGCGCTGGTAGTCGGAGATTTCCAGGCCCTGAACGATCTCCCACTTACCGTTGACGGACGTGCAAGGCATACCTGCAACGAGGCCCTCGTCGATGCCGTAGGAACCATCAGATGGCAGTGCGACCGATACCCAGTCACCCTCTGGGGTGCCCTGTACCCAGTCACGCATGTGATCGATACCAGCAGATGCAGCGGATGCAGCAGAAGAAGAACCGCGCACCTCGATGATCTCAGCGCCACGCTTTGCGACGCGAGGAATGAACTCGCCGTCTACCCAATCCTGCTCAACCAGGTCAGATACCTTCTCGTCACCGATGGTGGCGTAGGTGATGTCTGGGAACTGGGTAGCAGAGTGGTTACCCCATACGATCATGTTCTTGATCTCGGTGGTGGTACGACCGGTCTTGTCTGCCAGCTGGGACAGGGAACGGTTGTGATCCAGGCGCATCATTGCGGTGAAGCGGTCTGCAGGGATGTCCTGTGCGTGGTTAGCGGTAATCAGGGTGTTGGTATTAGCTGGGTTGCCAATGACCAAGACCTTGATGTCGTCTGCTGCATGGTCGTTCAGAGCCTTGCCCTGAGGACCGAAAATCTTGCCGTTAGCGCTGAGCAGTGCGGAACGCTCTTCGCCCTTGCCACGTGGCTTTGCACCAACGAGGAATGCGCAATTCGCGCCGTCGAATGCCTTGTTTGCGTCATCAGTGATGTTGATGCCACGCAGTAGTGGGAATGCGGAGTCCATGAGCTCCATGGCAACGCCCTCAGTAGCGTGAACAGCTGCTGGGATCTCCAGCAGGTTCAGCTCGACTGGGGTGTCCTTACCGTAAACATCGCCATTAGCAATACGGAAAAGTAGGGAATATGCAATCTGGCCGGCTGCACCGGTGACCGTAACCTTTACAGGGGAAGCGCTCACTACAGTCCTTTCTCTTGATGGATTCACTTGGTTAGTAACTGCTGCCCACCTTAGTGCCGTTTCACACTTGGCGCAGATGGGGGCGATTCAAAAGTCTTAACCGGACAAAACGGCTAACATTGTGCGAGACCAACCATTACCCCAGGTAGTTTTGTACTTATTGCAGTCCGTTTACGTTTCGATCGGACACTTTTACCCCCAAACGATGGGGCGAAAATTGCGCATCAAAGGCTAATAGCGAAAAGGAATTCTATTGAAGTCTGCAAGCTCTTCTGACACTATCCCCCAGTCAGTCTTGGATGCAGCGTTGCATGAATTCACTGCGAAGGGGTACACCGAAGCTCGCCTCGATGCTATTGCAAGCGCTTCTGGTGTCTCGAAGCGCATGCTCCATTACCATTGTGGTGACAAAATGGGGTTGTACCGGGCAACGTACGGCTACGTTCTGTCCTTGGTTCGCCCCAGCATTGAATCACTGCGTGCTCCGTCAGAAGTTCCAGTTGAGGCATTGCAGCACGTAGTAGGAGTGGTCCACGATTCCTTCGCTGACCACCCTATTGCTGTCCGTTTCATCATTCAGGAGAATCTGCACCCGATTCTTCCTCTCGAAGAGTCAACGGGAACGTTAGGCCACTCTCCTATTGTTATGGAATTCGACCGGATTTTGCTGCTCGGCCGCGACTTCGGTGCTTTCCGCACTGACGTGTCCGCGCTGGACCTTTATGTCATGGTGCTGTCGTTGGCATCGTTCCCGACCTTGCACGAACGCACTTTCCACAATCTCTACAACGTCGAGCTGACGTCAAGCATGTTGTCGAACCAGCTCCGCGAATTTGCTCAAGATGTGGTTACTGGCTTCTTGACGTCGTCGCCACGCCGTGAACCAGGCGCTTCCTACACACTTCCGTCGGCGAACACTATCCCAGATACCGCGCTGTCCGATGACATCTACGGCTCTAACAACTTGTCAACGAATCAGCCCGACGACAGCACCGATGTCGCACCTGATTTCACTGATATCTACGACGAGAATGACTAGTGCCTTCTGTCGTCTCTTAGCCAAAGGCGCCTGCGACACCTAGCGTGACTGGCGAAGCTACGCATGCAGAGCATGTGACGATGCAGCAAACAAAATGAAAGAGCGGGTCCGAAGACCCGCTCTCTTTATGCCATACGCCGCAACCAGCTACGAGTGACATCCAGCTACAAGTACAGCCCCATTAGGCGCTCTTTTCGCCTGGTTCGCCTTCCAACAGCTCCGGGGCGTCGCCATCAGTCACGCATCCCTTATGAACGACAACGTAAGAAACGTTTTCCATATCAGGGACATCGAACATGACTGGCAACAGAATCTCTTCCAAGATGCCGCGCAGACCACGTGCGCCCGTATCGCGCTCAATTGCCTTGTGCGCAATAGCATGCAGTGCGTCATCATCGATGGACAGTTCGACACCGTCCATTTCGAATAGTCGCTGGTACTGGCGAACTAGCGAGTTCTTCGGTTCAGTGAGTACCCGCACCAGTGCATCTTCATCGAGGTTGGTAACCGAAGCGATGACTGGCAGACGACCAATGAACTCAGGGATCAAACCGAATTTGATCAGATCCTCTGGCAGTACCTTTCCGAACGGATCAACCTGATCCTCGTCCTTGGTGGAGCTCACATCAGCGCCGAAACCAAGACTGCGCTTGCCAGCGCGTTCCTGGATAACTTTCTCCAAACCAGCGAATGCACCAGCAACAATGAACAGCACGTTCGTAGTGTCGAACTGAATGAACTCTTGGTTTGGATGCTTGCGACCACCCTGCGGTGGAACCGCAGCAACAGTACCTTCCAAGATCTTCAGAAGCGCCTGCTGCACGCCCTCGCCAGAAACATCGCGAGTAATCGATGGGTTCTCCGACTTACGGGAAATCTTGTCGACCTCATCGACATAAATAATTCCGCGCTGTGCCTTCTCTACATCGAAGTCGGCTGCCTGCAACAACTTCAGCAGGATATTCTCGACGTCCTCACCGACGTAGCCAGCCTCCGTCAAGCTCGTGGCATCTGCGATGGCAAATGGTACATCCAGCTTGCGGGCCAACGTTTGTGCCAAATATGTTTTGCCACAACCAGTTGGGCCGAGCATCAAGATATTGGACTTCGCCAGCTCGACATCGTCCTTACCTGCCAACTCACATGCGCGATTACGCTTGTAGTGGTTGTACACAGCGACCGCCAAGGTACGTTTCGCGGAATCCTGACCAATGACGTACTCATCAAGGAAGTCGCGGATCTCAGCGGGACGTGGAAGACGATCCTCTGCCTCCGCAGGCGCAGCACTGGTGTTGAGCTCTTCCTCGATGATCTCATTGCAGAGCTCAATGCACTCGTTGCAGATATACACGCCTGGACCGGCAATAAGCTTCTTGACCTGCTTCTGACTCTTTCCACAGAAGGAACACTTCAGAAGGTCAGCGCTTTCTTGCATACGTGCCATGAAACTTCAGCAGCTCGCTTCCATTCGGGTGACTTGTGAACTTACCCAACCTTACCCGGTCATTCTTAGAGAACTAAGCACCACGGGGAGGGACACGCCTAACATGTTGCACTCCCCTTCACGCCCTTGCTTCACGACGACAACAGAAAAGGTCGACTACAAACATGTAGCCGACCTCGTCGTCAAGCAAAAGCACCAAAGGTGCCGTTTAACTGGGATTACTTGTTGAGCTTACGGTACTCAAAGACCTGATCGATGATGCCGTACTCGACAGCTTCGTGAGCGGTCAGGATCTTATCGCGATCAGTGTCCTTGCGGATCTGCTCAGCAGTGCGACCAGAATGCTCAGCGAGAGTCTGCTCCATGAGAGTACGCATGCGCTCGATCTCCGCAGCCTGAATCTCGAGGTCCGACACCTGGCCTTGAATGCCCTGGGTAGCTGGCTGGTGAATAAGAACGCGAGCGTTAGGAAGCGCTGCTCGCTTGCCTGGGGCACCAGCTGCCAACAGAACAGCTGCGGCGGATGCAGCCTGGCCCAGGCATACCGTGCGAACGTCTGGTCGGACGTACTGCATGGTGTCGTAGATGGCCATCAACGAAGTAAACGAACCACCTGGCGAATTAATGTACATCGTGATGTCACGATCTGGGTCCAGGCCTTCGAGCACTAGAAGCTGCGCCATGATGTCATTCGCCGCAGTGTCATCGACCTGCGAGCCGAGGAAGATAATGCGCTCTTCGAAAAGCTTGTTGTAAGGGTTAGATTCCTTAGCGCCGAAGCTGGAGTGCTCAACGAAAGAAGGAAGCACGTAACGCGACTGAGGCATCTGCATGTTATTCATCTCCATGTTCATCGTCATCATTGGCTAAAGGCCAACGATGAATTACCGGTTAGTGTCCTTCAGAGACGACACGACGTGATCGACGAAGCCGTACTCCTTTGCCTCGTTAGCCGTGAACCAACGGTCACGGTCCGAGTCCTCAACGATGCGCTCCAATGGCTGACCGGTGTGCTCGGAAATCAAGCGAGCCATTTCCTTCTTCGTCTGAGCAAACTGCTCAGCCTGAATAGTGATGTCAGCTGCCGTGCCACCGATACCAGCAGAAGGCTGGTGCATCATGATACGAGCGTGAGGCAGCGCGTACCGCTTGCCCTTCGCGCCAGCGGACAGAAGGAACTGCCCCATCGAGGCCGCAAGACCCATTCCGTAGGTAGCAACATCACATGGAACGAACTGCATGGTGTCGTAAATAGCCATGCCAGCAGTCACGGAGCCACCTGGCGAGTTGATGTACAGAGCGATATCCCGCTCTGGATCCTCTGCGGCCAACAGCAGCATCTGGCCACACAGCTTGTTGGCAATCTCGTCGTCCACCTGCTCGCCGAGCCAAATGATGCGCTCCTTCAGGAGCTTGTCGAACACGGAGTCCGCCGTCATTGGGGCCTTATCGCTCATGGAAAAGCTTCCCTTCTAATGGTCTATAAATCTGCTCGCACTACAGGGCAACCATGAGCTGGAGCCCATGGTCAATTCTGCAGCGCACCTTCAATAGAGGATAACGAAAAGGGCCGCCCCTTTGTTTCGGGACGGCCCCTAGTTCGCTATCAGCGTAGCGAGTAAGAGTTTCTACTCAGAATCCTTGGCCTCTGCCTCGGCTTCGTTGTTCTCCTCAGCTGGAGCGTCGAAGTAATCCGCGAGGTTGATCTCGTTACCTTCGGTGTCCTTTGCGGAAGCCTTAAGGATGGAAGTCGCCAGTGCCTTGCCTCGACGAACATCAGCGAACAGGTTACCGAGCTGGCCGGACTGCTGAATCTGCTGGATGAACTGGTTTGGATCCATACCGTACGACTGTGCGGTGAACAGAATGTGATCCGTGAGCTCCTGCTGGGAAACTTCTGGCTTCTCCTGCTCAGCGAGTTCATCCAGGAACAGCTGGGTGCGCACTGCATCCTCAGCAGCCTTCTTGGAGTCCTCGTCGAACTGCTCACGAGTGGTGCCCTGAGCTTCCAGCATAGAATTCAGCACAGCCTCGTCGCCACCAAACTGGCCGAGCAGCTGCTGAAGCTGGCCTTCGACCTGCTCCTTGACGACGCCCTCAGGAAGTGGAACTTCGGTCTTCTCGAGTGCAGCTTCCAGAACCTTGTCGCGGATCTGCTGAGCCTGCTCGCCCTTCTTGGTGTTTTCCACCTGGCGAGCGAGGTCTTCCTTGAGCTCGTCAATGGTGTCGAATTCGGAAGCCATCTGAGCGAAGTCGTCGTCTGCTTCTGGAAGCTCGCGAACCTTAACGGTCTGGACGGTGACAGTTACCTGCGCGTCTTCACCCTCGTGCTCACCAGCGACAAGCTTGGTACCGAACTCCTTGGACTCACCCTGGGACAGACCGATTACTGCGTCGTCCAGGCCATCGATGAGGTCGCCGGAGCCAACCTGGTAGGACAGACCTTCGGTGGTAGCTTCTTCAAGCTCTTCGCCATCAACGGTTGCCGACAGGTCGATGGAAATGAAGTCGCCATCCTCTACTGCACGCTCAACATTAGTGAGAGTGCCGAAGCGAGCGAGAAGGTTCTCAAGCTCAGCTTCCACAGCCTTTTCATCGGCAGCCAATGGCTCGACCTCAACGGAGATGTCGGAGAAATCTGGCAGGGAGATCTCTGGACGAACATCAACTTCAGCGGTGAACTCAACGAGCTCGCCGTCTTCAAGCTTGGTGATATCTACTTCTGGCTGGCCGAGGACCTTGAGGTCATGCTCTTCAACAGCCTTACCGTAGCGGTCTGGAACCATGTCGTTCAGAACCTGCTCGAGGACTGGACCGCGTCCAATACGGCTCTCGATAATCTGTGCAGGAGCCTTGCCCTTACGAAAACCTGGGATCTGAACCTGCTGTGCAAGTGCCTTGTAGGCTTGGTCAAACTCTGGCTTCAGCTCTTCGAACGGAACCTCAACGGTTACCTTCACGCGCGTAGCGTTCAGCTGATCAACAGAGGACTTCACCGGTTGCACTCTCCTGTAAGTAGACGTGAATGTTCACTTCACCACGGGAGAGCCCGTGATGCTGAGTCGGGGTAGCGGGATTCGAACCCACGGCCTTCCGCTCCCAAAGCGGACGCGCTACCAAGCTGCGCCATACCCCGTTCTTGTTGCCACCGTGAACTTACCAGACTGACTGTCTCAGTCCAAACAAGCTCCCACACAGTCAATTCCGAGTTGTGATCGAAAAAGCCCATGAGCGACGCACAGGAACTTGGTGGCCCCTGTTGCCGTTACGCTGACGGGTTGAAATATAACCAGATGCCACCCGGAAACTCATAATCGGAGTCGTTTTGACCCCAATTCACGCCCTCTTACGATCACCCCCGCTAACACTATTTTGCAGTTCATGACGGGTTTAGTAGCTACCCCCTCACTGAATCACAGCGTTGACACTTTCCCATACATACTGCTGACAGTCCCCACTCAATGGCACCTGCATTCGAGACTGACGCCACTCCTATTCGACTCCCGGTTCACTCTTCCACTCGTCTGTGCACGTTCTTGTAGAACCTTTCGATCCTTTCTCACCGGGCTTAGCCCCCTCCGCTTCCTCCGCCTCCGATCTCCCACCCCAACTCACATGAACTCACATATGCGTCTCGATGCACTCAGCATCCCACCTACATTCCCTAAGTAAATCCATGCCTCACCTGCGGAGTTTTTTAAACTGGACAGAATTACGCTATGCTTTCGTTCGTTCGAAAGAACCACTGTGGGGATGTCGTATAGTGGCTATTACCTCAGCCTTCCAAGCTGATGACGCGGGTTCGATTCCCGTCATCCCCTCCACGTAACCTCGCCTTTGCTGGCGGGGTTTTCTGCATTTTTGGGACAAAGACCTAGTCATCACCCTGCGACTATGGTTTGGTAGGGCCATGGATCCAAAAATCATTGACGCAGATACCGGCGATGAACTCTGGACCGCAGTTCAGTGTGCCGAGTACAGCAATACCGCCCGAGGCACTTTCACTAGTTACGCTGGGCGTGGCAAAGCCCCTACCCCAGTCACCAAACTTCATGGCTTGACCTTGTGGAGCTCCAAGGAGATCCGCGAGTGGCAGGAAACTCGTAAGCATAAGAATTCCTAGCTTGCAGGGAACACTGGGAATAGCTGGTGCGTTGCTTGTTTAAGAGAGCGAACTCATCGCTCACTCGCTGATTCACGCCTGGAGCTAAACCCTTATGTCTGCACTTTTGCTCATCGCCTTGGTAGTTGTCGGTGGCGTCGTCTTTGTGACGATGGCACAAGGTCGCCAACAGAAGGCCCTCTCTACTTCCCAGAACAACGAACTTGCCGACGCCGTTGCGGATGCTCGTCGCTGGATCGAGCGGCTTGGTTCTCAGGTTCTTAGCATTTCCGGGTCGGACGCTGCGTCCACCCAGGCAATGGCGGATGCTTCCGAACGCTACAACGCGGCATCCTCCCAGATCTCTACGGCACAGACGGTAAAGCAAGCCCAGCTCGCGCGCGAATCGGCTCTCGAAGGGTTGTACTACGTCAATGCTGCACGTCAGATCATGGGATTGCCAGAAGGCCCGTCGATTCCTCCATTGGAGGGACAGCGCTCTGCCGGTTCTGTGACCGAACAGCGAACCATTGAGCATGAAGGCCACACAATCAGCGCCTCTCCTGTGGCTACCGCCGAGACTCCTAACTACTACCCGGGTGGTCGAGTAGCTGGTCGCCCAGTTCCTGCCGGCTGGTACTCCGAACCTTGGTGGGCCTCTGCCCTCCGCACAGGCGTCTGGACCATGGGCTCCATGTTCCTCTTCTCGGCAATGTTCAACGGTATGGCAGGCGTAGCGTACTCGGCTAGCGACTTCGAGTCCGGCGTCGGCGATGGCTCCGAGGGAGACTTCGGTGGCGATGACTTCGGTGGCGATGACTTCGGTGGCGACGCCGGAGCCGACGGCGATGCCGGCGACATGGGTGGCGGTGACGAAGGTGGCGGACTTTTCGACGGCCTCTTCGGCGGTGGTGACGGTGGCGAAGGCGGCGGATTGTTCGACGATGGTGGTTTCGACTTCGACTTTTAGGCCGCACCGATTCCCGCAACGCACTCAGTTGCGAACGCGTCAGGAGTACTTTCAGTAGACAATGAACCCCACCCCACTTGCGCAGCATCACGGCTGCGACGAGTGGAGTGGGGTTTGTGCGTGGACGAGTTCGTCGTAAAGCTAATTATTCAGCTGGCAGCGCAGGAGCTACGCCAGTGTTTTCGTACTCAGCGAGAATGTCGATGCGACGCTGGTGACGCTCTTCATTACTCCATGGCTGGGAAATGAAAGCGTCGACGATTGCCAGTGCTTCTTCTTCGGAGTGCATGCGACCGCCAAGACCAATGAGCTGAGCCTTGTTGTGTTCACGAGCAAGCTTCGCAGTCTCCACAGACCATGCCAGAGCGCATCGAGCACCCTTCACCTTGTTAGCTGCAATCTGCTCACCGTTACCGGAGCCACCGAGAACGATACCCAACGACTCTGGGTCAGCGACCGTGCGGGAAGCTGCTTCGATGCAGAATGCTGGGTAGTCGTCCAGTGGGTCGTACGTGTGAGCGCCACAGTCAACGACATCGTGACCAGCCTTTTCCAGGTGGTCCTTAATCAAGTTCTTCATCTCGAAACCGGCGTGATCCGCGCCAAGGTAAATACGCATAGGCACAGTGTAGCGGTTATAAACCACAATTCTGGTCAGGTAATGCTTACGACGACGCGCTTAATCCGGTGAGTCTAGTGTGGAAGGTAATCATCGTGACTGATCGTGAAGGATTTGGTTCCCTTGTCCCCAGCCCCACAAGGCCAGCCCCTAACTGACGACGACCATGAGGCCGAAGTCCACGAAGCCGCATTGAAAACTGCAGCTCCGCGTAGGAAACAAGCGCCAGTAGTACGCACTGTCCGGCATGACATTAATCAAAAGCCGTTTATTGTCATTTGGGAAGTCACTCGTGCTTGTGGCTTGGTCTGTCAGCACTGTCGAGCAGATGCACAGCACGAGCCACACCCACAGCAGCTGACCACCGAAGAAGGAATGCTTCTTCTCGAGACCTTGGCTTCCTACAACCGCCCGAAGCCACTGGTGGTGCTCACTGGTGGCGACCCATTTGAGCGCGATGACCTCGAGGAGCTGGTGCGACATGGCACGGAGTTGGGGCTAAATATATCCCTGTCCCCTTCCGTCACTCCGAAGTTGACTCCAGAGCGCATCAATTCTCTGCGTGAAGCAGGTGGCAAGGCAATGTCGATGTCCTTGGACGGGGCAACCGCTGCCACTCATGACAAGTTCCGTGGCTTCTCTGGAACGTTTGAGAAGACCCTGGAAACTGCTCCGCACATCAATCAAGCCGGGTACCGACTTCAGATCAATTCCACCCTTACCAAGGGCAATATTCACGAAGCTCCGGCTTTGTTGAAAACAGTCATGGGTATGGAAGCCAAGATGTGGTACGTGTTTTTCCTTGTCCCTACTGGTCGTGGTGCAGATCTCGGAGCACTATCTCCAGAAGAACGGGAAGACGTGTTGCATTGGCTGTCAGATATTTCCGACCGCATTGCCATCAAGACCACCGAAGCACCGCAGTATCGCCGTGTCGTCTTGCAGCAGCAGGAGGCAAAGGAAAAGGGATTGCCTCCATACGAAGGCGGGGAACTATACAAGTACCTCACGGACGAGACCGCGAAACTGCTCGGCGCCCACCCTGAGAAGCCTCGTCCACCACGCTCTCCAATGGCAGTGAACTCCGGCTCGGGATTTGCTTTCATCGACCACATTGGCGATGTGTACCCAAACGGCTTCTTGCCTTTACATTGCGGAAACGTCAAAGACACACCATTCCAGGAGATCTACTCGAATTCCCCTGCATTCAAGGCGTTGCGTGATCCTGACAACTGGCATGGCAAGTGCAGCGTCTGCGAGTACCACGATGTTTGTGGAGGTTCTCGCTCGACGGCATACGCGTTGACCGGTGATTACACGGCATCCGACCCAACGTGTGTGCATATACCAGCGCGTTGGGCAGCAATGACAGAGGAAGAACGAGCTGCATCAACTGGTGACGCAAAGGTTAAATTGCGTCTGCCTATTCAGCCTGCGTAACCGAAGCAAAACTTAGCCAAACTGCGGATTTTCGGTCCGAGTTCGCTTCAGTTCAAAGAAGTACGGGTACTCCGCGAGAGCAAATGAAGCATCGAAGAGCTTTCCTGCTTCTTCTCCTCGCGGGATGCGGGTCAGTACTGGTCCGAAGAATGCGGTGTTACCGAGCTTGACCACTGGAGTGCCCACTTCGTCGCCGACCTCAGCCATTGCTTCTGCGTGGTTGGCTCGCATCTGCTCGTCGTAATTCGTCGTGTGGGCCTGCTCCAAGCGCTCCGCTGGGAGTCCTACCTCCGCCAGTGATTCAGTAATGAGCTCGTCGAACGCTACATTCGGGTCGTCGAAACGTGCGCTGCGATCAATGCGATCTTCATTGTGCACCTTGGTGCCCAGCGCGGTGTACAACTTGTCGACAGCTTCAGAACCGTCTTCGGCCAACACAACGTTGAACAGACGCGCGGGTGTCCAGTTGCACTCCATCATGTACTTGTACTCTTCGGGCAGCTCGTCGCGTCCTTCGTTAAGAACGGACAAGCTCATCGGACGCCAGTCGACCGTGATGTCACGGACTTGTTCTACTTCCTTCATCCAGCGAGATGTCACCCAGCAGAATGGGCACGATACGTCGAAATAGAAGGTTGCGGTGCGGTTTGTCATCGGTCCTTCGCTCCTCTGGTTTGTTGTGTTGTCAGCAAGCACCACCCAGTATCCCGGACACACACCAGTTTTCGCTATAGATTCCTGCGACGGCCTAGGGTGGACATAAGAATTTTCTTTCCAACAATTCGAGGAGTCCGCCGTGAGTTCCATCAATCTGACCCGCGCCGAAGCAATCGAGCGCGCCGCGTTAGTCACCGTCCAGCACTACGACATAGCGCTTGACCTCACGACGGCCCCGCTCGGCACCTCCGCTGAGTCAGATCGATTCCGCTCGGTCACCACGCTGTCGCTCACTGCTAACACTGACGGTACGACCTTCCTCGATCTTCGCGACGCGGACTTGAATCAGGTACTTATCGACGGCGACGACGTCACTGCATCAACCAACTACAGCTCAGATAACGGCATCACGCTGAATCTCACTGCGGGAGAGCACACCGTTGTCGTCGATGCCATGTGCCAGTACACGAAGATCGGCCAGGGGCTCCACCGTTTCTTGGATCCAGCCGATAACCAGACGTACTTGTACTCGCAGTTCGAAACTGCCGATGCCAAGCGCGTTTTCGCGTGCTTTGACCAGCCAGATTTGAAGGCGACCTACTCTATGAGCGTCATCGCTCCGGAGGGTTGGTCCGTCGTTTCCAATTCGCCAGCAACCATTACCGACAGCACCTATAAATTCCGCGTCGATGTCCCTTTGTCGACGTACCTCATTGCCTTTTGCGCTGGACCATGGCACAAAGAGGAAGATGTCTGGACGGGAGTCGTCGCAAAGCACCCTGAGACTCCGGTCGAACACCAGACCCATGCGACCGGAGATAGTGGCGAACTGTCGATCCCGTTGGCGTTGTACTGTCGCCAGTCGATCGCCGAGCACATGGACACTGAACGACTGTTCCGGGAGACAAAGGAAGGCTTCGATTTTTACGCGAAGCACTTCGGAGAGCCATATCCATTTGGCAAGTATGACCAGATTTTCTGCCCTGAATACAACATGGGTGCGATGGAAAACGCAGCGTGTGTGACCATCCGTGATGAGTACGTATTCCGTTCCAAGGCCACTGGTTACTTGTACGAACGTCGCAATGACACGATCCTGCATGAGATGGCGCACATGTGGTTTGGCGACCTCGTCACGATGCAGTGGTGGGACGATCTTTGGCTCAATGAGTCCTTTGCAACATGGTCCGCCGCTGCAGCCCAAGCCGAAGTATCCGAGTATGCACACGCCTGGACTACTTTCGCCAATGTCGAGAAAGCGTGGGCTTACCAGCAAGATCAGTTGCCTTCGACCCACCCGATCGCGGCAGATGCCAGCGACGTTGACACCGTCGAGCAAAACTTCGATGGAATTACATACGCCAAGGGTGCATCCGTGTTGAAGCAGCTCGTCGCATACGTGGGCGAGGAAGCCTTCCTCGCAGGTGCGCGCTTGCACTTTGCCCGCCACCGCTTCGCAAACGCGACCTTCGACGACTTGCTATCGGCACTCTCCGAAGCCTCCGGACGTGATCTCTCGGGCTGGGCTGACCAATGGTTGACCACAACCGGAATCAACACTCTGTCGCCGAAGTTCGACATCACCGATGGCCACTACTCTGCTTTCTCTGTTGAGCAGTCCGGCGCTGCGCCAGGCGATGGTGAGTACCGGGATCACCGCGTGGCAGTTGGCGTGTATTCACTTATCGACGGCTCCGTCGGCAAGCAACTCGTCCGCACCCAGCGTGTAGAAGTCGACGTCACGGGAGCCTCAACGCCAGTTCCAGAACTTGTCGGTGTTCGCAGTGGTGATGTGGTGCTCGTCAATGACGATGATCTGACGTACACCCTGATGGACTTCGACGACTCTTCCCTGGCCTGCGTCATCGACAACATTGGTACATTCACTGATTCGATGCCACGTACGTTGGCCTGGTCATCGACATGGCAAATGGTTCGTTCGGGGCGAATGCGCGCCCGCGATTTCATCGCTTTGGTGTTGCGTGGCGCATCATCCGAAGACAAGGTGTCAGTGCTCGAACGCATCGTGACACAGGCTGTACAGGCCGTATCGCTGTATGCCGATCCGGTATGGGCAAATTCGACGGGTAAGAAGCTGCTTGGCGAAGGCCTCCTTGCGCTCGCACAGTCCGAAACCCACGAAGGTCGTCAGTTGGTGTATGTGAATGCACTGTCATCGTTGCCGGCGAAAGCTGCTGGTACCGTCACTGCGCTAGAAGCTATTTTCGCTGGTACCCCAGAACACGTCGGTCTTTCTCACATCACCGTCGATCCCGACATGAAGTGGCGTGCACTGACCGCTCTGGTGGCAGCTGGAGTCCGCGATGAAGACGATATCGCTGCGCTGGAAGCTGAGGACAAATCGGCACTCGGCGAGCAGTCCGCTGCACGGGCCCGCGCTGCGTTGCCGGAGGTCGACAACAAAAAAAGCGTGTGGCTAAAGGCCACTACTGCCGGCGCTGATGCTCCATCTAACTTGGTGTTACGCAACCTGATGGCTGGTTTTACTGCCCCAGGGTCTGCGTATCTCCTCGAAGCTGGTGATTTCACCGCTCGCTACTTCGCTGAGGCAACCAGTTGGTGGGATGCATTCTCCTCGGACACTGGTGCGAACTTGCTCGAGGGGTTCTACCCCATGTGGGACCTGTCTAACGACGCTATTGCCCAGGCCACGACCTTCCTCGATGGTGATATCCCGTCGCCGGTGCGTCGTATCGTTGCGGAAAACCGCGACCGCGTTCGCCGTGCGCTGCGAGCTCGGGAGTTCGACGCGCAAGACAAGCCTGACGCGCACGAAAATCCAGCACAGTAGGGTAAAGAGTATGGCAAACGATGATTCTCAATTCAGCGATTTTTATCGTGAGGTCGGCGATGAAACCTTTGCGAAGATCGTCGCTGGTTTCTATCGTCGGGTGAAGACCGACGACATCTTGGGGCCGATGTACCCACAGGATGATTGGGACGGTGCGGAAGACCGTTTGCGGATGTTCCTCGAGCAGTATTGGGGTGGCCCGCATACCTACAACGAAGTGCGAGGACATCCGCGTCTTCGCATGCGCCACTTCCCCTTCCATGTGGATCGGGCAGCACGTGATCGTTGGCTGCAACTGATGCACGCGTCTCTGGACGAACTGGAACCCGGCGAGCTATCTGATGCACATCGGGACGCGATGTGGAAGCACATGGTTCAGGTCGCCGACATGTTGATCAACCAGCCTGGCTAGTTAAGTACAACCCGCTGTAGCGCCTGGGACGGATAATGTCCCAGGTCACGCAACAAAGTCATAACAATATGTGGTTTTCCTGTTAACACTATTCTCTTGTGACCTAGGACACCGCTATTATTCGGTTATGACAGCTTCAGATTCTTCACAGCCAATGATTAAGTTGGCTGGTGTTCAGAAACACTTCGGCGAGTACCACGCGCTGAAAGATATCAACCTCGATATCCCAAAAGGCCAGGTTGTTGTAGTTCTCGGTCCTTCAGGCTCCGGTAAGTCGACTCTGTGCCGCACCATCAACCGTTTGGAAACTATCGATGAAGGCGAGATCTTCATCGATGGCAAGAAGCTTCCAGAAGAAGGAAAAGACCTCGCGAAGCTCCGTGCTGACGTTGGTATGGTGTTCCAGTCCTTCAACTTGTTCAGCCACATGACCATTCGTGACAATGTCACACTTGCCCCACTGAAGGTTCGCAAGGTTTCAAAGGCTGATGCCAATAAGCAAGCCGATCAGCTCCTAGACCGCGTCGGTATCTCTGCCCAGGCCGAGAAGTACCCTGCTCAGCTATCCGGTGGTCAGCAGCAGCGTGCCGCTATCGCCCGCGCTTTGGCAATGAAGCCACGCGTCATGCTTTTCGACGAGCCAACATCCGCACTCGACCCAGAAATGATCAACGAAGTTCTGGAAGTCATGGCTGACCTGGCAAAGGAAGGCATGACGATGGTTGTCGTCACTCACGAAATGGGCTTCGCTCGCAAGGTCGCGGACCGAATTCTTTTCATGGCTGACGGCGCTGTCGTTGAAGACACTGATCCAGAGACGTTCTTCACCAACCCGGCTTCGGATCGTGCGAAGGACTTCCTCGCCACCATCCTCGGTCGATGAGGTATTCACATGACTACTCTCACTAAACACACAAACCGGAGTTTCCTCCGGCGCATGACTGCAGCGGCCACTGCCATAGCCGTGACGTTCTCGCTGGTGTCTTGTGGCTCGTCGGAGAAGCGCGCACTTCTCGATGACATCAAAGCCGGACATGTGGTGCTCGGAACCAAGTATGACCAGCCAGGTCTTGGCGAACGTACCCCTGAGAAGAGTTTCGAAGGCATGGACACGGATGTGTCTCGATACGTCATCGAGCACATTGCCAAAAAGAACGGCTGGGCTGTACCAGAAATGACGTGGCGCGAGACTCCATCCGCTCAACGCGAAGCGCTGATCAACAATGGTGAAGTCAACATGATCGCCGCGACCTATTCCATCAATGCTGGTCGACTTGCGTCGGTCGATTTTGCGGGGCCGTACGTCGTCACGCACCAGGCCCTCCTAGTACGTGGAGACAACAAGATCCAGGGACTCGAAGACGTCGCGCCTGGCACGAAGCTGTGTTCGGTGTCCGGTTCCACCCCAGCACAGAAAGTGAAGGCAGCGCTTCCGTCGGTGCAGCTACAGGAGTTCGATACTTATGCTGCCTGCGCTGAAGGAGTGAACCAGGGCGTGGTAGATGCAGTAACAACCGATGCAACGATTCTGGCTGGCTTCGCAGAGCGTTACCGCGAACGCTACAACGACGAGTACAAGGTCGTTCAGCTGAAGAATCCAGATGGAAGCTTCTGGACCGACGAATACTACGGGATTGGCCTGCCGAAGGGCGACGACGCTGGCAAAGAAGCCATCAACGAAGCCTTGAACGAGATGCATGATTCCGGGGAGTTCGAAAAGATTGTCCGCAAGAATTTGGGCGACAACTTTGAGATCGGACCAAAGCCAAATATCGGCGACTTGTCGTTCGTCGACGAGAAATAGAAATGAGGTGTACTAAATCATGAATCCCGAACTATGGGCAGAAATGGGACCCGAACTGCTCCCAGCATTTTGGGTCACCATTCGGCTGACATTTTGGTCAGCACTTGGATCCCTCATTCTCGGCGTCATTCTGACGGCAATGCGAGTCAGTCCCGTTGGCATTCTTCGCTCGCTCGCGACTGGATACATCAATGTCGTACGTAATACTCCCCTGACGCTGGTCATGTTGATTGCGTCACTAGGCTTGTATTACAACCTCGGGCTTTTGCTCGCTGCGGAGAATGACTCGTTCATTATGAAGCAGAACTTCCGCCTGGCTGTACTAGCATTCGTGCTGTACACATCATGTTTTGTTGCTGAGTCTTTGCGCTCGGGCATCAACACTGTTCCATTCGGACAAGCTGAAGCTGCCCGTTCCTTGGGACTGGGTTTCAATGACAATTTCCGGCACGTGATTTTGCCTCAAGCAGTCCGTGGCGCGATCGTTCCACTGGGCAATACCCTGATTGCACTGACGAAGAACACCACCATTGCCTCTGTCATTGGTGTCGCCGAGGCATCCCTGCTGATGAAGACGATGACGGAAAACTACGCTTCCGATATTCTGGTCATCTTCGCGCTTATTGCACTCGGCTTTATCATTCTCACCTTGCCCATGGGCCTCTTCTTTGGCTGGGCAGGCAACCGATGGGCGGTGAAGCGCTAATGACTACACGCGCTACAGTTCTTTACGACGCACCCGGCCCGAAGGGAATCCGGACAAACCGCATTCTCACCGGCATTACGGTTCTGATCACCCTCGGCATTGTTGCTTGGGTACTGATGAAGCTCAATGCGAAGGGCCAGCTGGACCCCGAAAAGTGGACGATCTTCTTTAAGGCATCCACCTGGACTACCTATATTCTTCCAGGTCTGCTCAGCACAATTTTGGCGGCTGTCGTGTCGATCCTCCTCGCGCTGGTAGTTGGTGCCTTGCTTGGTGTCGGACGTCTATCCGAAAGCAAAATCATCCGTGGACTGTGCTCCGTGATCGTTGAGTTCTTCCGTGCCATTCCAGTGCTGGTGTTGATGCTCTTCGCATACACGGTTTTCGCAATGTTCAAGATTGTGCCGTCCCAGTACCTTGGTTTTTCAGCCGTAGTTTTTGGACTCACCATGTACAACGGTTCGGTGATCGCTGAGACATTGCGCTCCGGCATTCGCTCCTTGCCGAAGGGCCAGGGGGAAGCGGCTAAGGCACTTGGCCTGTCACATCGTCAGTCGATGTACTCCATCCTGTTGCCACAGGCGGTCGCAGCAATGCTGCCTGCAATCATTTCGCAGATGATTATTGCGCTGAAGGACTCGGCTCTCGGTTACATGATCGGCTTCGTTGAGGTGGTCCGTTCCGGCCGTCAGTTGGGCGAATACTACGGTGCGATGCTCCCATCCCTTATTGTCATCGCCATCATCATGATCGCTATCAACATGGGACTGTCCACTTTGGCTGAGCGCATCGAGCGACAGCTACGAGCTGGCCGTGCACGACGCAACATCATTGCTAAGGTTCCGCAGCAGCCGTCACAAGGTATTCTGACCAAGGACAACGCAGTTCTCGACTGGCGCGACCCAGATCACGAGGATTTGCGCACAATCGCAGATTAGCTACATCGTTAGCTTGTAAAACCTCATACATGCAGCATGGGCACCAAGAATATTCTTGGTGCCCATGCTCTTTTCATCGCTCTACACAGGAATGACGCCAAATCCCTCAGAGGCGTACACACTGCCGAATCTGCCATCGAGCCGATGCCACCGGCCACGCGTCGAAATCCGCACAGGTTCGTTAATATCTGGCTCCGGCGGAATAAATCCCAATGCACATAGCGCAAAAACATCGCGCATCGTGATCTCTGCACCCGTGGAACTGGCAACTCCATCGGCAACGTGATTAGTACCGGTATCAGTGCCCGCATCGGCACTACCACCAATGACTCCGTCACTGTCTCCGCGCGACTCCACCTGCAGAACCACCTGATCGAGCAGCGACGTCGGCAAGCCCAGTGGTCCTGATGACCGTGTCGCCTCAGCCCTCGCTTGCTTCTCCAACTTGCGAAAGACCATCGCTGGCACAAGATCCGCCAACATCCAACCATCTTCCGGAGGCAGCGAACCCGGCCACGACGCAGCCAGCGACGTCCCCGCATCCAACGTCACGGGATGGCCCGCACTCGGCGCAGATCCATCCTTCGCAGTGACTGCAGACTTCACGACGGTCTCCGCCCCCATCACCGCATCATCTGGAGAAGCACCGATCGCCATTGTCCGACAACCAATTGGGCCGAACGGCGTTGTCGCCCACAGCCGGGCTAGATTGCTGTCGGTGTGATCGTCGTGAAGCCGAACCCGAATGAGCGCCTGCGCATCCAACTTGAGAGCCTTATGAGCGAGCACCGCCAGATTCTGCAGCGACTGCGGGTCACTAAGCGTGAGCGTCTGCGTGTTCGGGCTACTCACCAGCGGTCAACTCCGGCGAGGTGAACTGGGTAAGCTGCTGGCGCTCCGCGGCAGTGATTTGCAGTGCAACGGAACGTTCCAGATCGAACAGCACCATGATGGTCTTGACGACAGCCGTCACATGACCATGCTGGTCTTTGATGCTCTGACTCAATGTGTACGAAGTCGTACCCACGTTGATGATCTCGGTTTCCACAGTGACCTGCTTGGTGTCTGGAAGCAGCGCGCGGAGGTAATCGATCTCGATGCGACGAACGACGGTCGCGTGCGCAGACAACGCTCGCCCGAGTCCCTCGGTTACGAATGCCACCCGAGCTTCCTGCGCAAACTCAAAGTACGCTGCGTTATTCACGTGATTGAACTGGTCAAAGTCCGACCAACGGACAGGAACAACGGTGACGAATTGACGTGACTCGGTCATGGCACAATCCACCTTTCCTCAGTGATATATCTGCCGCTACTTGTTATATTCTTCTACAGTTTGCGCTTCCGTGGATACGCAAAGGCCCGCACTGCAACAACTGTGGTGCAGCACGGGCCTTCCTGGCAAAACCCAGTAGCTAAGAAACTTACTAGCGGCTCAGCTTACGGTGCGTAACTCGCGATGGGCGTGCTGCCTCAGGTCCGAGACGCTCGACCTTGTTCTTCTCGTAGCCTTCGAAGTTGCCCTCGTACCAGAACCACTGGCCTTCGGCGACGTTGCCTTCCCACGCAAGAATGTGGGTACAGGTGCGGTCCAGGAACCAACGGTCGTGCGAAATGACCACTGCACAACCTGGGAAGTTCTGAAGAGCGTTTTCCAAAGACGACAGCGTTTCGACGTCCAAGTCGTTAGTTGGCTCATCCAGGAGGATCAGGTTGCCGCCCTGCTTCAGCGTCAGAGCCAAGTTCAGGCGGTTACGCTCACCACCGGAGAGAACCTTCGATGGCTTCTGCTGGTCGCCGCCCTTGAAACCGAATGCCGACAGGTACGCACGAGATGGCATTTCATTCTGTCCGACAACGATGTGATCAAGTCCGTCAGAAACAACTTCCCACACGGTCTTGTTTGGATCGATGTTCTCGCGACCCTGGTCGACGTAGCTGAGCTTGACCGTCTGGCCAACCTTCACTTCGCCAGCATCTGGCTCTTCAAGGCCAACAATGGTCTTGAACAGTGTCGACTTACCCACACCATTTGGACCAATCACGCCAACGATGCCGTTACGAGGCAACGTGAACGACAGGTCCTTGATCAAGGTACGACCATCGAAGCCCTTGTCAAGGTTATTGACCTCAACAACGACGTTGCCCAGACGTGGTGGCGTTGGAATCTGAATTTCTTCGAAGTCAAGCTTCTTGTACTGCTCGGCCTCTTCCACCATCTGCTCGTAGCGTTCCAGACGGGCCTTGTTCTTCGCCTGACGTGCCTTTGCGCCGGAACGAACCCATGCGAGTTCATCCTTCAAACGCTTCTGCAGCTTCGCGTCCTTCTTGCCGGCAACCTCGAGGCGCTCAGCCTTCTTCTCCAGGTAGGTGGAGTAGTTACCTTCGTATGGGTAGAGCTTGCCGCGGTCGACCTCACAGATCCAACCTGCAACATGGTCGAGGAAGTAACGGTCGTGAGTCACGGCCAGGACGGCACCCTTGTAGTCAGCCAAGTGCTTTTCCAACCACAGCACCGACTCAGCGTCGAGGTGGTTAGTCGGCTCGTCGAGAAGCAGGAGATCAGGCTCGGAGAGTAGGAGCTTTGCAAGTGCTACACGACGACGCTCGCCACCAGAAAGGTTGGTAACTGGAGCATCCGATGGTGGGCAACGAAGTGCTTCCATTGCCTGTTCGATCTTCGAGTCGACTTCCCATGCGTCAGCGGCATCGAGCTCCTCCTGGAGCTTGCCCATCTCTTCCATGAGTTCATCGGTGTAGTTAGTGGCCATCTCTTCCGCGATGGCTTCGAAGCGCTGCTTCTTCTCGAAGATGTCACCAAGACCTTCTTCGACGTTACCGCGGACGGTCTTCTCTTCGTTCAACGGTGGCTCCTGCAGGAGGATGCCGACCGTTGCACCTGGCTCCAAGAATGCCTCGCCATTGCTTGGCTGGTCCAAGCCAGCCATGATCTTCAGAATCGACGACTTACCAGCACCGTTCGGACCGACAACACCGATCTTTGCGCCTGGGTAAAACGCCATCGTGACGTTATCCAGAATCAGCTTCTCACCGTGCGCCTTACGCACGTTTTTCATCTGATAGATGAACTCACCCATGGTGATGCACAACCCCTACTCTGACTTATACAAGGTCTGACCACGACAAGGCCCGACTACTACATGATCTAAATTAAATCAGTCCACGTTGAGGTTACGCATGGCGGGTGAAAGGCACAACGTAGCCACGCCACGCAGAGGGCCTCACCACCCCGGAATCAGACCAAGGGGCGCAACACCATCATCTGCGCGACGATGCTGCACCCACATCTAGGCCCGAATTCTAAAACGGTGGCTCGCCGCCTGCATGAGCCATGTCGTGGTGCGCATCGCTGTTGTCACCGCCCATGTCTTGTGCTTCCGTCTGCTTTGCCAAATCAGACTCCACAGAATCGGGAAAATCCTTCACTTCAGCAGGAGTGGGCACGAACTCTTCATCCCGAGACTTCATTACCTTTGCAGACTGCCACTTCAAGTGCGGTCCCAGAAACTTCGCGACGAGCTTCATCCGGTAACGGTTATCCCCCTCCTCAGTCACCCACGTTTCGGTGCGGAGGTATCCCTGCACAATCAGCCCCACACCTTTGACTGCAGTGCGCACGAGATTGTCGGCCATTTGGCCCCACACTTCGACGTCGAAGTAGGTCGGTGTTTGGCTTTCCCAGCCATTGTCAGTTCTGGCCGAACGCGACGATGCCAACCGGAACGTGGCAACTTCCCCAGCACTAGTCATCTTCTTCATCGGCGGTGTAGCAACATTGCCGATGACCGTGATTGTTGATTCAGACATGCGAGTCTCCCTCTCCAGATTTGGTTTTCCATGACCTTGTGGCCACGGTGTCTCGCACCTTGAGCATGGCTAGTCGTCGTGAAGTTTGGAAGAGACAACAAAGCAGCCTGTGCATAACCCACGGGAAATGTGGTTATGCACAGGCTGCTCGACTATTCGACTTGCGAGATGCCTCAGCTATTGCGAGTCCTACAGACCACGACCGCCATTCTTTGAGGCATCAATTGGGTTTTCCATATGCAGCTGATGCTCCGCATCAACTTCGCCGGTGTAGTAGGCCATTTCTTCTTCCGTCATGCCCACGCCTTGGCTTCGTGCAGCAAGCATTTCGTTGTATGCCTTGAGTTCAGCTTCGTCTGTGCGCTCCGCGATGCGGTCGTACCGAGCTGCATCCTTGGCATCAGACTTTCGCCACTGAACGAACAACGCGACGGTCACCAATGCAAGCGGAATTTCGCCTGTTGCCCATGCGATCATGCCACCGATGTTCTGATCCGCCAGGAGATCAACCTTCCATGGCAAGTCCAGCTCTCGGTAATAGTCCTCGGCCAGGATTTGCTGCGTCTGCATCAAAGTAATGCCGAACCACGCGTGGAATGGCAGCGAGCCCATGAGTGCCATCAATTTCACCGACGGAGAAATCTGCTGAGGTGCAGCATCCACACCGATAATTACCCAGTAGAAGATGTAACCCGAGATCAAGAAGTGGATGTTCATGAACAGGTGACCCGCGTGTTCATCAGCCAGGAAGTCGTAGATTGGCGTCATGTACAAAAGGTAGAAACCTGCTACGAACTGTGACGTCGCCACAACCGGGTTTGTGAGGAATCTCGACACCGGATTGTTAATGAATGCCACCAACCACTCACGAATAAATGGCAGTCCCTTACGTCCAGCTGGCTTCAATGCACGGAACGCCAACGTCACAGGACCGCCCAATGCCAACATCACCGGAATAGCCATCGAGTAGAGCATGTGAGCCAGCATGTGTGTCGAGAACAACGCCGGCATGTACACTCCCAGCGCGCTTGACGACGTGTACAGCAACGTCGCACAACCAGCCAACCACCAGAAGGTATTTGCCACTGGCCACTGACCGCCACGCTTCTTCAGCAGTCGCAACCAGTAGAGGTAAATCCACGCCGCAATAATCGCAGCTGAGCCGAAGAAAATATCAAAGCGCCACTGGGTAAAGACAGCCTCCCAGCCAAATGGGATGGTGAGGTCGTAGCCCAACTTAACCTGCATTTGCGTAATCTGTGGCAACCCCTCGCCACCCGCCTGCTCGGCAAACTTAGGTGGTGGTGGCGTACGTCCCAGCGCAACTGCCACGCCTACAGCCAGCGCCATGGTGATGACTTCACCAATAGCCAGCCTCCAAAACGCGCGACCGAAAGGATCCTTTTCAATCTTCGGCATGGTTACTTTGCGGTGCATATAGCCGAAAAGACCAAGCAGAACGATCAGAATCGCCTTCACCAGAACCATGATGCCGTAGTTATTTGACACCAGGTCGATCCAGCGAATGTTGATCGCTGCGTTAATGAAGCCCGAGATAGACAACACGATGATGGACACCAAAGCCACAAAGCTGTAGCGCTTCACTACTTCAGCCAAGAATGCTCCGCGACGACGAGCATGACCGATAAGTGCCATCAAGCCACCGACCCAGAACACTGTGAATGCCAAGTGCCAGATGTACGAGTTCGTTCCGTAATCGTGTGCACCGCCAGTAGCGTTGTGGCTCACCACTGCTAGCGGAATCATTGATGCCAAGCTCAGTGCGAAGAAGACTGGCTGCCAAATCCACTTCCGAGTAAGTGCAGAACCCAGAGCTGCCACCAGCGCAATAATGCCTACCCACAGCCAGGCCACGGCCTCGCTCACCTGCTCGAGGGCCACACCCCAGTTCTCAGGCTGAATAGTGACAGACAATGGATTACCAGAAACGTCCGACAGCACTAGTGGGATCTGCAGCAAGCCGATCAAACCCCACGACAAAATTGCCCACATGCCGGTACGGGATGCAGCAAAGCCATCGACGTCCAACGTTCCGTCGTCACGCTTGCGAGTACCAAACGCCGAGAGCATGAAGGAACCCACTGCCAACGATGCCAGCATTTCGCCGCCGGCCTTTGCCATTGGGAAACCGAACGTTGTGATGACACCCGGATCTGGAACGCCTAGCGTAGTTCGCGATTCCATGTTGTAGGCCAGGGACAGGCCACCGGCAAGGATGCCAGCTACCAGCACAAATAGCCAATACCAATGCGTAGTCTGGCGAACACGCTGCCGTGTTTTTGGAAGCTCGGCAGGCGGAGCTTGCGTAGTCGTCGCAGTCATAACCTCTAGGGTAGCCCTCCACGCGGATTAGAAAGAACCCGACCAGGGTGACTTTGCTTAATTGAGTCGCCGAGTCTGCCCCATCGCACTAACGACTAGTTTCACCGGGGCGATTGGTAGCATCCACGTATTGCTGACTATGATTTCCTATGCATTACAACGAAAGAGCCCGAGACACCATGCGATGAATCGCTGGAATCCCGGACATAGCATTAGCCTCCATAGCTCAGTGGACAGAGCAGTCGGCTTCTACCCGATTGGTCGAGGGTTCGAATCCTTCTGGGGGCACTTCACGGTCACTACAGCGGTACCAGCCACGTCTTTACGGCTTCAAGTAGCGAGTGACCATATCAACTACTTCGTCGATAGGATCCTGATGCTCAACGGCATCGCTAACTAGCCCCGTCCATAACACGGCTGTGGCCTGCATGAGCCGGAAAACGTTGTTTGAAAGTGCGTAGGGATCGTGCTGACGAATCGACCCATCCTCATGCCCCTGCCGAATAGCCGGTAATACATAGGCACGAACGATCTGAAGCTGTGTATCCGTCTGGGTATTTGTGAGCGACTTCAACACACGTTCTGGGTCTGTCTCGATCAAACTGCGCAGGAACTCACTCGCGCCCACCCTCTCCACAACGATGCGGAATCGGGCAGCTACCCCTTCAAGCGCATTCCCTGGAAGATCAGTCAGCCCTTCGAGTAAACGAACAACTTCGCGGTTTATGACTTCAGACGACAATTCGCCGATATCTGCATACCGGCGATAAATGGTGGGGCGCGAGACTCCCGCATTACGCGCAATCTCCGCAATTGATGTTCGGCTTAAACCGACCGTCATAATGCTCTCTCGAGCAGCTTGAATAATCGCCTCATCGACAGCACTATGACGTGACGATACGCCTTCAACCAGCACTTCTCCCGATTCTCGCTTAGGAATTTCATTACTCACAGCGCTCTCCAAAATTACTATTAATGACCTTTGGGTAATGCGTTCTCAATTATGTCGACGTCAAAGGCGAAGTTGAACTTTCCTGAAGCGGGCGACAGAAATACTTTACAACAATTATCTATTTCTTACCAAAATAACATCTGTCATTAATTTTTTTATACAAAATTCACAGTTCGGATGACTCAACGAGTATCGAACTGGGTGAATTCACTACCGGGTGCGCCTACCATGTTGAGTACATATTCGGCATCGCTGCCGACAACAGGACGAGCACAGGATGGAAACCCTAGGCACCATGAGTGAAAGCACACCAGTGAAGCACGACCGCATCGTATGGATCGATTGCGAAATGACCGGCCTCGACGCCGAACGCCACGTCATGGTGGAAATCGCGGCCTTGGTCACAGATGCAGATCTCAACATCCTGGACGAAGGTATTGACATCGTCATCCACGCATCAGAGATTGATTTGGCGCAAATGGACGACGTCGTAACGCAAATGCACAATTCCTCAGGACTCACCGAGGAAATCCGCGCGTCAAAGGTCGATATCACCGAAGCAGAACGCCTGGTGCTCGATTACGTGAAGAAGTGGGTGCCAATGTCCCGCCAGGCACCGCTCGCGGGCAATTCGATTGCAGCTGACCGAGCATTCATCAAGCGCTACATGCCAGCGCTGGACAACCACCTCCACTACCGCATGATTGATGTCTCCTCACTGAAGGAGCTTGCCCGCCGTTGGTACCCACGCGTGTACTTCAGGCAACCAGAAAAGGGCATGTCACACCGCGCTCTATCAGACATCCGCGAATCCGTCCGTGAGCTCTACTACTACCGTCGCGCAATGATGCTTCCGGGCGATGGCTTGTCGACGGACGATGTCCAAACAGCAGCCGATGAGGCCACCACGGCAGTTCCTATTCAGTAATTAGCCTCTCACCAGCCGTTTTTGTTTCGAGACAATCCTGGGTTAACATGTAGTTCGCTGCACAGAGCACGTCAGAAATGACTTCCCTGTGGATGCGATGGTGACTGTAGTTCAGTTGGTAGAGCACCAGGTTGTGATCCTGGGTGTCGCGGGTTCGAGTCCCGTCAGTCACCCCAAGTAGGAAAACCCTGGCCTTGACTTCAAGGCCAGGGTTTTCTCTATGTTCAGCTATTTTCTCTATCCTTCAGTTAGATTTCCATCCATCATCTCGAGAACTCGATCCGCGCTCCTGAGCTGCCCCGCATCATGCGTGACATAAAGCGTTCCCACACCTGACTCGTGAGTGATGTCAGTGATCAACCGCGTCACCTGCGCCGCGGTTTCCTGGTCTAGCGCTGCAGTTGGTTCATCGCACAACAATAGCGATGGCCTATTCATCAGCGATCTTGCAACATTCACTCGTGCTTGCTGCCCACCCGATAGCTCGCTTGGTTTCCGGTTTTCGTATCCAGCCAGGCCGACGGCATCGAGAAGGTATTCAGCCCGGCGCGATACTTCCTTCTTTCCACCATGAGGCCAACCAACGATCCGATCGAGCCTTGCCATGGTCAGTAGTTGTTCTTTCACAGTCAAAGCAGGAAGCAAGTTTGCCTGCTGGAATACGATTCCAATGTTCTCGCGACGACTTTTCACACTGTGTGTTCCCCGTGCTGCGAGATTTACTGTTCTGCTTTCAGTATTCAGCCATACCGAACCGGAGCTAGGCATTTGCAGACCACCCGCGATAGCAAGCAGCGTTGATTTTCCAGAACCAGACGGTCCCGTCAATCCGACCAGTTCGCCAACGTCAACAGCGAGAGTTACGTGGTCAAGAATTCGCCGAGATTCCAGCCCATCGGGAACATCCAACACGATGCTTTCCATGAGGAGCGCGATGTTTGCGTTGAGGCGACCGTCGCAAAGCACATCGCCAGTGTTATCTCGTAGGTCAGTAGTAGGTGTTGCAGTCATTTCTATGCTCTCCTTACGCTGCTGCCAATGCGCTGCGCGGTTCCACGCGCACAATGGGGATCAAACTGACAGTGGCTCCGACCAGTCCAGTTGTGGCCATTACCAGTCCCGGCCACACCGTTGTTCCCGCGTTGATCTCAATGGGCACGACACCACTAGTAGAAATCCAGCTACCCACGACCACAGTGAGCGCTAGGCCCGCGCTGATTCCGATTGC
This sequence comes from Corynebacterium sp. H78, assembly GCF_037572275.1. Lineage (NCBI taxonomy): Bacteria > Bacillati > Actinomycetota > Actinomycetes > Mycobacteriales > Corynebacteriaceae > Corynebacterium > Corynebacterium sp. H78. The sequence goes on along the minus strand of NZ_JBBHKX010000002.1, from coordinate 443,284 downwards.
GAGAACCACGCCAGCTTGCCCGACAGCATCGGCCACCAGCACACGACGGGATGCGCCCAATGCAGCTGAGATGGCGATGCCACGCTGCCGTTGGACAGTCCACACGCTGAAAAACGCTCCGACCACCAAGGCAGAAATAACGAATAGCAAGCTGGTCATCGATTTCAGCGAAGCCTGCTCCCCTTCATAAGAGGCCGACAAGGTGAGCCGGTCGTTGCCTTCCAACATCTTCACACCAGCTACTCCCCGAGCGGCTATGTCAGCGACCGCATCCGCCTCGCGCACTACGACAGCCGCGACCCCGTGGCTGAGCTTTGCGACGCTGCCCTCAGGCGCATACGTCACCGGTAAGTGATCGAGCCACACATCACCGGCAGTACCGATAACTGAGAAGTCTTCGCTGCCTACCGCTACTCGCTGCCCCACCGTCGGCGCTAGTGCGTCTGCCACCATCAACTCACCATCCCGCAGTGTTGGATCAGGCAACACAATAACCGGCTCATCGTCAATACGCGCCCGCCCCATTGACAGAAGCTGCGCCCCCGGATCTGCCTTCTGCAGCGCACGGACACTTTCCGCTGAGATTTCCGACGACGACAACGCCGAAGCGGAGTCGGACACGATGACGGCAGAGTCGTCGTCAAGAAATGGAGCAAGACCGGAAACTGATTGTTGCTCCAGCCCAGCAGCCAAGGAGGAAAGGAACGCAACCATCACGGTGATCAGCCCAATGACAATCGTGATGAGTGCCGTTCGGCCCGGCGCAGAGCGTAATTCTTTCAGGGATTGATACATGGCCCCATCGTCGCGAAGTCCTCCATGTTAAACATCGCCCAGCCGATTGAAACTCAACTCAAACTTTCGATGGATGCGCAGGCTGCCTCGACTTTCCTACAGTGGTGATGTGAATGATCCGCAAGCGCTCACCAAGCTGTGGCGCAACCTCCGATTCGCGCTTGATCTGCTCATTGCAGTTTTGCTCTGCTTTGCATTGGTTCGCAGTCTCAGCGTGTCGACGGCCCTCTGGGGCATCGGCTTTATCGTGGTCTACGCTGCCGGAATCATTGCGTCTGCGAAGAAGCAGGAAACGTTGATTTGGTTGCTGCTCTTGCTGGTGATGTGGGCAGGGCTCGCCAGTGCGTCTCAGGATGCCGCTTATCTAGCGTTTCCACTGTTCTTCGTGATCATGCACACCATTAACGGCTGGGTCGCCCTCCTCGCTGTTGTGGCCACTACGATCATCGCGATCACTGCTATTGCCCACCATCTTGGGTTGAGTGTGGGAGGAATCGTCGGCCCGATGTTGGGCGCTATCGTCGCGGTCATCGTCGGATCCGGTTTTCGCATGTTGCAGCGAGAAGCAGAAGCTCGCGCACATGCTATCGACGAGCTGATGGCTGCCCGCGCCGACATCGCCACGATGGCTCGCCATGCTGGCGTTCTCGATGAACGCACTCGGCTCGCAGCAGATATCCACGACACCATCGCTCAAGGACTGACCTCTATTCAACTGCTCCTCTACTCAGTGGAAAAACAGCTTGCCGACGATTCCTCGTTAAGCACCAACACCACTGATGAGCTGCAGGAAAAGATTCAGCTTGCCCGACAGACGGCCGCCGATAACCTCGCAGAAACGAGACGCATTATCAATGAGTTGCAGCCAGCAGAGTTAGACGGTGTGTCCCTCAACAATGCGTTGAAAACTGTGTGCGCGGGAACGCCAATGGGCGAAGCCGTGAAATTCGTATCCGACGGACAGCCACTGGCGTTGCCTCCCAATGTGGAAACGGTGTTGATTCGCGTCGCACAGAGCTCAATTGCGAACGTCGTACAGCACTCAGGAGCAACGTCATGCACTGTCAACTTGACCTACAAGAACGATGAGGTGCGTCTCGACATCGTCGACAATGGCACCACTTTCAACCAGGCAGCCGTGGAAGAATCAACTGGAGTGGGAGTATCGGGCGCTCGCCGACGCCTGGAATCGATCGGCGGACACTACTCCATTGCCGAACAACCAGGAGGAGGATGCGGCGTCTCAGCCCGCATTCCTGTGTAAGAAATGGACACTATTCGCGTACTACTTGCCGACGACCACCCAGTCGTCCGCGCAGGACTTTCCGCCGTCCTGGATTCGGATCCGACAATAGAGATCGTAGGCAGTGTCAACACCGCTGACGCTGCAGTCGAAGCGGTCAAAGAGCAGCCCTGCGATATCGACGTTGTGCTGATGGATTTACGCTTCGGAGAGTCGCCTACAGCTCATCACTGCGCTGCAGGGGTGTCCGCAACGAAAGAAATCTGCGCGTTGGAACACCCACCTCAGGTGTTGGTTGTGACCAATTATTCCACTGACTCCGACATGCTCGGGGCAATCTCGGCCGGGGCCGTCGGATACCTGCTAAAGGATGCGAACCCCGAAGAACTCATCAACGGTGTCCATGCTGCGGCTAGAGGCGAAACGGTACTCAGCTCGAATGTTGCCCAACGGTTGATGGGCCGACTACAAAGTCCATCGTTGTCACTGTCAGATCGGGAATTGGAAGTGCTCACATTGGTGAGCCGTGGGCTTTCGAATCGAGGTATTGCTGCCGAGCTATTCCTTACCGAGGCAACAGTGAAATCACACCTAGTGCATGTGTTTAGCAAGCTAAACGTGAACTCCCGCACTTCGGCAGTAGCCAAAGCACGGGAGTTGGGAATGCTCTAAGGGGAAAGTCCGGGTTGAGTGCGGATTACTGGGGAATTACCACGACGATTTCTCGTCTGCGTTACCCTTCTTCCACGTTTCCCACGGGATGTTCCAGTCGCCCAGCCCATCCTGACCAGACAGGGTCTCACCCACCGTGTTCTTTACAACAACGATGTCTCCACGCTTCGTGTTTTCCTGGAACCACTTTGCGTTTGCATCCGTCACGTTGATGCACCCATGGGAGGTGTTCTGGCTACCCTGAGCCCACACAGACCATGGCGCACCGTGAACGTAAATGCCCGACCATGACAGCTGAGTAGCGTAGTTGACTGGCGTACGGTATCCGCCCGCTTCGAGAGACAACCCGTAGGTCGTAGAGTCCATCACCATTGACTGGTGCTGATCGCCAACAACGTAGACACCATTAGGAGTTGGCCACGTCGCAGAGCCCAACGATACCGGCATGGACTTCAGCTTCTCACCATTACGTTCAATAGTCATGGTCTTAGTTGAGTCATCGACCGTCGCCACAACCTTTTCGCCAATGGTGAAGCTCGTCGATGAATCTTCCTGACCGTAGTAGCCGTTGCCAAGATCCTTACCGTAGATATCAACCTCTACGTCGACCTTGGTACCTGGCTCCCAGTATTCCTTTGGACGCCAGCGGAGCTCACTATTGCTCAACCAATAGAAGCCACCTTCTACCTTTGGCTCTGTGGTGACTGTGATGGCTTCTTCAGCCGCTTTACGGTCACCAATTGCCTCGTCGAAACGGACTGCAATGGTCTGGCCAATTCCAACCTTGGAACCATCAGCTGGAGACAAATATCCAGCGGTCATTGTCGAGGGCTGGACAGTGGTGAACGTGTAGCTCGAGGACTCACCGCCCGACTGCACCTTGAGCGTGTATTCGCGGTTGTAGCCGAGAGGCTCCGTAGTGAGCCACTGCTGCTTATCCTCGCGGAACTCGCCCTTGACGGCCTTGCCTTCGTCATTAGTCAAGGAGACTTTCTCAAGCGCATCCTCGCCCGCTTCAACCTTGATTGGGTCGGCGACGGATACTTCCTCTTCGCCGTCCTTCACACTGACAACCGGCTTGGACTTCACGTCCTCTTGCACAGTCTTTTCTGTTTCTTTGGCTTCCTCGCTGCCGATAGTGCAACCAGTCAGGGTGAAAGCCACAACCCCCATTACGGCGACAATTGCGCGTAGCCCACCGCTACGGAATGCCCTATTTTGCCGCATCAGCTAAATCCCCATCCTTAGATGTCCGAAGAACTACAAACCCTAAACCACACTTACTCGACACCTAAGCTCATACAAAGCACCGTTTGGCGCTTCATTGACGCCAAAATCTACGAGTACGCGACATGCAATTTATACCCCGCCAACCTGAGAACTACGTATCAGGGGACAGGTTTCGCCATAACGATTCCGCAACCATGACTCACTGCTGTTCACAGCGTTGCCGAGAATTTCTTATTATATTCAGTAATACATTTTCGGGGGTGCTGCCACCACTATCAAGCTCCAGCCCAACCGGAACTCTCGCGAGACGACCGAGTCTCCCCGATCAACCAACCCACCCTCCCGGCATCGCTGGCGACAATTCGCACATTGTCGATATTTCGACAGAGTTCTCTCAGCATTTTGACGCAGTTCACCAACTACCGACATTTTGCAGTCTTTTTACGATCCCCATTTCACCCGCCTGACCAGGCGATTTTACAAGTGACAGCAATCGTTGTTATATTTCTTCTCGTTGCCAACGAGGAACGCCGAAGGGATTACCTCCGCAGCAAGGAACGCGCCATTAGCTCAACTGGCAGAGCAGCTGACTCTTAATCAGCGGGTTCGGGGTTCGAGTCCCTGATGGCGCACCACGTAGAAACCAGGTCGGGAAACTGACCTGGTTTTTTCTTGTCTCAAAGACCTCCGTTCAATCGCACGCCCTACCCCAGCAAGCCCCTTTCACCGGCTCCTACCGAGCCCACGTGGGAACAACAGCACTACCTGCATCTCCGACGAGGACACAAGAACTTGTGGCCTTTTGACGAGTACGACGCCGACCCAGCACCAAATGCCATTAAAAAAGACGGCAGCTCACACAGTGAACTACCGCCCCTCAATGAGGGATATCTACTGAAGAGAAATGCCGGAACGCCTAACAAAGCACGGTCTGCCGCGGCCACTGATCAACTAAGTACCGACAGCGCCAGAATTCGTACAGAGCGTTTACTTCGTAGCAGCCTCAATCATTTCGCGGATACGCTCGATTTCCTTACCGCGCTTCTTGTTACGTGAAACTGCCAACGCAATGCCACCAATGATGACAGCAGCGACTACGCCCAAGGAAACCTGAACCTTCGGCTCCTGCAGACCGCTAACTGCACGAGTCTTGGCATCGTCAGCAACATTCTTTGGGCTGGTACGCTCCGCAAGCTCGTCCAGGGTGCGTGCGAGCTGGTTACGGTTGCGCTCAATGTCGCGCTCAATGTCGTGAATGCTCCGGGCCACGTGAAGACTCCCCTGTTTCGATGAAATATAGGTCTGTTTACAGAGGGTAACACCAACAGCCAAGTTGCGGTGGAATCAACGCATAATCCCTCAAACACGGACTACCCAATGTCAATTGACTCTCATTTGACGGACCGCCTACACGCTGTTACCGCTGCCTCGATACCATTACAACTATGACTGACATTAATGGCCAGGAACAGAACGTCGTAAAGCCAGCTCGTTTGGAGCCAGGTGCCAAAGCCCCAGCGTTTACGTTGCTCAACGACGCGGGCACCGAGGTTTCATTGTCGGACTTCGCTGGCAAAAAGGTAATTGTCTACTTCTATCCTCGCGCAAACACTCCGGGCTGCACCACGCAGGCGTGTGATTTCCGAGATGAGTCAGCACAGTTCAACGATGCAGCTGTCGAAGTTGTTGGAATTTCGCCGGATAAACCAGAAAAGCTCGCGAAGTTCCGAGAAGACCATGGCTTGAACTTCACCTTGTTGTCGGATCCAACTAAGGAAACGATGGCAGCTTATGGCGCGTTCGGAGAGAAGAAGAATTATGGCCGAATTGTGCAGGGCGTAATTCGCTCCACGCTGCTCATTAGCGAGTCCGGGGATGTTGAGCAGGCATGGTACAACGTCCGTGCAAAGGGACATGTTGGCCGGATTTTGCGCGATATTGCAGATGCGAAGTAGATTTGCCCACTATCGTTTATCTATACCTTTATCTGGTTCAGTAGTTGTCTACCATCGACAATAGGATTCTCAGCAGGCGGTATCTCTTGTGAGCGACACGACGATCGACCCCGACGTTAACTCCCCCGAGATCCTGCGTCCACGGCGTCAGCCAGCGCAGGAGAGGTCTCGGCAGCGGTATGCACGCATGTTGAGTAGCGCTCGGGAAGTTCTCGTCGAAGTTGGTTTCGAATCGTTCACTTTTGATGAAGTAGCGAAACGCGCTGATGTCGCCATTGGCACGTTGTACCAATTCTTCGCTAATAAATACGTCATGATCTGCGAGCTGGACCGCCAAGACACCGCAGGGGTTGTCGCTGAAATCGCTCGCTTCGCTGAGCGCATTCCAGTTTTGGAGTGGCCGGAGTTCCTCTCGGAGCTCATTGATCACATTGCTCGGCTATGGCGTGACGACGTCTCCCGCCGTGCCGTGTGGCTCGCGGTGCAGTCGACTCCTGCGACCCGAGCCACCGCGGCGGACACAGAAAAGCAGTTGATTGCCGGTATCGCCGAAGCTCTGCGTCCGTTGACACCAGGCACCAACTCCGAGATTCGCGAGTTTGTGGCCGGCTTGCTTATCCACACGACGTATTCGTTACTCAATTACTCCGTAGACCGGCACGACGACACCCAGGCTCAGGACGAGCACTACAACCTGACGGTGCAGGAAGTGAAGCGCATGCTCATTTCCTACCTGATGGTGGTCGCAGAGCGCTCAGCAGATGCCACTGAGACTGACGTTGAGGACGATGCTTAGGCCGGCCCCAAAGACGACGCAGAATCCTCTCTGAGGCCGTCGCGACAGCCGGCCTCAATGCCCTGCTGCCGCGGCTACTGCAGCACCATCACCACTGCGACAGCGTAGTCACCATCATGGCTAATGCTCACATGGAAAGCATTTGCGGAAGTGCTGTCGCCAGTCCCCAGCGTTTCCGCCACAGCCTGCGCCACCCGACCGTGTAATTTCACGGCAACTCTCCCCCACGCGTCAGGGACAATTTCGATCTCCTGCCAATTCATCTCATCGCGTGCAATGGGGGGCGGCGTTCCATACAGCGCCTGCGACCAGGCCTTGACGACGGCCTCCTTCGCTGCCCATCGACCAGCAAAGTGCCGAATAGCCGGATCACAGACATTCGGTGGCTCAATATCAAACCGTCGGCGTTTAGCGACCATTCTTTCGCCCACCGTGAAGGCGCTCTTGAGAAAGCTGGTTCCTGGGCGATTCAGGTCGTGACCGAAAGACGGAATATGTACTAAATCAACCCCTAAAGGCCCCTCGAGCTGCTGAGAGAGTTCGGCGAAAGCTGGGATGTTGGGTGCTGAGGAATCGTCGTCAGGCGTGTTCACAGGAGTCCTCCGTCAAGAATACAGATGCATTGATGAAATGTCGTAGCGCATAGAGCGAAGCCGGGGCTTCCACACTCTGTGGAGGCCCCGGCTTTCGCAAGAGTTACGTGTTGGCTAGTGAACTAGCCATACAACGTTCTAGTTCTGTGCTGGGTTGTCGTTCAGGATGCCGTCAACCAGTCGTGCTTCCGGATTCAGGATAGCTGCCTTCTCCAGTGCATCCTTATCGCCGTATTCGCCGCCATCGCCGAGGCGACGGCCCTCTGGGCGTTCGTACAGAACGTCGCCACCGTAGATGGCATCGTCAATACGACGCAGACCCGCTGCTTCACGCTCACCTGCAGCCTCACGCCACTGAGCAGCAACAGCTGGACCATCGTTCGCAACCAGCGACGCGTAGAACGCCTCAGGGTGCGCAATGGCAACCAATGCGGACACGTGACCGAAGCCTAGCGAGGTGACCAGACCGGCCTTCAGAGGCATTGCCTCACCGAAGTTCAGCGGCTTGGTAGCCCAGACCAGGCGACCGTGCTTGGACAGAACAGGGTCAACACAATCCAGGGAACGGTTCGCTGGGACAACGCCGGAGCGCAGTACCTGGGTCAAACCGATCATCTGGAATGCAGCTGCACCACCCTTTGCGTGACCAGTCAGCGACTTCTGCGAGACAACGAACAGCGGGTTCGCCTCATCGCGACCAATGGCATCAGCGATGCGCTCGTGAAGCTCAGACTCGTTAGGGTCGTTCGCGTTCGTCGATGTGTCGTGCTTGGACAGGATTGCCACGTCGTTGGCGCCGACACCGTGAGCTGCCAGCTGACGAGCCAAGCGGGACTTTTCGCCGCCACGTGCAGCACCCAACGCACCAAGGCCAGGGGCTGGAATCGAGGTGTGTGCGCCGTCCGCGAAGCTCTCAGCGAAAGCAACAACACCTAGAACTGGCAGACCAAGGTCGCGCGCGACAGAGCCACGTGCCAGCAAGACAGTGCCACCACCCTGGGACTCCACGAAACCGCCACGACGACGGTCATTTGCACGCGAGAAGTACTTGCGCTCAATGCCCTTCGCGTCCATGGTTGCGGAATCAGCGGTTGCCGCCATGTCACCGAAGCCGGTGATGCCTTCCGTCGACAGGTCGTCGAAACCACCTGCAACCACGAAGTCGGACTTGCCGAGCTTGATCTTGTCGTAGCCTTCTTCCACTGACACTGCTGCGGTGGCACAAGCGGCTACAGGGTGAATCATCTGGCCGTAGCCACCGACGTAGGACTGCATGACGTGCGCCGCGATAACGTTTGGCAGTGCTTCCTGCAGCACGTCGTTTGCACGTGGCAGGCCGAGAATGCCGTCGATGTAGAGGCTTCGCAGCGACTCCATCGCACCGATACCCGTACCCTGTGTCGAGGACACAAGACCTGGGTGGACTGCCTGCAGCAGCTCGGCTGGGCTGAAGCCCGATGCCAGGAAGGCATCAACAGTACAAACCAAGTTCCACAGCGAGACGCGGTCCAGGTTGTCCATCATGTCGGCTGGGATGCCGTAGACAGCTGGGTCAAAGCCCTCTGGGATCTGGCCACCGACGTAGCGGCTCATCGCCATACGACGTGGTACCTGAACTGCGGTGCCCGACTTGCGGGTCACAATCCACTCGCCAGATTCTTCATCTGGCATTGCGTAGGTGTTCTCAGGGTCGCTTTCCACGAAGGTTGCCGCCGCAGCACGGTCACGTACTGGGAAGGACAGGTCACGATCCAGGTAAACGGTAGTCAGCTCGGTCATCGTGTTGTCAACCAAGTCGCCGTCGTCTCCGTAACGACGAACACCGACGCGTGCAGTGACTTCGTCGCGGTAGCGTTCAACGATGTCAGCTTCTTCCAGAGGCTGATCATCAGCATCGAGCCAACCGCCATCGTAGGAAATCAGACCCATGGTCCACGCCAACTCGACGATGCCAGCTGCAGAAATCTCGCCGACCTCTGCTTCGAAGCGGGTACGGGAGGAACCGTATGGTCCAAGCTCCGCTGCACCGACGATGACAACCATGTCTTCTGGCTCGACCTTGACGTCAACGAACTCTGGCAGCACCGAATCCAGTGGGGTACGAACACCCGGCAGTGCCTTCAGTGCACGCTGTACTGAGCCTTCTTCGGTGTCCTTGCCGGCAGCAGCTGCAGCCTCGGCTGCCTCAGCAGCAAGTGCGGACATGTTGAGGTCGACGTCGCCAAGTCCACCGGTGAGGTCAACCGTAATCGGCGCGGTGGTAGCCTTTGCGCGTGCGTCGGCAGATGCCTGCTCGACCAGCAGCTGAGCCATTTCCTCGGTTGCGTAGGTACGAACGCCCTTCGCTTCCACCGTTTCCACGAGAGGGTCGTTGCCACCCATCAGGCCGGTGCCGCGGACCCAACCGATGTGAGCGTGGACCAGCGACGTGCGCTTGCCCCAGATCTCTTCAGCATTCCAGCGAGTAACAACTGCATCGAGAGCAGCCTTCGACTCACCGTACGCACCGTCACCACCGAAGCGACCGCGGTTCGGCGATCCTGGCAGAACCACGTGCAGACGGTGGCGGATATTGGACTCAGTGCCGATATCCGACAGACCTGCGATGAGGCGCTCCACAGACCACAGCAGCAAACGCATCTGCATTTCTGCAGCTGGACCGGCATCTGCCAGGGATCCCGAAACACCAGGTGCAGCGAATGGGAACAGCAGCGATGGGGTCAGGGCTGGCTTCAGAACGACAGAGTCAGCACCAACGGTTGCAGTCTGCTCGTTGCCCACCCAATCGACCAGAGCATCGAGATCCTGGTAGCTGGTGAGGTTTGCAGGAAGTACCCACAGGGCTGCGCCATCGATAGCGTGCGTGCGGTACAGCTCACGGTAGAAGGTCAGTCGGGAATGCGAAAGACGCGAAGTGGTGGCAATAACGGTTGCGCCACCTGCAAGCAGCTCTGCGATGACCGAAGCAGCGATGGAGTCTGGCGAACCACCGGTGACAACGGCAACATCGTTAGCGAACTCGCCAGCACCTGCAGCGACAGCGTTGTCTGCAAGGTCGCGGTAGGCAGCTGCAAGTTCCTGACGGCCTTCGTTGTCAGCCTTGGTTGCCCAGAAACGAGCCTGCTCGACAGCGGTTGCAGAGATCGTCGATGGGGCTTCCTTGCCTGCCCACATTGCGGCCAGGTCTTCACGGGACGTTGCCCAACGGTCGTCGATAAGAACTGCCTTGTTCGCATCGAAGGATGGGGTCACGAGCTTTGGCCAATCAGCGCCGAGCTCTGCGGTAACCAGCTCGACGAGCTTTTCGTCAGCATCGTCGGAATCGAAATCGACAGCGCCGGTCATCTCGTGACCAAGCTGCGACAGGATGGTGCGGGCTGCAGTTGCCAGGACACCGCTCGAACCGGTGACCTGTTCAGCAAACTCACCCAAGGCTGCGGAGTCCACAACTCCACCGCCACCAGCGCCACCAGCAGCAGGCATCGTGACAGCAACGCCACGGTTTGCGCCAACTGCCTGGACAGCGGCGTCGATAAGCTGATCAAGTTCAGCCTTCGTACCTGGGGTGGCCTGGGTCAGGTGACCGAGATCGCCACCACGCAGGGAGGCACCTTCGCGGGAGCCGAGAACCAGCTCAGCACACGTTGCCTGAGCCCAGCCCTCACCGAGCTGCCACACGTCCGTGACACGGTCGGTGACGTGGTTTGCACGTGCACCCGCAGGACCGGTGACGCGACGCAAACCATCGGCGATGGACTCGCCGAGTACTGGACCCCATGGGGTGTAGCCACGGACCATGCCGCCGACCTTGTCCTTCAGGCTTGGCAGATCAGCATCTGCTGCACCGTCGATGGAACCAAGACCGAACTCTGCACCAAGATCCAACAGCAACTGGTTACGGCGCGAGGACACGCCATCAACCAGCGTCTCAATCGAGTCTGCTGCCCCCATCTGATCTGGGCGAACCTTCGTCCACAGAGCAATCAAAATCTCGACTGCATCAGCTGGAGTGACAGTGATGTCTGCTGGACGTTCAGCCGACGTAGCAACTGGAGCTGCAGCAGGCGCTGCCGCTGGAGCTGCTTCAGCTGCTTCCTCAGCTTCGCTTGCCGACGCTTCCTCGGCAGGATCGTCGTCACGCTCAAGGCGAACTTCGTCGCGAGCGAACACAGCGTCAGCATCACGCTCGACGTTCCAAATGGTGATGTCGCGCGTGGCGTGGCGTGGCAGGAGTGCGGTACGAGCTGCGAGGTTTGCCAGCGTTGGCGCAGTGCCAACACCAACCTCGATCATGCGGGATACGCCGAGCTCACCGAAGAGGAGGTCCTGGGTTTCAATCCAGCGAACTGGCGAGCAGAACTGCCATGCCAGAAGCTCGACCAACAGGGTGCGAGTCAGGCGGCCTGGCTTTGCTGCGTGAGCATCAAAGTCAGTCAAGATGTCGCGCAGGATATCCGAGTCGGCGACTTCAGCCATCTCACGGACGAACGTTTCGGTCAGTGCAAAGCAGGTAGCGGTCAGGTTAGGGATGTAACGACCAACCAGTGCTTCTGGATTGACCTCTTCAGGTAGAAGGCGATCCAAGTGTCCGCGGAACTCGTCGACACCGTCGCGAAGAACTGCGGAGTGGAATGGCACGTCAATGCCTGGGATACGGACGTAGCCCTTGCCATCTGGCGATGCCTTCTTAGCGGCAGCTTCCAGCGCAGCGAGACCAGCGACGGTGCCAGCTACTGCGTACTGCTTACCAGCGAGATTGAAGTTCACAACCTCCAGGAACTCGCCGGATTCCTCCGCGATAGCAGCAACGTAGCTCTTAACCTCGGATTCCTTGACGCCGATCTTGTCTGGGCGCAGTGCGGATAGGCCGTAGTTGGAGCGGCCTTCTTCGTCACGTGGGACCAAGGAGTGCATGGTCAGGCCACGGTGGTACACGACCTCCAGCACAGCAGCGTTGTCGATAACGCCTGCAAATGCAGCGAGTGCATTGTACTCACCCACGGAGTGACCAGCGAAGTAAGCGGTCTCGTCCAGTACGCCTGCTTCACGCATTTCCGCAGCCTGTGCCATGCCCAGGGTTGCCATCGAGACCTGGGTGAACTGGGTCAGGTTGAGGACGCCTTCTGGGTGGTAGAAGCGATGACCATCGACGACAACTTCAGTTGGGTTGTCGCGAACGATCGCCAGTACCGAGAAACCAAGGTTTTCACGAGTTACGCGGTCAGCGTCGTCCCAAACCTTGCGGGCAGCAGCGGAACGGTTACGAGCTGCAAGGCCCATCCCCTTCGACTGGATGCCCTGGCCGGGGAATGCGTAGCACGTAGCTGGTGCTTCAATAACGGCGGTTGCAGTGAGCACTGGCTCACCGTCGACTGTTGCAGTCACTTCGCGAACTTCGAAGTTTCCTGGACGATCGTCCAAACCACGACGCTCAACGGTGTAGGTCACTTCCTGACCTGGCAGCACTGGCTGCAGCATGGTCGTCGTGAACTCGGTGACGCGCTGACCCAAGCCAGCAGACACTCCGTGAATGGCAGCGTGCTCAGCCACAGCGGACAGCCACATGCCATGGACGATGACGCCTGGCAAACCTGCGAGTGCAGCAGCACGGTCATCAACGTGGATTGGGTTACGGTCGCCACTGACAGTAGCGAATGGCTCCATGTTGTATGGAGCGGTTACAACCAGCTCAGCGCGGTGGCTGCGTGGGGTGTCCGTCACGGTTGGCAGTGGAACGGTATTGACCAGTGCGGTCGAGTTGCCATTGCGACCGCGAATTGCGAAACGCTCCGAAAGGGTGGCAACCAATCCGTTAGCATCGTTGATCTCTGCGCGGACTACGACCACACGGCCCATCTCGGTATCCGAGACATCGTCAGTGTGAGCGGTGATGGTCAGCGCGGTGCCGTCGGCAGGCAGTTCCTGTGCCATACGGATGTGGTGCTCAAGGTGCACCAGTGCCAACATGCCTTCGACCACATCGATGCCGGTCTCGGTCTTCGCCGAGGACACAGCAGAGAAGATTGCAGGCCATGCGAGGCCGACCAGGGCATCTGGAGCAGTTGCCTGGGTCGCGCCCGTCACAGCGTCGTGATCAGCAGCGCCAGTTGCGGTCCACGTGGTCTCCCACGTTGCTACGCCGTCGACAACCTCTGGCAGCACGCCGCCAGCAGCGATGGTTGTGAGTGCACGCATTGCCTCAGTTGCATCTGCTGCGGTGACAACCGGAGTTGCGCCAGGCTTGTCAGTCACGGTCAAACGCAGGGTCAGCTCGTGGTCATCAGCGCCGGAGCCTTCGAGTGGAACGCGCAGAACAACTGCGTCTGCAGCATCAGCGGTAACGGTTGCACCGGTTTCAGCGTGGGCAAAAACGCCCGAGTCAGCGTCACTTGCCGACCACTGTGCTGGCGCACCCAGCAACTGAACTGGGTTCTGCTGCTGACGTCCAGCCCACCAAATGGTTGGGGCATCAATGACACGCTGAACCAGCTCAACGGCAGCGTCATCCTGTGCAGAATCCGCAACGCTGAGCTCTGCAATAGCAGCCTGCTCGAAGCGACCCAAGATCTCAGCAACTGGCTCATCAGCCTTGGTGATACCAGCAACGGCTGCCGTACCCGGGATGATGCATACGCCGTCGGCGTCGTAACGCTCGTCGTGAGCCTGCCACAGCGAATCGGAGCGCCACCAGCGACGTACTTCAGCGTCAATTACTGGTACGAAGTTCACTGGCTTGCCGGGCGTACGGCATGCGTTAGTGATGAAGAACTCGACATCTGCTGGGTGCAGTCGCAGATCCAAGTTGTAGTTTGCAGCAAGCTTGTCGACGATCGCCGTCGCAGCAACTTCACCGGCAACAAGTGCGCGCGCCTCGTCAGCGTCGATGACGGAGTTGAACTCCCCTTCATCGGTTTCGGCCAGGCGAGCTTCGAACTGGTCGACGATAGCCATGAAGCGAGTCGCCCAGGATGGGTCAATGAATTCGCCGTCTGGGGTTGCCAGTTCGAGGTAACGATCCAGTACTTCGCGGTACGTCATTGCGTCGACGTCGCCGAAGTATGGCTTCGCGGTGGAGTTGATGGCCTCGATGATTTCATCGCGACGTGCAGCAACTGCGTCTGCGTCGTTGGCCACTTCGTCGAGAAGTCGACCGGCGCGGGCAGCTGCGTTGTCAATCTCGTGAATATCAGCGCCAAGCTGGGAACGACCTGAAGCCATACCTTCAGCTGCGCCACCTGCTGGAACCCACTCAGCGGTACCGGCGGTGTCGACGAGCATCTTCTTCACACCAGCAGATGCGGTGGATTCCTTCGCTGCCATCGCAGCGGTACCAATGATGATCGAGTCAACTGGCATCGCTGGGTAGCCGAGCTTCTCGGACCAACGACCGAGCAGGTATTCAGCTGCCTGCTCTGGCTGGCCAATGCCACCGCCAACCGACAACACAACGTTCTTGCGGTCACGAATGTCAGCGTAGGTAGCGATCAGCAGATCATCGAGCTCTTCCCACGAGTGGTGGCCACCTGCGCGGCCGCCCTCAACCTGAATGATGATTGGCAACGCAGCAGCACCGTTGGTGCGCTCATCTTCCTCCAGAGCATCCGCAATTGCGAGAACCTGGCGAATCTGGTTGACGGTACCTGGCTTGACCGAGATGTAAGGGATGCCAGCTGCACGAAGCTCTGCAACGAGTGCGACTGCTTCGTCAGTCTCTGGGATACCAGCGGAAATGGTGACACCGTCGATTGGTCGGCCAGCTGCTACTGCACGCTGTACGAGTCGACGGGAACCGATGTGCATTCCCCACAGGTATGGATCCAGGAACATCGTGTTGAACTGTGCCGATGCGCCTTCGTCGAGCAGCTCATGCAGGCGCTCAACGTTTTCCTGGAAGATCTCTGGGGTGACCTGGCCGCCACCAGCAAGCTCAGCCCAGAAGCCAGCGTTTGCAGCAGCTGCGACAATCGCTGGATCAACGGTGGTTGGGGTCATACCACCGAGCAGAATTGGGGAACGACCAGTCAGACGCGTAAATGCAGTCTCCAGTCGAGGAGTTGGCTTTGCGACGACCGTCGGCAAGTACTGAGCCCACTCGGTTGGAGCTGCTGGCGCAGAACCTGGCTGGAAGAGCTCTTCCTGGCCTTCGTCGGTCGCTGCAGCAACAACGGTGACGCCAAGGCCCGCAACCAGACGGCGGGTTAGGGTTGCAACGCCTGCTTCTGGGCCAACCTCGACGATGACGGTTGCGCCCTCGTCCACAGCAGAGGCAACTTCGCGTGGCCAGTCAACTGCATCCGTCATGACGTGCTCAGCGAGCGGACGAGCAAATGCTTCTTCGATGCCGATCTTCTCAGCGGCAGCGACAACGTCGTCCACAGCTGACGACATCGATGGGTGGTGGAAACCACCGTCAACGGGGAGACGGCTAAAGGACGGAGTGAAAGGCTTGCCTCCGCGAATCTTCGCTTCGAGCTGACGAGCATCCTTCTTTGCTACTGCCTCCAGAGTTGCCTTCGTTACAGCCAAATCGTCGCTGTTACCCACGACTACGCAGGTTTCACGATCGTTGATCAGACCAACGACTGCGTTGCCTGCAAGGAATGGAGTGACCTGCTCTGCGCGTGCGTCCTTAACCATCATCATTGGGCCGGATGCCGCATCAGTGTTTTCGCCCGTCTGAACCAGACGTGCCAATCGGCTGTGGCGAGCAATAGCCACACCAATGAGCTCTGCGACAGCCAGGACGTCTGCAGCTCGGCTTGGGTCCTCAGCAGCTGCTGCACCGAGAGCGCCCTGCGAGTGGCCAATTGCGCTTACCGCTGCCTCGACCGGAAGGCCCTGAGCAGACAGCAAATCGAGAACTGCGAGCTGAGCCGTCAAAATACCTGGCACACTGACAGCTGGCGAGTTCAGATTTGCCGTTACCGTCTCATCGTTTAGTCGCTGGTTTGCCCACGTCAGTGGCGCGAATCCATCAGGGCGTTGACCCGCAATAGAAGGAGCAATTGGCCGCAACCGCTCCTCTACCTCAGCGAGCAATTCACGGACACGGGAATCAGTACCAGCAGAAACGCACGTTGCCAGCGTTTCTACCCAACGCAGACCCTGGCCAGCAAAGCTCAAGGCAAACTTCTCGCCAGAAGCGAGACGCTGGACCAGCGGAAGTTCCTGCGTAGAAGCGGTGGCAGCGTCACTCGTCGCAGTATCTGCTGCGGCGTTCCCGGCTGAAATGTGATGGAAATTCACGAACTGTGGCTCCTTATTACGAATGCAACCTTCACTCAGGTCTTTTGTTTGACAAATAAATATGCCACAAAATCGTGAGGATTCCATCATGTTTCTTGTCCTCGCATCCCCCTGGCACCACAGATAGCCATCCCTATCGACCTAACTCCGGGGCTAATAAGTAGCCAAAAATCCCCGCGCTGTCGCGCCACTACACCATGCACAACAGTCGGTCAGGCATCTTCCGCCAAAAAGGGGCCAAAATGTGATCATCCCGTCACTTTGACCCTATAACCTGCAAGATTGTTTCGAAGCGACAACAACCCCACCACGACCGAGAGCCACATCGCTATATTCCGCCATCGCTCGTCCCACATGGCTAGCCAACACAACACCTCCGCCAGCGTGATAGATTTGCGCGCCATCCACGTCAGCACAATATTGTGACGAAGCTCACTTCAATTTCTTGTGTCCCGCCCGTGTCGCGAATAGGCTAATGCACTGAACGGAAACCCGCTGCCAACTACTCCAAAATATCGCGGATGACCGCTTCCGCTTCCTCGATTCGTGACCGGGAATCCTTGGATACCGCATGCTCCTCGGTTGCCACTGAATCTTCGGACACCGATTCGTCGTCAGGCGAGACAACATTGCCGTCAAAGATCGCGCACGGGTCGTCATTCACGATGGTGTCGTCAGGAGTGATGCCGCGACGGGCCATGTACTCATCTATATGCATTGAAATGCTCAACGGGAACGCCTCCTCACTGCCAAAGTGTAGGGTAATCGCGTGAGTAAACAAGGATCACTGCCGCCGCTTGGCCCTGCCTGGGCTGGGTCACTGATGGGCACGTCTATTGCAGCGACATTGACGTCGATTCACGGTATGCGAGCCCTGTCGTTTGTTTTCCTCGGCTTGTCCGCAATTGTTTTGTGCGCGCTCACGGTTGGCTACGCCAGGTACCGCAACCCGAAATTCCACCAGCCCTTCATGGCTCCGTGGGGTATGGCCGTCATGGGCCTTCTCGCATTCGGCGGAGCCTGGACAACCATCGTCGGCTCGCCAGTGGTACAAGAAATCATTTGGTTACTCGCAACTCCAGTGGCAGTCGCAGTGTGCATTAACCAACTTCGGAAGTTCCACGGCGAACCCCAGTTCATGTGGGGTCTAGCCCTGGTCCCACCGATGGTTGCAGCAACCTCAGGTGGCCAACTTGCTACATCAGCTCACTTGCCGGATATGTTAGCGACGGCTCATTGGCTCATCGCTATCGTCTGTTTCGCGCTCACTTTTGTGACAGCCATCCCGGTTTTCGCCCGCGTATATATTGAGGTACTTCGCAGTAAGGTACATATCCCCGCTCCACTCACAGGCACCACATGGATCCCACTTGGTGTCGTTGGCCAGTCAACTGCAGCGGCAGTGGTTCTCACCAACAAGATAGAGATGCCACACGTCGCAATCATCTACGGGTACATCATGCTAGTTCTGGGCATTCCCCTTGCCTCATATGCCGCGTACCGTTTTTGGACTGCAATTGCATCGTGGCCCGCTTACTCACCGGGCTGGTGGGGATCAACCTTCCCTGTCGGAACGCTAAGTCTTGGCGCACACATGCTTGCGACCACGACGCACCAACCTTGGTTGGACATCATTAGCCGAATTGCGCTTGCACTACTCCTCATACATTGGTTCGTCGCAGCACTCGGCGCGATCTCCCACCTGAGAATCACGCCACGCCACATCACACGTCGCTAGGCAACCAACGCGTAACATATCCCCCATGCTGGCACGACAAAGCACTGAAAGAAGAAAGCGCACCACAACTTTGCTCATAGGTGTCGCTGTGGTTGTGCTTATCGTGCTCGGCCTCATTTTTGCACTTGGTGTTAGGGTTTTCGACTTCCCATTCGCCACAAATCGCAATATTAATGAGTATTGCGCAACTCTTGGCCTGCCTAACGACGATTCCCGGTCCACACCAGAGTCAATTTTTGCCGATGCAGACATTGAGGAACCTGCAGAGGGAATCACGTTAGGCAAGCGCCTGACTGCCGACGGCATCACCAGCCGATACAACATTTATGCCCGCAATATTGACTTCTCCAAGCCCGTAGGCGTCGTTGTACGACTACATGGCGACGGTGGCGAAGAGTTCTATAAACCAGATGAACTAGCCGCCTGCCTTGCTGAAGTTGCTGCCTCTCACAACAAAATTCTTGTGGTTCCACTTTCACCCGATTCCGACGGCGAGAGAACCTGGTGGGAGGACATCCCGTCAAGCACTACATTTCTCGGTGCACTGCTGGACGACGTAGCCAAGAAGCATAAATTTAATCGCCACGATGTGCACTGGACCGGCTATTCAGGAGGCGCTGAAGTTCTTTCCTACGGGCTCATCCCGCAGTTCCCTTCCCTCATTGGAAATGGCGCCCTAATGCTCGGCGGCGGCGGAGCTAGCCGACACATGGAAACTGTGGCCACGGAAAAGCAGAAGCAAACTATAAAGCTCACTTGGGCCACTGGCATGAACGATGACGGCACAGACCCTAACTCAACGTTCGACGCAAAATCAGCTGCCGAAAAGGGAGCTCGCTGGTACCGAGATGAAGGCTTCGCTAACGTCTCGTTAAATTTGATTCGCGACGCTGACCATTTCACCCTTCCCGAGCAAGCTCTACTTGACGAATTCTTGACGAAATAATCGCATCGCATAGCGAATCAGGCAGATAGAGGGAAAGAATTCTTACCCCCGTCTACATCGTCAACTCGCAGCATTAAACTTTGCCTATTGCAATTATTTATATTCAATCGAGAAAACGAACTTCGAATAATCCCAGCTCAAGCCCCTCTATAGCGGAATTCCACAATTACTCTTCGGCACCTACGCACCAACAAACACAATCTATAAATTTGCAATTTCCACTTGCGTAAAGTTTGTAACCGCCACTTACCCCCTCGCACTGCGCACATAAATAACTACATTTGTTTCCCAGATTGTTTCACTTAGGATAATTAATACTTGCCATTTATCCGCCCGAGATAATCACATTTTTATAAAAATAGGAAGCGAAGCGCCCGCTTTGAGTGAGAACAATGACAGTTAAACCTCCCTCTGTGCAAGACCACCCAACACTTGCTATTTACGGGCTCCAGCAGGAACCTGAACCACGCACCCTTGTGGACATTTTTCAGGCAACTGCCAACGCGCACCCCAACGCAATTGCCATTGAAGGAATCGATGGCACCTTGAGCTACCGTGAGACGCAGCAACGAATTGATGTCATCGTGCGTCGCCTAGCCGAAATAGGAATTGGTCGTGGGGACCGGATCGGCATCCGGGTTCCGTCCGGAACTGTTGACCTATACCTATCTATTCTGGCCACTATTCATGCTGGTGCTGCCTACGTGCCCGTGGACTGGGATGATCCCGATTCCCGCGCCGATACTGTGTGGGAAGAAGCAAATGTCAACGCGGTCTTCGGCGCCGGCCTTGAGCTGACAATGATGGGCTCTTCCGCACGTTCTGCCTCGTTGTCGCCCGAAAGACCAACCGTTCAGGACGATGCGTGGATCATTTTTACCTCGGGTTCGACAGGTAAACCTAAGGGGGTCGCAATTACCCATCGCAGTGCAGCAGCATTGGTCGACGTTGAAGCAGATCTGTATCTGGCCAATGCACCACTTGGTCCGCAGGACCGAGTCATGGCCGGTTTGTCAGTCGCCTTCGATGCCTCGTGTGAAGAGATGTGGCTCGCTTGGCGTAGTGGCGCTGCGCTGGTAACGGCACCTCGCGATGTCGTTCGATCAGGCGAGGACCTCGGCAATTGGATTGTTCGCAATAACATCACTGCAGTATCGACAGTTCCCACGCTAGCGTCGTTTTGGCCTATCGAGGACCTCAACAAGGTGCGTTTGCTTATCGTCGGCGGCGAGGCTTGCCCGATGGAACTCGTCGAAAAGTACGACCGACCTGGTCGTGAAATGTGGAATACCTATGGCCCGACCGAGGCAACGGTTATTGCAAGCGCGCATCTCATGACCACTACCCCGCCGATTCGCATTGGCCGTCCAATCGATGGTTGGCAGCTCACAGTCGTCGATGAGAATGAGCAACCTGTGAAATGGGGCGAAACCGGTGAGCTGGTCATTGGTGGCATAGGTCTTGGTCGATACCTCGATCCAGAAAAGGATGCCGAAAAGTATGCGCCACTGCCGAGCTTGGGTTCGGAGCGCGCATATCGCAGTGGCGACCTCGTTCGGGCGGAGCGAGAAGGACTCGTATTTGCTGGTCGCACCGATGATCAAATCAAGATCAACGGTGTCCGTACTGAACTTGGCGAAGTCGATGCACACCTCACCGCCCTGCCTAATGTCCAGGTAGGAGCAGCGGCTATTCATAAGACAGACGCTGGTGCAGATGTGCTCGTTGGCTATCTCATGCCAGAGCCGGGCAAGACTATCGATATCGTTGATGCCCGGCGCGCTCTCGCAACGACTCTCCGCGGTGGCACGCCGAGTCTTTGCATTGTCGACGAAATGCCAATGAAGACTTCTGGCAAAGTTGACCGCAAGGCTTTGCCGTGGCCTCTGCCTGCGTCTGCCACGGGCGGAACTCCGGACCATGATCTTCCACCAGAGCTGACCTGGCTCGGTGACTTGTGGACTTCCTTGCTTGGTCCTGTTCCGCTGGAACTCGACAGCAATTTCATCGATTTGGGTGGCACTTCGGTCGCCGTCGCAATGCTCGTGTCTGAACTGCGCAAGGCTCATCCTGGTGTGGAGATCGCCAAGATCTACGCTGATCCCACAATTCGTGGCATGGCGGAATATCTCGATACTTTGGCAGATGCCTCAGATTCGCGTTACGACGAACCGTTGCCCGAGCCACGTCCTATCCCATGGTTCAGTGGTGTGTACCAGAGCCTTGTAGTGATGTTGTTTTACGCATGGAACGCCCTGCGATATGTCGCGGGAACACTGATCGTCGTCTGGATCTTGGCGACGTTTTTCAATGCTCACTGGATGGATGTACCTCCGCTGTGGCCGATTGCCGTGGCATATGTGGTGCTGTTCTCCATGCCAGGTCGAGTACTCACGACTGCTGTCGTCTCGCGAATTCTGTGTTTCAACATCAAGCCAGGTAGGTATCTACGTGGCGGATTGACACACATGCGGATCTGGACTGCGCAGAGATTCCTGGAATTGCAGAAACTGGAAAACCTCTACGGAACACCGCAAGTAGCACTGTTCCATCGGTTGATGGGCAATACAGTTGGTAAACGCACACTGTTGTGGCACGCACCATCGGTAACGGGTCTCGTTTCTATTGGCGATGACTCCAGCATCGGCCATGAAACGGATCTCCAAGCCTATTATCTGGTGGGCGATACCCTCATCGTTGACGAGATCACCATCGAAAACAATGTGCGTATCGGCGCCCGAGTGTTTGTGAATCCAGGCACGCATATTCAGGCTGGCGCCGAAGTGATGCCAGGTTCAGCAGCGTCCGGCACCGTCGAAGGAAATATGGCCTGGGGCGGCTCGCCCCTCTTCCTTGTCGGTCCTGCAGATGAATCCTGGCCAGTCGAGTCTGCATACACCGCGTCGGGTGTGAAGCATTTCTCTGCGTTCACCAACTGGGTAAGCCATCTCTTGGCAATGATGTGGGTTCCTGCAATTTCAATTCTGGCTATTACGCCTTCCCTGCTCATAGTGTTGCCGCAAGTACACCGTATGCAGCGATTCGAGAGAGTCTTCCCCATCTTTGCCACGTGGGTTCCAGTTTTTGTCATTCTGACGATGGCTACCTGGATCGGCCTCGTAGCGCTCACGCTTCGTTTCTTGTCAGTATTCATTCAGCCGGGGTACTACCCGCAGCGTGGACCCGTCGGCGTAGCAATGTACCTCGCACACGTGTTGATGCAGCGCTCTCTCATTTCGACATACGTCCTCTACGCATCATTTGTGACCCCATATTTGCTTCGTCTTTTTGGTGCCCGCGTGGAGCGAAACGTGGAAATCTCCACTGTTGAAACGATTCCTCACCTCACTGCTTTTGAGGAAGGCACGTTCATGGCGGACCACTCGATGGTGTCGGCAACGCGTTACCGCAATGGTTGGCTGCATGTCGGTAGTTCGGTCATCGGCGAGCGCAGTTTCGTGGGCAATTCAGGAATCGTCGGCCCTGACCGCGATATGGCACCGGATTCTCTGGTCGCGGTGTTGTCATCACTTCCGGCGAACATCATGGCTGGCACCAGCTGGATTGGCCGAGTGCCAACTGAAATCCCGCGTCAACGAGTCCAGGCAAGCCTGGAAGCTACCTACAATCCACCGCTGCGCCTCAAAGTCGCACGTGTCTTGGTCGAAGTATGCCGCTTGCTGCCACACATGATCACAGCGTGGCTTGAATTGGCCATCGTATGGATCCTCGCGATTGTTTACCTCCGTTACGGACGAGGTCTCGACGGGATGCTCGGCGTCCTGCTTTGGGCGTGGCCAACGGTTTTCGCAGCAGGTGTCATTTCGTCGACAATTCCGATCATCGTGAAATGGCTCCTCATCCACCGTTTCAAACCAAGCCAAAACCCACTGTTCAGCGCATTTGTATGGCTCGGTGAACTCTCGGACGCATTCAACGAAACCCTTGCTGTACCAAGCTTGATTCGAATGAGCCTGGGCTCGCCGATGTACAACCTGTGGCTGCGCTTGATGGGCACCAGAATCGGCAAGAATGTGTGGTGCGAGTCGTGGTGGCTTCCAGAGTTCGACCTCATTGAACTTGACGACGGCGTCACCATTAATCGTGGCACCGTCCTTCAAACGCACCTCTTCCATGACCGAGTCATGAGCTTGGAGAGCGTTCACTTCGAGGCGGGATCGTCGCTGGGTCCGAATAGCTTCATCCTGCCGGGTGCCACAGTGGGCTGCCGAACCACAATCGGACCTGGCTCCCTGGTCATGCGTCAGGAAAGCCTCCCCGCAGATACCCGATGGGGAGGCAATCCCGTGCAGTTGCTCACAGAATCAACAACTGCAGATCTAGCCATAGCCCAACGTGACAATGCCGAACGTGACATTGCTGATGCCGACAATCCCGATCCAGGTGCACTCACTAACTGTGGGTTGGTTCGCGAAGGAGTAACCCATGCCGGATAACTCAACGTATTTGGTCGAAGGGCACTTGCCTCCGGGGCAACGACCAACGCCGGGACCCCGAGGTCCTCGTGAAGTATGGCGTGGCATCGCAGCGAACGAATCTGCGTCGGATGTCTTGCGTCACGACGATCCGTCGCGACGCCTCGCCCCCGGTGGCCGCCACAGACGGCGTCGCAAGCATTCAACTGACCTACGACTGCGCAGTGGCCGAATCGAGGGTATCGATGTCGCACGTGGGTTTGCGCTCATCGGCATGGTGCTGGTGCATACGTTCCCCACGTCCATAGACGGCGAACAGACGCTGATGTGGCTATTGTTCTCCGGCAAGTCGGCACCCCTCTTCGCGGTACTGGCGGGTGTCAGTCTCGCGTTTATGACTGGTGGCGACCGTCCATATATTCGTTCGCGACTGCGCTGGTCGAAGTCTTCGATCCTGGTTCGAGCGTTCATGCTGTTGCTGATCGGCTTGACGGTCAATACATTCGTGCCTCTGTTGCCGGAGAACATCCTCCCGTACTACGGTCTGATGTTCTTATTCGCGTTGGTTTTCATTGATTTACGCATCCGACAACTCCTCGTGACAGCGTTTGTCATGGCACAACTCATGCCGACGATTACCTTCTTCGTGCTGAAGTACTCGGAGCTAAAGACCATCTACAATCCGGATTTCTTCGACATCATGTCTGATCCAGTGTCCACGATCATGAGTTTGCTGTTTACCGGTGTCTACCCAGTTGCAGCGTGGATGGCGTACATCTGTCTGGGACTCGCCCTTGGACGCATGGCTCTGCAGAAGACTCATGTGCAATGGGCAGTCATGTTGTCTGGTCTGGTCGCCGCTGCAGCAACTTTCGTGGCATCCAACCTGATCATTTTGTGGCTTCCCACGAACAAGATGCTTGTGAACGCAATCGGTGGCCCCGGCCGTGAAGCGCGGAAGACAATTCAAGATGTTTTGACTTTTGGCGCGTACGAAAGCCCGATGCCAACCAACTCTCTTTTGTGGCTGCTGGCAAATGGTCCGCATCTCAATACTCCGGTGTCCACCATTTATGCAGCAGGCCTGGCGTGCATCGCCATCGGTGGCTTGTCATTGCTGACCAGTAAGATACTGCAAATCCTTCGTCCACTAGCCATGGCTGGCTCGATGACGCTGACGCTGTACCTCGCACACATCGTGTGCCTGACTTTCATGATGAAGAGCGTCTTCTTCGCCGAACACCGCCTCGCCGCAGCTCTGATTCAAATCGGTGTCGCGATCTTCTTCGCATACCTGTGGCGAGTCAAGTTCGTCTCAGGCCCGCTGGAAAAGTGGCTAGCAATCCTGTCCCGCAGTGGCGCGACGACTATCGAACGTAAAGAACCACCGAAAGGCGATGCCCAGCGACGTGTGTACTCGACGAAGTCCTACCACTTCGCTCCTGAGCACGACAAGGTCTAACAACAGCAAAGCCCTCTGAACCAATCTGGTCAGAGGGCTTTTTGGTGCGCCCGGAGAGACTTGAACTCTCACGTCCTAAGACACTGGAACCTAAATCCAGCGCGTCTGCCAATTCCGCCACGGGCGCGTAGCTCCATACACTTTACTGGTCCTTGCGAAATTTTCCTAATAGGACTGCACTGCTTGACGACGATCGTCGTCAAGCAACACTGACCACAGGCGATCGGCAATTGCCAATAGGAACAGGCTAGTCTGGAAAGGTATCTTCCAACCGCTGCGACGAGTCCGTCGCTTCGTAAGAAACTGGTGAAACGTGTCCGAGAACAAGGCTCCGCTGACGAAGCGTGCGCGCATTGGCACGCTGATTTTCGTCATCATCGCGGTGATTGCAACTCTGTTGCTCGCGTATTGGCAGCTCAGTCGCTGGGAATCCACGAGTTCATTCCAGAATCTTGGCTACGCTCTGCAGTGGCCAGCGTTCGGCATCTTTTTCATTTGGGCCTACCGCAAGTGGCTGGGCTACGAACGGGAACGAGCTGAAGGTAATTTCGAGGCGGCCACCACCGTCAAGGAGGGCGAAATGACTGAAATTCCGGAAGATTTCTTGCCCACTAACCCGGACGGCACTCGCCGGGACAACAAGTAGCTGACACAACCGACCGTAGGTCTCAGGGAGTTTTTGTGAATACTGTCAATCCAGTTCGTGCGAAGCGAGTCAAGACTGCACTCACCGCATTCTCTATCACGGCGTACATCACTGGTGTAATGCTTCTCGTCCTGTGTGCCGAGATGGTGTACAAGTACTTGATTCTCGACGACTCCAGCCAGGCACCAGGCTGGTTTTTCTATACCGCGCAGGCGCACGGCTTTGCATACATGGCATTTCTCATTGCCATTGTGAACCTCGGTACGAAGGCTCGGTGGGAGCCAGGAAAGTGGATCATCACCGCATTGGGCGGCGTTGTGCCATTCCTGTCATTCTTTGTGGAAGCGAAGCGTCGCGATGAAGTAAAGCGTGCTTTCAACCTCGACTAATTGTCTTCTGTCGCTTGAATCGGGCGCACGGACACATGCTTTGAACAAGAAAGACCTCGTGGACTAATCTCCACGAGGTCTTTTTCTGTGTCTACATTACGCGTTCATCCGAGCAGCAAGAGCCGCAATCTCGGGAACAAGCTGCGCCAGAGCGCGACCGCGATGACTCATCGAATCCTTCTCCGCTGGCGCCAACTGCGCAGCAGTACGTGGCAGATCACCCAACGTTTCTAGCTCACGACCAGCAGCAATTCGCTCGTCTTCTTCCAGCGGAACGAAGACGGGATCATAGCCGAACCCCTCGTCTCCGACAGGCCCCCGGACGACGCGACCTGGCCACTGCCCCATCACCGAAATGACTTCAGGCTCTGCATCGCTTTCCGACGATTCCACATTGGGCACCACCAGTACACATGCAGAACAGAACGCTGCGGTGCGACGCTCGTCTGGGACATCACCCATCTGGGCTAGCAGCAACGAATAATTGGCCATGTCGTCGCCGTGTTGACCAGACCAACGCGCGGAGAGAACTCCCGGCATACCGTTTAGTTCATCCACGGCAAGGCCGGAGTCATCAGCAAGACATGGCAACCCGGTAGCTTCCGCACCATCAAACGCCTTGATAAAGGCATTATCCGCGAACGTGCGACCATCTTCCGGGCGCTCCTCGTACTCAGCGACATCTGCCAAGCTGAGTAATTCCACGCCGTGGATATCAGCGGCGACGAGCAGACGATCGAGTTCGACCAGCTTCTTCTTATTACGGGTAGCAACGAGCAGCTTCATACGTCCCCTTCTTAATGAGCGTTTGGCAACTCGCCTGGGTACGGCGCGCGCAAAACTTCCTGCTGCAGCGAAATCAGTTCTTTCAATCCCTTGGTTGCGCTATCGAGCATGGCATTCAACTGATCGCGGTCGAATGTTCCTTCTTCGCCCGTGCCCTGGATCTCAACGAACTTTCCTTCGGCCGTCATCACGACATTCATATCGACCTCAGCGCGCGAATCCTCTTCGTATGGCAGATCCAGGCACACGCGACCGTCGATAATGCCCACCGATACTGCCGCAACTGGTGACTTCAGCGGGGCTCCTGGCACAGCGCCAGCAGCATGGAGGTACGTGAGAGCGTCAGCAAGCGCGACGTAAGCACCGGTGATCGCAGCAGTACGAGTGCCACCATCCGCCTGCAGCACATCACAGTCAATGTTGATCGTGTTTTCGCCCAATTCGCCGAGGTCTACTGCGGCGCGCAAGGCGCGACCAACCAGTCGAGAAATCTCATGGGTACGGCCCTTGACCTTGCCCTTCATCGACTCGCGTGGCATGCGCTCATGAGTCGATGCAGGGAGCATGGAGTACTCGGCAGTCAACCAACCTTCGCCAGAATCTCGCTTGAAGCGAGGTACCGACTGTTCAACAGACGCGGTACACATCACGCGGGTGTTGCCGAAGCACACGAGCACGGAACCCGCTGGATTGTCGGTGAATCCACGGGTAATGGACACCTTGCGCATTTCGTCCAATGCACGGCCATCTGCTCGTACGAATCCAGTGGTTTCAGGCTGATTCTCAGAAGTCATGCCTTAAACGGTACCGCGCATGCTCGCTTTACGACGGCTCCCCCGCCACACATCAGACAACTACAAGCGTTGGCGGATGCTAAAAAATCATTCCCGGGGAGGCGAGAATGATAGAGCCGTCGAATTCTGACTCGGCAGAGCGCAATGCCGCGTTCTTGTCCCCATAGGGCGGGATATGTGTGAGAACCAGAGTTGTCACTCCGGCCAAACGTGCAGCTTTACCGGCCTCTGCGCCGGTCATATGCATTGCTTCCGGCTTCCCCTCGTCGGAATCACACCACGTAGCTTCGCAAATGAGAATGTCGGCATCTTGTGCCATTGTGACGATCTCGTCGGTCCACGCGGTGTCGCCGGTGTATGCCACGACTGCGCCGTCTAATTCGATGCGGAAACCATATGCCTCGATCGGGTGCACCATTGGGTACGCGGTCACGGTCATTCCCGCTACTTCAAATGTCTTGTGTGGCGCAAGATTATGCACGTCAAAGGTGTCTGAGATGTCTTCGCAGCCGTCAGATGTCTCGGCAGCGGCTCGTCCTACGCGAGCTGCAGTATCTGCTGGCCCCCACAAGTCGTTCTTTTGTGCAGCAGGCGAGGTCGGATGGAACTTCCGCCAAATGAGAAGCCCCGGAATATCTAGGCAGTGATCAGCGTGCAGGTGCGACAAGAGCAAGTCAACAGTCACCGGGTCCCGATACTTCTGGAGCTGGCCAAAAGCCCCAGGCCCCATGTCCATGACAAATGCACCCCCGGCATCGGACTCCACGAGGAAGCCGGACGCTGGGGCATCAGGACCTGTCATACTCCCTGAACAACCCAGAACCGTCACTCTCATATCCCAAGCTTGCCATGCAATAGCAGGATTTTGCACAACTTTCAGCCCAGTACGTTGGGAATCACAAGTGAAGATTACGTGTGACCTGCGTAACGTCAGGGCCCAGGAAGCGGTGCGCAAGCTTCTGGAACATTTCCGGATCACCCGTTGATTCAAAGGTCCGCGTCGGTGCCGGGTCCGTTTCCGGGTCCGCCAGCATATCCATTTCAGTGAGAACGCGAAGCACATCCTTCGCGGTCTCTTCCGCCGACGACACCAACGTCACGTCATCCCCCATCGCCAACTGCACAACGCCCGAAAGCAGTGGGTAATGCGTACAGCCAAGGACGAGCGTATCGACGCCGTCAGCTTGTAACGGAGCCAAATATCCTTCGGCGAGCCCCAGAATCTGCCGACCAGAGGTAATTCCCCGCTCGACAAAATCAACAAAACGCGGGCAGTCAGTGGCTGATACGTCTACGCCTGGGACGGCGTCGAAAAGATCTTGGTATGCGCGGGAGCGGATTGTCGCCGACGTGCCAATGACACCAATCTTGCCATTGCGAGAAGCCGACACTGCCCTGCGGACAGCGGGCAGAATGACTTCGAGGACTGGCACTGGGTAGCGCTCGCGCGCGTCTCTGAGGAATGCAGCCGACGCTGTGTTGCATGCGATGACGATCATCTTGCAGCCGCGTGCGACCAGCTCGTCGGCGATGGCTTCTGCGTGCTCACGCACTTCAGCGATCTTCAACGGGCCATAGGGACCGTTTGCGGTGTCACCGATGTAAATCATCGACTCGTGTGGCAACTGATCCACGATCGCGCGTGCAACGGTCAGCCCACCTACACCGGAATCGAAAACTCCGATGGGCGACGTTCGCGAAATACCAGGATCACGCTGCTCATCGGCACTGACATCGCTATGTGTTGCTCTGCTTCCCGACGACCCCATTAGACCTTCCATCTCACTGCGTTTTTAGTTCCCATTACGCTCTGCGCTCGCGTCCGCGCTTCAGCAAGAAAGCGGCGATAATTCCGCCAATTGCTCCAAAGAGGTGCATCTGCCAACTTACGGGCGCATCCGTTGGGAATACTCCCCAGATTAGCCCGGAATAGGAAAATGCCAGAAAAATACCGACGATGATCTGCCCCAGCGCATGGTTAATAAATCCTCGTACGATCAGGAATGCCAACCAGCCATACACCAATCCGGATGCGCCGATATGGACTGTGCCGAGGGGACCAATGACCCACGTGGCCAAACCCGACACAATGGCAACAACTGTGGTGACCTGCCACCATAGCCGTTTCGACGTAAACGCAATGAGCGCTGTAAAGATCGCTGCTGAAACCGTATTGGCCGTAATGTGTTCGTACCCGGAGTGCAGCACTGGAGCGAAGATGATGCCCCAGAGGCCATGTTCCGTTCTCGGTTGCACGCCATATTCTTGGAGGCCACCTGAGAAAGCGAAAGTATCAACCAGGAACACAATCCAAATCGTGACCACGAAACCCACGGCCGCGCCGACAGCAGCAAACAAGCCACCGTCGTTGGTCTTAGGAACAAAGGTGCGATGCTCTGCAGGAGCTGGCCCACGCCGCACCGTGTTGCCCCGACTGCTTCGCGAAGCTGTAAATCCACTGTCGTCAAAGTTGTTGTGGAAGTAACCACCCGAACCCGAAAAGTCCGACTGTCCTGGTTGATAACTCATGAACTTTCCGACTCCTCAATTCTTCATGGACCATGATTCGGGCCCCAGTGTCCTATCGCGGATCGCCGACAAGGTCCTTCCATGCGGGCACTCCAGCCCGCCCTTCAACGGACAGCACGGCATCAACGATGGCGTTTTCCACTGCGTCAGATGCTGCAACTGTCAGCATTGCCAACTCCGTAGAGTCAACGGACAATGCTGCAGAATCGTTCCCGCCAATTGACACACAGAAAAGCGTGTCCCCATCCATCGGCGCGTGAGCAGGGCGAATAGCCCGCGCCAGCCCATCGTGACCGCACATTGCCAGACGTTGAGCCTGCGCTTGTGTGACGGGCGCATTGGTAATCAGGCAACCAATCGTCGTATTTCTGGTACTTGCCGACGACGCTGCTTTGTCCGCACCGTCGTGGGTTGTGGATTCCTTCGGCACTGGAACTTTTGTCATTCCGACGAACCGTTTCGCCAACTTCGCCATGGCTAGCTCAGGCACTGCAGGTTGCGTGGAATCTCCATAGAGCCGACCATCCGGGCCAACGACTGCCCCCATTGGATTTGCCACCATTACTGCAGCTACGAAGTAGCCGCCTGGCAGAGCAACGCATGCCTGACCAAAACCGCCCTTGATAGCACCCGCCATCGCGCCGGTACCAGCACCCACGCAACCAGATGGCACGCTCGTTGCCGGAGTCGCGTTGACAGATTCGTCGTCAAGCTGATCAAGGGCAGCAGCTACCGCTTGTGCGCCAAGTGCTGCATCTGGAACGTCTTTGGACCCGAGCAAAAGATCAAAGATGACAGCACCGGGAACGATAGGTACCAGGACATCTGGAAAATCGGGGGTTACTTCGAAGCCGATGCCTCGCCGTGCGAGCTCGCGCATAACACCATCCGCAGCAGCAAGACCGAACGCCGAACCGCCTGCTAGAACGATGGAGTGGACTTTTTCGACGGTGTTCTCGGGAGACAACAAGTCTGTTTCCCTCGTTCCGGGGCCACCACCGCGAACATCAACGGCTGCGACAGCTCCCTTCGGAGTCGCAATGACGGTGACACCTGTATCTGCAACGCTCGCGTGTCCGATTGCCACCTCCGAGAGACCATCGAGACACCCTGCACCACGATTAATGGATGCTCCGAAGCGAATACTCATTCGCGCATCAGCTCTTCCAGAAGGGATTCCTGGTTGTACGACAACCACTGATAAACCGCGTCCGTTTGCTCGAGTTCTTCCAACGAACCCTTCATGTTTTCCATTGATACATGCAGGTACAGGCGCAAATCATTAATTCCTGCGACCCATTTGTGAGCATCTTCTTCGGAAATAGTGATAGTTCCGTTGACGTTAGGCTCTACGGCGTTCAAGATTGCCCGCAGATTCTCGAGCTTCGCGCGAACAACATCAGATTCATTGAGCTGGCGGAGAAGAGCGTTTTCCCCTTCCACGGACTCCGCGCCCGGCGCGACAAAGTCTGGCAGCAATCGTGCAAGTCGCGGATCTTGTGGAGCATCCGCATGGCCTGAAGGCATACCCACCATTTCGGACAGTTCGTCCTTCGGCGCAGTGGCCGCACGATTCATCAGCGAATCCGACACCGTCGCTGCAAGTTCACACAGAACTTCCCTTTCGGCTGGTTCCAATACACTCTGGAATCGGACGGCTCCTCTGAGCATTCCGCGCTTTCGCCGCCAAGGCCGCATGACAATTCTCCTGGGTTTAATCCGCCTGCTGAATGGTGGCCCATAGGCCAGCCTTGTGCAGCTTTTTCACATCAGCTTCGACTTTATCGCGTTCGCCAGAAGACACGACGGCCTTGCCTTCGTTGTGGACTTTCAACATGAGTTCATGTGCCTTTTTGCGATCCATTCCGAAAAGCATCTGAAATACATAGGTCACGTAACTCATCGAGTTAACAGGGTCGTCCCACACGATGCACTGCCAAGGCCGATTTGATTCGGTGACGGCATCGGCGTCGATGACGCCCATCGGGGTAGCAGCTGGCATGGTCATGTGACCCAGAATATATAGCCTCGCGAAAACGTGCACCGGACTACACTGTGTTGGGTGACCGATCCGAATGTGATGACCAGCTCGACAGCGCTTCGCACTGACAAGTACGAACTAACCATGTTGCAGGCCTCGCTGCGCAACGGCACTGCTAATAAGCAGTGTGCATTTGAAGTGTTTGGCCGCAGGCTCCCGAACGAACGTCGTTATGGCGTTGTTGCAGGTACTGCCCGAGTTCTCGACGCCATTAGTCGTTTCCAGTTCACCGAGGAACAACTGGCCGCACTCGACTTCCTCGATGCCGACACAATCGAGTATCTGCGCAATTACCGATTCTCAGGTGACATCGACGGATACCTCGAAGGTGAACTGTACTTCCCTGCCTCACCGATCTTGTCGGTTCGTGGCACCTTCGCTGAATGCGTAATCCTCGAGACTCTGATTCTCTCGATTCTGAATGCTGACTCCGCCGTCGCATCTGCTGCTGCGCGAATGGTTACCGCCGCTGGCGGTCGTCCGATCATCGAGATGGGTTCTCGTCGGACTCATGAAGAGGCTGCTGTCACTGCAGCACGTGCGTCGTACCTCGCTGGATTCACCGGAACATCCAATCTAGAAGCATCGGTGCGCTACAACATTCCGTCGTCCGGCACGGCAGCCCATTCTTGGACGTTGCTACATACGAACGCTGACGGCACTCCTAATGAGGCCGCTGCGTTCAAAGCTCAAATTGATACGTTGGGCTTGGATACCACGCTGTTGGTCGACACCTACGACATCACGCAGGGCGTTGCGACGGCGATTGAGGTCGCCGGCCCGGAACTTGGCGCGGTCCGCATTGACTCTGGCGATTTGGGCGTTTTGGCTCGTCAGGTCCGTCAACAGCTCGATGGCTTGGGCGCTCACAATACGGGCATCGTTGTCTCGTCTGACCTTGATGAGTTCGCCATCGCTGCATTGCGTGCGGAACCAATCGATGCCTACGGTGTCGGTACTTCTGTCGTGACGGGTTCAGGTGCCCCAACGGCTGGTTTGGTTTACAAATTGGTTGAGGTCGAGGGGGTTCCCGTCGCAAAGCGTTCGCGTGACAAGAAGTCTCACGGTGGCGCGAAGGCTGCGGTTCGGGCGTGCCGACGTTCTGGTACAGCGGTTGAGGAAATCGCATATCCACTTGGCCATGAGGTACCGACATCCGGCAGCTTGGAGATCCAGGAGCTGACCGTACCAATGGTGCGTACTGGAGAGATCGTCGATGGCTTGCCAACTCTTGAGGACAGTCGGGATCACCTAGCGCGTGCTCTCGTTTCCCTGCCGTGGGAAGGTTTAGCGTTGTCGCGAGACGAGCCTGTGCTCAGCGTTCGATTCGACGGAGTGTAGGGCGAAGATAGGCAGTGTCAGATTCGTCCATGTCGGAAAACTCGGAAGCTGCAACCGAAGTGGAAAAGCTGCTTGCGGCAGCAGTGACAGCGCTTGGCGGTGCGAAACGTCCCAATCAGGTCAAGATGGCCAAATCAGTGCACAAAGCCTTGACGACGGGCCGTCATCTAGCAGTGCAAGCCGGCACCGGTACCGGTAAGTCTTTGGCGTACTTGGTCCCAGCAATTGTGCAGGCCATGGGGTCGGAGCAGTCTGTCATCGTGTCCACTGCGACGATTGCTCTGCAGCGTCAGCTCGTTGAGCGGGATCTACCCCGTCTTGCTGATGCACTGGAACCCGAGTTGGAACGCCGCCCAACGTTCGCAATTCTTAAAGGTCGTGGCAACTATGTGTGCAAGGCGAAGGTCGCTAATGCTATCGACGATCCCACCGATGGTGGAGAGCCGGTAGCTCTAATCGACGAAGCCACACTCTCCCGCACCGCCCAGCAAGTGATGCGGCTTCGCGACTGGGCAGATGAAACTGATGACGGCGACCGAGACAGCCTCGACATGGGCGTCTCAGACGATGCGTGGCGTCAGGTCTCTGTCTCTGCCCGAGAATGCGTCGGCGCAGCGAAATGCCCGCATGGGATTGACTGTTTTGCCGAACAAGCTCGCGCCCGTGCCTCAGATGTGGATGTGGTGGTCACGAACCATGCCATGCTCGCCATTGACGCGTTGTCTGACGCAGTCATCCTGCCCGAGCATGAATGCGTGATCATCGACGAAGCGCACGAGCTTGATGGCCGGATCACCTCGGTTGCGACCGATGAGTTATCAGCAACCGGCATCATCATGATGGCGAAGCGTGCCAAGAAGCTAGGCGCACGCGACCAAGCTGTGCGATTGGAAGAAGCAGCTGGCCTGCTCCAGGAAACCCTCGCTGAACTCGAAGAATCAGAGCCTGGACGTTGGAATGAACTACCGCCCACCGCCGGTGAAGCTCTCACGACTGTTCGCGATAGCTTATGGCAAGTACAAACTGCCCTCGCGACCGGACAAGAAGGTACAGGTCCCAGCACGAGCAGTGCAACCGACACCGCAGAGCGCCACACGGTTCGCGCAGCCATTGAAAACATGCACGACGCTGCCGTGCGAATCTTGTCCATGGCCGAGCACGATGTGGTGTGGCTCGGTGAACGCCGAACCTTAAACGTCGCGCCTCTCTCCATCGCAGGACTACTCCACGAGCGCCTTTTCGGCGACTACACCGTCGTCTTAACGTCGGCAACGCTGGCACTTGGTGGGCGCTTCGACACCATGGCGTTTTCTTGGGGACTGCCCGAGGGATCCTGGGACGGTCTCGACGTTGGTACCCCATTCGATGCTGGCAAAGCAGGGATTCTGTACGTCGCAAAGCACTTGCCAAAGCCTGGACGAGATGGCACTGCCCCTCAGACAATGGACGAGATGGAGGCGCTGATTAAGGCTGCGGGTGGCCGCACCCTTGGGCTCTTTTCTTCACGACGTGGCGCTGAGGCAGCAGCCGAAGAAATGCGCAAGCGCCTGCCCTTCGAAATTTTCGTTCAAGGAGAAGATTCGATCGGTGCGCTCGTCGACAAGTTCAGTGCGCACGAGAATTCGTGTCTATTTGGCACACTCACACTGTGGCAAGGTGTCGATGTGCCAGGTCCTTCGTGCTCCCTGGTGCTGATCGACCGCATTCCATTCCCCCGCCCAGACGATCCGCTGTTGTCTGCACGCTCCGATGCTGCCAACGCTGCTGGCCGAAGCGGATTCATGGAAGTGTCCGCGACGCACGCTGCACTGTTAATGGCCCAGGGCGCAGGTCGACTCCTGCGTAGCGTCAACGATCGAGGTGTTGTCGCGGTGCTGGATTCACGCTTGGCGACGGCCCGTTATGGCTCCTGGATCGCTGCATCTATGCCCAAGTTTTGGCGGACCACAGATCCAGCCGTAGTCCGCGGATCTCTCGAACGGTTGGTAGCAGCACGACTCAAGCGAGGTTGATTGCGTCAGCTGTAGCGGTGGCGTAATCCACTAGTTGATCAACCATCGCGACAGTAGGTGCGCCAGTTGGAGCTGCGTTCGACGGCATCTCTTGAACCCGTCGTACTACACCTTCAGCGATGATTGCTACCTTCCAGAGTCCCAATACGTACCAAAAGTCCAATGCTTGCGGATCTCTCCCAGTTCGCTGCAAATACATTTGTGCCAGTTCTTCTCCGGTGGGGAAACCGTCAGCGCAGCCGGCTTCGAAGCCTGGCAGGACCAGTCCTCCTCGCTCCGGCCAATATGCGCGCAGCGAACCAACGTCGGCAAGTGGCGCCCCCAGCGTCGCAAGCTCCCAATCGACAACGGCTGTTACCTCACCCGTGTCGAGGTTGCACATTACGTTCCCAAGATGAAGATCTCCATGGACGAGAGCCGTAGTGTCCTGCTCCGGTATCGCGTCCCAAAGCCTTTCTGTCAACGCGTCGAGAGCCGAGCTTTCACGAGTTTTTGTTCTTTCCCACTGCGTCGACCAACGCCGCAATTGTCGAGGAGCATATGGATCGTGGGAAGAAAGCACAGAAAGACCGACTTCGTCCAGATTCACTTCATGGATCCGCGCCATGACTTCAATAAGGTTTTCAGCGATGACGCGCCTCACGTCAGGAGTGATTCGCTCCGCAACCGCAGGGCTCGTCACCGCCTCACCAGCAACCATTTCCATCGCAACGACAGGTACATCCGTGAAATTCGGTGTTTCGTGAATGCCAAGAATCCCCGGAACTGGCACGTTTGTCGAAGACAAAGCCGACATGATACGTCCTTCTCGAGCGACGTCATGTGCAGAGGATGCAAGGGAGCCCCGCGGGGGACGTCGCAAAACGATCGAGTGCCCAACACCGTCGGTGGCACAATACGTAAGGTTCGATTGACCCGCACCAAGCCTATGTAAAGTCACTTCCCCACGTGTGGCACCTGGCAGGGAATCCAACCAGGTCGGCAAAGCTTCCAGGTCGAACGGAGTCTGGTCGGAGCGATGCCCCATTGTATTGCTACGTGTGTCGTCTGCGTCAGTCATGGTGTTTTCTCAGTTCAGCTTTGGCAACGGTGCGCAAGTGGACTTCGTCGGGGCCATCAGCAAGGCGGAGTGCGCGGAGGCCTGCCCAGAATTCTGCGAGTGGTACATCATCGGTGACGCCCTCTGCGCCGAAAACTTGGATGGCTCGGTCGATGACTTTCAACGCGATACGAGGAGCCACCACTTTAATGGCGGCAATCTCCTGTCGTGCAGCCTTGTTGGAGTACTCGTCCATCGTCCAAGCCGCCTTGAGCGTGAGAAGCCGAGCCATGTCGATGTCGATACGGCTTTCTGCAATCCAGTCGCGAATATTGTCACGTTCTGACAGCGAGCGGCCGAATGTGGTCCGGATACTTGCTCTTTGACATAGCAGCTCTAGCGCACGTTCAGCCATGCCAATGGCACGCATGCAGTGGTGAATTCGACCAGGCCCAAGCCGTGCTTGGGCGATCTCGAATCCTCGACCTTCACCAAGCAGAATGTCCTTATCAGGAACAAAAACGTCTTCGAAATGGACCTCCGCATGCCCTTCCCGATCGTGATAGCCAAACACAGGCAGATTACGCACCACACTGACGCCCTGTGCATCAGCCGGTACGGCAAGCATGGATTGCTGTCGATGAGGCTTTGCGTCAGGAGATGTCTTTCCCATCACGATTAATACGCGGAGGTTAGGGTGCATGGCATTAGATGCGAACCATTTTCGACCGTTTAGGATGAAGCCGCCGTCACCCCGTTGCATAGACATAGAAATATTGGTCGCATCGGAAGACGCAACCCCTGGTTCAGTCATGCAGAATGCGGAACGAATGGTTCCTTCCAGCAATGGATCGAGCCACTGACTACGGTGTTCCTCCGTACCAAATAGTTCTAGAATCTCCATGTTTCCGGTATCTGGCGCACTGCAGTTGCATGCCTCTGGGGCAATATGCGGACTTCTGCCCATGATTTCAGCCAATCCCGCATATTCAACATTGCTAAGAGCAGGCCCTTGATTCTCGTGCGGATGAAAGAGATTCCAGAGACCTCGAGACTTCGCCTCATTCTTGAGCTTTTCCAGAGTCGGCGGAAACGCATGCGGGTTACCGCCTTCCCGAAGCTCATCCTTGATGATTTTTTCCGCAGGATAGACACATTCGTCCATGAATGCTTCGAGTGTTTCTCGGTACTCCCGAGCGCGGTCAGTTTCGAAAAAGTCCATGTGATCGCTAGCTTTCCCCTCTACGCGCCTTCCATTGGGTTTCGCACTAGCAGACCGCCGTCGATTACCAAATTGTCACCGGTCATCCAACTAGCTGCACCTGAGGCGAGAAAGCAGATTGCTTTCGCAATATCCTCCGGCTCGCCGATTCGACGTAGTGGTGTCACCGAACTGACCGCTTCTTCTTGGTCTTTCCACAAGGCTTCGGACAGTTTCGTTCGCACAACTCCCGGCGAAATCGAGTTAACCCGAATTGCAGGCGCCAACTCCATTGCCAATTGTCTAGTCATATGCAGTAGCGCTGCCTTCGACGCGTTATAGGTGCCCAGCCCTTCTTCGATGGTCAGCGCACCCACCGAAGACACATTGATTACTGCACTTGGCGAAGATCCCAACCCACTGGCTACCGCAGCCCTCGTCCAGATAGCGGGCGCAAGAGTATTGACAAGAAACGTTTTCTCCATTGCGGCCAGTGGCTGATCGATAATTGGGCCGTAGGCGGGATTGGTTCCTGCATTGTTCACAAGAACTGTCAAAGGGCCTAGTTCTTCTGCAACTCGAGAGCATGCATCTCGTGCAGCGCCTACATCTGCAACGTGAGCCCCGATACCGATAACCTTGCCACCAGTCTCATGCGCAATCTTGTGTGCCATCTCTGTGGCGGATTCTTGCGACCGTGATGTCAGGGCAACTTTTGCTCCACCACGAGAGAATTCAAGAGCGGTCGCGTAGCCAATACCTCGTGTTCCGCCAGTAATAAGGACAACTTCGCTGCTGAGATCAATGCCTGCCAATGGGATACCTTTCGCAGTGCCACAGCGCGAAGCGCTGTGCCGTCGACTTACTTGCTCCCACACAATATATTGAATCGTGATTCAGGTCACATACTTTCGGAAACTTTCCAATCGGGTTTCAGCCCCAACGAGGCACACCATGCCCTATTGACGGTAGCGAGAATCCGCTCGAACGTAGCACTGTCATCTGGATGCTCACCATCTACCCACGTCGCATATGCCAAACGGGACACCATCGCAGACAAGGCAATAGCCATCATTTCCACATCAACTGTCGCAGCAACTTGCCCCTCCAACTGCAGCCGTTTCAGCCATTCTGCATTGCGGGAGGCAAATCGTCGCGCACGCTCTTTCCTGAGCTCACGGAATGTCGGCTGCACCTGCGACACTTGTTCAAGAAGGGCCATAAACTGGGCATTTCTACGGTAGCTCTGCAAGTACTCCCGATTAGTTATCGCCAAGACTTCCGCAGGACTAGCACCTTCCCGCGGGCGCGAAGACCGTGCGCGCATGTCTGTCTCGACACTTTCCAGTACTGCATACAGTAGCTGATCCCGGCCATCGAAATAGGTGTATACAGTTCCAACAGAACACCCTGCTTCCTCGGCGATATCCACCAACCGAGTGTCGAAGTATCCTTCCCGCACAAACACAATTTTGGCAGCCTCCAGGATCTCTTCACGCCGCCCTCCATGGGGTCGCGTCACCAGTCAACCGCCTTTCTCCTTGAGTATCGACTTTCTTTCCAAACTACCCCACACCTGAATCCAGATTCATTTAAGTTTGGATACCAATACCACCAAGCAAAGGAGGAACGATGCCAATCCACAGCGCCTACCCTGCGGTCGACATCCCACCTGTATCTCTCTTCCAGTATCTATTCGCTGACCTTGCTCCCCAGCATGCCGATAAACTGGCCATTGCTGACTCAGGAACTTCCGCGACGTATTCCGAACTTCGCGACATGATTGAACGATTCGCGGGCGCACTAGCAGCGCGCGGCATCGGCAAGGGTGATGTCGTTGCACTGCACTGCCCGAACTCCACGACATTCGCTGTCGCATTTCATGGCATTTTGCGGGCAAACGCCACAGTCACTACCGTCGCGTCGATGGCAACTGCTGACGACGTCGAAAAGCAGCTCCGTCTCTCGGGAGCGAAGGCCATCTTGACGACGTCCGCGATCGGTTGGGCAGGACACCAAGGCGGCGAGAACGCCGGGTTATCCGATGACAAGATCATCGGCCTGACCGGCATTCATGGCATCGCAGAGATGCTTCTCGAAGGCAGCCCGGTTCCTGAGGAAGACATCGACTCCGAACACGATGTCGCCGTCATTCCATTTTCATCTGGAACTACTGGTGTACCTAAAGGTGTGCAGCTTACTCACCAAAACCTGGTAGCGAATCTGGTGCAGATGGGTTCTATCATCGGCGGCCACATCGATGAAAACACCATCGCCGTCACACCGCTACCCTTCTTCCACATCTACGGCATGAATGTGCTGCTTAATCTGCTCCTTGCGGTTCGCGCCTCGCAGTATGCGATGGCAAAGTTCGACCTACTGGAGTTTTTGGAACTCGTACAAACGCACAAGGCAAACTTCGCATTCATTGCACCGCCAATTGCCGTTGGCTTAGCAAAACACCCGGGTGTCGATGCTTACGACTTGTCGAGTCTCACAAAAATCTTGTCAGGAGCTGCTTCTTTGCAAGCAGACCTGGCTAGTCTCGTAGAACGGCGAATCGGCTGCGAGATCACACAGGGCTTCGGAATGACAGAGTTGTCGCCCGTGTCGCATGTCCGCCTCGATCAATCCACTCCTGTCGATTCCATTGGACTCGCCATTCCGAATACGTCCTACAAGCTCGTGGATGTCAGCGACCCTGCACTAACGGAGATCCAGCCACCAGCTTCGGGGCGCTCTGAAGCCGGCGAACTCTGGATTCATGGCCCTCAGGTCATGCTCGGCTACCTCAATAATCCCGAGGCCAACTCGATCATCCTCGTCGACGGCTGGCTCCGTACAGGTGACATCGCCGAAATGGATGCAGATGGCAACGTCTACATTGTTGACCGTTTGAAAGAGCTCATCAAGTACAAGGGTTACCAGGTAGCACCTGCGGAATTGGAGGACATCCTCCTCCAACATCCTGACATTGCTGATGCAGCCTGCGTCGGTGTTGTCGACCGTGCCGGTGATGAGATTCCGAAGGCTTTCGTGGTGAAGCGCGAGGGGGCAAACGTGTCCGAAGACGACATCATCGATTTCGTTGCAGAACGAGTAGCTGCATACAAGAAAGTTCGTGAAGTGGAATTCATTGCTGAAGTGCCTAAGTCAGCTACCGGAAAGATCCTGCGGAAGAATTTGAAACAGTTGTGAACGTATAAACTCGCTCAACTCTGCAATATTCCCTCCACACTCCGACGCGCTGAGTAGCATTCCTGTCAATCAGCAACGAACAAGTGAGGTTCATATGCCCCTACGAAGTGCCGTATCCGACATTGATATCCCTGACGTCTCTCTTTTTGACCTACTCTTCTCAAACATTGACGAGCGCCATGAGAACAAGCTCGCGATCGTAGACTCTGGTTCTCAATCCACGTACGGAGAGCTGCGTCAGCAGGTCAAAGCTTTCGCGGGTGCGCTCGCAGCTCGTGGCGTAAAACAAGGTGACGTCATTGCTTTGCACTGCCCGAACTCCACAACTTTCGCTGTGGCATTTCACGGTATCCTGCGTGCCGGCGCAACTTGCACCACCGTTGCGTCGCTGGCTACTGTCGACGACGTCGAAAAGCAGATCCGCGTGTCCGGTGCTTCCATGATGCTGACAACATCCTCCATCGGCTGGGCAGGCGCGAACGGTGCAGAAAACGCTGGACTAGCCCCGGAAAAGATCATTGGACTTACCGGCCTACATGGCATGGGCGAAATGCTCGCGGAAAACCATCCTGCACCAGAGGTCGATGTCCTTCCCGATGACCTCGCGGTGATCCCCTTTTCGTCCGGTACCACTGGTACACCAAAGGGCGTGCAGCTAACTCACCGCAATCTTGTTGCAAATGTGCTGCAGGCGGCGAACGCCGTGGATGAACAGCTGACTGAAGACACTCCAGCAATCACCATTCTGCCGTTTTTCCACATCTACGGGCTTACGGCACTGCTCAATTTGTGTCTGCTTCGTCGGACGACGCAGTACACCATGGGCAAGTTCGACCTGCCGGATTTCCTGCAGCTCATTCAGGATCGCTCAGTCAAGTTCGCGTTCGTTGCGCCACCGATTGCGGTTGCACTGGCAAAGCACCCCATCGTGGACAACTACGATCTCTCATCGCTGGAAACCATTTTCAGTGGCGCGGCATCTCTGCAGATCGATCTGGCTCAGCAAGTAGAGGATCGCATCGGCTGCATCATGGCACAGGGCTATGGCATGACCGAATCGTCCCCAGCGACGCATATTCGGATGGGCCACGATTCCCCACTCGATTCCATCGGTCGCGCAGTCGCCAACACTGAGTACAAGATCGTTGATATCGAACGCGACGATCTCCCCGAAATCAACTGCCCATCCTCCGGCTGTTCCGCCTCCGGGGAATTGTGGATCCGCGGACCACAGGTCATGCGTGGCTACCTGAACAATCCAGAGGCTACTGCCGAAACGCTTGTCGACGGCTGGCTCCGTACAGGCGACCTCGCACAACTCGATCAATTCGGCAATGTGTACATCGTGGATCGTTTCAAGGAGCTCATCAAGTACAAGGGCTACCAGGTTCCACCCGCAGAACTTGAAGCTGTATTGCTGGAGCATCCAGGTATCGCTGACGCTGGCTGTACCGGTGTAATCCGTAATGATGGCGAAGAAGTGCCCAAGGCATTCGTCGTTACGCAACCGAATGTGACGTTGACAGCCGACGAAGTCATGGACTTCGTCGCAGAGCGCGTCGCGCCGTAC
The DNA here is from genome assembly GCF_037572275.1 of Corynebacterium sp. H78. Taxonomy (NCBI): domain Bacteria; kingdom Bacillati; phylum Actinomycetota; class Actinomycetes; order Mycobacteriales; family Corynebacteriaceae; genus Corynebacterium; species Corynebacterium sp. H78. The sequence goes on along the minus strand of NZ_JBBHKX010000002.1, from coordinate 400,626 downwards.
AAGAAGGTGCGCGAGGTCGAGTTCATTGAGCAGATTCCAAAATCTGCGACCGGCAAGATCCTGCGACGTGAGCTCAAAGTTCTCGACTAAACGGCGATGCTAGCTCCGGACAGTGACCACAACGGTCACAGAGCCGGGCGCGATTTCGGTGTAGCCAGCATCGCGCACCGCCACGATCGACTCGTTCGAGTCGCCGTTTGAAGCAGTTACAGGCCACTCTGACCTGGGTACCTCACGAATATTCATGGAGTATCCAGACTGTGCCCATTCCCACGCTTGTTCTGCCGATAGCGCAGCTGCATACAACATCGACGCGTGACCGACCTGCGCCGCAGCCTTCCCGACGGTCATGTCCAAGCCACGATCAACCCACAGCGTTGGTGCTGTGTCGCTGGCAGAAACGATGTCTGACGGATCGTCGTAAGGAAGATCTGTCCCACCAATCTGCAGCTTCGACACTTGCTGTGGCGTATCCGACACCGGAGTAGGCACTAGCGCTCTCGCGGCTGCACCATTCACCGTGGCGGTCGCACCGGGGATCTCCTGCACCCGCGTCCACTGGGCATTACGGGCGCGTCGAGCGATCTTACGAATTCGCTCTCCGTACCAACCGTCAAGACCCTTGTAGAGCGTTGAATCGACGTGTCCAGCTGGTTCCGCCAAACACGTCGCGACCACAGCGGTGGCAGCGGCTACCAGCAGGGCATTCCGCGATGGCTTATCGTCGGCGTTCTTGGGTATGTGCAACACGATCGGCATCGACCACGGGACTGCCTCTTCCCTCGTCCAGTCTCGAGGTCGTGCCAACTGCGCGTGAGCTATAGAAAACCACTCTGGTACGGATACAGCTGACGACGAATCGTCGTGCATTACTGAACTGGATTTTCTAGCGCAACGCGACGGTACGTACCGTCCTCACGATCTGCATGGTCGATCTCATCGCGAGAGACACCCAGCATGTACAGCACTTCATCAAGGAAAGGATTGTTCACGGAGGTGTCAGCCATTTCCTTCAGCGCTGGCTTCGCGTTAAATGCGATACCCAGGCCGGCAATTGACAGCATGTCGATGTCATTTGCTCCATCGCCAACGGCGACCGTCTGGTGCATCTGAAGACCGTACTGCTCGGCAAATGCCCGAAGGCTACGCGCCTTCTCCTGGCGATCGATAATATCCCCGATGACACGGCCAGTGAGCTTACCGTCAACAATCTCGAGGGTATTTGCGCGATAGAAGTCGAGACCAAGTTCCTTCGCCATTGGCTCAAGAATCTGGATGAAACCACCCGAGACGGCACCCGCCTTGTAGCCCAGACGCTTCAGAGTTCGAATCGTGGTGCGAGCGCCAGGCGTCATGACAATGGATTCACGAACTTCGTCCAACACTGACTCTGGGAGACCAGCCAGCGCCTTGACTCGCTCATGCAACGATTCCGCGAAATCTAGCTCGCCGCGCATCGCGCGTTCAGTGACGGCTGCCACCTCTGCCTCACGGCCAGCATGAGCCGCGAGCATCTCAATAACTTCACCAGTAATCAGAGTCGAATCCACGTCAAAGCAAATCAGTCGCTTGGAGCGCCGCTGCAAACCATCACGTTCGATGGCAATGTCGATGTTCTGATCCTGTGCAAGGACCGCCAACGCCTTACGCAAAGGCACGCCTCCGCCTGGCTTAGGGTTCGGAACAGTCACCTTCAGCTCCAAGCCAGTAACTGGGTAATCGGCAATACCACGGATGGAATCAATGTTGGCTCCGTAGTCAGCCAGAGTCTGACCAATACGAGAAACATCCACTGCCTCAACTGGATTTCCGAGAACGACTACCACGTGGGTCGAAGCCACACGAGCGATGTCCTCGTCCTGCTCGATATTCACCTGCATGGAACGACCCGCCAGCGTATCCACGAGCCCCTTCTCGAGAACATCAAGCTTCTCTGGGCGAACACCAATAAGTGCACCCAGTGCCAGACGAGACCGAAATACTGACTGCTCCACATCGAGGATCTGTGCGCCATGCGCAGCCAGTACCCGGAAGAACGATGCCGAGACACCAGGGTGATCTGGTCCGGTCGCGGTAACAAGCGCGGACACCAGCCCCTCAGGAAGAGTCACTGTATCAGCGAGCAACGGAGCATCAATAGTTTCAGTTTGGGAGTTATCAACCGTATTCTGCACGCCCACTAGTATCCCATACCGCTCATGAACTGGGAATCTGGGCATAGCTACGACGAGTGAGTTGCCCCCGTTGTTAAGCTCGACGACCTACTGCCGGAAAACAAGTTTTAGACAGCACAAAGCCCCCTCCGGGAGGAACCGGAGAGGGCCAAAAATTGTGCGTAGTTCAGAGGTCTTACTTTGTCAGCTCAGTGACTTTCAGATTAGAGCTGGCGACCAACGTGTGCTTCTTCGCGCATGCGCTCAACCATGTGTGGGTAGTGCAGCTCGAACGCTGGGCGCTCGGAGCGAATACGTGGCATGGAGGTGAAGTTGTGACGTGGTGGTGGGCAAGAAGTTGCCCACTCGAGGGAGTTGCCGTAACCCCATGGGTCATCAACGGTAACAACCTCGCCGTAGCGCCAGGACTTGAATACGTTCCAGACGAATGGAATCACAGACAGACCCAGGATGAACGCACCGATGGTGGAGATCATGTTCAGGGTGGTGAAACCGTCGGTCTCGAGGTAGTCAGCGTAACGACGTGGCATACCCTCGTTGCCCAGCCAGTGCTGAACCAAGAAGGTCATGTTGAAGCCAACGAACGTGAGCCAGAAGTGGATCTTGCCCAGGGTCTCGTCGAGCATACGACCAGTCATCTTCGGGAACCAGAAGTAGACGCCAGAGTAAGAAGCGAATACCAGGGTACCGAACAGAGTGTAGTGGAAGTGTGCAACCACGAAGTAGGTATCAGAGACGTGGAAGTCCAGTGGTGGAGCAGCCAGCATAATACCGGTCAGACCACCGAACAGGAAGGTGACGATGAAGCCCAGTGCGAAAGTCATTGGGGTTTCGAACGTCATGTGTCCGCGCCACAGGGTGCCCAGCCAGTTGAAGAACTTAACGCCGGTTGGAACCGAAATCAGGAACGTCATGAACGAGAAGAACGGAAGCAGAACGCCGCCGGTAACGAACATGTGGTGTGCCCACACAGCCATGGACAGGCCAGCGATGGACAGGGTTGCGAAGACCATGCCTGCGTAGCCGAAGAGTGGCTTGCGAGCGAAGACAGGAACAACCTCGGTGATGATGCCCACAAATGGGAGCAGCAGAACGTAAACCTCTGGGTGCCCGAAGAACCAGAAGAGGTGCTGCCACATCATTGCGCCACCGTTAGCTGGGTCGTAGATGTGTCCGCCAAGCTTACGGTCGAACAGAACGCCCAAAGCAGCTGCAGTGAGGATTGGGAAGATGAGCAGTGCCAGAATCGAGGTCACCAGGATGTTCCAGGTGAAGATTGGCATACGGAACATGGTCATACCTGGTGCACGGAGGCACAGCACGGTGGTGGTCATGTTAATTGCGGAAACGATGGTACCGATACCACCGATACCAACACCCAGGATCCAGAGGTCAGAACCGACGCCTGGCGAGTGGATGGAGTCCGACAGTGGCGAGTACATGGTCCAACCAAAGTCAGCTGCACCGCCAGGGGTAAGGAAGCCCGAGAGCATCAGGATGCCACCAACGGTGGTCAACCAGAAGCCGAAGGCATTCAGACGTGGGAAAGCTACGTCCGGCGCACCAATCTGCAGCGGCAGGATGTAGTTAGCAAAACCCCAAACGATAGGGGTACCGAACAGAAGCAGCATCACCGTGCCGTGCATGGTGAACATCTGGTTGAACTGTTCGTTGGACAAGAACTGGAGACCCGGTGCGAAGAGCTCAGCACGGATCAGCAAGGCCATGAGACCACCGACGAAGAAGAAGGAGAAGCTCATGATGATGTACATGATGCCCAGCTTCTTGTGGTCGGTCGTGGTAAGCATGTCCCACGCCCAGCTACCCTTGCGCTCGTGGCCGAACGGTTCCGGCCGTTCGGTCGCGGTCACCTCGTGACCGGGCCGCGGAGCGACAGCAGTCATTCTTCCTCCTGACTACGCGATAGCCTGCAATTCACAGACTATTCAAAGAATTAAGTGACTCTTAATGTTAGTCCAGATGAGCCCGCGTATGCGAGCCCACCTTTCTCTACCTGGCCGAGTCTAACTGGTTCCTGTGAAAAAGTTAAGGCCAGCAGCGGATTTACAGCATCTCGCCAAGCTGTGCAATGCGCAGAATTTCCTGAGAAACACCTTAACCAGCAACTATTCCGAATTGATTGCCGTTCACAGTGTTCCCCCGAATTACCCCCACTAGCATTGCGAAGCTTACTAGAAGTCCCAGTCCTCGTCTTCGGTGCTTTCAGCCTTACCCATGACGTAGGAAGATCCGGCACCAGAGAAGAAGTCGTGGTTCTCGTCAGCATTAGGGCTCAGCGCAGACAAAATCGCTGGTGAGACCTTGCACTCGTCAGCCGGGAAGACCCCTTCGTAACCTAGATTATTCAGCGCCTTATTTGCGTTGTAACGAAGGAAACGCTTGACATCTTCGGTCCAGCCGAGCTCGTCGTACATATCCTCGGTGTACTGAATCTCGTTGTCATAGAGATCGAGCAGCAAGTCGAAGGTGTAGTCCTTCAGCTCATCCTGCTCTTCCTGGCTGAGCTTCTCGACGTTCTTCTGATACTTGTAGCCGATGTAGTAGCCATGCACAGCTTCATCGCGAATGATCAGGCGAATGATGTCTGCAGTGTTCGTCAGCTTCGCGTGGCTCGACCAGTACATCGGAAGGTAGAAGCCCGAGTAGAAGAGGAACGATTCAAGAATGACCGACGCAATCTTCTTCTTCAGCGGATTATCGCCCTCGTAGTATTCGAGGATGATCTTCGCCTTCTTCTGAAGATGCTCGTTAGTTTCGCCCCAGCGGAATGCATCATGAATCTCAGGCGTCGATGCCAAGGTCTGGAAAATCGAAGAGTAACTCTTCGCATGCACCGATTCCATGAAAGCAATGTTGGTGTACACCGCTTCTTCGTGTGGTGTCAGTGCGTCCGGCAGCAGCGACACTGCGCCAACGGTGCCCTGAATGGTGTCCAGCATCGTCAGCCCCGTGAACACGCGCATCGTGGTCTGCTGTTCAAGAGCGTTCAGCGTATTCCAGCTCTTGATGTCATTAGACAGTGGAACCTTCTCCGGCAACCAGAAGTTGCCGGTGAGACGATCCCACACTTCCAGGTCCTTCTCGTCCGGAATGGTGTTCCAGTCGATTGCCGCTACCGGGCACTCACGTGCCTCTTCATGCTTCTCACGGTGGGCAGGGGTTGAGGGTGGGCAGTCATCGATGTTCATGCAATCGTCTCCTCTTTATAATCACCGGCTATTCGTACTGTTCGTAGCCGACGAAGTGATCTCTTCCTAAGCATTCAAATGCCGCTCATCCACGACGCTAGTGAATGGCGGCACGTTTGTGCTGAGGACAGACTTCTAGGCGCCTATCCTACTCACAATTGGTCTGTCCACACTAGACACCTATTAATAAGGTGCATTTCGCGGACGCCCCTTTTCACGTCCCGCATCCCGTCACTCCCCTGCCCCAGTGGCAGGCGTGACATAGGGCGAAGGCCCACAGAGTCCGTGCAAACATCTGTGGGCCTGGTGCTTGACGACGAGTTCGTCGTCAAGCGTTTAAATCATGCGAGCGGAACTAGAGCATGCAGGAAACGCAGCCCTGAACTTCCGTCCCTTCCAGAGCAACCTGGCGGAGGCGGATGTAGTAAATCGTCTTGATGCCCTTGCGCCATGCATAGATCTGCGCACGGTTGATGTCACGGGTAGTTGCGGTGTCCTTGAAGAACAGCGTCAGCGACAAGCCCTGGTCGACGTGCTGGGTGGCAGCGGCGTAAGTGTCGATGATCTTCTCGTAGCCAATCTCGTAGGCATCCTGGAAGTACTCCAGATTGTCATTGGTGAGATGCGGCGCTGGGTAGTAGACGCGACCGATCTTGCCTTCCTTGCGGATCTCAATCTTGGAGGCAATGGGGTGGATCGACGACGTCGAGTTGTTGATGTACGAAATCGAACCGGTAGGCGGAACCGCCTGCAGGTTGCGGTTGTACATGCCGTGCTTCTGGATCTCAGCCTTGAGCTCGCGCCAGTCATCCTGCGTTGGGATGTGAACCGATGAGTTCTCGAAGAGCTGCTTGACCTTCTCAGTCTGTGGCTCCCACGCCTGATCGATGTACTTGTCGAAGAAGGAGCCGTTGGCGTAGTCGGAGTTCTCGAAGCCACCGAAACGAACACCACGTTCCTTCGCGATCTCCTTCGATGCCTTAAGAGCTTCGAAGAGCACACAGTAGAAGTAGATGTTGGTGAAGTCGATTCCTTCTTCAGAACCGTAGTGAATACGTTCGCGGCCGAAGTAGCCGTGCAGGTTCATCTGACCAAGGCCAATCGCGTGAGATTTCTCGTTGCCCTTCTTAATAGAAGGAACGGAGTCAAGCGACGTCTGATCGGACACTGCGGTCAGACCACGAATTGCGGTTTCGATGGTCTTAGAGAAGTTGTCCGAATCCATCGCCATTGCGATGTTCATCGAGCCCAGGTTGCAGGAAATATCCTCGCCGACCTCTGCGTACGACAAATCTGCGTTGTACGTAGAAGGGGTAGATACCTGCAGAATCTCGGAGCACAGGTTCGAGTGGGTAATCCGACCGTCAATTGGGTTGGCCTTATTTACCGTATCCTCGAACATGATGTACGGGTAGCCGGACTCGAACTGAATCTCCGCCAAAGTCTGGAAGAACGCACGGGCATTAATCTTGTGCTTCTTGATCCGAGGATCCTCGACCATATCCTGGTAGTTCTCGGAGATGCTGACATCCGCGAAAGGTCGACCATAGACGCGCTCGACGTCATATGGGCTGAACAGGTACATGTCGTCGTTGCGCTTTGCCAGTTCGAACGTGATATCTGGGATGACAACGCCGAGCGACAACGACTTGATGCGAATCTTTTCATCAGCGTTCTCGCGCTTGGTATCCAGGAATCGCAAAATGTCTGGGTGGTGTGCATGCAAGTACACAGCGCCTGCGCCCTGTCGCGCACCCAGCTGGTTAGCGTAGGAGAAAGAGTCCTCCAGCAGCTTCATCACAGGAATGACGCCAGAAGACTGGTTTTCAATGTGCTTAATAGGCGCGCCCTGCTCACGCAAGTTGCTGAGCAGCAGCGCAACGCCACCACCGCGCTTGGACAACTGCAACGAAGAGTTGATAGCGCGACCGATGGACTCCATATTGTCTTCGATACGCAAGAGGAAGCAGCTCACAGGCTCGCCACGCTGGGCCTTACCCGAGTTAAGGAAAGTAGGAGTCGCAGGCTGGAAACGACCAGTAATAATCTCGTCGACGAGTTCCTGAGCGAGCTTCAAATCACCATCGGCAAGCGTGAGAGCAACCATGCAGACACGGTCTTCGTAACGCTCCAAGTAGCGCTTCCCGTCGAAAGTCTTCAGGGTGTACGAGGTGTAGTACTTGTACGCACCGAGGAACGACTTGAAACGGAACTTGTGCGCGTATGCCTGCTTGAATAGGGCCTTGATGTCCTCGAATTCGTACTTGCCGAGGATCTCCGCATCGTAGTACTTGTTCTCGACCAGGTAGTCGAGTTTTTCCTTCAGGTTATGGAAGAAAACCGTGTTCTGATTGACGTGCTGCAAGAAGTACTGACGTGCAGCCTGTCGGTCCTTGTCGAACTGAATCTGACCATCGTCGTCATAGAGATTCAGCAGTGCATTGAGCGCGTGGTAATCCAGCTGCTCGTCCCCTACTGGCTCCGCCACTGACTTGCCCATTTCAGCCAATCTTCTCGCTCCTCGTAGCTCTCTTCAATGCTCTTTTAGATGTTACAGTTTTTAGAATTACGCCCATTTTCACAGGCTAGTACGCAGGTCAACGCGCAGTTATGTGGTTGTGACACAGGTTGTGGTTACGCAGCTTTTCCGTGGAAAAACTCTGTCAGTCCCTTGCGAACAATGACAACGTCTTCATCGTTGCCCATCAACTCGAAACGGTACAGGTATGGAACCTTGCATTTGTAGGAGATGACATCACCAGCCTTGCCGTAATCTGCGCCAAAATTGGTATTACCTGCAGCAATGACTCCTCGGATATACGAGCGGTTGTGCTCGTTATTGAGAAATCGGATAACTTGCGGCGGGACCGGCCTGGTATTTCCCCCAGACATCGATACACCACCGCCATATGTCGGACAGATAAGCACATACGGTTCATCTACCAGCAACTCCGGATCGGACTTTCGCATCGGAATTCGTTTACTCGAAAATCCGAGCTTTTCGACGAACCGGTGCGTGTTCCCCGTCGCAGACGAGTAATAGACGATGAGCATGTTTGCAGTCATCCCCTTTTAAGGTTCTTACCAAAGAACCGCGGTCTCGCCTGAGCGAAACCGCGGATTGAAAATGCGCAGTGCGAGCGCTTTTAAGCTGCCTGGAGAGCCTTGATGCGATCTGGACGGAAACCAGCCCAGGTTTCCGCACCGGTGTCAACAACTGGTGCCTGCAGGTGGCCAAGAGCCATGACGTAGTCACGAGCCTCGTCATCCAAAGTGATGTCAACTACGTCGTATGCAATTCCGGCCTTATCCAAAGCACGGGTGGTTGCGCGACACTGAACACAAGCTGGCTTGCTGTAAACGGTAACCATGAATCTCCCACATTCCTTTTCGCTCAAATGCGCTCAACCACTGAAACTGCCATAGCAACAACGGTGAGTATTTTGCCAAAATGTTGCTAGCCGAGGCGCTTACCCTCCGGCTTAACCCGCGTTCCGGAGCAACATCCAAAACACTACACTTGGTGCCAGAAAAAGGCCAATGATACAACATCTAGTAGTTACATCATTAGTATTCCCTGCTCATCAGAATTCGAAGCACTAGATGTTGGGCACCACGCCGTGACAACCTTGTAATTTCACGCGAATTATTCAAAAACTCGTGGAAAAACAGCTATCAATGGCATGAGGGTTCACTAATAACATGGGTGTGATTCATCTCAGAAAAGAGAAACCGAATTGGCAGCAAGCTGCCAATGCGGTTTTGCTGAAAGCTACACCTTCTAAGAGATGAGCTCAGCGGAAGCCATACGCTCCAATTAGCCCTGACGAGCCTTGAAACGTGGTTCCTTCTTGTTGATCACGTAGACCTTACCGCGACGACGCACAACCTGAGCGCCCGGCTTGTTCTTCAGCGACCGAAGGGACTTACGGACCTTCATTCGGGCGCTCCTTTCTACTCGGCTCCAAATTGGTTGAACGCCGAGCCCAATGGATTTTGAGCACTCGTCAACCGGACGGCACCGGCAATCGGTGCCATGACACGAACCGCCATGTTACCTAATGCTTCCGCGAACACCAAAAAAGTATCGCGCCGCCCCTCCCGACAGGGTTAATCGCCAGGGCTCAGCCATTGTTTTCCATCATAATTTCTCGCACATCACTCAATGACCGTCCCGTGGTTTCGGGAACCGTCCGCCACGTGAAGACCAGTGCCATCGCTCCAGTGACCGCGAAGAACGCGAATGACCAGGCACCACCAATGACGTCAACCATCGGCAGGAACGCCTGCGCCACAAACCAGTTCGCGACCCACAAAGCCAAACCTGCAAGCCCCATGCCGAGACCACGTACTTCGTTCGGAACGATCTCCGAAATGAGCAACCACGTCGCCACTGATACCGCTGCCTGCTGGAAGACGATGAACACCGTCATCAGTGTCAAAGCCGCCATTGCTCCTACCCCGGAGTCCGCCGCAAGGCCATATACCGGTGCCAACGCCAGCAAGGACATGGCACAACCACTCAGTCCGATCAACAGCATTCGACGACGCCCTACCTTGTCGATAACGCTCATGCCGACCGCACACGCAATCACAGAAGCAGTACCAATCAGAATTGACGTATAGACAGAGTTTTCCGTCGACAACCCAACCTTATTCATCATGGTTGGCGCGAAGTACATGATCGCGTTCGCACCGGTGACCTGCTGCGTCACACCAATGAACATTGCAATGATGACGCTGCGTCGCACCCATGGGGTACTCAATGCCGCGCGTTCGGCTCTGCGCTGATCTTTACTTTGCGACGACTCTGCAACTGCAACTTCGTCAAGTGATGCATCTGGGCCGTGCATGCGCTGAAGTACGCGCAACGCTTGTTTTGGTTTGCCACGCTGCAGGAGGAATGCTGGAGTGTCCGGAAGAAAAAACATACCAATAAACAGGACAATTCCCGGCACCGCACCAAGTCCTAGCATCCATCGCCAGGAGCCAGATTCAGCAAGTGCAGAGTTGGTAAGGAATGCAACGAGCTGACCGATGACGATCATCAGCGAATTCAAGCTGACCAGCCGACCGCGGATTTGCGGTGGCGCCATTTCGGAAATGAACATCGGCACCACGATGGATACTGCACCAATACACAAGCCGAGCAGCGTACGGGCGGCACCCAGTTCTATTGCACTTCCCGCCACGGCACACCACAAACTGCCGATGATGAAGCCAACTGCTCCGATAATGATCGTACTCCGACGGCCTATACGGTCCGCTACCCGACCGCCGACGAAGGCACCGATTGCTGCTCCTACGAGCAACATCGCAGTTACAGTAGATTCCTGACTAGCAGTGAGCTGGAACGACCGTTGAATAAAGAGCAAAGCTCCAGAGATCACGCCCGTGTCATATCCGAAAAGCAAACCACCCAGCGCGGCGATAGTTGCCACAGCCAGAGAATGCCAGGATGAGGTCGAATTTTTCACGGTGGACATTGTGCCAGCTTTCGCCAACATATAGGTACCCTAGCGGTATGACACTCCAGGCAGAGATCATCGAGAAACTGCATGTTCGTCCCACAATCGACCCTGCTGAAGAAGTAGCACACCGTGTCCAGTTTCTAGTCGACTACCTGAAAGCCGCACACGCTAAGGGCTTCGTACTTGGCATTTCTGGCGGTCAGGACTCCACATTAGCGGGCAAGCTGGCTCAGCTGGCCGTCGAAAAGCTACGGAAAGAAGGGGCTGAAGCCGAGTTCATTGCGGTGCGCCTGCCCTATCAGGTGCAGGCAGACGAAGACGATGCGCAGATGGCTTTGTCTTTCATCAAGCCGGATTCTTCAGTTGTCGTCAACGTGGGCCCAGCAGTAGATGCCTCAGAGATCGCAGTTGCGGATGCTTTGCAGGTAGCTGAGCTCGGAGATTTCAACAAGGGGAATGTGAAGGCTCGGGAGCGGATGATTGCGCAGTACGCGATCGCTGGCGAGCGTGGCTTGCTCGTCATCGGTACTGATCACGCAGCAGAGGCAGTAACCGGCTTTTACACCAAGTTTGGGGACGGTGGCGCGGACCTCATGCCACTTTCCGGACTGAACAAGCGCCAAGGTGCGGCGCTGCTGGAGTATTTGGGAGCACCGGAACGAGCATGGCTGAAGGTGCCAACTGCAGATCTGGAAGAAGATCGCCCGGCCTTGCCAGATGAAGAAGCACTGGGCGTCAGTTACACCGCTCTCGATGACTATCTTGAGGGAAAAGAAGTCTCGGCTAAAGACAGGGATCGCATCGAACATTTGTGGATGGTCAGCCGACATAAGCGCACCACACCCCCGGGACCTGCAGAAACGTGGTGGCGAAGCTAAGGCTCGAGGGATGAGAGCTAGTTGTGACGCGTGTTAGGAAAACACGCGAGCACCTGCTTCCCACACCTGGTCAGCGTTAATGCTGTCACGGTGATTCTGGCCTGATGTCGGATGTTTATCCTGAATGAGCTCGGCCGTGACCATTCCATGCGCAAAAGCCCACAGCGCGAGACCTTCAGCCTCGCCGCCAGCGACCTTCTGGAAAGGCTCACGAATCCAGCTATCAAGCTCAGACGGCTGGTTAATGTTGACAAACTGCGACCGGCTAATCAGGCGATACCCATAAGGATCTGCAAAGGCACTCTTCCGATATGCCATGAGCACAGACTGCGGAGTTGGTTCCGACTCTGCTGCCTCATTTACTGACCGCCCCAGTGCACACAGTGTTTCTTCGAGGAGCAACTCGCATAGCTCTTCCTTGCCACTGATGTGCTTGTACAGAGATGGTGCCTTGACATCTAGTCGCGCCGCTAGACGACGCATACTGACGTTGTGCCAGCCCGATTCACGCAGCATCAATCGAGCCTCGTCCAAGATCTGCTGAACGCGAGGCGAATGCGCGCGACGTTCACGCAGAAAAGGCGTGGCCGCCCCTAACTGCTGGGACGGCCAATGTCCGCTATTGCCCTCAATTGGTTCCGCCATAACCGCACTGTTCTCTATGATCCCCGTCACAAAACGTGAGATTACTAGTGTCAACCAGCACGCGGGCGGTTTTGGCAGATTTCGCGGACCTCAGGGGCATATTCCCCGGATAGGATCAATAGCGCTCCGGCTCTTCACCCAGGTTAAAGCGACGACCGGAGACCTCGCCCGGGGTTACCTTGACGTAGTTGTACTTCAAGGTTGGCAGCCACGGCTTCAGCGGGAGCTCGTCTGCAGCCTCGATATCTGCGTTGGACGTCAAAGTCTGCGCAGTGCCCTTCACAATCACAGACCATGCCTTGTTGGAGTCCAAGTCGACATCGTCAGCTTCGAACAACACGTCGTCATTAAGAGTGAGAGAGAACAGCTTCGAACCCTCTGCGGTGCGGAAATAGATAGCTCCCTCGTGCACAACATAGTTGAGTGGGAACAAATCCATGTCGTCCTTACGACGAACGACAAGGCGACCAAAGTGCTTGGTGCCCATCAATTCGAGAGCATCCTCGGTGGAAAGCTGCTGGATTACTTCGGAAGATTCAGTCATGCCACCATTATCCCACTCTTCGTGTCACCCTGCTACTACCGTTAGCTTCGGCCGATAAAACGAGTCAGCTGGCTCGCCAACAAAGCAAGTCCAGCGGCGCCTATCACGGTCCACGCCATCGGCCGAGGATCCGCGCCCAGTACACCGACAAGCGGTGGAGCCAATGCGCCACCTAACGACTGAATTGCACCGATAAGGCCAGATGACATGCCGTGCTTCAGCGGGCTGGCCTGCATCGCAAGTGCTGTGGCAGAGCCGAGAGCGATCGAGAGGGGCGCCGTCGTCACGATGAGCGAGGCGAGGAGCACAAAGACATTTGCCTGAGTAATTGCGGCGATAACAACGAAGATTGCGAAGAAGCTCGCCCAACCAAGCCCGAATGTGACAACTCGTTCAGGTGTAACCACACCAAAGCGGGTTTCAACGCCCATGTACCGAGAACCAACCATGCCCACGAAGGCCATAGTGCCAGCCAGGACAACCATTGTTAGGGCGTATTGCGATTCACTCAGCCCATACACTTTCTGAAAAACGAATGGGCCAGCCGAGATCATTGCGTACGACGTAGCGAACGTCAGCGCCACCGCTGCTGCGTACAAGACAAAACGACCAAGATGAGGCTTCTGAGGCAGCTTCTTTTGTGCCCCGGCATGGGTCTTTCGAAGTTCGTCGTGCTTTACAAACTTAGGGTGTGTCTCAGGAACGACGATAAATGTCCACACCCCTACTCCGGCACCGATAGCAGCGAGCACGAGGAAAATGGTACGCCAGTCACCGAACTGTAGGATTCCAGAACCGAAGAGAGGTGCAAATGCAGGAACCAGCATGCCGGCGGCCGCGATGACGCTCATGACACGGGCAGCTCGAGCACCGCTGGCGATATCCGCGACGATAGCGCGGCCGAGCACTGCTCCAGAACTCGCAGCCATTCCCTGAAGCAACCGGAACAAGAGCATGACTTCAAGACTTGGAGACAGCGCAACGAGCACACTGAAAACGACAAACGTTATGAGACCGATTATCAGGGGCCTACGGCGTCCGAAGTTGTCGCTGATCGGCCCGATAAAGAGCTGCCCGAGCGCCATACCCACGAAGTAGAGCGTCAACGTTAACTGCGTCGCACTCGCTGAGACAGAGAAGTCATCGGTCACCGTAGGCAAACCCGGCAGGTACGCAGCAGACCCAATGGGAGGCATTGCCGCGATGATGACGATGGGAATGACGAACGCAGCTGCTAGCGAAGTAACCGCCGCAATGCGCCGCTGCTGCGCATCAGACTTAGGCGTGGTAGCCCCAGTTGACCCGAATGACAAAGTGCACCCCAATGAACGAATACGAATAACTCCGCATACCCCACGGGGCATGTATGCGATATACCCTACATCATTGTTGATCCGTCATGTATATGGCTCTTAGGCAGCCTCCGAAGTGATGGGCCACTCACATAATCCACACAACCGTTTTAAGCTAGAAGGAAGCGCAAGGAGAGCCCAACCGTCCGAAGGAAACTGACATGAAGAAGGTCCTAGCCGTAGTTGCCTTTTCGAGTTTAGCGCTCGCAGGCTGTTCTGAGGACAACTCGGCAAACCAGCAGTTCCAAACCGAAAGTCCTTCTGTCGCTAAGACACCGATAACTTCAAAGACGCCACCGAAGCCATCAGCCAGCTCTAACACCACCAACACGACCACCCCAACACAAACTGTTGAGGCTAGCCCGGAGAACGAAGAGCCATACGTAGTCGAGTGCATTGTTGGCACTCCAGGCTCATCACGCATGTCGGATGGAACCATTCAAAATACTGATTTCTGCGCAAATCAACAGGGCACACAAGAGCACCCTGACGCAGAAGGAGCTGCAGGCCCCTCCCCCGATGAAATCCCCATTGCCAATGGAGGAACGTGTCCGGCGGCCGTTTGTGGCTACGGCACTGACGAGTACGGAAACCCCAACCCTAGCAGCGGAGAACTTCAAACCATGCACGGCTGCGAAGCCGGCTACATTGACGACCCTGCGCTGTGCGGAGCTGTTCAGGAAAAAAGCAGAACAGTACGGATGGTAGCTAATCCTCCATCCTCTCCGGCTGAAGAACTAGCACACAGCCAACTCAGAATCCTGTAATCCCCTGACTACATCAGGGCGCCAAACAGCCCCAAGAAAAATTCCCCACAACACGCAAAACCCCTGGTCATCACGACGAGGGGTTTCACAATCTGTGGAGCTAACGGGATTCGAACCCGTGACCCCCACACTGCCAGTGTGGTGCGCTACCAACTGCGCCATAGCCCCGTACCACGTCTTGCCGAAGTGGACTCCCAATAAGCTACCCCGTCGGCCAATTTTCCCCAAATCGCCTGTTCAGGGGCTTATGCTTGACGACGAAATCGTCGTAAAGCAACAACCGAAAAGGACGAAAGCGTCGCAGTGCGTAGCACCGCGACGCTTCAGGCCAGTTTTACTTCTTGGTTTCCAGTGCTGCCTTGACCCAGTCGGTCAGTGGACGCTCGCCCAGGTTGTCGAGGACGTCCTTGCCGTCAACGAGGACGTGCGGGGACGATACCTTACCCAGAGCCTTTTCGAGGGTGCCGTAGTTGCCCTCGGCGGCCTTCTTAGCTTCAGCGGTGTCAATGCCATCCGTGATCTTTGCAACCAGCTCGTCGTTAGCGCCCATGCTCTTGGCACGCTCAGCGAGCTCCTCGTTGCTCCAACCAGCAGCGGTCTGCTGATCCTTCATCATCATTGCGTGGAAGTTCCAGTAGAGCTTCGCGTCACCGGTCTTCGCAATTTCACGCATGATTGCCATGGACTTCGTCGAATGGCCGTCCTGCTTGACCTTGCCACTCCCAGGCTCGGTTCCGTCCAAGAAGTTCAGCGTGTGCTGTTCCACAACCAGGGTGCCTTCGTTCAGAGCCTTCAGCTCGTCGCTGTGACCACCGGTTGCCATTTCGCCACAGTATCCACACGAGAAGTCTTCGAATACCTGCGCGACAACGGCATCGTCGCCAGCCTTGTCGGAAGAAAGGCGAATGACATCGCCATCGACTGCAACGTTGAAATTCACATCGTCGTTAGGCAGTCCTTCCATCGGCTGGTTACGGCCCATGTACAAAACTGCGCCAATGACGGCAAGCACAATGACTACAAGAGCGATAATGCCGACGAGAAAGCCGGAGCTCTTTTCATTCGGGTTCTTAATCTTCTGACTCACACGTCACACACTAGCGATGAATGGCCAATTTGTGCGCTGTCAACAATGAAAAACCACCCCACTATGAGCAATGCAACAGTCCTGCCAAGGACCGAAATACCCATATGAAGTGGCTTTACGACGGCTCGAACAGGCTATTTACCCGAGTGAATCGCAAACTTCTTGAATGGAATCCAGGTGACGATGGCACCCAAAATGACGAATCCAACGTCGCGTCCCAGCGACTTCAGATAAGTCACTGTGCCCGCTTCTGGGTTGTAACCGCCGCCGCCGAAGCAACCACAATCGATTTGCAGCCCGCGAGCCCAGGCAGAGGCAAGGCCGATGATGAATCCGACCATGATCAGCATGGTAACCACACCTGCGAATCGCAGGAAGACACCGAGCAGCAGCATCAAGCCGAGGATAATCTCCACGGCCGGCAGTAACACTGCCAATGGCTCAACAAACTCCCGCGGAAGCAGCTGATAGGCGGCGATAGCGCGCTGGGAATCCAACGGATTCATCAGCTTGACCGTTCCTGACCACAACCAAACCGCTGCCAATCCGAAGCGGGCGATGAATCCTAGGATGTCTTTCATGTCAAGGCAGTTTAGTTGCCGAGAACCGCAGAAACCACTTCTTGCGCCTCTGCTTGAACCTGCTTCAAGTGATCTTCTCCCTTGAAGGATTCAGCGTAGATCTTGTACTTGTCCTCAGTGCCGGAAGGACGAGCAGCGAACCAAGCATTCTCAGTGGTGACCTTCAAGCCGCCGATTGCAGCGCCGTTACCTGGAGCTTCCGTCAGCTTCGCGGTGATTGGCTCACCAGCCAAGGTGTCAGCAGTCACCTGCTCTGGAGACAGCGCCTTCAAGATCGCCTTCTGCTCACGGTTCGCATCCGCGTCGGTACGTGCGTAAGCAGGTGCACCAAACTTGTCTGCCAACTCTGCATAGCGCTGGGAAGGAGTCTTCCCAGTCACAGCCGTGATCTCGGAAGCCAGCAGGTCCAAGATGATGCCGTCCTTGTCAGTCGACCAGACGGTGCCGTCGTGACGCAGGAACGATGCACCTGCAGATTCCTCGCCACCGAAACCGATCGTTCCGGACATCAGTCCTGGCACGAACCACTTAAAGCCGACTGGCACCTCAACGAGCTTGCGGCCAAGGTCAGCGACCACGCGGTCAATCATCGACGAGCTCACCAAGGTCTTACCTACAGCCATCTCAGGAGACCAGTCTGGACGGTGCGCAAAGAGGTAATCAATGGCGACAGCCAGGTAGTGGTTTGGATTCATCAATCCGGCATCTGGAGTCACGATGCCGTGGCGGTCCGAGTCCGCATCGTTGCCGGTAGAGATATCGAACTTGTCACGATTGTCAATAAGCGACGCCATCGCGTTTGCCGACGAGCAGTCCATGCGAATTTTTCCGTCGGTATCCAACGTCATGAAACGCCAGGTTGCGTCCACCAGTGGATTGACCACAGTCAGGTTGAGGTCGTGGACGTCTGCGATTGCGCCCCAGTAATCCACGGCCGCGCCACCCATTGGGTCGGCACCGATACGCAAATTGGAGTCGCGAATCGCATCGAAATTGATCACATTCGGCAGATCCATCACGTAGTTGTTCAGGTAGTCGTGCTTGACGATCAAATCGCCAGCCTTCTCCACCACCTGACGCTTAACGCCATCCATGCCCTTGGCCAGGTACTCATTTGCACGAGCTGCAATCCAGTCGGTTGCATCCGCATCTGCGGGACCACCAGTTGGCGGGTTGTACTTGAAGCCGCCGTCACGTGGTGGGTTGTGCGATGGCGTCACGACGATACCGTCTGCACGCGCCGCATCCGTGCCCGTTGGACCACCTGCAACATCAGCATTGTGGGTAAGGATTGCGTGGCTGACCGCTGGCGTCGGGGTATAGCGTCCCTGAGCGTCGACCATAACGGTGACGCCGTTGGCAGTCAGCACTTCGAGAGCGGACACCATTGCTGGTTCGGACAAGCCGTGAGTATCGCGACCGATGTACAGAGGTCCGTTAATCCCCTGCGACGTGCGGTAATCAACAATCGCCTGTGTCGTCGCGTGGATGTGATCTTCGTTAAAAGCGGAATCCAAGGAAGAACCACGGTGGCCGGAGGTGCCGAAGGACACTGCCTGATCTGGGTTGCCTGGTTCTGGATGACGCGTGTAGTACGCGGTGACCAGTTCAGCAACGTCAATGAGATCCTGTGGTTGAGCAAGCTGCCCGGCGCGCTCGTGAGCCATAATTGTCCTCCTGGTGTCCAACCGGTTTTTCTAACCGCAAAACTATGGGTACTTCCAGTGTTCCCGTTTTCCGCTGACCTCGCAGGGTGAGTGACACACTGTGACTAAATTCGTGGGGGTTTCCTGCATCGAGTGCGTCATGGAATATCCTGACTGACATGAGCTCCGCAGTTTTTTCCTCCATTGCTGTCGGCTGCGGAGCCATGCTGGGCGCATTGTCCAGGGTAGGACTCGGACTCGCACTTGCGTCGTTTGCTGCCGAACCTTGGGCGACGGTCATCATCAACCTTGTTGGTTGTTTCGCCTTTGGTTGCGCCCGCATCCTGATAAACCAGTCCTCTACTGCTTGGTTACTGACGGGACCAGGATTCCTTGGGGGCTTTACGACGTTCTCGGCATTCATTCTTTTACTCAGCCAGCCGTCTTTGTCAGTTATCGCTGTCGCTTTCCTTGGCACCGTGCTTGGCTGCCCGGCCGTACTGTGGCTGGGCATGGCATTGGCGAAGGTCATCCACACACGAGACATCGAAAAGCCGGTGTGGCGATGATCGAGCTTTTCACTGTGCCTGTGTTTGTCAGCATCGGTATCGGTGCAGCCGCGGGTGGCGTGCTGCGGTACTGGCTGGGAGTCGTCGCAAAGCAGAAGTCAGGAACAGCGATTCCCGGGACTTTTGTTGCCAACGTGATCGCGTGTGGTGTTGTGGGCACCGCGTATGCGCTGTGGCACCAATCGGACACCGTATTGGCATATGCAGCGTTTGGCATCGGCATGGCTGGCGCCCTATCTACGTGGTCGACGTTGGCCAGCGAAACTGTCGACCTCGCACGATCAAAGTCATGGTGGGCAATTGGCTACCCAGCAGCGACGATCATTGTCGGAGCGGTAGCTCTATTCGGCATGATGTCAGCAGTCGACTAACGAGGCGCGCAGCACCAAATACCCCCATCAATTACCCCTGAACATATCTATGTCAACATTTCCGGTATCGAAAATATGACTCCAGTGGGGTGAATTAAGTAATCTCACCCCTTATGACTTCCCTCAATGAGTTCTTCAGTGCAGCTGACAGCTTCATCTGGAGTCCCTTCCTCCTAATTCCGCTCCTCATCGGTACGGGTCTCTGGCTGACCATCCGGCTCGCAGGTGTCCAGCTTCGCAAGCTGGTTCCTGCTCTTCGTCTCGGTTTGCTAGAACGCGAAGATGACGGTGGCGAAGGCGACATTTCGCAGTACCAGGCACTGTCGACCGCATTGGCGGCCACGGTAGGTGTCGGCAACATCGTCGGTGTTGCAACCGCTATCGGTATCGGTGGCCCAGGCGCGCTGTTCTGGATGTGGGTGACTGGTCTTCTCGGCATGGCCTCGAAGTACTCGGAAGCATATCTTGGTGTTCGTTTCCGTCAGACCGACGCTGCTGGCGAGCAGTCCGGTGGACCGCAGTACTACCTGAAGAAGGCCATCCCTAATGGCTTCGGCAAGTTCCTCGCCGTAACGTTCGCTGTTTTCGCAGCAATTGCTGCGTTTGGTATCGGTAACTTGACTCAGGGTAACGCTGTGGCAACCAACCTTGAGTCGACCTTCAAAGTGGACCCACAGCTCACCGGCATCATCATGTTCGTCCTGGTAGGCGCCGTGCTGATGGGTGGAATTAAGTCGATCGGTAAGGTCACTGCTGCGTTCGTGCCAATGATGATCGTTTTGTACATCGGTGCATCGATCTGGGTTCTGATCGCCAACATCACCGATCTTCCAGCAGCATTCGCACTCGTATTCAGTGATGCCTTCACCGGTACTTCTGCCGTAGGTGGCTTCACAGGTGCCACTATCATCGCGGCAATTCAGATGGGTGTTGCCCGTGGTTTGTTCTCGAACGAGTCCGGTATGGGTTCGGCAGCTATCGCGGCAGCAGCAGCAAAAACGACCCACCCTGTTCGCCAGGGTTTGGTGTCCATGACTCAGACTTTCATCGACACCATCATCGTCGTGTCGTTCACTGGTTTGGTCATCATCACCACTGGCGCATGGGAACTCGGCGCTGAGGACGCTGGCGCTATGACTGCGGAAGCATTCTCCCGTGGCCTTCCTGGACACATTGGAGGATCCATCGTGACCCTGTCCATCGTGTTCTTCGCCTTCTCCACGATGCTGGGTTGGTCCTACTACGGCGAACGCACCTTCGAAAGCCTGGTGGGCCGACGTGGCACCGTTCCATACCGATTCATCTTCACCTGTGTTGTCTACCTGGGTGCAGTAACCGAGCTTGAAACTGTATGGGCCTTCGCGTCCGCGCTGAACGGTCTGATGGCTCTGCCGAACTTGGTCGGTTTGCTTGTCCTATCCGGTCTCATTGCTCGCGAAACCAAGGCGTACTTGGACTTCGACCCGCAGCTGCGTGCTACCGCAAAGGACATCGAGCAGTGGCAGTCCACCACCTCGAAAGCTGTCTAAAATTGCGCCAGCAACATGCTGAACAATGACGAAATCCCGCCCCACAGTTTTCTGCGAGTGCGGGATTTTTCTGTATCCAGTGGCGGGTTGTCTACTCGCCCTTCTGACACGCCGGAGCGTCGTCAGGATTCTTTAGCGCCTCCACAGCACCGGATAACTCATTGACCCGGATCAACTTCATATCCCCGGCATCTGCAGTCAACGCTTCGGAGCAATTAGCAGACGGCACGAAGAAGTACTCGCCACCTTCTTCCCGAGCCGCCGCGATCTTATGCGTAATGCCACCGATTTCTCCCACACGCCCTGCGCCATCAATAGTTCCAGTACCGGCAATCCGCTTTCCACCAGTCAGATCCCCAGGACTTAGCTTGTCGACGACGCCAAGCGCAAGCATCAATCCCGCCGATGGCCCACCAACGCCGGTGACGTTGTATGCCACTTCTACTTCACCATCTGGCTGAGCCTCCATGCCGATTCCAAGAAACGCCAAATCCTTGTTATCTGGGTTATCCCCCAGCTTTACGGTGACGGGTTCCAGGACGCTCTTTCCCTGTTCGTTCACCCGTTCCACGATGAGATCGACGTCGTCACCTGGTTTCATCGCCGCGACGGCTGCCTTTACTGATTCGGGGCGCTGCACCGCCTCTTCCCCGACGCGATGGAGGATGTCGCCTTCTTTCAGCACACCTTCGGCCGCGGAATCCTTCATGATCATCGCCACCGACACCTTGGTTGGCAACCCGAGCTCAGCAAGGGCAGCTGCCGTAGCGTTGGCTTCCGAATCAGTGAACATCAGGTCATTCTTTTCCTGGATCTCTTCCTCAGATACTCCAGGAGGGAATACAGACTCGATTGGCACGACCGTGGTGTCTTCCTTCAGCCACAATCCGATTGCCTGTGGCAGAGACACGCTGTGATGCACTGCCACAGTGGTCATGTTGAAGGACCCCTTGGGCTTTTCAGTATCGACGCCCTCGCCACTCACATCGATCATCGGCTTTCCTTCCAAGTCACCGAGGACGTCGAAAAGCGGGCCGGGTCCTTCCGCTGCAAACGGAACAGTTGCGCTTGGCGACGACATAATCAGCGCAAGCACACCGATTGGCAAGGCTCCCACAAGTAGCGTTCGGGTTCGACGATTCACGGTTAACTACCCTACCCGGCACTGGCGTGCTGGTGACAATGTTCGCCCTTCGCGAAAATGGCCACACCCACGCCACAAACTAGTGAAGTTCATGCAGGCTGACCGGTACGGTTAGGAGCATGAATTCCAATCGATTCGGCTTCACACCTGGCGACGACAACGACGGCGATGACAACGACCGTCGCGACCGCGACGGCTCTAGCGGAAACGGCGGGGACAATAGCAATCCATTCGGAGGCTTTGGTGGCTTCGGAGGCGACTTCGGCATCTTCGGATTCCCCTTCGGCGGTCAGCCTGGTCAGGGTAGCTCCAGTAACTCTGGCGATTCTGGTGATGCGCAGAATCCTGGTGCCGGCCAGCCGAACCTTGGCGACATTTTGAATCAGTTTGGGCAGATGCTGTCAGGCATGGGCCAGGACATGGGCACTGGTGGCGCTGTGAACCACTCCGTTGCAGAACGGGTTGCTCGCCAGCGCATCGGCAATGTAGCCCCAATTAGCCAATCCAGCAAGGACGCACTGTCAGATTCATTGCGCCTTGCGGAGCTTTGGTTGGACGATGCAACGACGCTGCCCGCTGGCGCAAACCGGGCAGAAGGCTGGAACAGCGTCCAGTGGCTGGAAAACACCATGTCAACATGGAAGCGGCTGGTTGACCCCGTCGCAGAGCGCATGGCAGATGCCTCGGTGGAAGGTATGCCGGAGGAAGCTCGTCAGATGATGGGCCCCATGCTCGGCATGATGAACCAGATGAACTCCATGAGTTTCGGTACGCAGCTGGGCAACGCACTGGCAGAGCTAGCGAAGTCTGCTCTCACCGGCACCGACCTGGGTCTTCCGCTGCATACGACGGGAGCAGCTGTCATGATGCCAACTCATTTGACGGCATTAGCAGAGGATCTCGAAGTGCCAGCTCGCGAACTGCTGGTGTACGCCGCTGCACGTGAAGCTGCTCATCAGCGTCTCTTCGACCGTGTTCCGTGGTTGACCGAGCGCATGATCTCCTCCGTCGAAGAGTACGCGGCGGGTCTGATCATCGATTACTCGAATATCGAAGACGCAGCGCAGGGCTTGGACATCGAGGCTTTGCAGGACCCCGCCCGTATGCAGGAAGCAATGGCGAACTTCCAGAACATTGACATGTCGCCGAAGATTTCCTCTTCCAACGAGCACGCCCGCTCCCGCTTCGAAACTCTGCTTGCGCTGGTTGAGGGTTGGGTCGATGTCATCGTCACCGACGCTCTTGGCGAGCGACTACCTGGTTTTGCGCAGCTGGAGGAAGCGTGGCGACGTCGTCAGGCAACCGACGGTGCCGAGAAGGCGCTGGAAAAGGCAACGGGCATCGACCTGGGCGCACCAAAGGTACGTGAAGCCGCCGAATTGTGGCGTCGTCTCACCACCGCGGTCGGTATCGATCGCCGCGACAAGGTGTGGGACCACCCCGACTTCCTACCAGTTGCAGAAGACCTAGATAACCCAGCAGCCTTCATCGACAGTGTTCTTGGTGGCTCCGAATCCGACGACTTCGATCCAATTGCGGAGTTGGAAGAGCAGCTGCGTCGTGAAGCAGAGTCGGGCGATGAGCGTGACCCCGATGCGGATGGTTCGCAGGACAGTGGCTCCGAAGAATCGGATAAGTAAGCCAGCTAGGAGCTAATTCCCCAGCGTTGGTAGGCCTCTAAATAGCCCCGTGCCCGTTCGTGGTGCGGGGCTTTTGCTGCCCAATGCCAGAACTCATCGTTGTGACCACCCTCCACAAAGGTATGGACGAGCTCATGGACGATGACATCATCGAGAACGTAATCTGGAACTTCAGCCAAGCGATGCGACACGCGAATACGCGGCGGTTCCCCTGACACTGAGGCCCAGCGACGCGACATATTGCGAACCCATTTGATTGACTCGAAGTGAGGGCGTCCCTCCAACACCGTGACGGACAGCCGGCGAGCGCGACGCAGCAAAATGTCGTTGTCGAGTTCGTGACCAGCCTTGTTGCCTACCTTTTTGCGAACGCGCGCAACGATCTCTTCAATCTGACGGCGCTCTTCGGCTTCCGTCATATCGTCCGGCACCATCACAACAATGCGATTGCCCTCTGCACGCGCTGACACCGTACGGCGTCGACGCTTGGACCGGCGCACGTCGACATCGGGCCCATAATCGGGTCGCTTACGGTTCATACCCCTAGCGTAGCCATAGTGCGTTGCCCAGCGGAAAACGGCGCGCTGCGGTACCTATTGCTTTATGGGGGAAATTATCGGGGGAACAATAGAAGACGTGGGCGTCGACGCGGTTGCCAACTCAGCAGTAACGCTGCGCCGAGACATGCCCATTTTGCTGCGACCGGGTGGCCGAATTCAGTTTGGCACGACACCAGATTCGGCGGTTGTTGTACCACTTCCTGAGGAATCTTCACCCGGCCCAATTTGGTCGGCGATCCTCGGCGCAACGCGGGGCGAATGTCTCCGAGAGAGTTTGAACAACACGAGCCTGCCACCAGCACTGGTGAACCAACTCATCACCGAGCTCACGTCAGCACGACTCACACAACCACCTGCGACCTTCCTGCAATTGACCATTATTGGCCGAGACCAGGTTAAACACGCACTTCACGATGCCGTTCGTCATCGCACGCCTTCGCCACATCTCAAAGGAATTGGCCGACACACGCTGTCCTGGCTCACAGACACTTCACCAGATGATGTCGGACTTGTTGTCTTGACCGGCATGGAAGTACCGCACCAACAAATGATTGAGATTCTGTGGCGTAGGCGCCTGCCCCATCTTTGCGTGCATCTTCGCGATGGTCGCGCAGTACTGGGTCCATTGACTGTGCCGGGGTATTCCCCGTGTCCAATGTGCGCCGAGTCGCATCGGCGTAGCGACGACTCCGCCCGGGAGCTTCTTGCTTTGCAGTTGCGTAATCAGACAGCGAACGGATCGCCTCTCGTCATTTCCTCACTTGTCAACATGATTGTGCTGCAACTAGAACGCATTGCCCACTATGGCTATGCTGACTCGCCACTGTTGGCCACAGAAGTCACTGTGGACCTGGTGGGGCTACATCACGTCGCAAAGCCGGTACTGCCACACCCGAATTGCCCTGTGTGTCGTCGCCGAAAATGATCTCTTTGGGGCACCGAGGCCGACACCTGGCATAACAACGCATAGCGGACTGATTAGGCGTAATGCGCCACAATTCCCAAGACAGCCTCGCCATAGTGCTGAACTTTGGCCGGGCCAATGCCCGGAACTTCGAGAAGTTCAGTCACAGTTCGTGGCTTGCTTTCCGCAATGGAAACCAGAGTCGCATCTGAAAACACCACATAGGCCGGCACCGACATATCCCGAGAAGTCTCCAGCCGCCATGATTTGAGCACGGACAACAGCTCTTCGTCGACAGTGCTTGGGCAGTTAATACATCGTCTGGTGATCCGCTCAAAGTCAGTCTTCAATGCTGCATTGCACTGTTTGCACCTAGTCGACGTAGACTTTTTTGCGCCCGTTTCGACTCGGTTTTGCACGCTGAGCTGCTGCAGGCCAGGTGCGTCAAGAGCATCAAGGAATCGACTGCGCTTCCGTGTCTTCCGGCCGCCTTCCTGTCGGGACAACGCCCATGACAGCTCTAACACTTCCCTGGCTCGCGTGACACCGACATACAGCAATCGACGTTCCTCTTCGACGGCCTCGGAGTCCTCGCCCTTTTTCAGGGCGTGTTGAATCGGCAGCGTACCGTCGCAAAGACCGACCAAGAACACAGCATCCCACTCCAGGCCCTTGGCAGCATGCAGGCTGGCAAGCGTGACACCATCAAGGGTGGGTGGATGTTTCGCCTCCTGGCGGGTGCGCAATTGTCCAAGGAGACCCTGCATAGTCAGGCCCGGATTGGCATGCACCAAATCCGCACACAAATTGGACAGCGCCTTCAGCGAGTGCCAGCGTTCGCGAGCTTGCGCGCCTTCTGGCTCCGTCTTGGTCAAACCCAGCTTGCTGAAGACTTCACCAACAATTTCCAATAGCGCGGTGCCTTGGCCATCAAGTCCCCGGCGACCAGTACGTATGAGCTCACTGACAGCTTGACGGATTTCCGGACGCTGATAAAAGCCTTCACCGCCGTGGACTTGGTACGGCACTCCGGCTTCGCCAAGCGACTGTTCAAATACGGCTGACTGGGCGTTGATGCGATACAACACTGCGATTTCCGATGCTGGTGTGCCGTCATCAATCAGCCGCTTAATACGGCGGGCAATGACGCGAGCTTCCATCGGCTCGTCGTCATATTCCGAAAACGTGGGCTCGGGCCCATTGTCTCGTTGGCCAATCAGTTGCAGTTTTGACGCGGCAATTCGCCCCTTCGCTTGACCGATGACATCGTTCGCAAGGCGCACCACTTCGGGAGTAGAGCGATAATCTCGCTGCAACTTTACGACGGTCGCGTTGTCGTACTTGCGTGAGAAATTAATGAGGAACTCGGGAGTTGCACCGGTAAATGAGTAGATCGTCTGGTTTGCATCACCGACAACCGTGATGTCATCACGATCCCCCACCCATGCGTCGAGAACGCGCTGCTGTAGCGGAGTGACATCCTGATACTCGTCGACGACAAAGCTGCGATACTGTGCCCGAAACTCTTCGGCCACTGCGCGAGAGTTCTCCATCGCACCGGCGGTGTGCAACAGGAGATCGTCATAGTCCAGCAGCATGCCATCTGGTGTTGCTTTGCTGTCTTCGTAATTGCGATACGCATGGCTGACCTTGTCGGCTGAGACAGGCGCCAATCGCCCATATTCTTTGATAGCTTCTGCATAAGCATCGGGCGTAATGAGCGAGGCTTTCGCCCATTCAATCTCGCTCATCACATCCCGCACAGTTTCCGTACTCGAATCCAAGCCTGCGCCACGAACAGCTCGGCCGACCAAGCTGAACTTGTTCTCGATCAACTGCCACGGCATATCCCCTGCGACCTGGGGCCAGAAGTACCGCAACTGCCGCAACGCAGCTGAGTGGAACGTTCGAGCTTGGACTCCCGGAGTGCCCATCGTGGCAAGTCGATCTCGCATCTCACCAGCAGCGCGCTTGGTAAACGTCACTGCCAGAATTTTTTGAGGCTGCACAAAACCCTGCTCGATGAGGTGGTGGATTCTGTGCGTAATCGTTCGAGTCTTACCTGTTCCTGCTCCAGCAAGAATGCACACAGGACCCAGCGGTGCGGTTGCGGCCGCATACTGATCTGGGTCTAACTGAGCAAGCGAAAGTTTACTTAGCGCCATCTGGTTCCTGGTCTTCATTGCCGACACGGCGAACGAAGAGCAAACGGTCGCCCGGTTCTACTGACTCGCACTCTGGGGAATCAATTCGGTACAGCTCACCGGAACGAACAACACCCAACACAATATCCGCGAGGTGACGTGGGTTCGCACCGATCTCCTCTTCCGTGACCAATCGTTCGGTCACAGAGAAGCCTTCATCGGGGCTCAACAAGTCTTCCATCATCTCCACCACTGACGGCGTCACCGTCGCAAGGCCGAGCATGCGACCAGCTGTTTCAGAGGAAATGACTACTTGGTCCGCACCTGACTGCGCAAGCAAGTGACGGTTTTCGGATTCGCGCACCGAAGCGACGATGGTTGCGCCTGGAGCAAGCTCGCGAACTGACAGAGTTACAAGCACAGCAGTATCGTCCTGGTTCGGCGCAATGACAACCGAGCGTGCACGCGGAATGCCTGCCAACTTCAAGACATCAGACTTCGTTGCCGAGCCATGCACAGTGGCGAGTCCCTGATTGCTAGCCAAATCAAGGGCATGCTTGTCCATGTCAATGACCACAATCTGTGCTGGGTCTACGCCATCAGCCAGCAGCGCAGCCACAGCAGACTTGCCCTTGGTTCCGTAACCGATGACGACGGTGTGATTACGCAAGCTCTTCCTCCAGCGCTTGATTTGCAGTGCCTTACGAGATTCTTCCGTAAGAACCGTCAGGGTCGTACCGACCAAGAGGGCAAGGAAGACAACTCGCATTGGCGTAACGAGCAAAATATTGAAAATACGGGCACGTTCCGTCACCGGCGTGATGTCACCATAACCAGTGGTAGACAAACTCACCGACGCGTAATACAACGAGTCCACGAACGACATCGGCTCGGAATAGCCATCACCGTCGAGGTACACGACTAAGGCCGCAGCCAGCACTAGCCCGACCGCATAAGAGATGCGACGGATAATAAGTCGCCATGGCCCCTTATTTGCGGCCTCTGGAATTCCGATCACGCCCAGGAGGGCATGTTCTGGCAGATCATCGAGCTCGACATCGGTTCCGAACCGAGCGTGGATCTTGTCGCGCACCGTTGCTCTCGCCTTCTACATCGTTTACTTGTTGCATCCGTGTGTGCTGCTGCAGGGAACGTTGCTTAGCGGCGAACGCTGTCCTGAATAGCTTGCACCAATTCTAATCGGTTGGGCAGATCTCCCTCACCAGGCCAGACCGTTTCGCTCCGGCCAGCTGGATTGAGGTAGAAGAACGCAGCTCCCACATCTTCGAGAGGTACGTCCTGCCCTTCTGCCCGCAATCTATCCGACCACGCTATCCGGTAAATGGCCAACTGTAATGCCTTGACGGATAAATCGTGGCCAGTGGCTGGCTTACCAGTCTTCCAGTCAACGACAACCCACCTACCGTCAATGCGGAACACAGCATCGATACGGCCCACTACTCGTTGCCCACCAAGCGAGATGTCGAAAGGCACTTCCACGCATTCCGGGGTGCGGTCAGCCCACTCCGAATTCTTGAAGATCTCTTTCAACCGATCGACAGCGAGATCTTCACCAAAGTCAGCGCCAAATTCGTCAGCGATGGCGAAGATGTCTTCGTCGTCAAGCAATGCTTGGGTAGAGAAGAAACTCTCCAACCATGCGTGGAAGGCAGTGCCGCGTCGGGCGAAACGGTTCGGTTTGAATGGAACGGGGCGAGCTTTGCGGCGTGCAAAGGCATCGGGGTCCTGGCGCATCGCGATGTATTCACTGGCCGACAGCTGCACCGGGAGTTCCACTTCAATAGCGCTTTCACGTGCGTGACGACGCTCGTCCAAAAGCATCGAGACTTCCATGTCCCACACCTGCGAAATATCTCCGCCAATGGGGCGCACGCTGGTAGGTTCCTGCGCATGCAGATTGGTGAGTGCTTCGCCGACCAAGTGAGCAGCATTGGTCACGGCTTCACGACGCTCACCCAGTGGATCAACAGGCCACTCAATACCTTCCGCGTCGGTTACTTCCAGAGGATCAGCGCTTGCTTCCCTTTCCCACACTTCGACGTCTTGAGGGCGTGCCGCAGCGAGCGCGATGAGCTGTTCCGACGGCCCATCGACGGATTTCTTCCCCTCGCCTTTTCGTTGGCAGCCTGAAACCAGCAACGTCTTGGCCGCTCGAGTAACAGCAACGTAGAAGAGCCGCTCGGATTCCTCGCTGACGGCTGTCTTCAATTCGTCCTTGTGTTCGGCGATAGCCTTGACCAGCTCACCCTGGTTTTCTGCTGCACTAGTGTCCAGCACGGGCGCGCCATTCAGCAGCTCATCGGTTTCTAGGGAGCCCTCGGAACCGTGTCCGTTGTTGGCCCCGCTGTCATTGCCGATGAGTTCCGGCATGAGCAACTCTGCCTTGGTTGTCCAGTTTTCTAACCTGACCTTGTCATATACGCTTTCGCACACATGTGGTACAGCCACGATGTCCCATTCCAAGCCCTTCGACTTGTGGACAGTCATAATCTCCACCGCGTCACCGCGAAGCTTCACTTTTCCAGGTTCAAGGCCCCGGTCAAACTGTTCCGCCCGCTGCAAAAAGCTGAGGAAAGACAGCAGTTCTCCACCAATGCGACGCGAGTATTCTGCCGCCACCTCGATGAACTTATCCAGGTGCACCGTTCCTGCAGTCGCCGTGGACTGCTCGGCAGCTCCAGCAACTGTTGCTTCAATGCGGATTCCAAATGCCTCTTCAACATCGGACACGAGTTCCGGCAAAGGTTTGCGCAAAGACCAGCGTCGCAGGCCACCCAGTTTCATGGATAGATCCGCAATACGCCGGGCTCCTTCCTCGGAGTACTGCGGAGCCCTCGGGCCGTCGTCGTCAATAGCCGGGTCTGCAATGGCGTAGCCCAAACCAACGGGCTCACCCGCACGTTCTTGGACAAGGGATTCTAGAGTCGCGTCGAGCTTTTCAAGTTCCGTTTCGTCCTGCTTAGTTGCATTCGCCGTTCTGCGGTCGCGAACGCTGTTGGAAATCTGACGAGCACGTCGCTTAACTTCCTCCAGATCCGCTGCTCCCAATTGCACAAAAGGGCTGGTCAAGATACGAAGCATGGCTTCGTTGTCTGCCGGATCCGCCAGTACCCGCAACACAGCGACGATATCCATGACTTCAGGGATCGACAGCAACCCACCGAGCCCGACAATCTCCGCCGGAACTCCGACAGAAGTCAGCGCATCCAGCACCGGTGCCGAATCCTTATTGCCTCGGACCAGCACAGCTGCGGAAAAGTGACGACCTTCGGCCTGCGCGGTCGCGTATTCGGAGGCCATGCGATCGGCAATCCACGTCAACTCTTCATGAACAGTCGAATGCAATGCCAACGACACGGTGCCTTCATGTGCGCCAGGACGCGGGGTCAGCCGTTCTACCGTCCGTTGCTGGTTCCTAAATGCTTTGTCAGAGACAATATTGGCTACTTCCAACACGGATTCTGGGTTTCGCCAGGACGTGACGAGCTGCAATTTACTGGCAGGTTGCCCATTCGATTGCGGAAAGTCGTCGACAAAACGAATCAGGTTCGATGCTGTTGCGCCACGCCACCCATAAATCGCCTGCATCGGATCACCGACGGCAGTGACTGCATTACCGGCGAACAAGCCACGAAGCAGTACCCGCTGCGCATGAGATGTGTCCTGATATTCGTCTAGCATCACAACTTTGAAACGCCTCCGCTGCGATTCACCAACTTCCGCGATACCGTCAGCAAGACGCGCAGCTTGCGACATCTGCATGCCGAACGTCACTACGTGATCGTCCGCATAGCGCTGCCGTAGCTCTTCTACCAGTGGCAATAGTTCCAGGCGATCCCGTTGAGCATCCAGAACGCTTACCAAGCCACTGTGCAAATCCTTCTTTTGCCGTGCTGACTTCGGCGTCTGCAAGATCGTATGAATGAATGCTTCCGTTTGCTCGCGAACTTCCTGTTCATCGACCAAATTAGAGTCGATTTCGGAGCTCAACTTCATCAGCTTTTCGACGAGTTTCCCCGTGTCCAGCTTCGTCTTCATAGACGACGCATTCGTCGCGATATCCCATGCCATTTGCCACTGTGTCGATGTGTCGATCACCTCTGCGGATGGTTCCGCAGGCAGCAGTAGGCCGTACTCTTTGACCAGCGAACCGGCATAGGCATCGTACGTTTTTACCGTCGGGACGATGACCTCCAAAGCCTCGAGAACATCTGGGTTAGCAACCTTCCGAAACTCTGGCGATGCTGCCAACGTAGCTAACCGTGCACGGATTCGCTGCCCCAGCTCACTTGCGGCTTTGCGGGTAAACGTCAGGCCAAGAACTTCTTCTGGCCTGACGAAACCATTGGCGACCAGCCACACCACGCGTGCAGCCATTGTTTCAGTCTTTCCTGCACCAGCACCTGCGACGACAAGCATGGGTTCCATCGGTGCACCGATGACTGCAGCTTGCTGCTCTGTGGGAGCGAACTTCTGCTCCATCATGTGCGACAGTGCAACCGGATCGATGATGTTTGTGGAGTTGCTCATCGCGCACCTTCCTTTGCTGGGCAAGACTGTTTCACTGCACACACACGGCACTGAGTGCCTGGAGTTGCGAGGGAATGCGGACCTCGGACCTGCGCTGCGACTTCCAGCACTGTGGACCGCCATTTCTCCAACATTTCTGGGGTCTGAGCTGATTGCTCGCGGGTAGTTGGGGCACCGCTTGCTGTCTGCTTTCGCGGAAATACGAGTTGAGCACCGCCAACGCAGTTCGAATCCTGTGCGCGCAGCGCCAGGGCCAATTGATACACCGCAAGCTGCGCATTGTCTTCCGTGTCTTTGCCAGTCGGTACAGCTGAACCGGTTTTAATATCGACGACGATGTCCTTACCGTCCTCGGTGCGCATGAGTCGGTCAATGCGACCAACAATATCGACATCGTCGCTCACAGCGACGCGCACTGGCACTTCGATTCCTGAGGCAGTATTGAGCTGAGCCCAGTTGTGCCACGAATGTAGTGCTTCGACCCACTCATCAGTCAGCCGATCTAGTCTCCATTGAGGTTCCTCGATCAGACGCGGAATAAGGTTCCGCAAAGCTTCTTCAGCATCGACAATATCGACACCTCGTTCCAATGCCTCTGCGATCGCGTGAAACGCCGTTCCCATCAACATTGCTGTTGATGTCGTTGGTGGTTCGAGCATCGCCTTCAACGGGCAGTCAAGCGCGCTACCAACCTTCGACGGGCTAATGCGCTGTGTTGGGCGATCCGCACTACCCCCAGAACGAATCTGACCGTCTGTACTAGGTCCCTGAAGTCCCCACCACGTAGTCGGATGAGCTGCTGCAACTCCGTCGTCAGCAAGGCGGGCCAACTGGTGTGCAGCGTGACGACGTCGAGTCACTGTCTGACGGGGATCCGTGACGACGGCCCGTAGCTCGCTCACCAACGCATGCAAAGACAACACGCGTGTACCTAGATCTCTGCCAACAACAGTTTCCCCGTCATTGTTCTCTGCAGATCCGGAAGTACCGGCTTCATCATCGCCACCGCGTTCGATAGTAAGTCCCGTTTCAGCCAGGAAACGACTTGGTTCGCCAATATCGTCCGGTGCATCAACTGCAGTGATGAGCAGCTTGCGCCGAGCACGCGTCAGCGCAACGTAGAACAGCCTGCGTTCCTCTGCCATGCGTTCAGCCACATGAGATACCGGCTGACCTGGCATGATGCCTCGATCCAAATAATCGATCAATTGCTCCTGCAACATGACTGACCCGGTTTGACCAAGTGATGGCCACTCGTCTTCCTGAACACCAGCAACAACCACGCATTCCCACTGACGCCCCAGTGCCGCATGAGCAGATAGCACCGACACAGCATCTCGCGGTGCGCTTCGGCGATCACGCGCACCAGTTGGCAATTCCTGGTCCAACACCGCTCGCACAAGACTGGAAATACTTAGCGACGGATCTTGTTCAGCGAGGTCACCGGCGAAGTCAAACAACGTCATTACTGCATCAAGATCGCGGTCTGCGGCCGAGCCGGTTGCTCCACCGCGTAAAGACGCCGAGACCAGATGATTGTGCATCCGGGATGCATCCCACAGCGCCCACAGCACACTTTCGACTCCATCCGCCAGAGCACGACGGCCAGCATCGAGAATTTCGAGCGGCACAGTTAATACTTGTTTCTCTCGAGGTGGCAATGCGTCAATCAATGCCTCATCGGCAGTTGAACGCTGAGGAGAAGCAAGGATCGAACAAATCTTGTCCATTGCCTGCTGGCCATCCAACGACAACTCCGGCGACGACATGCTCACTCGACGTACGGCGCGAACAACCCGTGACATGGTTACTGGATCCGCATTACACAAAGGCCCTGTAAGTACGTGTTCCCATTCAGATACGGACAACGCTGTGGCTCCTGATTGCGCCGGAGCCACTGCTCGCAGCAGCAACATCAGCGATGTCACCATGCGTTGCTCTCGTAGCACGATATCCGTTGGATCCACTGCGACAGGGACTCCTGCCCGAGCCAAGTGTCGATGCAGCGCTGACTCACTCGCGCCAGACCGCACCAATACAACCATGTCTTTCCACGGCACACCGTGTTCGACATGTTGACGGCGCAGAAAGTTAGCAATGACGTTGCGCTCGCCCATTGCCGTGTCTTGTACAAAGACGCGGGCAGATTCTGGCTGCGCAACATCGTCAACAGTGCGGATACCGCGCTGAGGATGCTTACCGGGTAAGCGCGACGCCACTCGGCTCGCTGCAGCTGCTACCTCCGGTGTTGTGCGGAAGGATGTCTGGACAACGATCGTGTGCACATCGTCAGTGACCGAATCCAAGAAATCAGAATTAGCGCCACGGAAATGCAGCACCGACTGATCATGATCGCCAGTGACCACAATCGTGTCCGCATATGGAATGAAATGCGACAACAACTTCGCCGACTGGGGATCTACATGATGAGCATCGTCAATCAATAAAACCTTGAAACCCAACCCCGGCACAATTGCTGGATCAGCAGCAATGGCAGCTAAGGCAGCCCCCACTAGCTCTGCGGCATTCAAACTATCTTGACCCGCAAGCCGCATCGCTTGCCGGTACTCCACCATGAACTTCCCCGCTGCCGTCCACTCTGGCACACCACACTTACTGCCAATCGCCTGCAACTGAGGCCCATCGACACCCCGCTCAGCTGCACGCAACATGACATCACGCAATTGACGAGCCATCCCCTGCATCGACAGCGCTGGCACCAACCGTTCTGGCCAATACGAACCGCCATCTTCAGCATGTCCAGAAAGCAACTTACGCACGACAGCATCTTGCTTCGCGCCCGTCGTCAATGAAGGCTCCTCTGCACCCGCTGCAACTGCAGCCTGACGCACGATGGCAAATGCCAACGAGTGCACTGCTCGGACCATACCGCCGGATCCGGCACTGATTTCTTGCTTTTCGCCGACATCGCCCTGCAGCAATGCCAATTGCACAGCAATATCCTCGCGGATTCTCGCTGCGGCATCCTTCGCCGGTGCAATCACTGCGATGCTGTCCGGCGATACCCCTGCCGCCATGTGGGCCACCGCAAGATCCGCAAGAAGCGCTGACTTTCCGGTGCCCGGGCCGCCTAGTACCCGCCACGGAGTCCCGGGAACTTTCAGTTCAATCTGTCGCTCGTCTCCAGGAAAGAGCATGCCAACAGGGCCCGACCACTGTCGAGCTTCGCCTCTTCTACGGTCAGCGAAAACTACACGGGGCATCGATGGAATATCGGCCAACGATGCATCGAACTCGGGGATTTCAGGCATGCCCACATTGTGGCACAGGGCTCGGATTGGGCTGTTCGATAATCGAACGACTTAGTCTTCAGTCACCATCGAGCGCACGATCTCAGCTGCACGCGCCAGCCCCCGCCAGGAGCTTCGCTTCGATTCAGGAAAAGCAGCATGAGCTAATAGTCGGAAACACACAGCACGAATCAACAACTCATTCCACTCTGGAATATGGTCGAATCGGGCTAAGAGATCTTCGTCAGCACCCAAGAACGCCAAACAATCAACAGCCGCAACCGCAGCTCCCCAGCCTTTAACACGCCATCGAGGCACAATATCGGTCAGAACTGGCTCCGTGGCACCATCGAAAAGTAACGTGCCTACGACATCGCCGTGAGTAAGTTGCGTCTCCCCCGCGATGTCTCCACGAAGTCGCAACAACGAACTTGCGACGGTCAGTGCCTCTGCAGCATCAGGTCGAGGAATCGCATCCGGGTCGAGAATCATGCTGAGCTCCGCGACAGTGTTATCGCTCCACACAGCGCGATCACAGACGGAAAATACGTTGGGGTCAGGGTTCACCAAAAACTGTGGGCGGGAAATACCTGACAGAGCCTCGTCGATACGTACTGCGGCGACCAGGATCTCGTCTGCACGAGGTGCACAATTGCCTGGCATCCAATGCCGAGACTGCCACCCAGACAAAACATGTCGTCCGTCAGTGGTACGACCTGGACGAGCGACATGGATGCCATCAATCTGTAGGGTTTCCCGAAGTTTTGCTGACCACGCGGCGCGCGCCGAATCTGCCACTTGAGACAGCACCATGGAGTCGTACCGCCACCCAAGATCCCACGACATCCCAGCGGGCACTGGTTCGCCCGACAAACCGAAAGCTTCGAGGACGTGGTTCGGTGGCAATTGAGTCATGGACGAAGATTACCCCACATTTGCGCCGAACTGTGCGAGCGCTAAGCTGTTGGGTACGG
Source organism: Corynebacterium sp. H78 (assembly GCF_037572275.1). Lineage (NCBI taxonomy): Bacteria > Bacillati > Actinomycetota > Actinomycetes > Mycobacteriales > Corynebacteriaceae > Corynebacterium > Corynebacterium sp. H78. The sequence continues at coordinate 364,635 of NZ_JBBHKX010000002.1, read as the reverse complement.
CCACGGGTTGCTCTTGCAACGCGCGCCGTCGTCCGGGTACACCTCGTTCGGATTCAGCTGGTACAGCTCCGAATTCGAGGTACTGAGCGTCTGCTGCATCATGATTGGTGCTACACCACCATCTTCGGCGCATGCCTCGTGTGCTGCGAAACCGATCGCATGTCCTACCTCATGGTTAATCAGGTACTGGCGGTAGCTGCCCACGTCACCTTCGAATGGTAGAGCTCCACGAACCCAGCGAGCTTCATTCACCACAACCTTGTTTGGGCCATTGCCACCGCTACCCACATGACACGAGGTTTCCAATGGAATGGCGTAACCACATTCTTGATGTGCGGTATCTGTCGACGACAGCTGAATCACGAGATCCGGGTTGTCGTCCAATGTGACAGGTTCAAATGCAAACGCCGGATCGTGGGTCCAGCTACGAGGATCAGACAAAGTAGCTCTGACCAGCCCTGCGAAGGCATCGACACCACCAATACGGTGAGTATCAATGGAGTCCTCAATGGTCACCGCGTAGCGATACGTCTTCGTCGTGCCCTCGCCGACTTTTGGCCCTGCACTTCCGACTTCCTTGTATTGCCCCGAAGATTTTTCGGTGTAGGGACCACCCGGCGGCAGCTCACCAACATCCGGGTTTCCCTTAAATTCACCATCTGGAATAGGACCAGAGCGCTGTGTTTCATCCGACGACTGCGAAATCGTTTGTGTTTCAGTACCGGGTGCCGACTCTTCGGCTGCGTCCGGGTTGGTGAAAACGTCGAATAGAACAACAACCGTCAAAACCGCCAAAACGGGGATAGCGTATGCCCGCCATCCCCATTCGCGTGCGAATCGCACTAAGAAAGGTTCGTTCGCCATTTTGCGCCTAAGCCGACCTTCTATTCCTATTCCAATAATTCACCGCGGATTACGCGATGAAGCCAACCTGGCGTGGAGCCGAAGGACCCACCTGAACATAAGAAACCTTTGCCACAGAAACGAGGTACGTCTTCCCCGCGCCGTCGACAAGCTCCAGAACGCCGTCGCCACTAGCAATCGAGTCCGAAATCTGCTTCTTCAGCTCTTCGCCACCCTGAACAGAAGCAATAGTGAGCTCTCGAGGGGTATCGACCAATCCGATAGTGATGTCCATGGATGCAATCATAGCGACCATAACGGACACTAGTATGAGTGACTGGGGGTTACGTGCACCCGAAATGATTATTGATATCCAATTAGCATTGAGGAACACTGATCCGTGAAGTCCCTCGATAGCCAGTGTGCATTTCATTTTGTCTTTATCTACTAGGAGTTATTGTGGCTGAACAACCCGCGCCGACCTTCGTTGAGCTTGGTGTTGCTGCGGAGATTTGCGATGCCCTGAACTCCAAAGGAATTGATCGCACCTTTGCCATTCAGGAACTTACGCTCCCATTAGCTCTCGATGGCACTGACATTATCGGCCAAGCCCGCACTGGCATGGGTAAGACGCTCGGCTTCGGTGTACCGCTGGTCGACCGCATCTTCGATGACGCTCGGATCGCCGAACCTGACGGAACTCCACGTGGCCTAGTTATCGTTCCTACCCGTGAGCTGTGTGTTCAAGTCGGAGATGATCTTGCAGCTGCGGCCGCTGCAACTGGCTTGCGACTTGCCACGATCTACGGCGGTCGGCCCTACGACGAGCAGATTGACCTCCTCGATCGTGGCGTCGACATCGTCGTCGGCACACCTGGCCGTCTGATCGACCTCTACCAGCGTGGAAACCTGCAGTTAGGGTTCGTCGAAGTTCTGATTCTCGATGAAGCGGACGAAATGCTGGATTTGGGCTTCTTACCCGATATCGAGAAGATTCTGCAGGCAGTGCCGGATAAACGGCAGACAATGCTCTTCTCGGCCACCATGCCTGGCCCGATTCTGACTCTAGCTCGGACGTTTATGTCTCGTCCCGTTCATATTCGCGCAGAGACTGGGGAATCTGAGGCGACCGTGCATGCAACGACGCGGCAGGTTGTCTTCCAATCTCATCAGATGGATAAGCTTCCGGTTATCGCCCGAATCTTGCAGTCAGAGGGACGCGGCCGCACCATCATTTTTGCCCGCACCAAGCGGTCAACCGCATCTGTGGCAGAACAACTGGGAGAGCGCGGATTCCTGGTCACCGCAGTTCATGGCGACATGAATCAGGCAGCACGCGAGAAGTCTCTGGATGCTTTCCGACGGGGCGATGTCGATGTACTCGTCGCAACTGACGTAGCTGCACGAGGCATTGACATTGATGACGTCACTCACGTTATTAATCACCAGGTACCCGATGACGAAATGACGTATGTCCACCGCATCGGGCGCACCGGACGTGCTGGTCACACCGGTATTGCAGTAACCCTTGTCGGCTGGGACGAGCTTCCCCGGTGGAAGATGATCAACCAGGCTCTGGATCTGGATTTCCCACAGCCACCACAGTGGTTCTCAACTTCACCTGAGTTTTACGAAGCCTTGGATATTCCTGACGATGCGGAAGATTCCGTCGGTCCACAACGTCCAGTATTCGGTGCCCGCCCACCGCGGGGTTCTAATTCACGCTCCGGCGGTCGTGGTGGCCGTAGCCGTCGCTAGGGTCACGGCCGCCGTAGAAGCCGGAGTAGGGATACCAGCAGGTCCCACTAGACTGCCGATAGACTGAGCTCATGCCGTTTTCCGAGAAGTTTCGAGCGAACCGAAAGCACTACATCGCCTCGGCCGTTCTCATCCTTGTCTCAGTCATGATTCTCTCCTGGACGTGGTGGAAGGCCCCTGTTCGCCAGGTGCAGCATCAAGCTTCACAGTGGGCGCGCCCGGCTGTAGCTGCTACGGACGTCGTCCCTTCGTCTTTTGAAGAAGCATGGCGATTCGCTGGTGACGGTGACGAAGCGTCGGCGCCGATTATTCCTTTAGTGGTAGAAGGCGTCGCGGTTATTTCTGATGCCAACGGTGTTACTGCCGTTGACACCCAAGATGGCACGATCGCGTGGTCTTATCACCGTGATCTCCCACTCTGCACGGCAATGGTCTCTAATGGTCGCGTTGTCGCAGTCTTTGAAGGCGAAGCAGGTTGTGGCGAAGCCACCTCCATCGTCGCGGAGACTGGTGAGTACCATGCGACTCGACGATCAATGATTGACGGTGCCGTCGCTCCGGTGCGATCAAACGACAACACAGGCATCATTTCCAAGGATTACGTGGAGATCTGGCGTGGCGACCTCGTCAATAATCTCGAATACGGCAAGATTCCAGCATCGTCAGAACCTGATGTGCAACCACACCCTGGCTGCACCATCGCGGATGCGATGGTGCGTAAAAACAACACGGTTATCGTGAACAATTGTCCTGATGGTCACCGGCTCGTTTTCCAGAGCACAGACCCCGAAGAATCCCAGGAACCTGAAATCGGCGCAGATGTTCCGCTAGCCGGACCCGCTCGTCTCGCAGTAGTTGGCCAAAAAGGCGCCGTCGTCCGCATTGGCGACGAACTTATAACGTACGACCTTGCTGGCAAGGAAACATCCAGGACACATGCAGCCGCGACACAGCCCGCATCAGCCTTTGTGGCTCCATCTGCTGCTTCGACCGCTGACTTGCCTCACCATATGACCTGGTTTTCGGGCACCGATGTTCTAGCATTCCGACCTAATTCACTCGAGCTAGCGTTTACCGTGCCACACGCAATCGGAACACCAGCTGCGGTGGGCGACCGCGTTCTTGTCCCTGTTCACGAGGGGATCGCAGTTGTAGATCCCACTAACGGCGCAGTGGAACGCACCATTCCGGTCCATCGCGACGGCACCGCTGGCCCAATTGTGCTAGCAGTTTCTGGCGACATTCTCGTCGAAAAGCGGGGTAATCAGCTATTCGGACTGCGGATGGTCGCAGATGCAGCACCAATTGAAAATGCTGCACCAATTGAAGAAACCGCAGCTGGTGATGTGCCAGCTGCGGTTGTTCCGACTGAGGAGGCTGTTCCTCAGTTCTAACGTCCGTATTCGTTAGCTGCCCAGTTCAATGCTTGGGAATTAAACATGGCGTACAACGCGGCAATCGCAGCGATAACTACAGGCACGGCCAGCGTGTAGGCACCGGATTTGAACATGTAATAGGCAACGCCGAGAAGACACAGATTCAACATAATGATCGGTCCTCGCCCCCAGCGGTGACCCCGAATCAACATGATCGCGCCAGCAAGAACGGCCCCGAAAACGATGAAGAACCAGAGTGCAGTGCCAATTCCGGAGATCACTGCATCGCGGTCTTCAAAGCCCATCATGTCGCGTACTGCAAGAAAAATGCCGTAACCGATACCCAACGTGGATTCGACCACCGCGATCCAGGCACCTGCCATGACGGAGCGCGGAGCGGACATTGAAACATGCGACGAAGCCGTGCTGCCCGTCTTTTTCTTCTGTGCGTTCACAGTTGTCCACCCTAGTAGCTTCCGTGCGCAACATTCGAAAGAGGTTGCAAACCTCTCCGTGCTTCGTGATTAACTAAACGACGTGCGTGCACTCATTATCTCCAATCCAAATTCGACCTCCATCACCGACGGTCTTGTTCGATGTGTGGTCAGATCGTTACGCGCAGTGCCTGGGCTACGTTTTCATACCGAGTACACATCCCATCCAGGACATGCGACGGAGTTGACACGGGGTATGACAGCCAAGGACGTCGACTACATCGTGTGTCTTGGTGGTGACGGCACAGTCAACGAAGTCGTGAATGGCCTGATGGATGACGCAACCCCAACTGCCGAGGGGATTCCACCTCACCAACTCCCTGCAATTGTCATTATCCCTACGGGAAGCGCGAATGTGCTGGCTGGCGCGCTCGATATCCCGCGAAACCCTTTCGATGCCGCACGGCTGACGACTCGCTTGCTCCGAAAGGGTGAGATGCGCACGATCAGCGCAGGCTACGCAAAGTTTGGTGAGTCAGCTCGCTGGTTCGTCGTCAACGCCGGTGCCGGATTGGATGCCGACGTGATCGCGTCCGTCGAAGCGGTCCGAAGCGACGGAAAGAGCGCAAAGCCAATTCGGTACGTGCGCACCATTTTGCCTATGTGGAATCAGATTCGCCTCGATCCCCCGCAGATCCGTGCTGAAGTTGACGGTGTCGAAATGGGTACGAATCTGCCCATCGCAGTTGTATCTAATTCAAATCCATGGACTTTCCTCGGCGACCTCCCCGTCGTGACGAACCCAAACACCGATATGGGAGGCGGTCTTGGCTTTTTTGGAGTTAGGTCACTTGCCGGGCTCGGTGGCATTGTCATTGCCGCAAACTTGGGTGGCGCACTGCTTCCTTTGCGACGACCGTTGCACGTCCAGGAGCGCGAGATTCGGGAAGATAATGCTGCTGAGGTCGTGCTCGAGTCAGCTCGTCCATTGAAGTTTCAGCTTGATGGCGAATATATTGATGAAGTCTCTGCGATTCGTATTGCGGTTTCTTCAAATGCCATTAAAGTAGTAGCGCCGGTAGATAAAAGGCACCCAACTGGCTTTGTCAAATCCGTCACCGATAAGCCAATTTCTGTGCGCTTGACAGCCATGTTGCAGAGCCGCTTGATTGCGCGGCTGCGGTTAGCATTTTCCCGAGATTGAACGGCACGTTAACTCTCCCAGTTTCCTGAAGAGACCATAAGGGAATGACCCTTCTCGCAGTTGACAGGGTTTCTCACCACGGCGTGCATTAATAGAATGCACCTCTTAACCACTCTTGAGCACCCTAAATTTAGGGTGTTGACTACCTGCACATGTAACCAAATGTTCACATATTTGTGACCTTCGGCACTTTTATTCAATTACCCCTTTACGGATACGTCATAACGTGCCATCATGGTGTCCGTCGGCGGGGGAGTCCTGGTCATTCACTCCCCTTTGCAAAACATCTGAGGCACCTCAATACCGTGCCCAATGTCGCGGAAACCGCCGGTGAACCCCTGGTCACACGAGAAGCGTGTGATCCACCGTTGGAAGTTTTTCCGCTTTTTCCCATGCCCGCACCCGGGCTTCAACAAAAGGAGTATTTGTCATGGATTGGCGTCACGAAGCTGTTTGTCGAGAAGAAGACCCAGAGATGTTTTTCCCAGTTGGCAACTCGGGGCCAGCACTGGCCCAGATTGCTAAGGCAAAGGTTGTCTGCAACCGTTGCCCAGTTACCTCCTCTTGCCTCGCATGGGCCCTCGAAAGTGGCCAGGATGCAGGCGTTTGGGGTGGCATGAGCGAAGACGAGCGTCGCGCTCTGAAGCGCCGTCGCAACCGCGGTCGCGTTCGTCGCACCCGCACCGCTGTCAACTAAGAACGCTAACTTAGCGCAATTAACTGACCTTAGTCCGTAGGGCAAGGAACCAGTTTTTATGGAAAACCCCAGCGGGGTGTAATCTGAACAGGTTAAATTCCGCTGCAACAAAGGAGGACGCTCATGAGCAAGCGTGGCCGTAAGCGCAAGGACCGTCGCAAGAGCAAGGCTAACCACGGTAAGCGCCCTAACTCTTAATTCGACGAGTTTGATTGAGAAAGACCCAGGAAGGCTTTGTCTTCCTGGGTCTTTTCACATTCAGGTTGCTCAACTGGGCACAGCTGACAACTACACCTCGCGGTGGTATGAAACTCGATACTCGGTTGTGCGCTGCTCTACCCCGCCAGACTGAATACGAGTCTCTATGCGACGCTCAACTCGGGTATGAATGCGAGAAGTAATGCGCTGGCGCAGCTTCTCTGGTGCGGTCTGTTGGCAGCAACGGCGCAAGAGCGCACGGATTGCCTCGACGGATCCGATTTCAGCAGCGCACTCTGGACACTTATTCAGGTGCTTTTCCAGTCGCTCGCTTTCCTCTGGATCGCACTCGCCGTCTAAGAGAACATACAGTCGCCGCTGGAATTGCTCACAATTCTGTGGCTGGCAACATGCTTTGTCTGGGTTGTCCATCGCATCGTCTGAGGCGTGATCACCAGTCAACTTGTCCATCACTATGCCTTCCTCGCTGCTGAGTTCTTTGCTGTGCCCGGTGCGCCTTCGCCCTGGTTATCGTCCCGAATAAAACCTCGTTCGCGCGCTACATTCTGCAACGCATCACGCAGCTGTTTTCTTCCACGATGCAATCTCGACATCACAGTGCCAATGGGAGTGTCCATGATTTCGGCGATCTCCTTGTACGGCATGCCTTCGACATCGGCGTAGTAGACCACCATGCGGTAGTCCTCATTGAGGTCCATTAAAGCCTGCTGGATCTCTGTGTCGGGAAGTGCAGCAAGTGCTTCGACTTCCGCAGACTTCAGCCCAGATGACTGATGGGATGCAGTTTCAGCAATCTGCGAATCGGTGAGCTCATCGGTTGCATATTCTGCAGGTCGACGTTGAGCTTTGCGATAGTCATTGATGTACGCATTCGTCAGAATGCGGTACAACCACGCTTTCAAGTTCGTGCCTGGCCGGTACGAACGAAAACCAGTAAATGCCTTCATGTACGCCTCTTGTACAAGGTCCTCAGCATCTGCCGGATTTCGTGTCATGCGGAGCGCAGCACCATATAACTGGTCAATCAATGGCAGCGCATCACGCTCGAATCGCTGCGCTAGCTCTAGTTCTGTTTCGTCGTTCCGCACAGCGGACGACATTGCTGTCTCCACTTCTGCAGAGCCGGCCCGCGCCATCTCTGATGCGGCGGTACCGTCAGTTTCACGCGGCGCTGTCGCTTCACCTGTCATACCTGTCATGCTATACCGCCCGTCATATCGACAAAGTTAGTCCTGTCTAATCCTGCCCATTTGGCGCTCGGTTAACACACTGTGCAACGATCACACTATGGCTAAGAAGAAGGGCAAAGAATGGCGCTCAGGCGCGTCAACACCGGCCATTTCGGCATGCGTCGCTGCTGGGATCGTACACACGGTCCATCAGTTTCCCCATTCCGATCAGAACTTCGGTGAAGAAGCCGCGCACTGGCTCGGGGAGCATAAAGGCATCGCTGCCGATCGCATCTTCAAAACACTCGTTCTTCAACTGCACGGGGTGAAGGGCGGTATGCACTCCGAATCCGCAAAGGTTCATTTAGCCGTAGCTATCGTCCCTGTCACCCACAAGCTGAATGTAAAAGCCGCAGCTGCAGCGCTGGGGGCATCAAAAGCGGACCTTGCCGATCCACATGATGCTCAGCGATCTACCGGCTATGTCCCTGGCGGCATATCTCCGCTTGGGCAACGCAAACAGCTCCCCACGGTGATTCACGAATCCGCGTTGTCCTACGACACTATTTTCGTCTCCGGTGGTCGACGTGGCTGGGACATTGAGCTCTCCCCCACCTCACTCGTGGAACTTTGCGACGCCACGGTCGCGGACATCACGGCTGCATAAGCCAGGCGCCGTCGTTTGCTACGTTTCCCAATGCTTTGTTGACCGGTTGCACATCAAGACAATCAACCAGTGCTTCGTTGGCCATCCCGACGGCTCCGCCGTGCGCCCAATTCGACTGGTCTAGCCAATCTGCAATGCCATCAGAAGCGAGCACCCGTGGCATCCGATGATGCAGCGAGGAAAGGTGTCCGACTGCTTCGGTGGTGAGGATTGTGGCGCTAACCAAGTCGCCACACCGAGCCCACAGACCAGCAACATAGATGAGCTCACTATTTCGGTGAGTGACCATGAAGGGAGCTTTGTCTCGCCATTCGTACCAACCGTTCATCGGAATCACGCAAGGTTGCCCGGCTCGGAAAGTCGGCTTTTCTTTCCACGTCTCGGCCCGAGCATTGAAATACGGTGTTTTCGGCATCGATGTGGCCCAATGCGGCACTAGCCCCCACCGCACGGTTGCAGCAATAGTTCCAGGGTGCAAGGGGTCCGAAGGGGCGTCGTTACGCGCAAGCGCAACAATTGGCATGGTGGGACCGATATTCCACCGCTCAGTAGGAAGCTGCCCGTCTGGAACGACGGGGCTAAGGGTGTCGATCTCGGAAAACTCTCGAAGTAACTGTTCCCCGACAGTGAAAAGGGTGAAACGACCGCACATGTCTCCATCATGCCAACCATTCGGGATCGTTTTGGGGAACAATAGTGATCGTGAACTCACCTTCTGTATCTCCCCACTCTTCCGCTGACCTGTGGCCAGCACCTTTAGCCGATACCCCAGTGCGCGCAACTGTCTCGGTTGGCGGTTCAAAGTCAATTACGAACCGCGCGTTAGTCATTGCAGCGTTGTCGTCGACGCCTTCAGTGATCCACGGGGCGCTGCACTCACGTGATACCGAGTTGATGATCAACGCGCTCACGGCGATGGGCGCCGACATTGACTCCGCTGCAAAGCAGCATGGCGCCCCGAACCATACGGTTCAAGTTACTCCGCGCATGCTGCGTGGTGGCACCGTCGAATGTGGCTTGGCAGGCACTGTCATGCGCTTTGTTCCTCCAGTAGCCGCAACGGCAAACGGCACCGTCTTTTTTGATGGTGACGAAGAAGCTCGTGTTCGCCCCATGGCCCCGATTTTGAACGCACTTCGAGGCCTCGGCGTACATGTCTCGGGCGATAGGTTGCCTTTTATCGTGAACCCTGAAGGAGCTGTAGCAGAAACTGCAGATGCGGATGCACCGTACCGCGATATTGGTGGTGCCATTGAGGTGGATTCGTCGTCCTCATCTCAATTTATTTCTGGACTACTTTTGGCTGCGACCCGTTTTGGCAAGGGACTAACGCTGAAGCCACAAGGAGAAGTGCCGTCGCAACCGCACATCGATATGACTGTGGCGATGTTGAAGGATGCCGGGGTCAACATCACCATCACTGATTTCGAAGACTCGAAGATTTACCATGTCAGCCCGGGCGAGATTAAGGGCCGCACCTGGTACGTCGAGCCTGATCTATCCAATGCGACCCCATTCTTGGCTGCTGCTGCAGTTACGGGTGGCAGAGTGACTGTCAACCACTGGCCAAAGGAAACTACGCAGGCTGGTGACCAGATCCGTGGCGTCCTCGAAAAGATGGGTTGTACCATCGAGTTCGTCCCGCATGGAGACCACAGCCAGGACCTCGTAGTAACGGGTCCAGAGAAGCTCAAGGGTATCGACCTCGATATGTCGGACATCGGTGAGTTGGCACCGACGGTAGCTGCAATTGCAACACTCGCGTCGACTCCTACCCGGCTCACGGGTATCGCACACCTGCGCGGGCACGAAACAAACCGCCTAGCCGCTCTCACCACCGAGATCAACCGTATTGGTGGTAACGCCAAAGAACTTCAAGACGGCATCCAGATCCACCCTGTACCCGTCGCCGAGATGACAGGTGGCGAGTGGATGAGCTATGCGGATCATCGCATGGCCACTGCCGGCGCCATCATCGGGCTGAAGGTCCCAAACATGCTCATCGAGAATATCGGGACCACTGCAAAGACCATGCCGAATTTCGACATGCGCTGGCTCGATATGCTCAATGTAGCTACCCCTTCCCCTGCCGAGTTGGAAGCCGAAATGGACGCCATGCATCGAGGTGATTTCTAGACTATGAGTCGTAGACCACGCCAGTCCCACCATGATTGGGATGAGTCTGATGTTCGGGTGCGCCCAGGTAAAAGTTCTCGCCCACGAACAAAAGACCGCCCCAAGCACAAGGACGCTCGGTGGGGTGTCGTAGTCTCGAAAGACCGTGGTCGCTGGGGAGTTGCATTAGACGACAATTCTCCAGATTCAGCACCGATCAACTGCATGCGTGCCCGTGAATTGGGGCGCACGAATATCGTCGTCGGTGACCGCGTCGGCATCGTCGGCGACACCTCGGGGCGGAAGGACACTCTTGCACGTATCGTCAAACTGGCAGATCGCACCAGCGTCCTCCGTCGCACTGCCGACGACAACGATGCCTTCGAGCGCATTGTTGTCGCAAACGCAGAACTACTACTCATTGTCTGCGCAGTAGCCGACCCCACTCCTCGTACCGGTTTCGTCGAGCGTGCACTGGTCGCTGCGTATGCGGGCGGAGTAACGCCCGTGCTCTGCCTGACCAAATCGGACTTGGCCGACCCGCAAGAATTCGCTGCCGAATTCACCGATCTCGACGTGCCCGTTGTCGTATGTGGCGTTGACGATCCGCTCGAACCGCTTCTCGCACGGGTTACCGATCGAATCACTGCCCTTATTGGACATTCAGGCGTCGGCAAGTCCACTTTGGTCAACCGTCTCGTCCCTGGTGCTAATCGTGAAACGGGAGTCGTCAGCGGCGTTGGTAAGGGACGTCACACTTCGACGCAGTCGGTTGCGTTGCCGTTGCCTCAGGGCGGCTGGATCATCGATACCCCGGGTATCCGTTCTTTCGGCTTGGCCCACATCACCCCCGAAACTGTCGTGAGTGTTTTCGAAGATCTCTCCGAAGCAATTACCGACTGTCCACGTGGCTGTACCCACCTTGGTCCTCCCTCCGACCCAGAGTGCGCCTTCGATCGGCTGGAGGGCGCCTCGTACCGCCGAGCAATGGCGGTACGTCGCCTCCTAGAGACGCTTTCATCTAACGAGGACTGGGAGCTGGACATCGACCGTGACTAGCGCCATCGCCCTCTTCGCTGACCGTCGCCCTACCCTGCGCCATCTCGTGGTGTTGTGCGTGCTCACGTTGCTAGTCGGCATCGCCACGGGGCTCATTGCCGCCGGTCTCGCCACCGTGATGCACGCTATCGAGCAGCTAGTCTACGGTCAGCACGAAGGTGATGTCGCCGTTGTCACCGAAGGTACAACTGGTACGCAGCGTTTTCTTGGCATCGTCATCGCGGGTCTCATCGCCGGTCCTGCCTGGGCTGCATTGCGACGACTCCGTGAGCCACTCCTCTCCGTCGAAGACGGTATGGAGGGGCGTCGAATGCCGGTATTCGAGACGCTCGTCAATGTGTTTCTGCAAATGGGCACGGTGGCTGCGGGTGCGTCAGTTGGGCGGGAGAATGCGCCTCGAGAAGCAAGTGCAATGTTTTCGAGCCAGCTATTATCTCGACTCGGCGTCGATGCAGAAACCCAGCGAGTAATCGTGGCAGCCGCTGCAGGTGCAGGCCTGGGGGCGATTTACCACATCCCATTGGCCGGAGCGATTTTTGCCCTAGAAATTTTGTTAGGTTCGATTTCAGCCACTGCTGTCATGGTCGTTCTCGCTTGTTCGGCTATCGCGACAGTCGTTTCAGGCATCGCGGTGGGCAATGAACCCCTGTATGAACCGCTCAATTTATCCGAAGGATGGGGCAATCTCAGCGCAGCGCTACTTGTTGGAGTAATCGCAGGGCTAGGTGGCTATGCGTTTCGCAGTTGGACTCGACGCTGCGAAGCATCTGCGCCAAAAGGCTGGCATGCAGCGTGGACCATCCCACTAGCTTTTGCGATAGTCGGCGGCATTGCGCTGTGGCTTCCCGAAGTGTTGGGCAATGGTCGCAACGCGGCCACACCAGTTTTGATGACGAGCAGTACTACCGAGACTGGTCCGCTACACCTGACGGTGTGGTTTGTGGTGGCGCTTTTCGTCGCAAAGCTCGTAGCAGTGTTGATTACATTGCGCTCCGGCGCGGTCGGCGGTGTCTTGACACCAGGCTTCGCGTTGGGCGCAATGCTCGGTTTCCTCATCGGATCAGTGGCCTCACCGATTCTTGCAGGGTTCTCTATCACCATTCCGCTCAGCGACTTTGCGCTGCTCGGAGCTTGTGCGTTTTTGTCCACAACGATGGCAGCTCCCCTATTCGCATTCGTCGTCACTGTCGAATTCACAGGCCAATCCTCAGAGGCATATTTGGCGCTGTTCCTTGCAGCGGCGACGGCTGCGCTAGTGGGAGCTGTCGTCGAAAAGCGAGCTATGCAGAAGCAGGAACTTCCGGAGCCTTCGCGGTAGTCATCTGCTTTTCAGCGCGACCGGTGTAAGCGTTAATGACATCGCGAACGCCAGGGCGAAGCTTGCGGAGCAGCTTCAGACCAGTCTTCAAACCGCGGCGTGGCTGAGCAGTGCGATCAAGCTGAGCTTCGACCTCAGGGTACTTCACAAAAGCCTTCTCGGACCGAACCTCAGGAGCGTTATCGCGGTCTGCAACCAGGAAGCGGTTTGGCAGCGTCAGCTTAAGCAGCGTGCGCTGAACCTGAGCGAACTGCTTCGGGAACGAACCCGTGTTGTACGGCAGGTCGTACTCGCGACAGATTTCCTGGACCTGCTTCGAGATGGCAGCCAAACGGTTCGATGGCATATCCGGGTACAGGTGGTGCTCGATCTGGTAGTTCAAGTTTCCGGAGAGCACCGACAGCGCCAGACCACCGGTGAAGTTTGCGGAACCCAGCATCTGGCGCAAGTACCACTCCGCCTTGTTCTCAGTCTTGTACTGCTCCTTGGTGAAGGTTTCTGCATCATCTGGGAAGTGACCACAGAAAATCACTGCGTAGGCCCACACGTTACGAGCCAGGTTGGTGTACATGTTCGCCTTCGCGACTTCACCAAAACGAGGACCAGCCAACAACGGGAACAGGACGTAGTCCTTGAGCAGCTGATTACCCGACTTCTGGAAAACTTCCATCAGCTGAGGCTTTGCTTCTGCCCAGTCCTTCTTGCCAGCAGCTACACGTCCGAGCTCGACATCATAGAAAGCAACTGCCCACTGGAACAGGCTAGCCAGAACCACGTTGGTTACTGGCTGCAGCAAGTGCTCTGGAGACCACTTGCGGTCACGGGTAACACGCAGAATGCCGTATCCCACGTCGTTGTCCATGCCCAAGATGTTGGTGTACTTGTGGTGCACGAAATTGTGGGAGTGCTTCCAACCGCTCGATGGGCAGGAGTTATCCCATTCCCAGGTTGCAGAGTGAATCTCTGGGTCGTTCATCCAGTCCCACTGGCCGTGCATAACGTTGTGGCCAATTTCCAGGTTCTCGAGGATCTTTGCCAAGGACAGCGCCGAGACGCCAGCCCACTTGAAACCCCAGTGAGCTGGGTTCTTCCATGCCTTTGGCAACACGCCCATCTTGCCCAACGCAAGACCAACAGTAGGCGCCATCAACAGCGCTCGACCCGAGACTTCCAAGGTGCGCTGGATACGGATGAGGCTACGAATGTAGCGGGCGTCCTTAGGTCCCAGAGCGTCGCGGTGCTCGCGCTCGATCTCCTCGAACCGGCGACCGATTTCGGCGATGTCTTCGTCCGTCAAGTGCGCGTATGACGCAATGTTGGCAATAGCCATTTTTATCCCCTGTAGCTTCTAAAGTTCAGTAGAAAGTGTGTGATGTCTAGCTGGTAGTGGTCTAGAAAGTAGGTGTCTAGGCTTCGAGAGTTACATCGCCTGCAGGTACGCAGACACAGGTGCGGATTCGCTCGCCTGCTTCGTGGGTCGCGCCGGTGCGCAGGTCCCGAGCGGTGCCATCGGCAAGCTGGCGTACGCACGTTGCGCAGATACCCATACGGCAACCATAAGGCAACTGTACGCCGGCTTTCTCGCCAGCTTCGAGGATGGTGGTTGCACCGTCCACTTCAATTTCGCCGCGACCAGGGAACGTCACGACGCCACCCTGTGCATCAGTATTGCCACGATCCAAAGTGAATCGCTCGGTGGTCAGTCCCGGCAGGGCGCTCTCCAACTGATCGAGCATCGCGGATGGACCACAGGCATAGGCAGCACCTTCTGCGGCGCGCTGTCGCGCTTCTGACTCGATCTCGAGGATGTCCTCGCTGGAAAGTCGACCCTCTTTGCTGGTTTCGCGAACGACAAGTGTGAGCCCGTCCTGCGCCTGCATCTCGGCAAGCTCGTCCGCGAAGAGCTGCCCGGAAGCGTCGCGTACCGAGTGAATGTGAGTGATTCCAGACAGTGCTCCCTCTGGTTTCGCTGCGCCTCGGCGCTTGAGGTCACGCAGCATGGACATGACCGGAGTGATTCCTGAGCCAGCAGTGATGAAGAGCAACTTCTCTGGAACTGGCTCCGGCAGGTGGAAATCACCAGCTGGCGCAGCCAAACGAACGACCGTGCCAGGCGTTGCGTACATGACCAGATGCTGAGACAGAAAACCCTGATCCTGCGCCTTCACCGTGACAGACAGAAGTCCGTCCGCTGGACGTGGAGCGTTAGTCAAGGAATATGAACGCCACACAAAGCGACCATCGACGCGAACACCAATGCCGATGTACTGGCCGGCCCGAAAGTCTGCTGGCACTCCCCAACCCGGGCGGATGACAAGCTCAACGACATCGTCAGATGGTCGGTTGACTTTCTCAATCTGTCCGCGCAATTCACGCCTCGACCACAACGGGTTTACCAGTCGTGTGTAATCGTCTGGAAGTAGCGGTGTCGACAGTCGTCGGAACGCGCCGCGTAGCCCGTTGGCAAAGTTCACGCAAAGTCCCCTTAGAACGAGAAAATCAATCTAATGTCATACAGACATCTGTAAAACTACTTACGCTTGCGTAGCTTACGGTTCGGTAACTTTTGCGTCAAGTGTTTAGTAGGCGCGTCGAAACTAAAAAATCCCCCGACGAATCCGCCAGGGGAAGTGACAACCAGGAGATCTACAGAAGTTCGACCAACATGCCAATTTCGCTGGAGTCATACCAAGCAAGTGGCACTTCCAAACAGTCCCCAACAGCCAATTCAGCATCCTCATCGCCCAAATCAGCCGCGTCGACTGCCTCGATAGCAGCGCGGGTAAGTTCCTCGGTCGACGCGACATCAACATGCACAGCAGCGATGGCATCAGCTGGGATCGCCGAACCAAGCTTTACGACGTCCTCCCCCATGTCCGGGGTCAACTCAAGTTCAGCGTCGTCCTTAATATCAGCCGAGACAACAACACGACGAAGCTCAAACTGACCGCTGTACTCACTCAGTAAGCGCAGCGACGTGCGAGCCGCATCCGTAAAAGCAATGTCCGCCAACTCGTCCTCATCGCCTTCGGCATAAAACTCCTGCAATGCCGGAGTGACAGCGAATGCCCACCCATGCGCGGCGCGAAGCTCCCCTTCATCGAGAAGAGTCTGGAGCATGCCGAAAGTCGCGGGAATATACACCCGCATTAGAACTCGCCTTCAAGTTCAAGCAAACCAGCGATCTCAACGACCGCACGATCGAACTGCTGGTAGAAGACACCGACCATGCCGTTAGAGACAGCACCATGGATGTTCACGATCGAATCGTCAACTAACACGCAGTCGCGTGCCGGCAAGCCAATACGATCTGCTGTGATGTTAAACGCCTCAGCAGAAGGCTTTTCTGCACCGATTTCGCCTGACAAGCACACGGCGTCGACAAGACCAGAGGTTTCGAACTCTCGAATATGATCGGCAGCTGGACCGCCTGGATCATTAGAAAGAATCGCCAAGGCCACGCCGTTTTCGCGTGCAGCTTTCAACAATTCACGCCAGCGAGCCTGGTCTTCGTCCGTCCCATCGAGGACGCCACAGTAGTCGATAATCATTCCGCGCATGTGGCAATGGTAAACCGGCGACAAACATTTCGCTCTATTGCCCCCACTTATTGTGTGTCGGACTATACATAAATGCATCCGCGTTAACCCTTGACAAGAGATGCATCGCTCAGATTCCCACCGTAGGATGAGCACACATTCGCAGCTACATCATTGGGGGATGATTGTGGAGCTGACCCAAGATCGACTAATTCCGATTCCCGGCTATACCTTGCTGCATCGAATCCAACCCGGATCTGCGCCAGCACAAACCAAAACAGCCACTTCTCCACCAGAAACGGCACTGGATGTCTGTCCAGACCACACTCGTCGTTTCCTAGCCGGGACGATTAGCCACGCCATCGATGTTGCAGCGGGGCGTCGTCGTATAGACGTCCTTCATAAGCTCGCGCTATCGCGCACAGTTCGGGCGAGCTTTCTCACTCGAGCCCGTGCAGGAACACTCAAAGGTGCCACACTGAAGTCATTTCACCCCGAACCACGGCCATGCGGAACGCGAATAAACTTCGTGGGCACCTTCACAAACGGGACGCAGATCCGCGCCCTCGCCGGTCGCGCATCACAACATCGCGACGGCTGGGTCGTGGACTTCCTCCGCCTTATTTAAGTCGGCTTAAGAGCGACGTGCATTGCGCTCGGCTTGACGACGCTGCGCGCGGTTGCCACTCGCAGCGTTGTCGTCAGCTCGCTGCTGCTCAGCAGCACCGTCTTCACCTGGACCGGAATAAGTAATCTGCTGAGGCTCAGGCTGTGCCGCCTCGAGCTCGGAGACAATCTCTTCAGTATCCTCTGGTGTCGATTCTGACTGCATAACCTGCTTACGAACGAGGAAGAGCTGACGAACAGCTTCTTCCTTGATGCCGTCCATCATGGCCGTAAACATGTCGTAGCCTTCACGCTGGTATTCCACCAATGGATCAGCCTGAGCCATGGCACGCAGACCAATGCCTTCCTTCAGGTAGTCCATTTCGTACAGGTGCTCACGCCACTTCTGGTCCATCACGTTCAAGATGGTGAAACGCTCGAGGTTACGCATTTGCTGTGCACCGCCGATAGTGGATACAGCATCTTCCAGCTTGTCGTACTCCTGGTTGGCATCAGTATTGACAGCCTTAGCCAGGTCCTTCGCAGAAAGGTCACCGGCCTTGCCGTATTCCGAACCGTCGACAAGCGAGTTCCAGGTCATGGTTGGGCCGTAGAGAGACTCGAGTGCGTTCCAGAGCTCGTCGAGATCCCAGTCTTCCACGTAGCCGTCGGCGGTTGCACCGTCAACGTATGCCTCGATCACGTCGTCCAGCATGTCGCGAACCTGCTGCTGCAGATCTTCGCCTTCGAGAATGCGACGGCGCTCAGCGTAGATAACCTTGCGCTGCTCGTTCATAACTTCGTCATACTTCAGAACGTTCTTACGGATCTCGAAGTTCTGGGCCTCGACCTGCGCCTGAACGCTCTTAATGGAGTTGGAGACAACCTTCGAGTCGATAGGAACATCGTCCGGAACATTCAACGTGTTCATCAGAGCTTCCATACGCTGGCCGTTGAAGCGAACCATCAGCTCATCGCGCATCGACAAGTAGAAGCGAGTCTCGCCTGGGTCACCCTGACGACCGGAACGACCACGCAGCTGGTTATCAATACGACGAGACTCGTGGCGCTCGGTACCCAGTACGTACAGACCGCCGACTTCGCGGACCTGCTCAGCTTCTGCCTTCGCTGCCGTACGGCACTTCTCGATCTCGATATCCCACGCAGCTTCGTACTCTTCCGGCGTATTCACCGGATCCAAACCACGACCGCGCAGGTTAATGTCGGCAATGATGTCTGGGTTACCACCCAGCACGATGTCAGTACCACGACCAGCCATGTTCGTTGCGACGGTCACAGCCTTCAAGCGGCCAGCCTCTGCAACGATCTCAGCTTCCTGTTCGTGGTGCTTTGCGTTCAGCACGTTGTGAGCAATGCCTTCACGCTGCAGCAGTTGCGACAAGTGCTCAGACATTTCCACAGAGGTGGTACCCACCAGGACTGGCTGGCCCTGTTCGTTGCACTCGCGAATGTCTTCCACAACAGCCGCAAACTTTGCTTCCTGAGTCTTGTAGATCAGGTCGCGCTGATCCTTACGCTGGTTCGGACGGTTTGGCGGAATCGCCATCACATTCAGCTTGTAAATCTGATGGAGCTCGGCCGCTTCGGTTTCAGCGGTACCGGTCATACCTGCCAGCTTGTCGTACAAGCGGAAATAGTTCTGCAGGGTAACCGTAGCCAGCGTCTGGTTTTCGTTCTTGATCTCGACGCGTTCCTTGGCCTCGATGGCCTGGTGCATACCTTCGTTGTAACGACGACCGTCCAGCACACGACCCGTGAACTCATCCACAATGAGAACCTCACCATTACGAACGATGTAGTCCTTATCGCGAGTGAACAGCTCCTTCGCCTTGACGGCGTTGTTCAGGTAGCTCACCAACTGCGAGTTCTCAGCGGCATAGAGATTCTCGATACCCAACTGATCCTCGACGTATGCCACGCCTTCTTCACGAATACCGACGGTGCGCTTGCGCTCGTCGACTTCGTAGTGAATATCCTTGCGCATTCCCGGAACGATCTGAGAAAACGCGAGGTACCAGCGTGGGTCGCCGTCAGCGGGACCCGAAATGATCAAGGGGGTACGCGCCTCGTCGATAAGAATCGAGTCAACTTCGTCCACAATTGCGAAGTGGTGGCCACGCTGCACCAGATCGTTCAGGCTGTGCGCCATGTTGTCACGCAAATAATCGAAACCGAACTCATTGTTGGTGCCGTACGTGATGTCCGAGCCATATGCTTCACGACGCTGGTCCGGAGACAACTCCGACAAAATGACGTCGGTGGACAAACCCAAGAAACGGTGGACTCGACCCATCCACTCGGCGTCACGCTTAGCCAGGTAATCGTTCACGGTGACAACATGAACGCCCTTGCCTTCCAGCGCATTCAAGTACGCAGGAAGCACACAGGTCAGAGTCTTACCTTCACCAGTGCCCATCTCAGCTACGTTGCCGAAGTGCAATGCAGCACCGCCCATGACCTGGACTTTGTAGTGCTTCTGGCCTAGTACACGCCAGGATGCTTCGCGGGCAGTTGCAAAAGCGTCGTACAACAGGTCATCGAGCTTCTCGCCCTTCTCGATGCGCTGCTTGAACTCGTCAGTCTTCGCCCGCAATTCGTCATCACTGAGAGCTGCGTACTCGTCCTCCAAGGCCATGACGTTATCCGCGATGTTTTGTAGACGCTTAACCGCGCGTCCTTCACCGACTCGGAGCAACTTGCTGAGTGAAAACACTAGAGACGAGACCTTTCCGGCCGACGAACATGAACGTGGTGGTCAGGTAAGACCATCAAAAACCTCATTATAGGACGAAACCCGCACCCGAACTACGGGTGCGGGTCAATATCACTTTATTGCGTTACGCGTGTAGAGAATTTCTTACGCATCTTCCGAGAGTGCGATCAAACCGTAGTCGTATGCGTGACGACGGTAAACGACGGATGGAAGACCGGTTTCTTCGTTCACGAACAGGAAGAAATCGTGGCCAACGAGCTCCATTTCCGACAACGCTGCTTCGACAGACATTGGGGTTGCAGAGTGCTCCTTGGTACGAACAACCTTGCCCAGCTGAGACTCTGGAACCAGGTCCTCATATGGATCTGCCTTAGGCTCTTCCTGAGATGCCGATGCCTCATCTACCAGCGCAGCAGTTGCCTCGCCAACAGAAATTGGGGTGCGGTGACCAGAACGGCTGATCTTACGGCGAGCCTTAACCTTACGAAGGGAACGCTCCATCTTGCCCAGTGCAACTTCAAGAGCAGCGTAAAAGCTGTCTTCCTTTGCTTCTGCACGAGCCAAGTGGCCCTTACCGGTAGCGGTAATCTGGATACGGTCGGAACGGTCAGCTCGACGTGGGTTTGGCTCATGCTGGAGCTCTACGTGGAAAAACGTCAAAGTTGGATCAAGACGCTCGATCTTTGCCAGCTTCGACTTCACACGATCGGCAAAGTGCTCCGGAACCTCCACATTGCGCCCGGTAATTGTTACCTGAGCGTTCGGGCTGAGGACCTCGTTGTTGTCAGCAGGTGTCGACACTTGCTTCCTACCTCCCGGTACTGCCACCGCCCTTCCGTGAGCGGGATTACTCACGGCGTCTACGGTGATGGGTCTAACTACACTTTCCAGGATACAGACGTGGCTACCCCCACGGCGAAGAGACCCCAGAGACTTTAGATATCTCTCAGGTTAAGCCTGCGTAAACGACAGAACGAGACTAGCCCTAAGTCCCATTGAGGCGAGTACGAGTACCGATTCCGCTACAGTCGCGCCCGTCGTAATAACATCATCAACGAGAACGATCTGGCTTCGACCTGCATTTTCTCCAGCACTTCTCGATAGTTCTTTTACCTCGGGCACAATTTTTCCAGACAAGTTCTGTCGACGAGTTCGTGCCGACAGTCCGGCAGAATCTTTCGCTTCTTCGCGCGTTCTTAAGACTGGAGACACGAAGATCTGGTCGTTTTTGTCGGTTCTTCTGCCACCGTGGAGAGTTCCCCCAGACCGCTTCAGATAGCTCGCCGCATATTCACAAACCTGGGTGATGGGGTCACCCCCGCGTCGTCGTGAAGCTGAACGCCTCGTCGGAGCAGGAACCAAAAGGAGTGGCTGCACAGCGGGGTGAGCCAGCTGTCCGTGAGCAATCAAATGCGCAAGGGAGGCACCGATGACGGAGCCAATGGTTTCGCGAGCAATGACATCGCGGTGCTCTTTGGCTGCCAACACCAACGCCTGGCGAACTCCGCCATACGGACCGCACGCCCACGTCGGCGCTGCAACCGCCACCCGTGGCGTGATCTGCTGCGGTACCGTGCGCAATTCCTGCTGGCACTGCAGGCACAACTTTCCGGGCGATCCACAGCCCGGACATGATTCCGGAATGGCTAGCTCAGCGAAATCACGGATCATGTCCCATGCAGACTCAACTTGACGACGCTCCCCCACGCGCGACAACCCTATTCCACGGAAACTGGGGCCATTCTGCCCACACCGCCTGGGACCGCACGCCAGAACTGTTCCTCGCCTTCGCTAGCAATGAGTTCCATCAACGCATTGGAGTCCAGTGCATATAGCTTTGACGACGATGCAGTGACGACTGTGACAGGCGGACTGAGGTTCAGTCGTGGCAACACGGAGGTCGTGGCACCGTCTGGATAGAGTCGCCACATCGGAGTTTCTGTGTCGAACGCACCCACCGTGATGGACGAGTTCGGGGTCCACGCCAACGTAACCGGTGTTGCACCTTCCACCAACGGCAACAGTCGTGGATGCACCAGTTTCCATGGTGAAGAGTCGCTACGTTCAATCGTTGCCGTATAGATTTTTCCGTCCACGATCATTGCGACTTGTGTTCCGGATGGGTCAACCCGAAGCTCAGAAATACCCTGCCCCTGGGAACCTAAAATCCCTTGAATACCGGCTGTATCGATCTCTTCAGCTACTGGGCGCGATGCGGACTCTGACTGCACGAGTCGGACTACCTTCGTGCCGTCCACGGCTGTCCACACAGCAGAAGCATCTGGTGACCACGATGGACGCGTCAAACTCTTGCCCGTCAGTACAGGCGCTGGTTTATCGTCTGGCAAGCCGAGCAGAAGGGTCGAACGCCCTTCCCCTTCCTGGTCGCTTCGAGCGACGGCGGCGATGATTTCGTTGCCATTGACATCAACGCCAATGCCGGCGGAGGTAAAGAAGTTACTGCCGGTTGAAGCCCACTCATTGCCAATCGGCTGAGCTTGCCCGTTCACAATTTCTTGGATGCCCGTCGTATCAACGGTCCGCAATGGTGCGCGATCCGCGGGGCTTACGGTTGGATCGTACAGACGCAGCTCGTCGCTATCTCTTGTCCACGGGGCTACGTGACTGTTCAGTAGCGGTTGATCATCAGCCATCATTGTCCACGGCCCACGAACATCTGCGCTGGAGAGCGTCCACACGATCTGCGCAGCCAAGAGAGTCCGCAATGTGTCATCAACATCGCCCAGGCCTGAAATTGAAACGACCTGGCCTGGACCATCGTCGCCTTCGACCACTTCGATGCGCGCACTCGGTGGCAACACTGAAGTTACGCCAGGAGCGTATCGGCTACGAGGGCCCATTCGCAGCTTGTCGAGTAGTTCCTTCGCTGCATCATCGACGCCTCGGTAAATCCACCTACGATCTGCTACTAGCTGGTTGCCTGATGGGTCAATGAAGTACAGGTTTCGTGGAGCATTATTGTCCAAGAATTCTTGTCGTTCGATTAGAACAACGTTGGACAACTTGTCGATCCGCCATTGTCCGTCGTTTCCCCGTTCCAGCACCATTTCAGATTCATATGCGTCACCGCTTGGTTCGAAAGCACCGTTAGCGCCGAAAACGCCAACGAGATTTCCGCGAATACTGAATGACTGGGAGGCCGTCGCCAGGTTTCCTTCGCTTGGCGGTGCCCCGGAGATGATATTAATTCCATCAAGAATGCGGGCGACAGGATCTGGGCGCCATTGCTTGTTGGCTTCCGTCGTCAAGAACTCGCGAGCTGCGGCGTAATTGTCGGTTGGGTGTGCTAGTGCCGAATAGAAGTCGCGCAAAATCAGATCAGGGGCGACATCGCGTCGAGGTCGCGGAATATCAATATCCACAGCCGGCGCATCAAAACCGCGAACAACCTGTGGTGACGACGACCCCGGCAGCGTGGTGCAACCACTCAAGCCGATGAGTATTGCAGCCATGGATGCGGCAACAGTACGACGAGAAAACGAGTGTGCCCGGTTACTGACTTCAGTCACGGTCGCTGTCCTTCCTGTCGATCTGCGAGAGGCTCGATGCCAGCGGCGGGTTCTGTAGTGCTGACGACATCGCTGATTTTGACGCCCTTCTCCTGAGACTTAGCCGCCAGGCTCGACACGGTCGGTGGTGGCTCAATGGCATCGGACTGTACTGGTTCGCCGGGTACATGCAAAGGCAACGGAGCATCGCCCAATTCGGTGCCCTGCTGCACTGGCACCATCAATCGGAAACAACTGCCAATGCCAGGCGCGCCGTGAGCTTCCAGGCGACCACCATGTAGCTGGGCATCTTCACGAGCAATTGCCAAGCCCAAGCCAGTGCCACCAGTGCGCCGGACGCGCGATGGATCCGCACGCCAGAAACGGTTAAATACCAGTTCTTCCTGTTCTGGCTTCAAACCAACGCCATGGTCAGTGACGGTGAAGGCGACTGTCGAGCCATTTGAACGCACTGCGACATCGACAGGGTTTCCTTCACTATGGTCAATTGCATTTGCCATGAGATTTCGGATAACCCGCTCCACGCGGCGTGCGTCGACGTGAGCCGGAACGGGCTCGTCTGGCATGTCAAAGCGAACAGCAGTGCCCGATTCCAAGGCCACAACTTGTAGCTGCTGATAGGCGGACTCGACACAGCGTCGCACATCGATATTCTCAGCAGACAGGTCAGCGACACCGGCGTCGTGGCGGGAAATCTCAAGGAGATCTGCAAGCAGCATCTCAAATCGATCGAGCTCATCGATCATCAATTCGGACGCGCGACGCGTTGATGGGTCAAGCTCGTCAGCACTGTCTGCGATCATGTCGGCAGCCATGCGCACCGTTGTAAGAGGAGTACGCAGTTCGTGGGACACATCGGAGGTGAACTGGCGTTGCAGGTCGCCGTACTCCTCCAACTGACGAATTTGCAGAGACAGCGACTCGGCCATCTTGTTGAAGCTCACGGCCAGCCGAGCCATCTCATCTTCGCCTTCTACAGCCATGCGTTCACGCAAATGTCCCGCGGCGAATCGCTCCGCGATACGGGCGGCTTGTCTCACCGGTGTGGTCACCTGGTTAGCAAAAAACCACGAAATACCGACCAGAAGCATGGTGACAACAACCGTTGCCCCCAGGAAGAGCCCCCGAACTAGCGCCAGAGTGGATTCTTCCGACACCATAGGCATGACTAGATACAGCTCAAGACCATCGATTTCCGACGATGTCGGTGTGCCAATGATCAACGCAGAGTAGCTCGTACCATTTGGTGATTTGATGGTGCTGTATTGATACGCAATCTGGTCTTGCTTCACCACATTGCGCAGTGGCTCCGGAATCTTGGCATCGGTTGGAGATGACGCAATTTCATCGCCATGTCCGGTAGGTGCAATCAAGACAGGTTCGTAAACCGTCAATGCACCCTTATCTGCTGCTGCAGATCGCTCGGCCAGCGCTTCCCTACCCAAGTTGAGTTGCGCTTGTAGCTCATTGGTTGAAGCGGACTCAATGCTTTGCTCCACGACGACTCGTGCCCGGTCGATCTCTTCACTGGCGACAGAGGACTTCGCATCGAGCAGTCGCTGAGCGACGATAGACACCAGTGCAAAGCCCAAAATGCCAATGACCAACACGGAAACGGCCATGACGGACGTGACAACGCGCATCTGAATCGAGGTGCGCCACAACTCCACACCTCGGGAAATCAGCCACGCCAGCCGATCCTTTAGACGTGAGAAAAAGCTCTTGGTCGAATACCTCAACCAATCTCCTTATCGGTAGCTAACGGTAGCGATGGCCACCTTCAGCGTCCGGTAATTAATCGCCGGTCTTGTATCCAACGCCTCGCACCGTCAGGACGATGCGTGGGTTCTCTGGATCCTTCTCAATCTTCGAACGCAGACGCTGGACATGGACGTTCACCAATCGTGTATCAGACGAATGCTGATAGCCCCAGACCTTTTCCAACAGTTCTTCACGAGTGAACACCTGCTTCGGACGCTGCGCAAGAGCCAACAGCAAATCGAACTCGAGTGGCGTCAGCTGAATTTCCTCGCCATCCCGAGTAACAGCATGTCCCGGCACGTCGATGACCAAGTCACCGATCTCCAAGCTTTCACTTGGCTCGTCTTCCTTACGACGAAGACGGGCACGAACTCGCGCAACCAATTCTTTTGGTTTGAACGGCTTCGTCACATAGTCATCTGCACCAGATTCCAGACCCAACACCACGTCAACAGTGTCTGTCTTCGCTGTCAACATGATGATTGGCACCGCAGATGTTTCACGCACCGTGCGACATACATCCACTCCACCCATGCCAGGAAGCATCAAATCGAGCAGGATGAGATCTGGTTCTTCCTTACTTGCGGCGTTCACAGCAGATACTCCGTCGCCGACCACAACGGTGTCGAAACCCTCGCGTTCCAACACCATAGTCAACATTTCGGCAATTGCTGGATCGTCGTCCACAACAAGGATTTTTGGGCTCATATCTTCCATCTTAACGGTTGTCACAAATCGAATTAATCAGCTTTAACAATTTTTGGGGATCGCCATCACTGATATGCCATGGGGAACCCCATTCGCGGTTACTCAGTTCCACGTAGGCAGCTGCTGTACGTTCCTGCAGCGAGCTATCACGCTCATACACATCCCGCGTGCGACTTTCATCGACACCTTCGCGGAGCTGTGCACGCTTAGCCGCCACCTCAACTGGAGTGCCGAGATAAACCTGCACATCCGGTCGGGGCATGTCGTACTCGCCGAACTCTTTTTCCTCGATCCAGCGAACGATTCCTTCATCTCCAGTGCGCGCCCATGAATACGCAGCATTAGATGCCACATACCTATCGAGGATCACCACATCATGGGTGTCCATTGATTCAACGATTGCTTCACGACGCTGCCACCTATCCAATGCAAACAACAACGCCATCGCCCATGCTGATTCTGGGACGTCGCCAAGCTTGCCGTGCAACGCGTCATCTGCAAGGTCAGCGAAGATGGTCTGCCCGTATGCCGGGAACCCCATCCGCGCTACAGTGACACCAGCAGCGGACAACTGCTTTTCGACGGCCGTTACCAAGGTGTTCTTGCCGGCACCGTCAATACCTTCGACGGCAATGATGATGGCGGACATTAGTAGCGGTAGTGCTCAGGCTTGTAGGGGCCTTCAACATCGACACCGATGTATTCAGCCTGTTCCTTCGACAGCTTGGTCAACGAACCACCGAGCGCCTCGACGTGGATGCGAGCGACCTTCTCGTCGAGAATCTTTGGCAACCGGTGCACAGAATTGTCGTAGCTGTCACCGTTGGTGAACAACTCGATCTGTGCGATCGTCTGGTCTGCAAAAGACGTGGACATCACGAACGATGGGTGGCCCGTTGCGTTGCCGAGGTTCAGCAGACGGCCTTCAGACAGCACGATCAACGAACGATTCTCGCCATCAGCATGTGGGAACACATATTCCGTGACCTGTGGCTTGATTTCGACGCGAGTGACATCATCGCGGTGATGCAGGCTGTGCATGTCAATTTCATTATCGAAGTGACCAATATTGCCCAGTACTGCATGGTCCTTCATCATCTGCATGTGCTCGTAGGTGATGATTCCCATGTTGCCCGTGGAGGTGATGACAATATCCATGTCAGCAATAACGTCCTCCACCGTGACGACGGAGTATCCGTCCATCAAAGCCTGCAGAGCATTAATTGGGTCTACTTCGGTGACCTGAACGCGTGCGCCCTGCCCGTCCAAAGCTTCAGCGCAGCCCTTGCCAACATCGCCGTAACCGCAGACCAGAACATTCTTGCCACCGAGCAGCATGTCGGTGCCTCGGTTGAGACCATCGATGAGGCTGTGGCGAGTACCGTACTTGTTGTCGAACTTTGACTTCGTGACAGCATCGTTGACATTCATCGCCGGGAATGGCAGCACGCCTTCCTCAGCGAAGTGGTACAGACGATGAACACCAGTGGTGGTCTCCTCCGTAACACCCTTAACCGCATCGGCGATGCGGTGCCAACGCTGATTGTCCTTCTCCAGGCTGGTCTCGAGCATCTTCTTGAAGGCAACAAACTCGTCAGAGTCCTCGGCATCCACAGGTGGAACCAGGCCTGCTGCTTCCCACTCCTTGCCTCGAATAACGGCCATGGTGGCGTCGCCGCCGTCGTCAAGGATCATGTTTGGCAGCTCGGAACCCCAATCGAAGATGCGATCCAGGCACCACCAGTACTCGTCTAGAGTCTCGCCCTTCCACGCGAATACCGGAACGCCCTGTGGGTTCTCAGAAGTGCCATTCTTACCGACGACGACCGCAGCCGCAGCTTCATCCTGCGTGGAGTAGATGTTGCACGATGCCCAGCGAACGTCAGCACCCAAGGCGACGAGCGTCTCAATGAGAACCGCAGTCTGCACCGTCATATGGATAGAGCCAGCGATACGAGCTCCAGCCAGTGGCTGCTCTTCTTTGTATTCTTCCCGCAGAGCCATCAGCCCTGGCATCTCCTTCTCCGCCAAACGAATCTGGTGGCGACCAGACTCGGCTAGAGAAAGATCAGCGACTTTGTAGTCAGTTACTGGCTGGGTATTCGACTGGGTCATGTTTCCTTATTTCAGGTTCAGGATTTCAGGTTCAGGTTCGGGAGTGGATGAATCGAGGAAGTTTCTTCGCGTCTTAACAGTAGGGTTACTCCACCGCTTCAGCGAAATCCTCCAAGGCCGCCTGCTCGTCTTCTGGGAGCTCTTTCACAAGGCTCTCGAAAACCTCCGCCGCAGCAGCAGAGAGCGCTTCCGTGGATTCGCCGATGCCATCACGGATGAAGCCGTAGTCATCAACAACATCGTGGCGGGCAAAAGGTGCGCCACTCCAGATTGCCGCTACCACTGCTGCAGCAAGCCCAGTTAGAACTTCGTCTACACTAGCGCCGTCACCAATTGCAATCTGACATGCATCTAACAATGCATCCGCTCGGTCATCGGTATCCAACGAATCAACATCATCGAACAAATCGATGGTCGCGTCATTTGAAAAGATCTCAGAATCCCAAATGGACATGGTCTTTGCTCCCCATTTCAATCCGTACAAAGTCGCTCACGGTACTGCCATCTTTGTAGCACCTTTTGCGCTGTTCATGGCAGTTGAACTCCGAGACACTGAAAACCTATTTGTTTTGTAGAGCTACCGCATTGGTAACAATTGTGTTAAGTTGTTCCGCAGCGTCGTAATACAACCGTTACCAAGGCGGTTATTGCGTTATTATTTCTCACGCATCTGGCACCTACGGCTGTCAAGGAGGGACAAAGGTCATGCGAGCTCGAACTACTGGGCTGGGGATCGTAGCGGTACTTGCACTTTGTATTTCCGGCTGTGCTGATACTGAGACCGCTGTTCTCGGCGATGCGGATATCTCTGCAGATTCGAGTTCGCAGAATCTTCCAGTCACCGATGATGACAAGGAAATTCTAGACAACCTCCCGTCCAGCACCAGCAATTCATCTGGCAATTCCGACCGGGGCAACGGGATCAACGGCAATGATCCATACTTGCCACCACGCGCAGTTGTCCCAGTAACCCCGAACACTGGCTCCGCTGGAAAGACCGATCCAGGTACTCTGCTGCCACCGTCGTCAGGCAATCCGCAGGCCCCGAAGCCAACCCGCCCGGTTCCAGTCCTGCCACCAAGCAACTCTGACACGGCCCCCGTCGATATTTCGACTGAGGATTCGCAGCCGTCCCCTGGAACGTCGTCGAATAATCAGACTTCAGCGGACTCCGAAACTACGACGAGCCCAACGGATAGTGGCACTGGTGGTACCGGTGGCACTTCGACTGCGGAACCAACTCCGGCAGAAGAAACGCCAACCTCTGAAGAGCCAGGAGCTGTTGCACCGATTTGGAATCGTATCCCAGACAACCCGTGGAAGGCTCCTAATCAGGAGAACGTTTCTCCGGCACCTGATACTAACGACGAAACCTCGGCACCAACGGAGCCAACTACTCCTCCGGAAACTGAGACCACGTCTCCAGAGACTCCAGCAACAGGAACGACGGACGGCGAAATCTCGCAACCATTCCCAATGTCTCCAAAATGGCCAATCTGGGGTAAGTAGAACGTACCGCCTATCGCGAGTGCGGCTCAGACTTGCAGCCAAAAAGGGGTCCACAGCATTACCGCTGTGGCCCCCTTCTCTATTGACTGTGCTTACTACGTCGCGGTCCTGCTAGACGGGCACGGAAACGACGAATACCTGTGCACCCTCTGTGCTATCGGCACGAACAACTCGGTCGGTCTCACGGGCATCGCTCCACGACGCAGCCCCGCGCGCCAAAGCTACCTGACCTGCAGAAGACTCCACGACCGCCTTACCGTGAGTGACCAGCATGATCGCTGCGCCCTCAATGTCGAGCTCAGCGGTCTGCCCCGCACCCAATTCATACGTGTGTAGCTGGAACTCCGTAGCCGGAGTTTCATAACGCCGACTCTCACCATCAACGATTGGTCGCACAACTGGATCAGGTGATGGCACGAAGCTCAGCACCCGAAGAAGTTCCACGACATCAACATGCTTCGATGTCAGCCCGCCACGCAACACGTTGTCAGAGTTCGCCATTACTTCGATGCCCAGACCCGACAAGTAGGCATGCAGCTTTCCTGCCCCCATATAAATGGCCTCGCCTGGCTGCAAATTAATACGATTCAGCAGCAAAGATCCGAGTACTCCTGGATCATGTGGATAGCGTTCGGCAATTGCCACCGTTGTTGCAGCAACCTGCGCGACCCATGGTTCTACTAAGTCGGGATGCTCAACGATGTCAGCACACCTGTTCTGCACGGCGTCGACAAGCCCTTCCAACACATGCTGAGGAAGCGTCAACCACGTCGTGAACAACGCACGCAACGCCTCCGCATCATTGTCACCGTCGAGCATCACTGTGTAATGCTCCAAGCCAGGTACATCGAGCTGAGCAAACAACTCCCTGGTCTTTGCGACAGGGCGGAAACCCGCCAACGCATCAAACTCTGTCAGCGCCACGATGAGTTCTGGCTTATGATTGTCATCCCGATAGTTGCGGTGCGGCGCCGTCGCGGGGATTCCTTCGGCATTCTCGCGAACAAATCCCTCTTGAGCTTGCTCCAAGGTCGGATGCGCCTGAAGAGACAAGGGCTCCTCAGCTGCGAGGATCTTGACCAAGAAGGGCAATTCACCGTTATGCACATCTGCCCCGTGCGCTAAGGTAGCGACGGGGTCCTCAGCGATGACTTCACTGAGGGGAGCACCCGCCACCGTTGACGACGACAGTGGATGCGCGCCAAACCACGCTTCCGCCCACGGCCGCTGGGTAGGGGTAGCTTCTCCCATGAGCTCCGCGATCATTGTGCGAGAGCCCCATGGATATGACTGCACGACAGCGTCGATGCGCTCCATTCGGACGCTACTCCTCCTCCATTGGTACATACGCTGCAATAGCAGCGACTCGAACCGCCGTCACACATACGTCGACCAGCGGATGTCGAGTTTCCACCTCTTCTGCCGGGCAAATCACCCGTGCCCAATCGGCATCTTCCAGCCGCGAGCGCAGTCCAGCCACGTTGGCTGGAGAGGCGACAACAATTGCTCCCAACGGTAGCACTTGAGAGGCAGAATCTGAGTCATCGAGTAGCGGGTCAAAGAAAATATCGTGGGTATGCGAATTTCGTACAGCCAACAGTTGCGGGACAGCACGCATCAAATCTGGGAATGCAGTACCGTGCGAAGGCGTTCCCGAGTCTAGCATCCACGCCGCACCCAATTCGGCGATTGCCCGCCATACAT
The DNA here is from genome assembly GCF_037572275.1 of Corynebacterium sp. H78. Classification (NCBI taxonomy): domain Bacteria; kingdom Bacillati; phylum Actinomycetota; class Actinomycetes; order Mycobacteriales; family Corynebacteriaceae; genus Corynebacterium; species Corynebacterium sp. H78. Next base: position 333,570 of record NZ_JBBHKX010000002.1, on the reverse strand, counting down.
CGCCCTCACCAGCAAAAACTACGGCACGGTTACGTATCCATGAGGCTATTTGACGAGCCGGATTCACCGTCAAATCCCGCTCCGGAGCGCACGCAATCGAATCTGCATCGACGGCATCTGCAACTTCATCGAGAACAGCTGCGGGCGCGAGATCTGTAACCCCGGTAGCTGTCAGCGCACTCATCGTGGCCCCTAAATAGCCACAGAACGAACCACGCACACTCATGGCCGGACGGGGAACCAGAATTGCGCTTGACGACGCTGCCGCCCGTACCGGCCCATCGCCCGGGTCGACGACAACCGTCTGAGCACCACGGCGAGTAGCCTCTGCGACCACGTCAGCTGCTGGGTCACCCGGGTCGTCGACAAGCACGATAACCAAGTCCAGTGCACCCACAAAGTGTGGAAGATCCCGAGCAATAGTGATTGGGGCGCGCGCGTCTGTAGTCAAAGCGATTACTGCCTCAGCAGCCAGGCGCGCACGCGACTCGCCTGCAATAAGAATGACGCTGCGTGGCAGCTCAAGCGACGAGAAGACTCCGCTGGATGCTGCCGATGCCGCAGCCCGCAAATTTGGCCCTTCGGCAGCAGCCATCAAGAGGAGGTCAGTAGTTTCCATACCCCAAGCATGCCTGAAAAATAACCGGCGCTGGGAAACTAGTTAGCAACCAATGAAGCTCCGTAGGATTTAACCGCGGATGATGCCCAGAACTTCCTCAACAATGGCATCAACTTCATCCTTTGTTGGTGCCTCGACGTTGAGACGCAACAGTGGCTCCGTATTGGATGCTCGAACATTGAACCATGCAGCAGAGTTTTCCACGCCGATGGTCAAGCCGTCGAGCCAATCATGAGCACGAGTACGGGTGGCGAACTTCTCCGAAATCTCGCTCTGCTTTGCAGCCTGCTCCGCTGCAGAACCAAGACGAGAGTTAATCTCACCGGACTGCTCATATCGGTTGAACTCGGCCATGAATTCGCTCAGAGGCTTATCCTGCTCAGCCAATGCTGCCAGCACGTGCATGGCTGCGAGCATGCCGGAGTCTGCGTTCCAGAACTCACGGAAGTAATAGTGCGCAGAGTGTTCGCCGCCGAAGACGGCGCTGGTTTCGGCCATCATCGCCTTGATAAACGAGTGACCGACTCGAGTGCGCACTGGAATGCCACCGGCTTCAGTAATCATTTCTGGCACAACCGCAGACGTAATGAGGTTATGGATAATTGTCGCGCCTGGCTCCTCTTCCAAGTAGCGCGTGGCGATGAGCGCACAAATTGCAGACGGGCTTACTGGATTGCCCTTCTCGTCGACAACAAAGCAACGGTCTGCATCACCATCGAAGGCGATACCAATATCAGCGCCCTGATCCACAGTGAACTTCTGCAGATCAACCAAGTTTGCTGGCTCGAGAGGATTTGCTTCGTGGTTAGGGAACGTTCCGTCCAACTCGAAATACAACGGACGGACATCACAGACATCCCCCAGTACGGCAGGAACAGTGTGACCGCCCATGCCATTGCCGGCATCGACCGCGACTACGAGACGACGTCCCGCGGACAAGTCGACCAGTCCTTGTAGGAATGAGGCATATTCTGCCAAGCTCTCACGTTCAGAAATGGCACCCTTGTCACCGTCGAAGGCCGGGATACCGTCGACAAGCATGTCTTTGATGCTTGCCAGACCGGTGTCCTGGCCAATAGGTCGTGCACCGGAACGGCACATCTTGATGCCGTTGTACTGTGCAGGATTGTGGCTGGCCGTAAACATGGCACCCGGGCAGTCAAACGTACCTGCCGCCCAATAGAGTTGATCGGTCGCAGTCAAGCCCAGCATGACTACCGACAGGCCCTGCTCGGAAGCCCCCTTCGCAAAGGCGCGGGATAGCGCAGGAGATGAGTCACGCATGTCATGGCCGACAACAACCTGCGTTGCTCCCTCATCGCGCATGAGCACACCGAATGCGGCTCCGATGTCCTGCACTAGGCTCTCGTCGATTTCCTCACCGACGACACCACGCACATCGTAGGCCTTGATGAACTTGTCGAGATCTTCTCGGATGTACTTCCCCACGACGATCCTCTTTCACGGTTGTGCTGCGATAATTTTGTATTAAGACACAGCAATATTACGTGACAAGGCAGAAACTTCGCGGGATTGAAGACCTACTATTCTTCAGCATTCTCCTGCAGATCAGGAACAACGCGCAGGTGCGCACGCGCCGCTTCCCTTGCCGACTTACGTGCACTCTCGCGCACCGAGTAGCTGGACGGGTGCCGATTCGCATCGACGTGATTGATGCTCAGCTCTCGCTCGTCACGCAACACCAATCCAGTGGCATTACGACCCGCTTCCCGCACGGCTTCGGCAAGCGCCGTGAGATCGTCGTCGTCATGCGATGAGTCTGGGAGGTCATAGCGCACAAGTTCCCAGCCCAATGGCGCGGTGATTTTGCGCGCGTGAACTTCACACAAGTCCCAGCTATGCGGTTCACTCGCCGCAGCCAACGGTCCGACGACTGCGGTGGACTCGGCATAGGCGTACGTCAGGGTCGCAATGGCAGGCTTGCCACAACCAGGGCGGCAGCAACGTCGAAATTCACTCACGACCGAAAGTCTAGACCCAAACTTGAGGTTTTTACAGTCGTGCCTCCAGAAAAAGCCTTTCTCCAGCGATAAGCTCACCAATTATGAATGCAAGTCGACGCCATGATCGCCGTGGCCCAGCCCGCGGACCCCTGCTGCCGTCAGAGGTTCCACGTTGGCGCAGTCGATCTGAAGCATTCGACCAAGCAGTCCTCGATGCCTACGCACCAATTAATGCCCGGTGGAATTCGCGACTCACCCACTTGGATGTCGCCATCGATAATGTGCCCCGCATGCACCTGCGACCCGACACGATCTTCCCTGATGAGATCGTCGCCGACGGGCCAATCCCCCTCGGCCGTCTCATTCCAGCTGGAGTTGATCAGCTAGGTCGCCCCACGAGGCCATGCATTGTCATGTTCCGGCGCCCATTGGAAAAGCGAGCAACTTCGCGCAGCGAATTAGATTCGCTGCTCACACATGTTTTGACACGTCTCGTTGCGGTTCATCTCAATATGAATCCGCACGACATCAATCCAGGATTTGACGACGACTAGTTGCCCGGTCAGTTGCCCGCACTGTGGGCAGCTATAACGACACCTCAAAAACAGGCGGCAGTGAAGGAAGCACACCACACAAAAAGGGCAAGAAACGCACTGCGCTTCTTGCCCTTTTCACCAGAGAAAACTTGTTAGCTAATCTGCTTCTTCAAACGGCGACGTTCACGTTCGGAGAGGCCACCCCAAATTCCAAATCGCTCGTCGTTCTCGAGAGCAAATTCCAGGCACTCATCGCGAACTCCACATGCCCGGCAAATACGCTTCGCCTCACGTGTAGAGCCACCCTTTTCTGGAAAGAACGCTTCCGGGTCAGTCTGAGCACAGAGCGCTTGCTCCTGCCAATCCTGATCAACCGCCTCAAACAGGCCAGACAAGTCGTCTGCCCATTCCGCCAAAGGGCGGGGCTGGTTCACCGCCGTAGCTTCGTTCACGTGAGATTCCCCCGCACTGTCTTCCCGACCGAGCGCAGAAGTTCCGTTGATGCTGGACTCATCCATACAGCGGGCCTCCTGCCGGCAGATCAGGGCTATTGGAACTGGACTAGATTACTAAGTTACGTGGCTGCGGATACTAAATAACAAACACGTAATTCACACAACAGCATCCAACTTACCAAGCTTCCCCGACCCTGACCCAACTTGGGTCAATTTCGAAGGAAATTCTGGTGCGAATTGGATGCCATCCGTGAAACACACACTTGTGATTACACACGTGGAACACCAAGCGGTCAAGCTGAAAAGTGAAATTCAATAGATCTCTTAGTTCCCGCAGAAGGCAATCCCCCCGACTGCGGGATCAAGTTCAACTTTAAGGATCAGGCACGCCTGTTTTTCACGAAGTCCAGCCACCAGGCATGCAACCCTCACGGACTACACCTGCCCTCAATTCCCAGGTCACCCGTTATTTCCTGGCACGCCCTTAGACGTCCGTCGAAAAGCGGATTCCACTGTCGGGAACGACGACACCAGGCCAGACTCGGATGCCACCGACCAGTTCGCACCGTGCCCCGATGGTTGCACCTTCGCCGATCACAGCATCACGAATGACAGAGCGTGGGCCGATATCTGCACCAGCCGCAATGATGGAACGTTCAATGACCGCACCCGCTCCGATACGAGCACCATCGAAAACGACAGTCTGATCCAACCGGGCACCTGCCCCAATTTCAGCGCCACGACCTACGACCGTGCCGCCGTAGAGAAGCGCTCCTCCACCGACAGCAGCGGAATCGTTGACCAACGATTCGCCATGACGGTTCTCAAGCAACGGTGACGGTGCAATGCCACGAACAAGATCCGAGGAACCACGGACGAAATCAGCCGGCGTTCCCATGTCTCGCCAATACGCGTAATCGACGTAGCCATAGACTCGGCTGCCACTTTCGAGCAGCGCCGGGAAAATCTCGCGCTCAACGCTAATTGCTCGACCTGCTGGGATGCCCTCGATAATCTCGCGACGGAACACGTAACAACCAGCGTTGATTTGGTCGGTTGGCGGATCCTGAGTCTTCTCGAGGAACTCTAGAACTCGTCCGTCCTCATCAGTTGGAACACAACCGAATGCACGTGGGTCTGGAACTCGAACCAAATGCATGGTGACATCTGCGTTCTTCTCCCAGTGCGTGTCTAGTACCGCACGCAGATCCGTACCGCCGAGCACATCTCCGTTAAAGACCATTGCGGTGTCGTAGCGCAGCTTCTCAGCAACGTTTCGGATGCCACCACCGGTGCCCAAAGGCTCGTCTTCAACGACGTACTCGATCTCGAGGTCCATTGACGAACCATCACCAAAGTGCTCTTCAAAGACCTCAGCCTTGTAAGACGTACCCAATACGACGTGGCGCATGCCCGCCGCGCGAATGCGCCCCAAAAGATGCTCCAAGAAAGGCACACCTGCAGTTGGCAACATTGGCTTCGGGGTATTCACCGTCAGCGGGCGCAGACGGGTGCCCTGTCCGCCGACCAGAATCACTGCATCAACATTCGCGACCTTTTCTACAGTCTCGGCCGAAATATTTGGTGATGTTGGTCGTGGAAAACCGTGGACATTATCCAGGCTGGTCATGGTATGAGGGATCCTCCTGAGTTATTCCTTCTAACCATTCTTACGCTTACGAATCGCCAAAACGATGCTGCCACGCAGGGCGAGCCCAACCTTCAGAGCCAGGCGAATCGGTGCACGAAGGGTTCCGGGGAGTCGATCCGACATGAACCGATAGGCGGAATCGTGATGCGCTTTCACAGTAATCTCTGGATGCGACGATGCCGAATGGCCTTGAGCATGGCGAATCTCTGCGGTCGGACAGAAAATGTTACGCCACCCCGCTTTGCTGAGCCGATCCCCTAGATCAACATCCTCCATGTACATGAAGTACCGGGAGTCGAACCCACCGATTGCCTCGAAAGCAGTCCACTTCAGCAGCAGACACGAGCCGGACAGCCAACCGGCATCCCTCTCCCGATCCATATCCGAATCATCGCGGTAGCGTGCCGACAACGGATTCTGTGGCCACACATCAGCAAGCACCGCATGCCCGATGCCACTAACCAATTCTGGAACGGCACGTGCCGACGGATAGACCGACCCATCAGCCTCGCGGATTAAAGGACCGATCGCGCCAGCCCGTGGATTCCGAGCAGCACATTCCAACATGGTGTCAATGGAACCGGGAGAGAAAATGACATCAGGGTTGACCAACAGCACATAGTCTGGGTTGATTTCGCCTGCCTCACGCTGGGCACGCAGCTCTGCAATGCCACGGTTGGCCGCCGCGCCATAACCAATATTGCCGCCGGTTGGCAGGAACAACACATTGTCGCGACCATTGGCTTTAGCCCGCTGCTCCTCCGCTTCTGGGGCTCCGTCAACGGATCCGTTGTCGGCCATCACGAAGTAGTAGCCGTGGTTCGTAGCGTCGGCAAGCGAATCAACCAACTTGCGCACATGCTCACCCGGAGAATAGGTGACCGTAACGATGCCCAAAGGCAGCGTCGATGTCGTCGTCGCCTCACCATCGTCTGGTGAAGGTGCATGTCCTCGTTGATTGTCCTTGCCCGTACTCACGGGAACAACCCTAGGTCAGCACTTTTGTTAATGCGTCCCGCCACTCCGGTAGTGGCGCAAAACCGGCCTCAACCCATGCCTGACCGTCGAGCACGGACCAAGCCGGCCGACGAGCTGGAGTGGGAAACTCGGAGCTATCGCACATCAAGACTCTCGTCGGATCGGCACCAACTGCACGAAAAACTTCACGAGCCAGGTCATTCCACGTCGCTGTCCCCGATCCCGTCACGTGGAAGATGCCCGGCACAGGGCGCAGCGCACATTCCCAGAGTGCCGCCGCAAGATCACCAACAAAGGTCGGGTTGCCATGCTGATCATTCACGACTTTGATCGTGCCGTCGGGAGCCGTTCTGTTTTCGAGATTCAGCATCGTGGACACGAAATCTTTCGCCTGTGGCTGGGTAGGCCCTGACCACACCCACGCGGTACGAACGACCGTGGCTTGTGCTGTTGCGTTGAACACAGCGAGCTCCCCTGCTCGCTTCGTCTTTCCGTACGCAGTGTGTGGATTGGTGGGATCGGTGGGGGTCCAAGGTCGTCGTAAAGCAGATTCCCCAAAGACGTAGTCAGTCGAGACGTGGATGAAGTGTGAGCCTTCAGCAGCCGCCCGCGCTGCTAGCAGTCCTGGCGCCACCGCATTCAATGCGTAGGCTGCATCGACGTGCTCTTCTGCGCCATCAACATCGGTGTAGGCGGCCGCATTAATCACAACATCCGCCCCCACAAAAGCAGGGTGCTTTGCGACGGCCTGCGCATCCGTCACGTCCAATTGCTGGCGAGTGAGCACCCGTACTTCCACGCTCTCAGGCGCGCTGGCCTGCAACGCGGTTCCCAATTGCCCAGCAGCCCCCAGAATTACTGCCGTTCGCGCCGGCGCATCTTGGCTGGAAAGATGAGGGAAATGGGTGGCGTGGTTTCCGGTCATTGTCGCTCGAGTCATTATCGTGGAAATATATCTAGGTCAGTTGTCAGCTAATACTGTCGCATATTTCTATCAGTAGTTCGCAGGAGAAATACCTTGAGTGAGAATCCTCGCCACCCACGGCACGTGCGCGATATTCAGGCGCCACCGTCGTTGGCGGAAGATACGAAGCAGGCCTGGCCGCAGTCGATGCGTGCGGTCCTGATTATCGTGTCGGTGATTTGTCTGACGGTTTCTGCTGTTGGCTGGTGGTTTGTTGGTCGCGCTGCTGAAGGACTCGATTCTGGTGGTTCGCTGGGACTGGGCTTGGAGCAAGACGGCGCAACGGATATTTTGTTGGTTGGTTCGGACTCCCGAACGGATGCACAAGGTAACCCGCTGACGCCAGAGGAAGTTGAAATGCTTCGTTCTGGTGACGAAGTCGCGACGAATACTGACACGATCATCATCATTCGAGTACCTAACGACGGCTCGTCGGCAACCGCGATTTCCGTTCCACGCGACACGTATATCAGTTTCCCAGGCATGGGCAACACCAAGATCAACGGCGTGTACGGAAATGCAAAACAGGCTCGTGAAGAGTCCATGCGCGACGGTGGCGAGTCTGATCCTGCAAAGATAGAAAAGCAGTCGACTGAGGCGGGACGCGAGGCTCTCATTCGTGCTCTCGGTGACCTCACTGGTGTGACCATTGACCACTACGCCGAAGTTGGATTGCTTGGCTTCGTTCTTCTCACCGACGCCATTGGTGGCGTAGACGTTTGCCTGAATGCCCCTGTCTACGATGAATTCTCTGGCGCGAATTTTGATGCAGGCCAGCAGACCCTAAGTGGACCTGACGCACTGAGCTTCGTCCGTCAGCGTCATGGCCTACCACGTGGTGACCTCGACCGTATTACCCGCCAACAGGCTTTCATGGCGTCTTTTGCGTCGAAGTTGTTGAACGCTGGCACGCTGTCTAACCCAAGTCGTTTGAACGAACTTGGTACTGCGGTTTCTCGTTCCGTCGTATTGGATGACAAGTGGGATGTCATGGGCTTCGCCACCCAGATGCAAGGGCTCACTGGTGGCAACGTGAAGTTCGAGACGATCCCCGTGACCAGTATTGACGGTACTGGTGACCACGGCGAGTCCGTCGTCACGGTGGACAAGGGCCAGGTGCATAAGTACTTCGATTCCTTGATTGGTGTCGAAGAAGCAACTGAGTCCAGCGCTGCAAAGGACGCACCGAAGGATCACAAGGCTGCCGAAACTACGGTCAGTGTGTACAACGCCACTGGCATCGAAGGGCTTGCTTCTCGGGTGTCTGAGGCACTCACCGCCAAGGGTTACACCGAAGGCACGGTCGCCAATGCCGAGTTCGCTGGCGTGGCTATTAGCCAGGTGAATGCGGCCGATCCAGATGATCCCGCGGCAAAGGCGATTTCAGAGCTCCTTGGCGATCTGCCGATTGTGCACGACACCACCCTGGAGAAGGGGCAGGTATCAGTTACTGTTGCCGGCGACTACGCAGGTCCAGGATCCGAGGTCACTGAAACTGTCGAAGAGACCGCCGAAGCCGAAGAGGCACCTGCAGATGACGGCGCAACCAATGACGTTGTCGGTGAAGAAGGCGACGCACTGGAAGAAGACATCAGCCCTCATATCGATGCTGGTGGTAGCGGTGTCATGTGTGTGAACTAGTCGCTCGCCCCAGCTGAGCAGGACTCACGGGGCGGCCTAGTTCCCACTGGGTGGCGTATCAGTTCGCTGAATCAGGTTGAACTCGTGAATTGTGTCGAGTGATTCCTGGGCTGATTCTTCGTCGAGAATGCTCATCGCAAAACCGTTTTGGAACAATACGTACTGCCCCACGTGAACGTCCGGTACGTACGCCACGCAGCATTGTCGCGTCTGTCCGGCGACATCAATGACTGCCATTGGAAGTGGCGAATCCGAATTTCCCGTGAGTTCGACGACCTTGCCTGGAATTCCAATACACATGGTGTCTAATCCTCCGGGTTCATCTGTGCCAACCGTACATTCATGTGGCCCTGCGGAGCCGAGCTTACTGGCAGGCACGGATCAGCAGCGCGAATAGACTCTTCGATCGCAGTGTGCCCGTCGTTTGATCCATGGGTGACCAATGAGGCTCTCAACATGCTTGCCAACCATGGCTCGTTCTGCGCCGTTGGTGTCAGAATCTGGCAGTCGATCAGTTGGCCGGAATGATCAGCAGTGTAGCTATGCACCAGTAGTCCTCGAGGACCGTCGATGATGCCAATGCCAGTCCCCTCCGCCAGCCGCTGCGCGTCCGCTCCGTCAGCAACAAGCTGACCTCCCCCGCTTTCAGTCAACAATTCCGGCTGTGCCAGAAGCTCTGCTGCTTCGTCCAATGCATCAAGCACCAACTGTGCTTGTGCTTGGCCTACGCTGTATGAGTTCGCAGTGGCAGAGTTTTCTGCTCCCACCGCCGTCCGCGCGATCGGCCCGACTCGGTACTGCTCGTCGACCTGCCCCACGGTGATCACAGGGCGTGGAGCGGCAGCACCAGGCACAGTCTCCGACACATACTCATGCCACTGTGCTGCTGGGAACATGATCTTTTCGGGACTCGCTTCACGACGAGCCGCTACCCAACCACCCAGCGCATCGAGATCTCCGTCTCGATTGACCGCCGCAAGGTTGTAGCCAGCAAATGCTCCTGAGTAAGTGCCGGCATCCGGGTCATCGTCCACGATGCCCCCCAGCACTGCCTGGGCTTTATCTCTAATCTGAGGCAGCTGAACGCTTGCAGCGTCCAGCTTTTCGGCATCTGCATAGCCTCGAACTCCACCGGGAATGGCGACATCCGGGAAGTGCCCTGGGCAACCAGCAGCTGCGAGCAGCAACTTACCGAACTTCTTGAGCTCAATAGCGAAAGCCTGGTCGACAGAGAAGTACTTTGGCGCAATTGTGTCGAAGATGGAGCCGACATTGAGGAGTCGTCGTATAGCAGCAGCAGTTGGAGGTACCACTTCGACACAACAGAGCGCGTCAAGAGCAGCCACACCTGCTAGATGATGAACCACTGGGCAAATGCCGCACAAACGCTTGACGACGTCCGGTACTTCTACAGCAGCACGCCCCACGAGCATGGAATCGACGCGTGGCAGACCCGAAAGGTCGAAAGCGACATCTTGGATGGTGCCGTCGGGTGCTCGGTCGACGGTGAGAGTGGCTTCGAAAGGGTCGACAAACTCGTCAAGTTGCAGAGTTTCTCTGGCCATCAGTTGCCTCCTGAGCTGATTCACTCATGAACTAGTCATAATGGTAGTTGTGCATGAACTTGGGTTGTTGAGCGGAGTGGTCCGCAAGATTGTTGAGGTTCGCCCTGATGCGAAAGTCGACACGGTTGCGCTACGAGTAGGAGCCCGATCCGGCGTAGTCGTGGAGTCGCTTCACGCGGCGTGGCCTATTGCGCGGCAACAAGCGCCGGAGCAATGCGCTGATGCCGAATTGACCATCGAGTTCATTCCGGCGACGGTGTACTGCCCCGCGTGTGCGTGTGAGCACGAAATTGACGAGTTCTTCGCGCTCGTATGCCCCGTCTGCGGCGCACCGACTGCGGATCTGCGCCACGGACGAGAATTCGAGATCGCCTATCTAGATGTCAGCTCCAACTAGTCCTGCAACCACGTCTGCATCAACTCACGGGCGACCTGAACTGCCTCCGCCACCGAAGCCTTCGCTGCCTCAGTGAGACCAACATTGAGTTCCGTGGACTTTGCGACGATACCCACCACAGCAACATGCTCGGGTTCGTTGTGGAGTAGTCGTGCTGCAGCGAGCAAATCAAGGAGCCCTACCTGGTGAGGCGACAACTTCGCCTTCAGGAGTCGCGGTACCTGATCTCCTTCCCGCACCACCACGCTGCCCGGCGCGCCAGGCCCCGTTACGGCGTCTAGCAGCAACAGATACTGCGCGTCCTGCACGATAGGAAGCAACTCCATACCGCAGGTGCCACCGTCGATGAACTGGACGTCGAGTGCGGGAGCGTCGATGGGTGGAATGTCATTCGCATCGACGCCCCACTCTGGTCGCGCGGTCGGATCAGCAGCTTGGCTCGGCAGATGGAACGGCTTTTCATCACTTCGCCGATCGACCTGATCCGGCTCAAGCATCCACTGCTTTTCCAACTGACGCAGCAGCTCCAGCCCAATCCCATCGTCTTCCATGATGGGATTTCCAATTCCGAGAACTGTAATTTTGGCTGGCATTTACCCGATCCGAGGTCCGTCGACAGGCTTGGTTCCGCGACGTACCCACATGCCACCATTCAGCATCGAGGACAGGCCACCATGGCCCTCCATGATGTCTGCTCGGAAGACGAGGTAAACGTGAATGACCACGAACGCCCAGATGATATACATGATGATCGCGTGAATGAGTCGAACTATCGGAATACCCAACCAGTGCACTGGGTACGACAGGATCACCCAAAACATATTCGACTGATCGACCATGCCGTATAGCGCGAGACCGGTGAGCATCTGCACGATGCACAACACGTAGATTCCGGTGTACGCGAATTGCTGGAGTGCATTATGTCCCAGATATACTGGACCTTCCTTCTTCAGGAAAAGGTAATGCTGGATCGTGCCAAACATGTTTTTGACATCGGTCATGTTGTACAACGGCCAGAAGGATCGCCATTGCGACTGTCTGTCCTTTGCCTGGAACACAAGAATGACGCGCCACACACCCAACAAAATCCACGCAAATGCGGAGATAAAGTGCGCCAATCGGATCCAGCCCATGAGGAATCCTGAACCAGACTGATCCATCGTCGATGGGCCGAAGAACGGCGCCATGATATAGTAACCAGTCACCGTCATGACAATCATGAGTAACAGATTCGCCCAGTGCTGGAAGCGCAAGGCACCGCTCCACAAGCGGACTCGAACCCATTCACTAGGATTCTGACGAACCGTATCGTGGAGGTCTTCCTTCGGCACAACTTTCATGCCGACGAGACCTTCGGCCATGAAGTCTCCCACCGCGCCATCTGGGGCGACTTCTGCAACTGCGACACCCATGGAACGACTACCGCGCTTCTGTAAGACATTGGCGTTGGTAGCCATGAGCTTCAGGTCAGAACGCTTCCCCTTCGACTCTTTCAGCACCGATTCCAGGTCGCCTCGCATGATGACGACATCGCGAGGTGGTTCATCGTCGATACGGAAATCATTAACGCGGGCGAGCGAATACTTGCGCTCTGGAGTTGCTGGTTCGAAGTCGCCTTCGGGAATCGTCGTAACGCTGAGGTCCGGGCGATTTGCGCGCAATGATGCAGCAAGTGCAGCGTCAACTGGGTCAGAAGAACCAGCAGGAGCAACCGCAGCAGCGGCAAGTAACTCCGTGGCGCTCAAGGTACGGACAGGAAGCGACTGGGAAACCTGCAACGCAAGTTCACCTGATCGCTCAGGTTTGGAGGATCGTTCTTTTACAGCGTGTGAGCTAGTCACGGCGTAGTCACCTGGAACAATTCGTCGCCATCAGTATCAAGGACATGCACTGCGCAAGCCATGCATGGATCAAACGAGTGGATAGTGCGCATTGGTTCGAGCGGCTGCTTGGGGTCGACAAGTGGGTGCTCACCGTTGCCGGAGAGAGCTTCTTCGTAAGGTCCGATCTGCCCCTTCGGGTCACGACCAGCTGCTAGCCACGTCGTTGGCACGACGGCCTGGTAGTTCTCTACCTTCTTATCCTTGATGACAACCCAGTGGCTGAGCATGCCACGAGCCACCTCAATGAATCCGACGCCTTCTGCAGTTTCTGGCCAAGTACTTGGCTCCCACTTGCTGGAGTCAAAAACGTCAATGTCGCCCTGCTTCAGCGCCTCGACGAACTGCGGCAGCATCAGCGTGGACATCGCTTCCGCTGATGTCACTGCTTCAATTGCGCGAGCCAACGTACGGCCTGCGGTGGAGTTCATCTGCTCCAGCTTCAGTCCGTGCTTCTGCAGCGCTTCATCGACGAGTCGACGGGTGGTCTGTTCCCCCTGGTTGTATGCCAATAGCACGCGAGCTACTGGGCCGACCTGCATTGGGCGACCGTCATAGCTTGGGGCCTTAGACCAGGTGTACTGCTCGCTGTCAGCCAGCCACTTGAATGGTGGCTTTGGACCGGTGTAGTTGACGGTGGTTTCACCCTTCCACGGGTGCAGCGCTTTGTCAGTTCCCTCTTCGTATTCGTACCACGCAGAGTTGGCGTACTCGCCAATCTTGTGCGGATCAAATGGATGCAGCTTAGTGAAGTCTCCATCCAAGAAGATGCCTGGTTTAATTTCAGGGTGCACCGATTCGATGCGAGATTCCTTCGGATCGCCGGCATACGTGGCACCAGCCATACCGACGGCCATCATGTTCTTCGTCGAAGCACCGATGTCGAAGTATTCCTTGTACACCCCCATGATCGCGAGTGCGTCTGGGTAGTAGCAGTCATTGACAAACTCGACGATCTCGTCAATCCAGACTTTGATCTGGTCCAGGTGTACTTGGTTGACTGTTTCGGACTTGTCCGGGTCAATAGAGCATGCCATGCCACCAACGAGGAAGTTCGGGTGCGGATTCTTGCCACCGAACACCGTCGAGATGCGGATAATCGAGCGCTGGAATTGCAGCGCATCGAGGTAGTGAGCTACCGCCATGAGGTTGGCTTCTGGTGGCAGCTTGTACTCTGGGTGCTCCCAGTAACCACCAGTGAAGATGGACAGCTGACCCGAATCGAGAATGCCCTGGACGGTCTGCTTGACGCGCGCGAACGTCTCTTCGGTATTGCCCTTCCACTTAGAACCAATCGACTTAGCGAACTCCACGGTCTTCGCTGGGTCAGCTTCTGCAGCCGAAACGACGTTTACCCAGTCCAAGCCATGTAGGTGGTAAAAGTGCACGACGTGGTCGTGAACACCCTGTGCACCCAGCACTAGGTCACGAATACGGCGAGCCTGAGGCGGTGGCGTGATGCCCAAAGCATCTTCCACTGCAACAACCGAGGCAACGGAGTGCACGCCCGTGCATACGCCACAAATGCGACCAACGAATGCCCACACATCGCGCGGGTCATGGCCTTTCACGACGGTCTCAATGCCACGGAACTGAGTCGTTTCCGCCCAAGCGGTCTTGATCTTGTCGCCCTCACGCTCGAGCTCAATGCGAAGGTGACCTTCGATTCGAGTCAGTGGGTCAATTACTACTCGTTCTTTAGCCATTAGATGTCCTTCTTCGCAGAGTCGGCGTTATCGACTGTTCCCATGCTTGTCGACGTTGCTGCTGGTTCAGCTTCGTCTCCAAATGCTGCAAGTAACTTCTCTTCGCCGTTCTCGCGGCGCATCGAGAGCTTCTTGATGACTGTTAGGCCGCCATGTGCTGCAACACCTGCAGCTGCGACGCCTACCATGCCAAGACCCACCTTCTCGGCAGTACCTTCTACGCCAAGACCTGGGACGTTAGGCAACGTGTCGTAGAAAGGAGTGAACTTGTCGAAGAAGTCCTTCTCTGTACAGCCAATGCACGGATGTCCCTGACCAATTGGCCAGCCGGACTTCAAGTTCCACTGGATGATTGGGCATGGACTAAATGTCGACGGCCCCTTACATCCCACTTCGTATAGACACCAGCCATTACGTGCGCCGTCATCATCGAAGGTACGAACAAACTGGCCAGCATCGAAGTGTGGTCGACGTGGGCACGAGTCGTGAATGCGCTGATCATAAGCAAACAGCGGACGACCTTCAGCATCGACCTTAGGAGCTTCACCGTGGGTCAAAATGTATGCGAGAGTCGCGGTGATGACTTCACCGATTGGCGGGCAACCAGACACGTTGATGACTGGTTTGTCCTTGATAATTTCATCGACACCAACGGCACCCGTTGGATTCGGCTTTGCAGCCTGTACCGAGCCGTACACTGCACAGGCACCCACTGCGAGAATCGCCGTTGCGTTCTCTGCAGCTTCAAGAAGTACTTGCTCTGCGGACTTACCACCGATGGTGCAAAACGCGCCGTCTTCACCAAGTGGAATCGACCCGTTCACCACCAAAATGTGGTCCTGGTTGTTGACATCGTGCAAAGCCTTCTCTGCAGCTTCACCCGATGCGGCCATCAGTAGGTCGTTGTACTCCATCGACATGAGTTCCAGCACAACTTCTTCAGCAGTAGTGCCACCGGAACGCAACATCGATTCCATACAACCGGTACATTCTTGGAGTTGCAGCCACGCGACAAGTGGCTTCTTTTGAGCTGCAAGCTTTTCGGCGATTTTTTCCGCCTCAGGCTCCAGTTCTTGTGCGATCGCTGCGGGAGGATTAGGAGTACCGACTGCAAAAATTGCAGCTAGACCTCCGCAGAACTTTAGGAAACTACGACGAGAAACGCCTGCTCTAGCAAGGTTTTCGCCGAGAGTTTCCTCTTGCCAATTAGCGCCATGGAACATATGGCTGTGCCCTCTTCATCACGTAGCAACCTGCTGCTACAGACCCATATGCAAGCGTTCTGCCAGCGAGTTGCACCAAAATTGCATATTCACCTTTGATTATACGCAATTAAGAATGAACCTAAAACTCACCGATAATTCCGGAATTCTCTTACTTAGTCAAGTCCGTGGTCAGCCACTCGATCCACGCATCAATGCCTTCACCCGTCTTCGCAGACACTTCGAAAATTGCCACGCCAGGATTCACCTTCTCCAGGTTGTCACGGAACAACTGCATATCGAAGTCGAGATACGGAGCAAGATCAATCTTGTTGACAACTACTGCCTCAACCGACCGGAACATCACTGGGTACTTCAGTGGTTTGTCTTCACCTTCAGTAATCGCATACACCATGGCCTTACGGTGCTCCCCTACTTCAAACTCTGCAGGGCACACAAGGTTGCCAACGTTTTCAATCAGCACCAAATCCAGAGAGCCAAGATCCAGGCCACTCATCGCGCGAGCCACCATTGGCGCATCCAGGTGACACTCTCCACCAAAGCCATTTCCGGTATTCAGCAGGGAAATCTGCGCACCGTACCCCTCCAACCGGTCAGCATCGATGGCAGTCTCAATATCTCCCTCGACGATGCCAATTCGGACGGAGCCTTTGCAAGCATCAAGTGTGCGCTGCAAAATTGAGGTTTTTCCCGAACCCGGCGCGCTCATTAAGTTGACGCAATGCACGTTGTGCTCATCGAGGGCTGCTCGATTCTCTGCTGCACGACGGTCATTTTCCGTGAAGATGTCTTCCAGAATGACGATTCGTTCATTCCCAGTTTCATAGCCCGAGTGATCTCCATGTTTTTCACCCATGGCATCGAAGTTGAGGTCGGTGTTCAGCGGGGAGTGATCATGCGAGTGCCCATGTGCATGATCATGTGAGTGTTCGTGGTGATGGTGATGACCTTCATGATCGTGGTCGTGACTGTGCACTGTGCCGTCGTCATGCCTGTGAAAACGTCCCATGATTACTGCGCTTCTCCTTCTACTTCGATGTCTATGACTGTGAACTCTTCGCCACTAATGAGACGGGCGGGGGCAGCGCACGTCGGGCACGAGAAACCGAGTTCATGCCCTAACTGTGTGCGATGACCTTGTGGACATTCGACAACTGCGGGTACCCACTCAATGTCGAGTTCTGCATCTGTGAGATTTGCTGCTTTTGGTACGAACTGCCATGCGTAGGCAAGGGTTTCTGGAACCACTTGCCGCAGCGCGCCAATTTTGACTCGCACTTCTTTTACCGTTCGCTGGCCTGCCGCCCTGGTAACGACCTGCGCCAATTGCATACTCAAAGCAACCTCATGCACACCTTTGACGGTAGCAGTTTCGAGGCATCACCCGGTTAGCGTCCGTTGGGGGCACCCACGTTCACTTCACGAACACCGCATACCATGCTTCACCAGTACGAACGCGTCAATTTCTAGCTGTCGCGTCTCACGTTGGTACGACTCAACACAACTACCATTTCTCTAACGTGATGTGCGACACAATAGCTGTCATGCTGTTAAACGCCGTCGAGAAGCCCACACTTGCCCGCCCTACGTGGAAAGAGGTAAAACGCGACTTAGGATCACAAGAAATTGGCAACGGTCTTGTCGCCCTTATCTTCTCTGCGTCCGGACCAATCGCCGTTATTTTGGCTGCGGCTGCGGCGGGACAGCTCAGCCCGAATCAAACATCATCGTGGATCTTCGGCGCGTTTCTTGGCAACGGCATTCTGACTCTCCTGCTGACGTACCTGTATCGATCGCCGCAGGCGTATTTCTGGACTATCCCCGGCACCGTTATCGTCGGCGACGCACTCCGACATCTCAGCTTCGGTGAGGTCATCGGCGCCTACCTCGCGACTGGCATACTCGTCTTTCTGGTGGGGTGGACTGGCTTGATCGGGAGGCTCATGGCCGTGCTCCCCGCCCCCATCATCATGGCGATGGTCGCCGGCATCTTCTTGAGATTCGGTCTCGGACTCATCGACTCGGCAACCGCGGATCCTCTCATTGCTTTGCCGATGATCATCGTCTTCATCGCACTTAGCCTGTCGCCTCGTATCTCCGCCATCGCACCACCGGTAGCTGTGGCGGCGATCGTCGGCACGCTGATCGCGGTGGTTGCGAACCGACTCACTCCGGGAGCTCTTGACGACGGCACCATCGCGCAACCAGTCTTTACGGCTCCCGAGTTCTCGATGGGAGCAATGGCTGAACTTGTTATTCCGCTGGCCATCACAGTTGTGATCGTGCAGAACGGCCAAGGTATCGCCGTGTTGAGCGCGGCAGGACACAAGCCACAAGTGAATCTTGCTGCTGCGGCCAGTGGACTGTGGTCTCTTCCGATGGCGTTCATTGGCAATATTTCGACGTGTCTCACTGGCCCTACGAATGCCCTGATTGTTGCCAGTGGTGATCGCCGACGGCACTATGCAGCCGCGATGGTGACTGCGGTTGGAGCCATTACTGTTGGCTTGTTTGCGCCAGCCTTCGTGGGATTCATGTTGGCAATGCCGGAAGCATTTATTACAGCACTCGCGGGTGTCGCGATGCTGACGCCACTGAAGAATGCTTTCTTGGCTGGATTCAAGGGCTCATATTCAACAGGCGCACTGGTGTGTTTCCTCATCACCGTGTCCAACCTGACACTACTGGGCATCTCAGCTCCATTTTGGGGCATCGTGATCGGTTGGGCCATCGCTCATTTGCTGGATCAGCAACCATAAAATCACCCCAACTACAGTGAAAGTATGATTCGTCGTCGCTACCGGATTCGTGGTGTTGTACAGGGCGTAGGATTCCGCCCGCACGTCGCCACCACTGCCCGTCTTTTCCCTATTACTGGCTTTTGCGGTAACGACGACCACGGAGTTTTCATCGAAGCGCAGGGTCAGGCCAGTGATATTTCTGCATTCATGATCCGACTGAGGGACACTCTTCCTCCACTAGCTCGGATCATCTCAATCGAGCACCGCGAGCTGCCACTATACGATTCCGACACCGATTTTCGAATCGTGGAATCAGTGTCCTTGGCAGGAGAGCGCACACTCATTCCCCCCGATGTTGCCACCTGCCCTGACTGTCTCGCAGACATGTCCGATCCAACCAACCGGCGCTATCACTATCCGTTTACAACCTGCACAAATTGCGGTCCGCGGTTGTCCATCATTGAGGATCTCCCCTACGACCGACCAGCCACCACGATGCGCATCTTCGATATGTGCGATGCATGCCACGCGGAATACACCAACCCGACTGATCGTCGCTATCATGCACAGCCCATCAGCTGCCCAGACTGCGGTCCACACTTGTGGTTGGAAGAACTTGACGACGATCGTCGTGTCGCAGCACCGCCCACAAACACCAAGGGACGCTCCCCTGCGCATGTCGCAGAGGTGTTAAGAGCTGCCCAGCAACTCTTTGATTCCGGCGCCATTCTCGCGGTCAAGGGCCTCGGCGGTTTCCATTTGCTGTGTGATGCGTCGAATGAAGACGCAGTCGCAAAGCTCAGACAGCGCAAGCGTCGCCCAGCAAAACCGTTCGCGGTGATGGTGCCGGACCTGGCGACGGCGACTGCACTTTGTGAGCTATCTCAGGCCGAGCGAGAGCTACTGGAGTCTCCGGCGCATCCAATTGTGATTGCCCCAATGCGCGCCAATGGAACTCCCGACTCAGTTGCTGAACCAGCTGACAACGAGATCGGAACCACGATCGCGACATCGGTGGCACCGGGGCTAGCTGACATCGGTGTCATGTTGCCTTACACACCACTGCACACGTTGCTAGTGGACAGACCCCTGGTGGCGACATCAGGCAACCTAACCTCAGAGCCATTGTGTTTCACCAACGATCAGGCACGGACGCGACTCGCCCACATCGCCGATGCTTTCCTCCTCCATGACCGCCCGATTCACGTACCGGTTGAAGACTCCGTATTCATTGGTGAGCACCCATCACGCAGATCCCGCGGGTATGCGCCCCTGCCGATGGTATTGCCGACGCAGCGAAACTCCGTACCCACCATTCTCGCGACCGGTGGCGAGCTGAAAAATACGTTCACAGTGGCTCACGAAGACTTGGCGTACGTCTCTGCGCACGTTGGCGATATGGAATCGTTGGCCAGTCACGATGCCTTCCTAGCTGCCGTCGAGCAAATGCTGCAGATGCGCCGAGTCACCCCGGATCTTATCGTCTGCGATTCCCACCCGAATTACTCGACAACCGCATTGGCAGATCGTCTCGCCGACCGTTTCGGTGCGACTCTTCTCCAGGTCCAGCACCACTACGCGCATGCGTTGTCACTTATCGCAGAGCATTCGCTTCACGACGACACTGCCGTCATCGCAACTCTCGACGGCACAGGTTATGGAACAGACGGCAGCATCTGGGGCGGTGAAATCCTCACCGTGCGTCCAAGCGGTCAGTGGGAACGCTCCTGGCATATTCCAGAATTCGACATCGTTGGTGGCGACCGAGCGGTTCGGCATCCGTGGCGACTAGCTGCCGGTATCGCGCATGCATGGCAGCTGCCGGAGGTCGAATCCACAATGATGGCTGCGCTTCGCTCGCACGTCTCTGGTGACATGAACGCTTCGTTTAGCGCCGAAACCGCGCTCGTTACCTCCCAACTGAACAACGGCATCGGGTTGGTGAAAAGCAGCTCGTGTGGTCGCGTCTTCGATGCTGCGGCAGCGCTGATCTTGGCCTCGGAACAGACCACGTCCTCCGTAGCATTTGCCACCTCGTATGAGGCACAGGCGGCCATGGAATTGGAACGCTACGCATCGTCCTATCTCCGCGTGACTGGATCGGAGCGGACGCGGCGGTCGTCGGCACGCACCCTCACTGAACTTTTCGTCGAACTATGCGAGCAACGTCCCCTCGCCGAGCGTGCTTTCCTCTTTCACGACGGACTCGCACGAATCATCGCTGATCAGTTGGTCAACATTGCACAGCGATCAGACACTCAGGTGGTGGGACTCACGGGTGGATGCGCGCTCAACCGGGTGTTTACCGCGCTAATCCGGGAACGCGTGAGTGCTGCGGGCTATCGATTGTTGGAACATCGTAGCGTCCCCGCCAATGACGGCGGACTGAGTCTGGGGCAAGCACTGGCGGGACGGTTGTCAGTTGGCCGGGCAAGCCGTGCAGCCGATGATTAGCAAATACGCGGAAGTGGATCGCCCACCAACATGTCCACCATGCGTGTTCCACCAAAGCCGGTGACAAGCACGACTGATGCTGCCGGCTGTTCTTCGATTCGCCCGATGAGACATGCTTCTGGAGCACCTGCCTCACGCAATGCGGCCAATGCTGTCTCGGCTTCGTCGGCCGCAACGACTGCGACGAACGTGCCTTCGTTTGCGACGTACAGCGGGTCAATACCCAACATGTCGCAGGCACCGCGAGTCATTTCACGCACGGCAATTGCTTCGTCGTCAAGCACCACGCCCAAACCAGTGCCACGGGCGAGCTCGTTCATCACCGTGGCGACACCACCACGAGTGGCATCGCGCATCCACCGGGTGTTCGGCGCAGCAGCCATGAGCGCGGCAACCTGACCATTCACCGCCTGCGTATCGGACTTGATGGGCGCGACCATCGCGAGATCACCGCGGGCCATCATGACGGCCATGCCGTGATCCGCAATTGGACCCGAAACGATAATCCGGTCGCCGACAGCAACGTTTGTGTACGATGCTTCCTTACCCGCGGGGATGAAGCCGACACCAGCCGTCGTAATGTACATCCGGTCGCAGGCACCCTTCGGCACCACTTTGGTATCGCCAGCGACAATAGTCACACCGGCCTTGTCTGCAGCATGACGCATCGATTCGACGATGCGACGCAGCACTGTAATCTCCAAGCCCTCTTCGAGAACGAACGCCGCGGAAATGACCTTCGGGTTGGCACCGGCAACCGCGAGATCGTTCACAGTGCCGTTCACCGCCAGCTCACCGATGTCACCACCAGGAAATTCGATGGGATTGACCACATAGGAGTCCGTGGAAAAAGCCACCGAACCTGCCATCGCCTCCGCAGGATCGTCGTTGCCTGCAGCAGCGACGATCTCGGCCAATCCGACAACTCCCGAGTCGCCACCCTGAGCGAGTACCGGGTTCCCGTAAGCATCGAAAAAGACCTGTTCAACGAGCGCCGCTGAAGCCTTTCCGCCGGAACCGTGAGCGAGGGTGACAAAGTCATCTGTCAGCCGAAATGGACGGGAACGAACCCTATCAATATTGGAATTGACCTTGTTTTCGCATTCGTTCAAGCGATTCTTCGGCTGCATTAACGTGCCTTTTCTCGTAAGTTTCCGTGACTAATCGGTTGCTGTTCACATGGTAGCCTCTAGGTGTCTAAAGGAGAGTTTCATATGTGCCTTGGTGTTCCAGCGGTCATCGTCGATGTGGAAGATGCCAGTCGCGCGAAAGCCGCTATCGGTGGCGTTGAACGCATGATTTCTACCGACCTCCTCATGGGCGAGGATCTCGCTATTGGCGATTGGGTCCTGGTTCACGTGGGCTTCGCAATGAGCAAGATTGACGAAGAAGAAGCCCAGCAAACAATGCAGCAAATCAAGCAACTTGGCGGCGGAACATACGAGGACGAATTGGATTCGTTCACGTCATCGCAGATTTAGAAGGCTCTTCCTCATGAAATATGTAGACGAATACCGCGATCCTGCGGCAGCGAAAGCACTCCTTCGGCGAATCGAAGCAGATGCCAAGAAGCTCGATTCCCCGATTGCTCTCATGGAAGTCTGCGGTGGGCATACCCACACGATTTACCGCTACGGCATCGAGAATCTGCTTCCAGAGAACATCGAACTCGTACACGGTCCTGGCTGCCCAGTGTGTGTCATTCCGATGGGCCGCGTGGACGACGCGCTGTGGCTTGCCAACCAACCCAACGTCATCTTTACGACGTTCGGTGACATGATGCGTGTCCCCGGATCAAAAGAATCTCTCATGCAAGCGCGTGCCCGTGGCGCTGACGTGCGGTTTGTGTACTCCCCGCTCGATTCTTTGCGCATCGCCAAGGAAAACCCGGACAAGCATGTCATTTTCTTTGCCGTCGGATTCGAGACCACTGCCCCATCGACGGCTGTGACTCTCATGGCCGCCAAGCGCGACAACGTGAAGAACTTCTCGGTGTTCTCCAACCACGTCACCATCGAGCCGCCACTGCGCACGATCGCCAATGGTGGAGAAACCAAGGTTGATGGTTTTATCGGGCCCGGACATGTGGCGACGACCGTCGGCACAAAGGCTTTCGACTTCCTCGTTGACGAATTCAACATGCCGTGCGTCGTCACGGGCTTCGAGCCATTGGACGTATTGCAATCAGTCGTGATGTTGCTTGACCAGTTCATTTCTGGTGCTGTCACAGCGGGGAACGCTACCGTGGAAAATCAGTACTCACGTGTAGTTCGTCGAGAAGGAAATGTCCGCGCGCTGGAACTCATGAGTCGCACGTTCACGCTGCGGGACACTTTCGAATGGCGGGGCCTCGGCTGGATCGAGCAGTCTGGTCTCGGCATCTCCGAAGAATTCGCCGATTGGGACGCAGAGAAGCGCTTCCACGTTCCTGGCGAACAAATCCCCGACCCTGTCTCCTGTGAATGTGGCTCTGTCCTCACCGGGCAAATCAAGCCGTGGCAGTGTCGAGTGTTCGGCACCGCCTGCACCCCAGCAACGCCGATTGGCACGTGCATGGTGTCCCCAGAGGGTGCATGCGCTGCGTACTACAATTTCGGTCGCATCAACCGCGAGGTTACAAAGAACCTCGCCGCGAATGCGCAGGCTTAGGTACACCGCTCACGGTGCTGTCCTCTAGGCCTACGCCTTAAACCGACTGCCCCGCGCGCGCCACGGTGATACGCGCCTGCTTGACGACGGGCATATCAATCATCTCGCCGTCCAGCTGGAAAGCACCTACTTCGTCGTTGGCACGTTCGACGATCGCCTTTGCCCGAGCAAGCTCCTCCTCACTTGGCATATATGCCCTGCGTACAGCGGGAACCATGGCAGGGTGGATACATGCGGTGGCAGCGAAACCACAGCCAGCTGCATCCAGGGCCTCAAGATACTGGCCTTCGTCGTCATGGAAATCAACGTGCACAGCATCAATCGTGGCAATCCCTGCAGCGGCTGCGTGCATGATCATCAAAGTGCGGGCGAGGCGCTGTGGATCGCGATATGGGCGAAGCGGATTCTCTTTCTCGGTTAGACGCGACGTCGTACCGCCGAGCTCGGCAGCGAGATCCTCGGCGCCCCAGAACAGGCCGACGACGCTAGGGTTCTGCGCAATCTCCTTGATATTGATGACGGCTTCAGGGGTTTCGATCATCGCGATGATCTTCAAACCAGCAAGTTCCGCAGGTACTTCCGACCGGATCTTAGGCACCATGACGACGTCGTAAGGAGCCTGGTGTGCGAACCTCACGTCCTCTGCGAACGTCGGGGTGCCAGGACCGGTGATACGCAAAATGGTGCGTTCACGCGGCAGCGGATTCTCCAGAATATTCTGGCGAGCTTCCTCATGTCCGTCGACAGCAGCGCCGTCTTCGAGGTCGACGATGACTCCATCGGCGCGTTCAAGGGCTTTCTCAAATCGATCTGGACGATCAGCAGGAGCGAACAGCAAAGCGGGGCCAGCTGGCAACCAAGGGAAAGTGGATTTCATACTCCCAAAGCTACCTGCTGGCCCCGCTTCATTGGAGGCTCTAGCAGCAATTAGTCGCGGTACAGCAGCAGTGCGTCACCCTGGCCACCGCCACCACAGAGGGACACTCCCGCGCGGCCGGAACCACGACGGTTCAGCTCCATCGCTGCGGTGAACGCCAAGCGAGTACCGGAGCAACCGATTGGGTGGCCAAGTGCGATTGCGCCACCGTAAATGTTGCACTTTTCCAGTGGGTAGTCGAGGTCACGCAGCGACTGGACTGCGACTGCAGCGAATGCTTCGTTGATCTCGATGAAGTCCAGGTCACCTGGGGTCCAGCCAGCCTTGTTTAGGGCATCCTTCAAGCTGTCGGAAGGCTGGGAGTGCAGCGAATTGTCTGGGCCTGCGGTCTGGCCAGCAGTACCGACAACCGCGAGGTAGTCCAGGCCGCGCTCCTCTGCCCAGCTACGACGGGCCAGCACAACTGCTGCCGCACCATCGGAGATCTGGGATGCGTTACCAGCAGTGATGGTGCCGTTTTCCTTCAAGAACACTGCACGCAGCTTCGACAACGTTTCGACGGTAGTGTCTGGGCGAATGCCCTCGTCAGAGTCGACAACAACTGGGTCACCCTTGCGCTGTGGAATCTCGATTGGCACAATCTCCTCAGCGAAGATGCCTTCAGCCTGCGCCTTTGCTGCACGCTGGTGGGAACCAGCGGCGACTTCATCCTGCTGTTCGCGGGTAATGCCAAGATCTGCATTTGGGCCATCGGTGAGGGTGCCCATGGAGACACCGTCGAAGGAGTCAACGAGACCGTCGCGCTCCAAGGTGTCTTCCATAGCAAGGGTGCCGAAGCCCTTGCCCTGACGAACGCCACGTGCAACATGTGGTGCATTGGTCATGGATTCCTGGCCACCAGCAACGATGACATCTGCTTCACCCAAGCGAATCAAGCGGGATGCGTTAATGATCGCGGTCAGACCGGACAGGCACACCTTGTTGACGATCTCGCATGGAACATTCCACGGCAGACCAGCTTTGATAGCCGTCTGGCGGGATGGGTTCTGTCCAGCTCCAGCAAGTACAACCTGTCCCATGATCAGGCGATCGACATCTTCTGGCTTAACACCAGCGCGCTCAATAGCATGCTTCACAGCGTGTGCGCCCAGATCTACAGAGCTCTGCGACGCAAGACTGCCCAGCATCTTACCGAGCGGGGTTCGCGCACCCGCGAGAATAACGACGTCGTTAGGGTTTGGTGAAGGAATTGCAGACATGTTGAGATTTCTCCTTTAGAAAATAAATAGGCTTAGTCGTCGAGTTCTACGACGTATGCAGCATCGGTGTTTGCTTCGATATCAGCCAAAGTGACACCTGGAGCTAGCTTTTTCAGCACCAAGTGGTCGTCGACTACATCGAAGCTACCCAAATTGGTGATGATCCTGTCCACTACTTTTGCACCAGTAAGTGGCAGATCGCAGGACTTTACGAGTTTTGCCTTGCCATCGCGGGCTACATGGTCTGTGAGCACCACCACACGGGGGGTTCCCGCAACCAGATCCATTGCGCCGCCCATGCCTTTGACCATTTTTCCGGGAATCATCCAGTTGGCCAGGTCACCGCATTCGCTGACCTGCATGGCACCAAGGACCGCCATCTTGACGTGGCCACCGCGAATCATGGCGAAGCTGGTCGCAGAGTCAAAGACTGCTGCGCCTTCGACCAAGGTGACTGTCTGCTTTCCTGCATTGATCAGGTCAGCATCTTCTTCACCTTCGATGGGGAAAGGCCCCATCCCGAGAATGCCGTTTTCGCTCTGTAGCAGAACGCGCACTCCCTCTGGAATGTGGTTAGCAACCTTGGTTGGAATGCCGATGCCGAGGTTGACGTAATCGCCATCCTTCAACTCGGTGGCAGCCATTGCAGCCATGTCATCACGGCTCCAGCCCATGGTCATTGCTGCGGGCTTTTCCTGCGTTTTCTTTGACTGAGGCATGACTTACACTTCCTCTCCTGTTGCTGCGGCTGCCAGATCAACTGGCTCGTCTGCCGACTTCGGTGCTGGACGAGTCGTCCGCTGTTCGATGAGCTTCTCTCGGCCGTCTCCCTCCACCACGTGGTGAACGAACACGCCCTGCGTCATGATCGAATCTGGCGCGAAAGAACCACGCTCGTGCAGTTCTTCCACTTCCGCGACGGTGACTCGACCAGCCGCTGCGCACAATGGGTTGAAGTTCTGTGCGGTGGAACGGTAGATCAGGTTGCCATCGACATCGCCACGCCAGGCATGTACCAAACCAAGGTCAGCGACAATGCCGCGTTCCTGAACGTACGTCTTGCCATCGAATTCAGCGTGCGGCTTGCCTTCTGCTACCAGCGTGCCGACACCGGTTGCGGTGTAAAACGCAGGAATACCTGCACCACCTGCGCGGAGTCGCTCAGCCAAGGTGCCCTGTGGCGTGAACTCGACTTCCAGCTCGCCTTCCAGGTACTGACGGGCAAACTCTTTGTTCTCGCCAACGTAACTGGCAACAACCTTGGATACCTGATGATTGTCCAGCAGGATGCCCAGGCCAGTGGCATCAATGCCCATGTTGTTACTGACGATGGTCAAGTTCTTTGCACCGGAGTCACGGACTCCTTCAATAAGAGTGTATGGAACACCACAGAGTCCGAAGCCGCCGACTGCGATGATCATGCCATCTTTCACCAGCGACGCGACGAGCTCGCGACCGCTCAATTCCGTTGTCTTGCTCATGAATTACACCCACCCCAGAATCTTTGGCGCTTCTTCACGCATTTCGACCTTGCGGACCTTGCCCGATGCCGTCATTGGGAACTCGTTAACGACGTGGACATAGCGAGGAATCTTGTGACGAGACAGCTTGCCGTCGGCGAACTCCGCGATCTGCTGCTGCGTAAGATCCTCGACGTCGTCGTGAAGAATGATCCAAGCCATGATCTCTTCGCCGTACTTGTCGTCTGGAACACCAATGACCTGCGCGTCAACGATGTCTGGGTGTGTGAACAGGAACTCTTCGATTTCACGTGGGTAAATGTTCTCGCCACCACGGATCAGCATGTCCTTGATACGACCGGTTACTGCGAGGTAACCGTCCTCATCAATGACGCCGAGGTCGCCGGTGTGCATCCAGCCTTCTGGATCAATTGCTTCAGCAGTCTTCTCTGGGTGGTGCCAGTACTCACGCATCACGGAGTAGCCGCGAACAACGATCTCGCCCTGGTCACCGCGTGGCAAGGTCTCGCCGGTGTCCTCACAAATAATGCGAGCTTCAAGGTGAGGCATGATCTGTCCAACGGTATTGACGCGCTTCTCCAGTGGGGAGTCCTTACGGGTCTGGAAGCTCACCGGGGAGGTTTCGGTCATGCCGTAGCAAATCGCGATTTCCTTCATGTTCATCTGATCCATGACTTCACGCATGGTCTTCGAAGGACACGACGTACCCGCCATCACACCAGTGCGCAGCGTGGAGAAGTCGTATGGAGATCCGTACTCCTCATGGTCATGCGCCTCTTCCAGAGCATTAATGAACATGGTCGGCACACCGTACAGAGACGTTGCCTTCGCGGAGTGGACAGCCTTCAGAGTCTCACGAGCCTTGAACGATGGCGCTGGGATGATGACTGCGCCACCGTGCGAGAACGTAGCAATGGTACCGATGACCATGCCGAAGGTGTGGAAGAACGGAACTGGAATACACACGCGGTCTTCTTCGGTGTAGCCAAGCAGCTCACCAATGAAGTAGCCGTTGTTCAGAATGTTCGTGTGCGACAGCGTCGCACCCTTCGGGAAGCCGGTGGTGCCCGAGGTGAACTGGATATTAACGGCATCATCTGCGTCGAGATCAGCCGTGTACGACGACAGATCGTCGATGTCGCCATGCATGATGTCGTACCAGTCAGCGGAACCGAAGTACACAACCTTGTCGAGCTTCACGCCACGCTGCTTCGATGCTTCCAACAGCATGGTGCGGTAGTCGGAATCCTTGAAGCGCTTCGCGGCAAAGACGCAACGAACGCCTGCCTTCTCCAGTACGTAGTTCAGCTCATGCTGGCGGTATGCCGGGTTGATGTTCACCAGGATCAAACCCAAGTGGTGGCACGCGTACTGCACGACGAGCCACTCCCAGCGGTTCGTCGACCAAATGCCGATCCGGTCACCCTTTTTGTAGCCGGCGCGTGCAAACGTCGTCGCGAGGCGGAGCACACGGTTGTAGAAGCGCTCGTAGGTGAAGGAAACGTCCGCGTAAACATCGATGATGCAGTCGCGATTAGGGAAACGCTCCACGATGGACTTCAGGTTGGCGCCCAGCGTTTCATTGCGAAGTGGAACAGCTCCCTGATCGACGCCTGCACCAAAAACGTGGGACATGATGGTGCCGTCTTCGGAAATAACTTCTTTGCCGAATGGTGTTGCTTGGGTCTTGAGCTCAGACATGGTGTTCTCCTGGAATATGAAAAATATGAAGTGAGATTGTGAATTGCTGTGTGTCAGCGAGCGTGACGACGACTACGTCGTTGCCGCAGCCCGGCGCGCGATAGCTTCTGCCTGTCGGAACAGTGGCGCGTCGACCATGCGTCCCTCGAAGCTGAAAGCGCCCTGGTTGTGTTCTGCTTCCGCGAGGAGCCTGCGAGCCCAGTCAGCTTGCTCATCCGTCGGACGGTAGGCGTCCCGAATGATGGCGACCTGGCTTGGGTGAATGCAGACAGTAGCGGCGTAGCCGAGTGCCGCGGCATCAAGGGCTTCGGAGCGAAGTCCGGCTTCGTCCTTGATGTCTACGTGCACGGAGTCAAGCGCAGCGTGACCG
The DNA here is from genome assembly GCF_037572275.1 of Corynebacterium sp. H78. Lineage (NCBI taxonomy): Bacteria > Bacillati > Actinomycetota > Actinomycetes > Mycobacteriales > Corynebacteriaceae > Corynebacterium > Corynebacterium sp. H78. Next base: position 304,459 of record NZ_JBBHKX010000002.1, on the reverse strand, counting down.
AAGGCTGCTGCTGCGAGTTGCGTGCGAGCACGTGCGTGGCGTGCAACATCGCGGTAGGTGCCCGGGATGATGGTGTTGTCGACTGCTTCATTGTCTTGGAAGCGAGATGACGTTCCGCCAAGCCCTGCCACGAGGTCCTCTGCTCCCCAGAACAGAGAGACAACGTTGGAGGCAGTTGCGATGTCATCGGCACGCAGGACTCCGAGTGGAGTTTCGATGAGGGCAATGACCTTGTACCCAGCTAGAGCTTCAACTGCCGCCGAGGATTCTGCTTTTGGCAGCATGACCAATGAATATTGTGTCTGAGCAAGCATCTCGAGGTCTGCTGCATGCTCCGGAGAATCCGCTGGATTGATTCGGATGATGGTGCGCTCCGGATCCAGTGGGTTGTCGATAATCCCTGCACGAGCTGAAGCTCGGTTCTCAGGACGGCAGCCGTCTTCCAAGTCCAAGATGACCATGTCTGCTCGTTCCGCTGCTTTAGCGAAACGGTCGGAGCGGTCAGCCGGAGTGAAAAGAATGGCTGGTCCTGCCGGAATCCATCCGCCGTTGTGGCCGGTGGAGTTCTTCTGTGGGTCAGTCATGTGCTTTGCCTTTGTGTACGAAGAGCTGTGGACTACGAAGACCGAAGTGTCGGTGGTGGGTTTCTAGGATTCAGCCAATGCTGGATCACACTGAACGAGCGTCTTGCGGACTGCACGGCACACGATCGTGCCGTCCTGATTGCGGCCAATGTGTTCGAGCTCGACGATGCCCTGGTTCGGACGGGACTTTGACAGTCGCTTCGAGGTGCACACGGTCTCTGCGTAGAGAGTGTCTCCGTGGAACATCGGCGCTGGGAAAGCCACTTCAGTGAAACCGAGATTTGCGACGATCGTGCCCAAGGTCAGCTGCGATACGCTGAGGCCAACGACCGTGGACAAAGTCCACATCGAGTTGACCAGTCGCTGCCCACCAAAACCTGGCTGCTGTGAGGACCAATGTGCATCCAAGTGCAGTGGCTGGGTGTTCATGGTCAGAGTGGTGAAAGTGACGTCGTCAGTTTCAGTGACCGTGCGACCTGGCCGGTGCAGGTAACGAGCGCCCTCTTCGTACTCTTCGAACCACAGTCCACGCTGGACAATTTCCTTAGCTGAGCTCTGTGCTGCGTCGTTTCCAGCTACGTTGTTTGTCATGATTACAGCCCCAGTCCGCGAGCGATCAGCATGAGCTGAACTTCGGTGGTGCCCTCGCCGATCTCCAGGATCTTGGAGTCACGGTAGTGGCGGGAGACGCGGTACTCATTCATGAATCCGTATCCACCATGAATCTGAGTTGCGTCACGGGAGTTGTCCATAGCTGCCTCGGACGCGATCATCTTGGCGATGTATGCCTCGCGACGGAAGTCCTTGCCCGCTGCCATCTTTGCAGCAGCGTCGTACCAGGCGACGCGAGCTGCGTGTGCACGAGCTTCCATGCGAGCAATCTTGAAGGAGATCGCCTGGTATTCGGCGATTGGGCGCCCCATGGAGACGCGCTCCTTGGCGTAGCGAACCGACTCGTCGACACAGCCCTGGGCTGCACCGGTTGCCAGTGCGGCGATTGCTACGCGGCCTTCGGCGAGGATAGACAGGAAGTTGGCGAAGCCACGACCGCGGACGCCCAGGAGGTTTTCCTTTGGTACGCGCACGCCGTCAAAGGACAGTGGGTGCGTGTCCGATGCGTTCCAGCCGACCTTGTCGTATGCAGGCTCAACGGTGAAGCCTTCAGTTCCGGAAGGAACGATGATGGTCGAGATTTCCTTCTTGCCGTTATCTGCAACACCAGTCACAGCAGTGACGGTGACCAGGGAGGTGATGTCAGTGCCGGAGTTGGTGATGAACTGCTTGTTGCCGTCGATAACCCACTCGTCTCCGTCTTCGCGAGCGGTAGTACGGGTTGCACCTGCGTCGGAGCCAGCATCTGGTTCGGTCAGACCGAATCCTGCCAAGCGCTTGCCTGCTGCGAGGTCTGGCAGCCACTGTGCCTTCTGCTCTTCGTTACCGAAGTGGTAGATCGGCATTGCACCGAGGCCAACGCCAGCTTCAAGCGTAATGGCGACCGACTGGTCAACCTTCGCCAACTCTTCAAGTGCGATACCGAAAGACAGGTAGTCGCCGCCCATGCCGCCATACTCTTCCGAGATTGGCAGACCGAAGAGGCCCATCTCGCCCATGTGGGCAACAACTTCGTATGGGAAGGTGTGGTTCTTGTCGTGCTCAGCAGAAACTGGGTCAACGACCTCGTTAGCGAAGTCGCGAACGACCTTCTGCAGCTCTACGTACTCGTCTGGCAATACAGCGGTGTTGATGTCAGTCATGTCAATACTCCTTGGTGCGCGATGTGTGGTGTGGTGAAAGCTGTGCTTGTGAGGTGGTTTGTTACTCGGCGGGGTGGATCGTCGCCAAGGCTTGGTCAGCAGTGACCTGATCGCCGGCGGCGACGTGGAATTCCACGGTGCCTGCGGTTTCGGCCTTCAAGGTGTGCTCCATCTTCATGGCCTCGACGGCGATGATTGGGTCGCCTACCTCGACGGTTGCTCCGTCTTCAGCGACCAGTGCGATAACAGCGCCTGGCATTGGCGAGACGATGGCGCCATCGCCAGCTTCGTCGTCAGCTGCGGAAGCAACGACGTGGCAGCGACGAAGAACCCAGGTGCCTTCGTCGGAGGAAACGATGATGTCGAGTTCCGCTGTCGCATCGTGGCTGTCGTCTCCAACAACATCGACGGACCAGTGTCGGGCAAGTCCATCGCAGTCAACGCGCCACAAGTCTCCATCGCGGTGAACTGCTGTGTGATACGTGCGTGGTTGTGGTGCCTCGTCGGCTTCGGTGTCGGAGATACCTGCGACAACATCACCGACAACGACTTCTGCGTTGGTAGGCGAACCAGTGACGCTCATCAGGACGGAGTCCTCCGACCCCGAGTTGCCTGCGGCTGCTAGGCGCAGACGCTGTGCAGCAGTACGACCAGAACGCCATGCGTCTGGTACCTGCCATGGCGAGCTTGGGCGGGTTGGCCAACGACGGGCGAGCCATGCCATGGTCGCTGCGATGTATGCCTCATCTGGGACATCGTCGACAGTGAAGTCTCCCGCAACGCGGTCCAACAGGCCGGTGTCCAAATCGCCGGACACAACGTCTGGCACCGAAATCAGGTAGCGACAGAAGTCAACGTTGACTCCGACACCAGCTACGACAGTGTTTGCGAGTGCTCGATCAAGGCGCTGCAGGGCTTCCGCACGATCCGCGCCGTGCGAGATGACCTTCATCAGCATCGGGTCATACAACGAGGTGATTTCAGAGCCATCAGCAATACCCGAGTCCACTCGGATACCTGGGCCGGAAGGCTCCACCACGCGAGTTACGCGACCACCCGTTGGAAGGAAGCCAGCAGCCGGATCCTCTGCGTACACACGAGCTTCGATGGAGTGACCGGTGAGAGTGACCTCATCTTGAGTCACCGGCAGCTTCTCGCCACGGGCAATAGCCAGCTGAAGCTCTACCAGGTCCAGGCCAGTCACTTCTTCCGTCACTGGATGCTCCACCTGGAGACGAGTATTCATCTCCATGAAGTAGAACTTGTCTGGATCCTTTGCGGGAACAATGAACTCCACGGTGCCAGCACCTACGTAGCCGACCGAACGAGCAGCGTCGCATGCTGCTTCGCCAATGCGGGCGCGAGTTGCTTCGTCGAGAAGCGGAGACGGTGCTTCCTCAATAACCTTCTGATGGCGACGCTGCAGCGAGCACTCACGCTCGCCGAGGTGGATCACGTTTCCGTGGGTGTCAGCAAGAATCTGCACCTCAATGTGGCGTGGGGTATCGACGAAGTGCTCGAGGAAGAGAGAGTCATCGCCGAATGCGCCAGCTGCTTCACGACGAGCCGTCACGAGAGCACTTGGCAGATCTTTTGGATCTTCGACGCGGTGCATACCCTTGCCGCCACCACCGGCGGAAGGCTTAATCAAAACCGGGAATCCAATCCCAGGAGCTGCGTCGATGAGGTCCTGGTCTGTAAGGCCTGGGCGGGACAAGCCAGGGACGGTTGGTACGTCGCGTGCTTCAACTGCAGCACGGGCGGAAATCTTGTCGCCCATGGTGTCAATGGCGCTTGCTGGTGGCCCCATGAAGACGATGCCAGCTTCTTCACAAGCGCGAGCGAAGCCTGCATTCTCGGACAGGAAGCCATAGCCGGGGTGAATTGCCTGGGCTCCGGAGCGACGAGCTGCGTCGAGAATCTTGTCAGCAACAAGGTACGAATCGCGCGCTGGCGATGGGCCAATATGAACTGCAATGTCTGCTGCACGTACGTGCGGAGCATCCGCATCTGCGTCTGAATATACTGCGACGCTACGGACACCTTGATCGCGCAGAGTTCGAATCACGCGGCAGGCGATTTCGCCTCGGTTGGCGACAAGCACGGTGTTGATCTGTGGGTTTGCGTTTGCGGTCATTTCTTCTCTCCTTCCTTATCTTTTGGTGGGTTACATGCGGAATACGCCGAAGCCTGGATCATCCAGTGGCGCACCTGCTGCGACTTCGAGGGCCATACCAAGTACTCGGCGGGTGTCTGCTGGGTCGATGACTCCGTCATCCCAGAGTCGAGCCGACGAGTAGTAGCAGTGCGACTGCTTTTCGAACTGCTCGCGGACTGGAGCTTCAAAGTTTTCCTGCTCTTCTGCGCTCCACTCCTCCCCTGCTCGTTCGATCTGGTTACGACGAACCGTCGACAAAGTCATGGCTGCCTGTGGGCCACCCATCACTGCGATGCGGGCATTCGGCCACATCCAGAGGAAACGTGGTGAATAGGCGCGACCACACATGGAGTAGTTGCCAGCACCGAACGCGCCACCGATGACAACGGTGAACTTTGGTACGCGGGTCGTTGCGACAGCGTTGACCATCTTCGCGCCGTGCTTTGCGATACCGCCGGCCTCGTACTCACGGCCGACCATGAAGCCGGTGGTGTTCTGGAGGAATACGAGAGGAATCTTGCGCTGGTCACACAACTCGATGAAGTGCGCACCCTTCTGAGCAGACTCCGCGAAGAGAATGCCGTTATTCGCAATGATGCCGACTGGATGACCGTGGATGCGAGCGAACGCGGTGACCAGGGTCTGTCCGTATTCGGCCTTGAACTCCTGGTATTCGCCACCATCGACGATGACTTCAATGACCTCGTGGACGTCGTATGGCATCTTCGGATCTACCGGGACGACATCGTAAAGATCGGACTGTGGTCGCTTCGCATCAACCGTTTCGCGAACTTCCCACGGAGCTTCTGCGTTTGGTGGCAGCGTATCGACGATGCCACGGACGCGATGCAGCGCGTCGGCATCGTCAAGTGCGAGATGGTCGGTAACACCCGAAGTCTTGGAGTGGAGATCGCCACCACCGAGCTCTTCAGGGGTGACATCCTCGCCAGTGGCGGCCTTCACCAGTGGCGGACCTGCGAGGAAGATGGTGCCCTGTTCCTTAACAATGACGGCTTCGTCCGACATTGCTGGCACGTATGCGCCACCTGCAGTACAGGAACCGAGGACTGCGGAGATCTGTGGGATTCCCTTTGCAGACAGATTGGCCTGGTTGTAGAAAATGCGACCGAAGTGATCGCGATCTGGGAAGACCTCGTCCTGGTTCAGCAGCATTGCTCCGCCGGAATCAACGAGGTAGATGCACGGGAGGCGGTTCATGTCAGCGATTTCCTGCGCGCGCAGGTGCTTCTTCACCGTCATTGGGTAGTAGGTACCGCCGGAGACTGTCGCATCGTTTGCGACGATCATGCAGCGTCGTCCCTGAACAAGACCAATACCGCACACGACACCAGCAGCTGGTACACGGCCTCCGTACATTTCATGTGCTGCCAGTGGCGCAACTTCGAGGAACGGGCTACCTGGATCAAGCAGCTCGTCAATGCGCTGACGAGGCAGCAGTTTGCCGCGAGAAATGTGGCGAGAGCGCGCCTTTTCCGAACCACCCTGCGCCGTGACATCAAGCAGCTGGCGCAAGTCGTCGACCAGCGCTTCATGGCGCTGGCGGTTGGTCAGTTGTTCTGTAGGTGAGGTCATGCGTTGTGCTTCTTCCATGTTGTGACAATCTGCTGCGCTGTAAACAGTCAGCATCCTGCAGATGGATTTTGTTAATGGGAATTAACTTTCTGAAACAAGACTTTACTGTGACGCAACTCACCGCACAACGATTTACGTGATGCCAATCACTCACCTACACCCGGATAACGGCACGTGAAAACCATTTACCAAGCTCAACGCCCAAATATTCCGTGAATCACCATTAACTGACCGGGGGTGATCTACACCACAAATGCAGCCCCATCAGGTACATCCAATCCATCCTGAGCGCCCATTTAGACATGAAAAAAGCCGGGCGTTAACCCGGCTTCTCGCGATTGTTTACTAGCTCACTTCCATAGCTTTCAACGCCATATCCATCGTGTGCGTGCGCACAGCCTCGACCCCGGCCCAACGAACAATATGCCGCGAGGAGTTAATCAGACCAGCAGCAAGCTGAACACGGACTCGCGCTTCGTCCTCGTCCAAGTCGGGACGATGCGCCATCAACGCATCCACCCACATACCGATATACATCCTCTGTAGCGACCGAACCTTCTCTCGCTCCTGCGTAGGAAGATTGCGTATTTCTCGTTCCTGCACACGAATGCGATCCGACTCGGTCACAGCGAACTCGACGTGATAGGCAAGAAGTTCGTGAAGGACGCGCTCGTCCGTCCAGCCCTGTTCCCGCCCATCACTCACAACACCCCGGGCGCCGTCGACAAGCCGAATGGAAATATCGATGAGAATCTCGGCAAGCAGATCATCTTTCCCCTTAAAATAGCGGTACAGAGCAGGCCCTGAAACACCGACTGCGGCGCCAACATCTTCCAGGCGCGTCTGATGAAAACCGCGCTCCGCAATGATGGAAGATGCCGCCGTCAAAATCTCAGCGTGACGACGCTCCCTCAATTCAGCTCTGCGTGACATAGTTGCTCATCTTATTGGCTCGGATCGTAAACAGTATCGGGTTTGCTAGTTTTTATACCCAGCCAAGCACCTTCGGTGCCATCTCACGCAGGTCCACCTTGCGCACCTTGCCCGACGAGGTCAATGGGAACGAGTCGACACAATGCACGTAGCGAGGAACCTTTTGGCGCGCAAGCTTGCCATGGCAGAACTCTGCGACATCATCGACGGTGAGCGACTCAGCGCCGTCGTGAAGAATGAACCATGCCATGACTTCTTCCCCGTAGCGGTCATCAGGAACACCAATGACCTGGACGTCGACAACGTCTGGGTGTGTGTACAGGAATTCTTCGATCTCTCGTGGGTAAATGTTCTCGCCACCACGAATCAGCATGTCCTTCATACGACCAGTAACGGTGACATAGCCTTCATCATCCATCTGGCCAATATCGCCGGTACGCATCCAACCGTCGTCGTTGATTGCCTCAGCGGTCTTTTCTGGGTGGTTCCAGTAGCCCTTCATGACCGAGTAACCACGAACCTGAATTTCGCCGCTTTCGTTGCGTCCAAGCACCTCTTCGGTCTCGGGGTTAACGACCCTTAGCTCAACATGTGGAGACACCTGGCCAACGGTCGTTGTACGACGCTCGGTTGGGCTATTGCGACGAGTCTGAGTCGATGTCGGCGACGTCTCAGTCATACCGAAGCAAATAGTTACCTCGGTCATGTTCATTTTCTCCATGACTTCGTTCATGGTCTTGGTAGGGCACGATGCACCACCCATGATGCCGGTACGCAGGCTCGAGAGATCGTAAGGAGAGCCATATTCCGCCTGGTCATGCATCTCTTCGAGGCACGCAATGAACATGGTTGGCACACCGTACAGCGCAGTTGCGCGCGCCGAGTGGACAGCCATCAACGTTTCGCGAGCCTTAAACGTCGGCGAGGCAATGATGACGGTACCGCCGCGAGCCATAGTTCCGATGATGCCAAGTCCCATGCCAAAGGTGTGGAAGAAAGGCAGCGGAATGCACACACGGTCATCCTCGGTGTAGCCAAGAATCTCACCCGTGAAGTAAGCGTTGTTCAGAATGTTCTTATGCGACAGCGTTGCACCCTTCGGGAACCCTGTCGTTCCGGAGGTGAACTGGATGTTGATCGGATCATCTGGATCCAGATCAGCGGTATGCGCCGACAGGTCATCAATACCGCCGTCGAGCAGCTCGTTCCAACGCTCGGAGCCGAAGTACACCACGTCAGACAAGTTGATACCGCGCTGCTTGCTAGCCTCGAGAAGCATCGTGCGGTAGTCCGAGTCCTTGTAGCGACGCGCAGCAAAAACTCCCTTGACGCCAACCTTCTCCAGCACGTAGTTCAGCTCGGTTTGACGGTAGGCAGGATTGATGTTGACCAGAACGATGCCCAAGTAGTGGCATGCGTACTCTACGACGATCCACTCCCAGCGGTTGGTCGCCCAGATACCCACACGGTCACCTTTGCTGTAACCTGCACGAACCATGGCAGACGCCACGGCCTGCACCTTGTGGAAGAACTCGCGATACGACATCCGCACGTCTGCGTAAAGATCGACAATCGCTTCTCGATCCGGGAATCGCTTCACTACTGACTCGAGGTTCTGCCCCAGCGTCTCGTTACGCAGTGGTGGAGCACCCTGGTCCACCCCTACACCAATGACGTGTGCCAGCTTCGTGCCGTCGTCAGCAAGGAAGGCGGTTCCATACGGGGTCGATACAGTTTTAGGTGCTGTCGCAACCGGGTTCATTAAAACTCCATTCAAGAGATGCGCGAAGAAACAGTCGAGAACATGACACAGGCAAGTGACCTGTGACACATTCAGTTACCGTTCGCACATTACCCAGCTAGGTTCCCCGTATTGAGCATTTTGTTCCTAAAAGCTCAATTACCTCCCCCATATTGTTAACCCTGATAAACCATATGGCATGAAGAAGGGGCCGGATCTTCACAAGATCCGGCCCCAAAGCTCAATACAACTTAGTGTGCGAAGTGACGTGCACCCGTGAAGTACATGGTCACGCCAGCCTTCTGAGCTGCCTCAACGACCTCGTCGTCACGGATCGAGCCACCAGGCTGTACAACTGCACGAACACCAGCCTTGGACAACACTTCGAAGCCGTCCGCAAATGGGAAGAATGCATCAGACGCAGCAACTGCGCCCTGTGCGCGCTCGTCGTCGCCAGCTAAAGTGTTTGCACGTTCAACAGCCAACTTAGCGGAGTCAACACGATTGACCTGGCCCATGCCGACGCCAACGGTAGCTCCGTCATTAGCCAGCAAAATTGCGTTCGACTTAACCGAACGAACCGCATGCCATGCAAATTCGAGGTCGGCCAAGGTCTGCTCGTCGGCAGGCTCGCCAGCAGCGAGAGTCCAGTTAGCAGCGGCATCTCCCTCAGCCTGGAGGCTGTCGCGCTCCTGCTTCAGCAGACCGCCCGAAATCTGACGGATCTCTTCGGTTGCGCGCTGAGGAGCTGGAACAGTGAGGATACGAATGTTCTTCTTCTGGGACAGAATCTCGACTGCGCCATCTTCGTAGGAAGGAGCGAGGATGACCTCGGTGAAGATCTCGGAAACCTGCTTAGCCATTTCGACCGAAACCTCACGGTTTACTGCGATGACGCCACCAAATGCGGACATTGGGTCACATGCGTGAGCAGACTTGTGAGCTGCTGCGATGGACTCGTCCGAGACGGCAATGCCACAAGGATTCGCGTGCTTAATGATGGCAACACATGGGCGCTCATGATCCCATGCTGCACGCCAGGCAGCGTCAGCATCCTGGTAATTGTTGTAGCTCATTTCCTTGCCGTGCAGCTGCTCCGCCTGGGCAAGACCAGCTGGTGCTGCTGGGTCTACGTACAGTGCAGCGCTCTGATGCGGATTTTCGCCGTAACGCAGGGTCGCAGCTCGGTTGTAGGTGTAGCCAACCCACTCTGGGTACTCTTCGGCATCCTCAGCCTGGGCACCCATCCACGTTGCGACGGCTACGTCGTAAGACGCGGTATGACGGAATGCTTCAACAGCGAATGCAGTGCGCTCTGCACGGGTGAAACCACCACCTGCCACTGCTTCAGCAACCTGGCCGTACTTGGCTGGGTCGACAATGATTGCCACCGATGGGTGGTTCTTCGCAGCTGCGCGAACCATCGACGGGCCTCCGATATCGATCTGCTCAACGCATGCATCAAAGTCAGCACCGGAAGCGACGGTTTCAGTGAACGGGTACAGGTTCACGACAACGAGCTGGAATGGCTCGACGCCCAGATCCGCGAGCTGTGCGAGGTGATCATCCTTGCGGGTATCGGCAAGGATGCCTGCGTGTACGCGTGGGTGGAGGGTCTTGACTCGACCTTCCAGGCACTCTGGGAATCCGGTGAGTTCCTCCACTGGAGTTACCGGGACGCCCGCGTCTGCGATGCGAGCGGCAGTGGAACCGGTGGAAACGATCTGGACTCCACCTTCGTGCAGAGCCTTTGCTAGGCCCTCCAGTCCGGTCTTGTCGTAGACGCTAATCAGCGCCCGCTTGATGGGCTTGCGTTCCGTGCTGTTCTGAGTCATTGAAAACGTGCCTTTCGTCCGTCCCGCGTGTATCCGCGATCCGCAATCGTATGCAGTACATCTACTAGCAGTGCTCGTTCCACTACTTTGATGCGCTCGTGCAGGGTTTCTACCGTGTCGTTTTCTAGAACTGGAACTGCTTCCTGAGCCAGAATCGGGCCGGTATCCACGCCATCATCAACAATATGAACTGTTGTTCCTGTGACCTTTACACCGTATGCCAACGCATCTGGCACAGCGTGCGCACCAGCGAAAGATGGCAGCAAAGCTGGGTGCGTATTGATGATCTTGTCTTTGAACGCCTGAATAAACTGCGCTCCCAAGATTCGCATGAATCCTGCTGATACCACCATATCTGGCTCATACTTTGCGACGGCCGCCAACAAATCCTCATTCCATTTGTCGCGGTTGCGACGTGCTGCTTCGTCAAAAGGGACTTGGAAGCTTGGAATTTGAGCGTCGTCTGCCCGTTGGATTGCTGGGCATTGTTTGTCTGAACCTACAGCGACGACCCGCACTTTGTGCGGGTCGAGAGTGTCGAGCATGGATTGCAGCAGCGAACCTTGCCCCGATGCAAGCACCACAATTGACAGTGGCGAGGTTGGGGAAAAAGTTTCAGCTGTATGCGAATCGGTCACGTAAAAGAAGCATACTCAACTGAGTAGCAACGCCTTTCATCCAGGTTGGCCGCTGTGCATGCGTAGGGGTAACCGAAACCCGGGGTGACCTATTCGTCTACGGATTCAGAGGCTTTCGGATCAGGTTCATTTTCAACACCCACAGCGCTGCTATCGGTGGTTTCTGGGTTGGCTTCGACCTTTGTTTCTGCTTCCTCCTCATCCTTCGCTTCTGTTGATTCGTCCAAGTCGGATTCATCTGCAACAGATTCGTCCAGGTCGGATTCATTTGCAACAGATTCATCTTCACCAGATTCATCAGAAGCAGGTTCCTCAGATTCCGCAGTCTCATCCGCATCGCTCCCCGGTGTGGAGTCGACCGATTCAGCTTCAGCGGCTTCGGCATCCTCGACACCATCGGTGTCGCTCACGTCATCGTCGTCGCCATCAGCTGCCTCGTCAGTCTCCGTGGCTACGCCAGCGCTATCGTCCTGCGTCTCCACGTCATCCTTACCGCGACCGCTTCGGCCGAGCCCTGTCATAGCAACCACCACGATTGCTCCAGGTACGGCGAGCCATACTGACGCAAGAATTCCGGCTAGCCAGAACGACACTCCAGACCAGCCATAAATGCCAACCTCGCCGCCGAGCAAGGCGGCCAAGGCGGCGACCATAAGGCCTGCAATGACAGCGGCAAAGACCACTTCCGCATAAGCGCGTTCTCCTGCACGATCACGCACGTAATTGCGTGTCAGCCACAAGCTCAATCCGACTGGAATGATCAGCAAGATCGCAAACGCCGGCGATAGCAACGACTGTGGCATTGCTGCCAAAATCGGCAGTGGCGGCATCGTTCCCGGAGACACTGCGAACAAGCTCGCCTCACCAGTACCGAGGTTGGCAGGAGCTCCCATGAGGATGCCGCTCGCAGCCAACGCAACATTAGGTAGGTACAGCAGAGACAAGGCTGTAAGCGCCACTGCGCCACCGGCATCACTAGTGACGGAATAGGCCTCTCGCGCCGTCGTAAAGTGCCAGCCCACAGAAATCAACGAAAGCACAGCTCCGGAAATCCACAGCCAACCGACAAACTTCGAGGCCAGATTCGCCGATCCGAGAACCCACTCCGGAAGTTTGCGACGACGCAGCAAAGCACGAAGAAGTCGCTCACCCATACCCACCACGACAGCTCCGGCGTGCAACGTAAATGTGGACAACAGAGCGAACAGGAGATTTGGTGTATCGACTCGGAGTACCGAGGATGCGTCCCACAGCATCAGCCATGCAATGACTGTGAAAAGAAGCGGCAACGCCAAAAATGACGCAACCATCGCTCGAACATCGCGAATACTGACAGGTCCTGCAACTTCACGACGAACCCGCCACGCCACGAACGCGAACAGCCCCATCGCGGGCAATCCAGGAATCATGCTGAGATCAGTGCCTGCGTATCCGAATGGCGCCAAATTGAGCGCCATCCACAATGAGGCAATCGTTGCGGGAAGTGGCGTGATTCCGCTGCCCATGACGGTCACCCCAATGACAGCGAGGGAGACCACGAAGAGTATTGCCAAGAAGTCTGCTCCCGCTGCGGCATAAAGATAACGTCGCGCGCGAGGAGACTTTAGAGAAGCTACTCCGCGTAGAGCACTTCCTCTCTGCCCCTTGTAATCTTTTTGGGCTTTCTGGCCCTTCATGCCTTTCTGATCACGTGCAGCGAACCGCTCACCCACTGTGGTTGTGGACGTACGCCCCGCACCACGGTCAGCGCCCATGTCATTCACGGATTTGAACCCAATGCCCGAGGTGCGTGGTTTTGCCACGCCACGCATCGCATCCGAAACGACGTCAGCGTTACGGGAGTCCCGCCGATCTACGCGCCGTGCTTCCGAGGCTTTCCCACCGCTCTGTGCCTGCGTTGACTGATCTATATAAGGAGAAGCCTTCGAAACGTCACTTCCGGCTACTGCCTCGTCCGATCCGCGTACCGAGGAAGGTGACTGCCCCGTTGCGCGACTTGTACGCGCACGACCCGATCGATTCTGACCGCTACGTCGGCGATCTTTTCGACCTGCTGGGCCTCTACGTGGATCATGCTCACTCACTGGATTCGGTCGCCTTTCACAAAGAACGTCAATGACAGGGTCCTGTAGCTAGTGACTTTATCGCGGAGTCGGGATTGCCTGTGGAGACTCGTCGACAGGCGCAGTCCGACCTGCGCAATCACAGCAGTTAACACGAATCACCACTGTTACCAAAGCGTCACATGCCGACCGCCAACGGCAGTGAAACACGTCACAAAAAGGATTAATTTCAGGAATTAAGTTGATCCGTCATTACCAATTCGTTATCGTAGCGTTGTCAGATAACAGACTGGTTACAGAAACGGTCGCTATCTGAGTATCGACTAAGAGGAGTCGCGGTCGTCAATCAGACGCCGACCGCGATTTTTATTTGCTCAGAAGTGGCGAAGTTTACGTACAGGGGAGTTTCAAATGTCTAACACCACCACCATCCGCAAGGGCGGCGCACACCGCAAGCAGAGCTCAACCGTAACGAGCCGTATTGCAGCAGTCACTCTGACTGCATCCGCAATCACCGCTGCAGGTACCGCATCTGCTGCTGCTCAGCCAGATACCAACAAGGTTATCGACCACAAGGCTGACAAGGAAACCGCAGCTAAGCAGCTGTCCACCGCCCCAATGGTTTTGGCATCGGACAACTTCTCGCCAAGCACCGACCTGGGTGCACAGCTGGCAACCGCGATCTCGTACAACGCAGAGCGCGTACAGCGCGACCTGGCACTCCGTGCCCCAACCACCGCTAAGCCTGCTGAAGGTACCTTCACCTCTGGCTTCGGCCCACGCTGGGGTTCGATGCACAACGGCATCGACGTTGCTAACGCAGTCAATACCCCAATCCTCGCTGTTATGAGCGGCACCGTCATCGACTCCGGCCCAGCTTCCGGCTACGGCCAGTGGATCCGCATCAAGCATGACGACGGCGCCATCTCCGTATACGGCCACCTCGAGACCCTCGGCGTCTCCGTTGGCGAGCGCGTCATGGCCGGTCAGCTGATCGGTGGCATGGGCAACCGTGGATTCTCCACCGGTAGCCACCTGCACTTCGAAATCTGGCCAGACGGTGCAACCCCTGTTGACCCAATGGCATGGCTGAACGCACGCGGTATCTACTACTAAGATTCAGCACTACACACGCCTAAGCGCTCCGCAGTTACGGGACTGTGCATAAGCACATACTCCCCGTGCAGCACTCACCGTAGTTCTGCGAGCACCAGAAGACTTAGCCCCCTCACGGGGGCTTTTCTTATTGCACCCAAAAGGGTGCTACTATCGCGACTATTGTTTTCATTCTGTGGATAACACCGCGAGTGTCATCCACTCCGGATAACTCGAGCAGCGCGTGATTATAACGGTTATCAGCGCGGTCGCTGTGATTTCCGATGGTTCGAAGCGCACTGCGCCACCAAATTGGATGCCCCTCAAATGAGGGGCATTTGCTGTATTTGGCGCTCAACACCACACCCGACCGGGCGCCATGGCCTACAACTTCTCCATTGGTACGCCACCCATGAGCATGAGGCGTACCTTGCCAGCAGACCCGAAGTCGATCATGGCAGTAGCACGCGGGCCAACTCCGCTGACCTCCAGAACAGTGCCAAGTCCGTATTTATCGTGAACAACTCGATCACCAGCAGTGAGATTTAGGTCAGAGTTCTTCTTCCGCTGCGGAGCTGCCTTGGAGCCACCGAAACCAGCGCTACTGCCAAATCCGGTGCGACCAGAACCACCACTGTAGCCTCCGCCACCATAGCCGCCACCGTAGCTTCCGCTGCTTCCTCCGTATGAACGGCCGAAGGCTGCTCCACTACCCCACGACGATCTCGCAGGCTCTTCACGCAGCCATTCCAGATGCTCGTCCGGAATTTCTGCCAAGAAGCGCGACGGTGGATTGGTCTGAGGAGTCCCCCACGACGACCGCGTCACCGAGCGAGTAATAAACAGTTGTTGCTGAGCACGGGTGATCCCTACATAAGCCAATCGGCGTTCTTCCGCGAGTTCTTTCGGATCGCCGAGAGCTCGCAGGTGCGGGAACTGACCATCTTCCCAACCAGTGACGAAAACGACCGGGAACTCCAATCCCTTAGCCGTGTGCAACGTCATCAGAGTGACCACACCTTGGTCATCCTCTGGGATCTGATCGGCATCAGCGACCAAAGACACTCGTTCTAGGAATGCTGCCAGGCTTCCTGGTTCCGCTTGCCCATCGTCCAGGCCACCATCGAATTCCCCAGTACCTTCTACTAGCCTGCTAGTGGAGTTTCCATTTGTGCCTCCATCATCGTCTCCGGCATTGATGTCAATGCTGGACATGAGTGCTGCCTCTGCAGAGAATTCCCGAGCAACGCTGACGAGTTCGTTAATGTTGTCGAGCCGGGTGGCATCTTGCGGATCATTGGAACGCTCCAGCTCGGCGCGATACCCCGAGCGATCCAGAATCGCTTCGATAATGTCGCCGATATCCGCCAAATCACCGCTGCTCATATCCGCCACGATCCCGTCGAGAAGTTCGACGAATCGTGCCATTGAATTCTTACTTCGCGCGGCGATCATAGGAATCTTGCCGTGAGCTGCAGCACGTAGCGCGCTACCAAACGACGAACGAGTATCCTCAGCGAACAAAGCAACGTGTGCTTGCGCGCGATCACCTATGCCACGACGTGGAGTATTGATGATGCGACGCATCGATACATCATCGTCAGGGTTTTCCAGAACGCGTAGGTACGCAACGATGTCCCGAACCTCTCGACGCTCGTAGAACCGCGTTCCGCCTACCACGGTGTATGGAAGCCCCATGCGGATAAAGACATCTTCCAGAGCTCGAGACGCGTTATTCGTTCGGTAGAACACCGCAATGTCGGAGTACTTGGCTTCACCACGGTCAACGATCTTGTCGATCTCGTTCGCGATGAACCGAGCCTCATCGTGCTCGTTGTCCGCGACATAACCCCGAATTTTCTCGCCGTCACCGAGGTCGCTCCACAGCTTCTTTTCACGACGGTTCTCATTACGAGAAATCAACGCGTTCGCAGCCGACAAGATATTCTGCGTGGAACGGTAATTCTGCTCCAGCAGGATTGACGTCGCCTCTGGGTAGTCCTTCTCGAACTCTTCGATGTTGCGGATAGTCGCACCTCGGAAAGCATAAATGGACTGATCCGAGTCACCGACCACACATAGCTCAGACGGCGGCACTGCCCCATCAGGCTTTCCGACGAGCGCGCTAATCAACGCATACTGCGCATGGTTGGTGTCCTGGTACTCGTCCACCATCACATGACGGAACCGACGTCGGTAGTACTCCGCTACGTCTGGATGCTCGCGGAAAATCCGCACAACTTCGCCAATCAGATCGTCAAAGTCCAGCGCGTTCGCTGCTCGAAGTCGCGCCTGGTATTCGAGATAGACCTTTGCGACGATGTCGTCGAAAGGATTGTGAGTCTTTGCAGCTTCTGCGATCGCAGTTTCGGGATCAATGAGCTCGTTTTTCAGATTTGAGATCCGCGACGACAACACACGACCGGTGAACTTCTTACCATCCAGATTCATGTCCTTGCCGATCATGGACAGCAAGCGCCGGGAATCATCTGAGTCGTAGATTGAGAAGTTGGAATTCAACCCAGGAATCAGGGCGTGCTGCATGCGCAGAATGCGAACACATGTCGAGTGAAAGGTAGACACCCACATGCGTTCGGCGCCTGGCCCGACGAGCCCGGCAACACGCTCCCGCATCTCGGCTGCTGCCTTATTAGTAAAGGTAATAGCCAGAATCTGTCCCGGATGCACACCGCGTTCGGCAATGAGAAACGCGATACGGCGAGTCAGCACTGCGGTCTTACCAGAACCTGCACCAGCCACAATGAGCAATGGCGAACCACTATGTACTACTGCAGCATGCTGTTGTGGGTTCAAACCAGCCAACAAGTCAGCGCGACTACCAAAGGCATCGCGATTATCGGAGCCGGCGGGAGGTGCCGACGGGCTAGTATTTTGACCTAATTGTCCGGTGCGACCGGAATTGGCGAATTGTCCGAAACCGGAACCATTAAACTCAGTGACCATGATGAAACCAGCCTAGCTGAGTGCCCGGATCACTCCTTTTGAAAGAATGGACACATGACCGAACACAAGTCGAACGACGGAATCGTCGCAGCTTTTGAGATTCGCACCCCGACGGGCACTGATGACCCGTTGAGCTCTGCTGAAATCGAGCAGTACCGCGAAGAAATCAACCGTCTCGATGCGCTGATTATCGATGCCATCCAACGCCGCACTGCAGTGAGCAAGGCTGTAGGCAAGACCCGCATGGGGTCCGGCGGTACGCGCCTTGTTCATGGTCGCGAAGTTCAGATCATCAATGACTTCCGCGACCAGCTCGGCCCCGAGGGTCCAGCGATCGCATCAGCATTGCTACGCATGGGCCGAGGCCGCCTGGGCTAAAAGCCTGGGGTGGACACCGCCAGTTACCAGGAGTTACGCCTCCAACGAGATCGACTTCGTTTCGAGGAACTCGTCAATGCCGGTCAAACCACCTTCGCGGCCCAATCCCGACTGCTTGACGCCACCAAAGGGTGCCGATGGATCTGACAACGCCCCCTTGTTGACCGCGACCATGCCTGATTCCAACTTTTCAGCAGCGGTGAGCGCCGATCCCAGGTTCTCGCTGAAAACATACGCAGCGAGACCAAACTTTGTGTCATTTGCCAACTCGATGGCCTCGTCATTGTCAGAGACTCGAAGCACGGACACGACTGGCCCGAAAATTTCCTCCGCCACAATGTCGGCGTCGCGAGGCACGTCATACAACACTGTCGGCGCATAGAAGTATCCCTGCGCTAGCTCGCCACTCATCGACGGAATCTCACCGCCGATTGCCACCTTCGCGCCACGTTCGACGGCATCGTCCACAAGGCGCTGCACAGTCTCCTGCTGGTCCCGCAACGCCAGTGGCCCCAACGTCGTTTCTTCATCCGTGCCCGCGCCCACCACAAGCTCGTCAAACTGCTTGACGACGCCCGCCACGAAAGCATCCACGTGCTTGTCATGGACAATGAACCGATTAGGAGCAATACATACCTGACCGCCATTGCGAAGCTTGGCTGCCTTGACTGCGGTGATTGCCTTGTCGACGTCGCCGTCGTCAAGTACGACGAAAGGTGCATTGCCACCAAGCTCCAGCGACACCTTCATCGACGATTCGGCAGCCTTGGCAGCCAGCATTTGGCCCACTTCGGTGGAGCCCGTGAAGGTGAATTTACGTAGGCGGTCATCATCGAGCAGAGTTGAGACATTCGACGACTTACCTGTCGGAATCACGGACACGACGCCGTTTGGTAGACCAGCTTCTTTCAGTAGCTTCGCCAAGTACAGCATGGTCAGCGGGGTCTTCGATGCCGGTTTCACCACAATCGTGCATCCAGCAGCAAGCGCGGGAGCAATCTTGCGTGTGCCCATTGCCAACGGGAAATTCCACGGGGTAATAGCCAGCGCCGGCCCGACGGGCTGACGCATAACGACAACGCGAGCCTTGCCATTTGGGCTCGTGCGGTAATCACCCGTAATGCGGACTGCTTCCTCGGAGAACCACCGGAAGAACTCTGCTCCATAGGCAACTTCAGCCTTGGAATCAGAGAGTGCACGCCCCATTTCAAGTGACTGTAGGTATGTCAGCTTCTCCTCATGCTCGAGGATCAACTGAAATGTGCGACGCAGAATTTCGCCGCGTTCACGAGGTGGCGTTGCTGCCCACGATTCTTGCACAGCGCATGCAGCATTGAGCGCTGCCTTTGCATCACCTTCTGATGCGGAAGCAACAGACACAATTGGGGTATCTGTCGCGGGGTTCAGCACCTCAAAGGTGGCACCACCTTCGGCATCACGGAACTGCCCATCGATAAACAATTGGGTGGGAACATCGCGAAGAATTTCGTCGGTAGTCATCATGGTTCCACCCTATGCACCGGCTTTTTATCTGTCACGGGAGTAGGCGAAAGAGTACCCAAGCGACATCTCTCAAACCGCACTACGCTGGATAACTGAAGCTGTTTAGTACAGCTCTACTACCTATTTCCAACTCGAAAATCTGGAGCAGGAATGACCGCAGATATCACCACCACCGCCGAATGGAGTGCACTTGCACAGCGTGCCAAGGAGGTTACCGCGACCGACCTTCGTCAGCTTTTCGCAGCCGATGCCGACCGCGCCAAGAACCTGACGTTCGAAGCTGCAGGTCTGCGGGTGGACTTGTCGAAGAACCTCGTCGACAAGCCAGCTTTAGAAGCACTGGTAGATCTGGCTAAGGCAGCAGATGTTGAGGGCGCTCGTGCCAGCATGTTCGCCGGTGAGAAGATCAACAACACTGAGGGACGTTCCGTGCTGCATACGGCGTTGCGTTTGCCTCTTGAAGCAGAGCTGACCGTCGATGGGCAGGATGTCGCTGCTGATGTGCACGATGTACTCGGCCGCATGCGCGACTTCGCTCGAGCGCTTCGTTCCGGTGACTGGTTGGGTCACACCGGCCACATGATTAAGACCATCGTGAATATTGGCATCGGTGGCTCCGACCTCGGCCCCGCAATGGTCACGAAGGCACTGCGCACCTACGCAACCGCGGGCATTGATGCTCGTTTCGTTTCCAACGTGGATCCGTCTGATCTACACGCGGTACTCGACGAGGTCGATCCAGAATCCACGTTGTTCATCATTGCGTCGAAGACGTTCACTACTCAAGAAACCTTGGCGAATGCGCATGCTGCTCGCCGTTGGCTCATCGACAAGCTTGGCGACGACGCGGCCGTCGCAAAGCACTTCGTCGCAGTGTCTACCAACGCAGAGAAGGTCGCTGAGTTTGGCATCGACACCGACAACATGTTCGGTTTCTGGGACTGGGTCGGTGGTCGTTACTCGGTCGATTCCGCCATTGGTTTGTCCATCATGGCAGTAATTGGACCTATGGACTTCATGCGTTTCTTGGAAGGCTTCCGCATGATGGACGAGCACTTCTTGAATGCGCCACTGGCGGAAAATGTTCCAGTCCTCATGGGTCTGTTGGGCATCTGGTACGGCGATTTCCTTGGCGCCCAGTCGCACGCGGTCCTGCCATACTCTGAGGACCTCTCCCGCTTCCCTGCTTACCTGCAGCAGCTGACGATGGAGTCGAATGGTAAGTCGGTTCGGCGCGATGGCACGGCTGTCACCTGCGACACCGGAGAAATTTACTGGGGAGAGCCTGGCACTAATGGTCAGCACGCGTTTTTCCAGTTGATTCACCAAGGCACCCGCATGGTTCCAGCTGACTTCATTGGCTTCGCTCGTCCTCGCCAGGATCTGCCAACTGCTGATGGTTCGGGTTCGATGCACGATCTGTTGATGAGTAACTTCTTTGCTCAGACCAAGGTACTTGCCTTCGGTAAGACTGCCGACGAGATTCGCGCAGAAGGCGTCGCTGAGGAATTGGTTCAGCACAAGGTCATGCCAGGCAACCGCCCAACCACCACGATTTTGGCGGACGAATTGACCCCAGCTGCTGTTGGTGCGTTGATTGCATTGTACGAGCACATCACGTTCGTCCAGAGCACCATCTGGGATATCAATGCATTTGACCAGTGGGGTGTGGAACTCGGCAAGAAGCAGGCAGGTGATCTCCTGCCAGCTGTCACCGGTGAGACAGCACCAGATTCGGGCGATGCTTCCACTGACGAACTGTTGAAGTGGTACCGCGCTAACCGCTAGTTCACGCGTGACGACGGAGTTTCGCTAGAGACACCAAACCCGGTCTAGGAGATACTTTCTCCCAGGCCGGGTCTTCTTGCTATTGCTGACTAATTAACGGTTCTGGTCGTCGCGATCATCGTCATTCTGGTCGTCGCGATCATCGTTCTGGTCGTCGCGATCATCGTTCTGGTCGTCGCCGCCCTTGACGTCATCGACCTTCTTCTCGATCTGAGTCGATACCTCAGGAACCTTCTTTTCGATTTCCTGCTCTACCTTTTCTGCATCGCCCGAACCGCACGCGACCAGCGTCAGGGAAAGCATAGATGCACCCGCAAGTGCTGCGAGTCGCTTCATGGTGGTGTTTCGACGATTGTTCACTTTCGTGCTCCGCTCTTTTATATTTGTGTAGGCGTTCGGACAACTAATAATGACAGCCACCGACCCCTGGGTTAGCCAATATTCGGTGGCTACTACCTAGCAACTGTAATGAGCTTGTTGTATCCCACAACAATATTTTTGTACTTGTTGTGGCATCGTTGCACCTTTGTTACCTGGCGCAGTCGCCTTTTATTGAATGGGCTTTACAGGACGTGGTACGCGTTCGGAGCGTTGTTCCACCGCAGTTCCTCGTCATTGACGATCTCCTTGCCAAATGGGAAACACGTCACTGGAATCATCTTCACATTGGCAATCGCCAGCGGGATACCGACGATCGTCAGAGCCTGCGCAATCGCCGTAGAGATATGCGTCAACGCCAACCAAATTCCAGCGACGAGGAACCAAATGACGTTCATAATGCCAGCCATAGCAGCAGACATTTCAGATGCTCCACGCTTGTCAATAACTGTGCGCCCAAATGGCCACAAAGCGTAACTTGCCATTCGGAATGACGCGACGCCTGCAGGAATTGTCACGATAAGCAGGCATGCCAATATGCCAGCCAAAATGTAGCCAAGCCATAGCCAAAAGCCGCCGAAAACCAACCAAATAATATTTAGAAGTGCACGCATGACCCCAGGCTAGCCGAGAGCCCGCGAACTCTGCTGAGCGGTGATCCGGCTAAGAGGTTATTCTCTAAACTATGTCTGCCTACGTTGAAGATGATATCTTGACTCTCCGCCTTGCCCAGGGCACTGGCGAAATTCTGAAGGGGGTCCGCAACGTTGGCCTGCTTCGTGGCCGTGTTCTTGGCGATGCAGGCGATGCGCTCTCGCAAGAGTGGATTTCCCGTGTGCTCCAGCAGCACCGTCCTGACGATGGGATTTTGTCCGAAGAAGCCGCCGATAACCGCGACCGACTCGATAACGAACGAGTGTGGATCATCGACCCACTTGATGGCACCCGCGAATTCGCTGGTGGCCGCCAAGACTGGGCTGTGCACATCGCACTCGTCGTCAACGGTCAGCCAACACACGCTGCAGTCGGTTTGCCTGATTTGGGCCAGGTTTTCCATACCAGCTCAGTGAAGGCAGTGACTGGTCCGAAGTCCGGCAAGTTGGCAGTATCGCGCACTCGCCCACCGGCCGTCGCAAAGTTTGTTGCAGAGAAGCTGGACCTGGAACTCGTCCAGATGGGTTCTGCGGGTGCCAAGGCAATGCACGTCTTGCTCGGTGATTGCGACGCATACATCCACGCAGGCGGACAGTACGAGTGGGACACTGCAGCACCAGTCGGTGTTGCTCGTGCTGCAGGTATGCATGTTTCCCGCCTTGATGGTTCGGAACCGACGTACAACAACGTCGACACGTTCCTGCCTGATATGCTCTTCTGCCGCCCAGATATGAAGGATGAGATTCTGGCTGCGGTTGCTGAGTACAAGGAACAGCACGGCGACTACTAAATCGGGGATACTTGTAAGAGAGCCCACCACGTCAATTGCACGCGGTTACGGTTCTATTCAGGGGAGTTCGGTAGCCTTGACGGCATGACCGACTCCCCTTCTTCGATCCCAACACCCTATGAGGATCTGCTGCGCGAGATCCTTAACGACGGCGTTCACAAGGACGACCGCACCGGCACTGGCACTCGTTCCGTTTTTGCCCGTCAGATTCGGTACGACCTGTCTGAGGGCTTCCCCCTCATTACGACGAAAAAGGTCCACCTCAAGTCCATCATCTATGAACTGCTGTGGTTCCTGCGTGGCGATTCCAATGTACGTTGGCTCCAGGACCGTGGCGTCACCATCTGGGATGAATGGGCTGACGAAAGCGGCGATCTCGGCCCCGTATACGGCGTCCAGTGGCGCTCGTGGCCAACGCCAGACGGCCAGCATATCGACCAGATTCAGCAGGCTCTAGACACGCTGAAGAATAATCCAGACTCTCGACGCAATATCGTCAGCGCCTGGAATGTGTCAGAGATCAGCAATATGGCCCTGCCTCCCTGCCATCTCCTGTTTCAGTTCTATGTTGCTGACGGCAAGTTGAGCTGCCAGCTGTACCAACGCAGCGCAGATATGTTCTTGGGTGTTCCATTCAATATCGCTTCCTATGCGTTGTTGACGCACATGATGGCTCAGCAAGCAGGTCTAGAAGTCGGCGAGTTCATTTGGACCGGTGGAGATTGCCACATCTATGACAATCACGTCGAGCAATGCGAGCTTCAGACTTCTCGCGCACCACGCCCGTACCCAACCCTGAAGTTGCGCAAGGCTGATTCCATCTTTGATTACGACTTCGATGACATTGTTGTCGAAAACTACGACCCCCACCCTCTCATTAGAGGAAAGGTTTCGGTGTAGCCCCAATGAGCGCAGGCCAGATGACTGAACCACACTCCAACGAGGCTGATCGCCCGGCATTTCTGGGAATGATCTGGGCACAAACCCCTGATGGCATCATCGGTGATGGCAATGGCATGCCGTGGCACTTGCCAGAGGATCTCGCCCATTTCAAAGCAAAAACGATGGGAGCTCCCGTCATTATGGGGCGTCGCACGTGGGATTCTCTGAACCCACGGTTCCGCCCTCTGCCTGGTCGTCGCAATATCGTTCTGTCTCGCACGAGCACGGACTTCCCCGGCGCTGACCACGCAACGAGTTTGAATTCCGCACTATCTTCCTGCGCCGATGAACCAGCAGTGTGGATTATTGGAGGTGGCCGTATCTACCGCGAAGGTCTTCCCTACGCCGATGAATGTGTTGTCACAGAAATCGATGTGTCAGTGGAAATTGACACCCCGGTCCGCTCTCCCGATCTTTACGCGTGGGAGCCTGTCTCACGTAGCGAATGGCTCACTGCTGACAACGGATTGCGGTACCGCTTTACGACGTGGCGTCCTCGCCAGGGAATATAAACGACTCAAGGAAGCGTTGAACTCACTATGACTAACTCTGCAGCAACCCCGAAGACCACTGAACACGTCACCATTTACGCCACGAGCTGGTGCCCTTTCTGCCAGCGTTTGCTCGCGAATTTGGATAAGAGCAAGACTCCATTTGAGGCATGGGACGTCGAAAAGCATGCTGATCTAGCGGCCTGGGTTGAGTCCGTGAACGATGGAAATCGCATCGTACCTACGGTGTTGTACTCAGATGGTACGTATGCAACGAATCCTTCGGCGCGTGAAGTTGAAGCGAAGTACGCGGAACTGGCTCAGTAGCTGTCAGATTAGCCAGAACTGCTCTCGTAGGTGTTGTTAAACACGTACGTATTGGCGAGCTCCAGAGCTGGCAAATAGCCCAGCATAAGAATGCCGCAAGCTACAACCATCGCCCAGGAGCGTCGTTTCAGTGCAAAGAGCGCGCCCAGGGCGAATGCTACTGGCGATGCGTACATGGCCAGGGTCGGTGCCTGCGAACCGAAGTCCTGAACGAACGGGCCAACGAATGGCAGCACAAGGCCAACAAGAAAAAGCACCCACGCGAGTAATCCCCACCCTGCGTTGCCGCGGGATGGTCGATTATCGCGTGAGGTGCTTTTCGTCATTCACCTAGGATAGAGGATTAATCGAGGTCATCGTGCGCCATTAGCTGGCGTGCTGCCTCAGTAATCGATCCAGATAGTGATGGGTAGACCGAGAACGAGCTAGCCAGGTCAGACACAGTCAGCTGGTTCGACACGCATACTGCAATCGGCAGAATTAGCTCGGACGCGGTAGGCGCGACCACTACACCGCCGATGATCATTCCGGAGTTCTTACGGCAGAACAGCTTCACAAAGCCGTGACGCAGCGAACGCATCTTCGCACGTGGGTTACCTGCCAATGGGAAGACCTCAACACGAGCGGAAACTTCGCCCGATTCGATCTGCGCCTGTGAAACACCTACGGTTGCGATTTCTGGGCGGGTAAACACTGCCGACGACACCGTACGCAGGCGGATTGGCGACACGCCTTCACCGAGTGCGTGGTACATCGCAATTCGACCCTGCATTGCAGCAACCGATGCCAGTGGGAACAAATCGGTGCAGTCGCCAGCAGCGTAGATGCCTGGGACGTTGGTACGAGAAACACGGTCTACGTGAATATGACCCGAACGAGTCGTTTCCACACCGGTGCTTTCAAGGCCAAGGTCAGCGGTATTAGGAATCGAACCGACAGTCATCAATGCATGAGAGCCCAACACTTCACGGCCATCCGACGTAACAACTCGTACGCCACCGTCCTCGGTGCGCTCGACAAGGTCACACCGTGCATTCTTTACGACGTCGACACCAAGCTCCAAGAGAACATTCTCCAAAGCATCCGCGGCATCGGCATCCTCGTGTGGAAGGATTCGGTCACGAGATGCGACCATCGTGACCTTGACGCCAAGCTCAGTGAATGCAGACACGAACTCTGCACCAGTTACACCAGAACCAACGACGATGAGGTGCTCTGGAAGAGCTTCCAAGTCATACACCTGGCGCCACGTCAAAATGCGCTCGCCATCAGGGATTGCACCAGGAAGGATACGAGGGGAAGCACCTGTTGCGATCAGAACGAGGTCGCATTCCAGAGTTTCTTCGCCACCCTCCAGCAGATCCACGGTGACGTAGTGCGTAACACGACCTGGTTCGTAGTCATCCAGGCGCGCCCGTCCCTGAATCATCGTGATGCCTTCGCGTTCCAGCTGACTGCGTACGTCTTCAGACTGCTGGCTAGCAAGTCGCTGCACACGCTCGTTTACTGCGGTGAAGTCGATGTGGCGCTTCGAGAAGTCTGGGCGTAGACCCATGTCATCGGCACGACGCATATCGGTACGTACACCAGTTGCTGCAATGAACGCCTTCGATGGCACACAGTCGACCAGAACTGACGAACCACCCATGCCAGCATCTTCGACAACGGTGACGTTTGCTCCATACTTAGCGCCAACCAGTGCAGCTTCGTAGCCAGCTGGGCCACCGCCGATAATTACGATCCTCTTGGACACAGATCCTCCACGTTCCGGGAATGCCACTCATCAATTTCATGTCAATCTGAAGGTTCCGCCATGTTCATCGGCCCAACTCATCAGACAACCTCTGGGATTGATACCCAAGTGTAGTGATTTTCCGAGAATCTGCTGACACCAAGCACACCGAATGCTAGGTCACTGGTCGGCTCAGTCCGTCGCTTCGGATCGATCCCGCTCGTACTGAGCGACGATTCCTGCAAACAGACGCACACCTACGCCGAAGCATTTCTCGTCAACGACCAGGTCATCACGGTGGAGATCATGCTTTTCTCCCCTACCCGACCAACAACCCAGTCGAGCCATCGCACCGGGTACGTGTTCCAAATACCAACCAAAATCTTCTCCGCCAGACGACTGTGGAGCTTGAATTACGGCATTCTCATCAACACGTCGCACAGTATCTGCGATGAGGGCCGTGCAGTAGTCGTCGTTAAGTACTGGTGGCACGCCGCGTTCGTGCTGGATGCGATGTGTAACACCCGTTGGAGCCAGAATTTGCCCGACAAGCTCTCGAAGTAGTGGATCAATGGAACGCCATGTAGCGATGTCAGCAGTGCGAATTGTTCCGCGGAGTGTGCCTTCCGCAGGGATCGCATTCGCAGCGTAGCCAGCGTTGACTGCACCGAAGACAAGGACTGTCCCGGTACGTGGATCGACACGACGCGACAGCAAGCCTGGCAGGTCAGCGATGAGTTTTCCCAGCGCATAGACCACATCGGCGGTCAAGTGCGGACGAGAAGTATGACCCCCGGGCCCCTCCACAGTGATTTCTACGGTGTCAGAGGCTGAAGTAATAGCACCAGTACGAACACCAACTTGCCCGACGCGAAGTTTCGGCTCACAGTGGACCGCAAAAATGCGCTCTACGCCATCCAGGGCACCGAAAGAAATGACATCGGGTGCCCCACCAACCATGACTTCCTCCGCTGGCTGGAAAATAAACCGCAACGGCGTAGGCAACGAATACTTCTGGTTGTACTCATGCATAGCTAGCGCGGTGGCGAGCGTGATGGAGGTGTGGAAATCGTGCCCACACGCGTGCATCACGCCTTCATTCTCACTGGAATACGGCAAGCCTGTTGCCTCCGTGATTGGCAACGCATCCATGTCACCGCGGAAAGCCAACCGTGGCTTTGCGATGTCTGATGCTTCGCTATCGACTTGATCGCGTGGATCGATATCCACCATCAAGCCCGTATTAGGGAACATCAAAGGAGCAAGTCCGACCGAACGCAGTTTGTCGGCAATGAACTCCGTTGTGGAGTGTTCCATGTGCGACAGCTCAGGATGGGCATGCAGATATCGGCGCCACGACTGCATCTCGCACTCGTTGCGCTGCCACCAATCCTGAATGAAGTCCTCAATCACACTCTTCAGTCTAGGCACTTTGGAAGAAATTCCCACCTTTCACTTCTGTCACTCTTCTGCGAAAATACATGTCATGACTGAACCCGGGAATCGCACTGAGCCTCAAAAGTCGCCGATTAGCTTGGCTATCGCTGCTGTCGCAGTAGCGTTGGTCCTCGTTGTTGGCGTGGCTGTAGGCCTCGCGCTAAACAACTCTGACGAGGAAAAGGAACCAGAAGTTCCGCCAGCTCAACAGACATTCTCGATTTCCACGACGTCATCACCAGACTCAGAATCCAGCACGTCCTCCTCCACATCGTCGACGACTTCTACATCGTCGTCCAGTGACACGAGCAGCGAATCCTCGACCTCAACGGAAAGCACTTCCGAAACGACGAGCGAAACCAGCTCGGAAACCGCTGAGCCTGACGACGACGGATTCAACATTCCTAATGAAAACGTCGATGGCCGGGGCTGGGTCAACTCGTCTGCCCGTTGTGGCGACGGCGACCGCGCATTTGCTGTGCTGGCAACCGACAAGGGCACGACGACTGTCGCGTGCGAACGCAATGACGGCAGCAAGTATTACCGTGGTGACGCCTCCGCAGGCAGCTTGGAGGCACCGATCATCGTTGATGAAGGCGACCGAATCGTCGCACAAAATGGTGATTGGAAGTACCAAATGTCCCCGGACCGACTCGTCGTTACGAAGAACAACGAGACCCAGAGCATCGAAGGCGCAACAATCTGGGGCCGAAAGTAAAATCTACGCCCCAGCCTAGTTGTTACGAGCCTTAGAGGTCGATGTTGCGCGGGCCGTAGAGACGGTCGCCAGCATCACCCAGGCCAGGAACGATATAGGCATCGTCGTTCAAGGCAGGGTCGATAACCGCAGTCACCAAGCGGACTGGGAACCCAGAGTTTTCCAGCGCTTCAACGCCAGGCTGTGCGGACAGCATGCACACCGCGGTGATGTCATCAGCCCCGCGGTCGACGAGCAGCTGCAGCGCATGCAGCAAAGACCCACCTGTAGCCAGCATTGGATCAACCAGGAACACAGGGCATCCTGACAGATCCTTTGGCAGCGCTTCCAAGTAAGGAACTGGCTCGTGGGTTTCTTCGTCTCGCGCAAGACCAATGAACCCCACCTGCGCATCAGGAATCATGGACAATGCTGGATCAATCATGCCCAGCCCGGCTCGGATCACCGGCACGATGATTGGTGGCTTCTGCAAACGGAAACCTGGCGCAGTGGTCACTGGGGTTTCCACATCGAACTCTTCAACTGGCAGGTTACGACTTGCCTCGTAAATCAACATTGCACCCAGGTCCGCGAGTGCGGCTCGGAAGCCAGAATTGTTGGTTCGTGCGTCGCGCATGATGGTGAGGCGCGATGCAGCGAGTGGATGGTTAACGACAGTGATCTCCATGGCTCCCAAAATACCGGCAAATCGGGATGGAACGAATCTGCATCCTGCACCGTCAGTACTAAATGAACTGACATATTCATCACATCGGACTGTTCGGTCGCGCCGGGCAGTTTCCAAATACGTGTGCGGGGGCTTTCATGGATACGTTTTCAAGGGCTGAATTCAGCCCACAAGGACTACTTACAGCCGCATCAGAGGCGGAAGAAAAGGACGGTAACAGCGATGGCAGAGCATTGCCAGAGGGAAGCCACCTTGCTTCGCTTCTGCTGGAGCAATCTCCATACTCAGCATGTTTGTCACGATTCTTTGCTGCTGCAGAGACGGTGAGAGTGCGGCAGGGGGAAGCCGTCGACAAGCTTGGAGCCTATGCGCTCGCGACAAGTGAAGCTCTAGCGTGGACCGGGCGGGCGGTAGGAAATGCGGAAAATGAAACGCAGCGGGCACTAAGCACAATCGAAGCTTGCCTTCCAGCTCGGATGGAGGGGTAACCGATGCTCGATGTGGTTAGCCGTGTGCCGGAGAAACTAGCGCAATGGGTTCCTGCAGAGCTGGCTCAGGTTCTTGACTCCATGAACTCATCAACTGTGCCAACTGCCGTGGCAAGTCCAGACGAGTGGAGTCAGTTGGCAGATTTGGTTACGCAGAGCTGGACAGACGGTGATGGAGATCATGCTGCATCCAGTTTGATGTCTACAGCTGAAAGCGCTGCCGAATTGTTTGACCGTAACAGCACTATCGATGGCGCGATTGCGGATGGGCAGGCTGCGATCTCTAGTGCAGTGTGTGATCTTGCAGGAATCGCAGAGCGGTTTCTGTGTGAAGTCGGGGCATCGGTGGCGGGTGTATCAACAGATGGGGCAACTGCTGCTTCCCCTTCGATGTTGAATCATGTCATCGCTGCACTAGCTTCTGGTGCGATGGCGGAAGCTGATGCGCGGATGCGATTGTTGGAATCGGAACTTGCCACATGCTCGGAGACGCTGGAAGCCACCTCCGATGATCCCGTTATGGTGCCAGACCCTCCGCAGGAAGCTGCGTCGGAAGCCCCAGCGCAGGAACATGCTTCCGCTACCCCGGCACCGGCTCTTGAGCTCGAGGTCGCTCAGGAAGAACTATCTACGCCCGTTTCAGAAGCAACTCCTGCAGCTGCAGCCGAGGCAAGCCCTGTGTCACATGCAGACAGCACAGCGGAAACCGCAGAAGACTCCACTGAAGCCGACGGACACCCTGACTCCGATATCGCTGACATTGCTGGAGCGCCAACTCCTGAAGCTGCGGCAGCGGTGCAACACGCATTGTCGGCTGTAGGGACGCCATACCAATGGGGCGGGAATCAACCTGGTGTCGGGTTAGATTGCTCTGGGCTCACCCACTGGGCATACGGCGAGGCAGGAGTCGAGATTCCTCGTACCGCAGCGGAGCAAGCCATCGGCCGCCAAGTTCAAGCGGATGAGCTTCTACCCGGCGATCTCGTTGTCTGGGAAGGACACGTGGCGATGGTTATCGGAGATGGCCAGATGGTGGAAGCAGGAGATCCTGTGCAAACGAATCCTATTCGTACCGAAAACGTCGGCATGGCGTTCTATGGCTTTTACCGGCCAACGGGTTAGGCCACCGGTTCTCGGAGAGCTCACACGCAGGGTAGGACTTGGCCCGCAGATACGTGAGCCGATCACCAAGTGGCACACAATTGCGGGTATCCTGCGAGAATAAACTGATTCGCACTACCCCTAAGGAATTGAAGGGAACAATGGCCAGACAGCGCATTGTCGCAGTTGAGCTCGAGCTGACCGAGGGCACCGCACACACGCTGTGGGCACCGAACTGGCGTGAAGGCAATGCCGAATGGCAAGCCATTCTCGGCGCTGGCGACGATGCTTACCTGTTTAAGTCTGCTGCGGAACTGCACGCATTCATCGATTCCGATGCCAGGCACGACCTGACCGAGCATGCAGCATGGCGTTCATTCGTCGCTGGGTTACCTACAAACGCTGTCGCTGACTCGGATGAACGCTACGACTTTATTGGACTTCCCAGTGTCCTGGCAGATCGCCCAAGCAAGGAAAATGTTGCCGAAGTCAGCAAGATTTTCGCTATGGCACGTGCCCTAGGCAATATCGGTGGCCTCAAATCGACGAATCGCATGTTCGCTGCGAATTCCGTATTGGCCGCCGTGGAGAACGGCGCGGACCACTTCACGGGCCCTGGATACGCTCAATGGAGTTCCATCGGTCGCGTTATCCAGTCTCAGTGGAACGATGTGCTCGATGAACTGGATTCCCTGTGGGTCGACACTCCCGAGCTTGACGACGATGCCGTGGCTGCCTCCGAAACCGCTCTGGCGACCGCTGCTGCCGAGCTGAAAAAGAAGCGTGAAGAAGAAGAAAAAGCTCGCGAAGCTGCTGCAGCCGCAGAGAAGGAAGCCTCCAAGAATGCCGACCCATACGACTCCACTGTGTGGGCCCAGGCAGGCATCGACCCCATCAAAATTTCCATCAACGGTCGCACGTTGTACACGCTGCGCTGCTACCTCGGGAGCCGTCCAGTCTTCTTAGGGCACGCAGGCACGATCAACACCTTCTCCCAGCCTCGCACGCTAGTCCGCTGGCTCCTGGAAAACGATGAGCATGATCTGGCTCGCCTCATCACATGGGACGACATCATGACTGCTGCAAACGCCGGCGAACTCGAAGCAACCGTCCACGAAGTCAACCACTACTCTTTCGCTGGTTTGGCTGAAGACATTAAGGCTGGCCCCTCGAAGATTGACCGCAAGCAGCTCTCCCGAGCCTATGATCTGCTCGCCGACGCAGCGGACTGGGCCGGCGATGATTCCGTCAACGAAGTACTCGCCAGCAATCAGCAACTGCAATGGCTGCTCAACTACTTGCTCGACACCGGTGAGAAGTCCGAGCCCGTTCCTCCTTATTCCGAGGAAGCAGCAGGCTGGGAACGCCTCGAATCCGATCTCATCGCCCGCTTTACGACGAAGCTGTAACGGCCTCCCGTCGTAAAGCCAAAAGAAAAGAGCCAGACCACAAGGTCTGGCTCTTCGCATGAGGTACCGTCGCAAAAACGTCGGCCTTGAGCGGCCCCTAGAGACGCCCTTGAGTCACTTAGAACTAGTGCAAGTGCACTTCGAGGGTCTCGTCAGGATCAACTTCACCGTCGCCGTCCTGGTCCGTCAGTGCCAGGTATGGAGGGTAGATGAGAGTATCCATGATGCGCTCACGGGTTGGCAGGTCAGCGAAAGCATGGTTGATGGCATTACAGGTGAGGTCGAAGAGTTCGGTGTAGCCGTAGTCGAAGGTATCGACCAAAACCATCATTTCGTCAGTCATCGTAATACCGCCCAGCAGGCGGTTGTCCGTATTGACCGTGCACGTGAAACCGTAGTCATCGAGCAAAGTAAACGGATGATCTGCGATGTTATCTACGACACCAGTCTGGACGTTGGACGTTGGGCACATCTCCAGCAGAATGCGCTGATCACGAATGAAACGCGCGACATCCTGCAGTTCGATGCCTTCCATCGATGCGGTGAAATCTTCACACGTGCGGACACCGTGGCCAAGTCGGCTAGCGCCCAACACCACAGCTTCACGCAGTGAGTCCACTCCGGCATCTTCGCCAGCGTGGATGGTGAATGGCACCAGATTCTCGCGAAGCATAGCGAAAGCTTCAGCATGGTTCGAAGGTGGGAAACCGTTCTCCGGACCAGCGATGTCAAAACCAACGACATAGTCGTGCTCAGAGTTCGAACCATGATTGTCGATGGTCAGCTGCGCGATTTCCTTAGATGTATTCTCCTGGCGCATCGCACAGATAATCAGTCGCGCGGTGATCTCTTTGCCTGCCGCATACGCAGCAGCTTCGCCCTCAATCAGACCTTCGACGACAGCGTCGATGACTTCCTGCAGGGTAAGCCCCTTTTCGAGGTGATTTTCTGGTGCCATCCGAAGTTCGGCGTAGACAACATTGTCAGCTGCGAGATCTTCCACAGCTTCGCGTGCGACACGGGCAAGAGCGTCAGCAGTCTGCATGACACCGCAGGTATGACCGAAAGCCGACAAGTACTTTGGCAGGCTGCCAGCATTACCTGCTTCGACAAACCACGCACCGAGTTCTTCGGCGTCAGTGGTCGGCAGATCCGTGTAGCCACATTCCCGGGCCAGATCCACGACAGTTTGTGGACGAAGACCACCATCAAGGTGCTCATGCAATAGAACCTTAGGCAGGGACGCTACGACTTCACGACAAATGTCTGGAGTGTTGTGCATAACCAGTCACCGTAACTGAACCTTGCCAAATACTCGACATTTAGCTGGTCGATAGGCGTGGTAGACCGCCGCGCCTAAGCATTACTGGAATCCCACGGCTTCCCTACCCAGCTTTCATTGACGGGCGCCGAATCGCCACCACCATCGTGCCGACTCATCACCGACCCTGCGCGAAAACTCCCACACCGGGTGAACCAAAGTTAATTAACTAATACAGCTATCATTATCTTCACCATGAATCGCTTCTCTTCACTTCCCATGGCGTCGTCCCTGGCTATCGCTATGCTCCTTGCTTCCACCCCTGTTGTGTCAGCACAGGACTTGACGACGACCACCGATATTGTCGGTGAACCCTCCGATGTTGAGGCACGGCCGCCAGTGTCGTCGGCAAGCAAAGATGCACCCGATGAAGGCAAATCTGCCGAAGAAGAAAAGCCTGAAGGTCCGGCGACAGAGACCCGCGATACGTCCAGATGCGATTTCCGCGTAACGCCACCGCCAGCAGTGGATACGTCAGAGATCCCCAAGCCAGGACAGCCAAGCCCAGAGCCACTGCCAGTACCAAAGACGCCTGCCGGTGGTGCGCGGATGAGCGACTGCGGTCTGATCGCTGCAGCGGGGTTCACACCGCCAGAGAAGACCACCGCATCGGCGTGGATTGTTTTTGATACGCAGACCGGTGAAGTCATTGCGACGAAGGATCCACATGGTCGCTACCGCCCAGCCTCGATTGCCAAGGTTCTGCTGGCGTTGGTCGCCATCGAAGAGCTTCCTCTAGACCAGAAGACAAAGGCGACATTCGAGGACGCTGCCATCGAAGGTTCGCGTGCCGGCATTGTCGAGGGCACAGAATACGATGTACGCACTCTCCTCCTCGGCTTGCTCATGAGCTCAGGCAACGACTGCGGTTCGGTCCTGACCCGTTTGCTCGGCGGTGAGGAAGCAACCCTCAAAAAGGTCAATGCTCTCGCCAACAAACTCGGTGCCACAGACACTCGAATTGGTAACCCGACGGGGTTAGATTCTCCCGGCCAGTCAACGTCCGCATTCGACATGGCGTTGTTCTATGCGACTGCCTTCAACAACGACACGTACCGAGAATTGAGCAGGACGCGCGAAGTTGAAATGCCCGGCAACAAGGAGCTGGAGATCGAAGGATTCACCATGTCCAACGACAACCAGCTACTTGCTTCCAACTTCGAAGGTGCGCTCGGTGGCAAGACTGGTTTCACCGACGATGCCCGCCACACCTTCGCGGGAGTCGCAGAACGAAATGGCCGTCGCCTCGGCTCAATTATTCTGGACTCTCACATCCATGAGGGTCAGCGCGCCTGGGAACAGTCCGCAGACCTGTTGGAAGCTGGCTTTGCGACGAAGCCAGGCAGCTCTGTCGGCAATTTGCAGGATCTTCCGTCAGCAAACGAAGACTCCGAAGACAAAGACGGTCTGATCAATTCCCTCATGTCGCCAGACGCTGCCGCGGGAGATACAGACACTACCCAAGGCAACCAGCAAGAGCACGCCAACAAGTCTGAGCAAGCAAAAAACTACGCCTTAGCAGCTGCCCAAAAGGAAATTTTTGGTATTCCTCTGGGAGTGGTTGCTGCTTTTGGCGTAGTTCTTATTATCGGCCTGATCACTATGGGCGGTCGCCGGGGGCGTAAGCGCACCCGGTAGCCGGCATTGTTGCTAGTGGCGTCGCAGCAACCGGGCGATTCCCCCTGGCTCAGCGGCCTCCGCACGCACATTAATCACTGCTGGTGGTGGTGCTTCGTGGACTTCGTCGGCAAGTGCTTCGCGCGTCGTAGCAGTCCACGCCGTGGCGTACATGGTGATGCGCCAGAACAAGAACAAAATCACCATCAAACCGATAATCGGACCGAAGACTGCACCAGCTGGGTTGGACAGTGCGTTGGAGAAGAACATCGAACCGAGCTGTTTCACGATTTCCAGCCCCACAGCACCAATAACGGCACCCTTGGCAGCAGACTTGATCGGAGCGCCGCCACGTGGCAGCTCAGCGAGCATCCACAAGAACAGGAGCCAGTTGGCGAGCAAACCGATGGCGATGGCAGCGATTCGAGTAAATACGCCGATGCCAGGAACATGCCCCAGGCCAACAGCTTCAATCAATGTTTTGGTCAGTCCGGAGGAACCCACTGCGGTCACGGCGAAAGTCAGGCCGATCATCACAATCATGCCAATCAGACGCAGCAAGTCGCGTCCCTTACCGGCAAGGAAGTTCTCGGCAATGATGGGGCGCTTCCACAGTGCGGTGACGCTCATGCGGAGGTTGCCCATCCAACCTAGCCCCGACCACAGTGCGGTCAAGAAACCGATGGTGAATACGCCACCAGCTTGCTCCATCGAATTCTCGATGACCTTGTTGATTGTGTCGCCCATCTGGCCATCAAGATTGTCCGCAATGTACGACTGAACTTGCGCCAGCAACTCTGCATTCCCGCGCAGAACAAACGCGAGAATTGCGAACACCAGCATTAACAGTGGGAACACCGAAAGGACCGAAAAATACGTGACTGCGGCGGCAAAATGATTACCGCCTTGGTCGGAGTAACGCTCCTGCATCCGCATAATGTGGTCAAACCACTCATGCTTGGCACGGAGCTTGTCGATCAGACCAGGGTCATCTGACGACACTCGCTCAATTCCGTATTGGTCCGTCTTCTTCGGATCAGGTCTCGTGGAAGTTGACATAACCCCACTTTAGTTCGCGTTGTTAACGTCGCGCTGCTTTTAGGAATCCAACCCGGTCGTAAACCTGCGCCAAAGTCTTCGATGCAACCTCGCGAGCACGGTCCGCGCCATCCGCAAGAATGTTCTCTAATTCAGCGGGGTCGGACATCAGCTCGTCGTAACGCGCGCGAAGTGGCGTGGTGAATGCCTCAAGAGCTTCTGCAGTGTCAGCCTTCAGATCACCGTAACGGCCACCAGAAACCTGGTACTTTTCGACGATCGCATCGACGGTATTCCCCGTCAAACAGGACTGGATAACCAGAAGGTTAGAAACGCCTGGCTTGTTTTCCTTGTCATAGCGAATCTCACCGTCGTTGTCAGTGACGGCGGACTTGATGCGCTTTGCAGACACCTTGGGGTCGTCGAGAAGGTTAACAATGCCCTTCGGGTTCGCACCCGATTTACTCATCTTGGATGTTGGCTCTTGCAAGTCGTAGATCTTTGCAGAACCTTCCAGAATGTGGCCCTCAGGCACAACAAAAGTCTTCTTGTAGCGCTGGTTGAAACGCTGCGCCAAGTTACGAGTAAGTTCCAGGTGCTGACGCTGATCTTCACCCACCGGCACCAGCTGTGGGCGGTAGAGCAGAATATCTGCAGCCATCAGCATTGGGTAAGCAAACAGACCAGCCGAGGTGTGGTCCGAACCTTGACGCGCCGACTTGTCCTTGAACTGGGTCATGCGCGATGCCTCACCGAAGCCAGTCATGCAAGTCAAAACCCACGACAATTCTGCGTGCTCTGGTACGTGCGACTGAACGAACAGGACCGACTTAGCCGGATCAATGCCAAGGGCAATCAGCTGTGCAGCACCGGCAATGGTGCGCTTGCGCAACTCCTTTGGATCCTGCTGCACAGTAATCGCATGCAAATCCGGAATGAAGTAATACGCATCGAAATCGTCCTGCAGACCAATCCACTGTTGAACTGCTCCAAGGTAATTGCCCAGGTGGTAAGAGTCAGCTGTTGGCTGAATACCTGAAAGAACTCGCTGACGACGAGTACCTGCGACACCGGTATTGCCACCGGGAGTTGAAGCTGTGTTGTCCGTTGCGGAATCCTGCATGTCGTTCATGGCTGTCAAGTCTAGTTCTGCATGCTAAGAAAAGTCCCGTTGGGCTAACGTTTCCGCCTTGCTTGCTTGACGCGCACTATTTTTGGCTGTCGCCGTTCTGACTATCGTCGTAAGGCTCAGCTGAATGCTGAGTTGCCTTCATCCGGGCAGCCAGCTGCTGCACAGCGCGCATAGCTGCGGCATTCGGCTCCGTTGGGTACAGAGCCCGAACAAGGGCAACTGCAGCACGGGTGCCGTGCTCTTCCAAAACCCGAGTTACGCGATCCCGCTCCCCCGCGGTGAGCTCAACTGGTGCAGCTGGCGGGCGTTGGAAATAGGCAGCCGCGACGACGACACCCAGCAAAGCAACAAGACCAATGGTCAGCCACGGTGCCCAGCGGTAAATGAAGGACAACACGATCAGGGCGATAATGATGCCCGACATGAGAATCGGCCACACGCGCACCGAATGCTCTTCGCCGCGAATACTGCGCGCTAGTGAGTCGAAATCGACTGACGACTGCGTGATTGCCTGAAACTCACGCTCCAGCTCGGCATCACGGTCTGGCTGGCTCAGATTGGCGTGGTCGAAGTTATTGCGACCGACGCCCTGTCGGCCAAGATCTGGCAGCCGTAGCGGATCGTGGTCTCCCGTCGGGCCATCGACAGGACCATTCCAGCGGGGTCCATGTGTGCGATCGTCCACTACGATCCCCCTTCGTGTTTGCGTTCCAGCAATTGAAACTTCCAGTGAGATACTGGAGCCAAATTAGAAGCCAGGATAAGCCCTACCCCGTATAAATGTCATTGTACGACCGCAATTGTTATCCACAAGAACCCGGGTATCACTGAACCGTCATCTGAGTTACTGAAGTCCCCGCATCCTGTACGTACACTAGGGCTATGTTGAAACAGCGTAGCTCATCAATCACTCGAATTACCTTTGTTGCATCGCTGTTAAGTCTTGGCATGTTGTTCAGTGGCTGCACGATCGGCGATGTCGCCGAATCCGGAGGCGATGTCCAACAACCTGCTGAACAGGCCACAATTACGAAAAAAGCCCCATCCAACGATGGGCCACAGCCCACACCGTCTGCAGCTCAACCATCATCGGACGCGACTGATGCTCGGGCGGGAGCGTCGTCACGCTCGCAGGAACGGAAGCGAACACCCATGGGAAACGTAGATCTTTCAGGTAGAACCATTTACCTTGATCCGGGGCATGCAGCGGTGATGCAAACTCCGATGACGCAGGTGACGGACGGGCGGGGTGGAATGAAGCCATGCCAAGTCAGTGGAACAAACGCTAATGATGGCTGGCCCGAGCACACGTTCAATTGGGAGATGGCTCAAGTTCTGCGGAAGAAACTAGAAGCAGCAGGCGCAACTGTTGCGTTGTCCCGCCCCGATGACACCGGCCAAGCGGACTGCATTGATGTTCGCACGGAGAAAGAGAATGCGTCGAACGCTGACGTGGTGTTGAGCTTGCATGCAGATGGTGCCGGCGAAGGTAATCGCGGTTTCCACATCATCACCGTGGCTGATCCACTGCCGGGCAATCAAGCTGACAAATCCGAGTCCCTGGCCACAGCTCTGCGCGATGCTTTTGTCGCTGCTTCCCTCACCCCTTCCAACTATTTGGGGCAAAACGGCATCGACTACCGTGCGGACCTCACTGGGCTGAACTTGTCGACGAAGCCGAAGGTGCTCATCGAATTTGGCAATATGCGGGACTCGGAAGATATCGCTCTATTGCAGTCCCCAGATGGTCAGGCAACGTTTGCCGATGCCATTGTCAAAGGTGTT
Organism: Corynebacterium sp. H78; assembly: GCF_037572275.1. Classification (NCBI taxonomy): domain Bacteria; kingdom Bacillati; phylum Actinomycetota; class Actinomycetes; order Mycobacteriales; family Corynebacteriaceae; genus Corynebacterium; species Corynebacterium sp. H78. The sequence goes on along the minus strand of NZ_JBBHKX010000002.1, from coordinate 265,405 downwards.
GCTGCATCGCTAGGTAGCTAGAAATCTAGTTGGGCAACTGAGACCTGCGCGTTAGACACTGCAACTCTGCTTCTGAGTCGTACTATTCGGATAACGTTTCCGAGCTAGAAATGGTGTGTCTCGCGTGGTTCTCGTCGCTACCGTCGCTATTGTCGCACTTCTGCTCCCCGGCCTGATTGTTGGGCTGGCGTCAGGAGTCCGTGCCGAGTCGTCAATCGCTGCTGCCCCGGTCGTTAGCATCGGCATTTTCGGTTACGCAGCCTGGCTCTGCGGAGAATTGGAGCTGCCATTCAACTGGTGGACTGCGATCGCCGCCACCATTTTCGCTGTTGCCGTAGCCTTCCTGCTCGCCCGCTATGTGCCGATCACCAATCGTTTGAGGTCTGAGAAAGAACCGCAATCTCGCGCTCAACGTATTGCTGATCGCCCGTTTCGCATTCTCCTTGCCACGATTGTCACCGCCACCACAGCTATCGGAATTGGCCGTGGTCTGAGCGGGATTGCAGGTCTCAGCGATGGTCCGGGAACTCTGCGAGAAGCCTGGGATATGCACTGGCACTACAACTTCTTGCGTTTCATATCGGACACCGGCATCGCGTCGCCAACGCGAGCGGGCGAGCTCATGCATCAGGAGACGAAGAATCCTGACTTCTATCCTTCTGCTTGGCATGCCGTGGCATCATTGCTTCCTGGTGATGTTTTCACGCAGGCCAATATGTTCGCGGTTGTCGCACCGGCTGTGATTCTACCCGCTGGCGTCGCTTACCTTACGACGGTCGTCGCTGGCCGCGCATGGGCTATCATCGCAGCTCCCGCAGCAACTATCGCATCCCTTGCTATCCCGCAGCTGTGGGTTTCCCTCCTAGCCACGTCATCCATGCCGTACCTACTGTCAGTGACGGCGATCGCCTCAACTACTGCGTTGCTTATTCGTGGCCACAGCGTTCTGGCTGTGCTGGCCATTATCGGTGTGATGCTCACTCACCCTGCCTCGGGCATTACCGTGGCATTATTTGCTGCGCTGTGGTGGCTGTGCCGACCTCGCTTCGGCTCCGCGCTTCGCCTAGCTCTGACTGGTCTCGCGACGGCAGGTCTGATCCTGCCCATCTTGGTGTCCGCGTTTGGCCTCGGCGAAGAAGTCGCCGGATTTACTGGACAGGCAGATATTTCCCGTGGCAAGTCCATGTGGTGGGCGCTCACCGGAACTAACACTCACACCACCGAAATTCCAACCAACTGGATTCTGCTGGTTCTGGTGATTCTGGGCTTATTGGTGTTTGCTTTTCGACGACGACCGTGGACTCCATGGCCAACTATTGCGTTTCTCGTCATGTGGTTTATCGCGGACAATGCGCAGGTCCGTTACTCCGATCCGCTGGGCGAATGGATACGTTTCGTTGGCTCGTTCTACTACGACATGGCATACCGATTGCAGGCACCAATGGATATTCTGCGTCTGCTGGCATTGGGTGTTGCTGTTGCGGCGCTGGTTCGTAGAGCGGGACTGGTCGTCGAAAAGCTGCGTGGAGTAGATGAGACCCCAGCACCGGCAACGTCAGAGAAACGCAAGCTTGTGGGCGTTCTCGCTATCGGTACGGTTGCTACGCTCGCTTTGGTACCGACCACCTGGGGTAGCGAGGCGTTTTACCGAGAGGCAGTGCAACGCAGTGACGGCGATGAATTGTTGCCTCCGTCAGATGTTGAAGCGCTGGACTGGTTAGCACAGCAACCTCATGCGTTTGAGGGCCTCATTTTGCACAATCTGCACGATGGGTCCGGCTTGATGTACGCGACTCATGGTTTGCCAAGCTTGTTCCGTCATTTCAGCTGGCCGGAAGACAAGGCGGTGTACTCAAAGAAGGCACTGCACAATGTGGACTTGGCTGGTGGAGGTGTGCCTGGAAATCCCGATGCGGATAACCCTGTCGATGTAGCGCTGCAGAAGTTAAATGTTCGGTACGTCTTCGTTGCGCCACCAGATGTGCGGGGAAATTCCAATCTGTTAGCGCTTCATTCTTGGGCGACGTGGTCGCACGGGTTGACTCCGGTGTATCAAAACACGTCGGCCACGGTTTACGCTGTCACGTCGCGTTTCACTGATACCCAGCTCGAAGCCATCAAGGAGTCATCTCCGCATCCGCCCGGCGCGCCGAACCCAGTATGGGTACCACCACGCCAGCCGATCGTCGCCCCGCCGACTGAGCTTAAAGACCCACTTCGGGACGCTACTGTCGCGTTAGTTGTGCGAAAGACGGGTACTGCAGATGTCGACAAGCAGCTGGCTCGACTTCAGAAGGACGCTTCGGCCCTGATAACGAAACGAGGTGCTCGCGTTGTCAATGCACAGTCCGCGCAGTCAGCTCAGCTACAAGGGGCTGCACTCACCGTCACTATTGGCCGTGATGTGCATGGAAAGCCATCGAGCGGTTTCGCCGTTTCAGGGCACTACCCCACTGGCCACGGCATATTGGCTAATACAGACGTGCCATTTCATACCATCGACAGTGTCCGACCAACGTGGCAATTAGCCGCAAGCCTGCGCGATGCACTTACTTTCCACAATCTGGGTCCCGCTTCCACTTTCGAGGAAGACGGTGCACCATCAGACCTCATTAGTGGGCTGTACCCAAGGGAAGTGTCCGCTGCAGGTAATGCACGTCCAGTTGTTGCAGACGTATCCACCGGATCGACCGACGATCTCTCTGATCAGTGGACCCGCACCAGCTATGCGAAGGGCATCGCTGACGGCATTGCCTCGGCGCTGCGCCAAAACCCTGAACTCCTCGCGATGCCTGCAGTTAGGTCACCAGCATCTACTGCCCCAGCTGCTGCACCCCGGACTACAGCGCCCCGGAATTCAGCGCCAGCGACTACTGGTACTCGACGATGACAGGTGCGTGGTCAGTCCAGCGCAGATCGTAGGCTGCTGGCTTCTCTACCCGTGCGCTGATTGCTCGATCAAGCATCGGCTTCGTAGCTGCCTGGTAGTCGATGCGCCACCCAGCGTCGGTATCGAACGCCTTGCCACGGTAGGTCCACCATGACCATGGACCATCGGCCTCTGGATGCAGACGACGCATAACATCGAACCACACTGGATCCTCATTCAGAGCCGGTGGCATCCACTGCGAACCATCCGTGAATGCACCTGCAGCACGCTCTCGATCAGTCGCATTGACATGTGTGCTCTGTGGTTCCGAATCTGGCCAACACCCAAACACCGAGTCCATCCACGCACGCTCCTGTGGCAGGAAGCCACTCTTGGTGCGATTCGTCTTCCAGTTCTTCAGGTCTTGTTCGCGGTGACAAATATTCCAGTCGCCGCCCACAACCGCGAGCCCACCGGCGCGTCCGCGCTCCTCCAGGTATGGACCGAACGCATCGAGGAAGCGGTACTTCTCGTCCTGCTTTTCGCTTTTCGACGATCCGCTTGGAAGGTACAAACTTGCTACTCGAAGGTCGTCGCCAAGTCCGGAGTCGGCAGCTGACACCGTCGCCGAAATGTACCGACCTGAACCACCAAACTCGTCAGAGTTGAATCCAACCTGGACATCGCTCAACGGCACTCGGGAAAGAATGCCGACACCTGCGCGTCCCTTAAAGTGCTCGTTCTCAGCACCGACCCAGTGCCATCCATCGTCGATGGCAGGAGCAAGTGCTGCCGTTGCTTGCACATCTGTCGCGCGAACTTCCTGCACAAGAACGACATCTGCTGAAGTGTCCCGCAACCACGGGATCATGCCGAGATTGGTTTCACTGCGTTCTTTCACAGCTGCGCGGATCCCGTTGACGTTAAGAGTGGCAATCGTAAAGGTCATAGTTGCCCAGCGTACTTAGTGGGCATTGAGCGTGGTTTGTGCCCTATCAGAACGTCGTCGTAAAGCGATTGCAGGAATGGTGACCAAAATTGCGGCGAGTGCGAGCACTGCACCTCCCAATGCCGGCGCGCGGTAGCCAAGACCAGCAGCAATGAGAGCACCACCCAGTGCGGCGCCACCAGCATTGGCCATATTGAGTGCGGCTTGGTTGAGCGCAGCAGCAAGAGTTTGGGCGCGACCGGCAACATCCATCAGACGAGTTTGGAGATTCGGTACGAGGACGGAACCAAGGAAACCGATGACACCGAAGTTAATGATCGCAGCAAGTGAATTCTGAGAGGTGAAATAGAAGGACACGAGAGCAATGATCATTGCGACAAAAGTCCAGACAATGCCCCACTCGCCGACGCGGTCTGCGACCCAGCCACCAGCGTAGGTGCCAATGATCATCCCGATGCCGTATGCCATGAGCACAATCCAAATGAGATTCTCAGGGAATCCGGCTACCTCTGTCATGGTCCACGTGATGTAGGTGTATACGCAAAACATGCCGCCGAAACCGATGGTGCCCATCGCCACGGTGAACCACACCTGTGGAGTCGCGAGTGCACCAAGCTCCTCGATGGGTCTTGTCTTGGGCATGCGATTCATGTGCGGAACCACGAACCATAAACTCAGCAAGGCGGCGACACCGATGATCGCAACCATGAGGAATGCCGCCCGCCAACCGAACTGATGCCCCAGCGCCTGGGCTGCAGGTACACCAGCGACCGTCGCAACGGACAGCCCCATCCCGGACATTGCTACGGCTCGTCCTCGCTTACCTGGAGGCGCTAGTGATGCGGCGACTAACGCTGCAACCGAGAAATACGCACCGTGGGGAAAGCCCGCAACGAACCGCGACACCATGACTGCACCGAAAGATCCGAGTGAGCCGGCCCATACAGTCGCTGCGTTACCAATAGTGAAGGCTGTCATCAGGATCAGCAGCATGCGGCGCCGCGGGACAGAACCGGTCAGCACCGTAATAAGAGGTGCGCCAACGACAACGCCGAGTGCGTACATCGAGATCACAGCTCCTGACTGCGCTTCGCTCCGCCCGAAATCGTCCGCAATATATGGAAGCAGCCCCATGGCTACGAATTCCGTGACACCAATACCAAACGCGCCTACGGACAAGGCAATGATGACCAAGTTCCTCCGCAGGTTGGTGATGTCGTCCTGACGTGGCAGTGGTTTCCGACTAAACCGCTTATCCGTGTTCTTGTCTCCGGATGTGACCGGTCGTGTTGTCATAAAGAAAATGACTCCTAGCTGTACAGATCAGATGTACTTGGGATGCCTTAGTGAGGTAATTCTGGCGGTTCCTCGTGGGGCGCGCCAATGATCTTCACTACGCGACGAGTGATTGCGCCATGAAGCGTGTAATCATAACGCCGACCAAGCCCGCGTCGTGAACCGAGATAGTTAAGCGGGTTTCTGGTAGTTTTCCGATTGTTTGCACTTCGTAAGTTCTCAGACAAAAGCAGGTCGGACCGTTCTTGGAGTGAGTTCGGCTACTGCGATTCGAAATACAGCAGGGATTCACTTTGACTAATCATTACGACTTTTACAGTCACCTCAATCTTTCCAAGACCATGACGTCTCAGGAGATCGGCCAGGAGCTGAATTCTCGCCTTACCCAGCTGCACTCGCAGGGCGTACCTGAGCAAGATGCCCGCGTGCAGGAGCAGCTTGCCGCGATGGCAATTCTGGCGAACCCAATGAATCGGGAAAAGTACGACTCCCGTCTTGCAGATGACTCGGCTCCAGATATGACTATTTCGAGCCTTCGTACGTTGGCCCAGACTGGTTCTTTCGGTGATAATCACGTGAGTCCGACACCTGGCGCAACCCCTTCGGTCCCAGACTCTCAGTCGACGACTCCGCTGTCTTCGCCTGACGACGACTCGACGACCGTTATGAACAGCACAAAGAAGGGTGACTCCGCCAACGAGTCCCCTACCCAGGTTGTTCCCTCAGTTTCTGATTCCGCGTCCTCGGGTTCCGCCCCATCAGACGACAAGGACTCCGAAAAGACCGCGAGCTTCGGCCCTGGCGCTGCCAACGCTGTAGGAATGGCGGGCGCAGCTGGTGTCGCCGGAGTCGCTGGTGCTGCTGGTCTCGCGGGAACATCAAAGCATTCGGCTGATTCGTCCATGTCTGCATCCCCGAACATGCCATCGTCCTCGAACATGCCGTCCGCGTCGAGCATGCCGTCCGCGTCGAGCATGCCGTCCGCGTCGACAGGGTCTCCTGCGTTCTCTTCGTCGCAGAGCCAGCCGATGCACAACCAGGTTGACCGGGAGCAGTCGCAGTTTAACCAGCCAATGGCATCGCAGATGCAGAATCAGCAGATGCAGAGCCAGCAGGCCCCAGCACAGCAGATGCAAGCGGCATCGGCTCCAAAGCCAGCAGCAAATTACATCGATGTCCCAGAGCTTTCTGACAACCCTGGTTACAAAGAGCTCATCGATCGCCTGCCGATGATCCCGAAGGTCCTCGCAGGTTTGCTCACCGGCATCAGCGCGGTATCTGCTATCAATCTGCTGCTCAACATGGTGCGAAGCTTCCTCCTGGACGACGGCAGCTCCAGCAGCTCGTCCAGCTTGGATTTCAGCGGCTTTGACGACGTCTTGACCGCAGCCACCATGCCAGTGTCATTGACGATGTCATTGCTCGTCATTGTTATCTGCATGAACTGGGTGGGGCGAGTACTGCGCGGTCGCGATGCAACGTATGCGATTCCTTTCGGTGCTACTTTCGGCGCGCTGGCCGTTATTTCTTTGGCGCACCTCGGTTTGGCCATCTTTGTTGATGAAGGTTTCGACATCGCGGTAGCCATCGTGGGTGTCCTTGTCTTCGGCGCAGTGGTCGCACTCGGTTTCATGCCAGACACTCAGCAGTGGTTCAAGGGCAAGATGAAGGAACCTTCTCAGCAGCCAGCACCAGCCAACGTCGCACCACAGCAGTTTGGCTCTGCTACCCCACAGGCCCAGCAGCCACAACAGCAGATGCAGCAGCAGGATCCAAGCCAGTTCTTCCAGAACCCGCAGGATCAGCAGAAAAACTCCTCCCAGGGATTTGGACAGTAGTTTCGCGATCGCCTGACCTGCTACCACGCTAAAAGACGGGGTTTATACCCCGTCTTTTGTCATTTCTTGGGCTAGGCAATTTCTCGTGACGGCACTGCTTTTCAACGCCGACAGTAGCTACGAAGCACGAAGCTTCAAGTGGGCCGTCGCAAAGCGAAAAATAGTGGATTTTTCGCCCAAAAGTAAGGGCAAGTCAATCTAGGTTTATACATTCATCTATTGAGCTAGATCACTGTTTTTGCAGGCCACCGCGAGTGACCCTGGACACACTTTAGTGGCGGAGTTAATGACGGTTGTTCGTTTGGGGTTAACACTGTGCGAGCCTGTTCCGCAATTTGGGTTATCGTGGAAGCCAACAGTTTTGAGATTTTGCCGAAGATCCTGCAGAAATTAGGAGTTTTACCTACTATGGCGACAATCATTTGGACTCGCACCGACGAAGCACCACTTCTCGCGACCTACTCGCTGAAGCCAATCGTCGAAGCGTTTGCCAGCCAGGCTGGAATCAATGTGGAGACCCGCGACATCTCGCTCGCTGGCCGTATCCTCTCCCAGTTCCCTGAGCGTCTGACCGAAGAGCAGCAGATCCCAGACGAGCTGTCTGCACTGGGTGAAATGGTGAAGCAGCCTGATGCGAACATCATCAAGCTTCCTAACATCTCCGCTTCTGTTCCACAGATCGAGCGCGCAATCGCCGAGCTGCAGGAAAAGGGCTACGACATCCCTGACTACGTCGCACAGCCTGAAACCGACGAGGAGAAGGCTGACCGCGCCAAGTTCGACAAGGTCAAGGGTTCCGCTGTGAACCCAGTTCTGCGTGAGGGCAACTCCGACCGCCGTGCTCCAGAGCCAGTGAAGAACTTCGCTCGCAAGCACCCACACCGCATGGGCGAATGGTCGAAGGACTCCAAGACCAACGTCGCAACCATGTCTTCCAACGACTTCCGCCACAACGAGAAGTCGGTTGTTATGGAGGCAGACGACTCCCTGACCTACCGCCTCATTGACAACGCTGGTGAAGAGATCATCCTGAAGAAGGACATGCCAGTCCTGAAGGGCGAGGTCATCGACGGCACCGGCATTAACGTCCACATTCTGTCGAACTTCCTGCGCGCACAGATCCACCGCGCGAAGCGCGAGAACATCCTGTTCTCCGTGCACATGAAGGCAACCATGATGAAGGTCTCTGACCCACTGATCTTCGGTGAAGTCATCAAGGCATTCTTCCCATCGGTTTACCCTAAGTTCGAGCAGACTCTGGCTGATGCGAACCTGACTCCCGACAATGGTCTGGGTGCAATCCTGGACGGTTTGAATGAACTCGACGAGGCCGTTGCAGCAGAAATCAAGGCTGCTTTCGACAAGGATCTCGCCGAAGGCCCAGCGCTGTACATGGTGAACTCCGACAAGGGCATCACCAACCTGCACGTTCCTTCCGACGTCATCATTGACGCTTCGATGCCAGCAATGATCCGCAATGGCGGCAAGGGCTGGGGCCCATCCGGCGAAGAAGCAGACACTCTGGCTGTTATTCCAGACTCCTCCTACGCAGGCGTTTACCAGACGGTCATCGACGACTGCCGTGAAAACGGCGCATACGACCCAGCAACCATGGGCTCTGTACCAAACGTTGGCTTGATGGCTCAGAAGGCCGAGGAGTACGGCTCCCACGACAAGACTTTCCAGATCCCAACTGATGGTGTCATGCAGGTCGTCAACTCCAAGGGCGACGTCCTCATCGAGCACCACGTTGCAGAGGGCGACATCTGGCGCTCCTGCCAGACCAAGGATGCACCAATCCGCGACTGGGTAAAGCTCGCTGTGAACCGCGCACGCGCAACCGGCGACCCAGCAGTGTTCTGGCTCGACCCAGCTCGTGCCCACGATGCGAACCTGATCGCCAAGGTTGAGGAATACCTGAAGGACCACGACACCGAGGGCCTCGACATCCGCATCATGGATCCAGTGGCCGCTACCCAGCTGTCCGTGGACCGTATCCGCGAGGGCAAGAACACCATTTCGGTGACCGGCAACGTCCTGCGTGACTTCCTGACCGACCTGTTCCCAATCATGGAGCTGGGCACCTCTGCAAAGATGCTGTCCGTGGTTCCTTTGATGGCAGGTGGCGGCCTCTTCGAGACCGGCGCTGGTGGTTCCGCACCTAAGCACGTCGAGCAGGTTCTCGAAGAGAACCACCTCCGCTGGGATTCCCTGGGCGAATTCCTGGCACTGGCAGAGTCCCTGCGCTACGCAGCTGCTCACGACGACGACCCACGCGCAGATGTCATCGCTGCTGCACTGGACCGCGCTACCGCTACCCTGCTGGATGAGGGCAAGTCCCCATCCCGTAAGGCTGGCGAGATCGACAACCGCGGTTCCCACTTCTACCTGGCTCTGTACTGGGCACAGGAACTGGCAGCACAGGACGACAACGCTGAGCTGAAGGAAACCTTCGCCCCAGTTGCTAAGGCACTGGCAGAGAAGGAAGAGTCCATCGCAGCTGCACTCATCGAGTGCCAGGGCTCCCCTGCAGACCTGGGTGGCTACTTCCTCCCAGACAACGAGAAGACCTCCGCAGTGATGCGTCCTTCCGCAGAGTTCAACGAGATCATCGACGCCCTGCGCAAGTAAGCACTCGCACGCGATAGTCGCCATAAAAGCTTTGTAGCTTTTGCTGGCATTGCCGCTGTGACCCCATGTGGGTCACAGCGGTTTTTTCTTTTGCTTCAGTGCCATGCCCTCATTCGTCCACTTATGACCTTGGCAGCAACATTTCAGCTGGTTTTTCGGCCCAGAATGTTGCCAACTCGGTCATAAGTCGCGGGTGAAGCCTGCCCAGCCGTCAGAAGCCACACACCACATACCGCTTGGACTGTTACGGAATCCACCCTGCCGCAATCCCCCAGCATAAAACCCTTCGACCAGCCACTTCAAGCACCGCTTGCAATAGACAGCTTGGTTCATTAATGTTCTTCTCACCGGCATTCACTAAGAGAATCCGGATTAACTAAAGACGAACTCGATGATCCTTCATCGAGCACTGACCATTCACACTTTGCAAGGAACAAATTCCATGAGCACCAAGTACGACAACTCCAACACCGACAACTGGGGCATCGACACCCGCGCCATCCACGCGGGTTTCTCCCCTGACGCGCAGACCAGCGCGCGCAATTTGCCCATTTACAACACGTCGTCCTACGTGTTCGACAGCGCAGAGCACGCTGCTAACCGCTTCAACCTTTCGGATGCCGGTCCGATTTACTCTCGACTTACCAACCCAACTGTCGACGCCGTCGAGCAGCGCCTCGCCAACCTTGAAGGCGGAGTTGCAGCAGTGCTGTTCGCTTCTGGCCAGGCGGCTGAAACAGCAGCGCTGCTATCTTTGGCTCGCGCCGGCGATCACATCGTGGCTTCTCCACGTTTGTACGGTGGCACGGAGACGCTTTTCAAAGTCACGCTTCCTCGCCTCGGCATTACGACGACCTTCGTCGACAATCCAGATGACCCCGAATCGTGGCAGGCAGCGGTCCAAGACAACACTGTGGGCTTCTACGCCGAGTCCATTGCCAATCCCCAGGCAGACATCCTCGACGTTCCGACGATTGCCGAGGTAGCACATCGCAATAGTGTGCCGTTGATTGTGGACAACACCGTCGCAACGCCAGTTCTGTTGCGCCCTCTGGAGCTGGGTGCGGATGTGGTGGTGTCGTCGACAACGAAGTATTTGACCGGAAATGGCTCAGCGTTGGGCGGTGTCATTGTCGATGGTGGCTCGTTCGACTGGACGCAGCAGCGCAACGGCAAGGACATTCACGTGAACTTCACAGAGCCAGATGATGCCTACCACGGACTTCGTTTCGCTGACCTTGGAACGCCTGCTTTCGCGCTTCGTGCGCGAGCGGGCATCCTGCGTGACACTGGTGCCGCTCCTGCGCCGTTCAACGCATGGGTTTTGGCTCAGGGCCTGGACACGTTGGCTTTGCGAATCGAGCGCCATAACGAAAACGCACAAAAGGTAGCGGAGTTCTTGGAATCGCATGATCGCGTCGCGAAGGTGAACTACGCGGGACTGCCGTCTTCCCCATGGCACGCAACAAAGGAGAAGCTGGGGTTGGCTGGCGCAGGCGCCGTGATCAGTTTCGATCTTGCCGACGCCGGTCGTGACGAAGCGTGGGCATTCATTGATGCGCTGAAGCTGCACTCTAACGTCGCCAACATTGGTGATGTTCGTTCCCTCGTTATTCATCCAGCTACCACCACACACTCTCAGTCGGATGAGCACGGCCTGACCCGCGCGGGCATTTCACAAGCGACAGTCCGCCTTGCTGTGGGTATCGAAAAGGCCGATGACATCATCGCGGACCTCACCGCCGCGTTCGACGCGGTCTAGCTTCCTCGTCCACCGCTGTACGGTTTCAGCAGCCAAACCGAACCTTCTCTCCGTTGAGTCGATCACAGGTACTACTGTGGTCGGCAGACGTCTTTTATGGGATGGAAGCTCTTCGCTCATCCTGGGACAGCACGAGAATGAGGATGCACTGTGAGCCGTTACGACAATTCCAACGCAGCTAACTGGGGTTTCGCCACTCGCCAGATCCACGCAGGACAGCCTGTGGATTCTGACTTTGGTTCCCGTAATTTGCCAATCCACATGACGACGGCATTCGTCTTTGATGGCGCTGAGTCCGCCGCAAATCGTTTCAACCTGTCAGAGTCTGGATTCATCTACACTCGCCTGAACAATCCGACCGTAACCGCCGTGGAAGAGCGCTTCGCAGCCCTTGAAGGTGGCATTGGTGCTGTCATGTTCGCATCCGGCATGGCTGCTGAGATGGCGGCGATCATGAACCTGGCAAAGGCTGGCGACCACGTCGTCACGTCACCACGTTTGTATGGTGGAACGGACACCTTGTTCTCCGTGACTTTGGCTCGCATGGGCATTGAGTTCACCTACGTGGACAACCCCGACGACCCAGAGTCGTGGCAGGCAGCGGTGAAGCCAAATACTCGGGCATTCTTCGCAGAGTCGATTGCTAACCCTCAGTGTGATGTGCTGGATATTCCAGCCGTCGCAGAAGTTGCACACCGCAACTGCGTTCCATTGATTGTCGATAACACAATCCCAACAGCCTGGGCAGTTCGTCCACTCGATTTGGGCGCAGACATCGTGATCGCATCCACTACCAAGTTCTACACCGGTAATGGCTCCGCTCTCGGCGGCATTGTTGTTGACGGTGGCAAGTTCGACTGGACGCAGGAACGTGACGGCGAAGCTGTCTTCCATGAGTTCGTTACTCCAGACCCTGCGTACCACGGCCTGAAGTACGCTGACCTCGGCGATCCTGCATATATTTTGAAGCTGCGTGTTGGTGTACTCCGTGACACCGGTGCTGCCCCAAGCCCGTTCAACGCATGGCTCGTAGCTCAGGGTCTGGATACTCTGAGCCTTCGTATGCGCCAGCACAATGAAAATGCGCAGAAGGTTGCAGAGTTCCTGGAATCGCATCCGCAGGTGAAGAAGGTTACGTACGCTGGCCTGGAGTCCTCGCCGTGGAATGAGACCTTGCAAAAACTCAACATTCCGGGCGCAGGCGGAGTCATGACCTTCGATGTTGATGGTGGCGCAGACGAGGCATGGAAGTTCATTGATGCGCTGAAGCTGCACTCCAATGTCGCCAATATCGGCGATGTTCGTTCCCTCGTCGTTCACCCTGCTACGACTACGCACTCGCAGTGCACGCCCGAGCAGAATTCAGCGGCAGGCGTCCTGCCTTCGACCATCCGCCTGTCGGTTGGCATTGAAGACGTGGAGGATATTATCGCCGATCTTGAGCAAGGTTTCGCTGCACTGCAATAGACCAAGTAGTCTTATACGCGATGAACGCTCCATTTCCTGCCGAAGGCCAGCCTGGGTACGTCAAGATCGGTGACGTCACCACCGAAGCTGGTGCGACGATCGCCGATGTCACGGTGTGCTTTGAACGTTGGGGACGACTGAACGCAGATCGATCCAACGTCATCCTTCTCGAGCACGCCTTGACTGGCGACGCTCATGCATCAGGACCTATGGGCGACAGCCACCCCACACCTGGATGGTGGAACGGAATGATCGGCTCCGGCCGTGCGCTCGACACTGACAAATACTGCATTATCTGCACGAATGTCATCGGTGGCTGCCGAGGCACCACCGGTCCGTCGTCACCGCATCCTGACGGAAAGCCATGGGGCTCCCGCTTCCCTGCGATTTCTGTGCGCGACACGGTGACCGTCGAAAAGCTTGCGTTGGAAGCGCTCGGAATCGACTCGGTATACGCCGTGATTGGCGGTTCCCTGGGTGGTGCGCGCACGCTGGAGTGGTCGCTGATGTACCCGGAGGCAGTTGGCCGTGCGTTGCCGCTGTGTGTAAGTGCGCGGGCAAGTGCGTGGCAGATTGGAATTCAGTCGGCACAGATTCAATTCATCGAGTCTGACCCGAATTGGCACGGTGGCGACTACTACGAAACTGGAGAGTCCCCGGACCGTGGCCTTGGCTTTGCGCGACGAGTAGCGCACTTGACGTATCGTGGTGAGCTTGAAATGGATGACCGTTTTGGGGCTGCAGCCCAGCCCGGCGAGAACCCTCTGGGGCCGTACCGGACGGATGATCGTTTTCAGATTGAGAGCTACTTGGATCATCAAGCGGAGAAGCTGGCAGCGCGTTTCGACGCTGGCTCGTATGTCATTCTTACTGACACCCTGAATCGACATGACATCGGCCGCGGTCGTGGGGGTATGAACGATGCATTGGCATCGTCAGTAGTGCCAACGCTGGTTGCAGGCGTGAACACGGACATTCTCTACCCGTTCCACCAGCAGGAGCACCTCGCCCGCAACTTGGGCAATTGCATGGGTCTAGAGAAGATCGAATCTGATACGGGGCACGATGGTTTCCTGACGGAATTCGAGCGCGTAGAGAAGATCGTGCGTGGTTTCCTCGACGCTGAGGTCACTAGAAACTAGGGTTGCGGAATTAGTGGCTGGGTGCGGCGAGTTAACTGCCGAGCGCATCGACCGAAACCGATAGGAACACTAGGCCGATACCTAAGCAACCGTTGAACCACATATCGAAGTTTCTGGACCGCACAGACATGATACCCAGCAGGCTATCCGGCAAGAACTGACGCAGCCCTGCCAGATAGAGCATGGTGATCCCCAGGATAAAGGTTGCTCGACGCCATCGTTCCAGACCCAAGAACACGATAAACGCGCCAAAACCTGCAAAGAGCAATCCATACAATGCGTACTGCACTCGCGCAGGCCAATGTTCCCCACGAGCCACTTCGTGAGTGTGGGGATTTTCCTTTGGATCAGGGAGATCCTCCGGCCGAGCCCGGCGAGCTATTTCACGCATATGGTGGCCGATACTAAACCAATCCTGCGAGTCGTTCTGCTCGCTCGACGACATTGCGAACCAAGAAGGCACGCGTCAGTGGGCCGACGCCACCTGGGTTTGGCGAAACGAAACCAGCAACATCCCATACATCTGGGGCGACGTCGCCTGCCAGCTTGCCGTCGAGACGCGAAACACCCACGTCGAGGATGGCAGCGCCTGGCTTGATCATGTCTGCGGTGAGCATGTGTGGCACGCCAGCAGCAGCGATAATGATGTCGGCGTTCTTCGTCTCTGCAGCCAGATCCTTCGTACCGGTGTGGCACAAGGTTACGGTGGAGTTCTCGCTACGACGAGTCAGCATCAGACCAATTGGGCGCCCAACAGTGACACCACGGCCGATCACGCACACCTTTGCGCCCTTCAGCTCCACGCCGAAGCGACGCAGCAAGTGGATGCAACCGTTCGGAGTACATGGCAATGGAGCTGGCTCATTCAGTACAAGCTTGCCCAGGTTGACTGGGTGCAGGCCGTCTGCGTCCTTTTCAGGATCAATGAGGCCAAGGATGCGGTTCTCGTCGAGATGTTTCGGCAACGGCAGCTGCACGATGTAGCCGGTGCACGCTGGATCCTCGTTCAGCTCGGCAATAACTGCTTCGAGTTCTTCCTGGGTTGTGTCCGCCGGAAGATCCTTGCGAATCGACGCGATGCCAATTTGCTCGCAGTCCCGGTGCTTCATCTTCACGTAGGCGTGGCTACCGGCATCATCGCCCACCAGAACGGTTGCCAGACCTGGAGTAACGCCGGCTTCCTTCAGCTTTGCTACGCGCGCGGCAAGATCCTCGAAAATCTCATCGCGGTACATCTTTCCATCAAGTTTGGTTGCTGCCATAGCTCTAAGTATTGCACTTCCCTGCAGACTCTCGCCTACCGCATCTATTCCGCTCCGCCGAACCCTTGCTGCCGCCATGCTTCATACGTTGCGACGGCCGCTGCATTCGACAAGTTCATGCTGCGCCTTCCCGGCAGCATGGGGATGCGCACGAGTTGAGTAATTCGGGGATCGTTCAGCACCGATTCTTCAAGCCCGGTCGGTTCTGGGCCGAAAAGTAGCACGTCACCTGGGCGGTACTCGATTTCCGTGTACCACGTATCCGTACGCGCGGTAAACGCGAAGATCCTTGATCCTTGCGAACTGAAGTGCTCAAGTACTTCGTCAATTGAGGAATGAACCTGGACATCTGCGAGGTCGTGATAATCGAGCCCGGCACGACGAAGATTCTTGTCCTCAAAGTTGAACCCCAACGGCTCCGCGAGATGCAGCATGGCACCGGTTCCAGCGCACATACGAATCGCATTGCCCGTATTCGGTGGGATGACTGGCCGATCAAACACCACATGACAGGTGTGCGCCTGCGCCGATTGGCTCTGTGGCACCTCATCCTGCTTTTTCTGGGTTGATGTCGTTTCTTCAGTCTCGGTTTCTGGAATCACGGTGTCTAAGCGTATTCCTCTACTCTTCATCCTCATCTACATGCCCCGGCGTAACCGCCGCCTTCATCCGCGCAAACTGTTCATCGAAGCGATTAAGGTTTGGCTTTTCGACGATTCCCTGGCGCTTCAAGAAATCCAGCATGGTGTGAGCGATGAGTCGACGGCTCTTGGGTTTCGCGAACTTATGGCCTTCACCTGGAACGAGGAGAAACTCGGTGGTGACTCCGTACGCGTCCATGGAGTCACGCATCTGACCAGATTCACGTGGCAAAACATTGGTGTCCCACTCGCCGTGAATGAACAGCGTGGGTGCTTTCATTTCGTCGGCGCGCAGTACTGGTGAGAGATCTCGTAGCAGCTCCGCATCCTGGTATGGGTAGCCATAACGCGTATAGGCTGCTTGGGCCAGCCACGGCTCGGTAGATTTGTAGTAGGTTTCGAAACTTGTCATTCCGCAGGCATCAATGATTGCTGCATAAGTGTCCGGGTACCACGCTGCTGCCATGAGGGACATGAACCCGCCGTAGCTACGACCACCGAGGACAATTCGCTTCGGGTCAGCAAGTCCAGAATCGATGAGGAAATTGGTAGCGGCTTCGATATCGCGGATAGCGGCGAACCTGCCATAGCGGTCACCTGCGTGCTCGAAGGATCGACCAGAGCCCTTGGAACCGCGCAAGTTCGGCGTGAACACAGTCATTCCAGATTGCACCAAAGCGGCGAGAATATCGTGGTTGATGGGTTTAGCTTGCAACTCAGGTCCACCGTGGATGTGGATGAACGCTGCCCCCGGACCCTTACCTGAAAAGTCTTCGGGCAGGTACAACCAGCCGGACAATTCCAGCCCATCGCGTGAGGTAAAGTGCACGAGCTCAGGAATCAAACACTGCTCACTCAACGCTTGTTCAGCATCGAGAATGCGTTGCGTTCGCGCAGGGTCTACGGGATCAACAGTGCCACCTGTGGTGGACAAAATCTCCACAGTCGGTGGCAAGCCCGGCCCCTCTACAGTCACCGAGATGAGGCTACCGTCTCCGGAAATGGACAACTCGCTGGCCACCATGCCCGGCAGCTCCACTGTGCGACGCACTTGAACACGGATACCGTCGCCCTGCGGCCCTTCACCGAGTGTCAGCACTTCTAGCGATGACACACCTCCGTTGTTCCATAGCACTGCTGCAGTAGAAGCGTCGTCGCTGATGAGGAACTCTTCAACATCCTGATCCGGGTTGCTGATGAATTCTTCCACGGACACATCGATGCCATTGACGTCGAGACGAAGCACTCGGGTCCGTTCCACTCCATGATCGGACAACACGAACGCAGTGAGCTTGCCATCATGTGCTCCGGCAATGATGACACCGGCATCTGTGGTGGAACCAGGATCGGGTGGCAGTAGCGGATTCCACTTCATGTCCGGGCCGACCAACAAGAGTTCGTGATGCCCACGCGGGCCAACGCGCACCAATCCATAGCCGTTTTCAGCTGCCACCAACAGACTGTCAGAACGCTGGTCGATCACTTCGTATCGCGATGTCCGAGGATCCACCAGACGCGCCTGTGTCACTCCCCGATCAGTCACCGCATTCATAGCCAGCAACTCGTTATCCCACTCCACCAACGTGGTGCGGCTATCCGCAGGCAACCGAAGTGGGGTGGCTCCTGGCACATCTGGGTCCGTAGATACAAGCCACGTTTCCAGCCGCTCGGTGCCATGCGGTGATACTTCACACGCGATCCACTTCGCATCTGGCGAGTGCAGAACCTTGGTGACAGGTCCGTCGATAGGCAACTTCACATAGCGTTCTTCGCCGAGGCCGGCACCGTCAGGCTCCAGCTGCATCTGCACGGCGTGTGGGTAGCCATGATCGCGAACGATGTACGCAATAGCGCTTCCATCAGGGGCGAGCGAGGAACCATATGTGTGACGCATACTACTAATCTTAGGCCGTCGCAGCGCTAGCGGAAATCACGGCTCCGCCCTGCGACCACCGGCGCTGCCACAATCTCACGTAGTGGAACAAGCTTGTCGGCCACCACAGTCACTGCACCCGATGCGTTTTGCACGATGCCTCTAACCATCAGGGCGCGCTCCGTCGTTGCAATAGCTCGGTAGCGCTCCCACAGCCCGGGAGTGCACAAGACGTTCATGAGTCCGGTCTCGTCTTCCATGCCAAGAAACACCACTCCACCTGCGGTTCCCGGGCGCTGTCGATGCGTCACAATTCCGGCAATCCGCACCCTCGAACTGTCTTCCACATGTTTCAGTTCGATCGCTGACACCACTCCTCGCTCTTGTAGTTCTGCACGCAAAGCAGCCACTGGATACTCGCCTGGCGTCACCCCGGTTCCCGCCAAGTCCGCCGCCGCCAACTCGAATTCGGTCATCCCTGGCAATGCTGGCGCATTCGCCACAGTCAGTCCCGGCAGCATCCCTTCATGCTCTGTCGCTGCCACGCCTGCCGCCCACAACGCTTGACGACGATCCATCCCCAAACACTCCATCGCTCCAGCCCTGGCCAACGCTTCCAGATGGGCAACGGTCAGTTGTGCCCGGCGCGCGAGGTCCGCAGCCGATTGAAATGGAGCTGTGGCACGGGCAGCGACGATGCGTTTGGCTGCGACGTCGCCAAGCCCGTTGATGGAGCCGAGTCCCAGACGGATGCGATCGCCCCCTGCCGAACCAGCGCCGACTTCAACATCGGCTTCCACTCCGGAAACATCGATGCTGGGGCTGACACATTCCACACCGTGCCTGCGCGCATCTGCGACCAATGACTGGGCCGAGTAGAAGCCCATCGGTTGTGCCCGCAGCAGCGCCACACAGAACTCTGCCGGGTAGTGGTACTTAAACCATGCAGAGAAGTACACCAACGACGCGAACGACTGCGCATGCGACTCTGGGAATCCATAGGCTGCAAATGCAACGATCTTGTTCCAGAGTTTCTCTCCCACTTCCCCACTGATGCGATTGGTCTGCCACAGGCCTCGGAGGAATCGTTCATGCAAGGCCTCCATTTTGGCTACGGAGCGTTTTGATCCCATGGCTCGTCGTAAAGAGTCCGCTTCCGCGCCGCTGAATCCGGCGGCATCGACAGCCATCTGCATGAGCTGCTCTTGGAACAACGGAATGCCGAGAGTTTTACCCAGTGATTTCTCCAGCACCGGATGGTCGTAGGTGACAGCTTCCACACCGTTACGCCGGCGGATATACGGATGCACCGAACCACCCTGGATAGGACCTGGACGGATCAAGGCAACCTCGACAACGAGGTCAAAAAACTCGCGAGGTTTCAGCCGGGGCAATGTTGCCAACTGCGCGCGTGATTCCACTTGGAATACGCCGACGGCATCGGCGCGTGCGAGCATCTCATAGACCTCTGGTTCTGAGATGTCGATCTCCCATAGGTTCACTTCCTTGCCCCGATGCTTCGCAACCAGATCAATACAGTGATGTATCGCCTCCAACATGCCAAGCCCCAGCAGATCGAATTTCACCAACCCAGCTGCCGCGCAATCGTCTTTGTCCCACTGCACCACCGAGCGGTTTTCCATGCGCGCCCATTCCGTGGGTACAACATCGGCAATTGGCCGGTCGCAGATCACCATGCCGCCGGAATGAATACCCAGATGCCGTGGCTGACCTTTCAGCTTGTCCGCCAACTCCGCGACCTGGGTCGGTGGATCCGTCAGTTTATTGACCCACGCATCAATCACCCCAGGGTCATGCCCCAGCGCGCGAGCGGCGTCGCGGAGCGCGCCGCGACGTCGATACGTAATGACATTTGCCACCTGTGCGGCATTATCTCGGCCATAACGCCGGTACACGTATTGGATAACTTCTTCACGACGACCCGACTCGATATCAACATCGATATCTGGAGGTCCATCGCGCTCGGCCGATAGAAAACGCTCGAAGAGTAGGCCAGCGGAAATGGGGTCCACATTGGTGATGCCGAGGGCAAAGCACACAACGGAGTTCGCTGCCGAGCCACGCCCCTGCGCCAGAATGTTTTCTCGCCGACAGAAGTCGCAGATGTCGTGGACGATCAGGAAGTAACCAGGAAAACCTAGTTGATCAATGACATCGAGCTCATGCTCCAGTTGAACCCAGGCGCGACGAGAAATGTCGGTGTCTCGCTTGTACCGCCTCCGCGCACCTTCCTTCGCCAGCTTCGCGAGCCACGTTGATTCCGTGTACCCGTCCGGCGTATCCCATTCGGGTAGGCGGGGCGCAATGAGATCCAAGGTGAAAGCGCACTCGGCAGCAATGTCTTCGGTGGCAGCAATCGCGTCGGGCAGATGGTGGAAAAACTCCCGGAGCTCCTCCCATGACCGCAGCCACGAACCACCTACCGCTGGCAGCGCAGATTCGTGTTCATCTAGCGATTCCCGCACATGCAACGCATGCTTTGCTCCCGCAACGCGTGCCGACGACGGCGTCGCAGCTGTTGCAGCTGCTCCCACCACTTGCCGAAGTCCTAGTTTCTCTGCAGCTTCCGCCAACTCCCGTTGATAGTCAGCTGCACGTGGCGTGAGATCAATGCGGTGTTCAACTGCCACGTTGGCTGTACCAAAAGTGGCGACCAGTGCGTCAAGGTGAGGCAACCATTCTTCGTTGGCCAGGATCTGCCAGTGCCCATCAGCATGGTGCGCTAGCTGGTCAAGGGATGGATACAGTAGTACTCCCTTTTCACCACTAGCCATGTGCGCATCGCACAACACATGACTGAGCCTCCGGTACCCTTCCGGCCCTCGAACAAGAACAGTGAGAGGAGCTTCGGACAAAGAGAGCTCCGCACCGATGATGGTGTTCAGCCTCGCTTCTGCCGCTGCCTCAGCGAAGCGTGCGACACCGTAGAAGCCATCGCGGTCTGCAATTCCCAATGTGCGAAGTCCCAGCCGGCATGCCTCCGCCACCATATCTTCTGGATCTGAGGCTCCATGCAGGAAGGAAAAACTGGTTCGGCAATGCAAGTCAGCACCGACGCGCTGGGCAATGTCACGCTCGTGGGCAATGTCATGCTCGTGGGCGCTGTCTGCTGGTGGTTTTGACAACCGTGAGGCATCACCACCATGTTCACCCCACCGCCCAAATGCGCCGGCAATGACAGATTCCGGGGCAGTTCGCCAGCCATTAAAGGTCTCGGTAGGAGTGAGTTTTCCGGTGTAGGTGCTGGACAAGATGCGCTCGATACGCGACCACGACAGAGGACGACCACCCATGCCGCAACAGTAGCGCCACCAACGGACCATTTTCAAACACATGTTCTAATAAAGGTGACCATTTTTAGCATTTCCGCAGTAGTGATACGCTAAACCCATTACAAGACAGCTTGGTCTATTTACAAACACCCCACCAGGAGAACAACCATGAACCTCAAGCGTTTTACCGCAGGCGCTCTGACCGTCGCTTTTTCAGCTACTAGCCTTGTTGCCTGTGGTAGCGGCGATGACGAAGGAACCATCACCATTGGCACCACCGACAGCCAAAAGAAGGCATGGACCGTATTCCAGCAGAAGGCCGAAGCTGCCGGCATTGACCTGAAGGTTGAACCTTACACCGATTACACCACCCCGAATCGCTCCCTCGATGAGGGACAGATCGATGTCAATCTCTTCCAGCACATCAAGTTCCTCGGCGAGTACAACGTTGGCGCTAACTCGGATCTCGTGCCAATTGCATCGACCGAGATCATTCCACTGGCCCTGTACAGCAAGGACGTGAAGTCCGTTGATGACATCAAGAAGGGCGCAGAGGTCGCAGTTCCAAACGATCCTTCGAACCAGGGTCGCGCCATCTCTGTTCTCGTCCAGGCAGGCCTACTGAAGCTGAAGGAAGATGGCATCCTCACCCCTTCCCCAGCGGACATCGACGAAGCAGCATCCAAGGTCAAGGTCGTTCCAGTTGACCCAGTTCAGACAACTACCGCCTACGGCGAAGGCAAGCTCGCTGTCATCAACAACACCTTCCTTGAGCGCGCCAGCATCGATCCGAACACCGCGCTGTTCCAGGACGACCCAAACACCGCTGAAGCAGAGCCTTACATCAATGTGTTCGTCGTCAAGGCTGACCGTAAGGATGACCCGGAAATCGCGAAGCTGGCTAAGTTGTGGCACGATCCAGAGGTTCAAAAGGCAGTCGACGAAGACTCCAAGGGCACGTCTGTCGCAGTCGATAAGTCGGCAGACGAGCTCCAGGCAATTCTCGACCGCGTCGAAAAGCAACAGCGCGAACAAAAGTAGGAAACCTTAAGTGACTCGCACAGGAACCCAGCTGGAGTTCCGAGGGCTCAGCAAAACATTTGGCGACGTTACCGCGTTGTCCGATGTCACACTCTCCGTCGAACCCGGAGAAATCCTCGGCATCATTGGCTACTCCGGAGCAGGAAAATCAACGCTGATCCGCATGATTAATGGCCTGGAGAAGCCAACACAGGGAGAAGTCCTTCTCGACGGTACCGATATCGCGCGAATGCCCGAGCGTAAGCTGCGTGGTCTGCGCCGCAATATCGGCATGATCTTTCAGCACTTCAACCTGTTCCATTCGCGCACTGCGGCGGGCAATATCGCTTATCCGCTGGAGCTTGCGGGGATGCCGAAGAAGCAGCGTGATGAGCGCGTTCGCGAGTTGCTCGATTTCGTTGGACTGGCCGACAAGGGACGCAATTACCCCGAGCAGCTCTCGGGTGGCCAGAAACAGCGTGTGGGTATTGCCCGCGCGCTTGCTACCAACCCGACGCTTCTGCTTGCCGACGAAGCCACCTCGGCACTAGACCCGGAAACCACTGCCGATGTCTTGGAGCTGCTGCGTCGGATTAATCGTGAGATGGGCGTGACGATCGTCCTGATTACGCACGACATGTCCGTGGTGCGGGCGATTGCGGATCGGATGGCGATCATGGAGAACGGCCGAGTTGTCGAACACGGTTCGGTCCACGGTATTTTCTCGAATCCGCAGACGGAGGTCGGACGAAAGTTCGCTGCAACCGCGCTGCGCGATCGCCCTAAGGGACGCGAGCTGGATTCTGTGCTGGGTTCTGCGGGTCGTTTGGTGACAGTCACTTTGACCGACCAGATTGACCTCGCTGCCGTGCTGGCTGCTGCTCATGCCCGTGGCGTGAAGGCAACGGTTGCGCATGGTTCGGTGTCCAATGTGCAGGAACATGCCTTTGGTCGTTTAACACTGCGATTAACTGAGGCTGCGGGCGACGGTGTTATGCCTGGCGACGGCGCTGCTGTTCGCGCAACTATTGCCGATCTGTCGACGCTTACCACCGTGGAGGAACTGCGATAATGACGAACTTCCTCAACTCTTTGCCTGATATTTCTGGCAAGAACACCAATTGGGGTTCCCTGGCTCCAATGCTCGGAGAATCCATTGGACAAACGTTGGCGATGGTCGGCGTCGCAATGCTGGCCGGCGGTTTCTTGGGCCTAATAATCGGTATCTTGCTGTACACCTCTCGAAAGGGTGGCGTGCTGTCGAGTGGCCCGATGTACACAGTGCTGAACGTGCTGATCAACTTCGTGCGTCCAATTCCGTTCATCATTTTGGTGACGGCAATTGGCCCGCTCACCCGCATGGTTGTGGGCACGACCATCGGCACGGAAGCCGCAATGTTTGTCATGACGATTGCGGCAACGTTCGCTATCGCCCGCTTGGTGGAACAAAACTTAATGTCCATCGACCCTGGCGTTATTGAAGCTGCCCGATCCATGGGTGCGTCACCATTTCAGATCATTCGTTCGGTCATCGTGCCCGAGGCACTTGGCCCACTGATCCTCGGCTACACCTTCGCATTTATCGCGGTGGTCGATATGTCCGCAATGGCTGGCTATATCGGTGGCGGTGGCCTCGGCAACTTTGCCATTACGTACGGCTACCAGGCATTCGACTGGAACGTGACACTGGTGGCCACGTTCGTCATCATCCTCATCGTGCAGGCTGCCCAGCTGCTGGGCAACTGGGCAGCAAAAAAGATCATGCGTCGCTAGTCCGCTACCCCAGCTGCCGCACACCCACCGCAGCCCAGCCCTTTTTCGGCCCTGGTTCATCGCCACATGACGACACAACTCCGTCAGTGACGATTTGTTCCAGGGTCGTTTCTATTGCACGACCGTCGTAAAGCGAGACGGTAGCAATGGCAGTACCGGTGCCGGCATCAGCAACCTGCACGGATTCAACAGCATCCAGCGACCACTCCCCGAGCGCCTCGCGAGCAGCCAACTCCGCCACCTGCCCCTGCGCCTTGTAGATCCCGCGCCCACGACATCCATCCGCGTATAAGGTGCCCTGTTCAGCGGTTTCGAGAGCATCCTTCATTGCCTGCGCGCTCAGTCGACCGTACGAGTAATTCCACGGCAACATCACCACTGCCGGAGCAAAACGATGCCCCTTGGAGTGCGACGTCTCCCACACCTGCTCAGGAAAGACCTGCGCCAATGCGGCAGCCAGCGGACGCCCCTTCACTGCGCAGCACCGATCGCGCTTGCCATGAGTACACACCAATAGCATTGGCTTATCGACGAGCACAGCCCCTTCAGTGCGTTTGCCCAGTTGAATGTCGAGAGTCATGAGTTCTTCGACATCGGCCACCATGCGGTGCTCGACGAATACATCGCTCGCGGTAGCAGCTGTTGAGGCCTCGGATGTCGCAAACTCGGATGGGTCGCAGTGGGAGATGTAGAGGTTGATGCCGTCGCACGGGACCTGACCAAGTCGACCAGGCTTCCGAATGAGTTGGAGACTGCCGTTTCTTTCTGCGAGCCATGATTTCAGTCGAGCGGTGATGTCGTCGCCATAGACCCCGCCGTCGAGGATGTCGTGACTCCAGCCATAGTGGTGCTCAAGTGCGATGAAGAGCTTTCCAGCCTTGGCTGTGCCCGGCAATGGCTCATCGATATTCGCAGAACAAATGGTGTCAGACATATAACTTTCCTTAGCAGAAGACGGAAAACGCACCCTGTAAGGGGCTGTTTATATTACTGTTTGGCAACACTTTCTAGCCTCAAGCCTGCGACCTGCGGTTTTACTATTAGCGTACTTTGCCATTCCGAGTTTTCACATTTACGGTCGTTGGCATGAATTTTAATCCGGTTTCCCGAGCATCATCACCGAAGATGGTCGCTGCCGTGTCGTGTGCCGCATTGGTTCTTGGCGTAGCAGCCTGCTCCACCAATGGAGACGAAGTCGAACCTCAGTCGGCTGTGTCGATGCGATCAAGCGACTCGGCAGGTAGCCAGGGCTCCGACGCTGGTAAGCCGAATGCTGAAACCGGAGGCACGTCTGCTGTCTTAGAGTCTGACCCTGCCCCTGAAGGCGAGGAGTTCTCACTGAATGCCGCCGAGGCTGCGCCTGCCGAAGGGTCCTATCTGGGCATTAAGGATGTCCGCATCGGCTCTCACGATGGATATGACCGCATTGTTTTCGAGTTCACCGGCGAGGGCAAGCCTGGTTATTGGGTACGTTACGACGACATCCCCGCCCAGCAAGGCAGCGGTAAGGCGATTTCAGTAGCTGGTGCGAAGAAGCTAGCCATTGATATTCGCGGCACCGGCTATCCATTCGATTTCAACATGGAGGACTTCCCGTCCGACCCGGTTCGCCCAACCGACACCAAGTCCATTGAGGAAGTTGTTGGCGCTGGCACATTTGAGGGATCAAGCCAGTATGTCGCTGGTGTCCGCGATGAGCGTAAGCCGTTCCGGGCCTTCTTGGTAGAAAACCCGACTCGCCTCATTGTAGATATTGAAGCGAAGTAGCTTGCGTTCCTCTGATGTCTTCGCTCACCGGGTGTCTTCGCGCATGGAGTTCTTTGCGTTTAGCGAAGTCTTAGGAATATTTTCCTTCTATTCGCCACTGCCCTTTGCTGCCAATCAGCAAAAACGCGGCTTTGTCGATAGCTATTTGTAGACGAGCTGCTCTCCTCCCTTCAGAGACAGTCCACCAACGTTCATCCACTGGCCATGGCCCCGCCCACGCAGTGACGGCATGATTCTGCCCCGCCCAGGTGACGCTGTGTGGTTCCCCTGTCAACGTTGCCCTGCCAGTTACAACAACTGCTTGCCCCTGTGCATCCAGCACTCGTATTTGAGCTGCCGGATGTCGAGCCCCATGAGGCACAACAACTGCTGGATTCGGTGCCGGCATCGCCCCATGCCATTCGCCAGAGCTGACGGGCTGTTCTTCCCCAACCGGAATCATCGCGATTCTTTCGCCTGGCCCTCGACCACCAACCACAACAGGATGCGACACTGCATCTGCACCAAGTAAGCCTTGCACCCGCACTGCGGCGTGATGAGCTCGTCGTACCGATTCGTCCGCTCGTCCCCACAACGCATCCTTGATCGCTCCCGCTTCAATGACATCGAGAGGCTCCAAAGTAAGCGCAATGATGCCCCGATCTTCGCTGCATTCGCCATCGTCAACGTCGATGCCGTGGCCGTCGCTGTCATCGGTCCCTACCGATACTTCCCTCCGCGATAACCAACCATCCAACTGCCACCGAACGCGATCCACTGTTGCCGTTTCGGTTAATGGTTCGGCACAGCGCCACACACGTCGTAATTCTTGCCGGTCAGAGAACTCCGCTGTCACCGCCAGACGCTGACACAGATAGCCACGCGCCCCTAAAGTTTCGTGCAGTTTTGTTGCAAGAGCGCGCGCCACGAAAGACGCTTCGTCGACACGTTGGAGCGGCCTGCCATCAACAGATTCTTCTGCTGGCACATAGCGCACAGTGAGGTCAGCGGGCACGGCACGCGCTGCCACTAGCTGCCGTTCGCCGTGTTCTGCAAGATAGCGCCAGCGCATTCCCTCTGTACCAAACCGCGTTGCAATGTCGCGGGCTGGGATCGCCGACACATCTCCTAGCGTGCGCAACCCCAAATCATCCCAAGCTCGCGCAAGCGTCTCAGGGAAGCCAAGAGAGACTTCCGCCTGGACTTCCCGCAAAGATACGTATTTCCGAAATTCCGCCCCAGCGCCGACTGGCAGTTGCACATTGCGACGTGTCGCAAGCACCGCCGTCACCACATCGTCTGCAACTCCAATCTGACAGTCCACTCCCTGCGTAGCTGCTGCGTCGAGCAGCATTTCTAATGCTTTTGCTTCCCCGCCGTAATACCCGGCAGGACCCTTAGCATTCATCACCACAAACCCGGGGCGCAGAGCCTCGACGCCGGCAGCGATAGATTCGAGCCTGCCTACAATCGGCTCGAACTCGTGAGCATCACGCACTGGGTCTTCATCGAGCACCACTACTTCCGGGCAGGTCGCTTGTGCTTGCCGACGTCGCTGCCCACGCCGCACCCCCGCATCCCTAGCGGTTTGTGAACAGTCGCGAACAACGACAGCGCCACCAGATCCAACGGTGCCCGCAGTGTCCCGCCCAATGAGCGCAACCGGCGTCAACACCCCCGAATACGGCATTTCCAGTGCCGTTGCGGTCTCCTCGACCACTCCCGCCAGCAAGGCTGCTTGCACAGGCCAATCTGGCAACCACAACCCGATGACACGATTCTGGTTTGCCACTCCAGCCACTGTCATTGTGCCCTCTTAAATTCAAGAATCTCCGCACCACGAGACGCGCCTACCGCACCTCCAGATTCCCCAACTACCCACTGCACCTGACGACGCGGTCGCCCACTGCCTTCCGCCGACACGTGATACTCAATGCCCCGAATGCGGCCATGCCCACGCCCCAACCCGTGCACAGCAACAAGCTCGGATGAAATGCGCACCGACGCTCCCGGCCACCCCTTACCAACGAAAAGCAATGCGCACCCACTCTTCCGCAGCCGCGCCATGATTGGTCGCGCCAATGACGGCGGTGGTGCCTGTGGCAGGTCAACCACCACCAAGTCCGCGCCATCAGCCAACAGGCCGACAACTTCCAGTGGTTCCTCACCTGGGTTTTCTACAACCACGACACGTGAAATGTCACCACCCTGCTCTACTACCGACAACATTCCGCACTGCGCGGTCCCTACAACAGCAACCTGCAGTGATGCTTTTGTTGCCTCCGCAATAAGTGCCACGACAACAGCACCAGCACTGTCAATAGAACTCACTGCACCCCGAGCCAAACCACCATCGAACAACACCTGCAGCTCAGCTGGCACAGCAATATAGCGTTCGCTACCACCACCATCACTATGATGCTCAGAGCCCGCCAACGATCCGTCATCACGGCCTTCAACCTTGCGCATTGACCGTCGCAGAGCAGCAATGCGATCAGTTTTCCCCAGTGTGGCCAGCTGCGATAAATCTGGCAGCTCGTGTACAGCAGCGGTCATTTTCTTCCTCCTCCCCCATAAGATATTCGAAAGTGTATGCGAACTAACGGATTTCAGTCAAGGTAAATTAGCACACATATTCGAAAATGCGGTGAAAGAAAAATCCGGGATCACTCAACCCCGGAAAAACTTGCAAACTACTCTGCAGCGACATCTAGCACGACATCGAACTCCAGCAGATTAGCGCCAGTGGCAACAGGCTTACGGTTCTCCCCAGCATGCGCAGAACGACCAGAACCATCGCGCCACCCTGCGTACGCTTCCTCAGACTCCCACTCCGTGTACACAAAGTAGCGCTCTTCGCCCGCCGTAGGGCGCAGCAACTGGAAACCCAAGAAGCCAGGCACATCCTTCATCCGACCAGCATTCGCCGAAAAACGGCGCTCCAGCTCTTCGCCGGCACCTTCGGGAATAGAAATTGCATTGATCTTTACGATGCTCATACCGACCAAGCGTACCCAACTACTCGTTCAGTGGCCTCGGCCCCGAAAACGCATGCGGCGCCGGATTCACTCGCGCCTTCAATGTCGTTCGTGGCAACCCCGGCGCAGGAAGACGCGACAAACCATCCGGACGATGCCCAACGTAACCGTCTACCTTGCCGAAGCGGGTCGTCGGCAAGCCTTGTGCAGGACCTGGCAGCCTACCCTCCCGCTGCCATGCCTCGCGAGCTGCAACTACCTCGTCATGAGTGCGACCGATGAAATTCCACCACATCACAATGTTCTCGCCGAACGGCTCGCCACCAATCAGCACCATGCGAGCAGCTGTCGTGCCGGTATTCGTAATCGTCAAAACCGTCTCGCCGACACCTGTGTAGCCCATCGCGGTGCGCGGAATAGCCGTGCCGTTCAGTTGGATCTCGCCTGAATCAACAAGCAAGCCATGCTCGAACGCAGCGTCCACAGGCACAGTCGCGGATGCTCCGGGAGCCAGTCGCAGCTCTGCTCCCACCAGTGGAGAAAACGTACGAATCGGCGACGTCTCACCCAGCAATGAACCAACAAACACCAGTGCAGAAAGCCCATCCTGCTCAATCAACTCCGGCGCATAATGCTCGAAACTGCGCGGTGCGGTGTTGCGGGCAGCGTCGGGAAGCACAGTCCACAGCTGCACACCATGCAGAATAGTGGTGTCCTGCGTCGACACTTCGGAATGACAAATGCCAGCGCCAGCGGTCATGAGATTGACCTCGCCCGGACGAACCACCCCATGGTTATCACCGGAATCGTGGTGCGTGACATTCCCTTCGAATAGCCAGCTCACCGTCTGCAATCCCGTATGCGGATGCGGTGCCACGTCCATACCACCGGTCTTTGCGACGTCATCCGGACCAAAATGGTCACAGAAACACCATGCGCCAATCATGGAACGCTGGCGTTGCGGAATGGTGCGCTGCACTGTCATTCCGCGTGGCCCGCCCAGGGGAACCTCACGGGAGGCAATGATCTCTACGAGCGGCTCGGTAGTCGAATGCGAATGAACCTTGCGCGTTGACATGTCCACAAGCATAACGGCAACAAGCGACCTACCGCCCAGAAAATGACTTATGACCGAGCCAGCAACAATTTAGGCTCACAATTGCCCAATTTTGTTGCTGGCTCGGTCATAAGTGCTCAGTAGCTAACGCCAGGAACGCGCTACTCCCACTCAATGGTTCCCGGTGGCTTGGAGGTGACATCCAACACCACTCGGTTAACCTCGGCAACCTCGTTAGTAATACGGGTAGAGATGCGCTCCAGGACGTCGTAAGGAATACGCGTCCAGTCGGCGGTCATTGCGTCCTCCGAAGTAACAGGGCGCAACACGATTGGGTGGCCGTAGGTACGTCCATCGCCCTGGACGCCAACCGAGCGAACGTCGGCAAGCAGAACAACCGGGCACTGCCACACAATTTCGTCGAGACCAGCAGCCGTCATCTCTTCGCGTGCAATCGCATCCGCGCGACGCAAAGTATCCAGGCGCTCCTCATCGACAGCGCCGATGATGCGAATGCCTAGACCTGGACCTGGGAATGGCTGGCGATTCACGATCTCTGGTGGCAAGCCGAGCTCGCGACCAACAGCACGGACCTCGTCCTTAAACAGCAGACGGAGAGGCTCGACGAGAGTGAATTCGACATCGTCAGGAAGACCACCAACGTTGTGGTGCGACTTGATATTTGCGGTACCAGAGCCGCCACCGGACTCGACCACATCTGGGTACAAGGTGCCCTGAACCAGGAAGTCCACCGTCTCGCCTTCAGGAGCACCATCGAGAGCCTGCGCCACCGCACGCTCGAAGGAACGAATGAACTCGCGACCAATGGTCTTGCGCTTCGTCTCTGGGTCAGTGATGCCAGCGAGTGCGTCGAGGAAGACCTTACGATCATCGACAGTGATCAAACGAGCGCCGGTTGCAGCAACGAAGTCCTTCTCAACCTGTTCCCGCTCACCTTGACGCAGCAGCCCATGATCCACGAATACACAGGTCAAACGGTCACCAATAGCACGCTGAACAAGTGCTGCCGCTACTGCCGAATCAACGCCACCAGACAGGCCACAGATTGCCCGACCAGTCTCGCCGACCTGCTTCCGCACGCCCTCAATGAGCTCTTCTGCAATATTCGCAGCAGTCCAGTTCTGCTCCAACCCCGCGATCTCGGTGAGGAAGCGAACCAGCGCCTGCTGGCCATACGGCGAATGCTTGACCTCAGGGTGGTACTGCACGCCGGCCATTTTCTTCTCAGCACACTCGAATGCCGCAACAGGTGCGCCCTTCGATGACGCAGTGACAACAAAGCCTTCCGGTGCCTGCGTCACAGCATCGCCGTGGCTCATCCACACCTCGTGGGTAGCAGGCATGCCGGTGTGCATTGCACCCGCATCCGCTGCCAATTCGAGCTGCGTGCGACCGTACTCGCGGTCACCGGTCGCGGACACTGTGCCGCCAAGAGCATTCGTCATTGCCTGGAAGCCGTAGCAAATACCGAACACAGGAATGCCCAGTTCGAGCCACTCAGAATTCAGCTTTGGTGCGCCATCTGCATACACACTTGACGGACCACCCGACAGCACCAGCGCCGCCGGGTTCTTCTTACGGATTTCCTCCGTGGTTGCCGTATGCGGAACCACCTCGGAGTACATGTTTGCCTCACGAACTCGACGTGCAATCAGCTGCGCGTACTGCGCTCCGAAATCCACAACGAGAACGGGCTTATTTACCTGTCCATTCACCTGTTCAGCCACGATTCCCAGCATATCAATCCGAGTGGACTTCCCTAAACGTCACAACGGCATTCAGCTACTTCCCCTCTACTTGCCAATTACTTGCCCACCGTCGGCACGCCCAGAGCAACCGTCGTTCGCAGCTCACCGGCGGCGCCCTCTGGTACGACTGGCGAAACTGGTGGGATCGGATCCAGTCGTCGGTACTCTTCGCTTTGCGACGGTCGCTGCTCCGCGCCATCCTTGTTCGGCCACAGTGCGGTCGCACGCTCAGCGTTCGCAACGATGGACAAGGACGGATTCACACCTGGGTTCGCCGCCATCGCGGTGCCGTCGTGGATGGACAACGTCGGGTAACCCCAGACGCGCAAGTACGGGTCAACCACACCGGTTTCTGGAGAGTCCGAAATTGGTGCACCACCAATGAAGTGCGCTGTCAGTGGAATATTGAAGAGCTCACCGATGGTGCCGCCAGCAATGGTCAAACCGTTGTTGGCGTCATTCATCTTCTTGGCAGCTCGTCGAGTAGCTTCGTTTCCTGCCGGGATCCAGGATGGGTTAGGTTCGCCCTCACCCTGCTTGCTCAGCAGAACCTGCAGTGGCCCAATCGACTTCAGGTACGTCGAAATGGAGTTGTCGCGGTTCTGCATGACCAGCGAAATGACGGTGCGCTGCGACCACTTCCGCAGCCAGTACAGTCGAGGAATCCATGACGGATTACGTAGAGCGATGCCGATGGCTTTGAACAACCGTGGCGTTTTGCCATCGCCGTCAGTCATCACCATCTGCAGCAGCGCAATAGCGTTCGAGCCCTTGCCATAGCGAACCGGTTCAATGTGAGTGTCCTCGTCTGGGAAGAACGATGACGTAATCGCGACACCTTCCGAATAGTCATTGTCTGGATCAACCCGCGATCCCATTGCACCGAGAATCGCCTCGGAGTTTGTTCGGGTGAGTTTGCCCAGCTGCTCTGACATCAGTGGCAGGAACCCTGCAGCCTTCTGGCGATGCAGCAAATTTTGCGTTCCCCACGCACCGGCCGCGAGCACTACTCGGTCCGCCGTTAGCGTGCGCCGCTTCTTCGACACCCACGCACCAGTCTTTTCGACGACTACCTGCCACGAGCCATCAGCCTGTGGGTGCAACTCCGTCACTGTGGTCCGGTCGATAACCTTCGCACCTGCCTTTTCGGCAAGGTACAGGTAGTTCTTCATCAGGGTGTTCTTTGCATTATGACGACACCCCGTCATGCACTCGCCACATTCGATACATGCAGTGCGCTCGGGGCCGGCACCACCAAAATACGGGTCAGAGACAGTTTCGCCAGGCGCACCCTCGCCGCCGGTCTTGTTACCGAAGAAGACTCCCACTGGAGTGGTTCGGAACGTGTGTCCGACACCCATGTCTTCTGCGACAGAGCGCATCAAGGTATCGGCTGGAGTTTCCGACGGGTTCTTCACCACGCCGAGCATTCGCTGCGCTTGGTCATAGTGCGCGTCCAGCTCTTCTTCCCAGTCCGTAATGTGCGCCCACTGCCGATGCTGAAAGTACTTCGACTCCGGCTTGTACAACGTGTTCGCGTAATTCAGCGAACCACCGCCAACACCAGCGCCTGCGAGGATCATGACATCCTTCAACAGGTGTACTCGCTGCACACCAAATAGTCCCAGCTTCGGTGCCCACAAGTACTTATGCAGGCGCCAGCTCGTCTTTGCGAAGTCCTCATCTTCAAACCGACGGCCAGCTTCCACTACCCCAACTCGGTAGCCTTTTTCAGTGAGCCGTAGAGCTGACACCGATCCGCCGAAGCCAGATCCGACAATCAGCACGTCAAAATCGCGATTAGTCTTTTTCACCGTCGCCACCTTCCCCGCAGTCACATTTCACTCAACGTTAATGCGGAACTCCGACTTTCAGGGCGAATTTGCGCATCTTTCTATATCCACTCGTGACAAAAGCAACTTTTCGCCCGCACTTCCCCTTTGCACTTGACGACGCTGCGGGGAGGCGATCGTCGTCAAGCACAGGGATGAGTGGGTGAAAAGTGCCTTGTCGTAAGTAAAAGCTGTAGGGAGCCTAGCCTCGAGTAGTCAGTTCGACACGCTGGAAGGACTTGACCGTGGTGTAGCCGCACTTAGCCATGGCGCGAGTCAGACCGCCGACCATGTTCAGCACACCGAAAGAATTGGAGGATGGTCCGAAGAGGAGCTCCTGAAGTGTTGGGGCTGTATCTTCGTCGTCGAAACCAGCAACGCTGCGCTCGTTGGTCACAGCACCTCGTGGGTACTTCGGGTGCGCCGCCGATGAAGGCCAGAACCAACCCTTACCAGGTGCTTCCTTCGCCGTAGCCAAGGTGGAACCGAGTGCGACTGCATCTGCGCCACAAGCAATGGCACGAACAATATCTCCGGCAGTTTCAATTTCGTCGCCACCATCAGCGATGATGTGGACGTAACGGCCACCGGTTTCGTCGAGGTAGTCGCGACGAGCAGCAGCAACGTCAGCGACAGCAGTAGCCAACCCCACATCGATGCCGTAAGCAGACTGCATGTTCGCAGGGCCTGCACCAACGATGACACCGGCTGCGCCAGTACGCATCAAGTGCAGTGCAGTGCTGTAGTCCAGCACGCCACCAACAATGACAGGCACATCAAGCTCAGAAATAAACGAACCCATGTTCAGCGCCTCACCGGAGCCTTCAACATAGTCAGCGCTAACCAGGGTGCCCTGGATAATAAGCAGCTCAACGCCAGCCTTGACCAACAGCGGAGTCAGTTCGCGTGCGCGCTGAGGGCTAACTCGAGCGGCAGTGGTCACGCCCGACTCGCGGATCTGGCCGATACGCTCTGCAAGCAATTCTGGGACGATTGGTGCCTTGTGCAGCTCCTGCAACGCCTTGTTCGCAGCTGGCGCTGGGTACTGTCCCTTAGCCAGTGCAGCTTCAGCAGCTTCCACAACTGAGGCGATTGCTTCTTCAGGCTCAGCATGGCGAGCCCACAGCCCCTCTGCATTCAATACGCCGAGGCCACCCTGCTTGCCGAACTCGATGACCGTTTCCGGCGACATGGTGGCGTCCGTTGGATGAGCTACCAATGGAAAATCGAACTCGTACGCATCGATCTTCCACGTCACGTCGACGTCCTTCGAGGAACGTGCGCGGCGAGCAGGAACGATGCCGATGTCAGCAAGCCCCCACGAACGACGAGCCTGCCGACCAGAACCAAATTCGATTACTTCACGCATTGTGTAACTGACTTCCTATCGCTGGTAGTAGTTCGGAGCTTCAACCGTCATCTGAATATCGTGAGGATGCGACTCACGCAGACCAGCTGCGGTGATCTGAACAAACTGAGCATTGTGCAGATCTTCAACGGTTGGCGATCCGGTGTAACCCATTGCGGCACGAAGTCCGCCGACAAGCTGGTGCAGAATCGAGTCGATGTTGCCGCGGAAAGGTACGCGACCTTCGATACCTTCTGGAACAAGCTTCTCTTCGCTACGCACGTCTGCCTGGAAGTAGCGGTCCTTCGAGTACGAACGCTTCTCGCCAGTAAGTCCACGACCCTGCATGGCACCAAGGGAGCCCATACCGCGGTACATCTTGTACTGCTTGCCGTTAACAACAACGGTCTCACCTGGAGCTTCTGCGGTACCAGCTAGCAGGGAGCCAAGCATGACGGATGATGCGCCAGCAGCCAATGCCTTGGCAATGTCACCGGAGAACTGCATGCCGCCGTCGGCGATGATTGGCACTCCGGCCTTCTTTGCAGGAACAGCAGCCTCCATGATGGCAGTGATCTGAGGAGCGCCGACACCAGCAACCACACGAGTGGTGCAAATGGAGCCTGGGCCGATGCCAACCTTGATAGCGTCAGCACCAGCGTCGATCATTGCCTGCGCGGCAGCACGTGTTGCGAGGTTACCGCCAACGATCTGTGCGCGATCGCCGAACTCCTTCTTCACGCGAGACACCATCTCAAGCACACCAGTGTTGTGAGCGTGCGCAGTATCAACGACAAGAACGTCTACACCGGCTTCTACAAGCGCAGTGGCGCGGTTCCACGAATCTTCGCCGGTGCCAATGCCAGCACCAACGAGCAGACGGCCGGAGCCATCCTTGGAAGCGTTAGGGAACTGATCCTTCTTAACGAAGTCTTTCACAGTGATCAGACCAGTGAGCTTGCCCTCGCCATCCACGATTGGCAGCTTCTCTACCTTGTGGGTGCGCAGCAAGTTCAGTGCAGCGTCAGCGGATACACCTTGCTCTGCGACAACAAGTGGCATCGGCGTCATAATCTCCGAAACCTTGCGGTTCGGATCAGCTTCGAAGCGCATGTCACGATTGGTGCAGATACCCACCAGTTTGCCGTCCTTATCGACGACAGGGAGGCCAGAAATGCGGAAACGCGCACACTTGGCATCAACGTCCGCGATCGTGTCCTCAGGAGAGCAGGTTACCGGGTTTGTAACCATGCCTGCCTCAGAGCGCTTCACGATCTCAACCTGCTGAGCCTGTTCCTCGATAGACAGGTTGCGGTGCAGAATGCCCATACCGCCCTGACGCGCCATGGCCACTGCCATACGTGCTTCGGTCACAGTGTCCATTGCCGCGGAGACGATTGGGGTGTTCAGTCGGATTTCGCGCGTCAGCTGGGTGGAGGTATCGACGCCGGATGGGATGACATCAGAGGCGTCTGGCAGCAGCAAGACGTCGTCGAAAGTAAGCCCGATGAGCGGGATTTTTCCTGCGTCGTCGCCGCCAAGGCTAATACCTGTTGGGTTCGTCATGAATGTGAAATCCTCCTGGTTCACGCCACTTCAAAAGCCGGATCTTTCCTCCAGAGTAATCCTAATCGGGCGATTCTATGTAGTTGCCCCCTCTGCGGGCTACGGTAGGAGCTGTGAGTCGTGAAATTTGGTCGCAAATGCCTCGGGACCCATTTGAGAATGACCCGAACGATCCAGCAAGTTTGCTGGAGCCGGATGAGCCGTTTGAGCCACTATCAAACAAGGAACGCCAAGAGGTTCGCCAGGATCTCTCTGCGGTGCGCGAATTCCGCGCTGCCTTGGAGCCGGAAGGGCTCAGTGGCGTGTGCATGATGTGCGAAGACTGCAACGAAATGCACTACTACACCTGGGACGCCCTCGAAGGACACTATCTCATGTTGCTTGCTGGCCAAGCTTCGCCAGTGCACGAACCTGAGTTCAATCCGGATCCCAACAAGTACGCGCCATGGGAGTACTGCGCCGGCTTCGTTGATGGCCGTCGCTCGCGCCGATTCTTCTGATTTCGCTCCGTTACCGTTTCGCGCGACTGATTCAGCGCTACTGCTTCATGCAGTAGCGCTGAGCATCATTATGGCCGAGGCTCCGCACTTCCCGAGTCCGCTTCCGTTGACGGTTTCGGCGTCTCGGACTCCAAGCTTGACGACGAGTTCTCGCTTGCAGGCTTCGTCACCGTTTCAGTCTGCACATACGTTGCAGTTTCTCTTTCGACGACAGTTTCCGTAATGATGACAGTCACCGGCTGGCCAGGATTTTCGACAGTGCGTTCCTGGATAATGGTTTCCGTAGCGATGGTTCCTTCCGCTACATTCTCGGTGGATTCACGCAACCGTTCTTCCAAAAGGGAGCGTTCCGCGTCACCGACCTGGTTCATCAAGTCTTCGGCCTGAGAAAGTAGCTCCTCAGCGCGTTGGGTGTCTCCAGAGGATGACGCAGCATCAATCTCGTCCAACATCGAAGCCAATTCGACGGATGCCGTCTTTTCTCCGAACAGTGCGACGCGTACTCCCCACAGTGCACTATCCGGTTCGGCTGCCTGAATAGCGCCAAATCCACCGGCGAAAATAGCCATCGAGGCTGCTGCCCCCAGGACGGCACTACTAATACGGGATGGTTTCCACCAGCTCGCTGGCCCCATTACAACAGTGCCGTCACTAGGCTCGGCGGTCTGCTCTAGATGTGGAGGCTCCGTCGTGGCTACTCCCTCTTCCGCATCAAGCTGCGCCATGATGTCGTCGATAGTCGAGTGATCAATGTTGAGATCGTTCAACTGACCTCGAGCATCGGTCAACAGCTCAGCAAGATGCGCATCAGTGCCGAATGCTCCAGCACCAGAAGCGTCACTGTTGTTGCTACTGATTTCGGTGAGAAATTGATCATCTGCTGCAATCTCCCGAAAATCTGGCATACGACCGGCGTCGCCAAACTCCCTGTCCAGCATTTGATCTTCTCCTCTTACTTACAGCGCAACATCGCCTGCGCTTCGATATTCATGAGAGCCTACAGCTGCTTGCTCAACCAAGCCACGAAGACGGGTCAGCGCCCTGTGTTGAGCAACTCTGACTGCTCCAGGAGTCATCCCCAACCTGTCCGCCGTTTCCTCTGCTGACAGACCTTCGAAGACTCGAAGAACAATAATGTTGCGAGCTTTCTCAC
Source organism: Corynebacterium sp. H78 (assembly GCF_037572275.1). Lineage (NCBI taxonomy): Bacteria > Bacillati > Actinomycetota > Actinomycetes > Mycobacteriales > Corynebacteriaceae > Corynebacterium > Corynebacterium sp. H78. The sequence continues at coordinate 227,640 of NZ_JBBHKX010000002.1, read as the reverse complement.
TGAGTCTATCGAGCAGAAGTCCAACTTCGTTAAAGAATCATGATCGAGGGTGATGCTCTCGGGCCCTTCGCCCTCAAAAGGACGATCAGGAAGATCCATCTCGGGCTGAGAGAGATCGCGCATATTCGCACGGTGTGCGTCTGCGACCTTATGCGAAGCTACTCCGTACACGAACGCCATGAATGGTCGACCATGATCCACATATCGAGGCAACGCCCGGGCCACTGCAAGCAGCACCTCCTGGGCGACATCTTCTGGAGAGACAGATCGCTCATTACCCATCCGAAGCCTGCAATAGCGAACAACTGCTGGATGGATTGCGGACAAAATTGCACGCAATGCCTTCCGGTCGCCACCAACCGCCTGAGCTACGAGATCTTGTAGCTCGACTTCGTTGATCATATGAGTTCCATCCTGTTTTCCAGAGTGCCTACGCATTGGATTGTCGCCCATTAGCTGCACATTCGCTCCACACTCAACTGTGCATTGAGAGAAACTGTTCTGTTCATTCCCTGTGTACTTGAAAGAATATCGAATACGTTGCGTTTCCAACACCTGTAGCATCGAAAAAGCGTACTTTTGCGGGGCATTTATGACGTAACTCATACGAATTTCATGTAACACCTCAATTTCCAAGAAATCTGCAGCGCACAGTACATAGCAGAATTGCCCAAAAGTGAATGTGTCACACCATATTCTCATCCAGACATCAAGTTAGAGAATGGTCGCAGTGAATTGACACTGAACGAATTTTCCCCTCCCAGACTCTCAACGCCATTGATAAATAGACACTGCGTTCAGCCAGATCCACCCAAGATTCGAAGGCCGTTGAAGGCTTTTCTTAAAGTTCTCTGGGATTGCGTCCCGAATCTGCTTCTGCGTCGCTTCCGGTTAACCAATCGTTCACAGACACACTCCACACTGTCCTCGTGGTTGAGATGCGGCACGACATTCACCTGTCCTGCCAAGCCAGCCAATTTGTGCGCAGATGCATGATGCAGTCTTGTATTAGGAGTCTAAAAACCGATGACCTACATCGATCACCTTCCTGGCCCAAATGCCGACCTGTGGGATTGGCAGCTGCACGGCTCCTGCCGTGGCGAGGATTCAGCAGTGTTCTTCCACCCAGAAGGTGAACGTGGCCGTGCTCGCACCATGCGTGAACTCCGAGCAAAAGCCATCTGCCAAAACTGCCCAGTCTTGGAGCCATGCCGTGCGCACGCGTTGCAGGTTGGCGAGCCATACGGAATTTGGGGCGGAATGAGCGAGTCGGAGCGTGGCGAGATTCTGCGTAATCGTCCACGTCGTCGTCAGAAGGTTTTGGTTAAGTCCTAACTCCCCTGGTGCGCCATCACCACGCCACCCATCGTTGGCGGTGTTCACCCGGTATTGATTGAGAGCTTTAGGCCCTGCTCGGTGCGCAACTGAGCACAGGTGGTGTAAGAGCAACAAACCCGATGCCCTCTTGTACGAGGCATCGGGTTGTTTTGTGTCCGTCTGAGATAACACCCCAGAGTCGTCGTCACGCCGTCCTTAGTTCAACGTGACGAATGCACTAGTGGTCGTGTTCATCTTCGCCGTAGCCTTCTGGCTTATCGACGACCGACACTTCAGTGGTGAGCAGCATACGAGCAACGGAGGTTGCGTTTACCACTGCGGAGTGCGTGACCTTGACTGGGTCAATGACACCAGCTGCGATGAGGTCTTCGTACACATCGGTCGCAGCGTTGTAGCCATGACCATTCTCCATTTCAGAGATGTGGTGTACGACAACTGCGCCGTCGAGGCCGGCATTGTCAGCGATCCAGTATGCAGGACGCTTCAGTGCGTGTGCGACCGCACGAACACCGGTTGCTTCGTCGCCGACGAACTCGTTGGCGTAGGTCTCCAGCTGCTTCGCAATCTGAACCAGGACGGAACCGCCACCGGCGATAACGCCTTCCTGGACTGCCGCACGCGCTGCGTTGATTGCGTCCTCAACGCGGAGCTTGCGCTCGTTGACTTCAGTCTCGGTAGCTGCGCCAACCTTGATGACTGCGACACCACCAGAGAGCTTCGCCAAGCGCTCTTCCAGCTTCTCGCGATCCCACTCAGAGTCGGTGCGCTCAATCTCTGCACGAATCTGAGCACGGCGCTCTTCAACTGCCTCTGCGGTGCCAGCACCATCGACGATGACCGTTTCGTCCTTCGTCAAGGTGATGCGACGAGCAGATCCCAGTACCTCAAGTCCGACGTCCTTCAGCTGCATGCCGGTATCTGCCGTTACGACAGTACCGCCCGTAACAACTGCCAAGTCCTCAACGAACGCCTTACGACGATCGCCAAAGTAAGGGCTCTTGACTGCTGCGACCTTCAGGGTCTTGCGCATAGCGTTGATTACCAACGCAGACAACGCTTCGCCTTCGATGTCCTCAGCCATAATCAGAGTTGGCTTGTTCGTCTGAGCGATCTTTTCCAGCAGCGGCAAGAAGTCCGGCAGCGACGAGATCTTCTCGTTGACCAGAAGTACCTGAGCGTCTTCGAGAACAGCCTGCTGTGCATCGACGTCAGTAATGAAGTATGGCGACAGGTAGCCCTTGTTGAAGGAAATACCTTCAGTGACCAGGAGTTCGGTAGACATGGACTGCGATTCCTCTACGGAAACAACGCCATCCTTACCAACCTTCTCCATTGCACCAGCAACCAGGTCGCCGATTTCGGTGTCACGCGAGGACACTGTGGCAACCTGTGCAATCGCTGCCGAGTCAGCAACTGGGGTGGCGTTAGCCTTCAGCAGCTCGACAGTCTTTTCTGCTGCAGCAGCAATGCCACGGTTGAGGGCAACTGGATTAGCACCTGCAGCAACGTTGCGGAGTCCTTCGTGAACGAGGGACTGCGCCAGCAGCGTTGCAGTGGTGGTGCCGTCACCAGCAATGTCGTTCGTCTTTACGGCAACCGACTTAACCAGCTGAGCGCCAAGGTCCTCGAAAGGATCCTCGACGTCAATGTCACGTGCAATGGTGACACCGTCGTTGGTGACCAATGGTCCGCCGAATGCTTTATCCAGGACAACGTTTCGCCCCTTAGGGCCGAGCGTGACCTTGACTGCGTCGGCGAGCGTGTCTACGCCACGCTTGAGGCCTTCGCGTGCCTCTTCGTTAAATGCAATGAGCTTTGGCATATACGTCCGCCTCGCGTTTTACTTTTCGATTACAGCCAGGATGTCGCGCTGGGAAAGCAGCAGGAACTCTTCGCCCTGGTACTTCAGCTCGGTTCCGCCGTACTTGGAGAAGATGACAACGTCACCCTCCTTGACGTCCATTGGAATGCGATCGTCGTCGTCAGCCCAGCGACCTGGACCGACTGCAACTACAGTTGCTTCCTGTGGCTTTTCCTTTGCAGAGTCTGGGATAACCAGACCGGAAGCAGTGGTGGTCTCTGCTTCGTTGATCTGAACGAGAACGCGGTCCTCGAGCGGCTTAATGTTGACGTTAGCCACGATGAATTCCTCCATACATGCCAGTGATGTTCTTGTGCCGGTTGGATTTCCTGCACAGCCGTCGTCGCGGGTGAACAACTGTGTGTCAAACAACCTGCTTTAGCACTCTACCCACATGAGTGCTAACACTCAACATAAACGAGTGACAAGCATCTCTTTCCTAGGGCTTCCTGCGACAATGACAAGGTGAATGACACTGTTTCAGGGCGCATATACGTCGTTAAGCACAGAGAGTGCTGGCACGCAGCACCCGCATGCTAACAAGGATCAGAGAGATCCCCATTGCTGTTCAACGTACGTCCGTTCCCACCCCAGGTGGACTTAGCTGCGCACATCGCGTCACGGTCGCTACCGAAATGGAAGTACACCGGATAGATCATGGTTCCATTAGTTTCTTTACGGAACGACGAGCACTCCCCTGGATAGCTGTACACCAGGTCGCTGTCCTTGCTGAGTTCCTTTGAAAGATTGGCTTTGGCATTCGCATCGTCAAATACTGACGCGGTAATAAGGACATAACTGCCATCGCATGCCTGGCTTTCCGCTGAGCGAGTTCCGAATTCAGTATCGACTGATGTGATCAGTCCCGTCGACGACGGTGCCTGCGTTGAGTCCTCGCACAGTGGGATGTCACCGCGCATCCCTGACGGCATTCCATCGCTGTCGACTCGGTATTCATCGAAACATGGGAAACCGGACATCGTTTCGCCATCTGGCTGGTACGAAGCCCAGTCACCGTCTTCCCACTTCAGGCGGACGATGTGGTCAGATCGAGCCTTCCCTACTTCCGCCCATTCCCCGTCGCAATACATCACAACGATGTTGTTGGGAATCCACCGGGAAAAGTTGCCTTCTGCGCACCTTTCGCCCTTGCTTCCCGCTGCGTCGCCTCCGGTCTTGCTGGCCGAAGTCTTTGTCGATGTCTCCGTCGTAGTTGTTGACGTCTCGTCCGCTGGCTTCGGCGCCACTGGCTTACTTGACGACGTCGTCGTCCCACCAACAGCGAAATCCGAACGGACATCGACTGGCTCATCCTTCATGAAGTACAGCGCGGCTGCGATTCCGAATAGTGCAACTGCCAGTAAGGAAATGATGACGACGAGTAGCTTCTTTGCCCCTGATCCGTGCTGCGAAGAATCGGAACCTGGAGGTGGCTGTACACCATATGGTGATTGACCAGTGGCGGGTTGATCCGCGGGCTGCCGCCAAGGATTCTGGTCAGGCTGTTGTCCTTCTGGAACGCCCCAACGACTGTTACTCACTATGCAGGCTCCTGAACGATTGGTTCTTCAACTGGCATCGACGGATCTGTTGGACAACCATAACCGGACGGCTGTGCCCCTGCAGCGATGAGATAACTGGCAATGGCACCGATCATGACACCGTTGTCAGTGCATAACCGGGCCGGTGGCACATGAAGAGTAATCCCAGCTGAGGCACATCGAGCTGCAGCAAGCTCACGTAACCGAGAGTTTGCTGCCACCCCGCCACCGAGTAGTAGTGTTGTCGCACCAACGTCCTGTGCTGCACGAACAGCCTTCTTCGTCAACACATCGCACACTGCTTCTTGGAAAGATGCGCACACATCCGGGATATCGATGGTTTCGCCTTCACGCTCAGCCTTTTCCACATACCGCGCGACAGCAGTTTTCAGCCCAGAGAACGAAAAATCATGGCGTGCATCTTGCTGACGCATCATGCCACGAGGAAACTGAATCGCCTTCTTGTCGCCAGTGTTCGCCAACTTGTCAATGATTGGACCGCCCGGATACCCCAGCCCCAACAGTCGCGATACCTTGTCGTAGGCCTCGCCAGCAGCATCGTCCAACGTCGATCCCAACTCGACCATGGGTTGGCCAACCCCGCGTACGTGCAGCAACTGAGTGTGCCCACCCGACACAAGTAGAGCAATCGCGTTTTCCAGTTCCGCCCCGTCGACAGCGCCAATGGCAACGTGCCCGCCCAAGTGATTCACACCGTAAAAAGGCACTCCCCATGCCGCTGCATATGCCTTCGCGCCTGCGGAACCGACGAGCAAAGCTCCTGCGAGTCCCGGTCCGACCGTGGCAGCGACTGCATCAGGAATGAATTTCTCTGACTCCGGAATATTGAGTTCCTGCGCGGCCCGTCGTAGAGCTTCGGACACCACAGGCTGCAACGCTTCCAGATGCGCACGAGAAGCAATCTCCGGCACCACTCCACCGAAGCGCGCGTGCTCTTCCATGGAGGACGCGACCACATCGGCGAGGGTTTCCACGAGTGGGCGTGACGACGACCCATCCTCGTGAGACTCCAACTCCGGATCCCAGGTCACACGCATGATGGCAGCACCAGTTTCATCGCATGAACTTTCAATGGAAAGCAGAGTACGAACGTGCGCCGATGATGACGAGACAGCAGGGACTACGGATTCAACCATGAACCTGATAGTACTAGCGCCGGTCACAGCGCTAGTACGCAGCTTTTAAATCTCCAGACGACCCAAGTTCTTAACGGCGCCACGCCACAGAGCGAACTCCTCTGGGTAATCATCCTGGTAGTGGCGAACAGCACGCATACCGTTCTTGACGCGCTCGATTTCCTCGTCGGAAATGTCTTCGCCTTCTGCGTCTACGAAAATGACTGGACCACAGATAGCGGTGGTTGGGTCCTGGAAGAAGGCAGAGTTTCCGGTAGCCGCCTCATTGCGCCCAAGAGAAGCGACTGGGTTTGGCTCAGCACCATTGTCCTTCGCAGCCGAGTTGTACAGGGCAGCGTAGGTCGAACCATCTTCCTGGAAAGCGACCGAAACACGGCCATCTACGACACCACCGAGAAACTGAGCGGCATGATCCAATTCAAAATCAATCTTGTGATGGGTCAAATCTGGGTAGACGAGAAAGCCGGTAGTCATATCAGTGGTGCCTTTCTGGCGAACCTGCGATGCAGGTTGAAACAGGAATTATGCCCTTAACTCCTATCGCACATCCGACCTCCTCGCATCTCGACCATTTAGGCATCCCTAAGAAACTGGACTTACGGCTTTGGAACATTCCGCAGATTTGCCCGTGCCATTTCCACCATGTTGCCTACCCCGCCTCCGAAGACTGTACGGGTCGCTGCCCGGGAGAATCCCATCAGCATTTCCCATGTGATATTCGACGGAATAGACAGTGCATTCGGATCCGTCACAATGTCGATGAGCACCGGTCCATCAAAAGCGAGTGCCCCGGCAAGCTGCTCCCTCGCCGTTGCAGGATCCTCAATACGCACATGATGGATACCCACTGCCGCTGCGATGTCTGCGAAATTGACGTGTTCATGATCAGTCTCATGATCCGGCATTCCCTGCACCAGCATCTCCAGCTTGACCATGCCTAACGACGAGTTGTTAAACACCACGGTCTTTACAGGGAGACCATGGAGCTTCACTGTAAGTAGCTCGCCCATCAGCATCGACAGTCCGCCATCGCCCGAGAAACTGATGACCTGTCGCTCTCGATCCGCTGCCTGTGCGCCAATAGCCTGAGGCAACGCATTGGCCATCGTGCCGTGGCGGAAAGAACCCAACTGCTCTCGCTTGCCATTGGGAGTGACGTAACGCGCTGCCCACACATTGCACATACCAGTATCGACTGTGAATACGGCATCGTCAGCAGCGAGTTCGTCGATAATGTCTGCGACATACTCCGGGTGGATCGGTGTCATCTTCTCGACGTTGCTGGTGTACGCCTCAACCACGTGGTCCAGAAGCTTCGCGTGCTGTTTCAACTGCTTATCCAGGAACGAGCGGTTGGTCTTTTCCTCGATGAGTGGCAAGAGTGCCTCGATGGTCGCACCGACGTCACCAACTACGGGGTATTTCACAGTCGTTCGACGGCCGATGGCAGCCCCATTGATATCAACCTGCGCGACATTGGTTTCGGGCAGGAAGTCGTTGTACGGAAAGTCAGTGCCAAGGAGAATCAGCAAGTCCGCATCATTCGAGGCATCGTGGCACGCACCATAGCCGAGCAGCCCGGACATTCCTACGTCGTAAGGATTGTCGTATTGGATGTACATTTTTCCACCCAACGCATGGCCAATTGGAGACTTAATCTTCTCGGCCAACTGCAGCACCTCTGTGCGTGCGTTTCGAACTCCAGCACCGCAAAACAACGTGACAGACTTTGCCTGATTGATAGCTTCCGCGAGCGCCGCTACCTCTGCAGAATCCGGAACCAGCGTTGGCCGACCGGAGGCAATAGTCGAGGTCACAAATGAATCGTCGACAACGTCTTGCGTTGAAATATCACCCGGCAGAACCAGCACTGACACCCCGTTGCCGGCCATCGTTGACTGAATCGCGTGATGCAGCACAGGACCGCCCTGCTCGGCAGAATTCACCATCTCGCAATAGCCGGAGCACTCTGCGAAAATCTGCTCCGGGTGCGTTTCCTGAAAGTATGACGAACCAATCTGCCTTGACGGAATATGGCTGGCGATGGCAAGGACTTTTGCGCCGTTGCGGTGAGCGTCGTAAAGCCCCTGGATCAAATGTGTATTGCCTGGACCGCACGATGCAGCGCAGACCGCCAACTTTCCCGTGAGCTCCGACTCGGCTCCGGCTGCAAATGCTGCGGCTTCTTCATTGCGGACGTGAATCCACTCAATGTCAGACTGTCGCACGGCATCGACAATGGGATTCAAGCTGTCTCCCACAAGTCCGAAAATTCGCTGTACGCCTTGCCGTTCGAGAGTTTCTACGAGTTGCTGTGCGTATGTCTTTGCCATGCGATGAAGCTCCTTTCCGTTGAAAGGTCATCCGCAGGTAGCACTGAGTCGGCAGGGTCTCCACACAAGTGTCTGCGGTTAACCTGCCCCCAATTGTTCTCGGCTGTTGCCATGTCCGCAACGGGAAACGATAGATTCCCAACGAACTCCTACCTGGTTCTCAGGCAGTGTCCGCCGTGCCCGAGTCAGCCGCAGGTCGGCACATCGTATACGCGTCGGCCCCAGTCTGTGGGTAATAGCGCTTGCGAAGGCCCATCATCTCGAAGCCATACGCCTTGTACATCTCGATCGCCGGTTCATTGTCCGTACGAACTTCCAGGAACACCGCTCCGGGATTGCTGTCAACGGCTCCCATCAGCGCATCCATGATCTTTCGTGCAAGACCACGACGTCGAAAAGCTGGGTCCACCCCAATGGTATGAATCTCATACTCAGGCGTATCGACGGGCCCCAGCTGGGTGACTCCCCCATAGGCCAGCATGCGTTCACCAGCCTCCGAGCGGGAAATGATCCCCAGATACAGATTGTTCGGAGCGGAAAGCTCAGCCACAAAAGCCGATTCCGGCCATGGGTCGTCGCCCGCAAAAAGCTCAGCTTCCAAAGCAGCGCACGCGGGGGCTGCGCCCGGTGCGAGCCGACCAAGCGTTGCCCTCGCCAGGATGTCGTCGACTGAATTCATGAGTTGTTCGCACCTGCCACGTATTGCGCTGTCAGCTACAAAGCAGACAGATCGATATCTGGGATTGCCGCAGACTTAGGCTTTGGCTTTGGTGGCGTTGCGTCAGGACGTCGCAAGTACATGGGCACAAGCGCCTCTGGAGTCGCCGACAAATCCGCCGCCGCAACCAGTCCGGCTGGAGTTGGGTATTGCGCGTGCACAGAGATCATGCCCGACGATTCCTGTCCGCCCGGCGCTCCCGCAGCCACTTCCGCACAATGCTTTTCGCTGCCAATCACTGCCCCGACTACGCCGTCTGGCACCGCTGCGGTCACTTTCGCGAGCACCTCCGCAGCCTTCGCGACGTCTGGACCCCACACACGATCGGTACCTCGATACGCTGCTGCATACACTTCGCGACGACGCGCGTCAGTCACAGCCAACCGCAGTCCAGGGGCATCTGCGACTGCGTCATCGCTGGCACCAGCCAGATCGTGTGACCGAACTACAGCATCCAAACTGCAGACACCATGACAAGGAATATCCAGAGCCGCAGCAAAAGATGCTGCTGTTGCCATGCCTACTCGCAAGCCAGTAAATGGCCCCGGCCCCACTCCGACTACAACGGCATCGAGATCTGCTGAGGTCAACCCGGCGGTCTGCAGACACTCCAAGAGCAGTGGCGTGAGTACCTCGTTGTGAGCACGCGCATCCACATGCCCTTCAAACGCCAGCGTTTCGTACGCATCGTCTGCGTACTTCACCACGCCTGCGGTGACCTGTGGTGTTGACGTATCGACAGCTAAAACCAGCATGAAAGCAACGTTACCCTGTGACGATTCGTCGCCAAGAAATGGCGCGGGAATCGTCCTCCGCGCTGCGATCGATGCTCACCAGAAGGTACGAATCCGCGAGCTGTTCCGCGAGCCCCGCTCCCCATTCCGCGACGACAACACAACTTTCCAAATCGGTGTCCAGGTCCAACGAATCCAGCGCATCAAGCGCGCTCATTGAACTTTCCGACGACTCCGACGGACCTTCTTCACCGAACAAACGGTACGCATCGACGTGAATAAGTGGACACCCAGAAATGCTGCCTGGAAGCGGACGATGTTCACGAGCGATAGTGAATGTTGGCGACGTAACTCGACCACGCACCTGCATACCCCGGGCGATACCTTGGGTCAGCGTTGTCTTGCCAGCACCGAGCAGGCCATCAAGGATGACCAAATCACCCGCTCGCAGAGTCTTGCCTAGTTGCTCACCGAAGTCGCGCATATCCTCGGCCGTTGGCGCTTGATGTGCGCCTGATTCCGGAAAAGAATCTTCCGCTACGACTGAGTCAGAAGTCATTGGTGTCCTCCCACAAATCCGTGAAGCCGAGTAGGCTCGCTATGCCCACTGCCCGCGGTAGCTCCGAACCGTACGCCCCTTCGGAGCAGTCAGAATCTCATAGTTAATAGTGCCAGCAGCCTCTGCGAGTTCATCTGCGGTGGGTTCATTGTCGAAAGTGGCGCTATCTCCGCCACCAACGATGACAGCTGTGTCGCCGGCGGTCACACCTGAAGCTGGGCCCAGCTCGATGACAAACTGGTCCATGCACACGCGACCGACTTGCTTGTATCGCTTTCCGTTAATTGCCACCTCGAACTTGCCCGACGTTGCGCGCGGCATCCCATCCGCGTAGCCACACGGAATGACGGCAATAGTGGAATCGCGCTCCGCGGTCCACAGCTGCCCGTACGACACTGATTCTCCAGCAGGAATGTCCTTGACCAGCAGCACCTTAGCTTCCCAGCGCATCACTGGCTTCAAACCATGATCCTGACCTGGAATAGGCTCCAGACCATACACAGCAAGGCCAGGACGAACCATGTCGAAAGCCAGATCTGGACGAGTCAGTGCCGCCGGTGAATTCGCAGCGTGATTAACCTGCTTTGGCACGCCGGCATCGGCGAGCATCTCCTGACTCTGCCGGAACCGATCTGCCTGCATGTCGATGCTTGGGTGATCCGGTTCATCAGCACACGCAAAATGAGTAAACACTCCCGTGATCATGATTTCGCGACGACGGTGCATCTCTACCAATGCAGGCAGAAACTTTTCAAAGTCACCGTTGGCCATCGAAATGCCAGAGCGATTCAAACCGGTATCCACCATCAAGGTGACCTTCGGGCAGATATTTACCGCCAACCCCGCATCGGCCGCAGCCTTCGCATGAGCCAATGACGGAATACCAAGCTGGATCCTCGAGGCAACAGCAGCTTCCACTTCGAGGGATTCATCAGGGTGCCACAACCACGCCAAAATCGGCACCTCACGAGGAACCAATGCCATCGCTAGTTCACTGTCATTTTCGGCGGTGGCGACCTGGTTATCGTCGCGAAGTTCGAGTGAATCACGGAGGTCAAGAGCCTCCTGCAACGTGGCAACGCCCAACTGCGTTGCCCCACCACCAAGAGCCGCGCGGGCAACTTTGTTGGCGCCCTGTGCATAGCCATCTGCCTTCACGACCGCCATCAGCTGAGACACCCCAGCTGCTTCCTTGATCACGCGAACGTTATGAGCCACCGCATCGGTATCAACGATCTGAGAAAGCAAATGGGTTGTAGGTGTACTGCTCGAAGCCATGGGTTCATTCTGCCACTTGCCCACCCGATGCCGTTGAAACACCCGGAAACTAGTTGTAACTCACTATTTACCCAGCCCACCTTCGCTAGACGAAGAGGATAATCGGAGGTATGAACGCTGCAATCACCGTCCGGAACTTAGTAAAGACATTCGGCAGTGGTCGACATACCACCGTTGCCGTCGATGACCTGGATCTATCAGTCCGTGAGGGCACTGTTCATGGCTTTTTGGGGCCGAACGGGGCAGGTAAATCCACAACGATTCGTGCAATTCTCGGCATGTTGCGACCAGACAGTGGCACCATCGATGTGCTGGGCCACGATCCTGTGAGCGATCCAGCCTCAGCAACACGGCGAGTAGCGTACGTCCCCGGTGACGTTGCCCTATGGCCTCAGCTCACAGGCATGGAAGCAATTGACACGTTGGCAAGACTCCGCGACCGCCACGGTGGTGACGATCCCGCCCGGCGCGCTGAGCTCATTGAACGATTCCGCCTCGACCCTACAAAGAAGGTCCGTTCCTACTCCAAGGGAAATCGGCAAAAAGTCATGTTGGTCGCCGCTCTTGCCGCCGACGCCGATGTTCTTATCCTCGATGAACCGACATCCGGACTTGACCCACTCATGGAACGCGAATTCGCCGACTGCATCCGCGAACGGGTATCCACTGGTACTTCCGTATTGCTGTCCAGCCATATTCTCAGCGAAGTTCAATATCTCGCCGACGACATCACCATCATCCGTGATGGTCGCCTCGTCGAATCAGGTCCACTTCGCGAACTAGCCCACTTGCGTGGCTCCAAGGTCACCGCCACCCTCCGTGAGGGGACGCTTTACGACGAGTTCGTCGACAAGCAGGACGTCCCAGAGACGTTGCAACGGCTGTTAGATGACGGCGCAATGGACCTCACCGTCGCAGATGCTGGACTCGAAGACATTTTCATGGCGCACTACGCCGGTACCGACCATGTGACTGAAGCAGTGGAGGGTTAAGTCATGGGCTCCCTCCTCCGCTTGTTCGTGCGCACTAGGCGCAGCTTCCTTTTGATCTGGTTGCTGTCGCTCATCGGCATGATGGCCATGATTCCGGGTGCGTACAAAGGCGCGTATCCGAATATCGAAGACATTGAGTCTCTGCTTCGCGATATGACATCAAACCCCAGCATGAACGCTTTCTACGGAAGCGTCCCCGATCCCATTTCTTTCGGAGCGCTTTCGCAATGGGAAATGGGTCAGTGGTTGCTCATCCTTGGTGGTGTGATGTCCGTGATGATTGCAGTACGACTCACCCGCGCCAGCGAAGAAGATGGCACCGCAGAGTTGATTGCTGCATCAGGCTTCCACCGACTACAGCCACTCGCTGCAGCGACGATTGTGCTCCTCGGCACCTGCCTCACATTGGGAGCCGGTGTCGCCGCAGTGATGATGATCAATGGAGCCTTTATCGACGGCATCTCCATCAAGGGATCCATAGTTCTAGGAATCGTCACCGCACTTTCGACGTCCACTTTCGGTGCCATTGCCCTGGTGTTTTCGCAATTCACTGATTCTGCCCGCACCGCCCGCAGCTTGTCTCTCGGCGTTATGGCCCTCTCGTACCTCGTCCGAGCATGGGCTGATGTGCGCTTCATCCCGTGGCTCCGCTGGTTCAGCCCCTTCGGCTGGCGTGATGTGATGGGGCCCTACTCCACCAACCGCTTCTGGCCCGCCGGGTTCTTGTTCATTGCACTCGTTGCGCTGCTTGCGTTGGCATTTGTTTTTGCTTCACGACGAGACCTCGGTGCCTCCGCTGTCACCTTTACTGGCGTAAGTCGTCGGGAAGCTCATTCGGTATCGGGCGACCGGGGGTTCGGCCCTATCGGGCTTCGTTTCCGGCTGGAGCGCGCCACCCTGCTGTGGTGGGGAATTTCCATCGTTGTGTTCAACGGTCTTTTGCTAGCGATGACCGGCGAAATGGTCGGCATGTTGGACTCATCACCGGCGACGAAGGAACTGATCAGCAAAATGATCGGTGCCGATGTGCTCGACAACATGATGGCGTTCATGTTCCTCGACATGATGGGAATGTGGCTTGGCATTCTATTGGCATGCGCGGCTGTGCAGGTGACCATGTCCGTTCACAGTTCCGAAGCAAGCGGAATCCTGGCCCATGAATTGGCTGCAGGATCAACCAGGAAAAAGCCATTTCTTATCAGTTGGGCAATCGGTTTTCTTGGCATTTCCCTGGCAACAGTCATAGCGGGTGCCGTTGGCGCATACACTTCCACGTTGGATGTGCCAGGAATCGGCGATGAAGCCTTCTGGGCTATTGTTGGCCTGCTCCCAGCAATTTTCGCCCTGTCAGCATTCGCGTTGTTTGCTATTGCAGTGGTCCCAAAGATGGCTTGGCTAGCCTGGATCCCCGTGGCCTACTCGGGCTTTATCTCCTTCTTCGGCGGGCTCTTCGAGCTTCCGAACTGGATGCTGGAGACGTCCGCATTCGCACATAACCCGCAAGTACTCTTTGACACGAACACGTCAGGCAAAGCGGCCAACGCCCATGAAGCGGGCATCGAAGCACTTCACGGCGCGGCAGCTGGTGCTACGTGGGACCTCACCGGAACCCTCGTGTTAGTTGCGATTGGTGTTGTCTGTATCGCTGTATCAATGGCTTTCGTCGGCAAGCGAGACGTACTCGCTGGCTAGAAGCCAAAGCAACTAAGCGTCGCGAGTGCTGACCACCAGCGCAGTGGCTGGGCGAATCGCATCGATGATGAGCGACGCGGAGGTCGGCGCGTAACCAAACTCGGTACGTGCCGACAATTCAGTGGCCTGTGCATGAATCACTGTGGACATCGCCACGTTCCACACACCAGCACGTGCTGCCCAGGCACCAATAATGCCACTGAGCACATCCCCGGATCCTGGAGTTGCTGCCCATGAGGTACTCGTATCGATAATTCGAGCCAGCCCCAACACGTCGTGCCCCATGTTCTCGATATGCGCCCGAATCCGATCCCGCGTGACCTTTTCCAAGTCTGCCTCATCCACCGCAACATCGGAATCTGTACCCGCATCCAGTTCGAAAACTTCCGCTGCTGCTCGGGCACGCTCTTCGGCGACCGCATTGCGGTAGTCGGCTAGCCCCATGACCGACCGACGTCCCTTCAACAGCACCATGCAGCGAAGAGCAACACACATGTGTTCCACTGCCCCCAACGGATCTCCATGTGCATCCGGGAAATGCGCAGCTTCGTCTCCCATGCCTTCCACCAAGCGTTCAAACTCGCCCAGATGCGGTGTCAATACCGTTTCGGCACCTCGTACCGCACGTTCAGCCAACAGGTCGCGCAACGACGCGTGACGTGCCAGCAGAGTCACTGCATCCGCATCGACCACCATCGGTTCATCACGCTCCAACAGGATGCGCAATTCCTCCGCAGCTTCATCGTCGGTGCCTCGTCCTGGGCCGACAACCCAAGCATCAACGCGAACGTCGTCGGAAAGCTCCGAGTGAGCAATCACTTCAGGGACAGCTTGAACTACTTGTGCCGCGCACGAACCCACATAGCGAACCATCGAACTCGTCGACCGCACTGCAGCCTTCGTTGCCAAAATTGCGGCACCTGGATATTTGTCGCTGCCAGCGCAAATGCCGACGACCCCTCCCGAGTACTTGTTATCGTCAGCGCCAGGTTCAAGCTCGGCGAAAAAGGCCGGCCCCTGTAGTGGCCGAGGTGGCTGACCGTGTGCGGAAAAGACTTCCGCCGAATCGTCGCTAAACGGAGCCCACTCGAAAACTGGCGCCCCAGACTTAGGAATTGTGTCCGACACAGCACGTGTGAACTGCACCATCCAGTCGCCGTTTTCCAGCGCATCGCGATGCGACAAATTCCGCAGCTCGTCTGCCAACGACATCCGATCCGGAGTCAACGCACTACTCGGTAGCGCGATATCCGCCACCACGACCTCGCCACAATGCACCGACAATGCATGCGCACGACGCAAACCACCAAACGTCACCGTGACAGTCGCTGTCACATGTCCAGGCAAATCCGCATCTTCTTCCGAACTCAGCGCATCATCCATCTCCAGCGTTGCGACGGGCCCAGGAAACACCTGGCCCGTATCGGGATCAATGCCCGACGGAATATCAACCGCAAGCACTGGGATTCGCACAGCGTTCGCCTCGCGGATGAGCCATGCAGCTGGCTCCCGTAAGGCACCAACAGCGCCGAGGCCAACGATGCCGTCGACGATCAAACGGTAGCTCTCCCCCATACGCCACAGAAGCGATGACAATGGTTCGTCGAGTAGGTTGCCACCCGAGCGGCGAAACTCGGCGAGGGCGCTTTCCCACGGAGCGTCGCCAAGCACATAGGCATCGACACCAAATCCCGCCCGGGACAGTTCAGCCCCCGCATACAACGCGTCACCAGAATTGCCACCGCTACCCGCAAGAATGAGTACCCGACGTCCTGTGAGCAACTCTGGCACAGGAACAGGCTCCGCCAACATCACCCGAGCTGCCTCGGCGACCGCGTGCGCTGCACGCTTCATGAGCTCATCCGGTTCAATCTGCGCGTCCAACAACGGCTGCTCTGCACGACGAATCTGATTCACGCTGTATACGGCGGTCATGCGCCCAATCGTAGCGATAAAAAACGAGGCCGAGGCAGGTTTGCTGCTTCGACCTCTGTTGGTGTGAGTTTCCGACTACTCGACGGTCACAGACTTAGCCAAGTTTCGTGGCTTATCGATGTCCTCATTGCCACACTGACGAGCAATTTCTGCAGCAAGGAACTGCAGCGGAATTGTGGACAATAGTGGCTGCAGAAGCGTCGACGTCTCCGGAATGCGAATCAAGTAGTTCGAGTATGGAACCACTGCTTCATCGCCTTCTTCAGCGATAACGATGGTCTTCGCACCACGGGCACGAATTTCCTGGATGTTGGACACAATCTTCGAGTGCAAGACTGCACGTCCCTTTGGAGACGGCACGACGACGACCACTGGGAGGTCATCTTCAATGAGAGCAATTGGACCGTGCTTCAACTCACCAGCTGGGAAACCTTCGGCGTGGATGTACGCCAATTCCTTCAGCTTCAGTGCACCTTCCATAGCTACTGGGTAGCCGACGTGGCGACCAAGGAACAGCATCGTTGGGATAGCACCAATGTCCTTCGCCATATCGAGGTACTCGTCACCACGGCCGACTACTTCTTCGATGAGACCTGGGATGGTCTCCAACTCGCGGTATTCACGCGTGACTTCATCTGGGTACTTGGTGCCACGAGCCTGCGCCAAAGCCAGTCCAACAATGTAGTTCGCAGCAACCTGCGCCAGGAACGACTTGGTCGCAGCAACGCCGATTTCAGGTCCGGCGTGAGTGTAGAGCACAGCATCAGATTCGCGAGGAATCTGCGCACCATTGGTGTTACACACCGCTAGTACACGAGCTCCCTGCGACTTCGCATGTCGGACAGCTTCCAAGGTGTCTGCAGTTTCGCCAGACTGGGAAATCGCAACCACCAGGGTTTGGCGATCCAACACTGGGTCCCGGTAGCGGAACTCCGAGGCAACTTCGATCTCCACAGGGATTCGAACCCAGTGTTCAATCGCATACTTAGCCAGCAAACCGGAATGGTATGCAGTACCACAAGCGACGACGAAGACCTTTTCGATATCCCGCAGATCCTGGTCAGTGAGGCGTTGCTCATCCAAGACGATGCGACCGTCGACAAGGTGTCCTGCCAAAGTGTCACGAACAGCAGCAGCTTGCTCGTGAATTTCCTTCATCATGAACGAGTCGTACCCGCCCTTTTCGGCGGCAGCGAGATCCCAATCGATAGTGAATGGGCGACCCTGCTGCTCCGAACCGTCGAAGCCGAGAACACGGTAGCCGTCAGCAGTAATGATGACGACATTGTCCTGCCCCAGCTCGACAGCCTCACGGGTGTGCGCGATGAACGCAGCAACGTCCGAGCCAAGGAACATTTCATTCTCGCCCACACCGATGATCAGAGGCGTCGAACGACGAGCAGCAACGATGGTGTCTGGGTGTTCAGCGTGCGTAAACAGCACAGTGAACGCACCTTCGAGGCGGTTCAGCACTGCCAGCGCAGAGCGCTCAAAATCCCCTTCGGTATCTCCACCGTCATCACCATTCATTGCACGAGCAAGCAGGTGGCAGGCAACCTCGGAGTCGGTCTCCGAGCTCAATTCAATGCCAGCTTCTTCGAGCTCAGCGCGCAGAGGAGCGAAGTTTTCAATGATTCCGTTATGAACGATGGCAACTTTTCCGTCGAAAGAGAGATGCGGGTGCGCATTCTCGTCTACTGGGCGTCCATGTGTTGCCCAACGGGTGTGGCCAATACCTGTGGAGCCAGCGAAGTTGTCGCGACCGGTCTCTTCTAGTTGGGCTTCCAAGTTTGCGAGCTTGCCAGCCTTCTTTTCGACACTAATCTCGCCGTGCCCGTCGAGAATGGCAACACCTGCGGAGTCGTATCCGCGGTATTCCATTCGTCGCAAAGCGTCAACAGCGATGTCGAGTGCTGGGCGATTGCCCACATATCCAACGATTCCACACATGGGAAAAACAATAGCGGTCGAGTGAGTCTCGTGAAATATCCGAAGACTAGTTTCACAATTTTTTTAGACGTTTCGACACGATCAGGGGCAACAACGTTATCCTTTAGGCGTGGCTGAGAATCTGAAAAAACTGGTGTCCAACTTGTCTAAGCGCGGTCCCCACCGAGTCATGGTGGGAGACCTGACGTTTGCCGGCTTGCCCGGCAAGATCTATGCCCCTGCGGAGGGTAAGGGCGTTCCCGGCATTGCTTTTGCGCATGACTGGCGTTCGCCGATCAAGGATTATCACGCAACGTTGCGTCATTTTGCCTCGTGGGGCATCGCAGTTGCTGCTCCGGACACGGAAAATGGCATGACTCCCAATCACCGTGGCCTGGCAAATGACTTGGAGTCATGCTTGCAAATCCTCGCTGGCGTGAAACTCGGCGAAGGTCAAGTGATTGTCAACCCATCCAAGCTTGGTGTGGCAGGCCACGGCATGGGCGCTGGCTGCGCAGTTCTGGCAGCTGCTGCTCGTGATGCGGTGAAGGGCGTTGGCTGTATTTTCCCAGCGGACACTGCTCCGTCCGCAGAGGATGCAGCTACGAACGTGTCTGCGCCCGGCCTGATTCTCGCACCTGGCGAAGATCAGTGGTTGAACCGTGGCAACCCATACCGTCTTGCGCTGAACTGGACAGGTGATGTCGTGTTCCATGAAGTTAAGGACGGCACCCAGGCTGGCTTCTCCGAAACCCCTCTTGTTCAGCGGGCGCTTGGTTTTTCCAAGGCGGAAAGCAAGCAGCAGGAACTGGTTCGCGCAGCGTTGACTGGCTTCCTCCTGTACACCGTCGGAGACGAGAAGAAGTACAAAGAGTTCGCTGATCCGGAAGCCTCGATCAAGGGCCTGATCAACCGGGATGAGAACTACCTGCGTAAGCAGTTGCCTGAGAACAAGTCTCTGTTTTCTTAGTGTGACGCCTCGATAGCCTCCGGGAGATTTTTCTCAGCTTCTCCATGGAGACCAGTCGCACTCCCTATCGGCTCTGCGACACTATCGATTGCACCCGCGCTTTCACGCGCGGGTCTTCTTGTATTCGGTGCCCCAAGCGATGCGCGGCCGACACGCCTCCCCCATCATCGACGCCTCGTGTGACATGAAACCCTGTGCGCAATAACTCACCTTGTGGGGCAACCCCACCTGTCCGCTCTGCCCCCGCTACTCGCAGCGATTTGTGCTCATTCTTCACAGCTACGAGCTTTTGTAGGCGCTCCTTGGCCTCACACAACGACTTCTCCCAACGCTGCTGCTGGCATTCTGCTTCTCGACGATAATCCGCCACCAACGCATCATATTTCCAACGTACGTGGTCACGCTGCGTGTGCGTCACTTCCACCCTCCTGCGCTGGGTACGTGAATCGCCGGTTTGGCTGGCTCGGCCGGAGTTGAAGACTGAGTGGCGGCTGGTACCGATGCAACCGGTTCTGCCACTGCCGACTCCGCAATAGGTGGCTCCACAACAGAAGGCGGCTGCGTCGGAGGCTGTGGTGGAGACTCCGGAGCCGGTGGTGCCACGGATTCTTCTGGCACAGACCAGTCAATAAGTGGCTCTTGCTCCACTATGGACTCCTCGTTCACAGTGGCCTCTACCTCTGGCGCCGGCTCACTCACCGATTCTTGTTCGACTGCCGATTCGACATCTTCAGCTGCACACCTCAGTGCATCTGCAATGCACACATCTCGAGCTTCCAGCACCCCGCTCATGCACTCTAGGAGTACCTCCGTCAGATCTGAGACAATTAAGGTCGCTTCTGGGCCCACCACTGGGTCCGCGCACAACTCGGCGTTGTCCCCTACTGCAGCTTCGGCGGCGAAGAGCATGTCCTCAGTAGCTAGCGCCGCTGCATTGGCTACTTCACCGGCACATTGACCAGATGCTTCGACAGACCAGGCAGCATGCTCTGCCATGGCCACGACTTGCTGACACTCTCCTTCTGCAGCAAGCACAGCACTGTCCATTGCCTCAATGCCATCGCCATACGATTCTTCTACAACCGACGCCGATTCCGCATGCTCGGTGGCACAAGCCTGAAGCACGCAATCCGCCACATTCTGAAACTCTGCCCACGCACAACCATCAATGCGCGCTTGATACTGCTCCAACTCGGAACAATCGATCGTTCGCTCCCCCGCCAACATCAGACCACACCACCGATGTTTTCGAACACGCTTTGCGACGACAACTCGTGTTCTTCGAACTCGACACATTGATGCCGTACTTTCGCGTACACATGGTCGCGATGATCGAAGCGCCCCGCACACTGTTCATACAACGAAAGCAATGCCTCAGACAATCGGCGTGCTTCGTCGCAGAAGCCAGTCCCCGCACTATCCACTGGCAAGGATGGAAGCCCACGCCACGCATGTGCGCTTCCCCCATCCTCTTCGGACACCACATGCCCTAACCGTGCGAGCTCTCCTTTATCAAGATGAATCTTCGTCACGCTACCCCCTAGAAATTCCTACCCTCATAAAGCACTGACGTGCCTCAAATCCAGTCGGTTCCATCGAGAACAAATGGGGGTACCTAGGAAGTGGAATTCTCACTCTACGAACTACATACCACCTGGGGTAATCGCCGCCAGTGTTCGGAATTAAAATCACACACTCGCTACCCCAATGCCTATTTCAATTTCCTAATAGGCTTTACTTAGGATATGAAAAAGGAATGCCAAGACCAATAGATTCTCATACGAAATATGTTCCAGCCTTAGACGGACTGCGCGCTATCGCCGTTGTAGCGGTAGTGCTATATCACCTCAATGTGAGCTGGACACCTGGTGGGTTGCTTGGTGTCGCAATGTTCTTCACCTTGTCCGGCTACCTCATCACTTCAAACCTGATGAGAGCGAAGTATCAAAAAGATTCATGGGGACTACATAGGTTTTGGCTACGACGATTCCGAAGACTATTACCTGCTGTCGTCCTCACAGTACTGACAGTCTTGATGCTCTCGGCGCTGATTCAGCCGGCTTCGTTAGCTGACCGCTGGCCAGAGTCGCTAAGTTCGCTGCTTTACATCAACAACTGGTTTGTCATCGCCACCGGCAATTCATACTTTGACCAGTTCGCTGGAGCTGGCCCTCTTGACCATATGTGGTCACTGTCCATTGAGGAGCAGTTCTACCTCATCTGGCCCCTCGTCTTGCTGCTCATTTATGTTGTCGCGCGTGGCCATCGTCGCGTTATCATCGCATCGACTGTCGCCCTCGCGTTGGGATCGTTTGCTCTCATGTGGTTCCTCGCCAGCACCGGCACCGACTCCACCCGCATTTATGAAGGTACGGACACCCGCGCCGGCGGACTCCTCATCGGCGCTGCCCTAGCGATCGCCCTGGTCAAGCGAAATGGCAACGTGTCTGTGTCTTTGCCTATTGCGCAAGCCAGCGGTGGCATCGGCGTACTGGGCACGATTGCCCTCATCGGAGCGCTTCCCGACGACTCGCCATTCCTGTACCGTGGCGGGCTCCTTCTGCTAAGTATGTTGGCTGCGATGGCGATCGTCGGCACGCTCCACCCAGAATCGTGGACCAGCAAAGTCCTTGGCACGACACCATTTCGCTGGATCGGAGAACGGTCGTACGGCATCTACCTGTGGCACATGCCTGTGGTTGTATTCCTTCCAGAACAGCTTGGTTCAACGTGGGTCCACCATGCGACGGTCATGGGAGTTTCGATAGTGCTTGCAGCCCTGTCGTGGACTCTCATTGAAGATCCAATCCGCAAGAACGGATTCTTCCAGCCCGCGCTGCATTGGTTCCGTCGTGTTCGTGCAGTGAAGTTCGAAGGTCTACCTCATCCGGGCATTCCTCGACCGGTTCTTTCTGGTGCGATGGTGGTGTTGGTTGCTGTAGCAACAATCGGCATTCCAGCTACGGTTCTTGGCTACGGCAAACAAGTCAACCTGGCTTCTGGTTCTCAACAGACGATGGAGATTGATTCACGCCCCGATGTCGGCGAGGTAGTTGCGACCGGACCTGCCCGCACACGCTGCACGACTGTTGTGCACGTTGGTGATTCCACCTCAATCGGTATGTTTGAGGACCTGCAACTGCCAGATCCAAGTGACAATGCGGCGATTAGGTATCGCGAAGTTGGTGCAAACGACGTCGTAACGTCTGTCTTTGGTGCTCGCGCTACCGCGGAAGGCTGGCAGGACTATCCAAGCGCCGTGGCATCAGTGCAGCAGCTTATGGCTGAGGGGCAGCCCGACGGCACGTGTTGGGTCATTGCGACGGGTGTCAATGATGCAGCAAATGAAGCAGTTGGTCACGCATACCCGCACGACCAGCGAATTCAAGCGATGCTCGACGAACTCGAGGGTGAGAGTATTCTGTGGGCAACTGCAACGACTGGGCGTGATTACGGACCATGGGATATCGCGAACATGAAGCTGTTCAATGATGCTCTCAAGAAGAAGCAAAAGAAAAATGCGAATTTGCACATCTTTGACTGGGCAACGGATGCAAAAGCGGAGTGGTTCCTCGATGGCGACCTTGTTCATTACAACGCCACAGGAAACGCAGAACGATCGGCTCGGTTCGCCGATGCGCTTGCCCAGGCCTTTCCTGCCAAAGGTAAAGGGCCAAAGAACCGGATTGTGACGACTAAAGACCGAGACACCGAGACATCAGCCGACACGGTTAGTACCTCGACGGACGCAGGCGACACGACCGACACCGACACTGCGACGGCTTCGACAACTGGCACCAATAGCGAGAATTCTGGCGT
This sequence comes from Corynebacterium sp. H78, assembly GCF_037572275.1. Taxonomy (NCBI): domain Bacteria; kingdom Bacillati; phylum Actinomycetota; class Actinomycetes; order Mycobacteriales; family Corynebacteriaceae; genus Corynebacterium; species Corynebacterium sp. H78. The sequence goes on along the minus strand of NZ_JBBHKX010000002.1, from coordinate 204,784 downwards.
CTATTGAGCCAACAGGTCTTTGGCAGACTCCAAATCAAAACAGCTTCCAGCCACGCCTCTTCTTACGTGGCTGGTTTTCTATTTGGGGCGGCTGACCATACGGCTGTGGAGTTTGCATCGGTTGCTGTATGGGTTGTGGGGCCTGTTGAGGCGGAACTGAATCACCCCACGAACCGTACGGGTTGCTGGGTCGCTGTACAGGAGGCTGAGCTGGTTGCATTGGTCGAGACGGCTGCATTGGCTGCTGGCCACCCATCCCCTGGCTACCCGCACCGCCATAAAAATCGTAGGCTCGCATCAAGGCAACGAGTGCAGCATCTTCCGCAGCTGTCAGTGTGGACATCGACTGCATCTGCGCTTCTGTCTTCTTTTGCATAGCCGTGGCATGTATTTCCCCACCTGATGCATATGCATGTAGCCCAAGCTTCTCAGGGACGGTCGTGCCCTCGACCATCAGCCGAAGTTCGGCAGTCGCCTGCGCATATGGGTCTGCTTCCAACATCGCTTTCAGATGCTCAAACAAACTCACATCCATCATCCGCGGATCAGTTCGCAGGGTCGATGCGATAGACCGAATACGCTCGCGTTCCGGGTACACATACGCGAGTTGATCAATTTCGCGGAGGATTCTGCTTGCCCGATGAATCGTCGCAAAGCTGCCCAACGCACCAGCAAGGAGTTGGCGTAGCTGCGGAATCCCGGACTTTTCGACGAGCCATTCATTCAACGCCGCCGCTCCGCCACGTGCGACGTCGCGACCATGGAGGAATCCATATTCGCCTACGAGGGAAAGCAGACGGCGACGATTGTTGGCGCCATCTTGATCTTCATTGCCCGAGGCGGGAGCATCCAGGTACTGGATCAGATCGAAAGGATGCATGTGCGCAACCCCTGCAATCTGACGGGCATCATCTTCGGTCAGTGCACCAGTGTGGGACGTTTCTGCGAGCAAGCCAGCGATCGGAATGACCGTCATAACCGTGTCTTGTAGCGCGGTTGCCAGCTTTTTTGAGTGTTCCGCAGCGTGCTCGATTGGATCCTTGTCACCGAGCGCGCCTTCGCCGAACCCGTCCGCGCGGGACAACACGCCGAGCGTATTGAAAGGCGTGAAGCGCAGCTTTTTCAGGAAATCAATCTCATCCGCGCGGGGCGTTGAATCGAAGAGGAATACGGCAGCGTCTGCATCGACCGAGGCCACTCGCGTCTGTTCGTAACCATCGATCAAAACTCGTCGGGTGCGCGATTCGTTTTCCGATGTCAACGTGGCAAGACCCGGGGTATCCACCAACGAATAATCCGCAATTGCAGCCGACGGGAACCACCGCTGCAAATAGCTAATCTCTGTAGCTGGCACTGGCAGCTCAGACACCGTCCCACGGCGCGTTTCAACTTCACGACGACTGCCATCAACCAACACTGCTTCCGCACGCGCCGGCGCACCATTTTGGTACACCGCTACCACGTTCGTGGCTTCAAGCGCTGCGGTTTCGGCAACAGGGACACCAATCAGCGCATTCACCAAGGTGGATTTGCCGGCCTTCAAGCGCCCCACAATGACGATTCGCGGAGGCGAATCGATAATGCCCTGGATACGCTGCGCTTCCCTCGCCAACTGTGGACTGACACTGGCAAGGACGGAAATCGCATCTTGAAGTGCTGCGTGAATGTGTGTTTGTTGGGTGCGATCCATCATTATTGCGCCACTCCCTGGATTGTCGCCTGTGGCGCTTCCTGCGTCGCAGCCTGCGGTATTGCGACGGATTCCGTCAGTTCACCAATAGTCTTTTCAGCGGCAGCGATGTACTTCGCGACAACCTTGACGTTGCCTTCCAGCACCTTTCGCTTCTTCTCTCTTGTCGCCTTGTCAGTGCGGACGGTTTCTTCTGCTTCCCGGATCCGCTTCTTCGTCTGTTCGATATTCTCTTTCAATTCAGACCGGTAGCGAATCACAATTTCTGGCCGCGCCGTCGCCATGCCAGACTCGATGAGGCGAGACGTCATCAACCGGGCCGTATTCTGCGTTTCACGCAACCACGTCAAAAGGTTAGTCTTGCCCGCACGAATGGCCTTAAAGCCCAAGTTGAAGCCAACCCACGCAACACCCACTGCGGCGCCCAATCCGATAAACGTCGTCGCCGCGATGATGCCACCAAAAGTCGAAGCTCCGGAGAAACCCATCATGAGGGTCATCGGGTCGATGAGACCTTGGCTTTTCGACGCGACTTTGCGGGTCTCCATACCTTGGCCACCGAATGAGGCCAGAACCGCTTCACGAATGTCATTTCGGGTGACTTCAGAATCAAACCGCTGCGCGATGATCTCCCGATCGAGTTGTTCGAGGAACATATCGATGGTCTCTGCAATAGCGACGTGGAAGTCTTTCTCCATTTCAGCGGTGAAATACTGCGGGTTCTTACGCAGCACTGACATGCCGTGCTTATTGATTTTCTCTGTCCACTTATCGCGAATGTCATCGAGCCTGCGGTCTAGCGAGCTCAATGCGTTCTGACGGATCATGGTTAGATCCCGCTGCAAATGCAGTTCCCACTGTTCCTGCTGTTTCCGCAGCACTTGAAGCTGCTCGAGCTGCTCGTTGAGCTCAGGGAGAACTTTGCTACCTTCGTTGAGCACTGTCAGCCGGGCAACCAGTTTCTCGTCCAGCTGGCGCATACCGTCAGTTGCCGTGCGTAGCCCATTCGCGAGTGGCAAGTTGTCAGCGAGGGCGAACTTGTCATCGATAAGGCGGCGCAGCTGGGTTATCCCCGAAAACGCCTCTAGCTGCTCACGCTGTGGCCCAGGTGGCATTCCGGCCGCCTTTACCGCTAGCAAGCTTGAAACGCCGACGACCGAAATATCGCGACCAATATGCTCACGCAATAGTCGCTTATTCTCTTCGACGATCAGCTGCCAACGCATGAGGTTCTTATCGGTCTTGGTCACTGCCACAATGAGTGCTTCAACGGCACCGCCGGTGTCCTTGATGAACTGCATCTCTGGAGCCGTCAACGGTGTCGTGGCATCGCAGACCACAACCAGCACACACGCCTGGTTGGCCGTCGCTTTCGCAAGCGTGGCGTATTCCGGCTCCAAACCTCCAACGCCAGGGGTATCGATAACCGCGATGTCCCCCATTAAGTTATTGCGTACCGGGACCATTGCGCGGGTAGGCATCTGTTCTGTTCGAGCATCGTTGCCATGTTTACCGTCACATGACACCCAGTCTTCCAATTCTGTGTGAGGGATAGTTTCGGCATGCTCGGCGAACATCAACTGAGCGCTGCCACCCGCAAGTTCGGGGGTCTCCTGCCCCACAGAGATGCTTGTGGCCGTGGTGACATCGATTCCCACTGGCGAAGCATTCGCTTGCCCCACCAGCGCATTGACTAGGGAGCTTTTGCCACGCTTAATCTCGCCCACCACAACAACAGAACGAAGCTGACTGCCCGACGATGCTCGTCGTAACGCAAGGTCACACACGTCATTCATATGAAATGGCTTCAGAATCTTCGTGGTGATGGCTTGCAACAATTGTGCGCCAGCATCGTGCGGGCTACGCGTATCGACGGCCGCCTGGGTGGAATTCGCCGAGTCATCCACGGTAACCCTCCTGAAACTGTTCGTTCACGAAATTGTTAGGAACTTTTAGTTAAACGATACTAAGGTATGGCTATTGAATTACTAAGTTGCCAAACCGGTCGATTCTGTCCGCGGGGAACTTTTTGGGCAGTCACTGCATCCAACAGTAGACGGCACTGAATACTCAGTTCGACTCGAACAGTCACTATTTACAAAATAAGGAGTTTCTCCGATGAAGACGATGCGCGCAACGGCTGCCTTAGCGACCGTGTGTTCCCTCACTTTGCTCGCGGGCTGCGACCTTCCAGGTGGCGCAAACCTCTTTGGCAATAACAAGGACAAGGAAACCGAAACGTCCACTCCAGCTGCCCAGAAGCCAAGCGAGCAGAAAAAGGAATTCGACACCGGCGATTGGCCTACCGAACCGGCGAAGCCATTCGGAAAGACCTCCGACGAGACAATCATTGAATATGAAACAGCTCGTTTGCTGGAACACGTTGTTCTACCATTCGAAGTTGATCCGAAGGTATCGGATGTCAATCCAATGCCTAATCCTTTGTTCAGCGCTGGCGCTCTAAATGCAGTTATCGACGAACAATCTGCGGAGCTGGCAGAGAACAATAATTTCCTCTACGGCTCCCGCATTTCTGCAAGCATTCCGAAAGCACAGGCTACGGATGGCGAAAAGACAATTAACACGCACGTCCTGCGTTTCTTGTCTCCGGAAGATGCACAGAAGTTCGCTGAACAAGTTCATCAGCACTTGACTACAACTGGTGTCACGTTCCTGCCGGATGATCCATTGGATCCATCCACCCCAATCACCATTCCAGAGCTCGCCAATTCCTTCGCATCGACACACGAAATGTCACTCTTGGACGATGGCAGTGACACCACTGAGTCCATCAACGTGTTTGTTCCGCACGACGAGTACGTTCTGTACTTCTGGGCCGACGCTCCGGCCGGCAACACCGAGTGGCTGACCACCATGGCAACGGAAGCCGTGAATCAGCAGAAGCCACGAATTGATCAGTTCCAGGCTGTGAAGACTGTCGACGGCGTCGGCGAGATTGAAGGTCCATTCGAGCTGGACAAGGAAAAGCTCCGCATTTACGCGCTGCCAAGCAAGCGTGAAGAAGGCAAGCACAGCTTCGCCGGTGTCTTCGGTCCGCGCGGAGTTGCAGCAAACTCGTACGGTGCACAGGAAACCCTCACTTTGCTCAACGATGCCGGAGCAACTCACACTGCTGTGGATGAAAGCTCAGTGACCCGCGCGTCCAATGAATTCGCCGCACAGCAACTCTGGTCCGGCCACATCTCGCACATGTTGAACATGGGCTGGGAAGTTTACGACGAACCACAGGGTGTCCCAGACACCAAGTGCGTCACAAAGCAGACGACGTTGGGCCAGCGAAATAACTGCTTCATTCTGAAGGATAACTACGTCGGCGAAACGTACGGCGAAGACCAGAAGGAACTCACGAAGGCTACTGCAGCGCAATACATGATTCTGCAGAAGGCAGAGTCCGGCAAGAAGTAGCGTTACCTCGACGCGCGGAGGCCTTGTTCGGTGCCTTATCCTGAACAAGGCTGACCTGGCTTTACGCACCTCATTTGTATTTTTGACCAAGCAAGGAAGATCACCTCACTATGCGGGATTGGACACTGGGCATTGACTTCGGCACGTCAAATACGGCCGCGGCTCACACAGGCCCTATTAAGGACTCGATTGAAACCATCAATTTGAGTCACAACCGCACGACCATGTCGTCATCGGTCTACGTTGAATCACCTGACCAGATCGATGTTGGTGACGTTGCTATCAACAAGGCGGAAGAGAATCCTGCTGGCTTTGTTCCGGCCCCGAAGCGAGTCATCGCGCAGCAGATGATCAACGTCAACGGCTACGACCTCCCTGCGTCCGTCCCTGTTGCCGCTGTTTTGCAGTCCGTCTTGGCACGCGCGAAGAAGGAGCATGGCAACGTTGATCCTTCCGAGTTGGTTTTGACGCACCCGGAGGCATGGTCTCCACAAGAGATCCAGGTGCTTCTCGACGCAGCGTCAAAGCTTGGTCTTGACCCTTCAAAGATCCAAACTGTGTCAGAGCCCCGCGCTGCTGCACACTATTACTCCAAGGCTCGCGCTCTTGCTCCCGGATCGAAGATCGCTGTCTTCGACTTCGGTGGTGGCACCCTCGATGTCGCTGTCCTCGAGGCAAACGACCAAGATACTTTCGACGTCGTCGCTGCCCGCGGTGATAACACCTTGGGTGGAAAGAATTTCGATGCGCTGATCCGACGCTGGATTGATCAGCAGTTGAACGAACGCAATCCGGAATTACTCCGCTACATGCGCATTCAGGCTCCGCTGTACGAAAAGCACGCTCTCGAAGACAGCATCCGACGTGCAAAAGAGCTGCTGTCAGAAGCTGCATCGGCGACCATTAGCGTCACCGGTGGCGGAATGACTGAGCGATTCCAGCTCACTCGCGACGAGTTCGAGGAACTGATCCAGCCAGGTCTGGATAAGGCGTTGCAGCTCACTCGCGCAACCTTGGCCGATGCCCGCATCAATGGCCCAGAGGATCTGGAGGCTCTGTACCTGACTGGCGGTTCCTCTCGAATTCCGCTGGTACATGAGAGCTTGAAGGCCCTTGGTCCCGTCGCAACGCTCGATGATCCGAAGACCGTCGTCGCACAGGGCGCGCTATCTGCGGCTGCTCCAATTGTTCGTGGTCTCGGCGCGCAGCAGCATGCTCAGCAGTCGACAAACGAGGGTTGGGGCACGTCTTCGTACGGAAATAGCCCATACTCCGCTGGTAGCTTCAACAATGACCCCGCCCCTACCACTCCGGACACCACCCGCCCCGGATTTAGCGTGCCGACGTCGTCGTCAAGCGAATCCGCCACGAAGAAGGGTGGCTCGAAGCTGCCACTCATCGCGGGAGCGGTCGTTGGTGTCATTGTGCTGTTTGCAGGCGTCGCCTACGCAATGGGTGCGTTTGGCGGTGACGATACGCCTGCAGGCAATGAGGGCGGTGAGGACACCACCACGGCTGCACCAACATCAGAAGCTCCAAAGGTTGATGATCTGAAGACGGTTGACGGCGTTCTGGCGGCAGTTCCGGAAGAACTATCATCGAAGCTCAAGGACTGCGAGATCACAGGTCAGACCCAAGGTGGAAACCTGCAGCTGCGTTGCAATGTCAAGCAGGAGGCAGGTTCTGCTGGCTTGTTTGATAGTGAGTATGCAAGCGTCATGATTTCCGTCGATGATGTCGAGGCAGGCACCGAGTTCCTGCGCATCAAGGAAAACTGGCACAACGATTCGTTGTCCCCGAACAACGAGATTCGAGTCAGCCCAGACGGCACCGCGTCTGCGCACCTGAGCGGACCGAGCTCGATCGGCGAACGCTACACCATGTACTACGCCAACTCCACCACTGGCGTCATGGTGAATACCTACGATCTCAAGGGGCTTGATGACGGAGAGACATTCCTGAGGGAAGCGGGATTGTTCTAGCCGTACCCCACGCAAAGGGAGGGACAGCCTGTGGCTGTCCCTCCCCTTGTTGCTTTGTACGTCAATTAGTTAGCTGCGTACATGCGCTTGTGATCGTCCACGCCAGTCCAGCTGAATGGACCGGTGCCCTTGGCAAGGCCCTCACCAATATTGGAGTAGTTGCCCAAGTCTTCAGGAGCACGCTTCTGGATCTCCAAGTACTGAGCGTCTTCCAGAACAATGCGGTCATCCAAAACCTTGGCGTTCTCCTCAGCGCGAAGCTGGGACTCGTAGCCTTCCACCACAGTGCCGGTCAGGAACTCTGCCACACAACCAGATCCGTAAGAACCGATGGCGACTCGTTTGCCAGCCAAACCAGCCTCAGTGTCCAGCAGACTCAGCAGACCCATGTACGACGATGCCGTGTAACTATTGCCAATACGGCGGTTGTACACAGTCGATGGGTGCAACTGCTCGGTCACGCGCTCGTCGGAAAGCTCGATGCCCAGGCGCTCCGCAATCATGCGATGCGCCTTGTACGCCATCTTGGTAAATGGCTGGTGGTAGCAGAAACGATCAATCTCAGCGAAGTTCGTGCCGCCACGGCTGATGTAGTCCTGGTACGCGCCCTCGACTGCGTCAATGTAAGCGCTGATAGACAACTTGCCCTCGACCAGTGCCTGGTCGCGGTAGTTTGGACGCCAGAAATCCATTACGTCCTTGGTGAATACACCCGACGCAACATCCAAAGCCAAAATCTTTGGATTAGCGGCCACCAACATGGCGACTGCGCCTGCGCCCTGGGTTGGCTCTGCAGCAGAATTTAAGTCATAGCGAGCGATATCAGCTGCAACGACCAGAACTTTCTCTTCTGGGTTGCGCGCAACCAAGGCCGAAGCGAACTGCAAAGCGGCGGTTGCGGAGTAGCAAGCCTGCTTCATTTCGACGGTACGCACAGTCGCTGGCAAGCCGATCAGTTCGTGCACATACACACCTGCCGACTTGGACTGGTCGATGCTCGTCTCGGTAGCAAACATCAAGGTACGAATTCCCTCGACACCGGCACGATCGACAATCTTCTTCGCAGCTGCAGCCGCCATAGTGACTGGGTCTTCATCCGCAGCCACAACGCTCATCTGTTCCTGGCCAAGGCCCTTGTGGTACTTCGCTGGCTCTGCGCCAAGTCGAGGCGCAATTTCTGCCAAATCGATGCGGTAGGAACCAGTCGCGAATGCGATGTCGTCGATTCCGACAGGGGTTCCTGCATGAAGATCAGTCATGTTGAAAATCCAAGCTCGATTCTAGGGGTGGGCTCTAGGAGATAAATCCGTATTTCTAATGGACAATACGCCTAGGGGCAATAATGGTGAAAAGCCATACCCTGTTAGGTTAATTTTTGTTGTACTCGTTGTGCCAAACTTTGCAAAATTCGGACCACGAAACTTCGACAATAGCGCTTTCGCCTGTGAAGCAGCTAAGTGCCAGATTCGGTATTAGCTGAGCCCATGCCAAGTGTCTACATGGCTCAGTAACGTAGCGCCTCTTCCGTTTGCGTTAACTTTTGTTACTTGGCAGCACGCTCAATGCTGACGTGAGTTTCCATCAGCTCGCCTGGATTCGTCTGAGCTGCAAGAAGCGATAGCTCGCCACACCAAACGATGGCAGCACAGCATGCAGCAAGTCGACGAGCATTCTCGCCCGGCTCACGATCTTCCTTGCAACCAAGCTGCCGCAGGTTTTCCTCTACGAAATCGAGGCCCTTACCATTGCCAACAGAACCGACGATGAGGTTAGGGAGAGTACAAGTGAAACGCACGGATCCGTCGTCAAGTGCTTCGACCTGCGTGACACCCTGTGATCCCTCCACGATGTTCGCAGCATCCTGGCCTGTGGCGAGGTAGAAACCAAGAAGCATGTTTGCGTAGTGAGCATTGGCCGAACGAAGCGAACCCGCCATGATCGAGCCGATCAAATTCTTGCGCTCGTTGAGGGTTGCCAACTCCTTGGCAGTGGTGCGAAGACGTTCACGGACGACAGGCTCCGGAATTACTGCCTCAGCGATGATGTACTTGCCACGACCAAGAATGCCGTTGACTGCCGACGTCTTCTTATCAGTGCAGAAGTTGCCAGAAATGGAGCCGTAGCCGAGCTCTGGCATTTCCTTCATCAGATAGGTCATCAACCGCTCGGAAGCGAGGGTGGCCATGTTATGTCCAGAAGCATCGCCAGACAGGTAGTCGAAGCGAATAATCAGGATGCGACCTGCGATCTGTGAATGCACGTCAATGAGCTTGGCGAAACGGCTCGACGATTCCACGACCTGCTTCATCTCATCCATACGGCCAAGAATCTGGTCACGAGCGACAACCGCATCCGCTGCGGTTGCGAGCTCGAAGATCACGGAACGCGTCATCTTTTCGCTAACAAAGGTGCAGGTGATACCAGTATCGATCATGCGCGACACCTTGGCACCACGACCGCACGAAGGCCACAGTGGCGTCTCGTACGTCGCCAGTGGAATCTTCACCTCGTCGTTCATGACGTTGCCACTGATCTTCACTGGCCCGATCCAGCTCAGTGGAATGTGGGCGTATTCCTGTGGGTGCTTGGTGTTCTCAGTCATAATGTCGCTCACTTTGTCGTTCGTTAAATGTCGTTCGTTAAATGTTATTCGTGGAATGTCGTTAGTTTCTTCGAGTCTATGCGTTTTCGCTGGCTGGCTTTATTTGACCAAGCGCAGTTCCTGAAAACCGTGGTGCAATGCTCAAAGCAAGTGGTTCGATACCAGCGTCGCACCACTGAGCCAGAATTGTGCCTGTGTCTGCGCCTGTCCCTGCCAACGCAATGCCGCAGTCGCCGCCACCTGCGCCCGAGCTCTTCCCCACAGCACCGTTATGCGCCGCAATATCAGCCAAACTCGCCAGCAATGGAGTCTCAATCTGCAAACCTTTGAGATCCGCATATCCCGCCAGCAGTTTCCGTGAGCATCGAATTTGCTCTTCGATTTGCTCCCTGTCACCTACACGAGCGGCTTCCCACAACTTCTTTGCGACGGTCGCACTCGCATCAACAAACTCCCGCACCTTCTCGTCGTGTGCGGACGTAGCATCAGCTGCATTTCGAGCTGCTTTCTCAGCAGCAGCCAGCTGCTCGTCCGTTTTCACAGGTGTGCCAGTCCATCCAACAAGAAAGTCCAGCCCTGCCAGGTCCTCTCGGCTGTCGAGAATCAATCCCGGCCAATTGGCGAAAACAGCACCAATGGGGTCCGCGTCGATAAGCTCCTGTGCGACATCGACATCCGGGCGCCGGTATAGCACTACTCCCCCGTGACTACTGCAGGCAATGTCCCCGGCAGAGCCTTTCGCTCCAGCGCGCACTGTCGCCACGTACGCGGCCTTGAAAACCTCTAGCGCTGACAATTCCACACCGTGTGCTGCTGTGACAGCACGAATGACAGCAACTGCAACTGCGCCAGAGGACCCAAGGCCATACTTTTTACCAGTGACGGAGTCATCCAGGCCGGAGTCAATACGAATGTCGACGGCCTCCGCCACCGCACCTCGCGACTCAATAATCCCATAAGCAAGCTCAATGGCGCGTCCTGCAATATCAGTACCGTAGCTTCCCTTCCTGCCATCGCTAGCGCAGAAAAACTCACGGCCATCTGCACCGTAATAGGACGAGTAGATGCGACCGCGATCGTCGAAAAGCGAAGGAGTGACGGTTGCTGTGAGGAAACGATCAACACCCGCTAGAACAGCAAGTCCCTGCGGATCCATGACCGCGTACTCGCCGACGATGTAAAGCTTGCCGCAACCGCGACCGGTTGCGGTGGAAACTGCCATTAAGACACAACCTTCGCAGCCGGGCCGTGACCAGACACAAGCACGTCAATGCCATCGAACTCAGCGCGGAACCGCTGGGCAATCGCGTCTGCATCGGCTGGGCGACAAATGATCTTCACGTTCGGGCCGGCATCCATTGTGGCGTAACATTCGGTACCTTCATCGCGAAGCGTTGCGACGAGATCCAAAGCAGCAACCGAATCAGCGTTCCAGTAACGCACTGGAGGCACTGCACCCAACATCGTTGCGTGCATACGCATCGCGTTGGACTCTGCCAACGAGCCGACAGCGGTGAAATCTGCGTCAGCGATAGCCTTCTTCATCTGCTCAATCTCGCCAGGAACGTTCTCGACCCACGCTGGGAAGAATGGGGATGACTGCACGGTGTTTCGCATGGCTGCTCGGGAGTCAATCTTCTTACGTCCAGGGCTCAGCACAGCAACAACCAATGCCAATTCCAGACCTGACTCCGGGAGCTGCACGGCGTGAGAGGATGCGTCATCCTCGCCTGGCAGCCATTCAACCAATCCTCCATAGATGGAGCGGCAAGCAGATCCAGAACCACGGCGCGCGAGCGCAGACAACTGAGCTTCAGTCAGATCCAATCCGTATGCTGCCGTTGCAGCCAACGTCAAAGCTGCAAAACCGGAAGCAGATGATGCCAAGCCGGCGCCGGTCGGGATCTCATTCGTGGTGGTCACACGCGCGTATGGCAGCGAGTTGTCGCCTGCGCGCTCGCGTACGAACTCCAAGAACTTCTGTACGCGAGACAAGTCCTTGCCGACCATCTCTTCATCATTCAATGTGCCAATGTCCTCGGACAACGACTCATCGAGTTCTACCGTCGTTGTGGTTGGCGCGATACCAAGAGTCAGCGACAAACTGCCCGTGGCGGGCAACTGCTGCGCTTCGTCGCGCTTACCCCAGTATTTAATCAGCGCAATATTCGGATGCGCTACTGCAGTTGCTGTGCCAGCGACACGACCAGCGGTTGTCATGATGGGGAAACCTCCACAGTCCACGATGCCACTGCATTGGCATCCATCATTGCGTGACGAATCAACTCTGCCCGACCTGCACTATCCGTCAACGCGATAACGCAGCCACCACAGCCAGCACCAGTGAGTTTGGCGCCTGAAGCACCAGCGACGCGGGCAGCTGCAACCAGTTCAGTGATGGCCTCATGGCCCACACCAAGCTCATCCAATGCATCTTGGGCACGGTTCATACGGATACCGAGGCGGGCAATATCGCCCTTTCCGAGGTACCTCACGCATGCTTCGGTAAGCGCCCCGAGCTCGTCGAGAAGCTGGATGCCACGCACTTTCCGACTCTCGACGAATCCCCGTACCCGAGCAACAGCATCCGAGGTGGAACCTCGAACACCGGTGTCACCGATGATCAGCCACATTCGGCGGCCAACCGATACCGGCTCAAACTGTCCCTGTTTGAAGTAGACCGGACCAGGAGCTCGCGTGGCGGTGGCATCCAGACCAGATGGATTGCCATGAGCTACTCGCTCAGCGTCCTGAACCAGTTCGAAACGCTCACGATCAGTGAGTTCACCACCGGCGAAATCACGAATCGCGTCAATCACCGCATGCGCAACTGCGGCTGACCCTCCGAGTCCCGCAGCAGGTGGAATACCCGAACGCAGACGCACCAAAATATCCCGCTCTGGCAGCCCAAACTTCTTCAGCGCAACTTGGGTGGCTTTGCCTATCGACGCGTACCGCTCCGGCAACTCATCCAACGAAATGATGTCGCCATCCAGTGCAAAAAGAATCGGCGAATCCGGCTCAGCATCAATGCGAGCGACAGTGCGCAAGGTCGTGACAGGCACCGCAATGGCGGGGCGACCGTACACCACAGAATGCTCACCCATCAAGATCGCTTTAGCATGAGCCTCGCCCATCGCCGAACCTTGCTCAGTGGTTAGTGCATACCATTGCGCGGTATCCAGCTCGCTGTCATCGTCAGCGTGAAGGTCCGCGTAGGGGTCTTCCACGCTAGTCATTACTCGCCCACCTTCTTCACGGTGTCAGCAGCCGCCTGCTGAGCTTCTTCGGGACCATGAATTCCCGGTACGTTGTCGATATCGAAACCGAACTTCGAAAACTTTTCTGCACCAATGCCCCACACATGGTTGAACCACTGAGTCATTGGCTCATCGGCTCGTCGAGAAGCGAGCTCCTCCGGGGTTACGAACACGATCTCGTCTACTTCATCAGGGTTGAGATCAATGGTGTCCACGAGGACGCGCCCCACACACACATGGTTGTACTCGTGTTCGTACAAACCACTGCGGTCGTCTTCGACCTGATAGATGACAATGCCGAGCTCTTCGAGGTCAGCTACGTCCGCGCCCAGCTCTTCCTTCGCGCGACGACGAACGGCATCCACCACAGGCTCTCCAGGCAGGGGATGCGAGCACGTTGCGTTGGTCAACAGCAAAGGCGAATGGTACTTCGCAGCGGCACGACGCTGCAGCAGCATGCGACCTTCATCATCAAACAGGAACAACGAAAACGCACGGTGCAGCACACCTGGTGGCAGGTGGGCCTCCAGCTTGCCAGCGGTGCCCAACACGCGACCGTTCTCGTCGACAACCTCGACCTGAATGTCGGCCTCACCCGGGGCGAATCGCGACTCGACATCTGCGACAGTCAGCGGACGCTGATCATCTGAATGTGACGGGGCCATATCGGACCTCGCAGTCATAATGGATGCACCTCACGGGGAACACTCGTAGGAAACGTATTCAGATCTCGACTTTACGTTGCCGAGGACACACAGCGAAAAACTGAGTTACACCGACGCAACCACTGCGGCCAGTTCGCCAGCAATTTTGCGCGCAGTTTCCGCATCTCCCGCTTCCACCATCACGCGGAACAATTCCTCGGTGCCCGATGGTCGCAGCAGAACGCGACCCGTGCTACCCAGGCGCTCTTCGGCACTAGCGATAGCGACCTTGACCTCTTCCGAGCTCATGATGATGGACTTATCCGACACTGGAACGTTAATCAACGTCTGCGGCAGCACCTTCATTACCGATGCCAACTCCGCCAGCGTCTTGCCGGAACGAGCCATCCGCGACATCAGGTAGAGGCCAGTCAACGTGCCGTCGCCAGTTGTTGCGTGGTCAGGGATAACCACGTGGCCGGATTGCTCGCCACCCAACGAGTAGCCACCAGCGTTGAGGTCAGCGAGTACGTAACGGTCGCCCACCTTGGTCGTACGCAGCTTGATGCCCTGCTCTTCCATCGCCAGCTTCAGGCCGAGGTTACTCATGACCGTTGCTACGAGAGTGTTGTGATGCAGCAGGCCGTCTTCCTTCATAGCAACCGCGAGGATGGCCATAATCTGGTCACCATCGACAACGTTGCCTTCCGAGTCAACTGCCAAGCAGCGGTCAGCATCACCATCATGAGCAAGACCCAAGTCTGCGCCATGCTCAATGACTGCCTTACGCACGACATCGATATGCGTAGAACCACAATTGTCATTGATGTTGTACGAATTTGGAGTGTTGAAAATCGACACCACATCTGCGCCAGCAGCGGCATACGCCAGCGGAGCCGCCTGCGACGCTGCACCATTCGCACAGTCCACGACTACGCGCAGACCATCCAACGTGTTTGGTACTGCGCGGGACAAGTGGAACAGGTAGCGATCCAGCCCATCTGGAGCTTCCTCAATCACTCGTCCCACACCCGTACCGGTCGGCCCGGTCTCAGGCACAGATTCCAAAGCTCGCTCGATTTCCTTTTCGACGGCGTCGTCAAGCTTATTGCCCCCAGCCGAGAAGAACTTGATGCCGTTGTCCGGCATTGGGTTGTGAGATGCGGAAATCATGACACCCATGTCAGCGCCGTAATCATCCGTCAGGAATGCCACAGCAGGAGTTGGCAAGACACCAACTCGAAGCACATCGACGCCCTGCGACGCCATGCCGGCAGACAGCGCTGCGGCCAGCATCTCGCCGGAGACACGGGGGTCACGCCCCACGATCGCCAGCGGACGTCGCTTGGAAGGGTTCGAATCGCGCGTCAGCACTGTCGCGGCTGCAGCGCCCAAACGCAACGCCATCGGTGCGGTCAGAGCCTGATTAGCGAGACCTCGAACACCATCAGTTCCAAAGAGACGGCCCATATTCGCGATTAACTCCTGAGTAGACGAAAAGACAATTGAGGATGAAAGCTAGGGCTTATTCTGCCACTGCTTACAAAGAGCGCGGGGTAGGTACCCCTACCCCGCGCGTTAAAGGCCTGTTAGCCACACACAACAATCGGTTGCGGATCGTAGACGGTTGTCGTGGTCTCGCGAGAAATCTCTGAGCCATTCAAATCGCGGATGATCCTTGTATCCGATGTCGTAAAGCCGTCGGTACCGCTGGAAGCGATGCACTTGTCACCGCTCATATGCAGCGTCTCGGGGGACGAATGTCCCCACCGGCCACCATTAACAGACTCGACTTCAACAGTCTTGGTGCCCATCAAACGCACGGTCAGCGATCCATCCGCCACCCATGCTTCGATAATGACTGGGGTCTTCGCGCTGTTCTTGAACTGCAGATCGATTGCGCCCTCGTACACTGTCGCTTCGCGGCCAGCTGGATAGCGGTCGATGTAGTAGCTGTGCGGAGTATGCGCGACATCTTCCATGCCGGCGAAGTACGCGGCGTTATACAGCGTGGTTGCAAACTGGCTGATGCCACCACCAACAGCCTTGTCAGCGCGACCGTTCAAGATGATGCCACTTTCCACAAAGCCCTGCGCCGAACCACGTGGACCGGTGTAGCCATTCAGGCTGAACGTCTCGCCCGGCGCGACAAATGCACCGTTGACGATGTTTGCCGTCAAGGCGATATTCACACCAGATTCTGGCGAGAAACCGCCGGTCGTGAACTCGCCGATGACCTGGTCGAAGCGAGCCTGGTCGGCTTCTTCCGTCGTGTATTCGGCTGGCTCATCGATGTATACGGCTTCAAAGTCTCGAGGTGCATCACCGATGACACGGTTTTCGAAGTCCGCCATGGTCTTCTTCCAGTCGATGGTCACACCATCAACGTGAGGCGTAACAGACTTTGCGCCACCCACAACCGATACAACTGCGTTCTGCATCTCGGCCTCGGTACCTGCGAGGTTTTCGTCGAGAATTTTCTCCGCAGCTTCCGAGTTAACCTTAGGAGCAAGCTTGCCATCCTTTGGTTCGAAGGAAACGACCTCAGCCATCCGCTCTACTGGAATAATTCCGTCGATGCCGTCGCGACCCTTGGCCACAATTGGCGCGGAGACTGCACGTGCGGCAGGTCCATCGGCCATTTCCTTGACCTGTGCTGCGTCGACCTTTGGACGCGCCTCAGTTGTGTCCACGGTGATTCCATCAGGCTGGAGCCAATGCATGGTCAGTTCGTCACGAAGCTGCTGCGAATCAACGTTCTGTCCAATAATCGGGTCGACCGCATTGACCGTGCCTCCGTCAAGATTGACGTGACCGTCCACGGGCTTGATTGTCAGTTCGTTCTGGACACGATCGAGTTCTGCTTTGAACTTTCCAGGGTCAACATCGCTCTTCAAGTCGAGTTCACGCTCCGACAGGAAGCTCTTCACCCACGTCACCGGGTTCAGCGACTGCTTACCTGCCTGATCGACAGTCTCTTCCCAGTTGATGGAAAGCCCCGCAGCGGCTGGCTGCACCGTGGACTTCTGCTTTCCAGCAGTGACCGTCACTGGGCGGTCAAGGGAGGCGCCAAGCTCCTGCTCAAGCTTCGCTTGGGCTTCCGACGAACTCATGTTGCCAATTTGAACCCCGGCGACAGTTGCGCCACGCGGAACATTGTCCTTGTTCACGAAGTAGTCGATGCCAAAAGCCGCAAAAAACACGGCGACTAAGCCAAGGAGCAACCCGGAAGTGACCTTCAGGGCCTTCTTCTGAGCCGATGCCGAGCCGCCAGCAGACGACTTGGGCTTACGGTGTTTTGAATTCGAAGCAGACACAGAACAACACTTTACTACCTGCACGGATATTTACGAACGATAATTAATAAGGTGTAACTCTTGGCACTCCCCCACGATCGAAACGCACGGGTGCGCACCTTGCTAACGCCAATCCGTCAGTTCGACTAGAACTGAACTATGCATCCTGCTGACAACCACAACACCATTCGTGTTCGTGGCGCCCGCGTGAATAACCTCCGCAACATCAATGTAGATATCCCTAAGCGCCGACTCACTGTTGTCACCGGAGTCTCTGGCTCAGGCAAAAGCTCCCTCGTCTTCGGAACCATCGCTGCGGAATCGCAGCGCATGATCAACGAAACGTACAGCGCATTCGTGCAAGGATTCATGCCATCACAGCAACGCCCCGATGTCGACGTTCTTGATGGCCTCACCACTGCCATTGTCGTCGACCAGGAAAGGCTTGGTGCCGATCCTCGTTCGACCGTCGGTACCGCAACCGATGCTGGCGCACTCCTCCGTATCCTCTTCAGTCGCCTCGCAACACCGCATATCGGCGGCCCCAAGGCCTACTCCTTCAACGTCGCATCCGCGTCGGGAGTCGGTTCGATGAAGAAAGCAGACGGCACCCGCGAACGCCGCGAGTTCAGCGTCACCGGCGGCATGTGCGTCCGGTGTGAGGGACGTGGCACTGTCTCCGATTTCGATCTCACCGCTCTTTACGACGAATCGTTGTCTCTCGCCGACGGCTCCATCCAAGTTCCTGGATATTCCATGGACGGCTGGTACGGGCGTATCTTCGCTGGTTCTGGGTTCTTCGACATGGACAAGCCCGTCGGAAAGTTCTCCCAGCAGGAGCTCGATGACTTGTTATATCGCGAGCCCACGAAGATCAAGGCAGACGGCATCAATGTCACGTATGAGGGTTTGATCCCCAAAATTCAAAAGTCGATGTTGACCAAGGACGTCGAGGCGATGCAGCCACATGTCCGAAGGTTCGTCGAAAAGGCAGTTGTCTTCACTCCGTGTCCAGATTGTGGTGGCACTCGGTTGAATGAGGGTGCTCGAACGTCGAGGATTACGGGCGCGGATGGGGTGCCACGCAGTATTGCGGACTGCAACGCGATGCAGCTGACGGATTTGGCAGCGTGGGTGCATGCTCTTCGCGACGAGTCGACGGCAAGCTCTGTCGCACCGGTGTTGGAATCGTTGTCAGAGATCATGGCCTCGTTTGTGACCATTGGCCTCGGGTATCTGTCGCTGTCGCGTGCTGTGGGCACGCTGTCAGGTGGTGAATCGCAGCGTGTGAAGATGGTTCGGCATCTCGGCTCTGCGCTCACTGACGTGACGTACGTCTTTGATGAACCAAGCATCGGCCTCCACCCGCATGACATTCAGCAGATGAATCAGCTCTTGCTGCAGCTCCGCGATAAGGGCAACACCGTGCTGGTGGTGGAGCACAAGCCAGAAATGATTTCGATTGCTGATCACGCCATCGATATTGGTCCGCTCGCGGGTACTGGGGGTGGCGAGATCATGTATGAGGGCGATGTCGCAGGGCTGCGCAAGGCGGACACCGTCACCGGCCTTAGTTTCTCCGAAAAAGTCGAGATTAAGAGCGACTTCCGTTCCCCCACTGGGAAGCTCGAAGTTCGTGGAGCGTCCGCCAACAATCTCGACAATGTTGATGTCGATTTCCCTACTGGGGTTCTTACTGTTCTGACTGGCGTCGCTGGTTCGGGTAAGTCGTCGCTGGTGGGCGAGCTCGTTGCGAAGCATCCAGACATGACGTATGTGGATCAAACTCCGATCAAGGGTTCGCGGCGCTCTAATCCGGCGACATACACCGGCCTGTTGGAGCCAATCCGAAAGGCATTTGCCAAGGCCAATGGCGTAAAGCCGGCAATGTTTAGCCCGAATTCCGCGGGTGCATGCCCGACGTGTAAGGGTGCCGGCGTGGTGTATGCGGAGCTCGGTTTCATGTCCACCATTGCTAATACTTGCGATGACTGTGGTGGCAAGCGCTTCTTACCGGAGGTCCTTGAGTACACATTTGGTGGTCGTACCATTGCCGATGTGCTGGAGATGTCAGTTGTGCAGGCTCGCGAGTTTTTCGGTGGTGAATCCGAGGCGGGCAAGGATGCGCGGATTCCTGCCGCGCACAAGATTCTGCTTCGGCTTGACGACGTCGGCCTTGGTTACCTCACTCTCGGACAGCAGCTGCCGACGTTGTCTGGCGGTGAACGTCAGCGTCTGAAGTTGGCATCGCAGATGGGTGCCAAAGATGCGAAGTTCTTCGTGCTTGACGAGCCAACAACAGGGTTGCACTTGTCTGATGTTCGGAAGCTGTTGGGGTTGCTGGATCGGTTGGTGGACTCGGGGGCGACGGCGCTGGTTATTGAGCATCATCAGGCGGTGATGGCGCATGCGGATTGGATCATCGACATGGGGCCGGGCGCTGGCCATGATGGTGGCCGAGTCGTATTTGAGGGGACGCCGGCGCAGTTGATTGCAGGCAGTGCTGGTCCGGGTGGCGGGGCTAGTCCGGGTGGCGAGGCTGGCCTCGCTGCCGCGACCGACAGTCTTGGAGTTGCCTTGCCTACGACAATCACTGGCCAGTACTTACGCGAATACGTGGGTGGATAGGGCGGCTATGTGAGCGGATAGCGGTTCGCTCTGGAACTGTCGGGACTGTCGTATACCGCCGGTGCTGCCCAGTGGCCACCACCTGCTGTGCGCTGGCCACCACCTGCTTTTTCTCACCTATGACCGTGTAGGCAACAATTCCGGGTCGATTTCGGCTGTTTTTGTTGCAGGCTCGGTCATAGGTCGCGACGGAACCCATAAAACACAAAAAAAGATCCATAAAGCACGAGAAGACGTTCCAGGCCGCTTGCATCCCCGGCCATACAAAACACCCCCACCTGCGAGAATCCGCAGTGTGGGGGTGTTCTGTGATGCTGTGTAGCAGTACAGCGGTAACTCGCCGTAGTGCTGTAAGCAGTCTTTAGCGCTTGGAGTACTGAGGTGCGCGACGTGCCTTGTGGAGACCAGCCTTCTTACGCTCAACCGCACGTGCGTCACGGGTGAGGAAGCCAGCCTTCTTGAGGGTGCCACGCTCTTCTGGGTTGTACTCGTTCAGTGCACGAGCAATTGCCAAACGCATTGCGCCAGCCTGACCGGATGGGCCACCACCGTTGATGTTGGCCTTGATGTCGAACTGGTTCTCACGCTCGAGCAGTACCAGTGGGTCCTTGATTTCCTGCTGGTGCAGCTTGTTCGGGAAGTAATCCTCGAGTTCGCGGCCGTTGCAGACAATCTTGCCGGTACCCTGAACGACGGTGACGCGAGCGATTGCGCGCTTACGACGACCGACGGTCTGGATTGGGCGGTCCAGGACGATTGGAGCCGCAGCTGGTGCTTCTGCCTCAGCTGGTGCTTCCTCTGCTACTGCGTCGCCGATGGAAGAGGTGAGCTCTTCGGTGGCAGCTGCAGCGGCAGCCTGAACGTCGTCGTAGCTAGCTTCGGTAGCTTCTACGTTCTGGTTTTCGTTGGTGTCCTGTGGGTTGGTCACTGTGCCACCGCCTTGATCTCGTAGGTTTCAGGCTTCTTGTCGGCGAATGGGTGCTCTGCGCCGGTGAAGACGTGGAGCTTCTTGACAGACTGACGCGACAGCTTGGTGTGCGGCATCATGCCTTCGATAGCTTCCTTGACAACGCGATCCGAGTGCAGCTCGAGGGAGCGGCCCAGGGTCATCGACTTGAGGCCACCTGGGAAACCAGAGTGACGGTAACGCATTTCACGGTCCCGCTTGTTAGAGGAGACGTGTACCTTATCAGCGTTGATGATGATGACGTGATCGCCGCAGTCAACGTTTGGGGCGTAGTAAGCCTTGCCCTTGCCGCGCAGCAGATCAGCCGAGTGGGTAGCCAGACGGCCGAGCACAACATCGGTAGCGTCGATGACGTACCACTTGCGCTCGATGTCACCGTCCTTCGGATGGAATGTAGACAACATGACTCCTTACGGGTCCGTTTAAAACTTTGCCAGCCAATTTGTGCGACAACTGTCCGTCCTCGGCGGCCGGTGGGGACCCGAGGCAGTTGGTTCGCGGTGTAGTTTCTCGCCGTTGCTTTCGCTTTACGACGGTGCCTCTACATCACGTCCGCACACACAAGTTGAATATCTTACTGGCCAGACCCGCCAGAACAAAACTGCCGATGTAGCACTCCAGGACGCAAAAGGGCGCCGGGGATACTGCGTATATGACAGCCACTCCCCCGCGCCTCTTTCATTACTTCTTCCATGGCAATTTTCCATGGCGAATTGCCGTTTTGCCGCTGACTTTCTTTCTAGCCACCCCAGCTTGCAGCTGCACGACGGTTGATGTCCGACATCGTGGCACCACCTTCAGAAACTGCGCTAGCAATCGTCTCTAGAATCGTGTTCATCATTCTGAACAGGGATCCCCACGAGAGCTCGCGTTTCAAAAATAATACGCACCAAGCTTCTTCGGATACCAACATGAAGGAAAGCAAATCTATTGATAGGATTTCCCGATACGGCCATTGCGCATCTACACCCTCAGGACTAAGCAATAACCCTACGTGGGCGAGAGAAATACAAGCATGCTTAGATTTGCCCTTAGGATTCCACATTTCGCCCGCATACTGCTGTGCCACGAACCACGCCTATCGGCAATACCGACGCCACAAGCAACGAACAGACGAGATCCCATGGCTCAGCCTTTCTAGATTGAATCAATAAGCTATCTAATACAGCCTCAAACCAATCACGGTTACAAATACAGAGCCTTAGAAAACGAATCGAAAACCCGCGCTAGGAAGTGAAATTTGCACTTCTACTTCACGACGGTGACACGAGCGCATACTGTCGTAACGCAAAACGAGAACCTGTAAATCACCCTAAGAAGGCCTGCGAACCCAGCATGAAACATTCCTTTGACCATCGAGACCCTCGACAATACAAACAGATATAGCACTACTAGACCTCTGCGAAGAGTTGGTCCGCAACTGACATGGAATAAACCTGGACGCAATTTCATCCAGCGTCCACTCGCCCAGCGTCCACACGCCGCGAGAGGTCACGAATTAGATCTTCGACCTGCTGCGCATTCCTAAACCTCCTTAATAACTTGTCCAAATGTTCGTCGTCGACCTGATACATAAAATTGAGTGTCTGAACAATAGCTAGCTCCGTTTCATTTCTTGAAAGTACCCCACCAGCCTTGCTCAATTGACTATGAGAGAGTTCATTAACAATTTTAGAAACCGCCGGCGATAGAAGAATCTCTTTTTTCGCGAGTATGGATTCGATACGGCTTCCAAAGCTATCGTTACACGGCTCTTTGAACTCGGTAAATCCTTCGAGAACTTTCCGACAGAAATTGCCGGTACTCAACGCAGGAGGCACGTCACGACGTAAATCTTCGAAAGCTTTCAACACCACGTAGAAAGAGAGCCAGTAATCATTTGTTAGCCTGGCCTGCTCCGGCGGCCATTCGCGCCACCGCGTATTTTGCCGTTCATCGCTAAAGCTGTCCTTATAGATCTCAAAGAACTTCGCCTTGGGAGCCTCGAGGCATCCATTCTTATTCTTCCCAATGACATTCTTAGACAGTCTTGATTGAAGTATTCTTAAGTAGCTATGGCTGTGAGTAAAATAAACAAGTGCAGCTGGCTTCGGGTCAGTGAAGTGATTCGAAATGAATCTGTCGACAGCCATTAGCCTAGCTTCATCAAGCTCAGAGCCCAGGTCATCGAACATGACGATGCTATTCGCCAGCCGTTCTCGACGCTCGTCCGCTAGGAACTCGGCGCAAAAGTACAGAAGTGAAATCAGCTTCTTTTCGCCTTCAGATAGGCCATCAGCTTTTAGAGAATGCCGAGTAATACGGTACCCCTCACCTTCCTCCCCCTGTTCAACACGTAAAGTCTTTTCACCCATAATCATCCCGAGGTTATTGTCAAGGAATTTAGCGGTAAACGCAGTTGTCGAGACTTTTTTCTTGAGATCAGCAAGCTCTTTTTTCGCATAAATTGAATTGCGCTGTGCCGTATCGTGTTCACTTTTCGCAGCTTTAAATTCGCCGTCTGCAGAACTCCATCCGCTACCGTCCTTCGCGCAGCAATGTTGCTTGAGCTCGTCCAGTGCAAGTTCTTGGTTATCTGAGTGCTTCGACGCCTGTTTGTTTATCTCGCTGTGCACTCGGTATAGCGTGCCGATCACTTCTCTGAGCTCAGCTGGATCAACACTCGGCTTCTCAGCTTCTAAGATCTCTTGTGAATTTCTCACCTGTTCATCAAGGAGGCGACTAGCCCCTTCTAGAGCGTCAATGAAGGAACTGAGTTCATATAGAACCTCAAACTTTATCGTAGTTAGTTTCTCACCGTAAGCGGACTGAGAAAAATCAGCTTGCTCCAACGCCGATTTGAAATTCCGCCAATTTTCGGTGGCCGCGCTGACTAGATCTAACTCATCCCTGACAACTAAAGACGCTTCACTCTCGGCTTGACGAATCGCACGGTCTATGGCATCCAGCCTTTCATCGGTTACGATTGCCCCACAGAATTGGCACTTTTCTCCCGACTCATGATTTTTGCGCCCCTCGCGAACCCAATCATTTAGTAGAATGGACAATTTGTGGATACGCGGATGGATGTTGGCGATTTCTTCCCATAGGCCGTCAGTAAACTCCCAGTATTCCGGAATGCTAGGCAAGTCGGGAATATATCCAGGCCCATCAGCCGATACTAGAGAAATTCTCTTGTCAATTTCCTCTTCACTTAGCTCTTTGCAATCGACACTCTCCAACACCCTTCGGATAGCGGCTCGATTAAAACGGCGCCCATTGAGATCTGAGCACCGACCTTCTAATTCTTTCCGAAAACCTTTAAATACTTTTTCTATAACTCCGTCCAATTTTTCCTGCGCCTGTTCCAGTCGTTCTCCTTCCCTTTTTTCCTCGGCCTCCGCTTTTTCTAAAGCAGCTTTCGCTTTCTTTATCTGCTCGTCAAGTTCACCGGCCCCTTCATTCAACCTGACTGTTGTGACGCCTTTTGCTGAGCCGCCTTCAACGAAGTCGCCAACCTTTGCTTTACGCCACTTCTCATCAAACGCATAGACGATCAGCTCTCCACGGTTGTTCGGCTCAAGCTGCTCTAACTTGGAAGCGGTGCTAAGCACCTCACAAACAGTAGACTTTCCGGATCCGTTTATGCCGAAGAATACTGAATCTTTAGCCAATGTGATTCCAACAAGGGCGTTGTCGGCTAGATTTCGTACCGAATCATTTGCTTTGACCTTAATCACGAGAATCCTTTGTTTCAGCGCAGAAATAGATGCTACTACTTTACAATACAAGGGTCATTCCGTCCTGGTGGCTCGTTTTATAGAGACTCCCACCTGCCTCAAGGGAAGCCTGAAATGCGAATGCCCAAAGAAGTCTAGTGAAGCATGAATCAGCATTGCTCAGGGATTTTCCTACATCTATATAGGAAATTCCGTATAAGGGAAGCTGTTTCGCCTTGATGATCCTTAGAACTGCTTACTCGCTAAGACATACGTGTTCCAGTCCTGAGACCGGCAGGCTGTCGCGTTCTTCAGCGCATCTCCTGCAGGGACGTACCCCGCTGGTTAGTTCTCCGCCCCATCCACTCTGGCCTACTATCACAAGCTGTAGAACAGTATTTACCTCAATGATCGATTCATACCTAAATCAATCCCTCGTTGCCTTGCTTCAACTATCGGCACTTTAGCCTAACTAATAGCTTTCGATGCCCCGACGCATCAGCCGGCACCACGACGAGCTTGGGCTCCCGTTGCACTATTTCTGTGCCCTTGCCATCAGACAACTCGATTCGTCACGGATTGACTTTTGAGGAAGTTTCGGTTCATCCCGGGGTCTTCTTCCATTTCTCAGCCGCCCTCTCGGTCCTATCCCTCAGAAGAGTGGCCAGTCGCACAGACCTGCTTACGTCACTTGTGACCGTGCTGCCCCACCCACGAATTATCGATCAAATCTGTTAGCCCTATAGCCCCGCGAATAAACATGTGTCGTCTCAACCATTATCATCATCTGCTCCTACGAACACCGGTTCACGTTTGTGGAAATCGGCGCATAACCATCCTCCCACCGGTACCGGTAGTCGCTTCGCTCTCAAATGACGAACAATGAAGCAACAGAGTCTATCCGACCGATCTTGTCCCCTAGTATTCGATAGCAAATCAGCTACTTAAAATATTTCCGAAATGTTATGAGCCCATAACGCCACAGCTAGATCGGTGAATCACGTTCCTAAATCGTATGAACGAACTTCACCAGCGGTTGAACCTGAGAGTTTTCCGTGCATACGCTGAATGGAGGCCTATGTTATCGACATTTGTTGGGAAACACTTTGCTTACTTCGCTAGCTCGTAGCTTACGTCTGAAAACTGACCCGCCAGTCTATTTTTCCACCGTTATAGCTGTCTTTGCTTTCGTGGTACTCACGATTGTTGCCGGAGACTGGGTCGCCAGTGTTTTCGGTGCCGCGACTGACTGGTTGCTAACTAATCTTGGATGGTTCTACATCCTCGGTGTCACCGTATTCTTGGTCTTTCTTATCTTCGTATCTATGAGCAGGTACGGCCATGTTCGTTTGGGATCGGATGATGAAGAACCCGAGTACTCAACCCCGGTATGGTTCGCGATGCTCTTTGCTGCTGGCATTGGCACGATTCTCATGTTTTGGGGCGTAGCTGAGCCAATTTCGCACTTCGCCAACCCTCCAATGGGAGATGTTGAGCCGCAATCTAATGAAGCAGCCCAGCAGGCAATAGCCATTACGCATTATCACTTCGGCTTACACACGTGGACGATCTTCGCGCTTCCCGCGCTGTGCTTCGCTTACTTCATCTACAAGCGCAAGATGCCTCCGCGAGTGAGTTCCATCTTTTCTCCGCTCCTTGGCTCTCACGTATACGGTCCTGTTGGCAAGACCATTGATGTCATTGCCTTGATCGGAACCATTTTCGGTGTCGCCACCTCCGTCGGCTTAGGCACACTACAGATTAATGCTGGCCTCAGCACTCTTTTCGGCCTTGAATTTTCACCGACGGTCCAAGTGATCATCATCGCAGTTGTCACGGCGGTTGCCTGTATTTCAGTAGCTCGAGGCCTCGACCGGGGCATCAAGATGCTGTCCAATTTCAATATTTGGATCTCGATTGCCCTGCTGATATTCGTCATCATCGCTGGTCCAACAGTGCTCATCATGAAGGGCACAATCGAATCGATTGGCACCTACCTTAGCTTCCTCCCAGAACTCGCGTTCTGGAATAACACGGCCCCGAATTCTGCGGATAATGAAACGTGGCAGAACACCTGGACAGTCTTTTACTGGGCATGGACGATTACTTGGTCACCGTTCGTCGGAATCTTCATTGCCCGCATTAGTCGAGGCCGAACAATCCGCCAGTTTGTTGTCGGTGTTTTGGGACTCCCCGTCTTGTTCTCGCTGATCTGGTTCGGAGCTTTCGGAACCTCTGCGTTCAATATTCAGAACAATTCGGGAGAGTTAGTAAAGACGGTCGTCGACGAGGGGAATATCCCAGGTGCGCTGTTTGCGTTCCTCTCGCACTACCCTGCTGCAACGTTTATGTCCGGAATGGCGATCTTCATTGTTGTCATTTTCTTCACCACTTCTGTTGACTCCGCAGCAATGGTGACTGACATGATTGCATCCGGCAAAGAACCTGCACTGGCGCCGACACATCAAAAGGTCATCTGGTCAGTTCTCATGGGTGCCGTCGCTGCAGTACTACTCGCAGCAACTGGTGAAGGTGGCCTGTCTGCGCTTCAGCAGATCATTATCGTCATCGGTCTACCGTTCTTCATCATGGGATTCATCATGATGTTCAGTTTGCTGGTCGCATTGAAGAACGACCTCGGTACCCGAACTCCCGTTGTCACGCGGCAGTGGGAACCTGCAGAAACCGCCGAGAAGTGGGAAGAAATGGAGCACCAGCCATCACCGGAACCGATCGGTCCGATACACCACATCCCAGATGACAACCAGGCTGACCAGGACTCCACTCCAGCCAATCCAGCAGAAATCGGTTCCCAACTGAGCAACAGTAAAGGTGAACAGTAGAGAAGCCGAGACAACTGCAACTTCTAGCAACTCCTAGCTGTTCACGAACACGAGAAAAGGGCGCACCCCATCGGGTGCGCCCTTTTCTCTTCGCTATGAATCGCCGATCATAGTTTCCCGCTAATAGTTCTCGTCATTAGTTCTGTCCTGGAAGTCCGTTGAAAATATCCTCTGGTTTTGGCAACCGCATCTCTGGGAGCGCTGGCCCCTGGTTTTCCGGAGCAGGTGCTGGTGCCTCAGTCTTTTCCTTCTTCGGTGGGACCTTCGCGCCGCTCACGTTGCCGTTGTCGATGGTTGCCGACCCCGTTGGGCCTGAGCATGCCACCGTCGCAGGACCGGATGCGGTGCAGCTGAACCCGAAGGACTCCAAGCGCTCACCCGGCGCTAAGGTCTTCGAAGGGTACTCAGCTGGGAACTGCATGGTCTCGTAGGTCACGCCAGAAGGGTTCCACGACACGGCGTTAGCAGGAATCTCAGTACCGTAGTAATCCTGCACCATTGGTGGGTTCACCATGTTGGTACGGCAGGTCATGTACGAATCACCCGAAACATCGTTCATGAAGCACTCGGTCACACCATCCTGCAAAACGAAGATGCGCGAGTTCTCGCCTCCAGGACCTGGAGGGGTAAAACCAGCTGGGTCGACGATGCGCACACCATCAGCGGCGATCTCAACCTTTTCCTTTTCACTGGTTTCTTCAGCGGTTGCAGATTCGGAAGCTGACTCGCTCTTGGCAGCCTCTGAACCCTCCGTGCTCTTATTGTCCTTCTTGTCCGCTGCATCCTTGCTGTTCGACGTACCAGCAGTTGGCGATTCTGGAGCTACAGACGAGCCACCTTCATCCTGGCAACCAGCCAGAAGCAACGTAGTTGCGGTCAATACGGAAATAACAATAGAACGGCGCATGGTCACTTACCTTATACGTTCGCCAGTCTCAGTCCTAGTGGCTGACGCAGGAAGATGTTCAGGAGATTCTTTACGCATGCGGTCAATAGCGTCATCTGAAACTCGGCTGTTCACCGCATAGATGGTGACTTCATGATCTCGGTATACCGGCGTCACGCCAGGTGTCCACCACAATCCATCTGCCATGATGGTGTGCCTCTTCTGATAACGCCAATAGTTCGGTGGCGACGAATAGAAGAAGGAAACGTCCAACGCTTCCACTGCCCTATCGACATCATTTTCACCTTCTGGGTCGCCCGGCGCACCCACACCCAACAAGTTCATGTGCCAATACACCATCGACGTGTCAGTGTGCTTATTCGCAACTGGCCAATCGTAATGATGGAACACCGTCTGAATCTCGTTGGCCGGGTACATCCACGCCGAACCTTCACTCGGATGAGTAAACACCCGGGTACCGGCCACCTCTGGCTGCTTTGCCAACCACGCGAACGCCTTCCGGTCATACTTCGACACGATGTGGTTGTCGCGTGGCGCGGTGTACGCCCATCGAGCTGCTTCATCAACTCGCATGATCGAATATGGCGCAAGAAGCGTTGCGACGATCGTCGCCAAGCCCACCGACACAACCGCGGCATCCTTGCCCGCAATGGCACGGGAAATCCAGGTAATGGCAATAGCCGTACCCGCGCCCAACCCTGCACAAAGAAGCAATGCGGTGGTTTGGATAAGTCGGTGTGGCGTTGCATAGTGAAGTTGGATATATGCCGACAGCACATCCCCGAAGAGGCCGTCGAAGTGCTTCAAACCGTGCGTTGTGAACAGTACTGCCAAGCCCCACGCTAATACTGGCCACCAGCGCCGGTAAAACACGGCGAGGATGAGCAAACCGACAATGCCGGTCACAAGAATAGGAACAACGATGCCGAAATCGTGGGCATGACGAGTCATCATGGTGACTGCACGGCTCCACGCTTCCATGCGGTCAACCTTGACCTGCGCAGAAAAGGCGCGGATCGAATCTTCCTGGGAACCTCCGCTCATCCACTGTGGAAGCAGCAACGCGGCTGCGGGAATAGCAACAGCGAGGATAAGCCCAATTTCGCGAATTCGGAGAACGACCGGACCACGTACTGTTCCCGATGGTGGACGCGATGGTGACCAAATCTTGTAGGCGATCCACCAGACGAAGGTAATGACAGCAACCGTTGGCACCGCTGATGGGTGCAGCTGCCCAATGCCGACGAATGCCAGCACAGCGATGAAGATGCGACGTGGCTGAGCCCCCACTGAAGTGAGTACCGCGAACGTCACACCGACGAGAGCAATCGCGACCTGATACGGCCATGCGCCAACAAAGACGCTAATCGGCATCAACACCGGAAGTGCAATAGTCGAGATAGCAGCCAAGCCGGCACCAATCGATGCCGTCCAACTTGCACGATCCACCATGCGCCAAGCAATAGCTGCGGCCGACAGAGGAGTCACCACAGCTGGCACCACAAGGCCCATATAGTTTGTCGTCGCCACAACGGTGTTGCCAGACAGAGTCGCAAACAGTGCGCCTACCGCGTGCCACGCGGCTGGGTAGTACGTTTCTGCATGCGTCTCGACATTCTGGATTTCGCCCATGCGGGTGGAAGATGCCATTCCGTCGTCAAGAATCGAACGGATCACAGACGCATGCCAATGGACATCCCATGACACCGGAATGCTCTGAATGCCATAACGCACTGCAGCCAGCTGACGGAGAGAAATGACCAGCATGGCCGTCACTCCGATCACGACACCGACGATTGCCGGAGCTGCCACCAAGGCATTGTGCATCCGCTGCTTCGACAACGGCTGATGACCACGGATCCGCGCCTTCGTGTCTGAACCAGCGCGAATGACGAAACGCCACAATGCTGCCAGCGCCAGGACGACAAGCCACGACAACAGCGCCGTCGCCACGCTGAACCGGATGTTCACCATGCCCAGTACCCAGCCCGCAAGACCAGCAACTGCAAATGTCACTGCTGGCGCAGCTGCAATTGCCCAGCCAGTTCGCACACCGGACGCGATACCGATGAGAATTCCAGGGACCATCAGCAATGCAATGAGCACTACGACAGACAGAACCATGTGTGATTCGCCTCCCTAAAGACATCAGCGCCCCGACTGGGCGCTGACCAAACATTTTGATTTTATGCGGTGTAACGGACTGACTGGCTACTCCACACTTAGCTGACTATGAGTTTCTACAACGCGAAACCGCATCCATCACAGCTCCCGCACTCCACGAGTTTGCTCGGCACGGTCCGCCAACGCACCGTCCTCTGGGTAGTCAACGCCTACCAGCGCTAGACCTTTCGCCGGCGCCACCGGAACAAGTGATGAGCGTTTCGTCTCCGACAACAACCCCTTGGTGAAGTCCTTCGCGCGACGCCCCTCACCTGCTGCCAGGCACGCCCCAACTAGGGAACGCACCATTGACCAACAGAAAGCGTCTGCGGTCACGTGCGCCTGATACAGCTCAGGTTCGTCGGGAGTCGACACGTCATGCCATGTAAACGACTGCAGATCGCGGATCGTCGTAGCATTCGGACGCGGTCGACAAAACGCAGCAAAATCATTCAAACCAACGAGTACCTCGGCCGACTGCTGCATCGTCGCGAGGTCTACCTTCCGCGCCCACGTTGCTGTATCCCGGGCACGCGTTGGCAGCGCACCACAATCAGCAGTGGTCACACGATACACGTAGTGCCGTCGTAAAGCAGAAAACCGCGCATCGAATCCAGCAGGCGCAAAACTGCACTGCTTGACGACGACATCTTCCGGCAACAACCTCGCCAGACGGCGAACAACCCGGGCCGGATCTTTAGCAATCGAGCGAGTATCCAACCGATCAGCAGGAACATCAAGGTGTGCAACCTGTGACAAGGCATGAACGCCGGCATCAGTGCGGCCTGCAACAGTTAACTGGATTGGATACTGAAAGATGAGCGTGAGCTGTTTCTCCAGCACCCCCTGCACCGTGCGCAAATCGTTCGGCTGCGCCGCCCAACCATGAAAGTCAGTGCCGTCGTATGCAATGTCGAGTCGTAGACGCACCAACGGTGATGCCGGAGCTTCTATTTCGGTCGCATCAATCGATGTCGGTGTACACGAAGTCGAGGCAGCATCAGCAGGTTCAGAGGTATTCATCATGAGTAAGTGTAAGCAACAAGCCAGCCATCAATGCCACGGAGGGCCTGCCTACAACGTCACTGAACAGCAATTCCGAAAGCAAAAACCCGCCACACCTCAATCGGTGCAGCGGGTTTTCCACTTAGGCGCATAGCCAGGAAGCTAGAAACTAGCTGGGAGAATTACTTCTCCTCTGCCTCAGCAGCCTGGTCGGTCATGCCCTCGTCGTCAGCCTTAGCCTCGAGGTCTGCCTCAGTGTTGGTGTTGTCCTTATCGACATCAGCAACAGCCTCAGCTTCTGCCTCATCGTTCTGAACGGTCATGCCCTCATCGTCAGCCTTAGCCTCGAGGTCTGCCTCAGTGTTGGTGTTGTCCTTATCGACATCAGCAACAGCCTCAGCTTCTGCCTTCTTCGAAGCAGCTGCGCGGGTGGCGCGGGTTGCCTCAGTGGTGACAGTCTCCTCGGTGACCAGAGCAATCATGGACATAGGAGCGTTGTCGCCCTTACGGTTGTCCAGCTTGATGATGCGGGTGTAGCCACCCTCGCGGTTCGCGAACATTGGTCCGATGTTGTCGAACAGGTTCTGAACTGCGAAGTTGTCGTTCAGCAGCTTAGCTGCGTTACGACGGTCAGCCAGCGTGCCGCTCTTCGCCTTGGTGATCAGCTTCTCTGCGTATGGACGCAGCATCTTAGCCTTGGTGTCAGTGGTCTTGATCTTGCCGTGCTCGAACAGCTGCTTCGCCAAGTTAGCCAGAATCTTCTTCTGGTGCGAAGCGGAACCGCCGAGACGGGCACCCTGCTTAGGGGTAGGCATTGGTTTCTCCTCGTGTTTATGAAGTCGCGTGCACTCGTGTCAACGGCTCTTGCCTTACGACGATCGTCGTCAAGCACAAGCGCATAAGTTACAGCGATTACTCGTCGTAGCTGACTTCCGAATCCTCGGTCCATTCCTCAGCTGGAGCGTCGTCCGAGATCAGGCCATCAGTTGCAGTTGGGTCGAAGTCGTTTGGCGAGTCCTTCAGGGAAAGACCCAGCTCAGCCAACTTCTCCTTGACCTCATTGATGGACTTGTCGCCGAAGTTACGAATGTCCAGCAGGTCAGATTCGGTGCGGGTTGCGAGCTCACCAACAGTGTGGATCTCCTCGCGCTTCAAGCAGTTGTAGGAGCGCATGGAGAAGTCGAGGTCCTCAATCGGAGTTGCAAAAGCTGCAACATCTTCTGCCTCACGAGGAGACGGTCCGATTTCGATACCCTCAGCTGCTTCGTTAAGTTCGCGGCACAGACCGAAGAGTTCCACCAGAGTCTTGCCTGCAGATGCCATGGCATCACGGGCGGTGATGGAGTTCTTCGTCTCCACGTCGATGATCAGCTTGTCAAAGTCGGTGCGCTGCTCAATACGAGTTGCCTCAACCTTGTAGCTGACCTTCAGAACTGGGGAGTAAATCTGGTCCAGTGGAATACGACCGATTTCGCCACCGGAAGATGGCTGTGCCGGTACGTAGCCACGGCCACGCTCGACAACCATTTCAATCTCAAGACGACCAGTTTCGTTCAGCGTTGCGATGTGGTGATCCGGGTTGTGGATCTCCACACCAGCTGGGCACTCGATGTCCGCTGCAGTGATCGCTCCGCCGCCTTCGCGACGCAGGTACACCGTTGCTGGCTCATCGAAGTCCGAGCTCAGAACCAGACCCTTGATGTTCAGGATGATGTCGGAGACATCTTCCTTCACACCTGGGATGGTGGTGAACTCATGCAGAACGCCATCGATACGGATGCTCGTAACTGCTGCGCCCGGGATGGACTTCAGCAGGGTACGACGCAGCGAGTTACCGAGGGTGTAGCCAAGACCTGGCTCCAGTGGCTCAATGACGAACCGGGAACGCGAGGAGTCGATGTAGTCCTCGGTAAGGTTTGGACGCTGTGAGATAAGCATGGTTGGTGAATCTTCCTTTGCTGGCGACCGCTATATGACGCCAATTGGAAATGGGGATGCAGAAAATCTTACTTCGAGTAGAGCTCGACGATCAGCTGTTCCTGGATAGGAATGTCGATCTGAGCGCGCTCTGGAAGCTGGTGAACGAGGATACGCAGAGTCTCTGGGACAACCTGCAGCCAAGCTGGAACGACAGCGTCGACCAGGTTCTCCTGAGCTTCCTCGAACCAAATCATCTTGCGCGACTTCTCACGCACGTCGATGATGTCGTACTGGGTCACCTGGAACGACGGAACGTTGATCTTCTTACCGTTAACGGTGAAGTGACCGTGAGAAACCAGCTGACGTGCCTGGCGGCGGGTGCGTGCCAGACCAGCGCGGTAGACAACGTTGTCGAGACGCGACTCAAGCAGGATGATGAGGTTGTCACCAGTCTTACCTGGGCGGCGGTTAGCCTCGGCGTAGTAGCGACGGAACTGCTTTTCCATCACGCCGTAGGTGAAACGTGCCTTCTGCTTTTCCTGGAGCTGGAGCAAGTACTCCGACTCCTTGATGCGAGCGCGGCCAGCCTGTCCCGGAGGGTATGGGCGACGCTCAAAGTTCATGTCTCCACCGACGAGGTCGACGCGGAGACGACGGGACTTACGGGTTGCAGGACCGGTATAACGGGCCATTGTATTCTCTCCTTACCCTGTTCCTAGACGCGACGACGCTTCGGCGGACGGCAACCATTGTGTGGCTGTGGCGTCACGTCGGAGATCGAGCTGACCTCAAGACCAGCGGCCTGGAGGGAGCGAATGGCGGTCTCGCGGCCGGAGCCTGGACCCTTAACGAAAACGTCTACCTTCTTCATGCCGTGCTCCATAGCCTTGCGAGCAGCATTCTCGGCAGCCATCTGAGCAGCGAACGGCGTGGACTTACGGGAGCCCTTGAAGCCGACGTGACCAGAGGATGCCCACGAGATAACAGCACCCTTAGGGTCCGTGATGGACACAATGGTGTTGTTGAAGGTGGACTTGATGTACGCGTGGCCCTGAGCCACGTTCTTCTTAACTACGCGACGGCCAGTGCGGCGGCCGCGTGCATTAGGAGCTGCCATGTTTTACTTCTTCTTCCCGGCGATCGTCTTCTTCGGACCCTTACGAGTACGAGCGTTGGTCTTGGTGCGCTGACCACGGACTGGCAAGCCACGGCGGTGGCGCAGACCCTGGTAGCAGCCGATCTCAATCTTGCGACGGATATCGGCCTGAACCTCGCGGCGAAGGTCACCTTCGACCTTCCAGGTTGCTTCAATGACGTCACGCAGTGCGGATACCTGCTCGTCAGTGAGAGCATCCGTACGCAGATCTGGGGAGATGCCAGTCTTTTCCAGCAGCTCAGCGGAACGGGCTGGGCCAATTCCGTAAATGTAGGTGAGAGCGACTACCATGCGCTTGTTGCGTGGCAAGTCGACTCCAGCAAGGCGTGCCATACGGCAGTTTCCTTCCGGTTGGTGCGGTGGTTTACTCCCATGCCATCCCCGCAAATCTCGCTTGCATCCGGTCGGAGCCGGACTTGCGAGTCTGATAAGCGAGGCTCTGGCCACCGTTGCCAGAGGTAATCTTGCACAGGCATGCGAAAACCGCACGCCCGGCTAGGACAGAGGAGTCAGATGTCTTACTTGTAGCGGTAGACGATGCGTCCACGCTCGAGGTCATATGGAGAGAGCTCTACTACAACGCGATCCTCTGGGAGGATACGAATGTAGTGCTGGCGCATTTTGCCACTGATGTGGGCGAGCACCTTGTGCCCGTTGTCCAGCTCAACTCGGAACATCGCGTTTGGCAAAGGCTCGATTACTCGACCCTCAACCTCGATTGCGCCTTCCTTTTTAGCCATGTCCTCCACGTTTCCCCGGCTGATTTTCACTGTAGTGAACAGCCGGTTGGATGATGTCTACTACTTGATGCAGGGACACTTGTCCTACACCAACGGTCAAGCATACACGCGACCTGCAGATTCACCAAAAGCGATTTTTCGAGGGGTCACGCCGGGCGCGGTGTCAAAATCCGTGGACCAGCTGCTGTCGCAGCGACCGTATGTTCCCAGTGCGCCGACGGCATGAGATCGGCACTGACGACGGTCCAGCCGTCGTCAAGCTCGTCGGATCCCCATTCACCACCGAGGATGAGCATTGGTTCAATAGCCAACACAGATCCCTCCACGATGTGCGGCCCCTTGCCCTTCTTGCCTTCGTTAGGCAGAAATGGATCCATATGCATTTCGCGACCGATGCCATGCCCGCCGTAACCATCAACGATGCCGAGTTCGATGTCATATCGAAGCTCAGCCTCACGCGTTGCCTGCTCCAGAGCGTATGAAATATCAGTCAACCGAGCACCCGGCACCATCGCCGCGACACCAGCATCGAGCACATCGGAGGTAGCACGGTTTAGCTTTTCGACGTCAGCCGCCAGCTTTCCAACACCGAAAGTCAGGGCGGAATCTCCATGCCAGCCATCCAGAATGGCACCACAGTCAATAGACACGAGGTCACCTTCTTGGAGAACCTTCTTATTCGACGGGATGCCATGAACGATCACTTCATTGACGGACGCGCACACCGATGCCGGGAAGCCTTCATAACCAAGGAACGAAGGCACAGCGCCGGAACTGGTAATGAGTTCATGAGCAACGTCATTCAAATCTTGGGTCGTTGCACCAGGTGCTGCTGCTGCTTTACAGGCCAATAGGGCACGGCCCACGATTTCACCAGCTGCCTGCATTGCATCTAGTTCGGTGGCGGTTCGAGGCGCCACGATGTCGCGCTTGCGTCGGAATCTCATCACGCCCGTCAACACTACTCCCCGGCGAAATCCCACGAGATGTATGTCAACAGTTCCTTGTCGGCATGAGAGTGATGTCGTGCAGTGTTCGGACTCCCGTCCGGCTCAGATGACCCGCTTTCCGAAAGCAAAAGGAGGATACGCAGTGCGTATCCTCCTTGGGTTCGTGACTCATGGCCACGCCAGCAAACTAAAAACTACTTCAGCTTCTCAAGTTCAGCCATCGTGCGCTCGTTGATGTCCGCAACGGTGCCCTCTGCCTTGATGGTGACCAGCTTGTCCTTGTAGTAGTCCAGCAGTGGTGCAGTCTCGGTTACGTAGACCTGCATGCGGTTGCGGATTACTTCCTCGGTGTCATCGGCACGACCGCGGGCGAGCATACGCTCGACAACGACGTCCTCCGAGACATCGAACTGAACGACACCGTTCAATGCGAGGCCCAAGTCCTCAAGAATGCGCTTCAACTCGCCAGCCTGCGGCACGGTACGTGGGAAACCATCCAGCAGGAAACCACCCTTCGCGTCGTCCTCAGCAAGTCGGGACTCAACCATGCGAACCGTCACATCATCAGGAACAAGGTTGCCAGCGTCAATGTAAGACTTAGCTTCGATGCCCAATGGAGTGCCTTCGCCAATGTTGGCGCGGAAAAGGTCGCCGGTAGAGATGTGAGGCACACCGAGCTTCTCGGACAGAATAGCTGCCTGAGTGCCTTTGCCGGCACCTGGAGGACCAAGGAGGACGAGTCGCATTACTTCAAGAACCCTTCGTAGTTGCGTTGCATCATCTGGCTTTCAATCTGCTTCACCGTGGTCAATGCAACACTGACCAAAATCAGCAAAGCCGTACCACCAAACATACCGCCGCTTGAACCGCCGCCTTGAGCTCCGATACCAAGATCCAGCATGAAGTTTGGAAGAACTGCGATGAGACCCAAGTAGATGGAGCCCACCGTCAGCAAACGGGTGATTACATATCCAAGGTACTCTGCCGTCGGACGTCCCGGACGGAAACCTGGAATAAATCCGCCGTACTTCTTCATATTGTCAGCCTGCTCGTTCGGGTCGTACTGCACCGAGGTGTAGAAGAACGCGAAGAACACGATCATGGCAAAAAAGAGAACGATGTACTGCCAGCTCGATGGAGCCAACAGGTACTGAATTACGTTGCGCTGCCACCAGTTGTCACCGCTTGGGTTGTCCTGACCAGACTGCACGATCTGGGTGATCAGAACTGGTACGTAAATCAGCGACGACGCAAAAATCACTGGAATAACGCCAGGCTGGTTAACCTTCAGCGGCAAGTAGGTGGAGGAACCACCGTACTGGCGACGTCCGACCATACGCTTCGCGTACTGCACTGGAATGCGACGCTGACCCTGCTCAATGAAGATAACGCCAACGATCAGTACGAACACTGCTGCCATGACGGTGCCGAATACAACGCCACCAGAGCCCTGCAGAATTCCCGCACCTTCGGCAGGCATACTCGATGCAATACCCGCGAAAATGAGCAGAGACATGCCATTGCCGATGCCACGATCCGTGATGAGCTCGCCCATCCACATCACGAGAACTGCACCTGCGGTCAGCACAATGACCATGACGACCATGTCGAAGACACCGGAGCCTTCCAGCAACAGCGACTGATTACCGCCGAGCAATGCGCCACGGTCAGCCATCGCCACAATGCCTGAGGACTGCAGAAGTGCCAACGCAACCGTCAAATAACGCGTGTACTGCGTCATCTTGTTCTGGCCGGTCTGGCCTTCCTTTTTCAGCTGCTCGAAGTGCGGGATCACGACTGTCAGCAGCTGCACAATGATCGACGCAGTAATGTACGGCATGATGCCGATGCCAAAGATGGCCATCTGCAACAGCGCGCCGCCGGAGAACAGGTTAATCATCGAGTAAACACTCGACTGATCCTGAGTGATCTGGTCGAGTCGAGCACTCACTGTCTGGTAATCGATACCTGGAGTGGGGATCTGCGCGCCGATGCGGTACAGAATGATCATGAACAGAGTGAACATGATCTTCTTCCGCAGGTCTGGATCACGCAAAGCCGCCAGTACGCCTGACTGCACGTGCATCCTCCTGAGTTCGCTTGTCGACGACCTCCTCGTTGAGGCGTCACCGCAAACTGATAGTTGACATTGTTGGACGATGGAAGTCTACCAGCGTAATCGACTTGTGACTAACACCAGTTCGTCGAATGTGGGGGCAACAGAATCGACTTACCATGGCAGTATGACCAGCTACAGAGCCTCCAGCACACAAGTCATTACTGAATTCGACACTGATGCCAAAGCGGGGCTCACGTCAGCAGAAGCTGCGCAGCGCATTGAACGGTTCGGCCCAAATGAACTGCGCTCGTCGGAAAGCGATCCGCTGTGGAAGCGAATTCTCCGTCAGTTCAATGACCCTTTGGTGTACTTGCTCATTGTCGCGATGCTCATTTCGATGGCCGCGTGGTGGTTCGAAGGCCGCTCGGGTTGGCCCGTCGACGCGACAGTGATCGCCATAATCCTGCTGGCCAACGCAGCGATTGGCTTCTCGCAGGAGCAAAAGGCAGCAGATGCGGTAGCCGCATTGGCGGATATGACGCAAGCAACGTGCACGGTGCTTCGCGCCGGCGCTCAGCAACAACTCCCCTCTTCCCAATTGGTCCCAGGCGATATTTTGTTGCTGTCCGAAGGCGACACCGTGGGGGCAGATGCACGCCTACTCACGGCATCAGCACTAACCGTGCAAGAAGCATCATTGACCGGCGAATCGGTGCCGTCGGTGAAGGATCCCGGCGATATCACCGAAGAGGTGCCTCTTGGTGATCGACACAACATGGTGTTTAAAGGCACATTCGTTTTTCAGGGTGTCGGCACGGCGGTAGTAACGGCGACGGGCATGGATACCGAGATGGGTTCCATTGCGGACATGCTCGATCGCACCGAGCAGGACGAGTCACCTCTGGAGCGCGAGATCGCAAAGGTGTCGAAGCTACTGGGCGTGCTGGTCATTGCTATTGCCGTTGTCGTGATGGCAACGCTTGCATTCATCACAGAAATCACGTCAGCACAGGATGTCGTAGACATCTTGTTGCTGGGTGTCTCGCTTGCAGTTGCAGCCGTCCCCGAGGGCTTGCCGGCGATTTTATCTCTCGTGTTGGCGATTGGTGTCCAGGCACTAGCTCGTCGTAACGCAGTCATGAAGTCGCTGCATTCCGTGGAAACTCTCGGCGCCGCGAGTGTCATTTGCTCCGACAAGACTGGCACGCTTACGCGCAATGAAATGACGTTGCGTAGCATTGTGACGGCATCCGGCACCACCACTCTCGACGGTATCGGCTACTCTCCGACCGGTTCCAGCACTTCACGTAACGACGACTCCGCTGCTGAAGCACGAACCCTGTTGGCGGCAGGATGCATCGCTAACAATGCAAGTTTGACGACATCCGATTCTGGGGAGCCCGATATCGTCGGTGATCCGACCGAAGCCGCGTTCTTGGTCGCGTGGCCAAAACTGTCACAGGATTCGGTCGCTGACGTGGAACGTATTGCTGAGAATCCGTTCACGTCGGATCGGAAGATGATGTCCGTCGTTGTTCGGAATAGCAATGCCAGCAGCAATGACCAGCCCGCACTAACTATGTACGCCAAGGGCGCGCCCGATGTGTTGCTTCGCCGTTGTGTCGCTGAACTCTCCGCGTCTGGGGTGGCGGAGCTTGCACAGGAGCGTCGTCAAGCGTGGGAGGCAACTGTTGAAGAGTTGTCGAGGGACGGCTACCGCACGCTCGGAGTCGCGATGAAGCAAGTGCCGGATACGGCACGTAGCGCAGCTGACAGTGAGTACTCCGAGGAGGGACTTGTCTTTCTCGGTGTCGTGGGCATTATCGATCCGCCACGAACTGAAGCAGCGGAAGCAATTGAGCAGGCGCACGGTGCGGGCATTCGCACAATCATGATCACCGGCGATCACCCAGTAACTGCGCAGCGGATTGCGTCGGATTTGGGCATTTTCTCGGAAGGCCACCGCACGGTCGCAGTGACTGGGCAAGAGCTAGATGCGATGAGCGCCGAGGAATTCAACGAGACGGTTCTCACCACGGATGTCTACGCGCGCGTTGCACCGGCGCACAAGCTCAATATTGTGGATGCGCTCCAAGCACACGGCCACGTCGTGTCAATGACCGGCGACGGCGTCAACGATGCGCCAGCCTTGAAGAGCGCTGATATCGGTGTTGCCATGGGCATCACTGGCACAGAGGTGTCTAAGGAAGCAGCCACCATGATTCTGGCCGACGACAACTACGCGACCATCGTCTCTGCCGTCCGTCAGGGCCGTGGCATCTTCTCCAATATCCGAAAGTTTTTGCGCTATTTGCTCAGCTCGAATATGGGCGAAGTCATTACCGTGTTCGCTGGTGTAGCCCTCGCAGCAGTGTTCGGCTTACGCGAACCCGGCAGCGAGAATGTCATTTTGCCGCTCTTGGCAACTCAGATTCTGTGGATCAACCTGGTCACGGACTCTGGTCCAGCTCTAGCAATGGGGGTCGACCCTATTGATGACGACATCATGACCCGCGCTCCCCGCGACCCCAAACGAGCGATTATCGATGCTGATATGTGGAAACGCATCATTTTCATTGGCCTAGTCATGGGCTTTGCGACGCTGCTGACTATCGACATCTTCCTCCCCGACGGGCTCATCGCCGGCACTGACTCCATCGAGGTGGCCCGCACAGCTGGGTTCACCACGCTGGTATTCGCCCAGCTGTTCAACGCATTAAATTCTCGAAGCGCTCACGCGTCGGCGTTCCACCATCTTGGCACGAACGGTTGGCTGTGGGGTTCGATCGCGTTGGCTGTTGCCATGCAGGTTGCCGTCGTCCATGTGCCTTTCCTGCAAGTAGCCTTTGGCACAGCAGCGCTGGATGCAGCGCACTGGGGTGTGGCAATTGGCATGGCTTCGCTGGTGCTGTGGTTCGAGGAGATCGCCAAGGTCGCCTACCGCATGGCGCATAAGCGGAATTCACATAAACCTGCAGCATAGCGTCCAACTTGAACGGTGTACAGTAATGTTTCGTGACTGTATATAGCATCCGAATGCGCTCCAGCCAGAACGGCCACCACATCTCAGGAGCGGAACGTCTCGTCGCCGCCACCGATCTTGAGGAACTAGCCGCTCGCATGACTAATCGTGCGCTGACGCATTCCAAGGGTTGCGCTGACGACATCGTGATCAGCATCAATGCCGTGGCACCCGCCGATGTGTGCCGAGTGCCTGCCCTCGCGCCGGTACAGACCAATTGTCAGAGCCCGGATCACGCACGCGAACTTATGCACCAAATACTTAGCGAATGTGGTGTGCAGTGTACCGATGCCATCGTCGCCGCAATGTACTCCGTAACCGGACTTCGCGGAGCCATGCTCATTGACGCAAAAACCGGACAACGCCTGGAACCGGATCTCCAGCGGGGTGTCCGAGCCAGCGCTTTCGACGCAGAGATCAACAGCGTGAGCGCGGAAAACAAGGATCACTTTCACGAGGCACTGATCCTCGCCTCCAAAGTTCAAAGCGCTCCACACATCATCGCAGAAGTGTGCATTTCTGACGATGTCGACTACACCAAGGGCTACATCGCCACCAACGACACCTTCTACCGGGTGCCCAACATCAAAGACATGCACTCACCGCTTGGCACAAGAGCATTCATCTACGACGGACCACTCGATGAAGTGTCCGCAACCATTGACTACCTCGAAAACACTCCGTGCCTCATTCAGCTTGACCCCAACAAGTTCGAGGCACACCGCTAATGCCACACCAGCCCACCCCACAATCAGCTTCCACGAATCGTGCGTCCCAGTGCCGCACGCCGCTCACCGATTCCGCTCGGACCCGCAACAAAGAGTGGGCTGCACGTGGGCTACGTCGACAGCTCTCCACCTTTTCGACGGCACAGTTGCCACATGCGGTCGTCGATAAGCGCGAATATCTATTGTTTTCATCCTCCGACTATCTGGGCCTCTCGACGCACCCCAGACTCGTCGAAGCAGCTACCGAAGCACTGCGCACCTATGGGGTCGGATCGGGCGGATCCCGCCTCACCACTGGCACTTCCCTACACACCGCCGCCGAACACGCACTCGCTCAGTTCTTTGGTGCGGACGATGCCGTCCTCTTCGCCTCCGGCTACCAAGCCAACTTGTCGACGATCGCCACAATCGCCACAGCCGACGTCCAGATCTTCTCCGACGCGACTAATCATGCTTCCATCATCGATGGTTGCAAGCAGGCTGCCGCAAAAGTCACGGTCTTTCCTCATCGGGATTACGTAGAGCTGGATCGACTATTGGCGCAGTGCCCTGCCGACAATGCGCTGGTTATCAGCGACGGTGTGTTCTCCATGTCCGGTGCACTAGCCGATGTCAAAGAACTGCACCGAGTCTGCCAGAAACATGGCGCTTGGCTCATGATCGATGACGCTCACGGCACCGGTGTTATTGGCAAGGACGGTCACGGATTATGTGCTGCAGTTGGCGTAACCCCTGACATTCTCGTCGTCACCGCCAGCAAGGCTTTGGGCTCTGAAGGTGGAGCTGTCATCTGTTCAACCGAGATTGCCGAACTATTGCGAAATCAGGCACGCAGCTTCGTCTATTCAACGTCTCTAAATCCCGGGTCGGTAGCCGCAATTATCGCTGCCCTTGACGTTGTGCGCACCCAGACAGAATTGGTCAGCACACTGCAGTCGAACATTTCCTACTTGCGTCAGTCACTAGGAATAGCATCGGCTTCGGAGAATCCAACTCTCAACGCCCCCATCATTCCACTGCCAATCGGCGATGAGGAGCGGGCTATGTCGGTTGCAGCCGCGCTACGCGACGAAGGCATATTTGTGCCTGCCATTCGCTATCCCACAGTGCCACGAGGCCAAGCAATGCTGAGGCTCACCATGACAGCGCGACACACGACAGCTGATATTGACCGGGTCGTTAGTGTTGTGCAGCGGGCATCGTCGTAAAGCCTCTGCAGAAATAGAAAAAGCCCCCACGAGAAGGAAAAATCCTTCGCCGCGGGGGCTTTAAAGATCAGTGCTCATGCACTGTCACAGATGGCTTACGCCTCGGTGACAGAACCGCCAGCTGCCTCGATCTTGGACTTTGCGGAGCCCGAGAACTTGGTAGCGGTGACATTAACAGCAACCTTGATGTCGCCGTTGCCCAGCACCTTGACTGGCTGCTTCGGGCGAACTGCGCCCTTTGCAACCAGGTCAGCGATGGTGACGTCGCCGCCCTCTGGGAAGAGGCGCTCAAGATCAGCCACGTTGACAACCTGGAAGGTGATCTTACGTGGGTTCTTGAAGCCCTTCAGCTTTGGCAGACGCATGTGAAGTGGCATCTGGCCACCCTCGAATGCTGCCGAAACCTGCTTGCGAGCCTTGGTGCCCTTGGTGCCGCGACCAGCGGTCTTACCCTTGGATGCTTCACCGCGGCCAACGCGGGTCTTGTCCTTCTTAGCGCCAGGAGCTGGAGCCAAGTCGTGGAGCTTAATTGGATCGCTCATTAGTAACCTACTCCCCCGCTACTTCTTCGACCTCGACCATGTGGCGAACTGCGTTCACCAGGCCGCGGACCTCTGGGGTATCTGGGCGAACCACCGACTGGTGGCGACGCTTCAGACCGAGAGTGCGCAGCGAGTCCTTCTGATTCTGCTTGGTACCAGCGGTACCACGGACCTGCGTAATCTTCAGAGCCATGACTTAAGCCCCCTGTCCAGCTCGTGCGCGCAGC
The DNA here is from genome assembly GCF_037572275.1 of Corynebacterium sp. H78. Classification (NCBI taxonomy): domain Bacteria; kingdom Bacillati; phylum Actinomycetota; class Actinomycetes; order Mycobacteriales; family Corynebacteriaceae; genus Corynebacterium; species Corynebacterium sp. H78. The sequence continues at coordinate 161,121 of NZ_JBBHKX010000002.1, read as the reverse complement.
ATGCCTGCTGGTGCAACCTCTTCGAGAGACTTGCCACGACGAGCAGCAACTTCCTCAGGTCGAACCAACTGCTTCAGCGCGTCAACGGTTGCGTGGACAACGTTGATTGCATTGTCCGAACCGAGGGACTTGGAGAGTACGTCCTGAATGCCTGCGCACTCAAGAACTGGGCGCACTGCGCCACCAGCGATAACACCGGTACCAGGAGCAGCTGGGCGAAGCATAACGATGCCTGCTGCTGCCTCACCCTGAACTGGGTGGGTGATGGTGCCAGCAATCATTGGAACGCGGAAGAAGTTCTTGCGAGCCTCTTCTGCGCCCTTCTGAATTGCAGCTGGTACTTCCTTAGCCTTGCCGTAGCCAACGCCGACCATGCCTTCGCCGTCGCCGACGATGACCAGAGCGGTGAAGCTGAAGCGACGACCACCCTTAACGACCTTGGAAACTCGGTTGATGGTTACGACACGCTCCAGGTACTGCGAGCGCTCGTCCTGCTGCCGACGGTTGTCGCGACCCTCGCGACCGCCGCGGCGGTTGTTGTTCTGGTTGTCGGCGGAGTCACGTCCGCCATCACGCCGTTCACGTCCCGGCATCACGCGTTCCTTCCGTAGAACTTATTGGTCTGCATCATTAGAACTTCAGGCCACCTTCACGAGCGGCATCAGCCAGAGCCGCAACGCGACCGTGGTACTGGTAGCCACCGCGGTCGAAAACGACCTTCTCGATGCCAGCTGCCTTGGCACGGTTAGCGATCAGCTCGCCAACCTTTGCTGCCTTAGCGGTCTTGTCGCCGTCAAAGCCCTGCAGATCTGCATCGAGAGTCGACGCAGCAGCCAAGGTGTGGCCGACGGTGTCGTCGATGACCTGTGCGGACATGTGGCGAGAAGAACGGTGCACAACGAGGCGTGGTGCCTCTGCAGTGCCGCGAATGTTCTTGCGCAGACGCGCGTGACGGCGAGCACGGGCTACACGACGACGAGTCGAGATGTCCTTGCCTACCGGGAGGCGCTTTTCGTTGGTGTTGCTCATTACTTACCCGTCTTTCCGACCTTGCGACGGACATGCTCGCCCTCGTAACGGATGCCCTTACCCTTGTAAGGGTCATCCTTACGGAGACGACGGATGTTCGCGGCGATCTGTCCGACCTTCTGCTTATCGATACCTGCGATGGACAGCTTGGTGGTGCCATCGACCTCGAAGGTGATTCCTTCAGGAGCCTCAATAAGAACAGGGTGGGAGTAACCCAGGGAGAACTCGAGGTCCTTGCCCTTCTTAGCAACGCGGTAGCCCACACCAAAGATTTCCATCTTGATGAGGTAGCCCTCGGTTACACCAACAACCAGGTTGTTGATGAGGGAGCGGGACAAACCGTGGAGAGAGCGGTTCTTGCGGTTATCGTCTGGGCGGGTGACGACGATTTCGCCGTCCTTCTGCTCAACCTTGATTGGCTCAGGAATGGTGACAGAAAGTTCACCCTTTGGGCCCTTCACGGTGACGTCCTGACCATCAATGGTTGCAGTGACGTTGCCCGGAATAGCTACGGGGTTCTTGCCGATACGCGACATTGTGTAATTCCCCCCTACCAGACGTAGGCGAGGACTTCCCCGCCTACCTTCTTCTCAGTTGCCTGACGATCAGTCAGCAGACCCTGAGACGTGGAAATGATAGCCACGCCCAGGCCGCCGAGGACCTTTGGCAAATTGGTGGACTTAGCGTAGACACGCAGACCTGGCTTAGAAACACGGCGAACGCCAGCGATAGAACGCTCACGGGATGGGCCGTACTTCAGGTTCAGAGTAAGGGTCTTGCCGACCTTTGCATCCTCGACTGCGTAGTCCTCGATGTAACCCTCCTGCTTGAGGATTTCAGCGATATTAGCCTTGAGCTTGGACGACGGCATCGAGACGGTGTCGTGGTACGCATTGTTTGCGTTACGCACGCGCGACAGCATGTCGGCGATTGGGTCAGTCATGGTCATGGTTAGTGACCGATTCCTTTCTCGCTACGGTTCCGTCCCACCTCGAAGCACGCACATAAGTCAGGCCAAAGATGGCTGAGACTTGGAAGCGCACTAAAACGTTATTCTCGCGATTTCGGGCTACTGGCGCCGTACCGGTTCAATAGCCGGTCCGGCTCGCCACCCGTGACGCGGGAGACGCTGTAAGGCGAGGGGCCTTTAGCAAAGTTGTTACGATTTACACCCGAATCAATGTGGTACCTACCTGCGACGCCACCAGTGGTGAACGCACAGAAAAATAGCCCTCATTGAGCGGACTGCCTGAGACTACCAGCAACCCTGCCCGATCCCCAAATCCCCTTTTTCGGCACCGTTGCAGGCAGGGGTGGCTTTTACGCCTTCCTATACGCCATAGAAATGACGAAAGCCCTCCCACAAAAAGTGGGAGGGCTTAATCGAATAGCTTAACGAAGGCCACCAGCAATGATGTTGCCCATCGCGTACTCGCCAGCAATGGTTGGGTGGTTCGTCATTGGCCCAAGCGCTGGGTCAGCGAACCCTGCGACCCAACGATCTGCATCGTTAGGGTTGCAGGTGCCATGTCCGATGGACTGCTGGTACACGTCGATGAAGTGCGAGCCAGAGTACTCTGCTGCGCTTCGGATGGTGTCACGGAATGCGCCCTGGATCTGAGTTGCACCTGGAGCATCAATTGGGAAAGTCTGTCCCGGCATGTTAACCAGGCACAGCTTATCGCCGGTTGCGTACTCAGGGTAGGAAGTCAAGGTTACTCGCGCCCCTGGAGCGACCTGCTTCACGCGATCCTTCACCTGGCGCATGGTGTCACGGTACACAGTTGGATCCATGTTGTCCTGGCCCATCATGCGACCCCCAACGTCAACCCACTGCAGTGCGTCCATACCGCCGTACATGAGGACAACTTCCTTGGTACCTGGACCAAGATCGCCCTGAGCAATTGCTGCCTCCACGTACGCGAGGAGCTGAACGACTGGCATGCCACCGGTACCGTTGCAGGACCAGTCACCTACGGACATATTAAGCTGGCCAGCAGCAATCTTTGGCCAGTTCTCCATGTCCGTTGCACAGTTGACAACCAGTGGATTCTGACCAGGCTCGAGACCACGCGGGCCAGCCTTGCCAGCGTTTGCGGTGAAGGAATCGCCGAACGCAACAAATTCCTTATTACCTGGAGCAGGCGGGAAGCTAATTCCAGGAATTGCCGGGGATTCAGGCATTGCAGGCAATGGAGGAAGTGCCGGCTGCGCGGAGGCGGCTCCTGCACCAAGGCCCAAGCCAGCCACTGCAACAGCAGCAACTACTGCAGAGCGGAGCTTCGTAGACATCTTCGCCATGTTTATACGTCCTTAAGTCTTGATGTGGATCGATCTCACGCGCAGGTAACAAAACCGTGAGAAGTACTGAGATTTTCTCGCGCGCACAGATTTCAGCTATTGACGCTAACGAACATGACAGCTTTACACAATTAGTAAGGATGAGTCACAGTAACTGCATCCTTTAACAGTAGTCACACTTGCGACGCTCCCACCTGCGCACATCCTCGTCCATCTAATTTATCGGCATTAAATGACGTTCCCCCCATCGCGGGTAGCCCCATGCCCTACAAGCCCCTCTTAGGGAATTCTCCGCACACGCTTACCCGGATCAAAAGTGAGCGTTATTCACCCGTGCTGGATCCCTTTCATCGCAGCGGGTAACTCCGCTCTATTCCGAATACCGAGCTTTCGGTAAGCGCGGGTGAGATGGTACTCAACCGTTTTCGGCGATAGGTATAGCTCGCTCGCAACATCTCGATTAGTCGCGCCTTGCATCACAAGCGCCACAATTTCGTGCTCTTGTGGTGTCAGCCCCGTGTCCGTTTTCTCTCGCGGCCCCAGGCCCGCAGCTCGTCGCTCGCGGTTGCATCGCTCGACGAACGCCGTGGCCCCCATACTCGAGTACACCTCACCAGCACGCGCAAACATCCCTTCTGCTTGCCGACGCTTCCCCACTCGACGCAGCGATTGTCCGTATTCAAAGAGGATTCGAGCACGATACGCGGGCATAGGTAGGGTTTCGATCTGTTCGACCGCTTCATCAGACAATGCAATCGCCTTTTTGATATCCCCCTCAGCGAAGTGCAGCTGAGCTTGCACAGCCATGAGCTTTGCAGTCAGCGAACCAGTTAGTCCCGGCCGATCGAGACTCATCTCAAGTAATCGCTTCGCTTCTCCGGCGTGACCACCTCGTAGGAACGCAGTGATGGCGACGTCTTCCCATGGCCAGAATCCAGGCTGCAAAATGCTGCCTTCATCATGAATATCCACCAGTTCGCGCGCCGAACGTACTGCGGCATCGAGATTGTTCTGCCGCAGCATCGCCAGCATTCGGCACATTGCTGCTGGAATCCTCTGAATTCGGAAAGAATCTTTGGGCAGGTTCATTCGTGACAGGTAATGCTCGTAGAGCGACTTTTCTCCACGGAAAAGTGCGATTTGTGCCCCTGACCACAACAGCAGTGGTTCCAGTGACTTCTGCCCGAATCTTTCTGCGCGAGCAAGGCCGCGCTCGACTGTCACGGCTCCTTCAGTGAAATCTCCCAAGACGAAATGCGTCCGAGCAAGCCACGCATACTGCCAGGTACTAATACGCTCAGACCCTTCGATGCCTGGCACAAACTGCAAATGCTGGCGGGCCGAAATGGGATCATCAGCAGCAAGGCTCAGCCAACCCAATGCCATATTGCGCCGTTGGATATGCAACGGCGATTCCAACGAATCATGTTCGTCCGTGGGGAGCGTCTGCGTCAACGCTCCTTTAGCTACAAGTCCGATCAACTCCGCTTCAAATCGCGTCGTTGATCCTGGCTCGGCCCATTCACCTACCTTTCGAACCCACGCGTTGGTTTCCCTCAAATTCCATTCCAGCAGATGGAACAATGTCATCCGAGCAGCTAGTCTCGCGCCTGCTTCGCCACGATGCTTTCCAGACTCGTCGAGAAGCGAACGCGCACGGTTGAGTGCCCCAGCTGCTACTCCCCGATTGCCAGATTGAGTGGCAAGATAGCCGATCATTGATTCTTCTTGCACAGTCGATGCCTGGTAGACGAAACTCTGTGCTCGCAAACTAGCTGTGGGAATATCACCGGCGGCGATGAGGGCCTCGATGGAATCAATGTGCATCGTCTGCGCGATGTCGGTGTCAATGCTGTAGTTGCCCGCGATACGCAAGAGGGCCGACGCGGAGCGCCAGCGACCTTCGCTAATAAGCGTCTCGACGTAGTCGCGCAGCGCCGAAGCCGATTCTCTGGACAGGCGTTGTTCGGCAAGAGCTGTATGGAATGCGGCCTCATCCGGACGTTGAATCCGCGTATAAAACTCTGCTGCTTGTGAGTGCAGTTCCGCAGTTGTTCCAGGTTGAGTCAGTGCTTGAACAACGTATCGATCACGGGCACGAAGAAAACTCACCTGGGGTGGTGCTTTCATCGGCCGAACCGCAATAAACCCGATACGCACCAACTCATCGACGACGGTAGTGTCATGCCCCAACTCATTGAGTAACTCAAGCGGGCAATCCCCTTGTGTAATGGCAATGGCCGACAGCGCAGACTTCAGCGTTTCGATGTCAACCCTCTCGGAACTACGCAAGCGACGCTGCAATGACGACTTCCAGCGCCCTGGAATAGGAATCTCAGGTCCTGGCTGATGCCAATACTCTGCGGATTCGGCGTTCATTACTTCGCGCACCAAACCCGGCCACCCATGCGTCACCAAATGCAGCTGATCCACTGTCGCGCCATCAAGGTAGACACCATGCTCCGTGAGAACATAGGAGGCAAGTTCTTGCAGGTCGAGGGGTTGTAGCTCGAACACTTCGTCGGCCAGTGCTTCTAGGTCCACAATGTCTGGAGCAGTCACGTGGTGCTGCCCGCGCGCGTCACTGGCGATGCAACAAACTAACGCGATCCGTCCAGCAGTTGACTTTCGAGTCAGACCAATGAGGAACTGCAACGACGTCACATCACAGTGATGCGCGTCATCTACGACCACGACCGATGAACGATCCAGCGCATCGAGGTGATCTGTAAGCTCCGCCCGCGAGGTAAAGCCGAGACGCGCAGCCACTTGCTTTACGACGGCACCCGCGGTCTGCGCTTCCCATGGCAACGCAGAAACCCGGGCCACTGTGTACCCGGGCAGCGTTTGAGCTAGATCATGTGCAATGGACGACTTGCCAGTGCCAACGGCACCGGAGATTTGCACGACAATCCCATCTCCGGCATCACGCTCCCGGATTTTCCCAGCAATATTGTCCAGCTGAGATCCTCGGGCACCACGATGCATAGTCACGCGATGTAGTTTACAAGCCGGCGTGTTCGGTTCGGCTTAGTTTGTATAAATGGGCTAGTGCGCTTCGACTAGCCTTGATCCCCTCCACCAACGGGGAGCACGGAACCAGTGATGTACGACGCTTCCCTTGAGGCTAGGAAGCAAATTGGCGCAGCTTGTTCGTCAAGAGTTCCGTAGCGACCAAAGTAGGTCGAATCTGTGGTCTGCTCAACGATCTCGTCGTACCACTGTGCTTCTTGCGCTCCCTTAGGAGCAGGACCGCGAGCAATGGTGCGTGGTGGCGCGAGAGTTCCGCCCGGCGCGGCTGCAACTACCCGCACACCGTGATGCGCTGCCTCCTTGGCAAGTGCTGACACGATGCCGTTGACGCCACCTTTCGCAGCTGCGTATGGCACTCGGTTGATGCCACGCGTTGCTACCGACGACACATTCACGATGGTGCCGCCACCGTTATCGATCAGAGCTGGCAAGGCTGCGCGGCACATCCACAACGTTGGGAAGAGGCTGCGACGGATCTCCTTCTCGATCTCATCCACCGCATAATGCTCGAATGGCTTCGCCCAAATCGTGCCACCGACATTATTAATAAGGACATCGACGCGCCCAAATTTATCGATGGCAGTAGCGATCGCCTTTTCCGCACCTACGTATGTTTCCAAGTCAGCAGTTGCAGCGTGTGCGCCGGGCAGCTCGTCAGCAACAGAAAACACATGCTTGTCACGGTCAACCGCAAGCACCTGTCCGCCTTCATGAGCGATTCGCTTTGCGACGGCGTATCCAATGCCCTGCGCTGCTCCGGTCACCACGACAACTTGTCCGGAGAATCGCCCAGGAGACAGAATCTCCTGTTCTGCTGCATCACCGACAGGTACGTGCGTCGATTCAGCATTATCCCGATTCATTGTCATTAGCGAGAAGCTCCTACCAGTGATTCTGCGCCTTCATCGATAGGCGTAGCAGTTGGCTTATCGGCATCCTCAGCAACCTGCGATGACGGATTGAACTTCTCGAAGAAGAAGTTCTCTGGTGGGTTGTCCTGGTTGTTCAGGAACGTGCGAACTGCTTCGACCATTGGTGGTGGTCCACAAAGGTAGATGTCCGCTTCGCCGTTGTGAAGGTGCTCGTCCGCATCACAATGGTCAGTGACGTAGCCCTTCAACTCCGCAGTAGATTCCTTGTCCGCAACAACAACTGAGTAGTCGAAATCTGGCAAGGATTCCTTGTACGACTCGATGCGCTCAAGCTGGACGACGTCGTGGTCGAATGTTGCGCCGTAGATGAGTCGCACGGGGACGTCGAGAAGCTCATCATTTGCGAGCTGCTCCAAGATGGAGAGAATTGGAGCCAAACCGGTGCCACCTGCGAGAAGCAGAATTGGGTTGACGGGTTCGCGGAGGAAGAAGGATCCGAAAGGCCCGGTCATGGTGAGGCGGTCGCCAACCTTTGCGGTGTCGGCAAGCCAGTTGGTCATGAGTCCGCCTGGGGTGTTCTTGATGAGGAAGCTCTGCTTGCCTTCCTTTGGCCCGGAGGAGAACGAGTAGGAACGGGTCTGGTCAGAGCCTGGAACCGTGATGTTGATGTACTGACCAGGCAGGAAGTTCAGCTCGGTTGGCGTATCCAATTCGACTTCCAGGTGGAAGGTGGAATCCGACAGTGGGCGAACGTCAGTGACGGTGCCCTCGAAAGTGGATGCTCCAGTCTTCGCTGCGGCCGAGGTAGTGGCAACCTGCAGGACAATGTCGCTCAGTGGCTTCATCTGGCAAGGCAGGCAGTAGCCTTCGTCGAATTCTTCTGGGGTCAGTGCTTCATCGACGAAGGATCCTTCGTCGAAGTCACCCGATTCACAGAATGCCTTACAGGTGCCGCAGGCACCGTCACGGCAGTCGAAGGGGATGTTAATTTTTGCTTGGTAGGCGGCGTCGGCGACGGTCTGATCTTCGGCGCAGTCGATAAAGCGAGTGATGCCGTCCTCAAACGCGAGTGCTACAGAGTGATTACTAGTCATGTCAATTCCTTCGGTTGTTCTTCTTAGACCATGTAGACATCCACGATGTGGTGGATGTAGTCGTTCTTCAGGACAATGCGCTTGGACTTGATCAATGGCTTGTCGCCCGAGACATCCAAGGTCACGAATGTGGTGCCGAAGTAGTTGTCAGTGGTGTTGTAGCGGAAGTAGTAGTTGGTCCAGTTGTAACGAACATCCACTTCCCCTTCGCGCTCAGCGACGACTTCCACATTGGTGATGTTGTGGTTCGTACGTGGTTCAGGAAGGCTCGTTGCAGAGGAGCGGTCCGTGCGAATGCGGAAGACACGGTCTTCGAGTCCGCCTCGGTTCGGGTAGTACATGAGCGAGATCTCCGACTGCGGATCTTCAGTCAGTTCTCCGTTGTCATCCCAGGCTGGCATCCAGTAGTCAACTTCTGGGTGGTAGCACTGGAGCCATTCCTCGAACTGGCGATCGTCGAGAAGCCGAGCTTCGTAGTAGAGAAAATCTTCGGCATCGTGGCGGGTAAAGGTGGTCATTGAGTTCTCCTTGGGCTGCGTGTTGGGGTTCTGCTTAGCGACGACGACGGCGACGGCGGCCTGCACCCGCGCCTGATTCGGCACGCTTTGCGGCTGCTGCTGCCTTGCGTTGTTCGCGCTGCTCATGGAAGGCGCGCGTTGCAGCTTCGGCTGCCTCCGCATCGACGACAGACTTGGTCGACGACGACTCCTTATCCAGCGCAGCGTGCATGATCTCTTCCCAGAATCCGTGCTGGATTGGGTACAAGCCTTCGTCCTCGGTGCGTGCACCGGAGGAGAGCACAGAGTTCATTCCGATACCCTTGGCAACCTCGTTCGGGCCTGCGTCTTGGTGTCCGAGGCCACGGGTCATGTCATTCCATGGGAAAGCAGTGGCTCGGTAGGTCTTCTGGCAGGAACGGAATTCTTCCAGGTCATCTGGGGTCGCCATGCCGGTGGCGTTGAAGAAGTCCTCGTACTGGCGAATACGATTCGCACGAGCTTCCTTCGACTCTCCCTTGGGAGCGATGCAGTAGATGGTGACCTCTGTCTTATCCACGTCGATTGGGCGGATATGGCGAATCTGCGACGAGAACTGATCCATGATGTACACGTTCGGGTACAGGCACAGGTTGCGAGAGGCACCAACCATGAACTCGCCGATCTTCTCGCCGTACTGTTCCTTCAGCTCTTCTCGACGCTCGTAGAGTGGGCGGTCCGCCGGATTGCCCCACCACATCCATAGCGCCAAGTGCCCGTGTGGGAAGGAGAAGTAGCCGCCACCCTGCTTGCCCCAGGTGCCAGCGTCCATCGCCTTGGTTTCATTGGTGGATTCACCAGTACCGCGGCGCGCGGTCGTAGCTGCATAGTTCCAGTGCGTCGATGACACGTGGTAGCCGTCGGCACCGTTTTCGGTCTGAAGCTTCCAGTTACCGTCGAAGGTGTAGGTTGATGCACCGCGAAGAACTTCCAGACCTTCAGGAGACTGGTCGACAAGCATATCGATCATGACTGTGGCATCTCCAAGATGCTCTTCCAGTGGCAACACGTCTGGGTTCAGAGAACCGAAGAGGAAACCTCGGTAGCTTTCAAACTTGGCGACGCGTCGCAAGTCATGGGAACCATCCTTACGGAAGTTCTCTGGGTAGGCACCGTCTTCTTCGTCCTTCACCTTGATGAGGGCACCGTCGTTAGCGAAGGTCCAGCCATGGAACGGGCAGGTCAGGGTCATACGGTTGTCTGTCTTACGGCGGCACAGCATGGCGCCACGGTGAGAACAAGCGTTGATGAGGCAATTGAGTTCCCCATCCTTAGAGCGGGTGATGACGACCGGCTGGCGACCGATGTAGGTAGTGAAGTAGTCGCCTGGATTGGGGATCTGCGACTCATGTGCCAGGTAGATCCAGTTGCCTTCGAAGATGTACTTCATTTCCATTTCGAAGATTTCTGGATCAGTGAAGATCTCCCGATTGACTCGAACGATGCCTTCTTCTGGGCGATCTTCGAGAGCTCGGTCAAGGGTGCTGCGGATCTCATCGATCGGTGTGCTCATGGGGTACCTCCGAAAGGTTTTCTCAATTTTCTAGAACCACACTGCGGCTAGAAAAGGGGCTGGTGAATCAGCGAAAAATGACAACTTCTCGCTCATTGCAATCACCGTTTCATTGATTGCTTAGTCACCATTGTGGCTAATCGTTACGCAGATCACACTAGGGAAACACCTAGGGTTGACCAAGGGTTAAGAGCGGTAAAACCTAATACCTTTCACCACTAGCAGTGCACCTGACCAGCCCAAACAAGGGTGAAACGACGGCTTGCAATCCTTAAAATGAGACCTTTTCCATTATTTCGACCATTGACTTAGTCAGTGACCCAGGGCACAGTAATGGTCAATCCAGCAAGTGGAGTCACCGTCCACCCAGAGGGGATATCAGATTGGTTCTTCCAATCATTTTGACCATCTACTCAACTGCACTCCACCGTCTGGAACCCTCTCTACCCGTGATGCACCCCATCACTCCAACTTTCCCTGAAAGGCGCAATGCAATGTCTGAAGCAGAGCTGAACCCAACCGCACACGACTCCGGCAATAAGGCCAGTGAAAAGTTCATGAAGGAGCAGGTCACGTCTGACACCTCCAAGGAGCGTGCACAGGCCATCTACACCGACCTGCTGAAGGCAATCGCTGATGTTGCTCACAAGCACGAGATCACGTACGACGAGTACCGCGTACTCAAGCACTGGATGATTGCAGTCGGCCAGTACGGTGAGTGGCCACTGTGGCTCGACGTATTCGTTGAGCATGAGATCGAGAAGATCAACTACAACCGCCACAACTACGAGGGCACCAAGGGCTCCATCGAAGGCCCGTACTACGTTGAGAACGCTCCAGAGCTTCCTTCCGTATGCGAGATGCCAATGCGCGACAAGGACAAGGCAGCAACCCCGCTGTACTTCGCAGGTCAGGTCACGAACCTGAAGGGCGAAGGCCTCGGCGGCGCACGTGTCGAGCTGTGGCACGCAGATGAAGACGGCTACTACTCACAATTCGCACCAGGCCTCCCAGAGTGGAACCTGCGTGGCACCATCGTCACTGACGAAGAAGGCCGCTACGAGATCAAGACTCTGCAGCCAGCTCCGTACCAGATCCCAGCTGACGGCCCAACCGGTTGGTTCATCGATTCCTACGGTGGCCACCCATGGCGCCCAGCTCACCTGCACCTCCGTGTCAGCCACCCTGGCTACCGCACCATCACGACGCAGCTCTACTTCGAAGGCGGCGACTACGTCGAGAACGACGTTGCTACCGCTGTGAAGCCTGAGCTTGTCTTGCACCCAGAAGCTGATGCCGACGGCGCAAACCGCGTTGATTACGGCTTCATCCTGGACGAGGACCGTGGCTAGTTCGTCAGCACAAACCTAGTGGTATTGGCCCTTTTCATGATTTATACATGGAGGGCCTTTTCCTCGTTAGAAAGTTCCGCAAGAAGGAGTTTTGCCAATGAGTTCCGACCTCAATGTTTCGAGGATCAGCACCCGTATCATCGATGTACCGCTCATTCGTCCCCATGGCTTCGCCACTTACACGGCAACCGCTCAGCCAATTCTGCTTGTTGAAGTGGAACTCGCTGGTGGAGCCAAAGGCTACGGCGAAGGCGTAGTGCCTGGCGGTCCATGGTGGGGTGGCGAAAGTGTTGAGACGATGCAGGCGATCGTCGAAAAGTACCTTGCACCCGCCACTACCAATCGTCCGGTGTCGGAGCTATCCGGCATTGTCCATTCGTGGGAGCGGTCAGTGGCAAACATGCGATTTGCAAAGGCCGCCCTGGAAATTGCGCTTTTCGACGCATGGGCGCGAGCACTCAACCAGCCGGTTACAACGCTGCTCGGCGGCCAAGTACGAGACAAGATTGATTACACGTGGGCGCTGGGAGTACTACCACTCGAAGAGGCAATCGCGGAAGTGCAGAGCCGAATCGATGAGTACGGTAACCGCAGCTTCAAGTTGAAGATGGGTGCAGGAAAGCCTGAAGACGACACCTCACGTGTAGTCGCACTGGTAGAAGCGTTGGGCGATAAGGTGGGCTTCCGCACTGATCACAACGCTAGGTGGTCTCGACTGACTTCGTTGCGTTACTTGCCGGAACTCGCAGAGGCCGGAGTCGAGTTGTTCGAGCAGCCAACTCCAGCGGCAGATTTGGCAACTCTGCGTGAGATCCGCCGTGTCACTGGCGTTCCTGTCATGGCGGATGAGTCAGTCTGCTCCCCTGGCGATGCACTCGCTGTCGTGCAAAGCGATGCCGCTGATGTTGTCGCCATCAAGACCACCAAAATCGGTGGACTCTTAGAGTCACAGCGGACCGTGGCAATAGCCAGCGCGGCAGGCTTGTCCTGTCATGGTGCCACTAGCCTTGAAGGTCCCTTCGGCACGGCAGCATCGGTCCACTTCGCGTGCGCAACCCCAGATATTGACTACGGATCAGAACTGTTCGGTCCGCAACTGCTGCGCGAAAGCTATGTGGAAACGCCAATGGAGTATTCCGATGGATATGTTCACCTTCCCGAAGGCCCTGGCTTGGGTATAGAACCCGACTGGTCTGCGATCGACTCGTTTACACGAAACTAGTCGCACACCTACTTTTCCTTCACCACCACTATTTCCTGCTCTTCCCCGATACATCACTAACTAAGGAGACCCAATGGCACTCTTCCATGTGCACATGAAGATCAACATTCCTCACGACATGCCTGCCGAGGAGCGCGAAAAGCTCTTTGCCGCTGAACGAGAGTTCTCCCAGAAGCAACAGAACTCCGGTAAGTGGCCGATGATCTGGCGTGTAGCCGGTCAGTTCGCGAATATTTCCGTCCTTGACGTAGCAGATGCTGACGAACTGCATTCGATCATCTCTAGCCTGCCCATGTTCGAGTACATGGACATCAACGTCACGCCACTAGCCAAGCATCCCAACGATGTGAAGTAGCCCAAGATAACAAAAGCTCGCCCCTTCGGGCGAGCTTTTTTATTGGGTAACGTTTCATGGAGTAGTACTGCACAAGTGCTGGCAGCACCCCTAGTTAGTTCAGGAAGTGCTCGCGCAGCAAACGATTGACCTCTGCTGCCTGTTCGATAGTTGGCAAATGTCCCGCCGGCGACAACACTTCCGCCTGACCGTTACTAACGCCATCTGCAATAAGCTGCAGCGTCTCAGGGGTCGTAGCTGGATCCTCGTCACCCGCGATGGTCAACACAGGCTGTTCAATCCGGGACAAGTCACTACTGAAATCCCACGATGCCAGTGCCTCACAACACTGCGCATATCCTTCGTCCGAGGTGGTGCAAATCATGCGCACAAAGTAATCGCGACTTGCTGGGTGGTCGGCCAGGAACTCTGCAGAGAACCAACGGTCGACGATTGCGTCGGCAAGCGATGGCACTCCCTGGCTACGGGCGGTCTGTGCGCGCTCAACCCAGCCCGAGCTTTCGCCGAACTTAGGAGACGTGCACAGCAACACGACGGATCGCACTCGTTCCGGGAAATTCGCTGCCAAATACTGCGCAACTGCACCGCCAAGAGACAATCCAGCAACGCTGAACTCAGCAACGTTGAGACGGTCCAGGGTCGCCAACACATCAGCGGCCAGGTCTGTGACTGTTGGCACATCCGGCGCAATCGGCGAATTGCCATGCCCGCGGTGCTCCAAGGAAATTACGCGCGCATCCCGGCTCAGCGCATCCATCTGGGGCAGCCACATGTCGTGGTTAGAACCCAATGATCCGAGCAAAACAATGGTGCTCTCACCGGATCCGAACTCGCGTGCATCAAGGATAAAAGGCGTGGTTGTCATAGTCTACTTGGTCTCCTTCTCGACGATCGCTGCCAGACCTTGACCGCCACCAATACACATGGTGGCGAGTCCAAGGGTTCCTTCGGATCGCTTCATTTGGTGTGCAAGGCTCACCAGCATGCGGGCACCTGTCGCACCAACTGGGTGTCCCAGGGAAATGCCGGAACCAACGGGATTGAGTCGTGGGTCATCCTTGTCGATACCCCATTCCTTCAGCACCGACAGTGCCTGTGCCGCGAATGCTTCGTTCAGCTCGATGACATCCATATCCGCCAACGAAAGACCAGTCTTGTCGAGAGCCTTTGCCGTCGCAGGTACTGGGCCAATACCCATCGTTTCCGGCGCCACTCCAGCAACCGCCCAACCACGCAGACGCAACATCGGCGTCAAACCCAACTCAGCTGCCTTTGCTCGGGTAGTGACAATCATCGCGGCGGCACCATCATTCTGCCCCGATGCGTTTCCTGCCGTGACCGTCGCATTCTCATCATTGCGTCCAAGTACCGGTTTGAGCGAAGACAACTTCTCGACGGTCGTTCCAGGGCGCGGATGCTCATCACTGGAGATGATGACTGCTGGGTCTTTTCGTCGTGAAGCGGGAACTTCGATGGGGACGATCTCGTCGGCGAAAGCGCCGGACTCCTGCGCTGCCACAGCGCGACGATGCGACTCTGCAGAGAGTTCGTCTTGGACTTCACGTGGGATGGAGTACTCGCTGCGCAAGTTCTCGGCAGTCTCGATCATGCCACCTGGAATCGGATGGTTCTTGCCACCTGCGGTCTCGCGGGCTTGTTGCAGACGATCGATGAAAGCCGTAGTCCCTGCCTTCAGGCCCCAACGAACTTTCGCATCAACGACGTATTCAGTTTGGGACATTGACTCTGCACCACCGGCAATGATGAGGTCTGCAGCACCAGAAGCGATATGCGCTGCTGCAGTGGTGATGGCTTGCAGTCCCGACCCGCAACGCCGGTCTAGCTGCATACCTGGAATCGTTTCGCCAAGACCAGCATCAAGAGCCGCAATCCGACCCAGCGCAGGAGCTGCGCCATTCGGAGATGCTTGGCCGAGAATGACATCGTCGATGTCATCGGCACTTAGCCCTGACTTTTCCACAACTGCTGAGACAACCGTGCTGGCAAGTTGTTGTACAGGAACGTTAACGAATGCTCCGCCGTAGCGACCTACTGGAGTGCGAAGCGGAGTGCACAGCACAATGTCGTCATCGCGAATACTGGCGTCTGGGGTATTGATGGGCATGGTTCTAAGAACTCCTCGTGTCCATCGCACGCGTTATGCCACTTGCATACGTGCGAGATCGTCTGTGATGAGCTGCGCTGCAGCAACTACCTCAGGAACAATGTTTTTCTCGATGTCAGTTAATGAATGAACCGCCGCCTGAGTGGAAACATTGACTGCCGCTGCTACCCGACCATCTGGAGAAAACACAGGTGCTGCGACCGAACGCAACCCCGGCTCCAGTTCTTGGTCGACGATGATCCAGCCTTGACGACGAGCCGTCGCCAACTGCTCTTCCAAATCTGCACGAGCAATCTTCGTCATCGACGTCGTAGCCTCGAATTCCGTAGCATCCAAGTACTCCTTGATGAACTTCGGAGTTTGGAATGCCAACAGAACTCGCCCCATCGATGTGTTAAACGCTGGGAATCGAGTGCCAATTGTGATCGCTACCGTCATGATCTTGCGCACGGGGACGCGGTTGACGTACACGATGTCGCCGTCGTCTAGCACAGAAAGCGACGATGATTCCGAAACTTTCGCAGACAACGCTTCCAGGCGTGGCTGGGCTACCTGAGGCAGCGTCAAGCTGGACAAGTAGCTGTAACCAAGCTCAAGAACGCGCGGGGTCAAGCGGAACTTCGAGCCGTCCGTGGTTGCATAGCCTTCATCCACGAGCGTGTGTAGGAAGCGTCGCGCTGTCGCACGAGAGAGCCCGGTAACTTCTGCAACCTCAGACAGTGTCTGCGCGCTGCGTGTTTCGTTAAAGCTCTTGATAACAGCCAAACCACGCGCAAAAGACTGCACATGCTGCGACGAAACCATGATTCTCCCTTGTGTTCAACGCCATGTTTCCACTCATTCTAGAGTGTTCACAATGCAAACTCTAGTGCACTTTGCGAACATTTGCTAGTATTGCTGGCATGCTCGACAAACAAATTCCCTCCGCTGAAGAGGCCGTTGCCGATATTTCGACCGGCTCTTCCCTCGCAGTCGGTGGCTTTGGCCTCGTTGGAATCCCTGCTGTTCTCATCGATGCAGTCCTCGCTGGCTCCGCCACCGACCTCACAATCGTGTCCAACAACTGCGGTACCGACGGCTTCGGCCTCGGCAAGCTGCTGCAAGATCACCGCATTTCTCGAACCATCGGCTCCTACATCGGTAGCAACAAGGAGTACTCCCGCCAGTACTTGTCCGGCGAGCTCTCTGTAGAGTTCACTCCCCAAGGCACCCTGGCAGAACGCATGCGCGCTGGTGGCGCTGGCATTCCGGCGTTCTACACCAAGGCAGGCGTCGGCACGCAGCTCGCCGATGGAGGACTCCCGGTTCGCTACAACCCAGATGGCACTGTCGCCGAGTACTCCCCAAAGAAGGAAACTCGCATTATCGACGGCGAAGAATACGTCCTCGAATATGGCATTCGTGCGGACTTTGCATTGGTTCACGCCCACCAGGCGGACCGCTATGGCAACCTGCGCTTCTCTAAGACCGCACGCAACTTCAACCCAGACGCAGCGATGAGCGGCAAGATTACCATCGCTCAAGTCGAGCACATCGTCGACCAGATTCCGCCTGACGACGTTCACGTCCCCGGAATCTTCGTCGACCGCATCGTGCATGTCGGCCCGCAAGAGACTGGCATCGAAAACCGCACGACTCGAGAAGGGAACTAACCATGAGCTGGAATCGTGAACAAATGGCAGCGCGCGTCGCTCAGGAACTACGCAATGGCCAGTACGTAAATCTCGGCATCGGCATGCCAACGCTCATCCCCGGTTTTCTCCCCGAAGATCTTGAAGTCGTATTGCATTCCGAAAACGGAATCCTCGGTGTTGGCCCTTACCCTCTTGATGATGAAGTCGACCCTGAACTCATCAATGCCGGCAAGGAAACGATTACCGCTGGACCAGGCGCAAGCTACTTCTCTTCGTCCGAATCTTTTGCAATGATCCGATCGAAGTCGGTTGATGTCGCAGTACTGGGCGCTATGGAAGTGTCACAGTACGGAGACCTGGCCAACTGGATGGTTCCAGGAAAAATGGTCAAGGGCATGGGCGGCGCGATGGATCTGGTCCATGGCGCAGAAACCATCATTGTGATGACTGATCACCTCACCAAGAAGGGTGAGCCAAAAGTCGTAGCTGAATGTTCGCTGCCGTTGACGGGAGCACGCTGTGTGGACATGATTGTGACTTCGCATGCTGTGTTTACCGTTAGCGCAACCGACGGGTTGACCCTCGTTGAGTGCGCAGATGGTGTGACCATTGACGAGCTGAGGGAATGCACGGGCGCTCCTTTCCGCGTACCAGCCGAGGTATAGCCCCAGGACGAAACGCTTATGCGCTGTTAGTAGCGCAACAAAAAACCACCTCCCAGCGGGAGGTGGTTTTCTTTACGCTATTGCAGCGTTAACTCAAACGAGTCTTACTTCTTGAATGGGAAGCCCAGTTCGCGAAGCAGTGCACGACCTTCGTCGTTGTTGGTCGCAGTGGTAACGACGGTGATGTCCATACCACGTGGGCGATCAATCTTGTCAACGTCGATCTCGTAGAACATGGTCTGCTCAGAGAGGCCGAAGGTGTAGTTGCCGTGACCGTCGAACTGCTGGTCGGAGAGACCACGGAAGTCACGAATACGTGGAAGAGCAACCGTCAGCAGACGATCGAGGAATTCCCACATACGGTCGCCACGCAGAGTAACGCGAGCACCGATGGCATCGCCTTCACGCAGCTTGAAGTTTGCAATGGACTTGCGAGCACGACGGGTCTCTGGCTTCTGACCGGTAATTGCGGTCAGATCTTCGAGTGCACCGTTGATCTGCTTCTTATCCTGTGCAGCAGCGCCAATACCCATGTTGACAACAACCTTGGTGACGCCAGGAACCTGCATGACGTTTTCGTACTTGAATTCGTCCTGCATCTTGCTACGGATTTCTTCGCGGTAGCGGGTCTTCAGACGAGGAGTGTAATTTTCGCTCATGACTTAGATGTCCTTCCCGGTACGGCGGGAGATGCGAACCTTCTTGCCCTCATCGTCGAAGCGGTAGCCAACGCGAGTTGGGGTTCCATCTTCGTCAACGAGCATGACGTTCGACACGTGAATTGGAGCTTCCTGGGTGACGATGCCACCGGAGGATGCGCCACGCTCAGCCGCGGAGTTTGCAACATGCTTCTTGATGCGGTTAACGCCCTCGACCAGAACCTTATCGCGTGCTGGGTAAGCCTCAATGACCTTGCCCTGCGCGCCCTTGTCTGGACCAGAGATGACCAGCACGGTATCGCCCTTGCGGATCTTCACTTAAATCACCTCCGGTGCGAGCGAAACAATCTTCATGAACTTCTTGTCACGCAGTTCACGCGCGACTGGCCCGAAAATACGGGTACCCTTTGGCTCACCATCAGCCTTGATGATGACTGCTGCATTCTCGTCGAACTTAATGTAGGAACCGTCAACACGACGGGTTTCCTTCTTGGCACGAACGATGACAGCCTTAACGATTTCGCCTGCCTTGACGTTGCCGCCCGGGGTAGCTTCCTTGACAGTTGCGACGATGGTGTCGCCAATGCCAGCGAAGCGTCGGGTCGAGCCACCGAGAACGCGGATGCACATGATTTCACGTGCACCAGTGTTGTCGGCAACGCGCAGACGCGATTCTGGTTGAATCACTGCGGTTCTCCTGACCTGGTTGCATTGTGCGTCAGATTTCCGTCCTAAACGCACGCGGTCTACTTCTTCGTGTACCTCAACATGTCAATAGATCGCTGATCCAGACTTACCGGCGCTTGTACGACACTCACGCAGCTGTTGAGCACAACTCATGCATTATTGCACGTCATCTGTTATGAACAAAATCCCGCTCACTGCACCAGATAGAGAGGTGAGTTCGGTGCATCTGCAGTCTGCAACTGGCTGCTTACTCGTATAATTTATTTTTCCTTCTCTTGGAAAGGTCAGTGACAGGTATCCCTATTGACTAAGGCCACCAACACTCCGCAGCCGCGCCTCACCGGCTTCTTTCTGACTGCCCTCGCTCTTCTTTCCTCCGCGGGTGCACTCAGTACTGACATGTACTTGCCCACATTCCCCAACATTGGCAGCGAGCTCAGCACCAACGCATCTCTCGTACAGCTGACCCTCACTGCGTTCATGGTGGGTATGGCGCTGGGTCAGCTTCTATCAGGTTCGCTTTCCGACGGCCTGGGTCGCAAAGGCCTCATGGTTGGCTCAACCATCATCTTCTTTGCGTCGTCTGTGGGTTGCGCCATCGCTCCAAGCATCGGAGTCTTCGTCGCGCTGCGCCTCCTCCAGGGCCTGGCCGGTGGCACGGGAGCTGTCCTTGCCCGTGCAGTTATCCCAGACGTCGCACGTGGCGCTGATGCTGCCCGGGCCTTCTCTCTGCTGATGGCGATTCAGGGCTTCGCCCCTGTGCTCGCACCAATCTTGGGCGGTGTCTTCTCGCCTCTAGTGGGCTGGCGTGGCATTTTCTGGATTCTCGCAGGTTTCAACGTCGCCATGATCATCGTGAGCGTTTTCATCGTGCCTGAGTCGTTGCCGAAGGATCGTCGTAATGCGAATGCGATTCGGTCGCTCTTCCCAGCCATTTGGCGGTGCCTGCGCCGGCGGGAGTTTTTCGGATATCTGCTTGCTTTTGCCGCCGGTTTCGGCGTGATGTTCTCCTACATCGCTGCGTCTCCATACGTGTACCAGGGGCAGTTGGGCATGTCCACGCGCGTCTACGGTTTCGCTTTCGCTGCCAACGCTATCGGGATTACCGTTATGGCCACGGTGAGCGCCAAGCTGGCGGGCAGAGCCGATCCACGAAACCTGCTGATTGGTGGCCTCGTTACCATTGCCGCAGCTTCGGTGGGGCTCCTCTTCAACGGACTCTTTGGCCCTTACCTGTGGGCTACCTTGCCGCTGCTGTTCATCGCGGTGGGGTCCATGGGCTTGATCCTGGGGAACGCGACGGCGCTCGGCACTGCCACTGTGCGCGACATTGGTGTTGGCGCGGGTGCTGGCGCAATGGGCTTTGCGCAGTTCCTCACCGCAGGCATCGTCGCCCCGCTGGTTGGTCTTGGCACCAACTCAGCGTTGTCAATGTCAATTGGCATGGTGACTTGTGCCACGATTGCCCTTTTTGGCGCGATAGTTCTCACTCGAACACTTCGCTAAGGTTCACGGCGCCTACCGACGAAGGGCACTTGGAGACAGCACAGCCACCATCCTTAGGAAAACCGCACGTCAGCCGCATGCGCTAAGAGTTTGCTTACCCTTACTACTCTATCTACATACTTGCGTAGTCTGTCACACAGGATAGGTTTGCATCGCTAGACAGCAACCTAAGTCGGGGTTATAACCAAGTCATGTTCGAAAGCATTGCGGGTCTTCCCACGCACCCACTCATCGTCCATCTCGCCGTCGTCGCCGTTCCTGTCGCAGCAATTTTGACCCTTATTTACGCTTTCCGGCCAACGCTCCGAGCCAAGTTTGGCATCGTTACTGTGGCTATTAACTTTGTAGCAGCTGTCGCTACGGTTCTCGCTCGTTCAACAGGTGAAGCCATGCTTCCTTTGGTCAACTTGTCAGAGGAGAACCCTGGGCCTGTCTCCACTCACGCTGCTTATGCCAACTACATGCTGATCGCCGTGGGTCTGATGTTCATCGCAAGTGCCGTGTTACTGTGGCGCGACCGTCGCCAAGCGGAAACACCGGGATCGATCGGAACCATCGCCATCATCGTCATGGCGATCGCAGCTATTGCCTCGCTCGTCTTCGTATTCCTGACAGGTCATGAGGGTGCGGTGCTGGTATGGGAAAAGACGCTATGAGCGACAACATCATCCCAGCTGCCCCAAAAGTAGAACCCCACGACGCTGGCCAGTCGGCGAAACTCAACTGGCTACGTGCCGGTGTCCTCGGTGCTAACGATGGCATCGTGTCCACTGCCCTGTTGCTGCTGGGTGTGATCGCCGCAGGATCATCAACTGGTGCCATTGCCACAGCTGGTGTCGCAGCGATCATCGCAGGCGCAGTATCGATGGCCTTGGGTGAGTACGTATCTGTGTCTACCCAGCGAGACACCGAACGTGCACTCATTGAAAAGGAAAAGGCCGAACTGCGGGACTATCCTGCGGAAGAACATCAGGAACTCGTGCATATTCTGCGCTCGTACGGCATGTCAGACGACATCGCACACGACGCCGCAACCAGCATCCATGATGCCGATCCATTGTCAGCTCATTTGCGCCTAGAGCTGGGCATTGATGGTGAGGACCTAACCAGCCCATGGGCAGCCGCTGGTTCCTCTGCTGTTTCATTCATGCTGGGTGCGATTTTGCCCATGCTCGCAGCAATTCTTGCTCCACGAGAGTCCGGGGTGTGGGCAGTAACTATCGTGACACTCATAGCCTTGGCCATCACCGGTTTCGTCAGCGCAAAGCTATCGGACACTAATCCTGTCGCAGCTACCCTCCGCCTCCTCATCGGTGGCGCGTTGGGCCTGGTAGTCAGCTATTTCATCGGCACATTCTTCGGCGGGGTCGTCGACTAGCCGTAGCGGTATTGAAGTCTAAGCCTTTTCGCACACAGCCACCAGAAAGTTACTGGTGGCATCAAAAGGGCGTAGATCCCAGGTCGAGAACTTCATGCGAATCTCCATCCCAGCCTCGTGCACATCCTGCTCGAACTGAGAGAACTCCCAACCACGCCCCGATCCGAAGCCGAACACTGCCCGAGCGTTGTCCCCCAACACGCTCGCGAGGCCAGTCAACACCTGCATCCGATCTTTGGGATCAATGAATGTCAGCACATTTCCAGCTGCAACTATGGCGTCGAAAGCGCCGTTCTTTGCGACGTCGTCAGCAAGCAAAGACCCCACACCTTTAAGATCCCCCACCAGCCAAGTCGCCATCGGATGCTGGCTTCTCGCTTCACCAATCAAGTATGGATCAATGTCAACACCAACCACGGAATGTCCCGCGCCGGAAAGATGACCGCCGACACGCCCCTGGCCGCAACCGGCATCGAGCACCCGGGCAGAACGTGGCACCATCGCATCGATCAGACGTGCTTCTCCATGGATGTCACGTCCCTCCCGTGCAAAGGTCCGCCATCTGTTCGCGTACCGACGAGAGTGCGCCGGGTCAGCCGCAATGATTTCCGCCCACGTTCGATGGTTGCTCATGAAACCCAGTATGCGCGAAACCGCCGCTATGGGTCGGAGCTACCAAACAATCTGGAGCCGACAAGTGATGCATGGGGAATCGTCGCAAAGCGTCCTGTCTGCGTACCCCCAGGGCAAAGAAAACCCACCGCCCAATGGACGGTGGGTAATTCAGGTAAAAGAACTAGCTCTTACTTAGCCTTCTCGACGATGTCGAGCAGACGGTAGTGCTTGTCCTTGGAAAGCGGACGGCACTCTTCGATGCGGACGCGGTCGCCGATGCCGGCTTCCTCGTTCTCGTCGTGTGCCTTCACCTTGGAGCTGGTGCGCATGATCTTGCCGTACAGTGCGTGCTGCTTACGGTCTTCGAGTTCGACAACGATGGTCTTCTGCATCTTGTCGGACACGACGTAACCAGTGCGAACCTTACGTGCGCCAGTCTCGGTCTTGTTCATCTTTTCCTCGCTCATGCTGCATCACCATCAGTTGGGGCTGCGGACAGGCCGAGCTCGCGCTCACGCATAACGGTGTAGATGCGAGCAATGTCCTTGCGGACGGTGCGGAGACGGCTGTTGTTGGTCAGCTGACCGGTAGCCATCTGGAATCGGAGGTTGAACAGCTCTTCCTTAGATTCCTTGAGCTTGGCGACCAGGTCGTCGTTGTTCAGCGAGCGGAGCTCGTGAGCCGGAATACCATTCGACATTAGAACTGATCCTCCTTACGAACGACTCGGGTCTTGATTGGCAGCTTTGCGCCTGCACGGGTCAGGGCTTCAACAGCGGTCTTCTCGTCAGGGTACGACATTTCGAACATGACGCGACCTGGCTTGACGTTTGCGATCCACTTCTCGACTGGACCCTTACCGGAACCCATACGAACGCCGAGTGGCTTCTGGGTCAGTGGGCGGTCAGGGAAGATGTTGATCCAAACCTTGCCGCCACGCTTGACGTGGCGGTTGATGGCGATACGTGCAGCTTCGATCTGGCGGTTGGTGATGTACGCCGGTTCGAGAGCCTGCAGACCGTAGTCACCGAACGTCACGGTGTTGCCACCCTTGGACATACCCGAACGGGTTGGACGGTGCTGACGGCGGTACTTAACGCGCTTCGGGATGAGCATGAATTAGCCCTCCTTCTTCTCAGAGGCGCGCTGACGACGCTTACCACCACGGCGTGGACGCTCGTTGCGGTCGCGACGGCGGCGATCGCCACCTGCGTTCATCTCGGACTCGCGACGGCCACCGATGACGTCACCCTTGTAGATCCACACCTTGACGCCGATGCGTCCGAAAGTGGTGTGAGCCTCGTGGGTACCGTAGTCGATTTCCGCGCGCAGGGTGTGCAGTGGAACGCGACCCTCGTGGTAGCGCTCCGTGCGACCCATCTCCGCACCGCCGAGGCGGCCGGAGCAAACAACCTTGATGCCCTTAACCTGTGGCTGGCGCATTGCAGACTGAATAGCCTTGCGCATCGCGCGGCGGAAAGCCACGCGGTTGGTCAGCTGCTCAGCGATAGACTGTGCAACCAACTTAGCGTCAGCGTCAACGTTCTTGACTTCGAGGATGTTCAGCTGAACCTGCTTGCCGGTGAGCTTTTCCAGCTCGCCGCGAATGCGGTCTGCTTCCGAACCACGACGACCGATGACGATGCCCGGACGTGCGGTGTGGATGTCGACGCGAACGCGATCACGGGTGCGCTCGATGACGACGTCGGAAATACCAGCGCGCTCGAGACCGGTGGACAGCAGATCACGGATCTTGATGTCCTCGGCGAGGTAGTCAGCGTACTGCTTGTCGGCGTACCAGCGGGACTTCCAGTCGCTGGAAATACCGAGTCGGAGGCCGTGTGGATGAATCTTCTGACCCACTATCGGTCACCTTCCTTCTGGCTCTCGACGACCACAGTGATGTGGCTCGTGCGCTTGCGGACGTGGAAAGCACGGCCCTGCGCACGTGGGCGGAAGCGCTTCATGGTTGGTCCCTCGTCAGCGAAGCATTCAGAGATGACCAGGGTGCGTGGATCCAGGCCGAAGTTGTTCTCTGCGTTTGCAGCAGCAGAAGCAACCAACTTGGCAATTGGCTCGGAAGCGCCCTGAGGAGCGTATTCCAGCATTGCCAGTGCCTCGGATACGGACTTACCGCGAACGGTGTCCAGAACACGGCGTGCCTTCATTGGAGTCACGCGGACGAAACGCGCGGTTGCGCGTGCAGAGGTGATGTCGTTGCTCATGGCTTATCGACGTCCCTTCTTGTCATCCTTGATGTGACCCTTAAAGGTCTTGGTTGGGGCGAACTCGCCCAGCTTGTGGCCAACCATAGAGTCGTCCACGAATACCGGCACGTGCTTGCGACCGTCATGGACGGCGAAGGTGTGGCCGATGAAATCTGGGAGAATCGTCGAGCGGCGGGACCAGGTCTTGATGACCTGCTTGGTGCCCTTTTCGTTCTGAGCGTCTACCTTTGCGAGGAGGTGCTCATCAACGAACGGGCCCTTCTTAAGGCTGCGTGGCATTGTTTGTTACCTCCTTAGCGCTTCTTGGACTTGTTGGCACGGCGACGACGAACGATCAGCTGGTCGCTCGGACGGTTAGGCTTACGGGTGCGGCCTTCCTTCTGGCCCCATGGGGACACAGGATGGCGACCACCGGAAGTCTTACCTTCACCACCACCGTGTGGGTGGTCGACTGGGTTCATGACGACACCGCGAACGGTTGGGCGCCAGCCCTTCCAACGCATACGGCCGGCCTTACCCCAGCGGATGTTGATCTGGTCTGCATTGCCAACTTCGCCCACGGTCGCACGGCAACGTGCGTCGACGCGACGGATCTCAGAGGACGGCATACGCAGAACTGCGTACTTGCCTTCCTTACCCAGCAGCTGGATGGATGCGCCAGCAGAACGGGCAAGCTGTGCACCTGCGCCTGGCTTCAGCTCCACAGCGTGGATGGTGGTACCAGTTGGGATGTTGCGCAGTGGCAGGTTGTTACCAACCTTGATGTCAGCATTTGCGCCGGACTCAACGATTGCGCCCTGCTTCAGGTTCTTTGGCGCAATGATGTAGCGCTTTTCACCATCGAAGTAGTGCAGCAACGCGATGTTCGCGGTGCGGTTTGGGTCGTACTCAATGTGTGCGACCTTTGCTGGAATGCCGTCCTTGTCATTACGACGGAAGTCGATGACACGGTACTGACGCTTGTGTCCGCCACCCTTGTGACGAGTGGTGATGTGGCCGTGAACGTTACGACCACCGGTCTTCGACAGCGGGCGCAGCAGAGACTTCTCTGGAGTCGAGCGAGTGATTTCGCTGAACTCAGAGACGGAGCTCTGGCGGCGACCCGGCGTAGTCGGCTTGTACTTACGAATAGCCATACTGTTGCTCTTCCTTTAACTTCCTCGTCGGCCCGCGTTAGCTAGCCGAACCGCCGAAGATGTCGATGGGATCGCTGCCGGCCGCGAGAGTCACGTAGGCGCGCTTGGTTGCCTTGCGCTGACCGTAGCCGGTGCGGGTGCGCTTACGCTTACCCTCACGGTTGACGGTGTTCACGCTAGCGACCTTCGCACCGAAGATCTCCTGGACCGCGATCTTGATCTGGGTCTTGTTAGCGTCGGGATGAACTAGGAACGAGTAAACGTTCTGCTCCATCAGTCCGTAGGACTTCTCCGACACAACCGGGGCGAGAATAATGTCGCGGGGATCTGCGATGGTAGCCATTACTTCTCCTCCTTCTCACCAGCGGTACGGGTGATGAACGTATTCAGAGCCTGAACTGCGAACACAACATCGTCGGCCTTCAGCACGTCGTAGGTGTTCAGCTGATCCTCAGAGAGGGCAGCTACGTTCGGCAAGTTGTTAACCGACTTCCATGCGGCAACGTCTTCACGAGGAAGAACAACCAGCACAGACTTACGGTCGGTTAGGCGCTCGATGAAAGTACGAGCAGCCTTGGTCGATGGGGTCTGACCTGCAACCAGTTCTTCAACAACATGGATGCGATCATGACGAGCACGGTCCGACAGAGCACCGCGGAGTGCAGCTGCAACCATCTTCTTAGGGGTGCGCTGCGAGTAGTCGCGTGGCACTGGGCCGTGAACAATTCCGCCGCCGGTCCAGTGAGGTGCACGAATCGAGCCCTGACGAGCGCGACCGGTACCCTTCTGGCGCCATGGCTTACGGCCACCGCCACGAACCTCTGCGCGGGTCTTTACCTTGTGCGTACCCTGGCGAGCTGCTGCCTGCTGGGCAACAACAACCTGGTGCATCAATGCAACAGAAGCCTCTGCGTCAAAGATCGAAGCTGGCAGTTCTACGGAACCGTTCACGCCACCGTCGGCGGTGTGGACATCAAGCTTGAGGTTTGTCATGCGTGAGCACCACCCTTCACAGCGGTCTTGACAACCAGGAGGCCACCACGGTTACCAGGTACTGCGCCCTTAATGAGCAGCAGGTTGGCATCAGTGTCGACCTTCTGAATCTTCAGGTTCTGAGTCGTGACGCGGTCCTGGCCCATGCGACCAGCCATACGCTTGCCCTTGAAGACACGCGCTGGGGTTGCACAAGCACCAATGCCACCGACACGACGGTGAGCAGCCTGGTTACCGTGACCTGCACCCTGGCCAGCGAAGCCGTGGCGCTTCATAGCGCCGGCAAAGCCCTTGCCCTTGGTGGTGCCGGTTACGTCGACGTACTCGATGTCGCCGAAGATGTCGACACCGACACTCTGTCCAACCTCGTAAGAGGAAGCGTCTGCAGTACGAATCTCCACCATGTGGCGACGTGGGGTAACGCCGGCCTTCTTGAAGTGGCCGGTGTTTGGCTTGTTGACCTTACGTGGGTCAATCTCGCCGTATGCGATCTGAACGGCATCGTAGCCGTCAGTTTCCTTCGTGCGCACCTGGGTAACAACGCATGGCCCAGCCTCAACGACGGTAACCGGAACAACGCGGTTATCCTCGTCGAAGATCTGGGTCATGCCGAGCTTTGTGCCCAGGATGCCCTTGATCTCGTTTTCACTCATTTATCTAGTCTCCGCTGCCAAAAAGTCCGGGCTCACTGAATGTTCACATCGACGCTTGCAGGAAGGTCGATACGCATGAGCGCGTCAACCGTCTTTGGCGTCGGATCGAGAATGTCGATGAGGCGCTTATGCGTACGCATCTCGAAGTGCTCGCGCGAGTCCTTGTACTTGTGCGGCGAGCGGATGACGCAGTAAACGTTCTTTTCGGTTGGCAACGGCACTGGGCCAACCACGCGTGCACCCGTACGGGTCACAGTCTCGACAATCTTACGCGCAGACGCGTCGATTGCCTCGTGGTCGTAGGCTTTGAGCCTGATGCGGATCTTTTGTCCCGCCACGCTTGTCCTCTCCTCGGTCGGCGCGCCCTCTTAAGGGCGTCGACCCTGTCAATGTCTTTTAGCTCCGGTTGTTGACTATGGCCAGCGCCAGAAGCGTGAAGATACTGGGTGTGTAGTTGATCTAGTGACCCCGTCTTCGCAACATGGCGCTTAACAGCGCACATGTTCCGAGCGGACGAATTCACATCTACTCTTCCCAGTTCGACGAAAGGAGTCCCCCGATAAACGTGGTGCCTATTGCCTACTGCCGCTGTTTAATTGCCATGCCACTTCCGTCCCCCGCGGTCGGGCGTGTCGCCCTGTATTTGACCTGGGAGCACGCGACTTATCCCCGTTTCCCCATTTTCATGAGTCTGCGGTTCAAGCCAACGTGGCCATGCTCGCTCCACCAGCGACGCTTCATTTCATGTCGGTACCGGTTCCGGTTAGGCCTCGTACTGCACATGGCGAAAACGCCGTGTTAAAGCAACTCGTGTATTTAAACACGTTGGTACCCGATTTCCCAAATCCCTTTTCGGAAGAATTGCCCGCTACACGCATTTTGTGTCGAGATTCACAAGCTCGGCGGATCCGCATACGGTCTTGCCCAGTCATCCCGGAGGCTCAAAGGCTGTTTGTTCGAACGCCTCCCAGCTCGAACCACTAGCTTTGCTAGCCTTTACCCAAGTGACATGGGGTGCGCACAGAGTTTTTTCACATCTTGCTTGCTCAAATGCAAAACGAACGCCCATTCTTCAATGGTCGGTGTAATTGGATAGCGCTGAGATTAGACCCGTTGAACCTGCTCTAGCTCGTACTAGCGAAGGAATCGTCAAAATGCCAAACAGTTTTAGCCCGCACGCCAATCCCCGCGATGGCAAACTGCCATCGATCCCCCGGGTGCTTTCCATCGCCGGCACCGACCCATCTGGTGGCGCCGGCATTCAAGCTGATTTGAAGTCCATCGGTGCAGCTGGCGGTTACGGCATGTCCGTCACCACTGCGCTGGTCGCACAGAATACCCAGGGAGTTCGCGAGATTTTTACTCCGCCACAGAGCTTCCTTACTAGTCAGCTCAATGCAGTTGGCGATGACATCACTATCGATGCTGTCAAGATCGGCATGTTGGGTGATGCCGAAACAACGCACACTGTTGAACAGTGGCTTTACCAAAATCCCGGCCCCATTGTTGTTCTCGATCCTGTGATGGTCGCGTCTAGCGGGGATTCACTGCTGGACCCCTCCGCTGAAGCCTCGGTACGAGAGTTGGCTGCCAAGGTTGACGTGATCGCACCGAATATTCCTGAGTTGGCGGTGCTCGTCGATAAGCAACCTGCGGCGGATCTGGAGGAGGCTATCGCGCAGGCTCTCGAATTTGCAGAGCGCACCGGTACCACCGTCCTGGTCAAGGGCGGCCACCTCGAGGGCAAGTGGGCCGACAATGCTGTGGTGACTGGCAACGGCAACGTTGAGCGCATCCCGACGGCACGGATTGAAACGAAGAACACCCACGGTACCGGGTGCTCGTTGTCTTCAGCATTGGCAACACGGCTGGGCATGGGCGAGACCGTTGCAGATGGTGCTCGTTGGGCAACCGAATGGTTGCACGATTCAATCTGGCACGCAGACAAGTTGCACGTCGGCAATGGCAATGGCCCTGTAGACCACTTCCATCAACTGCGGAGTGCCGCCGCTGCAGGTTCTGCGCGACCGTGGCTTCTGAACTCCTATATCACTAGCGCTCCGCAGCTTTCTGAGGACGAGCTGCCAGGTTACAGTCCTCGCATCAAACCTGCAGGCCCTTTCACCGAGGCATTGTGGAACGCTAGTGCACCGATCTGGAAGCAGATCTTGAGTTTAGAGTTCCTGCTTGAGCTTCGAGATGGCACGTTGAGCGATAGCTCGTTCACGTTCTACCTGCAGCAAGATGCGCACTTCCTCAAACAGTGTTCCCGAGCGCTGGCTATGATCTCGGCAAAGGCACCAGATTCCGCAGATCAGATCGCTTGGTCGAATACGTCTCACGAGGTACTAGCAGCTGAGGCGGAAATCCATCGGACCTGGCTCGGCGAACGAGACGGCAGCTTAGACAAGGTCGACATTTCTCATGACGAGTACCAAGATCATGCAAACTATCACGAGGCGTCACCGGTAACTCTCGCTTACACCAATATGCTTGCCGCGACGGTCAGCGTCCGTGACTACGTGGTTGGCGCCGCTGCGTTACTCCCCTACTACTGGGTATACGCCGAAGCTGCACTTCGATTGTCTGAACACAATCACGCTTGGCACCCATACTCGCAGTGGCTGAACCTCTACGGTGGCACCGATTTCGTAGAAAGCACGCAACTTGCGCTCGATCGCGTCGAACGCGCGATGGCAGCCGCGAACGAGCCCCAACGACGCTTGGCCACCCGCCACTATCTCTACGCCTTCATGCACGAACGCGAGTTCTTCGACCAGGCACATCGTCTACGCTGGTAGTTCGCGTGTGCTTGGCGACGTAGCCGTCGTCAAGCACTATGGCAAAAATCCCCGCTAGGAAAACCTAGCGGGGATTATTAGTGCGTAATCAGACGATTACTTGTTGATCTTGGTTACACGACCAGCACCAACGGTACGGCCACCCTCACGGATAGCGAAACGCAGGCCCTCGTCCATAGCAACTGGCTGGATCAGGGTGACGGACATGTCGACGTTGTCGCCTGGCATGACCATCTCGGTGCCCTCAGGAAGCTTCACAACACCGGTAACGTCGGTGGTACGGAAGTAGAACTGTGGGCGGTAGTTGTCGAAGAATGGGGTGTGGCGACCACCCTCGTCCTTGGACAGGATGTAGACAGAACCCTCGAACTCGGTGTGAGGGGTGTAAGCACCTGGCTTAGCGATAATCTGGCCACGCTCGATGTCTTCGCGCTTGATACCACGGAGCAGCAGACCACAGTTGTCGCCAGCTTCAGCGGAGTCGAGCAGCTTGCGGAACATCTCGATACCGGTAACGGTGGTGGTCTGAGACTTTTCCTTGATGCCAAGGATCTCGACCTCGTCGTTAACGTTCAGGGTACCGCGCTCAACACGACCGGTAGCAACGGTGCCACGACCGGTAATGGTGAAGATGTCCTCAACAGGCATGAGGAATGGCTTGTCGGTCTCACGAACTGGATCTGGGATGTTCTCGTCGCAAGCTTCCATGAGCTCAGCGATGGAGTCAACCCACTTCTCTTCGCCGTTCAGGGCGCCCAGAGCGGAGATGTGAACGATTGGAGCCTCTTCGTCGTAGTCCTGCTCAGCCAGAAGCTCGCGGACCTCCATCTCGACGAGCTCGATGATTTCCTCATCGTCAACCATGTCGCACTTGTTCAGTGCGACGAGGATGTATGGAACGCCAACCTGGCGAGCCAGGAGGACGTGCTCGCGGGTCTGTGGCATTGGGCCGTCGGTAGCTGCAACAACCAGGATAGCGCCGTCCATCTGGGCAGCACCGGTGATCATGTTCTTGATGTAGTCAGCGTGACCTGGTGCATCGACGTGAGCGTAGTGGCGCTTCTCCGTCTGGTACTCAACGTGGGAAACGTTGATGGTAATGCCACGTTCCTTCTCTTCCGGTGCCTTATCGATGGCATCGTAAGCGAAAGATTCGTTCAGCTCTGGGAACTTGTCAGCCAGAACCTTGGTGATGGCGGCGGTAGTGGTGGTCTTGCCGTGGTCAACGTGACCGATGGTACCGATGTTGACGTGCGGCTTCGTACGCTCGAACTTCGCCTTTGCCACTGTTAGTCCTCCTGGACGTCTAGGTGGCCACGACTCTCGCAGCCACAATTTTGTGGGTACCTACCCTATTGCTGTCATTGAACACCAGCGGAATCTGTATCGATTCCTTGCCGATCAATGCCGCACAGTTGAGTAAGTATATTTTTCACTGTGCCAGTTACTCGATACTAGGGCACATTACTAGTCAATTCCAAACTAGTACGTACCCCAAATGTGACGAGGTAACGGCCGGCAAATCACACCTACACTTTTTCTGCAGTTAAACAGCTGATCTTCGCTTCACGACGATCGTGTTGATGCAATTTGCGAGCCGCTACCCCGCTCCCCCGGCAGGGGAACGAGGAGCGATTCTTTAAGAAACTAAGCGCCGGTGCGCTCAGAAATGATTGCCTCTGCTACGGAGGATGGAACCTCAGCGTAGGAATCGAAGATCATGCTGTAGTTCGCACGACCCTGGGTCTTGGAGCGCAGGTCACCAACGTAGCCGAACATCTCGGACAGTGGAACCAGCGACTTAACGACCTTGACGCCAGCGCGGTCTTCCATGGAGTTAACCTGGCCACGGCGAGAGTTAATATCGCCGATAACCTCACCCATGTAATCCTCTGGAGTGACAACCTCGACTGCCATCATTGGCTCGAGCAGTACTGGCTTTGCCTTCTGTACTGCTTCCTTCAGGGCCTGCTGACCAGCGATCTTAAAGGCCATTTCCGAGGAGTCGACGTCGTGGTACTGACCGTCGAGAAGGGTTGCCTTGATGTTCACCAGTGGGTAACCAGCGACGGTACCGTACTGCATTGCATCCTGAATACCCTGGTCCACGGATGGGATGTATTCCTTTGGAACACGGCCACCGGTAACAGCATTCTCGAACAGGTAGGTAGCGTTTTCGCCTTCTTCCAGCTCATCGGAGCTTGGAGCGTATGGCTCCAGGGCGATGATGACCTTAGCGAACTGACCCGAACCACCGGTCTGCTTCTTGTGGGTGTACTCGTGCTTTTCGACAGGCTTGCGAATGGTTTCGCGGTAAGCAACCTGTGGAGCGCCCACGTTTGCCTCAACCTTGAATTCGCGCTTCATACGGTCGACAAGAACGTCGAGGTGAAGCTCGCCCATGCCGCCGATCACGGTCTGGCCGGTTTCGTCGTCAAGCTTAACGGTGAAGGTTGGGTCCTCTTCAGCGAGGCGCTGAATTGCGGTGCCCAGCTTCTCCTGGTCAGCCTTCGACTTTGGCTCGATTGCAACCGAGATCACTGGATCTGGGAAGCTCATAGACTCGAGAACAACGGGAGCGTCCATTGCACAGAGGGTGTCACCGGTGGTGGTGTCCTTCAGGCCAATGAATGCGTAGATGTTACCTGCGGTTGCTTCGTCGACAGGGTTCTCCTTGTTGGCGTGCATCTGGAAGAGCTTGCCAACGCGCTCCTTCTTGTCCTTCGTAGCGTTGAGAACCTGAGCACCTGGCTCAATAACGCCCGAGTAAACGCGGACGAAGGTCAGCTTGCCGAAGAATGGGTGAGCAGCAATCTTGAATGCAAGTGCAGAAAATGGCTCGTCGCGGGAAGGCTTACGAACCATGTCGACGTCCTCGTCGCCCATCTTGTGGCCGTGAACCTCGCCCACATCGAGTGGGGTTGGGAGGAAGTCAACAACAGCGTCGAGCAAAGGCTGGATGCCCTTGTTCTTGTACGCGGTACCACAGTAAACCGGGTAGATCTCGGAGTTCACAACCATCTTGCGGATGGCGCCCTTGATCTCGTCCATGGTCAGTTCTTCGCCGCCGAAGTACTTTTCCATGAGCTCTTCATCGGACTCTGCAACGGTCTCGATGAGCTTCTCGTGGTATTCCTGCGCCTTGTCAGCAAGCTCAGCAGGAATGTCAGTGACGGTAGCTTCGGTACCGATCTCGGTCTTGCCTGGCCACATCAGCGCCTTCATCTGCAGAAGGTCGACGACGCCGTCGAAGTCATCTTCTGCGCCGATTGGGAGCTGCATAACCAATGGCTTTGCACCCAAGCGGTCGACGATGGTGCCGACGGTGTACTCGAAGTCAGCGCCCAGCTTGTCCATCTTGTTGACGAAGCAAATACGTGGAACGTCGTACTTCTGAGCCTGGCGCCACACCTGCTCGGACTGAGGTTCAACGCCTTCCTTGCCGTCGAAGACTGCTACCGCACCATCGAGAACACGCAGGGAACGCTCAACCTCAACGGTGAAGTCAACGTGGCCTGGGGTGTCAATGATGTTGATCTGGTTGTCGTTCCAGAAACAGGTAACAGCAGCGGACGTAATGGTGATGCCGCGCTCCTTCTCCTGCTCCATCCAGTCAGTGGTAGCGCCACCGTCGTGGGTTTCGCCCACCTTACGGTTGATGCCCGTGTAGTACAGGATTCGCTCGGTCGTTGTCGTCTTACCAGCATCGATGTGAGCCATGATGCCGATATTGCGGACCTTGTGTAGGTCCTTCTTGACGGGAAGTGCACCTTCAGCCACTTGATTCCCCACTCGTTTCAGATCGTTTGGCGTTATTGGCTAACCGCTTTTCGGATAGCACATTAAACGCGGTCGGTCGGGTTGCTTTATCTATTTTGCCACCAATTGAACTTGGTGGCAGGTCGAACTACCAGCGGTAGTGAGCGAAGGCGCGGTTTGCCTCAGCCATCTTGTGAGTATCCTCACGACGCTTGACGGAAGCGCCAAGGCCGTTAGAAGCATCGAGGATCTCGTTAGCCAGACGCTCGGTCATGGTGTTCTCGCGACGCTGACGGGAGAACATGAGGAGCCAGCGAAGTGCCAGGGTGTTGCCACGACCTGGGCGAACCTCAACTGGAACCTGGTAGGTTGCGCCACCAACACGGCGGGAACGAACCTCAAGAGCAGGCTTTACGTTGTCGATCGCACGCTTCAGAGTGAGCACTGGATCGGTACCGGTCTTCTCGCGGCACTGCTCAAGTGCACCGTAGACGATGCGCTCAGCGGTGGACTTCTTACCGTCGATGAGGACCTTGTTGATGAGCTGGGATACCAGCGGGGAGCCGTAAACTGGATCGTTTACGACTGGGCGCTTTGGAGCGGGACCCTTACGTGGCATGGATTACTTCTCCTTCTTTGCGCCGTAGCGGGAGCGAGCCTGCTTGCGGTCCTTGACACCCTGGGTGTCGAGGGAACCACGGACGATCTTGTAGCGAACACCTGGGAGGTCCTTCACACGACCACCACGAACGAGCACCATGGAGTGCTCCTGCAGGTTGTGGCCCTCACCTGGAATGTATGCGGAGACCTCGATACCGGTGGTCAGACGCACACGAGCTACCTTACGAAGAGCAGAGTTTGGCTTCTTCGGGGTGGTGGTGTAGACGCGGGTGCAAACGCCGCGACGCTGTGGGGAGCCCTTCAGGGCTGCCGTCGACGTCGACGACTTCTTGTCATGGCGGCCCTTACGGACCAGCTGCTGAATAGTTGGCATGAAGCCTCTTTCTTCATTAAAGCCTCTACCAGTCGGCGTAATCCGTGGCGCACCGGCGCTGGAGGGGCGTTTTTAAACGTGCGGAACCCAGTCAGCCGCTCTCGCTGGCCTACTGGGCAAATGTCGTCATACTCCCAAATCATGTGGGACTAGGCAATAACAGTAGTGCAACCTGCAACAATCACCCAAAACGCCAGGTGAGAACACACGAATTTGCCCCACCTCGCTTCTTCAACATGCGTGTCGGTGTGCAATCTTTCGCCCATATTGCTATATGAAGCCGTCCATCTTCACTGCGATTTTTATCCCCACGCTATGGATTCCATTACTTCTTTTCACTATCTCTACCTAGGCTTCAGCATTTGTGAACTTGTAGCCGGAGCCGTTGATTTCCTCGACGATCTGTACGACCCGTCAAAGACTTCACTGCGACCGTAAACTGAAGGCATGGACACCCCTCCACTCCGCGCCAGTGACGTACAACGTCGTCGTGTAGCAGAAGAGCTCGCCCGCGCACTAGAACGCGGGCAGCTGACCTTGACCGAATTCGAAGAACGTACCGACAAGGTGTGGAAGACCACCTTGACAAAAGATCTGGGCACTGTCCTTGAAGATCTCGTACCAGACCCTCTTCGAATCCTTGATCAGGAACCTAGCCAGTACCCCTACCCTGTCGCACGGCAAGATGATGCCATTGAGGGTCGGTCCACCTCAATGGATCCTTATACCAACCGAGATCTCGCCGCCGTCGCGAAAGCTCATGTGACAAACGAACCTGGCGGTTCCAGCCTCTCGGTTGCCATCATGTTTGGCTCCGAGCAAGCCGGCGATTGGATCATTGACCCTCGACATACGGCTGTGGCGATTATGGGCGGCATTTCGTTGGACTTGCGACGCGCTCGTTTATCGTCCGCTCACACCGAAATTTTTGCCGTCGCAATTATGGGTGGAATCGAAGTAATTATCCCCGAAGACATTCGACTAAGAGTCACTGGCCAGGGCATTATGGGCGGATTTGGCTCCACAACAGCCAACACTGTCACCATTGCTGGCCACGAACTTCCACCAGATGCGCCAGAAGTTATCATTCGTGGTGTTGCAATCATGGGTGGCGTGGAAGTCACCCGCGTACCACGTAGAAAGCTCGAGTCCTAGACTCACACTTACATAGCAAAGCACCCCAGCTCCGTTTTAGGAACCGGGGTGCTTCATGCTTTACGACGAACTACTCGTAGGTAGGCAGATCGTCCAAAGGTACTGCACGGCCGACTGGCTCTGCACCGTAAGTGTCTTCAGCGCCGTAGAAGCCCTCGCCAAGCGATGCGAACGGAGCCGCTGCCTGACGTGCTGCCTCTTCGGTCGGCTCAACCGAGATGTTGCGGTAGCGGTTAATACCGGTACCAGCTGGGATGAGCTTACCGATGATGACGTTCTCCTTGAGACCGATCAACTTATCGGAGCGCTTGTTGATTGCTGCATCGGTCAGGACACGAGTGGTCTCCTGGAACGAAGCCGCGGACAACCAGGACTCAGTCGCGAGCGATGCCTTGGTAATACCCATGAGCTCGAGACGCATCTGTACGGCCTTGCCACCTTCAGCCACAGCCTTTCGAGAAGCAGCCATAGCCTCGGAGTGTTCAACCAAGGAACCAGGCAGGAACTCGCTGTCACCGGACTCGATGACAGTCACGCGACGCAGCATCTGGCGAACAATAACCTCGATGTGCTTGTCGTGAATAGCTACACCCTGGTCACGGTAGACCGACTGAACTTCTTCAATCAGGTGACGCTGCACTCCACGACGTCCGCGAACTGTGAGAACCTCGTGCGGATCGGCTGCACCCTTCATGAGCTGGTCGCCGGAACGAACCTTATCGCCGGTCTCCAGTGCACGAATACGGTCGCCAGCGTGGATCTCGGCAAGACCCTGACGCTTGGACAGCTTCTCGTACACGACATCTTCCGAACCGTCGTCAGGTTCGATGGTCAGCGTGTAGAAGTGCTCGTCCGATTCCAGGCGAACAGTGCCGTCGACCGTTGCCAGTGGAGCCTTGTTCTTTGGCACGCGTGCCTCGAACAGTTCCTGAACACGTGGCAGACCACCGGTAATGTCGCCACCGACACCACCCTGGTGGAACGTACGCATGGTCAGCTGGGTACCCGGCTCACCAATCGACTGAGCTGCAACAATACCGACAGCCTCGCCAATGTCAACGGTCTTACCCGTTGCCATGGAACGGCCGTAGCACTTGGCACAGACACCCGTTGGAGTCGTACAGGTCAGAACCGAGCGGACCCGGATCTTCTCGATGCCCTTGTTGAGCATCAGCGTGACATCTTCATCGTTAATGTCGTGGCCCTCAGGCAAAACAACATTGCCCTCAGAGTCAACTACATCGGCCGCGAGGATACGCGCGATCGCGGACGTTTCAATGTACTTGGCACGACGCAGCTCACCAGTAGGTTCGCCCGAAGCATCCAACACTGGAACGCCAATCTCGACATCGACACCGTGGTTGGTGCCACAGTCGTCCTCACGCACGATGACGTCCTGGGCGACGTCAACAAGACGACGCGTCAAGTAACCGGAGTCTGCGGTACGCAGCGCGGTATCTGCCAGGCCCTTACGGGAACCGTGGGAGTTGTTGAAGTACTCGAGAACCGACAGACCTTCACGGAAGGAGGTCTTAATTGGGCGAGTGATGTACTCACCACGTGGGTTCGTCACCATGCCCTTCATGCCAGCCAGGGAGTGAATCTGGCCCATGTTACCGGCAGCGCCCGACTTCACGATCATCGGAATTGGGTTGTCGTCTGGGTACAGAGCTTCAACCTTTTCGCCGACCTCGGCGGTAGCAGCCTTCCACAGGTTAACCAGCGATTCGTGACGCTCAGCAGCGGATAGCTTACCGCGGCGGAACTTCTTCTCGACGGTGACAGCTTTCGCTTCGTACTCGTTCAGGATCTCTCGCTTGTTAGGGAGAACCAAAACGTCCGACATGGCAATGGTCACACCGGAACGCGTAGCCCAATAGAAGCCCGCATCCTTCAGCTTGTCGACGGTCTGTGCGACCGTAATCATTGGGTAGCGCGCAGCGAGGTCGTTAATGATTGCAGCCTGTGGCTTCTTACTCATGACGCCTTCGACGTATGGGTAGTTCCATGGCAGCAATTCGTTGAACATGACACGACCCAGGGTGGTACGTGCAGTCCAGACCTGACCCTTTTCCCATCCATCTGGGAACTGCTCAGCTTCAATGTCAGCTGGCGGACGCAGGTGCGAAATACGAACCTTGATTGGCGACTGCAGACCGATGGCACCGGAGTCCATAGCCATGATCGCTTCCGCTGGAGATTCGTAAATACCCTGCTCTGGAGCGTCTGCGGATGCTTCCTGGTAACCGCCAGGAAGTTCAGCCTTCTCCAGGGTCAGGAAGTACAAACCGGTGACCATGTCCAGACGTGGCATAGCCAGTGGCTTACCGGATGCTGGCGACAAAATGTTGTTCGACGACAGCATCAGGATGCGGGCTTCAGCCTGAGCTTCAGCAGACAGAGGCAAGTGAACTGCCATCTGGTCACCGTCGAAGTCAGCGTTGAATGCTTCACATGCCAGTGGGTGCAGCTGAATAGCCTTACCCTCGACCAAGACTGGCTCGAATGCCTGGATACCCAGACGGTGCAGCGTTGGTGCACGGTTCAGCATCACTGGGTGGCCAGTAATGACATCTTCGAGAACGTCCCACACCTCTGGGCGCTGACGCTCGACCATGCGCTTCGCAGACTTAATGTTCTGCGCGTAGCTCTTTGCAACAAGCTCCTTCATGACGAAAGGCTTGAACAGCTCGAGAGCCATCAGCTTTGGCAGACCACACTGGTGCAGCTTGAGCTGTGGACCAACGATAATTACCGAACGGCCAGAGTAGTCAACACGCTTACCCAGCAAGTTCTGACGGAAACGACCCTGCTTACCCTTCAGCAGATCCGAGAGAGACTTCAGCGGACGGTTGCCTGGGCCGGTGACCGGACGACCGCGACGACCATTGTCGAACAGGGCGTCAACGGACTCTTGCAACATGCGCTTCTCGTTGTTCACGATGATCTCTGGAGCACCCAGGTCGATCATGCGCTTCAAACGATTGTTGCGGTTGATGACACGACGGTAGAGGTCATTCAAGTCGGACGTCGCAAAGCGACCACCGTCGAGCTGAACCATTGGGCGCAACTCAGGTGGGATGACTGGGATGCAGTCAAGCACCATGGCGGCTGGGTCATTCTTGGATTGCAGGAATGCAGCGACGACCTTCAGACGCTTCAGTGCACGCATCTTCTTCTGGCCCTTGCCGTCGCGAATGATCTCGCGCAGCTCAACAGCCTCAGCTTCGAGGTCGAAGTTGCGGATCAGGGTCTGAATAGCTTCAGCACCCATACCACCGGTGAAGTAGTCCTCGTAACGGTCGACGAGCTCGGTGTAAATCGACTCATCAATGATCATCTGCTTTGGCTCAAGCTTGATGAAGGTGTTCCAGATTTCATCCAGACGATCGAGCTCACGCTGAGCACGCTCACGAATGTGGCGCATTTCGCGTTCCGCTGCGTTCTGTACCTTCTTACGAGCATCAGCCTTCGCACCAGCAGCTTCAAGCTCAGCCAGGTCCTGTTCCAGAACCTGAGCACGCTCTGCCAGCTCCTGGTCGCGGTCATCCTCGACCATCTTCTTGTCGACGAGCATGTCAGCTTCGAGGGTCGTCTGATCGTTATGACGAGCCTCTTCATCGACGGAAGTGATGATGTTAGCCGCGAAGTAAATGATCTTTTCCAGATCCTTCGGAGCCAAGTCCAGGAGGTAACCAAGGCGGCTAGGCACGCCCTTGAAGTACCAAATATGGGTTACTGGAGCGGCGAGCTCGATGTGGCCCATGCGCTCACGACGAACCTTAGACTTGGTGACTTCTACACCACAGCGCTCACAGATAATGCCCTTGAAGCGGACGCGCTTGTACTTACCACAAGCACATTCCCAGTCACGGGTAGGTCCGAAGATGCGCTCACAGAAAAGGCCGTCCTTTTCTGGCTTGAGCGTGCGGTAGTTAATCGTCTCTGGCTTCTTGACCTCACCGCGCGACCAGCGGCGAATGTCGTCAGCGGTGGCGAGTCCAATACGGAGCTCGTCAAAGTTGTTGACGTCGAGCACCTGTTTTCCCTTTCCTTCCGCGGTATTCACATTGCGGAGGTTTTCTTACGTT
Organism: Corynebacterium sp. H78; assembly: GCF_037572275.1. Taxonomy (NCBI): domain Bacteria; kingdom Bacillati; phylum Actinomycetota; class Actinomycetes; order Mycobacteriales; family Corynebacteriaceae; genus Corynebacterium; species Corynebacterium sp. H78. The sequence goes on along the minus strand of NZ_JBBHKX010000002.1, from coordinate 120,735 downwards.
TTGAGTATGTATGGGCTTTCGTGCGTGAGGGCGCGCCTCACTGGTACGGACTAAGCCGTATCAGCGTCGGTGCGCTCGTCACGTGACAGGTTGATACCCAGAGACGCAGTTGCATGATCAAGTTCGTCGTCATCCGAAGAACCGAGCTCAACTGGTACGCCATCAGCCGAGAGAACCTCGACATTCAGACACAGAGACTGGAGCTCCTTCAAGAGCACCTTGAACGACTCCGGAATACCTGGATCCGGAATGTTGTCTCCCTTAACAATTGCTTCGTAGACCTTCACGCGGCCGACCACGTCGTCAGACTTGATGGTCAGAAGTTCCTGCAGGGTGTATGCAGCACCGTATGCCTGCATTGCCCACACTTCCATTTCACCGAAGCGCTGACCACCGAACTGTGCCTTACCACCCAGCGGCTGCTGGGTAATCATGGAGTACGGGCCAGTGGAACGTGCGTGAATCTTCTCGTCGACCAAGTGGTGCAGCTTCAGCATGTACATGTAGCCAACAGACACTGGGAATGGGAACTTCTCACCCGAGCGACCGTCGAACAAGGTTGCCTTGCCGTCTGCATTCACCATCACGTCGCCGTCGCGGTTTGGACGCGAGGACGCAAGCAGACCTGCGAGCTCCTCGTTCTCCGCGCCGTCGAACACTGGCGTTGCGACGAGAGAGTCAGCTGGCACATCGTGCAGTTCTGCCGGCAGGCGCTTTGCCCAATCCGGATCGCCGTCGATGGTCCAGCCAGCCTTCGCCAGCCAGCCGAGGTGAACTTCCAGAACCTGGCCGATGTTCATACGACGAGGAACACCGTGCGTGTTCAGGATGATGTCAACTGGCGTGCCATCTGGAAGGAATGGCATGTCTTCCTGAGGCAGAATCTTGCCGATAACACCCTTGTTACCGTGACGACCTGCCATCTTATCGCCGTCCTGAATTTTGCGCTTCTGTGCCACGTAGACACGAATCATCTCGTTGACGCCAGGAGCCAAGTCGTCGTCGTCTTCGCGCGAGAACACGCGAACACCAATGACCTTGCCGGACTCGCCGTGTGGAACACGCATCGAAGTATCGCGAACTTCACGGGACTTCTCGCCAAAGATCGCACGGAGCAGGCGCTCTTCTGGAGTCAGCTCCGTCTCACCCTTAGGGGTGGTCTTTGCGACGAGGATGTCGCCATCGCGAACGTCAGCACCAATACGCACAATGCCGCGCTCGTCGAGGTCCTTCAGCATCTCTTCGGATGCGTTAGGAATGTCGCGAGTGATTTCCTCCGGCCCCAGCTTCGTGTCACGAGCGTCGATCTCGTGCTCTTCGATGTGGATGGAGGTCAGGATGTCTTCTTCAACCATGCGCTGGTTGAGGATGATGGCGTCCTCGTAGTTGTGGCCTTCCCATGGCATGAATGCCACGAGCAGGTTCTTACCGAGAGCCATTTCACCGTTATCGGTGCCTGGGCCGTCCGCAATGACCTGACCTTCAAGAACACGATCGCCTTCGTCAACCAAAGGCTTCTGGTTGTAGCAGGTGCCCTGGTTGGTGCGTTCGAACTTGCGAAGCAGGAAGGTGTGGCGCTGACCGGAATCATCCATGATGGTGATGAAGTCAGCGGTGACGGTCTCTACTGCGCCGTCGCAAGGTGCGATGACAACGTCGCCAGCATCGTATGCGGCGCGCTGCTCCATGCCGGTACCGACAAATGGGGCTTCGGAACGCAGCAGTGGCACAGCCTGACGCTGCATGTTCGCACCCATGAGGGCACGGTTAGCATCGTCATGCTCGAGGAATGGAATCATTGCGGTAGCGACCGACACCATCTGGCGAGGAGACACGTCCAGGTAGTCAACCTCGGAAGCGCGGACCGACTCGACGTCGCCACCCTTCTTACGAACCGACAGGGTCTCCTGAACGAACTGACCGTTTTCGTCGATAGGCGTGTTTGCCTGTGCGACGACGTAGCGGTCCTCTTCATCAGCGGTCAGGTAATCGACGTCATCGGTGATGCGTCCGTCGACAACGCGACGGTAAGGAGTCTCGATGAAACCGAATGGGTTCACTCGTGCGTACACGGACAGCGAACCAATCAGACCAATGTTTGGACCTTCTGGGGTCTCAATTGGGCACATACGACCGTAGTGCGATGGGTGCACGTCTCGAACTTCGAGGCCAGCACGCTCACGCGACAGACCGCCTGGGCCAAGAGCCGACAGACGACGCTTGTGGGTCAAGCCCGACAGCGAGTTGTTCTGATCCATGAACTGCGACAGCTGCGAAGTACCGAAGAACTCACGGATAGCTGCGGAGACTGGGCGAACGTTGATCAGCGTGGTTGGCTGGATCGACTCGACGTCCTGCGTGGTCATGCGCTCACGAACGACGCGCTCCATACGGGACAGACCAACACGAACCTGATTCTGAATCAGCTCGCCGACAGTACGCAGACGACGGTTACCGAAGTGGTCGATGTCGTCGACCTCAACTGGAACCTCTACGCCGTCTGGCGAGGTCATGGTCTTCTCACCTTCGTGCAAACGCACGAGGTACTCGATAGTGGTAGCGATGTCCTGCTCGGTGAGCACCATCTCACCTACAGCGTCGCCGCCGAGGCCCAGCTTACGGTTGACCTTGTAGCGACCAACCTTTGCCAGGTCGTAGCGCTTTGGTTTGAAGAAGTTATTCTCCAGCAGTGCCAGCGCGGACTCACGCGTTGGTGGCTCGCCTGGGCGCTGCTTGCGGTAGATCTCGAGCAGAGCTTCGTCGGTGTTAGCGACGCCGTCCTTCTCCAGAGTCGACATCATGATCTCAGAGAAGCCGAAGCGCTCCTTGATCTCTTCGGTGGTCCAACCAAAAGCTTTCAGCAGCACAGTGACTGGCTGACGACGCTTACGGTCGATGCGAACGCCGACGGTGTCCCGCTTGTCGACGTCGAACTCGAGCCACGCACCACGTGAAGGGATAATCTTCACTGCGTGGAGCGGACGCTCGGTGGACTTGTCGATGGTCTCGTCAAAGTACACGCCCGGCGAACGGACGAGCTGAGACACAACGACACGTTCGGTGCCGTTGACGATGAATGTGCCCTTACCGGTCATCATTGGGAAATCACCAATGAAAACGGTCTGGCTCTTAATTTCACCGGTCTCGCGGTTGGTGAACTCTGCGGTCACATACAGTGGCGCCGAGTAATTGATGTCCTTGTCCTTGGATTCATCAACGGTGTTCTTCACATCGTCGAACCATGGATCTGACAAAGTCAGAGACATCTTCCCCGAGTAGTCCTCAATTGGGGACAATTCTTCCAGGATGTCTTCGAGGCCGCTTGTTACACGTGCCTCTTCGCCTAGCTCTTCTTGTCGACGAGCACGCCACTCGGGCGTGCCAATGAGCCATGCGAAAGATTCACGCTGCAAATCAAGAAGACCAGGAACCGCAATTGGCTCGCTGATCTTCGCAAACGAGAACCTCTTCGAAGCTCCGGGAATACCGGTAACTGCCTTGGTCTGGCGGGAGACTGCCAAGATGCGTCCTTCCAGCACCTCACGCGGTGAGCAACCAAAAACCCCATTGGTTAGCCCGCCCGCTTGGTTTATACGCGTATTAGTTGCAGGAATTGGGAGCGCGTGTTGGTCGATCTCAACGCGAAAAGGGCGGAAAAAACGTTGTGTTTTACCCGCAAATTTCAGCTTTAAAGCCCGTCCAGACACACTAATTCCAGCGCAACGACTCAGTTTATAGGAATAAGTCTAGATTGTCCACTGGCCGATGAGGAACCATCTGAACGGTAGCGCCGGCAGCACCGGCGTGTCACACAATCAGTGCCGACGAAAAATCTCGGGCGGGCAGTTTCGGACGGGCCTGCGTCCGGCACTGAGCGCGTGCACAGCACACCCTACCCCGATTTCAGAAGTCTGCAGGGATTGGCGACCACTTTTTTAGATTTTTACTGGTCATCCTGTACTGGATCCAGCGTGAACTTCTTCTCTTCTGGTTCGACTGGTGTTGGCTCATCGCCTGCTTTACGACGTTCTGGCCGGACAGCACCCACGGTTCCAGCGAAAGCGAGGATCGCACCAATGGTGATGAGCGCGATTGACCACGGACGAAGGGGGGTCGTCGAGTAGACGTGACGGGCACCTGCCAGAAGCCACGCCGTTTCGCTTTCTTCCATCTTGCCGGTGAAATCCAAGTAGGTCATGAGCTTTTCGCCATCGCGCGTTTCCCACCACAAGTTGATGTCCTCCGCGACATCAACAACTAGGCCAGATCGTGGCTCGACGTACCAATCACGGGTTCCCTCGTACGTCAGGAAACCATCTTTGCCGTCAATGGAGATATGCGTGTTGTTACCCCGGTAATGAGTCGCCACATTGGTCTTGTCGATCTTCTGGGTGAAGTGCAAAACCTCTTCCCCATTACGAGTGTCCTTGCCCTTAAAATCTGCAGGAACAGACTCTCGCAAGAAGTCATCGAATACCGGGTAGGTCTTCTCCTCAGTTCCGGCGGGGAACTTCACCCAGTACCCGTCGACAGGCACCTGGCGTGGCACACCAGCCATTCGATCCACAATGGTTGCTGGACCTTGGAACTTACCGCTGAGGCGATCAATGGAAAACGTCCATACCTGTGCATCAATCAGCTCAGTAATGTCAGCGGTACCAACGACTTCTGCATCCATTTCACGAATGACCGACGTGCCTACACGTAGGGACACGCGCTCCTTATCCGCAGGCTGGATCAATTCACCGTGCAACTGACGACGAATCGGTGATGTCACCTCTTCCCTACTGCCATCCTCCGCAATCTTGCTGGAGACACCCTCAGCAGACCGCATGACGTACGACGTCGGAGGGAGGTCGAGTGGCAACTTGGGATCGTCGGAAAGCAAGCGTGGCAACAGCACACCAATGGCGATCAGAGCGGCTCCGAGTCCCAAGATGAGGACTGAAGCGATGCGCGAGCGTGGAAGCATAAGTGTCACTTTACAGTTGGTGGATTGAAACCCAGAAGTCATCGGTGTTACGAAGCTAGTGCGCTACGTACTGACCACTCTTGTGACAGGTCACATCTGGCTCGACTTCTGGTAGGGCATTGCGTTGATCCATACAACGCAAAAGCCACTCACCTGCATAACGCAGGTGAGTGGCCTTTACAAGTTTGTGTGGGCAACTAGGCCACACTCAACAAGAATTCCGGGGAATTACTTGAGGGAAACCTTAGCGCCAGCCTCTTCGAGCTTGGTCTTTGCAGCCTCAGCGTCGTCCTTGGAAGCAGCTTCCAGGATAGCCTTTGGAGCGGACTCAACGAGCTCCTTAGCTTCCTTCAGGCCCAGGCCGGAGACGATCTCGCGGACAGCCTTAATAACGCCGATCTTCTTAGCGCCTGCGTCCTCGAGAACGACGTCGAACTCGTCCTTCTCTTCAGCAGCAGCTTCGCCGCCAGCAGCGCCAGCAGCAGCAACAGCAACTGGAGCAGCTGCGGTTACGTCGAACTCTTCCTCGAAAGCCTTCTTGAACTCGGTGAGCTCAACGAGGGTCATTTCCTTGAACGCTTCGAGCAGTTCCTCGGTGGTGTACTTAGCCATGGAATTTCTCCTATGAAGTATTGTGCGGCCGATTGGCCGCGAAAGTTATATGTGGTTTTTCGCGTACGGGCCGCAGCTCTACTGCTTCTTTTCCTCGAGTGCCGCAGCAAGACGTGCGACGGAGGAAGTAGGAGCATCGAGCAGGCCAGCGACGTTCGCCAGAACGCCATTGAAAGCACCAGCCAGCTTTGCCAGCGTGGTCTCGCGGTTGTCCATATCCGCGAGGGCTTCGAACTGAGCGGAGTCCATGACTGCGCCGTCCATGTAGCCGCCCTTGATCACGAGCTTGTCGTTCTCCTTGGAGAACTTCTTGATCGCCTTAGCAGCGTCAACAGCTTCGCCCTTAATGAAGGCAACAGCGGTTGGGCCGTTCAGGAGATCATCAAGACCCTCGATGCCCGCCTGGTTAGCAGCGAGCTTGATCATGGTGTTCTTGGCGACGGAGTACTTAACGTCTGCACCAAGTGCGCGACGAAGCTCAGTAATCTCGGTAACGGTCAAGCCGCGGTATTCAGTCAGAACTACAGCGCTGGACTCTTCAACATCCTGCTTCAGTACTGCTACAGCTGCTTCCTTTTGAGTGGTTACTGCCATGTGTACTCTCGCCTCCTTCCTGGTCTGTCGTAGTTTCCAACGGTCTAGCACCAGAAAAACAAAAGCACCCCAGACGCAAAAGGCATCAGGGGCGCAGCATTACCGGGCCATGTTTACACACGACACGAAGCGAGAAGCACGAAGCTTCTCTTCTGTCCCAAGTCCTCCTACGTGGGCCGCCAGCGTTTCGCTGAGCCTTCAACCCGATTTCTCGGGTGACCGACGGTCTTCGGTGAAACTTGATTGCCAACTCCTCGTTGCGAGCAATCTCTTGCGCGCTCCGAAAGTCAGTCAAACTTCGTTAGAAACAATAGCCTAGTTGCATACTAGGACAAAATCGCTGGTCAACTGCAACGTTCCGCCAGCTTCTATTCCCACATTCCAAACTTCAGTTGGCGTTCCCGGTTCTCTACATACCGCTCTACTTCCATGAAATACGCAAGCAGATCGACATCACCGGCAAACATCACCGAATCGGCGTAGCGCTGCACCACCCGCACCATGTCATCCGGATGCGCATCCAAACTCGCTGCCCCCAGCAAGTCATTGGTCATCCGCAGCGCGACGACAACCGCAGGGGGCAATCCCGGGACTTCAATCTGCTTTTCGACGAGCTCCTTTAGCTCCACCGCCTCCATTCGGGCCATAGCGCGGAGCATATGGATGATGACTGTCTTCGCGGCGTCAATAGCTTCCTGAACCGCTGGCATTGCCATCAGATCAGACGAATACAACGTGCAATCTTTTGCCGTGCGGTTAAACAAGTCGGCCACTGCATCATCTTCCTCCAGGCCAATGAGGACAACACCCAATAGGCAGTGCCCTTCCCTGCGTAGGCGTGGGTACCTATACAGATCGTCGCCAAGCGAGTCGAGGAAAGCGATCAACTCGTCTTTAATCCAGCCCGAACCGTCATCGAGGGATGCCAAGCCACTGATTGTGTCCAGGGCGCGGCGCTCGATTTCAGCGCGAGAGGTCATTTGCATACCCCGGATTTTAGGCGCTACCCGCCTAGTCGTGGTCATTTTTGAGAAATTGCGGGAGCCAACCAGCACCGCGAATGCAACAACCCCGGCACCTCACAAGGAAGTGCCGGGGTTATGCAGTACTAAAGGTGTGGCTTACGCCTCTTCAGCACCGGTGAAGTTCTTGATGACGGTGTTGTCAACGAGAATGCCAGGTCCCTGGGTTGCAGAGATGGTGATCTTCTTCAGGTACTTACCCTTGGAAGAAGATGGCTTCAGACGCAGGAGCTCGTCAATGAGAGCACCGTAGTTCTCAGCCAACTGCTCAGCGGTGAAGGAAGCCTTACCGATGATTGCCTGCAGGTTGGAAGCCTTATCAACGCGGAAGGAGATCTTACCGCCCTTGATTTCCTTGACTGCCTTAGCAACGTCTGGGGTGACGGTGCCGGTCTTAGGGTTTGGCATCAGACCACGTGGGCCGAGGATACGAGCGACGCGACCAACCTTGGCCATCTGGTCTGGGGTTGCGATAGCAGCATCGAAGTCAGTCCAGCCACCCTGGATCTTTTCGATGAGCTCGTCGGTGCCAACCATGTCAGCGCCAGCTTCTTCAGCCTTGGTAGCGTTCTCGCCAGCAGCGAAAACGATGACGCGGACGGTCTTACCGGTGCCGTGTGGCAGCGAAACGGTGCCACGAACGAGCTGGTCTGCCTTACGTGGGTCAACGCCCAGGCGGATAGCAACGTCTACGGATGGATCGTAGTTCTTGGAAGCAGTTTCTTTAACCAAGGTGGTTGCCTCGATTGGCGAGTAGATGCGACCCTTGTCGACCTTCTCGGCTGCTGCCTTGTATGCCTTAGAATTCTTGCTCATTATGAGTCCAATCTAAAGAGTGTTGGATGTGGTTGACGGGCCGAAAGCTGGCCCTGCCACGGGGGTTACTTACTTTGCACCTTCGACGGTGATGCCCATGGAACGAGCGGTACCAGCGATGATGCGTGCGCCCATCTCAATGTCGTTTGCATTGAGGTCAGGCTTCTTCAGCTCTGCGATTTCCTTGCACTGCTCCCACGTAACGGAACCGACCTTGTCGGTGTGTGGAACGCCGGAGCCCTTCTTCAGGCCAGCAGCCTTCAGCAGCAGCTTAGCTGCTGGTGGGGTCTTCAGAACGAAGGTGAACGAACGGTCTTCGTACACGGAGATTTCAACAGGAACAACGTTGCCGCGCTGGTTCTCAGTCGCAGCGTTGTATGCCTTACAGAACTCCATGATGTTGACGCCGTGCGCACCCAGTGCTGGGCCAACTGGAGGAGCTGGGTTAGCAGCGCCTGCCTGGATCTGCAGCTTGATCAGCGCAGAAAGCTTCTTCTTCGGAGCCATCGGATTACCTACTTCCTAGTTACCGGGTACCTGGTGTCCCGATGAAACAAAACACCAACCCCGTCCGGATGCCACCTCGCGTACGAGCCTGGCCACCGGGGATAAGTTCAAATGAATGCGCGCCCTATACGAAAGCACACGCCGGGCTACGTTACCGCAGCACCAGGCGTGTGCCCAAATCGCTGATCACGCTTTACGACGATCGTCGTAAAGCAGTGTTCGAAGTGAAGGTTTAGGTGAGCTTTTCAACCTCGTCGACACCAAGCTCGACAGGAGTCTCACGGCCGAAGATAGAGACCAGAGCCTTCATGCGGCCGGTTGCTGGGTCGATCTCGGAAATGGTCGCAGCAACAGAAGCGAATGGGCCGGAAAGGATGGTGACGGACTCGCCGACCTCGTAATCGATGGACGTCTTAGCCTCTTCAGCCTTCGGAGCTGCAGCGACTGCGAGCTCACCGTCGGAATCTGCACCGTCGACGACGGCAGCGGTGACGGTTTCCTTCGGCATGAGGAACTTAGCGACTTCGCGAATCTTGACCTGGGTTGGGTGGCCCTCAGAACCAACGAAGGACGTCACACCAGGGGTATCGCGCACGACGGACCACGAAGGATCGTCCAGCTCCATACGAACGAGGACGTAGCCAGGAAGCAGCTTCTTCTTGACGATCTTCTTCTTGCCGTCCTTCCGCTCCTCCACTTCCTCGATTGGAACAACGACTTCGTGGATCTGCTCGTCGACGCCCATGGTCTGTGCGCGCATTTCCAGGTTGGTCTTCACCTTGTTCTCGTAACCCGAGTAGCACTGGATGATGTACCAGTTGCCAGGGCGACGCTTCAGCTCACGCTGGAACTCACGCAGACGACGACGGTACTCAGCTTCTGGGTCTACCTCGCCGGCTGGTGCTTCAGCAGCAGCGTCGGCTGCTGGCTCAGCCGGGGCATCAGCTGCAGCTGCCGGTTCGGTCGCCTCAGCTTCGTCGGCAGCTTCTACTGGAGCCTGCTCTGGCGCATCAATGGTCGCTTCGGCGGCGTCGACGGCTTCGGTGGCCTCAGCAGCGTCGGCAGTTGGTTCTTCCTGTACTGCCTGCTCGTTCTGTGCCGCAGTCGCTTCTGCCTGAGCCTGAGCTTCAGCGAAGTAGTTGTTCTCGTCGTTCATTCGGTGTCTACCCTTCGGAAAACCTATTGTGTGTGCGTCTGACGCCCAGTCTAGGTTCGTCGAAAAATATTCGACGCAACCTAACCTGATGCGCTCGGTGCAGACGCGAGGTGGAGCAAAGAATAATCCCGCCTACCGGCTTGCGGTGGCGGGATGTAAAGCATCTCTGTCGAAGTACTATACCCGACTAGCTTGAAAAGATTGAACGGACACCCAAACCAGCTAGTGTGTCGACGCCCCAAACCACCGTCACCATGAAGATCAGGAACAACAACACAACGATGGTGTACGTAACCATTTGACGACCAGTTGGCCAAATGACCTTGCGAAGCTCAGCAACAACCTGCTTGAGGAAAGTGATGGGATTCCGCGTCGACAGTTCGTCGGTTTCGGATGCACGCTTTGCCGGCTTCTTTGCAGCCGGCTTCTTTGCAACAGCATTAGCGTTGGTAGCGGAGCGCTTACCAGTCGGAGCCTCGGTAGTAGATGGGCGGGCTGCACCAGTTGGACGGGCCGTTTCAAAGTTAAGGCCAGCGCCTGACTTGGTGTTCTTATCCTCGGCCACGATTCTCCTACGCAAAATTGGGGTCCACCGTTTAAAAGGGACTTGCAGGGGCGACAGGAATCGAACCTGCAACCTGCGGTTTTGGAGACCGCTGCTCTGCCAATTGAGCTACGCCCCTCTGTCGTTGAAAACTAACGACGGTTTCCCACCCTAGCACGACGACTAGTGCGAGTTGACGACCCGAGTGTTCGCCAGTAGCGATGGGGGGGATCGAACCCCCGACCTCACGATTATGAGTCGTGCGCTCTCACCATCTGAGCTACATCGCCCCGTTCTCTTTATGCACTACATAAAAGAACAGAGCCCCCTGACAGAATCGAACTGTCGACCTTTTCCTTACCATGGAAACGCTCTGCCGACTGAGCTAAGGGGGCGTCAGCTTCTCGCGTTGCACTGCACCAAGATTGCAAGTTCCCAGTTCTGGAAACAAACGCTCTGTGCGCTGCGCTCCTTGCGAAGCCTTGGAAAGATTAACCCGAACTATCTAACGAACACAAATCCGCAGGCCAGAACACATTTCGGCGAGGGTTTTTAACGTCAAGATGGCATTGCCTCGGAGTGCGATTGCAGAATTCGGAGAACAACCGCGGAAGACAGCCCAAGAATAACCTCAAAAAGCAAAAGCGCCCGAGAAAATCTCGGACGCTTCTTTTTGTGCCAGATGATGGATTCGAACCAACGTAGGTAAAAACCGACGGATTTACAATCCGCTCCCTTTGGCCGCTCGGGCAATCTGGCGTGCACCTCAATGTGGTGCGATTGGAACTCTACACATTAACCAGCATTTGAGCCAAATCCGCTGGTCAAACCGTGATCAAGGTCTAGCCAACCCGGTCTACGGTGTAGCTAGCGAGCATGCGCAACGCATCCTTGGCCGGAATCTCAGGCAAGTCGGCGATGGCAGCCTCGGCCTGCTGAACCAAATCGCGAACAACATCGAGTGCCTGCGCAGAACCGCTAGTTTGAGCGAGCAGCTCCAAGGCTTCGTCGACAAGTGCGTCGTCAGTCACAGGTCCCACGAGGATCTCACGCAAGCGTGCGCCGGCATCACTCTGCTCGCGCAATGCGTACAACACAGGCAGCGTGAATACGCCCTCTCGAAGATCCGTCCCCGGGGTCTTACCTGACTGCTCAGAGTTCGAAGAGATGTCGATAATGTCGTCGACAATTTGGAAGACCAGGCCAACGAGCTCGCCGTACTTGTGCAACGACTCGACGGTCTTCATGTCTGCACCTGCATGCAATGCGCCGAGATAACCAGCCGATGCGATGAGAACACCCGTCTTCTCACGAATGACATCGAGGTAGTGCTCGATCTCGTCGGTACCTTCTGGGCAACCGATGGACTCTCGCATCTGACCTGTGACCAACTCACCGAAAGTCTGCGCGAAGTGCGCCACTGTTGGCGATCCGAGCCGCGACAACAAGCGTGATGCGGTGGCAAACAAGTAATCGCCAGCCAAGATGGCAACCGAATTCGACCATCGGGCATTCGCCGACTGGACGCCTCGACGCATGTCCGCTTCGTCCATGACATCGTCGTGGTACAAGGTTGCTAAGTGAGTCATCTCGACGACAGCCGCAGCCGTGATCACGTCTTCACTATCGGACTCAGGCCCGAACTGTGCAGCCATCATGGAGAACATCGGGCGGAATCGCTTTCCGCCCGCAGTTGCCAAATGACACACTCTTTCAACGAGGAACTCCTCGCCCAAGCTGAGCTCGTAATTCAGCAGTTCTTCGCTGCGGCGCATTCCTTCTGTGACGGCGTTTTCCAACGCCGGATCCGCCAAAGACACGCTGGCGACACTTGAGTCACCAGTGCGCTGAGTCTTTGGGGCGCCTGTGCTGGTGTTGTCACCAGTTCGCATTCGGGTCCTACCTTGCTCACGGATTTATAGAGTCTTTTCCTCAAAGCAACATACCGCAATAGCTTTTCAACTTCGGATTACGGTATAGCCTGAGGCAGTGTGTTCCTCTGCTTCGATTCCGCCACTTTCCGTTGATGTCCTTGTCGTAGGTGCCGGCCCAACAGGGGCCGCCGCAGCTATTCACGCAGTTGACGCTGGTTTCAGTGTACTTCTCGTGGACAGCCAAACGTTCCCCCGCGACAAGACTTGTGGCGACGGACTTACCCCCCGCGCAATTGCCGAGCTCGACCGACTTGGTCTGGCCGAAGGCGTTCTGGAGCGCACTCGAAACAACGGTCTGAAACTCCATGGATTCGGGGGCTCTATCACCGCCCCATGGCCAGAAGGCCCCTTCCCCACTGCTGGTTCAGCTGTTCCGCGATTGCTTTTCGACGATCTCCTCGTCCAGCATGCCCGCTCTCTCGGCGCGACTGTGTGTGATGGTTTTGCTGTCTCATCGGTTACGCACGATGTGGGACGTGCCGTTTCGGGGGTAACCCTTCGCAGCTCAGAGGGCACCACGCATGAGGTGAAGGTTCGTTGGCTGCTCGTTGCAGACGGTGTGCGCAGCCCTGTTGGCAAGATGCTTGGGCGCACCTGGCACCGGGACAATGTGTTCGGGGTGGCAGCGAGGTCCTACTGCACGTCGTCAAGTGAAGACCCGGAAAAGACCCAGTGGATTCACTCTCACCTCGAACTGCGCGACGATGAAGGCACAGTTCACCCAGGGTACGGCTGGATTTTCCCACTTGGCGAGATCGACGGCGTGCAGCAGATGAACGTAGGTTGTGGCGCGTTGGCGACTTCAAAGCGTCCAGCGAAGGTGAATACGAAGAAGCTGCTGCGCCATTACGCGTCGCAAGTCAGCGAGGAGTGGCAGCTCGGTACCCCCACCAAGGTCACCTCTGCGCTTCTGCCCATGGGCGGGTCCGTCAGCCATGTCGCTGGCCCCAATTGGGCACTGCTTGGCGACGCCGCAGCACTGGTCAACCCCCTCAATGGCGAAGGTATCGACTACGGCATGGAAAGCTCGCGTCTTGCCGTTGAACTCATATCTTCGCTCGTGAACAACCGAGATGGGCTCACCTACGCGTGGCCAGCACTACTGCGCCGGGAGTTCGGTGAGGGATTCTCTCTCGCCCGCCGGTTGGCAGAGTCTCTCACCCTTGACTGGTTCTTGCCGACGGTCGGCCCACTGACCATCGGTGCCCCATGGGGAAATTCCGTGATGGGCGTGGCTGCACGGCTCATGGGCAACCTTGTGACGGAGTCGGATCGCGATGTCGTCGCGAAGCTGTGGCGTGCAGCAGGAAAAGCATCGATTGCGGCGGATAGCCGCAAGCCATGGGCCTAGTCGAGGTTTCTTACGCAGGCTTCACTGCAGAGTGCAGAGCGGCAATGCCGAAGGTCAGGTTCTGCCAACCGCAGTGCTCCCAACCGCTGTCGTTGATGGCGCGTGCGAGTTCTTCCTGGTGTGGCCATTCTCGAATGGACTCTGCTAGGTAGACGTACGCGTCTGGGTTGGACGACACCGCCTTTGCGATGCGAGGAAGCAAACGCATCAAGTATTCCTTGTAGACCGTAGAAAACACCGGCACAACCGGCGTGGAAAACTCGCACACAGTAATCCGACCGCCAGGCTTGGTGACACGAGCCATTTCGCGTAGACCAGCCTTGAAATCCACGATGTTGCGGAGCCCGAAACTAATGGTCACGGCATCAAAAGTTTCATCTGGGAATGGCAGATTCATGCCATCACCGCAGACCTTTGGCACATCACGATGAGCACCGGCCTTCAGCATGCCCCGGGAGAAGTCACATGCAATGACTTCAGCACCGGACTTAGCCAACTCGACCGTCGATACCGCAGTGCCTGCTGCGAGATCCAAGCACAACTCGCCCGGGGCGAGGTTAAGGCGCCGAGTCGTGGCCTTACGCCACTGGGCGTCAATGCCCGCTGACAGCACGGTATTAGTGATGTCATAGTTCTTGCCAACCCCATCGAACATTGAAGCCACATCGATGGGGTTCTTGGTTAAATCAGCGCGTACGTTCTCTGCCTTTGACACACGGCCAGATTACGCGACCGCGTGGACTACGCCACCGAGTGGTGCTCGCGACCGTGTGCCGGAACCCCACTGATTTCTGCATAGTGGTTGACCAGGTCGCTGCACAGTGCGTGCCAGGTGCGGGTGCGGATGGTGTCGCGGCAGACATTTCGCAGCGCAGCAGACTTCGCTGGATCCTCTGGGAAAGTGAACTCGTTGACAGCATCCAGGAGCTCGTCCGTGAACGATGCTGGGTTGAGCAGACGTCCATTGACCCCGTTGGTGATGAGGTCCTTCGGGCCACCTGCGTTCGGCGCGATCGCCGGTACACCCGATGCGTGGGCTTCCTGCACTGCCTGGCAGAACGTCTCGAAATCACCGGTGTGCACGAACACATCCAAGCTGGCGTAAGCCTGTGCCAGTTCATCACCAGTGAGCTGTCCGGTGAAGATCGCATCTGGCATGAGCTCTTCGAGTCGCTTGCGCTCCGGGCCATCGCCAACAACGACCAACTGAATATCATCGCGACCGGAAAGAACTGCAAGACGCTCTACCGACTTCTCTGCAGCGAGGCGCCCCACGTAACCAACAATGCGCTTGCCCTGCGGGCTCCAGAACTTGCGCACAGTGTGCGAACGCTTCGCAGGAGTGAAACGCTGCGCATCGACGCCACGACCCCAACGGTGGATATCACGAATGCGGTGCATGGTGAGGTCCTGGATCGTCGGCGTCGTTGGAGCCAAGGTTCGAGCGCAGGAATTGTGAATCACTCGAGTCCACGACCACGCTGCAGCGGACAAACCAGCGAGCTTGTAGTTATTGGCAAAACCAGCGACATCGGTTTGGTACACAGCAATAGCTGGGATACCCAGAGCCTTCGCAGTAAACGCACCAGCTGCACCCAACACGAACGGGGAGGCAAGGTGAACAACATCTGGCTTGAACTTGGCCAGTACCGCCGCAACGCGGCCATGAGGAACACCGATGGGCAGGGAGTCGATCAACGGCATCATCACCGTTGGTACTCGCTCGATGCGGTAACCACAGTAGAACTCGACTTCTTCCTCGAAGTCGCGTGCACCTGGAGCAATAACGATAGCTTCGTGCCCTTCAGCACGTAAGTGCTCCAACACCCTCAGAACCGAGTTAGTGACTCCATTGATGTTCGGAAGGAAGCTCTCTGCCACAATCGCTACTCGCATACCCACTAGGGTCACACTCCGACTAAACCTTCTGGTGGCGCCTGGGTTGAATCTTGGGAATTTTCAAGTAAACGATTGGTTGCGCGAACCGTCAGCCACCACAACGGAATTGCAATGACCAATCCAACCACCAAGATACTCAATGCCGGAATGATTGACAGCGTCCATCGCCGCCCTTCGACGCGCACAGTTTCTGGATTTTCTCGGTCGTACTCAACCCGCACCCGCTGCCCTTGTTCAAGCCCCACGGGGTACAACAAACCATTCACTGGCGAGCGGTATTCCCCCTCTTCATCGACAAAATCCACCGCAGTACGCAGCGTGCTCGTATGCCGAACGGTGGCCACGGCCTCTCCCCGATTCGACTCGATGGCACGATCTGCGGACCAGCATCCGAACACTAGTCCCACGCATGTGACGAAAAGACAGATCATCACAAACATGAGGAGCTGCCGGGCTCTCCTCGGCCAACCTTGGAACTTTCCGTTCACTGCGTGTTCCACCTCGCTTCTACTTAACGTAGCTCCGCTTTCGCGTACAGCTTTTCATGAACGTCACGACGACTACCTCGGGCCGTCACTGCCTCGATAACGCGGATGCCGTCGACATCCGTGTCTGGATGCAACTGCTGAAGTAGATCCGGTAGCTCGCGGACGAGAACGTACTGCGCGCCATAGGCCTCACACAGTGCACCCAAATCTACATCCTGAGCAGTGCCGAAAATGCGCTCGAAACCGCTACGCAGATCTGGCGCACCAGCTTCGAGAGTCTCAAAGATGCCGCCTCCAGTGTCATTAGCGACGACGATGGTGAGGTTGGCAGGGCGTGGCTCGTCAGGGCCAATCGACAATGCCCCAGCATCGTGCAGGAACGTAAGATCGCCCATCAACGCCAAGGTGCGTGGCGGACGAATTTCCTCTGAGTTCGCGCGATCACGCGCCAGGGCGATGCCGATGGCCGTCGCAACGGTTCCGTCGATGCCTGCGGCACCACGACCTGCGTACACATCCACACCCGGGAATGGCAACCCTGCCCAGGAAGCGTCGCGGACGGAATTCGATGCTCCGAGAACCAGCAGGTCGCCGGTACGCAAACTATCGGTCATGGCTGCAGCGACGTGTAATCCGGTGAGCTCGTCAGTGGTTTCCTGAAGAGTCTCCCGTACTGCCTTCACTCCTAGCTCGGATGCAGCTTCGCAGACTTTAAGCCACTGCTCGGCACATTCGCCGGTCGTTTCGACGCCACGAACGACACGACGAGCATTTGCCGTCACATCTGGGTAGTCCGTATCCGACGCAACAACAGTGACGTCGATGTCGGGGTTCGCCAGCAACTTTGCTACTCCACGATGCAGAGTCGGACGCCCCAACACCACGATGTGTTCCGGCAGAATCTGCGCAAACGCCCCAGCGGCTAACGGATGCACAGGAAACTCCGGCGCGAATGTGGACGGCTCAGCGATGGTCGGGACGTCGTAAAGCGCAGGGTGTGCCACTGCCCCGCTTCCGGCAATCACCAAGGTTCGGCGGGACAGATCCAGCTTTGCGACGGACTCATGCCCGGCTACAACCTGGCGCAAATGGGAAATATCCGTCCAAGGTGCCCCATAGGGACGGCCTTCCGGAATGGTTGGTTCTTCGTCGACTTGCGGCACCAGTGGTTCGACAAAACGGACGTTGAGATGCACCGCACCACCGCGGGTATCACGCACGCGCCCAGAGTTGTGTGCCCCGTTGTAGCCAGCGCTCGCCGTTGCTGTGGCAACCAGCCGGTCGATACGTGCACGGATAACCGCAGCAGAAGACTGGGTCACTTCTGCGGTGCCATCTAAGTCAAACTCGGCGACAGAAGCTTTGGCGAATAGTTGGGCTTGATCAATCGTTTGGTTAGCCCCAGTGCCCTGGTACGACGACGGCCGGTCTGCTGTGAGAGCCAGCAATGGAATGTTGGAGTACGTTGCTTCAACCATCGCGGGAGTCAGGTTCGCCACGGCCGTTCCGGAGGTAGTGACGATTGGCGTAATGCGTCGCGTCTGCGCTGCCAGCCCGAGGGCGAGGAAGGCTGCTGAGCGTTCGTCGATACGCACGTGCAGACGGATGCGACCGGCATTGCTCGCAGCCAGGAGCGCGCGTGAGAGTGGGGCCGAACGGGAGCCCGGGCAAACGACAGCTTCACGCATGCCACAGCGAATGAGTTCGTCGACGATGACACCGGCAGTGACGGCTGCCGGAGACTTCACGCTATCCATGGGAGATTCGTTCACGCGTTCCAGGCTAGTTGGAGGCGGTTGAACCACCAATCACGACGTGACGATTCGACAGCAAATTCTGCCAACCGTGCTGGATCGGGCACGACAGGGGCGACATCGAGATGACCGTCCACGATGCGTCGGGGCTCCGTGACATCGTGGACGAACAGAGAGCCCGTGGCTAGCCCTGCGGCATGTGGTTCACCGTCAGTCGCGGGGATTGCAGCCGCCGCTGCGATGCCTGCTCCCATGCCCACTGCTGATTCCAGGGCCGATGACACGGTCACTGGAACGCTGTACTCCGCGATGTGGTTGGCTACGTTGACCACACTGCTTGGCCCACCCAGCGGCGCAGCCTTGACGACGGCCACGTCACACGCCCCTGCCCGAACCACAGCCATTGGGTCGGAGGCCTTTCGGATGAGTTCATCAGCTGCGATCCGAACCGGGGTGCTGCTATCGATGCCCAAGCCGCGTTCCTGCAGCCCGGCGCGCACTGCAGCCAACTCATCAATGGTCTGACACGGCTGCTCCACGTAATCAATCGGCCCGGTGTCTGCGAGAGCAGTAATTGCGATCAGTGCTTCATCAACGGACCAACCACCGTTCGCGTCGACACGGAGGGCGACGTCGATTCCTTGGCTCTCGAACCAGTGACGGACATGGCGGACGCGGGCGACGTCGTGACGCAAACTCTGACCGCGTTCAGCGACCTTGATCTTGACTGTGCGACACCCCAGATAGCGTTCGAGCAGGCGAGGAACTGTGTCAGGATTGGCTTCGACATCAACAGCCGGAACAGTGGCGTTGACGGCAACGCGATCACGCAGCGGCGCTGGGGCGCCATGAAAACCCATTTCGAGGGCACAGTCGAGCCAGCGCTTAGCTTCCGCCGGTTCGTATTCTGGGAATGGCGACCATTCAGCCCACCCGGCGGGGCCGTCGAAAAGCATGAGCTCTCGAGTATTGATGCCCCGGAACGTCACCCGCATGGGCAGCGCTACGACGTGAGCGCGATCCAGGATGTCATCGGGCTGAAGGCGAAGGTCGGTCATGCCTCCATTTGTAGCCAGAAGTTTGAACTACCGTTAGGAACTATGACGTACAGCACCGATAATCCATTCAAGGCCGACCAGTGGGCGACCGTCCCTGGTTTCGAGGATCTCACTGACCTCACGTACCACCGCCACACCGGCGAGGGTCGTGCGCACGGCATTGTTCGTGTCGCATTCGATCGTCCTGAGGTTCGCAATGCGTTCCGCCCGCATACCGTCGATGAGCTGTACCGCGTCCTTGACCACGCGCGTCGCACCCCAGACGTTGGCGTTATCCTGCTGACCGGCAACGGGCCATCCGAAAAGGACGGTGGCTGGGCATTCTGCTCTGGTGGCGATCAGCGTATTCGTGGTCGTTCCGGCTACCAGTATGCGACCGAGCACAAGCATGACGACGCCGTCGCTGATGCATCGACTGTCGACGAAGCGCGAGTGAAGGTCGAGGGTGGTCGCCTCCATATTTTGGAAGTGCAGCGCCTTATCCGCACGATGCCGAAGATTGTTATCGCCGTGGTGAACGGTTGGGCAGCTGGTGGCGGACACTCGCTGCATGTGGTGTGTGACTTGACGATTGCGTCTCGTCAGGAAGCTCGTTTCAAGCAGACCGATGCCGATGTGGGATCGTTCGACGCTGGTTATGGCTCTGCCTACTTAGCAAAGCAGGTCGGCCAGAAGTTTGCTCGCGAGATCTTCTTCTTGGGTCGTGCGTACGACGCAGAAACCATGCAGCGCATGGGTGCCGTCAACGAGGTCGCTGACCATGGCGAGCTGGAAGATGTTGCGGTGCAGTGGGCACGCGAAATCAACGGCAAGTCTCCAACTGCTCAGCGCATGTTGAAGTTCGCGTTCAATCTGACTGACGACGGACTCATGGGCCAGCAGGTATTCGCAGGCGAAGCCACCCGCTTGGCGTACATGACCGACGAGGCCGTGGAAGGTAAGGAAGCCTTCTTGGAGAAGCGCGACCCGAACTGGGACGAATTCCCGTTCTACTACTAGGGATCAGTTTCGCCCCGGGCAGGTGTTCCTGCTTCCGGGGCGATCGTCGTAAAGCGAACTAAGCGATCTTCGTAACTTCGAAGCGCTGACCTGGGTTGACGTAGGCGTCCTGCGCCTTGATGAGCTCCAGCTCGGTGGATTCGGACTCGTAGGTGACCTTCAGGAGCTCGTAGACGCTGGCTGCGGTGTTGCCGAGCGCCTCAGAGAGATCGCCGTCAATGCCGTCTCCATGAACCAGGTTGCCGGCGAACAAGGCGGCGGTCACGTCGCCAGAGCCGTTGCGCTTGAACGGCAGGTACGGGGTGGCGACGAGCCATGCGCCCGAGCTGTTGACGGCCAACATCTCGATGGTGTTCTCCGGGCGATCTGGGCGCAGCACGCTAGTCACGAGCACGGTCTCGGGCCCCATCTCACGGGCTGCGTGGGCTGCAGCGATAGTGGATTCAAGGTCACCTACCTCGCGGCCAGTCAGGTACCCCAGCTCGAACTGGTTCGGGGTGATGACATCTGCGACCGGAACAACCTTGTCGCGCAGCAGTGGCGGAATGTCGTCGGCGACATGGCAGCCACTCTTAGCGTTACCCATTACTGGGTCGCAGGAGTAGATCGCCTGCGGATTGTGCTGCTTCACCAAAGCAACCGCGTCGACAATAGCGCCAGCGATGTCACTTCCCCCCTGGTAACCAGAAATGACAGCGTCGACGTCGCCAAGCTTGCCCAGTTCGTCGATGCCTTGGATGACGGCGCTCACGTCGGAGGCAGGAATCAGCGGGCCGCGCCACTTTCCGTAACCAGTGTGGTTGGAAAATGCAACGGTGTGGACCGGCCAAACTTC
This sequence comes from Corynebacterium sp. H78, assembly GCF_037572275.1. Classification (NCBI taxonomy): domain Bacteria; kingdom Bacillati; phylum Actinomycetota; class Actinomycetes; order Mycobacteriales; family Corynebacteriaceae; genus Corynebacterium; species Corynebacterium sp. H78. The sequence continues at coordinate 100,194 of NZ_JBBHKX010000002.1, read as the reverse complement.
GAAGCCCGCGCGCTGCAGTGGGAATACTGCAGCAGAGTTGCCGACGTGGCCGAAGCTCACGTGCGACTGGATAGACAGGATCGCGGGGAGTTTGGTTGCGGTACTGGTTTCGTTCATGCATCTATTGTGCACCGCGGGTAGGCGAAAACTATATTCGCGCCTGACTTGTGCCCGGCTTGGAAGGTTTGGTCCCTCCCCTACGCTGAGCCACATGCTTTTCGGTGAACTTCCCCGCGATGACTCCCTCATTACTCCGGGAGTCGTCCACCTGCCGAACTGGCTACCACTCGAACAGCAGGCGAGCATTGTTTCCCAGTTGCGCGAGATTGCGCGGGGACTCGTCGGCACGCCTCTGGCAATGGCCCGCCCGCAGCTCAAAAGCGGTGATATGCAGGTTTTTATGCTTCATCTCGGACGCATGTGGGTGACCCGCCCGTACCGCTACGTCACTCATGTGTCCGGCCACCGGGTTCCGCCGATTCCCGACAATCTTGTAGAGCTATCCCGTTCCGCGCTTGCTGCTGCTTCGCTTTACGACGACTCACTTGCCCAAGCCACATCCTCTTTCCGACCGGACATGGCCCTAGTGAACTACTACCCGCCCGGCGCGACGATGGGTTTGCATCAAGATCGCAATGAGGCGTCGCCAGCGCCGATTGTGTCTTTGTCCATTGGAGACGAAGCCCTGTTTCGCATCGGAGGCACCGAGAATCGGAACAAGCCGTGGGATGATGTGACGCTCGCTAGTGGCGACGTCATTGTTTTTGGAGGTCCGAAGAGGTTGGCGTTCCACGGTGTTCCTAAGACACGGTCGGACACGTTGCCCGAGGGCTGCGGTCTTGCCGAGGGCCGGATCAATATTACGTTTCGGCAGGTGGATGTTACGTAAGACGATGGCGAAAGATTTCCAGAAGGAAGGCCGTGTCTACTGACTCACTCCACCACCGATCTCACTCCCACCAACTACACTCCTACCTCGTGTCCATGCTTCGTGTTCTCGCGGTCAATCCCCACAACCCGGCAGCTATCCTGCCCGATCTGGAAGCAGCTCTCGCCGGCCAAACATCGCTGCTGCCCGTTCCGCTTCACGACGCCGCCCGCTCCTCTATCCTCCGCGCCTCCCAACGCGCTGGCGAGGCGATTGATCCTTCAATCGCACTGGTTGTCGGCACGTCCGGTTCGACAGGCACTCCCAAAGGCGCGCAGCTGACGCCGGGCAATCTGATCAGCTCGGGCGAGGCCACGCACCAGTACTTGGGAGGCGCGGGCCAGTGGCTGCTCGCCATGCCTGCGCACCACATCGCTGGCCTGCAGGTGCTGCTGCGTTCGCTCATCGCAGGCACGACCCCGGTATTCGTTGATGTCACCGACGGTTTCGACGTCACCGCCTTCGCCACCAGCACCGCGCAGCTATCCAGCAACCGCGCCTACACTTCGCTGGTCCCGTTGCAGCTGGCCAAAGCCATGGATGACCCGCGCGGTATCGAGGCTCTGCAGCGTTTCGATGCCATCCTCGTCGGCGGTGCGGCCCTCAACCCGCAGCTCGCCGACCGGGCACGCAAGGCAGGCATCAACGTCGTCACCACCTACGGATCCTCCGAAACCGCCGGTGGCTGCGTCTACAACGGCGAGCCCATCCCGGGCGCACAGGTCGATATCCGCGACGGTCGCGTCCACCTCGGCGGCCCCATGATCGCGCACGGCTACCGCAACGCCCCCGATCACGAAGCATTTGCAACACCTGGCTGGTTCGCTACCTCCGACGGCGGCACGCTTATCGACGGTCACCTCCACATCACCGGTCGCCTCGACACGATCATCGACTCCGGTGGCCTGAAACTCCACCCCGAAGTTGTCGAGCACGTACTCCTCGCCATCCCCGGTGTCACTGGTGCATGCGTGGTGGGTATTCCGCATCCACGACTTGGCCACGCCATCGTCGCAGCCTATGAAGGCTCTGCGACCATCGGCGACATCATGGACGGTCTCGACGATGCCGAAGAAGCAGGCCAGCTTGCCCACTGGCAGTTCCCGAAGGACATCAAGCAAGTAACCGCACTCCCCCTTATCGGTCCGGGAAAGATTGACCGTCGGGGCGTCGTGAAGCTCTTTTAAGCTCCGCTCGCAGCGAGACTGATGGGGGCGGGTCCTATGATGGACTCCATGTCTACAGCCTCGAACACCGCAACATTCGCCGATTGGTTAGAAGGAGCCCGCCCCCACACGTGGGCGAATGCTTTCTCCCCAGTGGTGGTTGGTGTGGGTGCGGCCGCCTCGTACGGCGAGGTGTCGTGGTTCCGTGCTGGATTGGCACTGATTGTGGCGTGGGCGCTGATTGTGGGCGTGAACTATGCCAACGACTATTCTGACGGTATTCGTGGCACCGATGAAGACCGCTCGGGACCGCTACGGCTGACCGGCTCCGGGCTGGCTGCGCCAAAATCCGTGAAGTACGCGGCGTTCGCGAGCTTCGCAGTTGCGGGTTTGGCTGGGCTTGCGTTGGCAGTATTGAGCGCCTGGTGGCTCGTTGTCGTGGGTCTGGTGTGCATCGCGGGTGCGTGGTTCTACACCGGTGGCAAGAACCCGTATGGGTACCGCGGGCTTGGCGAGGTAGCCGTCTTCATCTTCTTCGGACTCGTCGCAGTGCTGGGTACTGAATTCACCCAAACTGGTCGCATCAGTTGGGTCGGTGTGGTGGGAGCCATCGCGATTGGCTCGATGTCCTCGTCGGTGAACCTCGCAAATAATCTGCGTGACATTCCTACCGACTCCGAAGCCGGCAAGATCACCCTTGCGGTTCGACTTGGCGACGACAACACCCGCGTACTCTGGCTCATCTTGGCGACGCTGCCGCTGGTCGCATCCATCGTACTGATGGCACAAAGCCTACTCACGGTACTGGGCCTTGTGGTTGCTCCCCTGCTTCTCGCAGCTGCGAAGCCAGTTCGCGCTGGAGCGATGGGTAAAGAATTGATTCCGGTTCTTGGGCTCACCGGCCGAGCCATGCTCGTGTGGGCGGTCATTACCGCCGCAACACTGGCAGCTGGGGTGTAGGAACTACAGCAGCGTAGTAACTACAGCAGCGCCGTAACTACAGGTTCTCGCGCTCTGCAAGTTCCTTGCGCATGTATTCCTTGTGCTCGCGTCGCTGCTGCGACCATTCCGCGACAGCTTCATTAGCACCCTGACGTAGGCCTGGGAAAGCGAACACCGACAGTGGCATCGCGATAATCAACGCCAGCACTGCCGTAATCGCTGCTGGAACCTGGACCTGCATCAGGTACATCACGACCAGCAGAACAAAGAACAAGCCAAGGAACAGCGCCAGGCGCGCCAACCCATATAGGGACAACTTTTTGAAAGCCTTACCCCGGCTTGCGTTAGGGTTCGTTGACTCCATTGCATCACTCACAATGCCTTACTCTACGTATCCTGGTGACAAGTAGGAGGTTTCAGGTGGGTCGTTTAATCCTTTTGGTTCTCATTGTTGTGGCAATTGTGCTGGTCTGGAAGGCTTTTGGGCCCGGCGCACGCGCGCGATCACGAGGATCGTTCGGCTCCCGTGGCCAACAGGAACCACACGCGATTGCACCTGACGACGACGCCGATTTTCTGTGGAAACTCGAAAAGGCTCAGTGGGAAGAAAAGCGCCGTCGTGAGCGGGAAGCACTGCTGCGCGAGCCACAACGAAAGCCCAAGGCTGATCCTGGCAGCAATGATCCGCATGCGGGCGGCAGTGGCGAGACTGGTGCCGGTGGCGAAGGCGATGAAGGTAGCGAAAGCGGAAACCAGTAAGCCGTCATTAGCCAGGCACAACTGGCCATTTTCTTTCTGCGCTGGCAGAACCGCTCAGGCATTCCCACGCAGTCGCGCTACACGTCTTTCCCACGCTGCAGTAGCTGCAACAGATACTCGCCGTAACCAGACTTCGCCAGTTCATTGCCACGAGTGCGCATCGCGTTGTCGTCGATAAAGCCCATGCGCCACGCGACTTCTTCTGGGCAACCGATCTTCAAACCTTGACGATGCTCAATCGTCCGCACGAAATCCCCCGCAGCCATCAAATTGTCAACGGTGCCGGTATCCAGCCACGCCGTCCCTCTCGGCAGAATCTCCACCTGCAGTTTTCCACGGTCAAGGTACGTCTGGTTGATGTCCGTGATCTCAAGTTCCCCGCGCGCTGACGGCGTCAGACCACGAGCAATCTCCACGACATCCGAGTCATAGAAGTACAGGCCAGGAACAGCGAAATTACTGCGCGGCTCAGTCGGCTTTTCCTGGATCGCAGTCGCCCGGCCCGCCTCGTCAAAGTCGACCACACCATACGCGCTCGGATCTGCAACCCAGTAGGCAAAGATCGCTCCACCATCCACATCATGGAAGCGTCGCAGCTGCGTACCAAGTCCAGCACCGTAAAAGATATTGTCGCCAAGCACCAATGCCACAGAATCATCACCAATATGGTCCGCGCCAATGATGAACGCCTCGGCGAGACCATTCGGGGCTTCTTGCGTTGCGTAGGAAATAGAAATGCCCAGCTCGGAGCCGTCGCCAAGCAGGCGCTCGAATTGTGGCGCATCCTGCACAGTTGTAATGATCAGAATGTCACGAATTCCCGCCAGCATGAGCGTGCACAACGGGTAGTAGATCATCGGCTTGTCATACACAGGAACCAACTGTTTGCTGACTGCCTGCGTGATCGGAAACAGTCGCGTTCCCGTGCCACCTGCGAGAATGATGCCTTTCATTCGGCTAGACCTCGTCGCCTGCTGCTTCGTTGGCAAGAGCCCAGCCATCGCGCATCATGGTGTCCCACTCTTCGCAATCAAGCTGGGACGGCAGCACTCGACCGCTTGTCTCAAACTCTGCAAATGTCGGCGCAGCCGCATCCTTTTCAGAAAGAATCGGCTTCTCGACGCCCGCCCACGCCACCAACCCCTCAATATCGATGCCCAGTGCCGGGTCAGTAATGCTCACGGCATGTTCATGTTCAGGGTCATATGCGGCTGAGATCAGGTAGCTGACCATCGAGTCGTCGGCAAGTGAAACAAAGCCATGACCAATGCCATTCGGAATGTACACAACTCGTGGCTTTGCCGAATCAAGCTCAATGGTCATGTGCTTGCCAAAGGTCTCGGAACCGCGTCGCAAGTCAACGAGAATGTCGATGATGTGGCCGGCCGGGCAGCTCACGACCTTCGCCTGCCCCGGTGGCACGTCCGCGAAGTGCAGACCCCGCACCACGCCCTTCGCCGACTTACTGAGGTTCGCCTGCTCCGGCACAAACGGGTAGCCCAGGGCGTCCGTCAGCGCGTCGGATCGGTACCACTCGGTGAGAAAACCACGGTCATCGCCATGCACGACAGGTTCGTAAACGTAGACACCTGGGATCTCAGTCGGTTCAAAAGCGCTCATGGCTTACCAGTGTAGGCACTGACCGCGGGTTGTTCGTGTTAACCCAACACAGTTTCGCGGGTGCTATAGCCGGCTTCTGCCTTCGCATAGGCTTCCGCCCACCACGATTCGTTGTCGCGGTACCACGCGATGGTCTGCGCAAGCCCATCCGCGAAGTCCGTGTGCAGTGGGCTCCAGCCAAGCTCGGTCATCGACGCAGGATCAATCGCATAACGACGATCATGCCCCGGGCGATCCGTCACATGAACAAAGGCATCCTCGTCGTGCCCGAACGCCCGCAGCAGGTCCTTCACGACGTCGATATTTGATCGCTCACCATTCGCGCCGATGAGGTAGGTGGCCCCGATACGGCCGTCGTCAAGAATGCGCCACACTGCATCGTTGTGATCGTCCACATGAATCCAGTCGCGAACATTCTCCCCGGTGCCGTAGAGCCGTGGCTGTCGGCCATTCAGCAGACCACAAATCTGGCGCGGGATGAACTTCTCGGGATGCTGGCGAGGACCGTAGTTGTTCGAGCAATTGCTGATCGTCGCCTGCAGACCGAAGCTGCGCACCCACGCGCGCACAAAATGATCGGCCGACGCCTTCGATGCCGAGTACGGGCTTGACGGTGCGTAAGGAGTCTCTGGGGTAAACCGAGCAGGATCGTCGAGAGCCAAATCCCCAAACACTTCGTCCGTGGACACATGGTGCAAGCGCACCTTATGCGCCACACACGCCTTCGCGATGTTCACCGTCCCCAGCACATTCGTGGTGACAAACGGGTCGGCATCGCGCAAAGAATTGTCATTATGGCTCTCCGCTGCAAAATGCACCACCGCATCATGCTTTGCGACGAGCTCGTCCACCAAGGCAGCATCGCGAATGTCGCCACGAACGACCTCGCAGACATACTCCCCTGTGTCGGGGTCACGCAGACTCGCAGGATTCGCTGCGTAGGTAAAAGCATCCAGGACGGTGATGTCGATGTCAGGGCGCGTCGACAAGGTTCGTAGAACGAAGTTAGAACCAATAAAACCGGCACCGCCGGTGACTAGGATGCGCATAGTGTCACAGCCTAGCCGAGGTGGCGATGCCGGTTAAAAGTCTCAGTGCTGGTTAGTTCAGGCCTGCGTAAGAGTGCAGTCCGGACACAACCATGTTGATGAAGAACAGGTTGAAGACCATCGTCGCAAAGCCGAGGATGTTAATCCACGCAGCCTTGTGGTTACGCCAACCAGAGGTTGCGCGAGCATGCAGGTACGCGGCGTAGATCATCCAGGTGATGAGGGAAACAGTCTCCTTCGGATCCCAGCCCCAGAAACGACCCCACGCAACTTCTGCCCAGATTGCGCCCAGCACGATGCCCAGGCCGAACAGTGGGAAACCAAGAATTGCGGTGCGGTACGCGATTGCGTCGAGGGTTTTTGCCTCTGGCAACGGCATCACGACCTTGCCGAAGAATCCCTTTTCTTTACCCTTTGGCTGTGCGATACGCAGCAGGTACAACAGCGAAGCGATGCCCGAAACCAGCAGGATACTGCCACCACCGGAGACGGTGGAAACGTGAATAATGAACCAGTTCGACTTCAGCGCTGGCACAACTGGCGCGGACTCTGCGTACAAGCTGGTTCCGCCATAGAACATGAGCGCTGCGACTGGGGTGAGCAGCCACGGCCAAAACACCTTCATCTTTTCCTGGTGCAAAAGTGCGGCGGCCATAATCATGGCGAACAGCAATGTCAGGGCAATGTATTCGTACAGGTTGCCCCATGGGAAACGGCTTGTTGCCAAACCACGCAGCACGACCGATGCAAAATGCACCGCGATACCCAGGAACAGCACCAGCTCGCCCATGTTGCCCCAACGGCGAGCGACCTTTGAGTACTTTTCGGCCTTTTCGCTCTGTGCTTCGCGTGTGCTTACCGACGAACTTGATGTGCCAGTCGCCACCGAATCAGTGGCATCAACGTTGTCGGCTGCATTGGCGTTGCTTGCGCCAGCACCAACGAGAACTTTCTCGTCTGCAGACTCCGTCAGTGCCGCTTCGCGCTCCGCTTCAATGGCGAACTGACGACGCACATAGTGCCCAATGAAGAACAACAGTGCTACGAGGTACAGACCGAAGGCCGTGAAATACGACCAGTCCGAAAACTGCGCCAGCGTCTGATTAACAGGCATAGAGGCAACTCCAATAAAGAATGAGCCAAAAGGGACAAGAGTTGTTACTAACCTAGCCCCTAAAACTGAGAACCCCCGCTATCGGGGGGTTATTGAAACGGTCTAATCTTCTTCGTCGTCCACGTCTGGGCGACCAAGAACGCAGCGGACGATCTCATCGAACTCTTCGCCCCAGCCGGCACGGTCAGTTCGAGCCAAACCACCAAACTCCACACGAGTCGAATTTTCGTCTACTGGGTGTAGTCGAACCCAGATGCGACGACGCTTGATGGCCAACGACATCAGCAGACCACCCAGCATCATAATCGCCGACGCGAGAACCCAGCCCTGCGTCGGATCGTGAGCAACCTGCAAGTTCACAAATTCCTTCGCGCCAAGGAATTCGAGCTTCGTGCCATCTTCCAGGGTGGTGCTCTCCCCTTGCTTCAGGTTCACACGAGCTTCCTTAGCCAAGGCACCCGAGTGCATGAGGTCACGATCCAGCGAGAACAACCCTTGTGCTCGACCGGTATCAAGGCCAGCGTCACCACGATAGATATCGATAGCAATCGCTGGGTCACGCAGCGCAGGGTACGACGATGTCAGCAGCTGACCAGTTTCACCAGTGAACTGAGCTGTCGGCGCAAACAAACCTTCCAAAGCAAGCTGGTTCTGACGGCGCTCAAAAAGATCCGGGTACATACCAGCCGGTGGGTCGAATCGCATCGCACCCGATGACAGGAAGAACGTCGGATCATCTGGACGGAACTGCACAATTGAGGTGCGGGATTCCCCGTTTGGCCAAGTCACCTTCACCGCTGGCGCGAAGCCGTGGCCCTGCAGGTACACACGGTCACCGTTGATACGCAGTGGGTGGTTGACCTTGAGTTCGGTCTCTTCCCACTGCTCGACTGGCTTACGCATGTCTGCTTCGTCGGCATAGCGAATATTCGAGGTGAACATTTCCGCCTGACCATTCGGCAAATAGTCCGCCTTAAAGTCCTCCACCTGAACACAGAACGGATTCAAGGTCGTGCCATCGAACGTGTTGCCATTGCGCATGGAGTCGAAGTTCGCGACGGCCGTATTACAGAACGGAACGTTCACAGCATCATTGACTTCTGGGCTGTCGATCTGCGTGCCAGTTTCGGTCACCAGAATGATCTGACCTTCGTAGTACGTCAGGCGTCCAGCAGCGACCGTCGCAAGGAGAGCCACCAGACCAAGGTGGAACACCAAGTTTCCGAACTCACGCCAGTACCCACGCTCCGCCGAAAACGACACCGCACCCGCTCGGTCCTCCTCCGCTGGAGTCTCTGTGCTGTGCCACTTCCGCAACCGGGAACGAACATCGGATGCGACCTCGTCGAATGGCTTGTCGACGATACCTGCATCGCTCATCGGCAACCTGTCCAGGTTCTTCGGAGCTTTCGCCGGTGGCGTCTTCATTGCTTGGTAATGATCCCAGCTGCGCGGCAGGATGCAGCCGATCAAAGAAACAAACAACAGTACATAGATCGCTGTGAACCAGTACGACGAAAAAACGTCGAACATTTGTAGTTTGTCGAAGATCTCGGCAGTTTTGCCGTTAGCTTCCAAGTACTGGTCGACCTTGTCTTGACTCAGCGAACGCTGTGGCAGCAATGCACCAGGAACAGCCGCGAACGCCAGCAAGAACATCAAGATTAAGGCGGTGCGCATGCTGGTCAGCCAGTTCCACGCCATACGGAACGGGCGCTTCACTTTGTTCCAGACCATCGAATTCTGCGACGCAGACATGAAAGCTTCTTTCTGAGTTAGATAATCAGATCGGGGTTACGGTATCGGAGATAAACGCGACCTGAATCCAATTGATAAACATGTCCCACAGGCCAGTGACCAAGCACACGCCCACGAGAACCAGTAGCACGCCACCGATCAACTGAATGGTGCGGGAATGGCGACGCAACCAATCCACACCGCGCATTGCTGAGGCAGATCCTAATGCCACGAGAATGAACGGCAGACCAAGTCCCAAACAGTACGCGATGATCAGCAACACACCTCGCGCCGCAGTCATCCCTTCGGTACCAGCCGAAATGGAGATAATTGCCGTCAGCGTCGGTCCCAGGCACGGGGTCCAGCCCAACGCAAACACTGCGCCAAGCAGCGGAGCACCAACCCACGTCGTCCACTTCTTCGGAGACATGCGCGTGTCTTTCTGCAGAGCAGGCACCATCCCCATGAACACCAGGCCCATCGCAATGGTGACGATGCCACCAACAATGGTCAGCACCCGAGCCTGCACGCGCAGCGTCGACACCAAACCAAAGATCGATGCCGATCCCAACGTCAGGATCACCGTGAAACCGGCGACAAAGAGAATGGCAGCCAACGTCACCCGTAGCCGAGCACTGCGAGCCTCAGCCTTGGATTTCTCCGGCTGGTCGAACGCTGCCAGTGGATCGGCAACCGAGGCTCCCGAAATGCCCGTCAAATATGAGATGTATCCCGGCACGAGCGGAATCACACATGGCGACGCGAACGACACGAGACCTGCAGCCATTGCTGCCAACAATGCCAACAGCAGCGGACCGCTAGTGGCGGTATCAGCGAAAGATTGGCCGATGCCTTGGGCATAGACGTCGTAAAGCACCTACGCCTCCTCGTTTCGGACCTTCTCGACGGCCTTCCACAACTCAGCTTCAGTGATTTCCTTCAAGTACACAGCGGCCGGGCGATGCTGACGATCCAAAATGATGGTCGTTGGCACAACCGACGCTGGGATGCCGCCCATTGCGCCTGCGTTCAAGAATGGTGGATCGTAAATGGACGGATATGTAAGCCCATTGTCCTTTGCGAAATCGATAGGTGCCTGGCGTACATTGTCCCGAACATTGATGCCGAGAACGGTGCCAATCCCCTCGTCCTGCATCTTCTCGTGCACGACCTGCAGGTCATCGGATTCCGAGCGACACGGAGCACACCACTGCCCCCACGCATTCAAGACAACGATCTGATCCTTGAAATCAGCAAGGGAAATCTCCTTGCCCTTATCCGTCAAAGACTCGCCGTACACCTCACCGATCTGTGCACGATCTTCTGGAGCGTACTCGATGACCTGCTTACCGCCTGGCGACACAAATTCAAATTGACCACCGATAGCCACAGCATCGTGGCCAACGGTGTCGTCATCGCCACAAGCAACCAGCGTTGCTGCCATCACACCGGCCATCGCAGTAGCTGCCACAGCAGTGAGAATTCGACTGCGGGAACGCATAAATCCCTCTTCCATTCAAGCTCGAACGTGGGCTACGTGAGCTACGTGAGCTATCAGTCTACAAATGAGCTGCTGGTTCTGAATAACGCACGTCGACAAGGGCATCCCCCACGAACACCAGCGACGTCACACTAGCCAGATCGCATTGCCTGGTCGCAGGGTTATGCGCAAGCTTCAACCCACGTGCCCGGCGCGCAGCAGCGACAACACACAACTGATGAGTGACGATAATCGCTTCGTGCCCCTCAGCAGCGAGACGAGCACGATCAATAGCCGAAAACATGCGATCAGCTATGTCTACGTAGTGCTCACCCCAACTTGGCTGGCCGGGCCTGCGCAGCCGTGACCAGTACTTCGGGTTCCACAGATCAGAGTCCCAACCACGAACATGCAATCCCTCAAAGGAATTGCCGGCCTCAATGACGTCGTTGTCAAGGGTTGGGCTCATACCCAGCACCTTGGTGAAAGCGGCACTCGTTTCCTGGGTGCGCTCCAGTGGCGAACACGCGAAGTAGCGGACATCGTGGCCAGCGAAAGACTCAGCCGTTGCAGCAGCTTGGGCACGACCACGATCGGACAAATGCCAATCTGGCAGCCGTCCGTAGAGAATCTTCTCCGGGTTGAAAACTTCACCGTGGCGGACCAGATGAACGATCGTGTGCTTCGCGTGTGTGCTCACAGTAACGGGGTGGCCTCTCTACTAGTTCTCTGGCTTCGCGCTTGCAGCTGCCTTGGCGGCCTTAGCTGCAGCGGATTCGATGATCTCGAAGTCAGCGTCAGTCAACGCGGACGAGACGAACCACGTCTCGAAGCAGCTCGCCGGCGCGTACACCCCGTTCTCCAACAGAGTGTGGAAGAACGCTGGGTAGCGGAATGTGTCCGCAGCCTGCATGTCAGCAAAATTGTGTCCTTCACCTTCTGCAAAACGAGGGCTCAGCATCGTCGCTGCACGCTGCATGTGGTGAGCAACGCCTTCACGAGTGAGAGCGTCGGACAGGATCGTCGACAAGCGGTCGGCATTAGCGGATACCGCAGCGTAAGCAGCGTCATCTGCGTGGCGCAGATTCGCCATACCCGCAGCCATGGCAACTGGGTTACCCGACAACGTGCCTGCCTGGTACACAGGACCGTTCGGAGCAAGGTATTCCATGACATCGCGACGGCCACCGAACGCGGCCGCTGGCAGACCACCAGAAACGACCTTGCCGAACGTCGTCAGGTCTCCTGCGACGCCATCGACGCCCCACCAACCGTTCTTCGAGGTACGGAAACCGGTCATGACCTCGTCCAGAATCAACAGCGCGCCATTGTCGTTCGCGAGCTTCTTCAGCTTCGCGTTGAAGTTGTCCTGTGGCGCAACGGTGCCCATGTTGCCTGCTGCAGCTTCAGCGATTACACATGCGATCTCACCTGGGTTCGCCGTAAATGCCGCTTCAACAGCCTCAATATCGTTGTACGGAACAACGATGGTGTCCGCCGCAGACGCGCCGGTTACGCCTGGGGAGTCTGGCAAGCCGAACGTTGCAACACCAGAGCCTGCGGAAGCCAGCAATGCGTCAACGTGTCCGTGGTAGCAACCAGCGAATTTAATGATCTTGCTGCGACCAGTAAAACCACGAGCCAAGCGAACTGCCGACATCGTTGCTTCGGTACCGGAGTTGACCAGGCGGACTTCCTCCACCGAGGTACGGCTAATAATGAGCTCTGCAAGCTCCGTCTCAGACGTGGTCGGGGCGCCGAAAGACAGGCCATTGACCGCTGCCTTCTGGACTGCCTCCACTACAGCTGGGTGCGCATGTCCCAACAGCATTGGCCCCCAGGAACACACGAGGTCAACGTACTCGTTGCCATCAACGTCAAAAAGACGCGAGCCCTTCGCATGCTCGATGAAACGTGGCGTGCCACCAACGGATCCGAAAGCGCGAACTGGCGAGTTCACGCCACCTGGAGTTACCGCCTGGGCCTCAGCAAAGAACTGCTCAGACTTAGCAGTCGATTGGGTTGGGTTCGTGGTCTGGGGCGAAATGTCATCGTTAGTCACCTCGCCATGGTAACCCGAGAGGCAAATCAGTTGCCGAAGAGTTCCTTCCACGGCATGCGGTCATTCAAACGCATCAGTCGACGCGAGCGCCATTCGATGAACAAACTCGAGACAATCATCAGCGTTGTCGCCACCAGTGGATGCAGGATGCCAGCCACTGACAGCACCAGCACAGCAATGTTGTACGTCCATGCGATGGCAATATTGGTGTCCATTGTGCGACTGACCGCGCGAGCCAAGCGGATCGCTTCTGGTACGGCAGTTACGCGACCACGAAGCGTGACGACGCCGGACTCCTCCAAATCAATATTGTCCGTGCTGCCCTTCGGATCCATGAGGACACCGACATCGGCGGCGCGTAGACATGGCAAGATCTCGTCATCGCCGACCATGACGACTGTTTCCCCGCCACCCCGAACATTTCGGACAGCAGCTGGTTTCCGAGGCCCGATGATTCCGGCAGACACACGTGAAATACCGAGGCGGTCCGCGAACCGACGCGCCACCGGATATGGGTCACGCGAAATCATCATCGTATCGATGTCCATCTCCTCGATCTGGTCGATCGCTTCGACAGCATCGGGCTTGATGTCCTCGCCCACGGTAATGACTCCACGCACCTTGCCACGCCAGCTCACGATGAGCGGTGCGCCGCCAGCCAAAGCTGCGACAGCCATCTGCTCGTCGAGCACTGACATGTCCCGAGGACGCCACAGGTGGGCTTCCACGAAACGTTGCTCGGTCGTACCGTGCTTGGTTTCAACTGGGATCTTCACCTGTCCGATGAAGCTGCCGTCATCGGTAATCTCCAGGTGGTTTGTCTCCACCCAATGTGGAATATCGTCGCCACCACTGCCCGCGTCACGAGAAACACGACACGCACGAACAATCGCCGTCGAAACTGGGTGATCGCTTTCCATCACCAAGGCACCGGCGACTCGCAGCACCAGCTCCGAATTCTCCCCCTCGGCTGCCTGCACCGTCAGCACGTGCATTTCGCCTTCCGTCAGCGTGCCGACACGGTTAAACACCACCACGTCTGCCTGCCCGAGAACCCGGAAAGATTCAGCACCTCGAATGAGGATCCCTCGGTGAGCGCCCGTCAAAATGCCAATGCGCTGTGCTGTCGACGTCGACATTGCTAGCGCTACCGGTGCAACGCCCGCCAACGTCGCCAATGCCACTGCGAGTGCACCACCAGCAGCACCAGAAATCAGCCACCAAATGCCGAATGACACAATCGCCAAACCAATGGCCCACGGCACCAACACCGAGGCGGAGCGAACCGCCGTTTGATACGCCACATCTTCGTCACGAATAGCCTGCTGAATCCAGCGCGTAATAGCAGCTGCTCGAGTCTTCGAACCAGTCTGCAACACGCGAATCTTCAACGAGTTTTCCAGGTTGATGCTGCCTGCCCAGACTTTCGAATTGACCTTGACAGCACGGCTTTCCTGCACATCACCCAGCAATCGCTCATCAACCCGGGACGCGCCACCGATGACCATGCCATCGACAGGAATGGACACTCCAGCGGGCACCACAATGTCGTCGCTGATATTGAGCTCTGCAATAGGCACCCGTTGTTTTTCGGGTTTCGCAGCTTTCGCTTTTCTCCTCACCACGGTGACGTACCGGTCTGGAGAAATCTTCAAATCGCGCAAGAGAGAACCCGATCGAATGCGGTTATACCGGGTCATCAATCGGCCAGCTAGCAGCAATACCGTCAATCCACACGCCACGTCGAAGAATAACTCAGACGTGGATGTCCGATCGTAGTTGAAGGCGAACCACGTCGGAGCCGTCGTAAAGCCAAGCTCTCCTGCTCCGCCAATGGCAAGTTCGCCCATCGACCACGTCCACGCCAACAAGATGGCGATGGAGCTAGCCCCATCCAATGCGGACATCTGGCGACGCAACGACGCGACCATTGCTCGGTGAAACGGCCAGCCACCCCACATCGCCACGATCGTGGACAAACCGGCCACGACCCACTGCCAGCCATCGAACTGCCAATCCACATTCAAGGACATGGCGAGCACCGGAATGGTGAGCAACAAGGAAATGAAGAACCGCAGCTTCGTTACCAACGCCTTGGCGGTAAACAACACCTCGGTATTGCCAGTTTGCCGGATCGCAGCTTCACGACGCCGCACTCGATCCTCATCCGCCTGCTGCGCTGCAGCAGGGACGGCAGGGCGACGTCGTGGGGCAACGTCTAATCGGGTTGCTCGACGACGCAGCGAGCTGCGCGTCAGGTACGCCTCAATACCGTGTTCTTCGAGCGCATCGAGCAACTCTTCAGGGACCATATCGTCAGGTCCAGTGATCCAGGCTCGACCCGGATCCAACACCACGGTGGCGTGGACGCCAGGAAACTCGTTGAGGATCTTCTCCGCCTTGGCTGCATCCATTGCGGTATTCAGGTCTTCCATTACCAGACCGAACGAGGTCAGCCCCGCACCTGTACGACGAGCGAGTCGCTGATGCATGCTCTCTTCATCGCGGGTACTGGATCGCATCAAACCCACTCGAGAAGCAGCAAGTTTTGCTTCGCCAATGGCTTCAGTGACACGATTGTCGATTTCCAGCAACTCTTCAGAGTGCAGCTCAGCTACTTCCTCTGGTGTCGGCTCGCATGGAGCGGCAATGCAGTTGTGGGCTTTCACATTCTGTCGACGAGGCTTACCTCGGTTGATCACTGTCGGCGCAATATCGGCAGCTTCGTTAGGAACCCGGGGTTCGTCCGGTTGGTCAGTCATTGGATGCCTTGTCCTTCGCAATCTGCTGAATGCGCACCTGGCGGAACATCATCAGCGTGCCAAACACGAAGAAAACCGGTGCAACCATGGCCACCGGCGTGACCACCTGGAGCAGCATTCCCGCCAACGCAATGAGCGTGACGATAGATGCTACTGCAAGCAGTGCCCAGCGCAGCCCTGCGATATCAAGTGCTTTCACCGACAACAACCGGACAATTCCGCCACCGAGAATGAGCGTCACCGCAACGATCTTGACATCACGGGCTACATCTTTAGGGAATCCAGAGGTGTCTTGCAGGAACATAAAAAGACCAATGACGATTGCTAGAACAGCGCCAATAAAGAGCACCCACTCCCAGGCAACCTTTGGCAGCCCTTGCGAAGCATTAGACACTGGAACCTTCTCCTGTTCTTCCCTGCAACTCGGTACTACGAATTTCCTTCACGTATAAGACCAAAATACTTTAGCGACTCTTGCGTCGATGCAAGTATCAGCCCTGCTACGGCAGCGGTTGCGGAGAAAATCAAAGCTCCACCGTGAATGAATTGCAGCGCTAGCGACGCATTTGCTTGCGGGCTGTCCCCCGTCGCAAAGAACATCATGAACGCCTGCACCGCGACGTACACAGTGCCAACCAACAGAACAAACCTAGCCCAGCTCTTACCTGCACGCATTTGATATGCGATGGCCACAAAAACTCCACACAGCACCAGGGCAAACACCAATCCACCGAGCGTCGCCATACGAATGATCAATTCGATACCTTCTGGCTGTGCATCGGGCATTGATTTTGTCGCGTTCGTGTACTGGGCGACCCCCATTGGATCCAACCAGTAAATGATCGAGTTCACGATCGCGACCACTGACTGCAATCCTGCGGTGACAAGCCACGCTTGCCATGCACCAACGATGTCGCCCGGCGCTGAGCGCGTCGGCATACGCCGACGCTGCTGTTCTATCTCCTGCTCCGGTACCACTACAGGCTCTTTGCGATCTCGACAGCAGCATAAGTCAGTACCTGGTCGGCACCAGCACGTCGAATGGACAGCACTGCTTCATTCATCGCAGCGTCGAGGTCAATCCACCCGCGTTGCGCAGCCGCGTGAATCATCGCGTACTCGCCAGAAACTTGGTAGGCAGCAACAGGAACTGGTGACATATCGGCTGCCTCGCGAAGGATATCGAGGTAAGCCATTGCTGGCTTCACCATGACCATGTCAGCGCCCTCTGCAATATCCAGCTCGATTTCCAACAAGCTCTCGCGACGGTTAGCCGGATCCTGCTGGTACGTACGACGATCGCCCTGCAGTGACGACCCCACTGCCTCGCGGAATGGGCCATAAAAGGCTGAAGCATACTTCGCGGAGTACGCCATGATCGAAACATCCTGGTGTCCTGCTGCGTCCAGACCAGCGCGGATCGCAGCAATCTGGCCGTCCATCATTCCCGATGGAGACACAATATGAGCGCCAGCGTCCGCTTGCGCAACGGCCATGCGGACGTAATTCACCAGCGTCGCGTCGTTGTCGACAATGACGCGGCCGCGGGAATCTTCGCGGAGTACGCCACAGTGACCGTGGTCGGTAAATTCATCTAAGCAAGTATCGGACATGAGCAGGACATCATCGCCGAACTCCGCGCGTAGCCGAGCCAGAGCCTTGTTCAACACTCCGTCTTCAGCCCAAGAGCCACAGCCTTCGCCATCCTTGTTAGCGTCCAGTGGAACACCGAACAGGTCCACGCACGGGATACCAACGGCAAGCGCTTCTTCTACAGCCTTCAGCAACGATTCCTCAGTGTGCTGAACAACGCCAGGTAACGAGGAAATCGGACGTGGTTCGTCGATCCCCTCTGCTACGAACATCGGCAAGATGAGATTGCGCGCTTCAAGCGACGTTTCCGCCGTCATTCGACGCATAACCGGCGAGGTACGCAGCCGACGTGGACGGCGGACAGGAGTAGGTACATCAAACGCATTGTTGGAAGCTTGATCAGTCATACTTCCAACATACGGCGTTGCCTACTGCTTCTTCGAACGACGTCGCCTCTTACGAGGCGGAGGCAACTGCCCCTGGGCACGCAGATCGGCAACATGCTCGGCCAACGCATCCACCAAATCAATGACGCCTGCGCGTTCTGGCATGACGTCGACACGCAAACCGAACTCACGCGCGGTCGCTGCAGCCATTGGCCCGATACACGCGATGATGGTGCGTGCATGTGGCTTGCCGGCAATGCCAACCAGATTCTTCACCGTCGACGAAGACGTGAAGCACACGGCATCAAAGCCACCGGATTTAATCATGTCGCGGATCTCTGCACTTGGCGGCGCAGCGCGAACAGTGCGGTATGCGGTGACATCGTCGACTTCCCAACCCAAGTCGATGAGGCCTTCAACCAAGACATCCGAACCGATATCTGCGCGTGGCAGCAAGACCCGGTTGACTGGGTCAAGATCCTCAATGAACTCAGGGAACACTTCAACAATCCCTGCTGCGTTCTGACGAGTTTCGTCGGGAAGCAGCTCCGGTGTAATACCGAGTTCACGAATAGCTTCAGCAGTGCGGTGCCCCACGGCGGCAATGCGAACGCCCGCAAACGAGCGAGCATCCAGCCCAAACTCCAGGAACTTTTCCCAGACCGCATGAACCGCATTTACAGAGGTGAATACGACCCACTGGTAGCGACCATCAACCAGACCCTTGACCGCACGCTCCATCTGAGCGGGGCTGCGTGGGGGTTCGATAGAAATCGTTGGCACATCGATAGGGATGGCACCATGCGCCACTAGGCGAGTACGCATTGGCCCCGCCTGCCCCTTCGCACGCGGAACGAGCACGTTCCACCCGTACAGCGCTCGGTTTTCCCACCACGAGTACTTAGAACGCTTGTCGACGCCCTTGCCCAAAGTCACGACCAACTGGCCACTCAAATCGCCCTTCAGCTGAGCCAGGGTACCCAAGGTCACGTCGTACGTTCGCTGCAAACGAGTCGTGCCATTGACCGTCACCGAAGCGGGAAGACTTTCTGGTAGGCCTCGATCGCCGAGTTCCTTGGCAATAGCCGTCAAGTCATCCTCGACGGCCTGCAGGACCAATGGCTGTGGAGCATTGGCCAGTTCGTCCCAATCCACATCGGCACGACCCAGATCGGTTTCGGTATAGGTTGACCCCAAAGCGATACCTGCAAATGCCGGAACCGTTGATGGCACAGACATGCCGGGCACGATCTGGAATTCAATCTGGGTGCGCGCCACAGCATTGACTTCAGCCAATACCGAATCGCTGGTCAGCGGATTACCCGCTACCAAACGGACCACATCCTGGCCACGGCGTGCTTCCGCAACCATGGCGCGACTCATTTCCGTCGGATCGTCGACAGGCAGACGGATCTCGGCGGCAGTTGGTGGCGCGGGGCGTGGTGGTTTGCGACGGGACCCCTTTGCCTTGGCCTCAATGCACATCTGCTTATACTCTTCCTCAGCAGCTTTTAAAAGCTCCTCGGGAACGGGTATGTCCGCAGCAACCAGCTCTCGTACACCTGACATGACATCGGCGTCGACAAAAGCGACGGCAGTGTTTGCCAGTACCTCGCGGGCGCGCAACGTCAACAGATCCGGGTTACCCGGGCCAGCGCCGACGAAGAGGATGCGTCCAGGGGACGTCGTACGGGGGGTGCTCATCGTGTTGGCAGTATTTCTCTTCTCGAAAAAATCAGAACTATAGAATAAACGCGAAAACACCCATAAACCGCACGTGAATGGCGGTTTATGGCGAAAAGTGCTTAGCGCAGGGTGTCACCCATAACTTCATGGGCACCCCGTGAAAGTAGCCGACCAGCGACCTCTCGTCCAAGTTGGTCAGCTTCCGGGTACCCACCCGTGACCACACCAGTGGCATCCTTTTCCGGGATTAGCGTGCCCTTTTCAATGAGCTTTCGGGAACCATCCATCGCATATACGCCCGCGGTGAGTTCCAGCGTGCCGTCCTCAGCAATGACCGCGTGAGCAGCGACCGGAGCAGTACAACCAGCCTGCAGCTCCGAAAGAACAGCTCGCTCAGCGACTGCTCGAGCGCGGGACTCCGCATGGTCGAGTTTGCCCAGCAGCTCAACGATCTCGGTATCCGCACTGCGACATTCCACCGCCAGTGCACCTTGCGACGGCGCCGGCATCAACACATCCACACCCAGCGATTCGGTGGCCTTGTCCAGGCGATTCGTGCGACTCAGGCCAGCACGAGCCAAAATCACAGCATCCAGGTCCTTCTCCACGCGACCCATGCGCGTATCGATATTGCCACGCAGTGGCTGAATATCAAGGTCCGGGCGCATGGCGCGCAACTGCGACACACGACGTGGCGCGGAGGTGCCCACCTTCGCGCCTTCCGGCAGATCCATCAACGAAACATTGCCTCGCGAAATCAGGACTTCTCGCGGATCTTCGCGCTCGGGGATCGCCGCGACGACCATGTCGGCCTCTGGCTCCGTCGGCAGGTCCTTCATCGAATGAACTGCAACATCGCACTGGTTCTCACGCAATGCGTGCCGAAGCGCCTGCGTAAACACGCCAATGCCAATCTTCTGCACTGGATCGTGGCGGTTAGCATCGCCTTCGGTCTGAATAATGACCAGCTCCGCAGGCTGCCCCAACGCGATGATCGCGTCGCGGACATGCCCTGCCTGCGTCGTTGCGAGCTCCGAACCGCGAGTACCAATACGAAGTGTCTTAGCCACGATCTTCTCCTGCCATGTTTGGAATGTTCTTTTCAACCAATTCGGCAATCCGTCCGACGCGGTCACCCACCATCAAATCGGCCGGAAAATCCGTATCTGCGTATATGCCTGCAGGGGTAGTCAGTGGCAAATCAAACAGACGCTGCAACGCAACGGCGTAGTTGCCACCATCGGGCTGGCTTGAAAGCTTCTTCACCTGCACCGTTGGCTCGTGCAGAAGCTTATCGACGACGCGACGAACCGTCCTTGTTACCTCTTGGCGTTCCTTGTCGGTCAGGCCGGGAGTCTTTGCCTCTAGGCGAAGTAGCTCTGCGGACACGACCTCAGCGGCGCGTTCGCGCAGTGCCCGCACAGTTGGAGCAACTTCCAATGCGCGTTGAGCTGACAGATAGCTAGCCAACTCTTCGTCGACGATTGCTTGAGCCGCTGCTTCGTCGTCACGTCCAAGAGACGTCTCGCTGGTCAACTGAAGGTGCTCGATATCGAATAGAGCAATTCCTTCGAGATCAGCGACACCCTCTTCAACATCTCGAGGCATCGACAAGTCGACAACAGCCATCGGCCCCATGTCGCGGAGATCAGCTGCAGTAATCACCGGTGACATCGCGCCCGTTGCCGTGACCAGAATATCGACGTCAGCGAGGTGCGACGCGAAGTCATCAAGTGCGATACCTGCTGCTGGAGTGCCTGCTTCAATGGCATGGGCGGCCAAGTTTTCGGCGCGATCGACGGTGCGGTTAGCGACAGTGATGTGGTCGACGCCGCAACGTCCCAAATGCGTCGCAGCAAGCGAGCTCATGGCACCTGCGCCCAGCACCATCGCACGACGACCCTTCAGGCCATCTTCGTCACCTGGCTCATAGTCAGGATTCAGTGACTTTACAGCCGCATCTACGGCGACGGAGACCATCGAAGCACCGGCATCATCGATATTGGTTTCTGCGTGCACACGCTTGCCCGTGTGGAGCGCGCGCTGCGCCAGATCGTGCAAAGTGGCACCAACAGTGCCCTGTTCGTCGGCTTCCGCGTACGCAGCTCGAATCTGACCGATGATCTGCTGTTCACCAATCACCATCGAATCCAACCCAGATGACACACTGAAAATGTGCTCCGCCGACGCTTCGGCGTACCGGACGTACAGATGTGGCGTGAGATCATCCAAATCGAGGTTGGTGCGATCAAGGATTTCGCGGACTACTGCAGACAGGCCTGCATGGAATCCACGAACCTGCACGTAGTACTCGACACGGTTACACGTCGACACAAGCATTGCCTCGTCAATAGCATCTTCGGTCATCAAACGAGCAAGCGTATGCGGGCGGTTAGCATCAGTCACCGCTACCTGCTCCAGCATGGGCACTGGCGCGGAACGGTGTGACATTCCGACGAGAAGCACACTCACGGCGCAATCACCGGCTAACGATCCTCCTCCACCTAAGCGCGGTCGGGCATTCCGCACTCAGATCTCGACTTCCACAACATCAACGAACCGGCCATGGGTGAATGACCTGCACATGCGTGGCGACTCCGGACGAAAACGGAAATATACAAAGATTTTTGTTCCCGGTCCAGAGTCATATTTGTCCACGGTAATCCGAAAACGGATGATTCTACAAACGAAGCGAGCTGACGTATCCCCAATTAGGCGACTTCTAACGCCTCGATAAGGTCCTCGTTATCGATCTCCCAACACGCTATTTCCTCATCATCGACCAAGATAACAGGAACTCGGTCGCCGAACTCTGTGGCAAGCTCGCCATCACCTGCATCAACATCTACGACATCAAGTCGGGCACCATACTGCTGCACAATTGGACGGATTTGGGCTGCCACCCGTGCACACGAGCCACACGTCTCTCGAGACAGCAATGTCACTACGGCCATGTCAGTTCCCTTGTCCATTCCCTTGTCTGTACTTGTATCCAACCTCTACAGTCTAGTTCCCTGCTCTGACCAGCTCGCCCAGCGCAGCGCGTCAGTCAGGAATACGATGTCACTTTGGGAGCACAACTGCCCCCAGCGACGTATCCCACGCTCTATTTCTTGGGACTGAAGGACCTGCCAACTGTGTTTCCACCATCATCAAAATTTCAGCCGCTACTGCCCAGCGACATCTTGACCGAGATCATTCCGTCGCATGGCAACGTCCGAAATTTTCTGGAAACCATCGCACTTCGCCCACTGGGACATAAGGAACAGCAGGTCGCTGGCGAAGCGGCGGCGCTTGCCGCTCTAGGGCAGCACTACAACATTGACGGTGAATCCCTACTGAAGGGGTTCCGCAGCGTCCATGGTGCCGAATCCGCTGCCGGCTCCCGCACGTTGTCGCATCCAGACCCAGATGTCCCACAAGACCACGGCTCTGCCGCATTCTTCGATGTCGATAACACCCTTGTTCAAGGAGCCTCCATCTTTTTGTTTGGTGCCGGCCTCGCCCGCCGAGGCTTCTTCAAACGCGGCGAGCTTGCGGGGATGGCATGGAAGCAACTGAAATTCCGTATTTCTGGGTTAGAAAACCCTGACGACGTCGCCAAGGCCCGCGAACAAGCCCTGGAGTTTATTAAGGGCCACCGAGTGGACGAGACAGTAGCTCTCGCCGAAGAAATCTTCGACGACAAGATTGGCGACCGTCTGTACGGGGAAACTCGCGAGCTCGCAGAGCTGCACTTGCAGGCAGGTCAAGAAGTCTGGCTAGTGACGGCAACGCCCGTACAGCTTGCACAAATCATCGCAAAGCGGATGGGACTGACTGGAGCGCTCGGCACGGTCGCAGAAGTCGACGAGAACGGTCTTTTTACAGGCCGACTTGTTGGGGACATTTTGCACGGTGAAGGCAAAATGCATGCTGTGGCTGCGCTTGCCGCGTCGAGTGGACTCGATCTGCAGCGATGCACTGCGTATTCAGACTCCGCCAACGACGTTCCGATGCTGACGATGGTCGGCACAGCAGTCGCGGTGAATCCTGACCGAAGGCTTCGTCGTATAGCAGCGGAACGTGGCTGGGCTGTACGTGACTATCGGAAACTGCGCACCGCCACGATCCGTGCCGTGCGGTACGGCGCCATAGGCACGCTGGCATCAATTGCTGCAGCTGGGACGGCGTGGGGTGCCTATGAGCTTCGCTCGTGGCGAAAAGGGCGGGTGCAGGGGGCATAAGGCCGTGTCATTCGACTCTCACCAGCCACTGTCACGAAAAACAAAAACGCCCGCCTGCCACAGTGTGACTAGCGGACGTTTCTGCTGAAAGTTTAACAAGCTCTACCAGCCCAAACTGGGCAGTAGGCTTACTTGCCGAGCTTCCGGCGCTGCACTCGGGTGCGGCGAAGCATCTTGCGGTGCTTCTTCTTCGACATGCGCTTGCGACGCTTCTTAATGACGGAACCCATCGGCTCGACCTCGCTATTCGTTGACTAAGACTTGACGTGTAGTGCGCGCGGCGGCGTCCCCATAAAACCTGGACAGCCCCTCAAAGAAGGAACCTGCCACAAGGAAGGACAGCGGCGCACCGTGCGCTAATCGGGTCAATCATAGCGGGCACCTAGGTACTCCGGTCAAACAGCCCACCTAGATAACGCTAAAACTGACCCGATGAAGCTCTACTGTGCGGCTCTACCCGGCGTTGTAGAAAGACGAGTCGAGGTATTCCTTCACTGCGGACTCATGGACGCGGAACGAACGTCCCACGCGGACAGCAGGCAACTCTCCTGAGTGCACCAGGCGGTACACAGTCATCTTCGAGACACGCATGATTTCAGCGACCTCGGCAACAGTCAGAAACGTCCCATTCTCGGCATTCTGCATTTTGTAAATTATTCCCTTCAGCGTTAGTACTGCGCTGCAGGCTTCCCCTCCTGCAGAGATTTCACACAAGTACTCGCATAACCTTACCGTTAAACCTGGTGCTATTGCGACGTATGGTCAAGAAATGGGGATAACGATAATTATGTGAATATTGGGGGTTTATGCGTAAGAAGTGACTTATCCTGCACGTTTAATACCGTTGCGAAGTACTTTTGCAGCCCATTGTTCGGGCTCCCCCGTTTCCGTGGACTCCCCCACCGGCAAGCCCACCAGAACCGGCACGCCCACCAGAACGCGGAGTGAACCTACTTCTTGCGCCCAAGCTCGATCGCCTTGTCGCTACAGGCAGCGAGCGCACGATGCACAGCGCGTCGCAGCCCCTCTTCCTCGAATACCCGGGTAGCCGCTGCCGTCGTTCCACCTGGCGAGGTCACATCAGCACGCAGTCGCACTGGATCTGCACCGTCCTGTGCCATCATCTCGGCAGCACCGGCAGCCGTCGCCGTTGCCAAACGCTGCGATTGCTCACGCGTCAGCCCCAAAGAAACTCCCGCGTCAATCATGGCTTCCACGAACTGGAAGAAGTATGCAGGGCCCGAACCCGACAGCGCAGTCACTGCAGCCATCTGGCTCTCAGACACGCGTTCTACCGTGCCGACCTTTTCCAGAAGTTCGGCGACGAGATCCATGTGGGCAGCCGTCGCAAAGCGCCCCGGAGCGATTGCGGACATACCCTTGCCCACCAACATCGGCGTATTAGGCATTACACGGACCACAGCCGTACCAACAGCACACACTGCCTCCAGGGCCTCCAGAGTGATTCCTGCGGCCATAGAAACGACTACAGAGTCGCCTTCCGAGTTATCAATGATGTCTGCGACCTCATCAAGGACCGGCACGGTCACGTGTGGCTTGAGGCACATGAATACGACATCGGAACCATCGACTGCCTGCTCGAGGTCATCCGCGTCGACAATGCCAAACTCTTCGCGCAGCTCTTCAGTGCGCTCTGCCGAGTGCTCCACAACGTAGATCGACTGTGGATCCACTCCGCCGTCGATCAGTCCGCCGATCAGCGCGCCACCGATTTTTCCGCCACCAATTACTGCAATCCTTGTCATAAGGGGCAAGTGTGCCAAAGCCCGCCTCTGCATGCGAATGCAGGGCGGGCTTTAGGTGCTTGCGCTTTACGACGGGTACAGCAGCAACTCTCTTATCCGCTAATCAACACGTATGGCGCGAATGCCAGAACAAGTCCAACGAGTGCAGCCAATACTGGGGTAATCCAGTCGCGCTTGCGGCGAAGCGCGTTCGCTCCGAAACCAAGACCTGCTGCAAATACAACACCGAGGATCGCCGTGACTGCCTTTGGCAAACTCTCCCATGCGAGAGTGAATCCGAGGAAGCACAGGGCGCCGATCATGATGCCGACGAAGACCTGAACAATCAGCAAGGCAATGCTGAGCGAGTTGTCTTCGTTGTAATCCTCGTCCTCGTCGGTTTCCAGAGCGGAATCAGTGTCAACGGTTGCTGGCACGTTGTCCGGAGTGTCATTGACATCTTCGTCGACGCGTGGTGTTGCTGCCGCAGCAACACCAGCAGCTCCGGCTGCACCGACTGCGGTGGCCGCACCTGCAGCTGCTGGCGCGCCCCACAGGTTGGAGTCTTCGGATTCTGACTCGGCGAAAGTGTCATCCGAGGTTGCACCTTCTGCAACGAGCTCGCTGTCAGCGGAGAGGTCCTCGCCACCGGCGAATTCATCGTCGTAGCTTTCATCGACCAGCTCTTCGTCTCCAGCGAACTCAGCGTCGTCTGGAACAGCTTCGATGATGGCGGTGGATTCGAGATCCTGTGGGGACTCGACGTTTTCCGGATGAACTGGCTCTTGCTCTTCGATAGCGCTGAGTTCGGAAGTCTCCGGCTCAGTCTCACCAGCTGTTGCAGCTGCACCTGCTGCCGCGGCAGCACCTGCACCAACAACAACTGGAACGAATGGCGTTGGCGAATCGGTGAGCATCTTGGCGATAGGGCCAGCAGGTGCAACAGTTCGCTCACCAGTCTCCGCATCGCGAAGGTCAGTGAACGTAAACGTAACTTCACCACGCTCGTGATCCGTCAGCACTGGCATCGGAGCCATTGGCACAGCAAGAGGAACGGTTTCCTCAACGCCAGCTGCGTCGGCTGCGACTTCCTCGTCGAGCTCAGCCTCAGCTACAACGGTCTCGTCCGCGTCGGCACCTGCCCACGTGTCCTCGGCAGGAATTTCAGCTACATCGAGTGGCGCTTCGTCTACAACAGTGGCCGAGTCAGCAGACTCGCCCACAGCCTCATCGACCGAAGCCTCGTCAGATTCGGTCACTTCTTCAAAGTCGGCCGGTTCAGTGACTTCAGCCGGTTCAGCGACCTCGTCAGACTCAGTAGCGTCAGCCACGTTCTCGTCGTCCAGTGACTCGTCGACTGGCGCCTCTTCGTCTACGACCTCGTCAACTACGACATCATCGACCACAGCTTCGTCGACAAGCTGATCCTCTACAGCCGAATCAACTTCACCCGAGTCAGCGCTATCGCCCAACGAGTGGGAACCACGACGTGGTCCTTCAGCGTCGACCTTCGGGAATGATCCGGTCAACTCGGAGACAGAGATGCCACCTTCTTCGAGGCTACGACGGCGACGTCGAGGAGCGGACGACGTTGACTGCCCGCCGTCCTTCTTCGCCCGTGCCAAAAGTTCGGCAACGGTGAGTTTCTCGTCGCTCATCTCATCCCTTCCCGTACAAGTTGCCGTCGAGACGCCGCAAAATGACCCCCTCGCGGAGCGCCCATGGACAAATCTCGACCTGCTCTATACCTAATGCTCGCATACTAGCCTCTGCAACGAGTGCACCAGCCACAATTTGATGAGAACGATTAGAACTCACACCTTCGAGCTCTGCACGGTCAGCGGCCGTCATGCGCGAAATAAATGCAATCAATTGACGCAAACCTGGAGCCGTAAGAGTGCGCTTTACGCGTGGTCCTGCACTGCTTGGGGCGGCACCGGTTAGGCGCGCCAGCGTGCGGAAAGTCTTTGATGTAGCAACTGCCAGATCAGGTTCGCCCAAGGTGCGAAGATGACGCGCAGGATCAACCAGTTCGGCATCAATGTAGTCACGCAAGAGATCAATCTTCTTACGCTCAGGAGGATCGGTATCAAACCATTCATGGGTCAACCGTCCAGCACCAAGAAGCAACGAATACGCCGCCTCTGGGTCTTCATCTGTACCGGAGGTAAGTTCCAACGATCCGCCACCAATATCGAGGTTGACGATTCGACCAGCCGACCAGCCATACCAACGACGGACAGCCAAGAACGTTAGACGAGCTTCATCCTCGCCCGACAGGATCTCTAGCTTAATGCCAGTTTCCTTCTCGACGTGACTCAACACCTCATCGGAATTTGAGGCATCGCGCACTGCCGAGGTCGCGAAGCTGATCATTTCTTCGCAGCGCATTTGCTCCACGAGATCCTTAGCTTCGCCAATGTAGCCAGTGAGCTTATCGATACCCTTCTTCGTGAGGTTGTTATCCCCGTCAAGGTACTCAACCAGCTTCATGGTCGACTTCGTATCACTCATTGGAGTTGGGTGCCCGCCACGTCGGGCATCCACCATCACCAAGTGAACGGTATTACTACCTACATCCAATACACCTAATCGCACGGAGTCAAGGTTAGACGGTATAGCGTGGTTCGGTGTGAATCAGCTCCACCCCCGCCCTGGTCGCGGCCCCCAGCCTTCGCCCGCCGAAGTTGCTTTTGACTTTCCACGAGAGTGGTTCGAATTCACGAACCCCTCCGATGCAGATCACATCATTACCTGCGATCTTACGTGGTTACTGTCCACATACTCCTGCGCTTTCGGCACCTCCGCATGCCCCGGAATCGACTCAGAGAATCCAGATGTCGGCTGCTGTGGACACGGCGCTTTTCTTTGCGACGAAGACGACCGTGACCGCCTCATCGACACAGTCAAGGCTATGGAACGGGATGCATCAGAGGGGCCGTCGTCACGCGGTTGGTGGCAGAATCGCCCCGATGCGGTGAGTGATTGGCTCGCGACGATCGATAGCGACATCGACGAACCGCTGGAGCCGTGGCTGGAATGGGACGAACTCGACAATGACGAGGGAGAGCCCGAACCCGCGCTGAAGACTCAAGTACTAAATGGTGCGTGCATCTTCGCGAATCGCGCGGACTGGCCTGGAGGTTCGGGGTGCGCGCTCCATCAATGGGCGGTTGCTCACGATGTGGAACACGTCCATGCCAAGCCTGATGTGTGCTGGCAGCTTCCGCTACGGCGTCTCGAAGATTGGGAGGAACGTCCCGATGGGCACGAGATTCTGCGCACAACGATCACGGAATACGACCGTCGTGGTTGGGGAAACGGTGGTGAGGACTTCGACTGGTACTGCACGGGTAACCCAGGCACTCACGACAACGAGCAAGCTATTTGGCAGAGCCACAAAGTGGAGTTGGTTGAGCTGATCGGCGAGGAATGTTACAACATTCTGGCAGACCATTGCCGCGCTCGTGAGAAGGCCGGCACTTTGGGTGCTTTCGGGCCGTCGGGGTACCCGCTACTGGCTATCCATCCAGCAACACGAGCCGCACAAGAAAACCTCGCTCCAGACGAGGTCTAGGCGAGGTCGATTCTAATGCGCCATTCTTGAAGGACAACGGGTGTGTATAACCCCTAGTCTTCGAACTTGTAACCCAATCCACGCACAGTGAGCAGATGCTCTGGCGAGGATGGGTTCAGTTCAATCTTGGAGCGCAGGCGCTTGATATGAACATCAAGCGTCTTGGTGTCACCGACATAGTCTGCACCCCAAACTCGATCGATGAGCTGGCCGCGAGTGAGCACGCGGCCACTGTTGCGCAGCAAGTACTCGAGAAGATCGAACTCCTTGAGAGGCATATTGACCTCTGCACCATCGACTGTGACCACGTGACGTTCAACGTCCATCACTACCCGACCACCCCGAAGGACATCTTCTTCGGCGTAAAACTCTTCGCCTTCGGCTTCGCCACCACGACGCAGAACCGCGCGGATACGTGCGATGAGCTCGCGAGAGCTGTACGGCTTTGTCACATAGTCATCAGCGCCGATCTCCAAGCCGACGACCTTATCGATTTCGCTGTCCCTAGCCGTAACCATGATGACTGGAACATTCGATCGGAGTCGGATGTTCTTGCACACTTCGGTACCGCTCATTCCTGGAAGCATCAAGTCCAACAAGACGATGTCCACAGGATTAGATTCGAACTCAGCCAACGCAGTTGGCCCATCACCAGCGATACGGACTTTAAATCCTTCACGCTCCAACAAGAACGCCAATGGTTCTGCCAGTGCAGATTCATCCTCGACAATGAGAACGGAGGTCACGATAACGTCATCCTTCCTTCTTCAGAGCTGGCAGTTCGATAGTGAACGTGGAGCCAGTACCGGGCCTGCTCCACAGCTTAATAGCACCGCCGTGATTAGCGGCCACATGCTTCACAATTGCCAAACCCAATCCAGTTCCACCGGTGGTTCGCGATCGCGCCTTATCTACCCGGAAGAATCGTTCAAAAATACGCTCTTGGTCAGCCAACGAAATACCCATGCCACGATCTGTCACACGGATCGCAACTGTCTCAGAATCAACGGCCTTCACCGATACTGTCACAGGTGTCTGTTCCGGCGAGTAGTTGATGGCATTACTCACCAGATTCGATACCGCCGTGATCAACAGCGAGCGGTCGCCCTCGACTATCAAGCCCTTCTCGCAATCGATGGTGACGTCGATACCCGCTTGTTCTGCCAACAACTTTGATCGATGCACAGCAGCACGGACAATTTCACAACAGTCAATCGGCTCCATGTCAGGCAATGGCTCTGCGCCCTGCAGCTTCGACAGCGAAATCAGTTCGGTGATCATTGTCGACATTCGCTTGGCTTCTCGCTGCAAGCTCACACTGAAGTGGTCGACCGCGGCTGGATCATCTTTTGCCTCAGCCAAAGCCTCCACCAACAAGCTCATCGCGCCAACAGGCGTCTTCAGCTCATGGGACACGTTTGCCACGAAGTCTCGCCGAGCGGCCTCCATACGCACCAATTCCGACTCATCGGTGAGGTACAAAACCACAAAACGGTCATCCGCAAGCGTCAACGGCGATACCAAACACTTCACCGAAATGTCGGGCGCACCGGAACGACGAGAAGGAACGACTATCTTGAGTTGCTGCTCTTCCTGTGTTTCAAAAACACGGACTGCAGCTTCCCAGCCCAAGTCATGCAAGCGTCTCTCGTGCACCAAACCCAGTTTGTGAGCGCGGGGGTTGGACAACACAACATCCTTTGACACATCAACGACCACCACACCCGTGGGCGATCCTTGAATAGCCAAATGTAGAACTTGCGCAATTGTTGTAACTCGGGCATCAGAGTTCGAGCGCTTCTGTTTTACAGCAGAAAATATGCCCGCGACTGCGCCACCACCGATTAATAAAGCAGCTGCAATGACTGCACCTGCGACAGCGGCAATGATCGTGGATAACACCTATCAAACCCTAGTGTGTTGGCGGTAGGACCGCACGATGAGTTGGTGTAGAGAGCACAAGAGGCGCTACCCCACAACAGTGGAGCAACGCCTCTGACTTACCCAACGTATGTAAAGACGGACAGGAAGGACTTACTTGTTGCCCTGGTTTGCCACTGCTGCTGCACCAGCTGCCGCAGCCTCAGGGTCAAGGTAGGTGCCACCTGGGTTCAATACCTTGCCGGACTCGTCGAATTCGTAGACCAGTGGGATACCGGTTGGAATGTTCAGACCCGCAATGTCGTCATCCGAGATGTTGTCCAAGTACTTGACCAACGCGCGTAGGGAGTTACCGTGAGCTGCAACCATGACGGTCTCGCCATTCTTCAAACGAGGCAGAATCTCTTCCTCGAAGTATGGGATGAGACGCTTCACAACATCGAGCAGGCACTCGGTCTGCGGAACCTTGTCCAGGTTTGCGTAGCGTGGGTCGTTCGCCTGGGAGAACTCAGAGTCATCGTCCAGTGGCGGTGGTGGCGTGTCGTAGGAACGACGCCAGGACATGAACTGATCCTCGCCGTACTTTTCCTTGGTTTCAGCCTTGTTCAGGCCCTGCAGCGCACCATAGTGACGCTCATTCAGGCGCCAGTCGCGAATGACAGGAATCCATGCCAAACCAGCGGCATCGAGAGCCATGTGCGCAGTATTGATCGCGCGACGCAGCAGCGAGGTGTACAGGATAGAAGGCTTCAGGTCAGCTTCGACGAGCATTTCGCCTGCGCGAACCGCTTCAGCGCGACCCTTATCGGTGAGGTTAACGTCGTACCAACCCGTGAACTGGTTAGATGCGTTCCACTCACTCTGGCCATGACGGACAAGAATCAGATTTCCGGTGCTCATACTTCAATTGTGCCTGAATCCCGCGGTTCTCGTCGGCTACTTATCCCCCGACTTAGCGAGGTGGCGGAATTGCTCTAGGTTTGCCAGAGATTCCCCGCGATCCACACGCCATGCCCATTCCCGTTTGATGGACGACGCAAACCCTCGCTCCAAGATCAGATTGAAGTCCCCGTCGGCCGTTTCCAGCACTTGCCCAAGAAGTCGATCCAGGTCAGCGTCGTCAAGCAATGGTGGGAGTTGACCAACCAAATAGATATCGCCCTGAGCATCAATGGTGTACGAAATACCAAACAATCGACGGTTGCGCTGCAACAACCACTTGTGGACGCCAGCGTGGTTTTCCTCGGGGCATCGACATACGAACGCTTCAACACGGAGCGAATCACGCGAAGGGGTCAGGCCACAAATTGTTTTCAACTTACGACGGCCCGGCAACACAACGACCGCTGTCCCCTCGGTCAGCTGATAGGGAACGTCAAGACGATCGAGCTGTTGCGCCAACACTCCCAATGGCGATGGTGAGTCAACCTGTGTGTTTTCACCTGTCATCGACGTAGCCTTCCTCCTTCTTGCTTCTTATGCCCCTGTTCCTGCACCACTACTCCTGCGCTCGAACAACGCCCGACCCATGTCTGGTGGAAGAAAATTGCACAGCTCGTGACCACTAGGCACCATGCGGTTCGCGCTGCGTGCAATCCGAACTATTGAACTCCGCAATGGCTCGATCGTAGACAGCGAGCAGCTTGTCTGCGGTGTGTTCCCAAGAAAAATTCTTGGCATGGATAGGAGCTTCGGAGGCGTAACGCAGTCGTGTTTCGTCATCGTCCAAGATGCCGCCTAAAGCATCAGCCCAGGATTCCGGCGCATGCCCATCAACCAGAACTCCGGTGCGTTCATGCTCGACAGCAATCGGCAGACCCCCCACCCGGGCCGCCACCACCGGTGTTCCGGTGGCCTGCGCTTCCATCGCCACCAAGCCGAATGACTCGTTGTAGCTCGGCACTGCCACCACATCCGCTGCCCGATACAACGTGACCAATTCCTGTGGCGGGCGCGGCGGCACGAACCTGACGACGTCGTGAAGCTGCAGCTCATCTGCGAGGTCCAAGAATTCGTCGGGACGAGCGAGGCCGTTGCCCGATAATCCGCCACAAATGATGACGGACAGATTGCGGTGCGGATCGCGACGAACCATCTCCGCGACAGCACGTAAGAGAACTTGAGGCCCCTTCAATCGCTGGAGACGACCAACAAACAAGACGACTTTCGCGTGAAGCGGAATGCCTAGCTCGCGACGAGAACGCTCCGTTGCACGATCGCTGCCAGGTGAAAATACGGTGATGTCCACGCCTGGTGGGATCACTTCGATCTTTTTCGCAGATGCATCATGCAGGTCAGCCAGTTGCTCCGCTTCGGCGCGGGTATTCACAACAAGAAGCTCAGCGTTGTCAACGATCTGCTGCTCACAGATGCGTCGCGATTCCGGCTCTGGGGAATCACCTTCGGCCAAGTGCAAGTTCTTCACAGCGGCCAAGGTGTGTGCCGTGTGTACTAACGGCACTTGCCACAAATCGCGCAGGAGCCAGCCCACCTGCCCAGACAGCCAGTAGTGCGAATGGATGATGTCGTAGTGAAGTTGGTGACACCGGGCATACGTCACGACACCGCCGGTGAATGCAGCCAATTGCGTAGGAAGCTCGGACTTAGCCAACCCCTCATACGGACCTGCCACGATATTGATCACCCGAAGATGATCTTCCACCTGGATTACTTCAGACCCTCCACACCGAGTCGCGCGTGTATAGACATCCACGTCAAACCCGCGTTGTGCCAGTTCACGGCACGTACGCAACACGTAGACATTCATTCCACCAGCATCACCCGACCCAGGCTGCTCTAATGGAGATGTATGCATCGAGATGACCGCAATACGACTTGACTGCTTCATACATCAAGAGTGCCTGTGCGGAATTCTCACCGCAAATGAGCAATGGTTGAGCCAGCTACGGTATGCAAGTTTTATCGCGTCCCACGCACGGCAAGTTACGCAACCGTAGGTTAAGTATTAATGTGTAGATAACCAATCACACAGGAGAGTCAGACATCATGAGCGCTGCCGAAAACAAATCTTGGCTGGAACATTACGCAGAGTGGACCCCACACGAGTGCGATTACGGAGAGCACACATTGCTGTCCTCATTCCACGACACGATCGGCTCTTTCCCTAACCGCCCGGCAGTCACCTTCTTCGGAAGATCGCTGACTTATGCCGAACTTGATGCAAAAGTGCGACGGGCTGCAGCAGGCCTGCGCGCACTCGGCGTACACCGAGGCGACAAGGTCGCGCTCCTCATGCCTAACTGCCCACAGCACATCGTCGCCTACTATGCCGTCCTGCACTTGGGTGCGGTCGTCGTTGAGCACAACCCGCTGTACACGGCCCATGAACTGCGCCATCCTTTCCAGGATCACGGCGCCCGCGTGGCCATCGTCTGGGACAAGACGGTTCCAGTGTTGGAAGAAGTACGTCGCGAGACGCCGTTGGAAACCATTATCGCGGTCAACATGCTCGACGATTTGCCATGGGCAATGCGCACTGCTTTGAAGCTGCCTGTACCGGCGTTGCGCTCAGCACGTAAGAAAATGCACGCTTCTGCACCACAGGTAATGAGCTTCAATGCGGTCTTGAGCGATGCTGTCGGTGGCGATGGTCGCGATATCACTCCCGATGACACCATCACCAAGGATGACGTCGCAGTGATCATGTACACCTCGGGGACGACCGGCACACCGAAGGGCGCGCAGCTTACCCACGGAAGTCTCATGGCCAATGTCATCCAGGGTCTCGCATGGGTTCCAGGCATCGGCGAAGAACGGGAGATTGCACTTGGCGTGCTGCCAATGTTCCACGCATACGGTCTCACTATTGTGACGAACCTTGGCGTTCATATCGGTGCCGAAATCGTTCAGATCCCTAGCCCAGAGATGGATCTCATCATGAAGGTGATGAAGAAGAATCGCCCAACCTGGGTTCCTGGTGTGCCGACGCTGTACGAGAAGATCGTTTCCTCTGCCATCGAGCAAAACATCGAGCTCACTGGCATCAAATACTCTTTCTGTGGCGCATCTACCCTGCCGGTGGCCTTGGTTAAGAAGTGGGAGGAGCTCACCGGTGGCCTTCTCGTTGAGGGGTACGGCCTCACAGAAACCTCGCCTATCGTCTTGGGCAACCCAATGAACGGAAACCGTCGACCTGGATATGTCGGCATTCCGTTCCCTGACACTGAAGTAGCCGTCGTCAATCCTGAAGATCCCACAGAGCTTCTCTCAGACGGCACCGAAGGCGAAGTCATCGTGCGTGGCCCACAGGTTTTCGCTGGCTACCTCAACCTTCCTGAAGCAACCGAGCACACTTTCACCGACGGCCCAGCATCTCTGAATAAAGAGAACTCCAACAAGTGGTACCGCACCGGCGACGTGGGAGTGCTGGAGGAGGATGGCTTCCTCAAGTTGGTCGCTCGCATCAAGGAGGTCATCATCACCGGGGGTTTCAACGTCTATCCTGCAGAAGTCGAAGAAGTCCTCACCGAGTACTCGGATATCACCGATGCCACGGTCGTCGGCCTGCCAAAGGAGGACGGCTCCGAACTAGTTGTCGCTGCAGTCACGCTCGGCGAATGGGCTCAGCTGGACATCGAAGCCGTGCGCAAACACTGCTACGCAAACCTCACCCGCTATAAGGTCCCTCGTGCCTACTTCCACTTGGACGAATTGCCACGCGACCAGATGGGCAAGGTCCGTCGTCGCGATGTCCGCGAGGTATTGCTGAAGCAGCTCGAAGAAAAGGGGAAGACTGTGGACTCGCTGGTCCACAAGTCACGGCGCTAGTGCCAGACGGTGCCAGGCCAGACCGGCGTTAGTCGATGCTGACGCCGATCCACACTGGCTCGGGCACGAGCGTTACTCCGAACGCGGCGGCAACGCCTGCTCGGACGTCCCGTGCCAATGCCACCAAATCTGATGCCGAGGTTCGTGTGCCATCTGCACTCTGACCTCGGTTTGTTAATGCAAGGGTGTGCTTTGTAGACAACCGAGCAGGAGCCCCCTCGCCCGGATACCCCTTTGCAAACCCTGCGCGCTCAATCAGCCATGCGGCGGACAGCTTTGACTTACCAGGATGCTCGGCACCAGCAGGAAATGCTGGCATCGCAGCCGCGGTGTATTCACCACATTTGGCGGAAACACGCTGGCGGACAGTCTCAACCTCGTCGGTGTCCACGATCGGGTTAGTGAAGAACGACCCAGCAGACCACGTATCGCAGTCATCGGCCTCCAACACCATTCCCTTGCCACGGCGGAGTTCCAGTACGGTTTCCCGTACCGCAGAGACTTCACGACGAGCAGCGCCGCTAGCGTTCTCTTCCTCCGTCACGCCGAGCCGTCGAGCAAGCTCTCCGTACCGCAAAGGTGCCGAAAGACCGTCGACACTGAGTCGGAAACGAACTGCAAGCACCACTGCTCGACCAGTGAACTTCAGATTGGAGTAGCGATACTTCAAATCCAAAGACTCTGGCTCTACCCACTCGATCTCACCGGTTTCTCGGTTATACAGCTGCACCCCGTCAAGTACCTGGGACACTTCAACGCCGTAGGCACCAACGTTCTGCACTGGTGTCGCGCCTGCAGACCCGGGAATACCCGACAAGCACTCAAGCCCACCGAAGCCGGCCGCGACGGTCATTTCGACGACGTCGTCCCACACTGCGCCGGCCTCTGCCTCGACGAGTGCAGTTGCAGCTTCGAGGCCATGGCCCTCCGTCGACATCGACACATTGTCAGCTTCAATAACCACCGCAACGAGGTCGCCCGGTTCATCGGCGATAACCAAGTTGGAGCCACCACCGACGATCAGCAAAGGGACGTTTTCCGCATCGAGAATGCGCACCACATCGGCGACAGCCTGCGTGGTTGTACACCGCAGCGCAGCAGCTGGTCTACCACCCAGACGCAGCGTCGTGAGCTCAGCGAACGTCACCTCTTCGTCGAGGGTGACACCAGATACCTCAGAAATTTTTGCCAGAGCAGATTCATGCACGTCCCCAACGTTAGTCGAGCTCGCAGATTACTATCGAGCCTATGTCAGCAAACACAACGCATACCGCGAACCTTACGTACACCTCGGACAAGGTCCACGCAGCGCTCACGGGCCGCGAATTTTGGGATTACGTCGCAGAGAATCTCATTTCCGCACCTGCTGAAATCACTGAATTCACCAACGATGGCAACCGCACCAATGTCTCGCTGAAGCAGACCGTCAACGCAGACATGGCACCAGATGCTGCGAAGAAGTTTGTGAAGAAGGACATGATCGTCACCATCAACTCGTCGTGGAGCCCGCTTTCCGACGGCACCGCGGACTCAACCTACACCGGTGAGGTGCAGGGAATGCCAGTGTCCTTCTCTGGCACGCAAAAGCTCTCCCCTGAAGGAGACGCATCGAAGATTGATACCGATATCAACCTCACGGTGAAGGTCCCAATGTTTGGTGGTGTCATCGAGGGCAAGGCTATTGAGGGCATGCCACGCGTTTTCGGCAAGATCACTCGCCTGCTCAACGACTACCTCGCACAGCAGGGCTAAACTCTGCTACATGCCTCATCACCACAACCTGCGCGCCAACTGGGCAACCACTGGTCCGCAGGGAGTAGTGACACGTGGCACAACAGGCTATAACAGGCTCCGCCGCTCTGATCGGTGGAGCGTTTTTCATTCCGATATCCGCCGACTGCTATTGACCGCAGACAGCCCGTTGGCTGTTGATGTCGGTTACGGTGCAAGTCACACCACAACCTGTGAGTGGGCTTCACGGCTCCGCACGATCCGTCCAGATATTGCGGTCATTGGCCTGGAAATCGAGCCCTCACGAGTTCTTCCGCCCCGTGATGGAGTGGAATTCCGCCTTGGCGGTTTCGAGCTTGCGGGGCTGACTCCACACTTCGTTCGCGCTTTCAACGTCCTCCGCCAATATGATGCCGCTGATGTCGACGGCGCATGGCAGGAAGTCACCTCCCGCTTAGCGCCTGGAGGCATGTTTCTAGAAGGCACCTGCGACGAATTGGGGCGACGCAGCACCTGGGTACTGCTTAACGCGCGAGGGCCCCAATCACTCACCCTGTCGTGGGATCCCTTCGACGTAGAACGCCCTTCCGACGTCGCTGAACGGCTGCCCAAAGTGCTCATTCACCGCAACGTTCCTGGCGAGCCAATCTACGATCTGCTCCAGGCAGCGGACCGCGCTTGGGACATGAACGCCGGTTGGGCTCCGCACGGACCCCGCGTGCGCTGGCGCCACACTTTGGCACAGTTGAGCGTTGACTACCCAGTCGTCGTAAAGCGCAGGCGGATTAGGGATAACACGCTCACAATTCCATTTGCTGAGGTCGCGCCGGAGTACGCGGATGGGTTCATCAACTAGACGCGGTAGCCATTCATAGACAACACTATGGGGCGTGAATGCGAAGCAACGGAAATCAAGTGGACGTGGCTGCCTCGGGACGATTCTGGGAATCGTTATTGTGGTGGCGCTCATTGCGGTAGCTGCTGAGTTTGGCATGCGGTTCATCATTACGAAGCAGATCAACGACACCTATGACCAGCTGAATTCTAATCGGCAGGTCACTGCCACCGATAACCTCGCGATCAGCTACGGCACTTCCCCAGTGCTTCCTGTCCTGGTCACGGACGAAATTCCGCACATGACCATCAAGACTCCAGCCACGCTAGAGATCAACGATCGCGCAGCCGCTGCAGGTGGCCCCGAGATCATCGGTGAACCAGCCAGCACCGTCGAGATGGACAATCTCAATGTCGCTAACCGAAATAATCCGGTAGCAGGCACGATGGTCATCACCTCGGAGCTGTCCCCTGAGCTCATCCAGGCAATCGCGAATCGCCGATCCACTGACCTCGCCCGGATCTCCTCGCTAACCCCGAACACAGCTGAAGGAGTTTTCGATGCTGAGTTCACCAGTGGTCTCGTGAAAGCTCAGTTCCGCCCAGTCGTCCGCGACGGCGGACTCGGCATGGATATCGAAGGAGCCTCCGTCTTCGGTATCGAAGTGGGTGGTGTCGCACAAACGCTTGGCGACGCCGCCTTGCAAGGCCTCACCGCCCCAATCGGACACGGCCTCGTCGCTGACGATGCCACTGTCACCGATGCCGGTTTGCTGCTGCGTCTGCGCGGCGAAAACCTGCCATTGTCCACCATGCGGGATATCGAGTATCGCTAACCGTGTAGCTACCGTGGCCTGATTCACGTTGCCCAAGGTAAGCCCAGTATTATCTCAAGAATGACTCGTTCACCGTTGGCTCAACCCAAGCAGGGCCCCCAGGAACGTCAGTTTGTGTTGACGCTCGGCTGCCCTGACTCCACAGGCATCGTTTCGCATCTGTCCTCTTTCCTCAGCGAAATTGGTGCGTGGATCACCGAAGCACACTTCTTCTCTGACCCGGAGTCTGGCTGGTTCTTCACCCGCCAGGCAGTCCGTGCAGACGATCTCGACATGACCCTTGACGAGATCCGTGCTGCCTTTGAGCCGGTCGTCGCAAAGCTTGGAAACAACGCGAAGTGGAAAGTCACCGACACCGGTGTCCGCAAGCGTGCGGTCATTCTGGTGACCAAGGAAGGCCACTGCCTGCAGGATCTGCTGGGACGTGTCGACCAGAACGACTACCCCATGGATGTCGTCGCGGTGGTAGGCAACCACACTGACCTAGAGCCGCTGGCTCGTGCGCACGGTGTGCCGTTCCACCACGTGCCGTTCCCGAAGGATGCCGTGGGCAAGCGACGCGCTTTTGACGAAGTCGCGGAAATCGTCGACGCCTGCGAACCGGATGCCATTGTCCTCGCTCGCTTTATGCAGATTCTCCCACCAGACCTCTGCGAAAAGTGGGAAGGCCGAGCCATCAACATTCACCACAGCTTCCTGCCATCGTTCATGGGCGCCCGCCC
The DNA here is from genome assembly GCF_037572275.1 of Corynebacterium sp. H78. Taxonomy (NCBI): domain Bacteria; kingdom Bacillati; phylum Actinomycetota; class Actinomycetes; order Mycobacteriales; family Corynebacteriaceae; genus Corynebacterium; species Corynebacterium sp. H78. Next base: position 60,570 of record NZ_JBBHKX010000002.1, on the reverse strand, counting down.
ATACCACCAGGCACACCAGCGTGGCGTGAAGCTGATTGGCGCTACCTGCCACTACGCAACGTCCGATCTTGACGACGGCCCGATTATCGAACAAGACGTCATCCGCGTTTCCCACAAGGACACTCCACGCGACATGCAGCGCGAAGGTCGCGACGCGGAGAAGCAGGTTCTTGCCCGCGGGCTCCGCTGGCATCTCGAAGACCGTGTACAGGTCTACGGAAATCGCACCGTGGTTTTCGACTAGTCGCTCGCTTCCACGTAGACACGAAAGAGCCTGTCCCCGCCGCATTGTCGCGGTCCGGGACAGGCTCTTTCGTGTTGTTGGGGTTAGCTGATTAGCTGGTTAGGCCTTTACCAATTGCCCTGTGCGTTGGACAGAATGTCCTTGATCTGTGGTCGCACATCCAGCCAGTAAATACCGGTCAGCACTGCACCAGCGATGATTGGAATGCCCATCATCATCCAGCCGAGCCCCGGGACGATGAGGAAAAACGCAGAGCCACCGAGGATTGCGGCCCACACTCCCTTGCTCTTCCGGTCTGCTGCGGTGAAGGCATCCGGCCGAGTCGTCGCAACGAAAATGAGGCCAACCAACGCTGCAACTCCAACCCCCATAGGGAGGATGACGCGGAAGAAGAAGTTGATCCACACATATGTGATCGCCAGTGGATCGCCTTCTAGTGGTGGCAGCGCAAACATTCTTACTTATTCTCCTCCGAGCCTGTGCCTGGATTATCCTGGTCAGACTCATGGTCCTTCATGGTGCCCTCGGGCTCGACGAAGTCGGCCTCTGGCATATCTGCATCAAATTCTACGTTGTCTGCGTCTGCAGCAGAAGTAGCGGCTGCCTTGCGACGCTCAGACATCGCCTCCCGCTCCTTTCGGAACGACGCAGCCATTTGTTCAGTCATCTCGGCCAAGCGGCCCAGTACAGTCTCGACCGACTTCGTAATTTCCTGCTCGTCGACCCGGCCCTTCAGTTCGTCGCGCAGCTTGTTGCCAAAGGACTCACCCTGGCCTACGAACTGGCTGTAGCGCGCCGAGAACGCGTTCATTGCATCGTTGATGCCATTCTCCAGCTCGTCGCGCACCGAATCCGAAGAGGTGCCATTAGCCTTCGCCTCAGCTCGCGCCTTGTTTTTCTCTTCCTTCGCTCGAGCCTTGGCTTCCTTCGCCTGCTCCTTAGCCTTGGCCTTTTCTTCAGCCGCGGTCTCGCTGTCCACCAGCTCTGCATCCACGATGCCGGCGGTGGCATCCTGATGCTCATCCGTCACGGAAGCGCCAGCATCTGTCACATCCGCAGCAGTACTCTGGTTTCGCTTGACGACGGACGTCACCATATCTTCAGCGACCTCACCAAAGATTTCGAGTGCATGCATGCTCGCGCCGAGCCATGCATAGAAAGGAGTCTTCAGTTCTCCCAGCTTGCGACGGAGTTCATCATCGCGTTCGTTCATCGCTATCCCAATCTTTCGAATTGTGTGAAGCAGAATGGTTCATAAAAACACTGGACCGAATCGCAGCCCTCGTAACCGCAGGCTACCTGCTGCCCCGGATTCACGCTGACCGATATGCAAACAACTCTCTAGCCGAACAACAGCGTCGATACTGTGTAAATGGTGAGACCAGCCAACGAGCCAACGACAGTGCCATTGACGCGAATGAACTGCAGATCACGTCCCACCATCAGTTCGATCTTGTCTGCTGCTTCGTCGGCATCCCAACGCTCTACGGTCTCGGAAATGATCGACGTAATCTCCCCGGCATAGTTTTCGGCCAAGAACACGACGGTCTTCTCCAAGCGCAATGCCATATTTTCTCGCAATGCAGGATCATTGTTGATTCGATCACCGTAGTTCGCGACGGTTTCTGCAATCTTTGTGCGCAGCATCGAGTGTGGATCTCGAGCAGCCTTCACAAGGTTCGTTGAGGCAGAATTCCAAATCGCACCTGGAGCTGCTTGTACCGCACGCGATTCCAGCAACTCCTGCTTTAGTTCCTCGACCTTTGCCATTGTCTTCGGGTCTTCTTGCAAATCCGTCGACAGCTTATTCAAGAAATTCCGCAGTGCCTGGCGCGCTTCATGATCCTTGTTTGATTGGACATGCCATGTCCATTCCACCAGCTCCCGGTGGACGCGATCCCCAATCATGTCATTGACAAACGATGGCGCCCATGTTGGTGCCCGCTCCCCCACCATCCGGTCAATGAGTGGCTGCGAGTCCTTCGCCTTCCGATGCAACCATTCCGCCAACTGCTGAATAATCGGCTCTGTCTTTCCCTCATCGATGAGCTGTTCCAGCACGCGCCCCGCAGGAGGTCCCCATTCGGGCTTCGCCACCTCATCGATGACTGCAGCTTTCAATACTGCTTCCGCATCCGCAGGATTCACTGCGTCAAGAGCATTACCCATGAACTTGCCGACGTGCGCCGATACGGCATCTGCATTGCCTGGCTCCACCAGCCATTGCCCCACACGGGTCGGGACTTCAGCTTTCCGCACCTTATCGACGATCAACGCTGGGTTCAGGAAGTTGTCCCCCACGAACTGCGCCAACGACGCACCAACCTGATCCTTCTTGCGACGAACAATCGCCGTGTGCGGAATTGGGATGCCCAGGGGATGCCGGAACAGGGCAACCACAGCGAACCAGTCAGCCAGAGCGCCCACCATGCCGGCTTCTGACGCTGCACGCAGATATCCAACCCATGCTGCGGGAAGCTGGCCATCCGAAGCAGCATCAGCCTCTAACCAACGACAGAAGAAGTACACAGCCGTTGCGATGATCAAAAGCGAAGTTGCAAAAGCCTTCGACTTGCGAAGCTGTGCACGCTTCACAGCCTCTGTTTCCGCGGACGGCCCCGGTACCGGCAAACTTCCCCCTTTAGAGGGGGCAATGTCGGACTTGGCGAGCGTCGTCACGCCAGCGCCCGTCGAGGTAGACAATTCTTGTGCAGAGTCCATACCCACAATTATGGACGAAAATAGGAAAGAACCCCCATCGCGCTCTCGGGTGAAAAGCGCCATAGGGGTTCTGGGAGGTGCCGGTTGTTTAGCGCCGGCCAAACTCTGGGGTCACTGGGCTAGTGGTGACCGCCATGCTCCTTCACGTATGCCTTGTAACGGCGACGGCCGATAGCAATACATGCAATTGCTGCGACATCCATGACGATAGCCAGGATCAGGCCACCCCAGAGGAATACCGCAGGGTTGAAGCTGCCTGCAACATAGTCACGGTCGGCAACAGCCTGACCGGTAGCTACTGCAGCAATTTCGTGAGCCGATGCGCCCGTGTCGAAGAACATGGTTGCACCACCGAAAATGGCGATACCCCATGCAGCCAAGGAGGCAAGGAAAAGACCCATGCCGATCCAAGTGGTGCTTCGATGCAGGGACGAGTACTCGGCATTCATGCTCTGCGGGACGTAGCCCTCGACGAAGTGCTCTTCGCCTGGGTACCGCTTAGCGACGGCATTAGCCATAATCTGAATCCTTCCTTAGAGCCCCATTAGCTCCAATTAAGTCTAGACGAACTAGGCCTAATTGTCCTTATTCCGGAATGCAGCACGTGCACGTTCCTTGGTGATCGCTGCAACAGCGGTCAGCGGGACGCCAGCTGGGCAGACATCCGCACATTCACCGAACAAGGAGCATGGACCGAAGGTGCCTTCGATCGAGTCCACCATCTTGCGAGCACGCTTGCCGCGCTCTTCCTTGCCCATTGGGAGCAGGGACAGGTGGACCAGCTTCGCGCCGGTGAACAGGTGAGCAGCACCGTTAGGGCATGCTGCGACACATGCACCACAGCCGATGCAGGCTGCGTGGTCAAGTGCGTACTCTGCGATCTCGTGGTTGACGTGCAGGGTGTCAGCGTCTGGAGCAGTACCAGCCATGACGGACACGTAGCCACCCTGCTCCATTGCGCGGTCAAGCGCGGAACGGTCGACGACCATGTCGCGAATGACTGGGTATGCAGCCGAACGCATTGGTTCGATCTTCAGAGTGTCGCCATCGTTGAACTGGAACAGTCGCTGCTGGCAGGTTGGGGTGTTCTTGCCTGGTCCGTGTGGACGACCATTGACGTTCAGACCACAGGTGCCACAAATACCTTCGCGGCAGTCAGAAGCGAACGCGAATGGCTCCTTGCCAGACTCGACATACTTAGAGTTGACATGGTCCAGGAGCTCCAGGATGGACATCTCCGGAACAGCGTCATCTACCTCGACGCTTTCGAAGTGCCCCTCCGTCTGTGGGCCGGCCTGGCGCCAGATCTCAAGGTGCAGTTTCATTACTTGTAATTCCTTGTCATGAGCGGGACGGCTTCGAATGTGAGTGGTTCAGCATGGCGAATGAATTCGTTGCTCTTCAAATCCCATGCAGGACCGTTATTGCCACGCTCCCATGCGGAAACGAAGCACCAGTTGTCGTCGTCGCGCTCAGCTTCGCCGTCTTCAGAGATGTGGTCGTCACGGTAGTGAGCACCACAGGACTCGTCACGGTCCAGAGCATCGACGCACATGAGCTCGCCGAGGTCGATGTAGTCGGCGACTCGAGCTGCGTACTCGAGCTGCTGGTTCATTTCTTCCTTGCCACCTGGGATGAACAGGTCAGCCCAGAACTGCTTGCGCAGTTCGCGAATTTCCTGAATACCGCGAGCCAAGTCTTCCTTGTTACGAGCCACACCACAGTCGCGGTACAGGATCTCGCCCAGCTGACGGTGGAAGAACTCTGCACCGTGGGTGCCACCAATGCTCATCAGCTTGTCGATGCGTGCCTGCGCACGGTCGACTGCAGCCTGAGCCTCTGCGGAGTCCTCCGCAAGGCGCTCAGTGCCAAGCATTGGCCCAAGGTAGTTAGGAACCGAGAATGGCAGGGTGAACCAGCCATCTACCGATGCCGAGAGCAGGGAGTTTGCACCCAGGCGGTTTGCGCCGTGGTAAGTCCACGAGCACTCGCCACCGGTGAACAGGCCTGGGATGTTCGACATCTGGTTGAAGTCGCTCCACAGACCACCCATGGTGAAGTGGCAAGTAGGAGCAATACGCATTGGAACTTCGTATGGATCCTCACCAATTGCTTCCTCGTACATCTGAATGAGGTTCGAGTAGCGTTCCTTGATGGTGTCCTTGCCCAAACGCTGGATAGCGTCACGCAGGTCCAGGTACACGGAGTTATTCAGTGGTCCAACACCGTAACCAGCATTAATCTGCTGGGAGTTAGCACGAGAAGCAACGTCACGTGGAACCAGGTTGCCGAATGCTGGGTAACGACGCTCGAGGAAGTAATCGCGCTCTTCCTCAGGAATGTCGTTAGCTGGGCGCTCGTCGCCCTTCTTCTTTGGCGTCCAAATACGTGCGTCGTTACGCAGGGACTCAGACATCAGAATGGTCTTCGACTGCCACTCAGCGTTCACAGGCAGACCAGTTGGGTGGAACTGAATGAACGATGGTGAAGCAAAGTATGCGCCCTGGTCGTACGCACGCATGATTGCGGATGCGTTCGAGTTAATTGCCAGGGTGGACATGTGGTACACGTTGCCGTAGCCGCCGGTACCCAGGATAACTGCGTGAGCAGTGTGAGCCTTGAGTTCACCGGTGATGAGGTTACGGAACACTGCACCCTGTGCGCGACCGTCCGCAACGATGAGATCAACCATCTCGTTGTGGGTGAAGATCTCGACGTTTCCAAGACCAATCTGACGCTGCAGAGCCGACGTGGTCGACAGCTGCAGCTGCTGGCCCGTCTGGCCACGGGTGTAGTAAGTACGGGAAACCTGGACACCACCGAAGGAACGGGTTGCCAGTGCGCCACCGTATTCACGAGCGAATGGTGCACCAATAGCGTTCAGGTGGTCGATGACGCGTACGGACTCGTCAGCCAGACGCCAGCAGTCGTTCTCGCGGCAGCGGTAGTCGCCACCCTTAACGGTGTCCTTGACGTGGCGGTAGGAACCGTCATTATCAACCTTCTTGCCACGAGCGGAGTTAACGCCACCCTGCGCAGCAATAGAGTGCGCACGGCGTGGAGCATCGTGGTACGTGAAGACCTTAACGTCGTAGCCGAGCTCACCGAGAGCTGCAGCAGCTGCACCTGCAGCTAGGCCAGTGCCGACGACGATGATGCGGAACTTACGACGGTTCAGTGGAGAGACCAGGTTGTAGTGGTCCTTCTGGTACTCCCAGTGATCTCGCATCGAAGCCTTGACACCTGGGGAGTTGTCGGTCAGAACCGAACCCAGTACAACGCCTTCGACGGAGCTTGCAGGAGCCTGAAAATCAGTGTTGCTCATTTGTGTAATACCCCTCTTAGCCCTAGGAAACCAGGCCGGTCAGCACGGAAACAGGGATGATGATGTTGCCGACGACGACCAACAGTGGGATCAGGCCGGACAGGAACAGCAGAACCTTGCGCCAGCGCTTACCCGTGATACCCAGGTCAGACGTTGCGGTCCACAGACCGTGAGACAGGTGCATCAGCAGTGCAAGCTGGGCAATGATGTACCAGATTGCAACAACTGGGCGGGAGAACGACGCAATTACGTTTGCGTATGCCGCACCGTGAGCGAAGCTGTCAGGAGCAACAGCTGCACCGATGGTCAGGTCCAGGATGTGGAAAACGATGAAGGCCAGCAGCACAATGCCGGTGACAATCATGGTGCGAGCAGTAAAGGTATTCCAGCTCGAGATCATGCCCTTGCGGCGGAACTTACCGCGGGACTGATGTGCACGAGCAGTCAGTGCAAATGCTCCGTAAACGTGCAGGATTACTGCAACAAGAAGAACAATGCGGAAGATCCACAGCACGCCTTCCTGTGGCACAGCTGGAGCACCAACAGTGCGGAGGAAGGTTGCGTAGGCATTGAAGTGCTCTGCACCCGTGAAGATCTTCAAGTTGCCGAGCATGTGAACAAGTACGAAGAGCCCGAAGAGAACGCCGGTAACGGCCATCACAAGCTTCAGGGCCCAGGACGGGAACTTCGGAAGCTCGCGAAGCGGCTCCGTATTAATTTTTCCGTGAGCGATTGCGTCACGGTTGGAACTAGTAACAGTCATGGCACCTCCAGTGTCATTCTTCACTTTAAAGTCCCTAAGTGTCCTATCACCATTTATCCCCCATTCGGGTGGTGGATTTCACAGCTTTTCCTGCGACTTTGTCAAGAAATTCTCAGGTAAGGGAACCCTGAACAAACACGGTTACTAGGCAACCGGCGTTTTCCAGCCCCTTCCCCACCCCACTACGCAAAAATGCATGTCGCACAGTTTCCGCTTACGTGCCGACGACAGTCAGCAATGCATTCTTGCTAATCACACTGTTAGCCCGGACAAAACAGAAACCGCTACTCATCTTCGTCGCAAAGCTGAAAGCGACTGTAGAGTGGCGGTTTCCTTTTCCATCTTCGCTGGGCTATATACCTGAGCCGTCAAGGTTTGTGGAGAAACCCACGCATTTGAGGGCGATTCTCAGTTTTTGATCATCACCGTCATTGGTTCGTTGGTGACGATGACCTCGTGTCCAGCGACATCGATAGGTCCGAGTGCCTGATCACCATCTTCCAACACCACTTCGACTGCGCGTCGACGCACCGTCACACGAACACGGCAGCCATGAATGGTGACGCGGTAGGTAAGCCCCTCCCACTCGTCGGGCAGGTTCGGATTGATGGAGAACTTACCGTCATAGTCACGGAAACCACCGAAGCCATAGACCAGCGACTGCCAGACACCGCCGGCGGACGCGACGTGCACGCCATCGGACGTGTTGCCATGCAGATCGGCGAGGTCGACATAAAGACCGCGAAGGAAGAAGTCCATCGCCTTATCGTCGTAATTGAGCTCTGCCGCAATGATCGACTGCACGACGGCAGACAATGATGAGTCGCCTGTGGTCAATGGATCGTAGTAATCGTAGTCCGCCCGCTTTTCTTCGGTCGTGAACTGATTACCCATGAGGAATAACGCCAATACGACGTCTGCCTGCTTGATGATCTGGTGCCGGTAAATAGTCAGTGGGTGGTAGTGCAGAAGCAGTGGACGCTTAGGCCCCACTACCGGGTCATCGAGATTCCAGCGCTTACGCAGCAAGAACTGATCGTCCTGCGGGTGGATGCCCAATTCTTCGTTGAATGGGATGTACATCTTGTCGGCAGCTTCTTGCCACTCAGCGACTTCATCCAAGTCGAGGTGATAGCGGTGGCACAGTTCTCGATAGGCTGCTGGACGTTCCTTCTCCATTTGCCGAATGACATCGGCAGCCTTGTTGAGGTTATAGCGAGCCATCACATTGGTGTACAGATTGTTGTTGACCACCGTGTTGTACTCATCAGGACCTGTTACCGAGTGGATCTGGAAATCTTCGCGGTTCTCCCCAAAGAAGCCGAGAGACATCCAGAATCGTGCCGTCGCCAAGAGCAAATCTGAGCCTTCGCGCAGCAAGAAGTCCTCATCGCCCGTGGCGTAGACGTACTTCATCATCGCGTACACAATGTCTGCATCGATGTGATACTGCGCCGTACCTGCAGCGTAATACGCCGAAGATTCGAGACCATTGATAGTGCGCCATGGGAAGAGAGCGCCGTCGTGGGCGAGTTCGTCGGCACGACTCCACGCAGCACCCAGCATGTCCCACCGGAAGCGAAGGGCATTACGCGCGAACTGCGGAGACGTATACGTCAAGAACGGAGTTACATAAATTTCCGTATCCCAGAAGTAATGTCCACCGTAACCGGTTCCGGTCATTCCCTTGGCCGGAATCCCTTGGAACTCAGCGCGTGCGGAAGCCTGAATCAACTGCCACAAATTCCATCGCACGGCCTGCTGCAATTCCGGCTTGTTGTGGATAAGGACATCCGACCGCTTCCAGAATCGCTCTAGCCATTCCTGCTGGTTCTCATGCATACCAACCAGGCCAATGCGACGAACTCGGTTCAAGGTGCGGGCACAACGGAACGCCAACTCTTCGCCACGAACATGGCGGGAGGAATGGTAAGCAACAAACTTCTCCAACCGAATAATTGCGCCCGCGGGAGCGTTGACGTGGTACAAAGCCTGCGCAGAGTCTTCCTGGGTCAGCTGCTCTGACTCGAGATACGGTTCCACACCATCGGGAGTGGTTACCGTAAACCGGTGGTCCATGCCACACGCGACGGTCATGCCCGACCGAGTGCATCGGTACGACAACGTCGAACGGTTTCCGTCTGGCGATTCCGACTGGAATGTTGGCTGCAAGACTCGCTCGGTGAGCGTCTCGGAACGACGTGGATCCAGATCGCTACCCTGAGCTGCCGACGAGTCGTGGTATTCGTCTTCGCCATCTTGGCGATTGAGGATCTGCGAGTTGATCACCACTGCCGCGTCGGAATCGAGCAGCTCGACCTCCAGAGACATGACCGCAACATGCTTTTCTTGGAACGACACCATCCGGTCGGTCGTCACGCGGACACGCTTACCGCCTGGGGTCCGCCAAATGAAGCGACGACGCAGAATGCCCTCACGGAAATCGAGAGAGCGCTCGTAGTCGTAAACATCGGCGTTGCCGAGGCGCAACGGCTCGTCGTCAATGTAGAGACGCATGGCTTTAGCGTCTGGAGCACTAATAATCGCCTGGCCTTCACGAGCCAAACCATAGGCATCTTCGGCGTGCTTAATAGGCCAAGTTTCGTGCAACCCATTAATAAAGGTGCCGTGCTCGGCGGAATCTCGTCCCTCTGGCGGATTCGCGCGCATACCAATGTATCCATTGGCCAAGGCAAAGAGCGTTTCGGACAACCCCAGTGGCATTCCGCCGGGTTTCGTTTCCACCAAGCGCCACTCGTCGACCGGCGTGACATCTCGATCCATCAGCTCTTCAGCATTGAGGTTGTGATGATGAATATCCGCACGTCCAGCATCGAAATCTCGGCGCCGTGCACGACGCTCCTCCGCAGCCTTTGACTTCGCAATTGCCTCCGGTGACAGCGTCAGCGCGTCAACATCAGCGGGATCCGCCAGCTTGCCTTCTCGGGCATCTACATTTGTCGACGAGTCCTGAGTCAAGGTTGCTCCTCCGGGTTGAGGTGGTCACTGTGATTTCAAATCTAGAGCAGAGTTCGGACTTTAGTTGCCAAGTCCGCTAAACCATTAATGGGGTCGAGGCTGAGCCCGTTTTAGTGGGCGATCAGCTCAGCAAGATCGTCGACTACGATGTGTGCCCCAGCCGCGAGGAGTTCATCGTGACCGGCACCTCGGTCGACACCGATAACAAGCCCGAAATCGCCGGCTGCACCCGCCTGAACACCTGAAATGGCATCCTCAACCACAACGGAACGCTCCACGGGTACACCAAATTCCTCGGCGGCGTGAACAAAAGTGGCTGGCGATGGTTTTCCATTCAGGCCTAGCTCGTGCGCGACTTTGCCATCCACCACAATCTCAAAGCGATTGAACAAACCAGCAGACTTCAGCACCGGCACCGCATTCTTCGAGGAACTGACCACCGCCAGGCGTGGCAGCCCCGACGAGGGCTCCCCCGGCTCCGACAGGCCTGCGCGGGCAGCAGCCAAGTAGTCCAGCAACTGAACCGAACCAGTGTAGGGATCAATCCCCTGTTCCACACGTGACAGGAAGTCGTTGTTCTTCCGAAGGCCAAGACCAGTCACCGTTTCGTCGTCAGGAGTATCGGACTCCGAACCATATGGAAGCTCAATGCCACGCGACGCGAGAATCGCCTGAATGCCCTGATCGCGACGGCGACCATCCAGATACTCAAAGTAATCCGCATCGGTGTACGGAGCCACGCCCTTGTCCGAGAAGTACTGACGGAACATATCGCCCCACGCCTGTTCGTGAATCAGAGCAGTCGGAGTAATGACACCGTCGAGATCGAAAAGGATTGCCGAGTAGCCACGAAGGTCGATGTCATTGATATTGATGCCGGAGGACGTTTCGACGGTCATATAAGGGCTCCTATATATAAGGTATCGAATCTCATTGCTGGAATTTGCCCCAAAAGGGCCGTTGACCTGCCACCACCCTAGCGGTTTATGAAGATCACTGCTGGCCATGCTTTTCGACGGCCCCCAGCAGCGCATTAGCGACTTAACATCGACGCAAAAACCCCGCCACACGGAAAAGTGTGTAGCGGGGTTCCGGGGAGAGCCTAGTCAGAAACTAGTTCTGGTCGATGCCTTCGCGCTTCTTGAATTCGAGGCGACGACGGTGCAGGATTGGCTCGGTGTAGCCGGAAGGCTGCTTGGTGCCCTCCAAAATGAGCTCCTTCGCAGCCTGGAAGCCGATCGACTTGTCGAAATCAGCAGCCATCGGCAAGTAAGCCTCATCGCCTTCGTTCTGGCGGTCAACAATCTCAGCCATGCGCTTGAGGGAATCGATGATCTGCTCTTCGGTGACAACACCGTGAAGCAGCCAGTTTGCCAAGGTCTGGGAAGAAATACGCAGGGTTGCGCGGTCTTCCATCAGGTCAACATCATTGATGTCAGGAACCTTGGAGCAACCGACGCCCTGCTCAACCCAACGGATAACGTAGCCGAGGATGGACTGGCAGTTGTTGTCGAGCTCGTTCTGACGATCTTCGTCGGACCAGTCAGCGCCTGGCTCGCCAACCTTGGCAGCGGCAACTGGGATGGTCATGAGGTCGCCGAAGGTATCGCGGCGGCCGTCGATCATCAGCTTGTCCTGAACACCGAAGACATCGACCTCGTGGTAGTGCGTTGCATGCAGTACACCACCGGTTGGAGATGGCACCCATGCAGTCGATGCGCCCTGCTTTGGCTGTCCGATCTTCTGCTCCAGAAGCTCTGCCATCTGCTCGGTCATGGCCCACATGCCCTTACCGATCTGAGCCTTGCCCTGCAGACCGTGTGCCAAACCAGCGTCCACGTTGTTGTCCTCGTATGCGAGCATCCATGGGGCAGTCTTCTGAACTGCCTTGCGGAACATCGGACCAGCGTGGATCGAGGTGTGGATCTCGTCGCCAGTACGGTCCATGAAGCCAGTGTTAATGAATACGACGCGCTCGGAAACTTCCTTGATGCACGCATCAAGATTCACGGAGGTACGACGCTCTTCGTCCATAAGGCCGATCTTCATCGTGTTCTTTTCCAGACCAAGCAGCTTCTCCACTTCACCGAACAGCTCGGTGGTGAACGCTGCCTCTTCTGGGCCATGCTGCTTTGGCTTCACGATGTAAATGGAGCCAGTGCGGGAGTTCTTACGCGCGTTATCCTGATCCAGGCCTGGGATTGCACAGATCGGGGTAATGACGGCATCCATGATGCCTTCAAAGATCTCGTTGCCGTCGCGGTCCAGGATTGCTGGGTTCTGCATCAGGTGGCCGACGTTACGAACCAAGTTCAGCGAACGACCATGAAGCGTAACTTCCTCGCCATCCAGTGAGGTGTAGGTGCGGTCGTCATTGATCTCACGGGTCAGGGTCTTGTCGCCGCGCTGGAATTCAATGCGCAGGTCGCCGACGTTCAGACCCAACCAGTTGGTGTATCCGAGAACCTTGTCAGCTGCGTCGACAGCCGCGACGGAGTCCTCGAGGTCCATGATGTTAGTAACTGCTGCTTCCAGGACGATGTCCTTTACGCCAGCCTTGTCGGTAGCACCGATTGGGGACTCTGGGTCGATCAGAAGCTGAATATGCAGGCCGTTGTGCTTGAAGTACAGGGACTCAGGCTTTGCGACGTCGCCGGTGTAGCCAACCAGCGTCTCTGGCTCACGCAGACCGGTGGTTTCCTCGCCGAGGGTTGCCTGCAGACGTCCGTCAACAATGTCGTACGAAGTGACATCGGCATGGCTGCCGTCGACAAGTGGGAGCGCCTTGTCCAGGAAGTCGCGACCCCAGGCAATAACGCGGTCACCGCGGACCTTGTTGTAACCCTTGCCACCCTTTTCAGCGCCACCGTCTTCAGGAATGGCGTTGGTGCCGTAGAGCGCGTCGTAAAGCGAGCCCCAACGTGCGTTTGCTGCGTTAATTGCGAAGCGGGCGTTCAGAACTGGCACAACCAGCTGCGGACCTGCGGTGGAGGTGATTTCGGTGTCAACGTTTGCAGTTGTCACCTGGAAGTCACCTGGGTTGTCAACGAGGTAACCGATGTCCTTCAGGAATGCCTGGTACTTCTCCTGGTCCTGTTCACCAGGGTTGTTCTGGTACCACTCGTCCAGCTTCAGCTGAAGTTCGTCACGCTTAGCGAGCAGTTCGCGGTTGCGCGGGGTGAACTTCTCAACAATGTCGCCGAATCCGTTCCAAAAAGCGTCCTTGTCTTCGATCTTGGCCGCTGGCAGCGCCTTCTCGGTAACAAAGTCGTACAGTTCCTTCGCGACCTGCAGGCCGCCGGCGGTAATGCGCTCGGTCATGAACTCTCCTCAAAGTGTTGTTTCCCGTGTGCGCGATCGCGAGAGCTCACTGCTTCCCGACGATCCGACGCACAAGGAGTATCGGCGTCAATGGTCATAACCTTATGTGATCCGCGTCTCTCACGATAGGAAAAGATCCGGACGCCCCGTCCGCCCCGATCTAGACACCCAGTGCATTCCCCCTCAAAGTGACCCTGAATACATGAATGAGATTGTTGTGATTCAGGGATAACTATCCAGCTCACACCGCAATCACCCCTGTTCAACCAGATATCTGGGGGTACCGATAACACCCCCGGAACACAAACGCCGTTAGCCACCAATCTGCGTATTAAGCGTCACCATTGACACCCCAAAGCGGGGGGATGCACTTCGCGACAACTCCATGCAAGCGACACTTCACTTACCCGCGTATGCCACTACCTGCAATTAAGCACTTGCTGTGGTTATACATCACAGTCTTCACAACATTTGCAAAAGTACTTCTATAAACCCGCTAAAATTCACACTTACTTTTGCTTGACGTATCGCAATCCGTACCCCATGATGTGAACTACAGCACGCGGAAACGGTCATCACGGATCGCCTTTCAGTTGGTTTCTTTTTGGAGCCGACCGCGAGAAGCGAATGGTGAACTACGTCTTCTGCGTTCTATAAACCGGGTTAACGGCGACGATTGTCACCGATTTCCCCATACTCCAATTTGTTCAGCTCAAAGGAAGAGACACCGTATGTCGAACGTTGGCAAGGCACGTACCGCAGCAGAAATCCAGAAGGACTGGGACGAGAACCCACGCTGGGAAGGCGTTAAGCGCGACTACACCGCAGAGCAGGTTGCAGAGCTTCAGGGTTCTGTCATCGAGGAGCACACTCTCGCTCGCCGTGGCGCAGAGATCCTGTGGGAAGGCGTCAACGTTAAGGATGACTCCTACATCAACGCTCTCGGCGCACTGACCGGCAACATGGCTGTTCAGCAGGCTCGCGCTGGCCTGAAGGCTGTTTACCTGTCCGGTTGGCAGGTCGCTGGCGACGCAAACCTCTCCGGCCACACCTACCCAGACCAGTCGCTGTACCCAGCTAACTCGGTTCCATCTGTCGTTCGTCGCATCAACAACGCACTCATGCGTGCAGACGAAATCGCTCGCATCGAAGGCGACGACTCCGTTGAAAACTGGCTGCTCCCAATCGTCGCTGACGGTGAAGCAGGCTTCGGTGGCGCTCTTAACGTTTACGAGCTCCAGAAGGCCATGATCCAGGCTGGCGCTGCAGGTACCCACTGGGAGGACCAGCTCGCTTCCGAGAAGAAGTGTGGCCACCTGGGCGGCAAGGTTCTGATTCCTACCCAGCAGCACATCCGCACCCTGAACTCGGCTCGCCTGGCAGCTGACGTTGCTAACACCCCAACCGTCGTTATTGCACGTACCGACGCTGAGGCTGCAACCCTGATCACCTCCGACGTTGATGACCGCGACAAGCCATTCATCACCGGCGAGCGCACCGCTGAGGGCTACTACCACGTCAAGAACGGCATCGAGCCTTGCATCGCACGTGCGAAGTCCTACGCTCCATACGCTGACATGATCTGGATGGAGACCGGCACCCCTGACCTCGAGGTCGCAAAGCAGTTCGCTGAGGCAGTCAAGGCTGAGTACCCAGACCAGCTGCTCTCCTACAACTGCTCCCCATCCTTCAACTGGTCCGCACACCTCGAGGCAGACGAGATCGCTAAGTTCCAGAACGAGCTTGGCAAGATGGGCTTCAAGTTCCAGTTCATCACCCTCGCAGGCTTCCACGCTCTGAACTACGGCATGTTCGACCTGGCTCACGGCTACGCTCGCGAGCAGATGACCGCATTCGTCGACCTGCAGAACCGCGAGTTCAAGGCTGCAGAAGAGCGCGGCTTCACCGCTGTGAAGCACCAGCGCGAGGTCGGTGCAGGCTACTTCGACCGCATCGCAACCACCGTTGACCCTAACTCCTCCACCACCGCTCTGAAGGGCTCCACCGAGGAAGGCCAGTTCCACTAAGTCTCTGACTACGTGAACTGACTAGGCAAGCGGGTGCATACCCGCTAGCTTGAAACTGTTGGGAAAACACCCACGAAACAGGACATCAAAACCCCTGTTCTCGTGGGTGTTTTTCTCTTTCTGCTAGTTTCTTCAGGTATTGCAAATAGTGCGAACAACGGCCTGCAAAACGGACTATTCTGGATAGTATGGCTAAAACGTACGTGGGTTCCCGTCTTCGCCAGCTGCGACGCGAGCGCGATCTAAGCCAAGCAGCTCTCGCACACGCGCTGGGCTTGTCGGCAAGTTACGTCAACCAGATCGAGCATGATGTCAGACCTCTGACAGTGCCGGTGTTGACGAAAATTACCGACACTTTTGGCGTGGATGCGACGTTCTTCTCCCGCGACGACGACTCCCGCCTCCTCGCCGAAGTCCAGGATGTCGTACTGGATAAGGAAATCTGCCCTACCTCGGTAGATATGCACGAGATTTCAGATCTTGTGCGCAACCATCCCGATCTTGCCCGCGCAATGGTGGATGTCCACCGACGCTATCGAAATGTCACGGGAAAGCTGTCCCTAGCTACCGAAGAGCGCAATCTCTCCGGCGAGTTCGTGGCAGGTAGTGGTGCGCAGGCACTCACAATGCCGCACGAAGAGGTGCGCGACTACTTCTACGCGCGCCAGAACTACATCGACACTGTGGATACGGCCGCTGAGAAACTCTCCCTCGACCTTGGGCTTGACGACGAAGGCGCGGACGTAGAAGCAATTTTGTCCCAACGATTGCGGTCGAAGCACAACATCGATGTGCAATTGGTCGTCGATACGGGAAATACCCAACACACGCTGGATACAGAGAAGGGCCAGCTTCGTTTGGCGCGCCACCTCTCCCCTGGCCAGCGGGCATTCCGCATGGCTACTGAGCTTGGTTATCTCGAGCAGGGCGATGCCATTGCTGAGGAAGTCGAGACGGGCCATTTCACGTCAGACGATTCGAGGAAGCTCGCACTGCGTGGCGTCGCAACGTATTTTGGCGCAGCTCTGATGCTCCCTTATGAGGCGTTCCATACGGCCGCGGAACGGCATCGCCACGACATCGAGTATTTGTCCAAGCGGTACGGCGTTGGTTACGAGACTATTTGCCACCGACTCTCCACGATGCAGAGGCCAAGCCTCCGTGGCATTCCATGGACATTTGTCCGAGTAGACCGCGCGGGCAACATGTCGAAGCGTCAGTCTGCGACGGGATTCCACTTCACCAATTCAGGTGGTACGTGTCCGCTCTGGAACGTGTACGAGACGTTTTCATATCCGGGGAAGGTCATGCGCCAGGTGGCGCTAATGCCGGATGGTCGTCCATATTTGTGGATTTCCCGCACCGTCGAGCATCACGCCGCCCGCTTCGGTCGCCCCGGCAAACTGTTTGCGATTGGCCTGGGCTGCGAAGCTCGGCACGCAGAGCGCACGGTTTACGCCGATGGCTTAGACCTCAACGACCTCGAAGCCGCCACCCCAATTGGTGCCGGCTGTCGAGTCTGCTCGCGCGATGACTGTCCACAGCGCGCGTTCCCACCAATCCACCGTGCCATTGATGTCAATCTGCACAGCTCCACGGTCGCGCCGTACTAGGCGCGCTCCTAGGTGGAGGTGTCTTTTGCTTCACGACGCTTTCGTCGCAAAGCCTTATTCATGTCTGCCATGCGTTCGCGCAGGTCAGGATCGTCCATAACAAGGGCTACTAACTGGCAATCCTCAGGGCCACTTGTGCCCGGCTGGCAGGCCGTGCACGGTTCGCCGAAACGAATCGGGCACTTTGCCTGTGGAACTCTACGAGGCTTGCGAGTAGTCATTGTGAGGTCGCCTTAATAGCGGGACAGACGGGAGCTAGCTCAGGATAGATGGGGCTAGCTAATGCAACGCTTGGAGCTACTTCTTAGCAGCGAATGCCTTTGCACCCGACAGCATAAGTGCGAGACCAGTGCCGAGCAACCAGGTGTCCTTCGCCATTGGCAGGCCATCCTGGGTTGGCTTGATGGAGCCTTCCTCAGTCAGTCCTGGAGTGCGAAGGTACATCGCGGTGAAACCTGCGCCAAAGCCGGCGAGTGCGGTACCTGCAACAACGTTTGGAACGAATGGGGTAAGGAGCGCCGCGCCAGTTACGATTTCGGCAGTCGACAGAAGCTTGCCGAAAGTCGTTGGCTCCAACTTCTTGACGAATGGAAGTGCAACGCCGGCGAAGTCCTGCAGACCCTTTGCGCCCTCTTCATCCAGACCACGCTTGCCGAGACCCGAGTTCAGGAAAACGAGGCCTGGGAAAAGGCGTGCTGGGTAGGTTGCAAGATCAATTGCGGAAGTCTTCTTAGCCATGGATGTGATTCCTTTCGTAGTGTGCGCATTGGTAGTGCGGGTTCCTCCCGCAGCATCGCGCTCTGTATGGGATCGACATTAACCAAACTATGTTGACTTGTCAACTACTTTTTTATTGGAGGTCGGCCTTTTGCCGTACGAGCTCCTCGGATTGTGGCAATTCCAAGCGATTCCGGGTCCGGCTCCAGGTCTGCGCTTTCCAATCAGCTCAGTGGCTCCTGTGCAGCCCCCTTCGATAGATCGCGACCTGGGCTTTTGCAAGCAACGGCAGGGCTGCATTGGAGCTACCGGACCGATTCGAAAGCGCAGATATGTCTTCGACTGAAATGCGCGAGCGTCAGCGCGCAGGGCGGAGCCGCCGAAAAGGCTACAAAAAGAGCAAAACCCCTGTCTCCACCTCGAAAGGTGAACAAACAGGGATTTTCCGGAACTGCGCTAAGTACGCAGAGGACTGACTGGTTACAGGTTAATCATTTCACCCATAACGCCCTCGGCTGCTTCCTTCATAGCCTCGGACATGGTTGGGTGGATGTGCACGGTCCGACCGATTTCCTCGGTCGTCAGCTCGTACTTCTCAGCCAAAACCAGCTGTGGCATGAGCTCAGAAACATTAGCGCCCACCATGTGGCCACCGAGCAGCTCGCCGTACTCAGCATCTGCAATCAGCTTCACGAAACCAACTGGCTCCGCCAGGCCCTGTGCCTTGCCATTTGCAGAGAATGGGAACATGGAAACCTTGATCTCGCGACCATTTTCCTCTGCCCACTGCTTTGCCTGAGCCTCGGTCTTACCGAAGGAAGCGACCTGTGGGTTACAGAAGGTTGCGCGAGGCATCATCAAGTAATCCTCAATGATGTCGGTTTCATGGCCAGCCATGTGCTCCGCAGCAATAACACCCTGAGCCTCTGCAACGTGTGCCAGCTGCAGCTTCATGGTGACGTCACCAATTGCGTAGATGTTCTCCACATTGGTGCGCATGTACTCGTCGATAACGATCTCGCCTCGTTGACCCAGCTCGACGCCAGCCTTATCCAGGCCAATGCCGTCGGTGCGTGGTGCGAAACCAATGGACACCATGACGCGGTCGACGGTCAACGTCTGCTCGTCGCCGCCATCCTTAGCCTCAACCTTGACCTCGACGGAGTCGCCGTTGTCCTTAATCGAGGTGGTCTTATGGCCAGTCATGAGCTTGACGCCAAGCTTCTTGTATTCCTTGGCAATGACCTTAGAAACATCAATGTCTTCGTTTGGCAGGACGTTGTCCATGAACTCAACGATGGTGACATCGACACCGTAGTTGGCCAGGACGTACGCGAATTCCATGCCGATAGCGCCAGCGCCGACAATGACCATGGACTCTGGCAGGTCATCCGAAAGGATCTGCTCCTCGAAGGAAACGATGTTTCCGCCGAGCTCAACGCCTGGAAGGGAACGAACAACAGAACCGGTTGCAACGATGCAGTTGTCGAAGGTCAGTTCCTTGCCGGCATCCTTGCCGTCCGAGACGACGATGGTGTTGGCGTCCTTGAACTCGCCCCAGCCATCGACTTCATCGATCTTGTTCTTCTTCATCAAGTAGTGAACGCCCTTGACGATGCCCGCGGAGACCTTACGAGAGCGAGCGTGCGCTGCTCCGAAGTCGAAGGAAACATCGCCCGAGATGCCAAAGGTCTTGGCCTCATGGTTGAAGATGTGCGCCACTTCTGCGTTCTTAAGCAGCGACTTGGACGGAATGCAGCCGATGTTCAGGCATACACCGCCCCAGTACTTCTTCTCCACAACAGCGGTCTTCAGACCAAGCTGGGAAGCGCGAATAGCAGCGACGTATCCGCCTGGACCGGCGCCGAGGACTACGAGATCATAATGTTCAGCCACGAATACAACTTTACGCGGTTGCTCCGCAACCGTCACACTCTCCCCCCACCTCTTTATATGCCTTACGTTTGTACGTATGAACGCATTCACTTCCGCTAGTTCCCCACGCTTTTTACGTGCCGACGATGTCCCCTCCTGGCTCGACGACATTGAGGGGGAACAATCCCTGGCGTGGGCGCGCGAGTGGAACGAGAAAACGCTGGCCACGGTAGATAATGCAGCCCAGCAGGGGGCACGTGACAATCTCCGCACGGAGTTACTTCAGGCCCTCGATACCGACTCCCGTATTCCGTATCCAGTACGCCGTGGCGACCACCTCTACAACTTCTGGCGCGATGCCAAGCATCCGCGTGGTGTGTGGCGGCGTACCACGCTGGGTAGTTTCTTGTCGAAAAACACCGAATGGGACGTTCTCATCGATGTGGATTCCCTCGCTGCCACGGACGGCGAGAATTGGGTGTGGAAGGGCGCCCAGTGCCGTTACCCGGATTACGACCGCGCGCTGATCCACCTATCTCGTGGCGGCGCAGATGCGACTGTCATCCGCGAGTTTGATCTGACCACTGGACGCTTTGTCGCGGACGCCGATGACCCGTTCTTCCTCCCTGAGGCGAAGTCCGATGTGTCATGGGTATCCCGTGACGAGATTCTCGTTGGCACAGATTGTGGCCCCGATAGTTTGACCGACTCAGGGTATCCACGACAGGTCCGCAAGTGGTCGCGTGGCCAGGATCTCGCAGATTCCGAGCAGGTTTTCGCAGGGCATAAATCAGACGTTGCCGTCGGCGGCTGGTTCGATAACACCGAAGGATTCGAGCGCCTATTCGTTGAACGCGCCCAGGACTTTTACACCTCGCAGCGCTTTGTGGCGGTGCCTCGACAAGGGAAGCTGCCACATCAGTTTGGAGGCACGTTTTCGCTCCAAATCATCGAAGTACCGGATGATTGCCGAGTGTCCGCACACAAGGAATGGCTCGTCCTCATGCCTCGAACTGAGTTCAATGGCATCCCGGCAGGTGCGGTTGCAGTCGCGGAATTCGACGAATGGCTCTCCGGCAATCGAGACGTTGAAATTCTGTTCACTCCCGACTCCCACACTTCCTTCCAATCATTGGCGTGGACCCATAATTACCTCGTTGTGACCTTGCTTAACGACGTCTCGACCAAACTCCTCACCCTTTCGATTGGGGACTGGGCCGAAGAGGCAGAGTTCACCGGCCTTCCCGACCAAGCGACCATTAGTGTCGTTGGCACCTCTCCCACTCGAGATGATGAAATCTGGCTTTCCAGCTCTTCCATGACCGAACCCCCAACTCTGTGGCTCGGCACCGCTGGTTCACCGGAAGCGCGAGTCGCCCGGCGCGCCCCGGCCTTTTTCGACCCTGCTGGAATGGATACCCGACAGCATTGGGCTACTTCTGCCGACGGGACTCAGATTCCATACCGGATTACGGGGCGCCTCGGATCAACAGAGACGCCGAATACTGCTCCAACGCTGGTGCATGCGTATGGAGGTTTCGAAGTTTCTCTTGTGCCGGGCTATTCCCCGGTCCGTGGCATTGGCTGGTTAGCCAAGGGCGGATTCTTTGTGGAAGCGAACCTCCGTGGTGGCGGCGAATTTGGCCCCGAGTGGCATTCTTCGGTCGTGAAGAAGGAACGCATGCGCGTCTATGAGGATCATCAGGCAGTGCTGCGCGACATCGTCGCGCGTGGCTATTGCTCAGTCGAGCAGCTTGCAGTCCGCGGTGGCTCTAATGGCGGTTTGCTCACCGCTGTGTGCTTGACTTCCTACCCCGAGCTGGTCGGCTCGGTGGTTTCGCAGGTGCCACTCGCCGATATGCTCCGTTACCACCGCCTCTCGGCTGGTGCGTCCTGGATGGCTGAGTACGGAAACCCGGATGTTCCTGACGAGCGTGCCGCCATCGAGGAGTATTCGCCTGTGCACCGCGTCGCAAAGCGAGAAGACGTGGAGTACCCGCCTGCGTTGGTCACCACCTCCACGCGTGACGATCGAGTGCATCCAGCCCATGCACGGTCGTTGGCGTGGTTGCTTCGTGAAGCTGGGCACGATGTGGACTACTTCGAAAATATCGAAGGTGGTCACGCGGGAGCTGCGGATAATAGCCAGGTCGCGATGATGGAATCGCTTATCTATACGTGGCTATGGGAAAAGCTAAATTAATACAAGTAAGGTGCTTGGAGTGAGCAGCGCAGATTTAACTAACCCGTACACCAAAATCCCCTTCAACCTGGGCTTCCGTGTCGATCGATATGATCTCGATTTCGACTACCGGGTGGGACCAAATCGCCTGCGCGCGAAGGTCACGCTGCATATCGAGGTCAATGCATGGATTAGCGACCTCACACTCGACTTCGCCGATACGCTCGGAGTCGACGAAGTCACCGCCGAAACTGACACCCGCGTGACGACGGTCGACGTCACACGCTGGAAGCATTCTGGGCGAAAGCTGCGTGTGAAGTTTGATCGTGAGTTGCACCCGGAAGAAACGTTGCGGCTCGTCGTGAAGTATTCCGGCAACCCAGAACCAGTGAAGTCCACGTGGGGCGAAATTGGCTGGGAGGAGCTGGAAAACGGCAGCTTGGTTGCGTCGCAGCCGGTGGGTGCCGCGAGCTGGTACCCGTGTGACGATGATCCTGAGGTCAAGGCGATGTACACCATGTCGGTGACGTGTGACGCTCCTTATGAGGTGGTCGCTCCAGGTAAGGCCGAGGCACCAGTGCGTGCAGGTGGTTCTCGCCGGACGTGGCGCTTCGCTACTGAAGAACCGATGGCCTCGTACTTGAATACATTGAATATCGGTCAGTTCACGCGCATTGAGCTGCCGTGCGAATCCACCACGGTGGTTGCGTGGGTACCGCCTCACCTGTTGCATACGTTTAGGCATGATTTCCGGGAGCAAGGTCGCATGGTCGATGAGTTCTCGAAGATGTTTGGTCCGTATCCGTTTTCGCAGTATCAGGTTGTGATCTGCGAAGATGAGCTGGAAATCCCGCTGGAAGCGCAGGGTTTGTCCATCTTCGGAGCGAATCACGCTGATGGCAAGGACACTTGGAATCGTTTGATTGCGCACGAGCTGTCGCACCAGTGGTTTGGCAATAGTGTCGGTATCTCGCAGTGGCGCGATATTTGGCTGAACGAGGGGCTGGCGTGCTATTCGGAGTGGCTGTGGTCCGAGGTCTCGGGTGGCCCATCGGCTGCTGCACACGCGCGGTTGCACTACCGCGAATTGGCAGACAAGCCACAAGACATCTTGATCAAGGATCCCGGCCCTGACCTCATGTTCGACGACCGCCTGTACAAGCGTGGCGCCCTCACTATCCATGCGCTGCGTCTGCTGCTAGGCGACGACGCATTCTTCGAATTCCTGCACACCTGGACCACGGATAACCGTCACAGCATTGTCGATGCCGTGGACTTCCGATCGTTGGCGAATCGGGTTTGTCGTCAGCATGGCGTGACGACGTCGCACCTCGATGCCATTTTCCATAACTGGGTGAATCGCACTGAGTTGCCACCGTTCCCGTTGGATCCTCGTCAGGCTGCTGGTGATGACGCTGGTGAAATCTCGGAGGAGCTTGCTGCAGAAATTGCTGCTGCAGAGGCGGAAGAAGAAGCGATGATTCAGTACCAGGCTGCGAAAGACTAGTACTGGCATGAAGTGGTTATCCCTGGCAACGGTCATCGCGGCTGCCGGCAGTTTTGTCATTCTTTTCTTATCCGCAAAAACGCTGAACCTCGACGTTAATGCACAGTTCGTCGCCTATTGGGGCATGTTTTTCGCATTGACCGGTGTTCTCGGCGGCCTGATGCAGGAAACCACGCGGGCTGTTGGTGCAGCTGATGCTGGCCATGATGTTTCGGGTCAGGCAGGTGCTCGCCCGATTACGGTTGCGGTTGGCGTAAGCGTCGTAACGTTTGTTGTCCTCGCAGCAACTGGATTCTTGTGGGCGCCACAGATCATGGACGGGCACACCGGTGCGGACCAAACCATTGGCACAGTGCTGATGGCCGGTGGTCTTGGCCTGTATGCCATGCAGGCTGCCACGTCGGGCCTGCTCAGCGCTTCGAAATTGTGGGGCCAGTACGCGACCCTGATCATCATTGACATTCTCATTCGCGTCGTTCCCGCAGTGCTGGCCTATGTCTTCCAGTGGAGTCTTCTGGCCTGGCTAGTCATCACAGTTATTGGCGCGATGAGTTGGTTGGGTCTGGTGGCATTCTCACCTGCCACCCGTCGCGCACTCACCAAACGTGCCGATGTCCCGCTACGCCGATTCATCCCACTCATGATCACCGCAATGTGGGCTTCCGGTGCATCCGCAGTACTGGTCACCGGGTTCCCCACGCTGGTCAAACTTGCCGACGACTACGCCACTACAGCGCAAGGACCACTTTCCGGTGAATTGGGTATTACTGCTGGTGGTGTGACCGCCGCAGCTGTTGCGTATGCAGTAACACTGACACGCGCTCCCCTGTTGATGCCTCTCGAGAAGTTCCAGAACGCCATCATCGTTCACTTCGTCCAGCGTGATGGTGGACCTCTATCTGCACTTGCTAAGCCACTTGGCGCCCTCATCGCATTCGGTACCTGTGGTGCGGGCCTGGCATGGCTCATCGGCCCCTGGCTCATGGTCACAATTCTTGGCGACGAATACTTCGTCGCCGGTCACACCCTGGCTGCCTTGACCTTGGCCGCAACTGCGACTGCAGTGCTCATGATCACGGGATCGGTGACTCTGGCGGTTGAGCAACACCGCATGTACATGGCGGGATGGCTGAGCGCGACATTAGTGGCAGTCGTCATTCTGTTTATTCCTGGACTGCTCGAAGTTCGTACGAGCGCTGCCTTACTACTCGGGTCCATTGTCGGCATTGTCATTCATCTGTGGACGTTGAAGACTGGCGACTACAGCTCGTCGCAAAGTAAGCACCGCCAAGCTGACCTAGAATCTAACGCGTGAGTGAGTCAACGATGCGCGTGTCCCCTGAGCTAACCGTTCTGATGACGATGTATGCGAAGACTCAACCAAGCGACTTAGATGAAGCTTTGGAGTCACTGTGGTCGCAGACTGTGCAGGCTTGCTCGGTGGTGCTGGTGATTGATGGCCCAATCGGCGAAGAGCTGGCGCAGGTTGTGGATCGCCACGAACGAGCCCATACGGAATTGACCGTGATTCGCCTGCCGGAAAACTGTGGCAGCGGCAAAGCTTCCCAGCAAGGGCTCTCTCACGTGCACACACAATGGTGCGCACGTTTGGATTCCGATGACATTGCCGTCCCGGAGCGTTTTGAGAAACAGCTCGCTGTGGCAGAAAAAGCAGAGCGCGCCGGGCAACCACTCGATGTCATTGGCACTGCTATGACAGAGTTCGCGAGTGAATCAGAGTTCGGCAGCACGGGCAACGCGATAGTCGACCTCGGCACGCGAACGCTGCCAGAAAACCACGATGAGATCGTCCGGTATGCACGAATCAATTCGCCAGTTAACAATCCCGCTGCCATGTTCCGCACAGAGCGAGTCAAAGCCGTCGGTGGCTACCGTCACCGCCCATACATGGAAGACTACGACCTGTGGGCACGGCTAATCGCCGACGGGGCACGGTTTTGCAATCTTGCTGAACCTCTCACGCGATTCCGAGTGGACGGAATGCTCACACGCCGGCGCTCCAAGGGCATTTTTGACGCGGAAAAGGACATGCAGCAGACATTGGTGGAGCTGGGTTTGATTAGCGAACCGCGCGGTGTTGTCAACCTTTTCCTCCGCACTGCGTTTCGTCTCTTGCCCACCGAATTGCTGGCGCGTGCATATCGTGCAATCTTTATCCGCTAACGCTGCCCCACTATTCCTTAACGCCATTACGTGCTGCTTGTCACCGCATTTCAAACGGTGAGCAGTGGTTTCATCCGGTAATATCCGGCGAATAATGGATAATCAGGCAAAGTTTGACGACACGTGGTTGATCGTCCCTTGTTTCAACGAAGGGACAGTCATCCGCGACGTTCTCGTGAACGCACGCGAGACGTTTCCTAATATCGTCGCAGTCAATGACGGATCCCATGATGGATCTGATGTTGAGATTCACGCCGCTGGCGCGCATCTAGTCAATCATCCGGTAAACCTCGGACAAGGCGCGGCCATTCAAACGGGTGTCGAATACGCACGACAGCAGCCTGGAGCAAAGTACTTCGTCACGTTCGATGCCGACGGCCAGCATCAGGTCAAAGATGTCGTAGCTATGGTCAACCGACTGCGCCATGAGCCATACGACATTATCGTCGGCACGCGCTTCGGTCGTCCGCGCGCTGAAGACGACCAAGTTCCGTGGATCAAGCGCGTCGTTCTGAAAACTGTTGTCGCCCTGTCCCCCACAACACGGAAGCTCGGCTTGACCGACGCCCACAACGGTCTGCGCGCATTCAACGCAACCGTCGCCCACGATTTGAATCTCCGCATGAATGGTATGAGCCACGCCAGCGAGTTCGTCACGGCCATGGTTGAGAACAAGTGGCGCGTCGCCGAACAGCCTGTCGACATTCTGTACACCGAATACTCCATGGCCAAAGGTCAGTCTTTGTTTAATGGCGTCAATATCCTGGCCGACTCGTTTGTTGCTAGGAGGCTGCGATGACCGCATCACTTGCCCAGATTCTCTTACTCGTCGCCCTCAGCGTTGTGCTGTGGTACTTCCTGGCGAATCGTCGTAAAGCACGTGCCAAAGCAGGCGTAAAGCTTGGTTTCTTGGTGTTTGTGGTCGCATGTATTTGGGCGATCATGCGCCCCGATGATCTCACCGTGATTGCCAATGCAATTGGCGTCACCCGTGGCGTTGACCTGCTTCTTTACGGTCTAATTCTCGCTTTTGTCTTTACGACGATCTCGT
Organism: Corynebacterium sp. H78; assembly: GCF_037572275.1. Taxonomy (NCBI): domain Bacteria; kingdom Bacillati; phylum Actinomycetota; class Actinomycetes; order Mycobacteriales; family Corynebacteriaceae; genus Corynebacterium; species Corynebacterium sp. H78. The sequence goes on along the minus strand of NZ_JBBHKX010000002.1, from coordinate 34,061 downwards.
CGTACATCCGCTTCCGCGAACAGGAATTGCGTTACGCCCGGCTTGCTCGCGCAGTGGCACTAAAGTCTGCGGTTCGACCAGAGGATCCATACGCGGAAACGAAGTAGGGGCTATACGGCGCCAGGGTACCGAATCGCATTATTGAGGTGCGATATTGCATTATTAATCGTATGACTCGTCCTGAAAACAATGGTGCTGGGGAAAACCAGCCAGTCGAGCCGTCCGCTGTCGAACAGCAGGAGGCTGCTTCCACTCCTTCCGGAGATACTACTCAACTCGCGGAAAAGCCAGCAGAGGCGCCGAAGAAGAAGTCCGCGTTTGCAAAGGTTCCAGCACTCGTCTGGCTTTGGGTTATTGCGGCAATTGTTTTCGCTGGTTGCTTTGGATTCTGGGCAGGCCGGAATCTGGGTGGAGCCGGATCAAAGTCTGAGTCTGGCCAGATTGTGAACCTCGCTGGCGCAACGGCAAGCAAGGGCGAGATCAACGCCAAGCCGAAGGCAGACGGCACCTACGACGCGTCCATCTTGGGGCCAAAGGAAGGCACGACGTTGTCCTCCGCAGAGGACCTGCCGAATGTGCACCGTCGTAATGAAAATGACCCATTCGCGCTCGGTGCTGTGGATGCGCCGGTCGTGATCTCCATTTTCTCGGACTTCGACTGCCCATTCTGCGCGAAGTTCGCAAATGAGACTCAGCAGCCACTGATCGACGACTACGTCAATGCTGGCTTGGTGCGCTTGGAGTGGAACGACCTCGCTTTCGGTGGTGAACCAGCAGAGCGCGCAGCGCAGGCTGGTCGTGCCGCTGCTGCTCAGGGCAAGTTCTGGGAGTTCAATAAGGCAGCATTCGCTGCTGCTGCCAAGAAGGGCGACGGACACCCAGCGTTCACTAACGATGAGCTGTTTGAAATCGCAGCTACAGCTGGTGTTCCTGATATGGATAAGTTTAAGACTGAGCTAACCGATGCCACGTACGAGAAGAACGTGAAGGATGCTATCGCGTACGGCCAGAGCCTCGGCGTTTCTGGTACCCCGCAGTTCCTCATCGGTCTGTCCCAGGTCTCGGGTGCTCAGCCTGAACAGAACTTCCGCGATCACATTGAACTGGAGCTGATGAAGTCGCAGCGTCTCGAAGACGAGAAGTAGTAGGACTAGGCACCGCAGCTCCAGAATGCTGGAGGATGCAGTGCCGTCCGCCCTTAGGCCGCCAGGTCGCGCTTGGAATTGAGCGCGATGATGGCGGCCATTGCTATTGCAATAACCATGCCCCCACCAAGCATGACCGGGTAAGTCATCCATTCAATGGACTCACTGAGTTTGGTCAGGATGGCTGGGAACGCAAAACCGATATAGGTCAGGCAGTAAAAAATTCCGGTGAGGCCAGCGAGATCACGTGGCCCAGCAATGCGTTGAACTTCGTTGAGGCCGGTGAACATCGTCAATCCGTAACCCATTCCCAGCACGATCGAAGCAATGAACGCCGTAACAATGGTCGGTGCGCCGGCCATCCAGGCACTGAGCCCCATGCCTACGATGACAATTGCCATGGCAATGAGCGATCCACGAGCCGAAGTCTCAGAGACGAGTTTCGGTCCGATTTGCTGAATGCCGAAGCCAAACAGCAATGCTACAAACGTCACAATGGCCGAAAAGAAGATCGGGTTCGCCACTTCCTTCTGCATTAGAGAAGGAATGATGGCGTACGAAACGCCAGCAGCACCAAAGACCCACGGTGCCGAGACTGCCGCAACGAAAAGAAAGCGTGGTCGCGTCACCGACGGCGTGCGCAGGGATTGCAGGAGTGTTTCCTGAGCAGCTCCCTTGAGATGCGGTGACTGGCGCGTTTCAGGTGCTGCCAGCATGGCGAGAATCGTCGGGATGGCAAGCAGAATATGCACTGCATAGGGCAACTGCCCTGGCAGAGGTGCAAACTGTGCAAGCGACCCCGCAATGCCAGCGCCGATGCCGAAACCAAGAGTCAATGCCATTGACTGGCGCTTCGCACCCGAGGTGGATTTCGCAGAAGGATCAAAACGTTCCGTAGAGAGTTCCTTCACCCAGGAACCACCAACAGCCATGGCGATACCAACGCCCACGCCCGACAACATGCGCCCAGCCAGCAGCAGTGGACCCGTTGATTCACCTGCTGCAATGAGAACGGAGCCGACGATGCTGAAAAACGGCGCTGCCATCATGACCGGCTTTCGACCGATGCGGTCTGACAACGGCCCCGAAATCAATAGCGCAGGAGCAATACCCAGCGCATAGACAAGAAGGAGCAAGTCAACAAACACAAGATCGAGCTCACCGTTCAGTCGATACATCACCATCAGTGGCGTGAACTGATTACCGCCCCACGCCACCGCAAAAACGGCCACGGCGACGAGAAACCAAAACGGGACTGCACTCTTGCTACGTGTCTTTGAATCGGTCGTAGACATGCGGGCTATATTACGAGCTGCCCTCCCGCCTTGTATCTGTTTTCAGTAGAACTTCCGGGGCTTCAGCTTTGCTGAGATTCTTCCCCAACGATCGCTTCTACGCCTCGAATCGAATACATCCCCCTCTTCGGTTCGCTTTACGACGCCCCACACCCAATCCACGCCCGAACCCACACCGGAACACCCAAACAGGGTCAATTTACCCCCGCTTTAGGGTATTGAGATTTCACCCCTAATAATTACCCCTATCGGGGGCTGTTCTGAAGTGGCAATAGTTCCGTTATGGTTCCGTTATTTTAAACCTCACATTTGTAACTTTAGCCACTTTTATCCCATAGTCACCAGCCGGCAGTGGTTAACAATGAGCAAATGCGGGGGTAACCCGAAATCCCGGCGAAAACCCGAGAATTCCTGGCAAGAGGGACTTTTTACCATCTATAAGAAGATGTAAACCAGTAAACTCAGCTACCCCCGCCACCATTTCACTTGCCCGGACCGAAATCCGAGCCCCATCCCCCGCACTTTCGCTAGAACCGCAGGCCATACGATTGCAACCCTAAAAGCGAACTACCCCCGTTAGCCTTCCGATTCAGTCCGCTTTCCCTTAATTCAGGCTGTGCAACTCCTAAAGGGTGTGCCAATATACCTGGCGTTGCCTTTAAAAGATTCGTCGGCGGAACAAGCACTTGCTTCGCTCAGTCGGCGCAGTACATCCACGAAAGACAGACTGTATGACTACGTCAATCATTGCGGCTGACCCGCAACAGCGAAAGCGCGTGCTTACCGGCACGATGATCGGAACCACCGTAGAGTTCTACGACTTCCTGATCTATGCACAGGCTGCAGGTATCGTCCTTGCACCTTTGTTCATCGAACCAGCTTCCCAAGCAAACCCACAGATCGCGCAGGTTCTGGCATGGGCCACCCTGGGTATCTCGTTCCTCTTCCGCCCATTGGGCGCAGTGATCGCCGGCCACATCGGTGATATCTGGGGCCGTAAGATGATCCTCGTCTTCACCCTCATCGGTATGGGTGTTGCAACGTTCCTCATCGGCTTGCTGCCAACCTACGCATCGATCGGCATTGCCGCACCAATTCTGTTGGTTCTGCTTCGTATCCTGCAGGGCATCTTCGCTGGTGGCGAATGGGGCGGCGCAGCCCTGATGTCCGTGGAGTACGCCCCTAAGGAAAAGCGCGGTTTCTACGGCGCGTTCCCACAGGCCGGTGTGCCATTGGGCCTGACTCTCGCAACGGGCGTCATGTTGATCTGCATGGCTATCGTCGGCAAGGAAAACTACCTCGAGTGGGGATGGCGTATTCCATTCCTGCTGAGCTTCGTTCTGGTCATCATTGGTTACATCATTCGTCGCGCAGTCGATGAGTCCCCTGTATTCCGCGCAATGCAGGAAGAATCCAAGGAGCGTTCGACTCCACTGCCAGAGCTGTTCAAGAATCACTGGGGCAAGGTCATCCAGGCTGCACTCATCTTCGCTGCTCAGCAGTGTGCTGGCTACCTGGTTATTGCCTTCTTCGGCAAGTACGCTCAGACCGAGCTGGGCATGGATCCAATGATCGCGTGGACCGGCACCCTCGTCGGCGGCGTCTGCTGGACCATCTTCATGTTCATGTCCGGTTCCTGGTCCGACAAGCTCGGTCGTGCCAAGGTGTTCATCTACGGCTACTCCTTCCTCATCGTTTGGGAAGCAGTGATGTGGCTGCTCGTTGATACCAAGAACCCAATCCTGTACGTCCTGACCATTGCTGTCCTGGCTCTGCCACTGGCGATGACCATGGGTCCACAGCCTGCGCTGTACTCCGAGATGTTCCCAGCTGAGGTTCGTTACTCCGGCGCATCGATCTCTTACGCAATCGGCGCAGTTCTCGGTGGCGCGTTTGCTCCGATGATCGCTCAGATCATCATGGATGCGACTGGCAAGGCATGGATGATTTCCATCTACCTGATCGCGATGACCATCCCAGCCCTGATCTCGCTGTTCATGCTGCCGAAGGGCCTGGAAGAGCGTGACTTGCTGAACCACCCTGAATCTTCCGAAACTCCTGCCGAGCCAGCTGCTGCTCGCGCATAGTTTCCGCACAAGGCACAGTAACTAAATACTCAACTTCCCCCTGAGTTCTACGGGGCGTCACGACGATCGTCGTAACGCTCCAAGGACCCCAGGGGGTTGTTCTTTTTCGCCTGCGACCAGGGGTGATTATTGAATCGGATTCATGTTTTCTGAATTGTTACGTAGCTTTTCCAGTAGGTAGCATGAGAAACACACTTTGACTGTTATCAATTCGTGATAGCCGTTCCGCCACCAACCGTAGGAATTTGACTCGAATGAATATCGCACCAGCAGTCGTCGCTGCGTTCGCCACCGTAGCGCCACTGTCCGCGCCAGCTCCCGCGCCGGTCGCACCTGCACAGTTCCCGTCCAGCCCATCGATTGGCTTGCCGACGACCCCTGTCCCAGCAGGGCCGACTGCCGAAGGCAACGAAGTGGTCATGTTTGGTGACAGCATTTTCGCTAACCCAACCGACCCAGTGGTGGCGTCGCAATTGCTTCTGAACCGTGAAGAGGTTCGCGAGATTCCGGGCATGAAGGAACTGATTACGGACGAGCAGCTTGATGCGATGCGTGAGTGCTTGCAGGGTGAGATGACGGTCTCCAATGAGCTGGCGAAGGTTTCGGGTCGCACCGTTCACAACTACGGCTGTGCGGCTGCTACCGGCGCCATCGACCAGGCGAAGTACCGTGACTTCGCCGAGCAGATCGACTTGGCACTGGCTGAGGGCAATCTGGACGAGAACACCACTGATGTTTTGGTTCAGTTCGGTTTCAACGACTACCGCCACGATGAGTTCAAGACCGCAGAGGGCAACCAGACGTTCATCGACAACATGAACGCACAGATCGAACGCGTTAAGGCTGCGGCCCCGAACGCTACCGTCAAGCTGGTTAGCTACCCGACCCTGTCTGACGAGAACGATCAGCTCTGCCCAGTGCGCATCGTCGCTGGCAACCCAGTTCCGTACCGCATGCCATACGCAGGTGTGACCACTGGCGAGGATCTATCGCAGGCACGTCTGATTGGACTTTCGGAGCAGGCTGGTATTTCACTGATTGACTTGAAGGCTGCAACAAAGGATCGCCACTCGTGCGCTAGTGATTCCGAGCGTTGGATCGCCGGCATCATCGATGTGCCAGTTCCTCACTCGCTGTTCATGCACCTCACCGATCAGGGTGTCGTGGGCACTGCTGCGTTGATCAATGAGGATTTGAACGCAGACTAGTTTTTCCGGTTGCAGCTTGACGCTGCTTACTGAACAAAGGTCCACTCGCGACCAGTTTGCTCATCACGTAGCACCAATGTTGATTCATCAGTTTGTGACGCTGCACGTGTTCCGTGCAGCGCTTCGCGCATTGCTTCTTCAGTCTTCTGCGTATCAGGGCAGGCCATACGCGTTGATGCTGGCCCCGCTCCGAAATCGATAGTCGATGGCGAAGCGTCGTAAAGTTTTACTCTCCCCATTAACCTATTACACGAATCAGAGCCGGTTAGCTCTTCCCCTTCGATCCGAAAATATGCGGAACGCTGGGACGATAGATGCCAATCTGTATCTGTAATCATGTCCGTTTCCATGGCTTCTCCTGCAGAACAACCCGCCGTCGCGGACAGGAACAGCATCCCGCCTAGCAGAGTCAGGGTCCTACTCCACGCGCGGATAGTGCCCCCTTGCTTGGTGCCCACGTATACCCCGTTTACGCGCCATGTCGCCATCTTAGCGTGGCGCGTATATTTCCGAGCGCTCCTCGAGCACGATGGCGCCTCCGCTGTTAGGTTAATGACACTCAGTGTATAAAAAGCTCCTGTAGCCAGGGAAGGGCTCGAACAGTGTTTTCTGTCATTGTGGTCATCGTTGTAGTGGTTGGTCTATTCGCCTTCTTTTATATGCTCGATGACATCAACGCACCGTCGAGCGAATGCTGTCGGAAGTGCAGGCATTGCCGAAAGTCACGATGCAACTCGAGGTCCAATTTCAGCTCTTGAAGTCGTCGCTCCCTAAGTCTTGGGTACTAGGATCAATCTCCATTATTAACGCGCCGATACAGAAAATAACCCCGAGCCAGAATTTCTGGTTCGGGGTTTTCGCTGAGCCGCCTGCGAGAATCGAAATTGAGCATTCACCCGCTTGGCAATAGGCGAATCAAAGAACTCCGAATTTCATTCCTCCATCCACAGGAAGATCAATTATCCGATTCTTTATATTTTTCACGAATCCTTGCACTCTCTTCAATTAGATTGATTTTTTCTGAACACACTCTTACACGTAAAATGATTTCCTAGACACTATCTAGAATTCTCAAGAGATTGGACAACCTGTGACAAACCCGCAGTTCAATACCCCTCCAATGCAACCAATTCCTGCGCTCAAGCGAAAAAATCCTTTCACCGTCACGTTGATTTTCGCCCAAGTAATGCTCATTATTGGCGCTGTTGGATTTGCGTTTTGCCTGATAACCGCTTTGGACGCAACAGGTTTCGGATCTGATCTCTACTTTTTGATTCTTGGCGTGGCCACTTTGATTGAATTACTTAGCGCCATTCTTTGGGCCATTGCGAAAATCGGTGAGAGTCTGTTTCTGCGTAACTTAATTTGAGTGGAATGTTGCATTTTAAAAGGCCAAGTCCCACTACATGTTTGAGCCTCGAAGCTGGAGTAGATACTCCATAGCCATCTTTCCCATGCTCCATCAACTCGGGCACATGGAACTAGAGCTACAGCCCCGATACAGAAAATAACCCCGAGCCAGAATTTCTGGTTCGGGGTTTTCGCTGAGCCGCCTGCGAGAATCGAACTCGCGACCTTTTCATTACGAGTGAAGCGCTCTACCGACTGAGCTAAGGCGGCACATGTCTTCGCTAACACGTAGCGGACACCTGCAAAATCCTACCGCACCTCTTTGTTTCCGCCAAAATCGCAGGTCACTTTACGACGAGCCGCCACCCACGCAGCACTGCCTCAGCGAACACCAACGCGACAGGACAACTGGAGTTGGCCCATGAGGCCGTCGAGAAGTACCCGAGATGTCACCGCCGTACCGAGCTGATTCCGAGTGTCGGTGACCGCATCGAGGCATTCGAGAATGCCCTCTTGCGGAACACGGCGAGCGATTTCCGCCGCAGTCTGGCCACGATCGATGTGGATGAGTGGAGTCGCACCACTAGCAGCGCCCACCGACACGACCATTGCATCGCGGAACAGCCCCATCACGTCGACGAGAGCGAGGTCAATCAAATCGCGTTCGGTGCGCTGGCGACGGCGTTTCTGATCTTCTTCGAGGCGTTTGATATCGCCCTTCGTCCCCCTCAATGCAGTTTGCGCACCCTTTCCGCGAGCGCCAATGCCGAGCGCCTCTTCGAGTTTGGACAGTTCCTCTTCTTCGCGAGACTGCAGACGGCGTTCAGCCTCCGCCTTCGCCGAAGCTGCGATCTCGAATGTCCGCAAATATGACACTGCAGGATTAAAGACCGCTTCGACCATGTCAAGGGCCTTTTTCCGCCACTCCCGCGTACCAGGATCCGTTGCCAGTCCACGTGCACGGCCAATGTGCCCGTTTGAAACTGTGGCAGCCCACTGCGCCTGTTCATCGGTAAGTTCAGGAAATTGTGCCCGCAGCACCTCGGATACGTCCTCGGGTGTAGGAGTCGGCACATATACATGCCGCGATCGAGAACGAAGTGTCACCGAAAAGTCTGCTGGATTTGTCGTAGGAGCGCACATGAGAAATGCAGTGCGTTCCGGTGGTTCTTCGACTGCCTTGAGAAGTGCGTTCGCCGATTGATCGTTCAAACGATCCGCATCCTCGATAATCACTACACGCCACGCAGCCGTCGACGGCTTGCGGTACGCCCACGGAATGACACGAAAACGAACCAAATCCACCTGAATAATTGTGCCTTCGGTGCGCACCGTGAACAGATCACTATGAGTACCCGCCAGGGCAGTCTGACACCCATGGCACATCCCGCAACCAGGCTGCTCTGAATTCTCGCACAACAGTGCCGCCGCGAAAGCCTCCGCTGCCACCGAGCGACCAGATCCTGGCGGGCCGGTAAACAGCCACGCATGCGTCATGCCGCTATCACCGTGACCGTGCGCTGCACGAGCTGCGACCATCAGGCGTTCGCGCACTCCCCCTGCAGCCGGCACACGATCGAAGACACCGTAGCTTTCCATGGGTTTAAGGGTAGCTGGTGGAGCGGATTGCGTTATCTGGGTGATCGTCGAAAAGTAGGCCTGAATCATGATTAACTAGCAGTCTTCCCGTTCGTGGCAAGGAATCCGCGCGGGGGATTAAGGTAGACAGCATGCAACGGTTGTGGAGGAATCTCCAGTGGCTCAAAGGCACGCCATGGCCCGCTTATGCGGCCAGCGTGTTCCTCTGCAACCTCATTGGCGCGTCCGCAGTTGGATTGTTTCTGGGCGTGCTGTTGCCAATTCAAGAGTTGGTAAGTTTCCGGGAATTTCCCCTAACCGCTGGTATCGGCCTTGCTGCGTACTTCGTCGTCGCTATAGTCACCGGCATTGCCACCACATGGATGCTGTTCAAACCAATTCTGAGGTGGCAGCGGGCGCCCGAGAAGCATGATCCAGCGAAAGTTCGCTACTTGGTCATGCGTATCCCGGTTTATCAAGCCATTCTCGGTGGCGCGATTTGGGGCATCGGTGTCGTAGTTTTTGGCATCATCTCGCTTCTAGTGGCACCCCGTTTTGGCATTGTTGTGGTGATCTCGTCTCTATTCGGCGGCATCATGGTCGCGCTGATGACGTACCTTTTCGCCGAGCGTCTCGTGCGTCCCGTCGCCGCGGAAGCGTTGAAGCGACGCGCACCAGATTCCTCTCTCGAACCGCCAATTGGGCATCGACTTCGGCAGACATGGGTACTCACCACGGGCATCCCAATCGTCGGCATTTTGTTGACTATCTGGGGCCAGAAAATGGGCTACTTCACCAACAATGTTGCAGACCTCATCCCCGCACTCACTGCGCTAGCATTTCTTGCACTCATTACCGGTTACATCGGCACAATTCTCGCGACCATGAGCATCGTGGACCCTATTCGCGATCTCACTGGTGCAATTAACCAGGTTCGTCGCGGCGACACTGACACGAGAGTCCCTATTTACGACGGCTCCGAGATGGGTGTCCTCCAAGCCGGCTTCAATGAAATGATGCGTGGCTTGCAAGAGCGCCAGCGCGTACGTGACTTGTTTGGTCGTTATGTCGGTTCCGAGGTTGCCCGCAAGGCCCTTGAAGAAAAGCCGGAACTCGGTGGCGAAGACCGCCTCGTCGCTGTTCTGTTCGTTGACGTTATTGGTTCGACAACTTTTGCAGTGGAGAATCCTCCAGAGGTCGTTGTCCGTGAACTCAACGAGTTTTTCGAGCGCGTGGTTGATTGCGTCCACAAGAACAAGGGCATCATCAACAAGTTCCAAGGTGACGCTGCGCTCGCGGTGTTCGGCGCTCCGCTGCCTCTCGACGACACCGCTGGCCACGCTCTCGCCGCCGCCCGCGAGCTTCGTCAGGAGCTCCGCGATCTCACGCTTGATGCCGGCATCGGAGTGTCCGCTGGCCGAGTCGTTGCTGGCCACATCGGCGCCCACGACCGCTTTGAATACACCGTTATTGGCGATGCCGTAAACCAGGCTGCTCGCCTCACCGATCTGGCGAAGGACACTCCAGGCCAAGTCTTGGCGACGGCAGCGACTGTCCGACTCGCCAATGAAGAGGAACAAGCCCGTTGGACTTCCTTGAAGTCCGTCGAATTGCGCGGCCGTACCCACATGACCCAGCTGGCGCGACCAATCCGCCCGACACTCGCGGACAGGGCGTAATCGCCCTGTACAAGCAGCTACTCCACGCTAAACAAGTCTCCGGGTTGGCATTGCAGCGCATCACAGAGGGCAACGAGCGTCGTAAAGCGGACGGCTTTTGCACGATTATTTTTGAGCACCGATAGGTTTACGGGCGTGACCCCGACTTGCTCAGCGAGAGCCACGAGAGTGAGGTTGCGGCTCTCCAGGAGCTCATCGAGGTGACAGACGACGCTACGGTCAACGTGAAACGCGTCGGCATTTTTGGGGTCGGAGCCCACTAGATCAACCCCTCCTGATCTTCCTGCATGCGAGCCGCTCGGCGAACCATAACGGACATCATGCTCAGAATAATCAACAGCAAGTACCAGACGCCGAAACTAAGGTCCGTCGTGGTGCTGATATCGAACCAACGGTCGATACCGAGGTCACTGGCAAGCATATTTGCGGCCATATGCTCGATGAATGGGCCCAGGAAATATGCCAACGAAACCCAGGACATGATGCCCACCAGAGTGGCGCTGCGCTTTGTGAAGAAGTCTCCGCGCGCATAAATTCGCACCACCTGAATGAGCAGGAGTGCGAGAGCAACGATCACGATGGCTTCGATGGCAAGACCGATAATGAACATCGTGAGTACTGGTGTCGACATGATGTCGAACGGGATCGTTCCGTCTGGTGCCTTATCCCCGAGCATCAGCGCTAGGGGGTGCTTCACACTTTGGTCGAACAGTGGGACCTGCACATACAGAAAGACGATGATGATAGCGAAGACGCCACCAAAGATGCCGGACAGGATATCGCGGTGTTCCTTCTTCTCATCAATGTAGAGCGACTCTTGTGAGGTGCTCGCACCTACGTTTCGATGTTCGTCACTACTGCGACGCTTGTATCCGTTCTTCATGACTACTCCCCTCCTAGGTCATATCGAATGTCGATATATCGTTAATCGATATTTTATATCGTTTTTCGATATGCCACAAGGGGTGCGGGAGCGGGTGTAGTGCGGCCGGAGTGTGGCGGGGCAGGAGACAGTCGCAAGTGCGCTCGCCTGCCTTAAACGACTCCCGCCTTAAAAACGACTTATGACCGAGTAGGCATCATTCTGGGCCGAAAAACAGCCGGAATTGTTGCCTACTCGGTCATAAGTGGTGTCGTGTGGAAATACTCAGTGCCGTGCGGTGACACATGGTGCCATCGTCAAAACAGGTGCTGGTGGCTGCGCTACGTAGCCTTCTTCGTAGTCTTCTTCGTCGTACGCTTGGTTGCCTTCTTGGCTGTCTTCTTCGTCGTCGACTTCTTAGTCGTCCGCTTCCGCGTAGTCTTCTTCGTGCCTCCACCGGCAGCTTCCTTGGCACGACGCTCGGACAACAGTTCGCACGCACGCGCGTCCGTGATCGTCTCTGGCGTATCGCCCTTGCGAAGCGAAGCGTTCGTCTGACCATCGGTCACGTACGGACCAAAACGACCATCCTTGACCGACATTGGACGGCCCGAAACGTCGTTGTCGCCAAGCTGCTTCAGCGGTGGCTTTGCCGCAGCACGACCACGACGCTTTGGCTCCGCGTAAATCCGGCGAGCTTCGTCCAAGGTGACGGTGAAGATTTGGGATTCGTCGGCAAGCGAACGCGAATCTGATCCCTTCTTCAGGTACGGGCCATAGCGACCGTTTTGTGCCGTAATAAGCTCTCCATCAGCGGGGTCGACACCAACTTCGCGAGGCAGCGACATCAGCTTCAGCGCATCCTCCAACGTGACCGTGGACGGCTCCATCGACGAGAACAACGACGCCGTCTTTGGCTTCAGCGTTTCCTCGACGATCTCCGCGATGCGCTTTTCCTTCTGCTTCGCAGCAGTCTTGGTCTCCCAATTCTTCTTGCGCATGCCGTCAGCCGCGCGCTGAGCATCTTCCTCCGCGCGCTCCTTGGCGACGATCTCCTCAGCCTTCGCCTCTATCCCGGACTTTTCTTCGTCGGTGACCAGTTCGGTGACGTACGGGCCATAACGACCATCCTTGGCGACGATCATGCGCCCATTAGCTGGGTTCACGCCAAGCTCGCGACCGCCCTGTGGCATTGCCAGGAGCTTCTCTGCGGTTTCCAGGTCGAGGCCGTCTGGTGTCAGCCCCTCCGGGATGTTTGCACGCTGGATTTCGTCAGCACCGTTCTCGCCAGCTCCGCGACGAACACGCTCCAGGTATGGGCCATAGCGACCAACGCGAACGACAATGGGATTGCCTTCTGCGTCGTCAAACACGTGCAGCGAGTTGACCTTGCGCGCATCGATAGCTTCAAGGTTGACGTCGATAATGTTCTTCAGGCCACCGTGGGTAGCGATTGCGTCGGCACCCTTGTGCCTGTGCTTGACATCGTCACCAAAGTAGAAGCCCGTCAACCACGTTGTGCGGTCCTTGTTGCCTGCTGCGATTTCGTCGAGTTCGTCTTCCAACTCGGACGTGAAATCGTAGTTGACCAGGTCAGAGAAGGACTCTTCCATCAGACCAACAACTGCGAATGCAACCCAGCTTGGTACCAATGCGTTACCTCGTGGGTACACGTAGCCACGATCCTGGATGGTCTTAATGATCGACGCGTACGTCGATGGTCGACCAATGCCCAACTCTTCCATGCGCTTAACCAGGGATGCTTCCGTGTAGCGCGCTGGTGGGTTCGTAGAGTGACCTTCAGCCTCGAAGTTCTTCGCCTCGACCTGCTGGTTTTCCTGCAGTCGTGGCAGGCGTCGTTCAGCGTTATCGGCGACGTTGCGGCCGTCGTTAAGCTGGGAAACTTCGACGTATGCCTTCAGGAAGCCGGGGAACGTAATCGTGCGACCAGTCGACGCAAACTCAACATCACGAGCAGTGGCAGCAGCGCCAGCTCCGGTCGCTTCGGAGCGACCAGCAATGGTGACCTTCATGGACGTACCGCGCGCATCCGCCATCTGGGATGCGACGGTGCGCTGCCAAATCAGCTCGTAGAGTTTGAACTCTTCGGCATCGAGGGAGCTGGCCAGCTGGCCGGGCGTCGCAAAGCGTTCACCAGCAGGACGAATAGCTTCGTGAGCTTCCTGCGAATTCTTGACCTTGCGGGAATACTGGCGAGGGCCGTCAGCGACATACTGCTGGCCATACAGCTCCAGAGCCTGCTTGCGGGCAGCCTGAATGCCAGACTGAGACAGCGTGGTTGAGTCTGTACGCATGTACGTGATGTGACCGTTTTCGTACAGTCGCTGCGCAACTCGCATGGTGCGCTCCGACGTGAAGTGCAGCTTGCGACCAGCTTCCTGCTGCAACGTCGAAGTCATGAAAGGTGGGTACGGGCGACGCGTGTACGGCTTCTCCTCCACCGACGTCACCGTCAAAGCGGCCTGGGCCAGCCCCTCAGCGATTGCCTTAGCAATAGGCTCGTCGACAACGGTGATGCCCTCTGGCTTCTTCAGCTGACCACGGTCATCGAAGTCACGGCCGGTAGCGACACGAGAGCCATCGACACCAGTCAGGCGCGCAGTGAACTCGCGAACCTCCGTGTGATCTGAGGAATCAATTCCAGTATCGAGAGTTGCTTCGACATCCCAGTACTCAGCGGAACGGAACGCCATGCGCTCGCGCTCGCGCTCGACAATCACGCGGGTTGCCACGGACTGCACACGCCCAGCCGATAGTCGTGGCATAACCTTCTTCCACAGCACCGGTGACACTTCGTAGCCATATAGGCGGTCGAGGATACGACGACCTTCCTGTGCATCCACCAAGTTCTGATCCAGCTCACGCGTATTCGCGGCTGCTTCCAAAATCGCTGGCTTCGTGATCTCGTGGAAAACCATTCGGCGCACGGGCACCTTAGGCTTCAGCACCTCAAGCAGGTGCCAAGCAATGGCTTCACCCTCGCGGTCAGGGTCTGTTGCGAGATATAGCTCGTCGACAAGCTTGAGCTTGGCTTTGAGGTCAGCGACCTTCTTCTTCTTGTCTTGGCTAACCATGTAGAGAGGTTCGAAGCCCTTGTCTACATTCACACCAAGACGAGCCCACGGTTCTTTTTTGTACTTCGCGGGGATATCCGTTGCACTGCGTGGGAGGTCACGAATGTGGCCGACGGATGCCTCGACGATGTAGTCATCACCAAGATAAGGCTGAATCTTGCGTGCCTTAGTTTGTGACTCAACAATCACGAGACGCTTAATGCCGTTGTTCTCTGCCACCTGGTAACTACCCTGCAACTTTCGCGGACTGGAAGGATTACGCCGGCTCCGTCCACCTGTTGCCATTACCTTGTGTGAATGGCGTCAGCGCAGGTGCGGCACCGACCATTGCGTTTATTGCGAAACACTCGCCCAAGTTTTCCTCGAATATGCGAACTGTTTCGGCAATCTAAAGGAATACCGTACACACAACTCGTACAGACAATGCACGTTAGGGGGAGAATGTGCGTTTTCGGTTATTCCTCTATTACTTAGCTTTACGACGAATCGTGACCCAATATTCTCCCACACTCGGGCGCAAAAAACCCGCCCTTGGATCTTTGCAATTAAGCGAGATCTAGGTGCGGGTGGTTTGTCTTTGAAGTACGTTGCCTGTGTTTACAGTGGCGTAACGTTCAGAGCCTGTGGGCCCTTCTGGCCTTCGCCAACCTCGAACTCAACTGGCTGGTTCTCTTCAAGAGTCTTGAAACCATTGCCCTGAATTTCAGAGTAGTGAACGAAGACATCGTTGCCTCCGTCAGCTGGGGCGATGAACCCGAAGCCCTTCTCCGAGTTGAACCACTTAACGGTGCCCTGTGCCATAAAAAATACCTCTTTAAAATTGCTGTAAATCACGCTGCCTGGCTCGACAACGTCACGAGATGTAGTCTGCCACCTGTCGAGCGTTTTCTCAGTATGAGCAGTGCTACTATTTTCAGGCTTCACCCCCGGAGCGGGCGACAAATCTGTCTACTGTAATTTACTTCGGCAAGGCGCTGGCCTGGAACATCAGTCCGTGAGCGTGGTTTTTCAGGTCACTTTGTTCATCGAAAACTTTTTTCACTTAACACGAACTTTCCACCCCCAAGCCGCCCGCACAGCGCCCCGTGCAAGGCATGCGAGAAGTACGAAAGGAGCATTCGGTGTCGTTTGGTCGCGAACTGCTGACTCCGATCATTTCGTCGCATCCCCGGTCAACGGTGACCCATATTGCGGATCTTCCTGGTCGCGAAGGCACCACGGCTCCGTGGCCTGAGTGGGTGTTGCCCCAGCTGGTTCATGTTCTCAACGGGCGAGGAATTGCGAAACCCTGGACTCACCAGGTGGAGACTGCGGAACTGGCTCACTCAGGTACGCATTGTGTTGTTGCCACGGGCACTGCGTCGGGCAAGTCTCTGGGATATCTCTTGCCTGTCGTGACCGACTTGGCACTCAACTCCACTGCAACTGCGCTGTATTTGTCGCCGACGAAGGCACTTGGTGCTGACCAGCTCGCGAATGCCCGCGAGCTAACAACGGAACTTCTCGACGCTCCTCGCCCCAGCATCTCTGATTCCGTTGCTCCTATTGCTGTGGCCAGCTACGACGGGGACACTGCTCAGGATATTCGTCGCGCGGTACGTGAAGATGCTCGCTGGGTCTTCACCAATCCCGATATGTTGCATATTGGCATCTTGGGGCGGCACCAGTATTGGGCACGCCTACTGAGGAATCTGAAATACGTGGTCGTCGACGAGTGTCACGCTTACCGAGGTGTCTTTGGAGCAAACGTTGCCCAAATCCTCCGGCGCTTGCTGCGCCTTGCTGCTCACTATGGCGCTGCCCCTACCGTCGTTTTCGCATCTGCAACCACTGCCGATCCCGCAGATCAAGCAACTCGACTGATCGGATACCCGGTGCAAGCTGTCACCGAGGATGGCGCTGAGATCGGTGCCCGCACCATTGCCTTGTGGGAGCCAGGGCTATTACCTGACTTGGAGGGTGAAAATGGGGCACCGGTTCGTCGACCAGCACCGGTGGAAGCTGCAGACATCATGGCCGATTTACTTGTTGACGGTGCCCGCACGCTCACCTTCACTCGATCGAGGCGCAGTGCTGAAACCATTGCACTCGGAGTCCGGGAACGCCTAGAACGCAAAGGCAAGGCATCGATCGCGCAGCGTGTGGAGTCGTATCGCGCGGGTTATCTCGCAGAAGATCGGCGCGAAATTGAACAGCGCTTAGACGATGGCGACTTGCTCGGAGTTGCCACGACCAATGCGCTGGAGTTGGGTATCGACATTGGTGGGCTGGATGCCGTGGTTCAGGCAGGGTTCCCCGGCACGGTTGCCTCATTTTGGCAGCAAGCTGGACGGGCTGGCCGACGAGGTCAAGGCGCTCTGGTCATCATGGTTGCCCGTGACGATCCGATGGATACATACCTTGCTCATCATCCATCGGCGCTGTTGGGGCGACCTGTCGAGAAGACTGTGTTCGACCCACTCAATCCCCATGTCGTGTGGGGTCACCTGTACTGTGCGGCCGTCGAGAAGCCGCTTGGCGAGCGCGAACTGCTGCAGTGGGGTGCGCTGGATATTGCGGATGACATGGTGGCGAAGGGTTGGCTGCGGTGTCGCCGGGCGGGCCTTCGTGAGGAGTCGGAGCTGACGTATTTCCCTACTGATCGTGACGAGGGGCCACGTATTGCCAGTGCTCACGGAGCGGTGAACGTGCGCGGTGGTGACGGCCCGGAGATCGCCATAGTGGACGGCACGGATGGGCGACTGCTGGGCACGATTGATATGTCGAAGGCGATGCAGCAGGTTCACGACGGTGCTGTGTATCTGCATCGTGGCGAGTCTTTCGTGGTCGATGAGCTGAACCTCGACGAGCTCATTGCTGTCGTTCATCCCGAGGTTCCCGAGTGGTCCACGCATTCGCGCATGGACACTGACATTCGTATTCTTGACGTCGACGCGATGAAGGAGATCGCACCTGGCATTCAGGTTGCGTCGACGCAGGTAGAAGTGTTCAACCGGGTGACTTCCTACTTACGACGACTCCCGAACGGCACCGTCCTCGATTCTGTCGAACTGGATTATCCGGCTCAACGCCTGGAAACTCGTGCGGTGGCGTACACGTTGACCGAGACGGTGCTGCGTCGCTGGGGGGTATCGGCTGCAGATGCGCCCGGCGCGCTCCACGCTGCTGAGCATGCGGCGATCGGTATGTTGCCGCTCATCGCGACGTGTGATCGTTGGGATATCGGTGGCGTATCGACGGCCCTGCACATCGATACTGCTCAACCCACAGTTTTTGTGTACGACGGCTACCCGGGCGGTGCGGGCTTCGCCGATCGAGGTTATGAAGCATTCGCTGAGTGGATTCGTGCGACCCGTGATGCGGTGAAGTCCTGTGAGTGCGATGCGGGATGTCCGTCATGCATTCAGTCGCCGAAATGCGGAAATGGCAATGAGCCGCTGGATAAGGCTGGCGCTATTAAGGTGCTGTCTGGCTTGGTGGAGGCCCTGGCGTAGGTCAGGCGTAGCTCTGGGGCCGCGCCTTATCGTTCGCGCCAGGCAATTCGCCCCTAAACCAGGCAATTCGCTTCCGAATCCCCACACCTCGACACTGTGATGCGGGTTACACTACTGCCATGACCAACACCAGTGATTCTGCACGCCCACATGTCTCGGCCGACAAGATTCCAACCGATGCGCTCAAAGGCATCCATGTCGTGAATATGGCGGCAAACGTGCCTGGCCCATGGGCCGCTGCGCGAATGCGGGACATGGGCGCCAAGGTCACTCGAGTTTTAGCCCCCACCCCGGACATTGTGCAGGTAGCAAGTCCGGCGTGGTACGACGAGTTCAACGATGGCTGTGAGCTGATCACCATCGATGCGAAGTCCGCCGAGGGGCGCGCTCAGCTAGATGAGCTTCTGCACAACGCAGATGTGCTGATCACGTCGGTTCGCCCGAAGGCATTGGCGCGAATGGGCGTTGCCGATGCAGCCGACCGCATGCCACACCTGTGTCATGTCGAGATCGTTGGTGACTCTGCAGATCCCGAGCAGCCTGGTCACGACCTCACCTATCAGGCTGAATCGGGTCTGCTCAGCCCGACAGCCATGCCAGCTGTCCTCTTGGCGGACACGATGGGCGGAGAGAACGCCGTAACTGCAGCTCTTGGCCTGCTTTTCCGTCGCTCACGCACCGGTTCTGGTGGTCGCGCTCGAATCGGTTTGAAGCAAGGTGCCCAGGATGCCGCTGCAGCTCACCGCCACGGACTGACCGCGCCGGGTGGCCCGCTGTGTGACACAACTGACTTTTACGGCATCTACGAAGTAGCCGACGGTCACGTCGCAGTTGCTGCGCTAGAGCCTCATTTCGCGCAGCGCCTCACCGACTCGTCCGGTGCCCACGACCGCGAAACCCTCGCCGCCTTCCTGCGAACTCGCAAGCTGAAGTCGGTCATTAGTTGGGCACACGATCACGACCTACCTATCTCTGCTCTGGAGCAGTAGCCGCTGGCCCTGCTCGGGCTCGCGCCTTAGCAATGCGAACCTGTACGTCTTCCCCATCGACATCACATTCGTCGAGGCTCGCGCCATTCCTTTTAGCGATCTCCTCTCCCACCCCGCACGCGTCGCGCCCAGCCATCAACGCAGTTGCCGCAGCTACCGCGCTCAGGTCCGCGGCAACTAAGTCTCGTCGATGCTCCACCAGGCCAATTCCAGCGTGAACGCACACCAGTACGAGCACCAGTAAACCTGAGATAAAGAACGCCCCAGTTACCGTCGTTGAGCCAGCATCATTGCCGACCGAATGTCTTAACGCACGAACTACGTGACGACGACTGTCCCCCACCATCACTCCTCACCTGCCGTCGATGACTCAGTGAGCGCTGTTGCGGTGGCGGTGACGTCGAAAAGCTGAAGTGGGACGGAAATGGTGACGGTGACAGTATCCGCATCCTGTTCGACATCGACGGTCGCGTTGAAGTTCAGTGTGCCGGTCATGGCCTCGACTGCATGGGAATCCTGGCGGGCATGGGCGCGAGCAAGGTGGCCTGCGATGTCGGTGACAGAGAGGTACGTCGCGATGCCTGCGATGGCAGCCAATGCAATCATCAGGACTGACACAAGCGCTGTAATGGCGAACGCGGTCTCCACGGTTGATTGCCCGGAGTCATTCGCGAGCACACGACGTACTTTTCTCATCGGCCTGCCCTTTCTTGCTCTTGTCCTTTCCGGTGTTTGGCTATACGTCCGTGTTCAGGGCACGTTCGATGATGCCCGTCAGCGCATCGGTGATATCACCGCCCGTGACGACGGTGTACAGCAACGCACCGAATGCGGCGGCTGCGATTGTTCCTAATGCGTACTCCACCGTGGACATCCCGTCATCATTCATGACCGCAGCTTGCAGACGAGTGCGAATGCGATCACGCAAACCTACTGGTGGGCATTCGGGTGCAGTGGCAGTCGACTCCGCGCAGCTGGGCTCGGTGTGGATTGGCTCGGTGTTCAGTGGTTGGATCGTAGACATGGAAATCTCCCCCTCGAGATTGTGAATATGGTGTTTTTCGTTTCTCAGCGTCGGCTTTGCTCAGCATCGACGCCGGCATATTGACTCCCCTCACGTGCTGTGGTGGAGCCCGCTGTCGCTGTGCCACGTCACCCACCACCTGGGACGATGTCGCTGAACATGGTTTCGGCAAGCCCAGCGATGGTGGGCACGAGCCCGATCGCCACGAACGCGGGGAGGAAACATAAGGCCAACGGTCCCGCGATCAGCACTCCTGCACGCTCTGCCATAGCTTCGGCCGCATCGCCCGCCACCCGCCTATGCGACGCTGCCAATTGCTCGATCCCCTCCGACAAAGCGGTGCCCGAATCTATCGACCTCTTCGCAATCACGGCGACCTCCGCGAACTCCGCTACTCCGATCAGTGACTCCCAGACCCCCGGCGCACCAAGCGCCAGTCGCCCTGCCACAGCCCGCAGTGGCTCTCCCAATCGCGGTGATGCATGGAGTGAAACTGCATGGATAGCGGCGGACGTCGTCATGCCTGCTTTTACACACGCCGCCACCAGATCAAGGATTGTCGCTGCTTCAAGCAAGGCAGCGGGGTTCGCGTGACGACGAGCTCTGTCTGCACGCTTCACCGTAATCCAACCGTC
This sequence comes from Corynebacterium sp. H78, assembly GCF_037572275.1. Lineage (NCBI taxonomy): Bacteria > Bacillati > Actinomycetota > Actinomycetes > Mycobacteriales > Corynebacteriaceae > Corynebacterium > Corynebacterium sp. H78. The sequence goes on along the minus strand of NZ_JBBHKX010000002.1, from coordinate 13,620 downwards.
CAGCCGGGCAGGGAGCGCCCGTCGAATGGTCTGCAGGAGCACGATGTGAATGCGGAGCGCCGTGGCTGCATCCGTATCGGCAGTGGCAGAACCAGATACAAGTTCGGGGCAACGGGTACTGAAATCGCGGGCAGGCAGCACCACAACGGCAACAGCGGCGACGAGAAGTGCAGTGATCATGGTGTCCCCTCCGCTGTCGAAAGAATTCGATGACTCCACAACAGACCTGCACAGGTGAGGAAGACACCCGTGACCAGGACGATGTTTCCCATCCCAGCGAGCCCACTACTGCCCGCGTTGCCCAGCAGGAAGCGCAGTGGCTCGGCACCGAATGCTTGCCCAAGGATGAGTCCGAAGACTGGCAATGCAGCGAGAATGAGCATCGTCATGCGAGGCCCAGCAAGCGCTGCCGATGTGCGAGCAAAATGTGCGCGCCGGGCAGCGACATCGTCTTTCGCACGGTCGAGGATGTCGGCGAGCGGAAGCCCATGGTGTTGAGCCAATCTCCATGCCGCGCTGGCAGCCAACTCGTGGCTCATTGCCCCGGATTCACGAAGTGCTGACTGCACTCTGGCTCCGGCTCGCAACTCCGCGACAACCCCATCCAGAGCACGTTCCAACGCAGCATCGTGTTCCGCTTTTCGACGAATTTCCCCCTGCTCTCGATACAACGTCAACGCTGTCCAGCCCACCAGCACAGCAGCGGTAGAAACCGCGACACCTGCCCAAATGACGCACAGCACCGCGGGGATCGCCAGCCACTTCGCGACTGCCACCAATGCACTCGCTCCCGAGGTTTCTCGAGTAAGGTGCCACAACTCTGGTAGCCGTACTCGCGGAGACCGCTCCGGCCACGCAACGACAGCTCCTGCCCCCAGTACCAGGCAGCTTGTGACGGTCGCAGAATCTACGCCAGACACCCCGAAAATAGACACCCGTCACCTCACTACCTGCAACGTTGGCCCGGCGACATCGCCCAGTAGCGACCGCAGCACGCCCATCGCCTCGCCATCCCCGTCCATGAAACTCCACGCAGTCCGTACCCGGATCGGGTTTCCATCGAGTACTCCGATATGGGCCAACCGCCTCGTCGTCACGCCCGATCCTGCACTAACGCGCTCAACGCTGAGTACCACGCGCAATGCAGGTCGAAGCTGCGCGTGCAAAGCATCGCGGGATAGTCCGCCGAGCGCTCCCAGTGCTTCGAAGCGAGCAGGAATATCGACAGCTCGATTGGCATGCACGGTGCCAGCGCCACCATCGTGGCCAGTATTGAGTGCTGCCAGCAGATCCACGACCTCTGCTCCCCGAATTTCACCAACAATGACCCGATCAGGGCGCATTCGCAGTGCCTGCCGCAACAGATCTCGCTGGGTAATCTCACCAGCACCTTCCACATTGGGTGGCTTCGCGACCAGCTTCACCACATGCGGATGCGCCGGCAGCAACTCCGGGGTGTCCTCAACGATGACAATTCGCTCATGATGCCCAGCCTCTGCAAGCAAGCTTGATAACAGCGTCGTCTTGCCGGAACCTGTGCCACCAGCAACGACGAACGACACTCGCTTCTCGACGATCCCCCGCAACACCTCACCGACTCGCTCGGGCACTGTTCCTCGCTCGACGAGATCTGCCAATCCACGATTCGCCGAGTGCAAAATACGCAGACTAATCAGAGTGTTCGTGGCTGCAGGTGGAGACAACATCGCATGAACGCGCACGCCAACGGCACCGCCGGTGTGGCCTCGCCTGGCGGGCATGTGCCCGTCAACGAAAGGCTGCGCATCATCCAGGCGCCGTCCACATGCACTGGCAAGACGGACCGCAAGTTGGCGAACCGCCGTGTCATCCGGAAATTTCACGTCGGTGAGTTCTAGGCCGTTTCCGCGATCAATCCATACGTTGTCGGGTGCAGTAACCAGGACATCCGTCACACCGGGCAAACGCAGCAGCGGATCCAAAATTCCTGCTCCGGATAGTTCGTCGCGCATTGTTCGAAGGATGCCTAGTAACTGCGCATCTGCAATTACTCCACCCGCTTCTTCACGTACCGCACGCGCAATAGCTGCAGTATCAAGGCCGACGGGCAGATCAGCTAAGCGTCCCCGGACTCGGTCCAGAAGGTCATCTTTCAGATCCGTCATTGCTTCCCCATCCGCTCCGCCACAGGCGCTAACTCTCGGATTAGCCGTCCCGCACTCCGCCCCAACCCATCGTTCTCAATTTCCCGAGCCAGCCGCTTCAGATATGGCAGCTCCGCTATGACTTCCAGCCCCGTCGCATACTCCACATCAGCTGCAGTTACCCCACCCCACGATGGTCCTCGCGTCACCGCCACCACCTCCGTACCCATCGACTGCAACAGCGTCGTACAACGACTGGCCGCTGCCACAGCTCGAACAGTCAACGGCACGACAAGCACAACCAAGTCGACTTGCTTCACGACGTCCTCATCCAGCCACTCCGCCCCCGGCACATCGACCACTGCCGTCCCGCCTGTGCTCACCACAGAATCCACGACTGATGCGACTGCGGTTTCAGTGATGGTCCAGCCGTCGTCGTCACGCGATCGGCTGCCTGTAAGCACCGCAGGTCCAGCAGGGATCTGTGGGAGTGCTGCCATGAGCGCCGTGAAATCGAGCCGACCCGATTCAGCTCGCACGTCAGGCCAGCGAATACCGGGGACGTGCTCGATACCTACAAGTAGGTCAGCGCCACCCGAGTACGGATCCGCATCGACGAGAATCGCCGGGCCTTCTTTCGACGCTCCCATTGCCATGGCCGCCGCGACGACCGATGCGCCAGCGCCGCCAACAGCCGGAACGATGGCGAGGGCACGTCCCCGGCGTGACGTCGCGCGCAAGGCCGGACGCGGAGATCTGCCAATCTTCGAGGACGTGGGCCGGCTTTTCGGAGCTGCCACAGGCACATCACACCTACCCAGCTCTTCCACCAAATCCACACCACACGATGGCAGTGCCATCACCGCCGAGGCTCCTACATCCGCTGCCAGATCCCAATCCGGTTCCTCCCCATCGAGATGCACCACGAACAACGAATCCCCCAGCTCCGATTCGCACTCCGCCAATTGCTCCGCAGCCTCGATGTCCACAATGACCGCTGGAGCTCGCCTCCATGCAGCATCGGTTGGATTCACCCTGGTCACTGTCACCATGGTTCGGCCTGTTGCAGCGATAACTGTCGCTACTTCCTCGGCCAACGCTGAGTCTGCGGCTGCCACCACGATTGGATGTGCATTCGTGTCGTTGTGCATGGCTCACACTGTGCTGGGTTTGGGTAAGCCGTGCTCCGCGAAAGCTTCACGACGACCGTCATCTGTGCACAACCATCCAACTGTGGATAACGCCAGCCCCCTAGCCAAAAGCATAAAAAGACGCCTCGCGCCTGGGGGGGGATTGGCGCGAGGCATCAACCCAGCATCGGGGGGCGAGCTGGGGGCGGCCACACAGTATATCGGGGCCAACCAGGGTCAGTATGACATAAACCTCACTGTCTGCCAACAGCTATTTGCGTGGTTTGTCATCCGTCTTTGTCGCTATGCTCGGGGGCGTGAGCTATCAGAACGAATCAGGTCAGTCGGCGCGACGGAAGCAGTCTGCTGTTCCGGCTCCAGCGCGTCGTCGTGTCGCTGCGTTCTTTGATTTGGACAAGACGATTATTGCGAAGAGTTCGGCCTACGCGTTCAACAAAAAATTCCATGAATCTGGGCTGCTCAGTACCTCGGGCGTAGTGCAAATGGCGCTGAGCCAGGCGCTGTATATTTCCCAGGGCCACGATCACGATCAGATGGAAGCTGCTCGCGATCAGCTGTCGGCAATGGTTACTGGTTGGAAGGCCGAGACTGTTCGCAAGATTGCGGAAGAGTCACTTCACCAGGTGATTTCGCCGTATGTGTATGCGGAGGCTCGCGAGCTCATTCAGCATCATCAGCGTCTTGGCCACGATGTGTACGTCGTTTCCGCATCTGCGGAGGAACTCGTGGAGCCTATCGCTGCTGCAATCGGTGTTCCGCGTACGGTTGCCACCCGGCTTGAGGTCAAAGATGGCATCTATACCGGGGTTGTCCCTTTCTTCTGCCGTGGTGGCAATAAGTCTGCGGAGCTGCAGCGTCTGGCCAAGCTTCACGGCTATGACCTGAACTATTGCTATGCCTACTCTGATTCGATCACAGACGAACCGATGCTGAGTACCGTCGGTTATCCCATGGCGACGAATCCAGACAAGGCGCTGCGCAAGCTCGCTGCGGAACGCAACTGGCCGATCCGCGACTTCCACAATCCGGAACCGCTGTTTAAGACCTCATCGCAACGCGTCACTGCTGTTTCGGTAGTAACTGCGCTTGTTACGGCAATCGTTGTCGGATTTGCTTTGCGACGTTCCCGTCCAAGCAACACCGACTCTTAGTCTCTGCTCTGCCCTAGGAGCAGCTACTTCCTAGACAGCTTCGGCAATTCCGCGTGCTTCCACGGCGCCTGCTTCCAGCCCTGCGATGTGCAGAAGGATCCATTCGCGCACACCGTCTGGCTCTCCAGACGCAAAGGCTTCGGCCGCAGCTTCGTACTTGTCGCGGTGGCGTGTCCAATAGACCTCGGGAACTGCGAGTCCTCGTGGGTCAAGGCCAGTGGCGATCGTCGTCAAGCGAGATGCAGCACGTGCGATGATGCCGTTGTTTTGGGCGAACGGGCGCATCGAGAGCAACTCGCCGTGCACGATCGCGGACAGCACCGCACCGTGAATGGAGCTACCACCGGTGATGAAATCGCCGAGAATGTGCAGGCGCTGTTCTTTCATCGCGGCAGAAAGGCGATCATCCCCCACTGGGCGACCCAGCGGTGAACGAGTGGCGGAGTCGTAATCGCTGGCGACGTTGGCGTTGGATGTCACCAGAGCAAGTCGTGCCAGAACTTGCATTGGAGCCCGCTGCCAGACTCGAATGGTTTCGTTGATGGCCTCTGGAGCAATGGAATCCGCAGCGCGCAGAGCGGCAGAGAGAACTGGGTCAGTGACGGTGCCGTCATCAGGCAAAGTGCGGTCGCCACCATCAAGCCATGCCGAGGCACGGGCACCGCGCAATACAGATTCAGAGCCGGTGACATTGTGTTTACGCAGATTCGCCTTGTGGCGGTGCACTGCAGAAATCGCTGCTGCCGCGGATTCTGCGGCTTCGGCTACTCCGTCGAGTGCCATGAGCGGTGCAAGCGGATCGTTCGTAGCACCCGGCTCCGACTTCTGCTCGGCTTGGCCGTGCTGCTTGATGGCGCCTTCGGCACCACCAGACAGGTGACGCACGCTGGTGATCGATAGTTCTCGCGGACCCGAACCTGTGCCGCCTGGAGTACCCAAATTCATGTATTCAACGATAAAGGTTAACGGTGCTTGCAGAGGCAGATTCATATCAAAATCATTAAGATGCACATCCTGAACGCGCCAGACGCGCAATGATAGGTAGTATTACGCACAGAGTTACGAACAAAATTCGCAGGAGGACGCACGTGACTAGCGACAAGAACAATGGTCTATTCACTAACGGAGGCCCGACCGATGCACCACGCGTTAACTCCATCCCATTGAGCGATGTTGATGTTCACGCAAAGGGCGAAGCTAGCATTGGCCAGCTAGTTCAGTCTGCTTCCGAGCAGGTTTCTTCCCTGGTTCGTTCAGAGATCGAGCTAGCTAAGGCCGAACTCGCTGGAGAGGCTAAGAAGGGTGGCATCGGTGGCGCACTGTTCGCGGTAGCGGGCGTTGTTGCACTGTACTCGTCGTTCTTCTTTTTCTTCTTCCTCGCCGAGCTAATCTCTGAGTGGCTGCCACGTTGGGCTGCTTTCCTCATCGTCTTCGTCATCATGCTGGTCATCGCTGGTGTCTGTGCGCTCATTGGTTTGAAGAAGGTCAAGTCGGTCAAGAAGCCGCAGAAGACCATCGACTCTGTCCAGGACTTGAAGACGGTTATTCCGAACTCCAAGTCCGCTGACGCAGTCGCAGTAAACAAGAACGGAATGTACACCTAAGCCTCACTTGTAGGTTCTTCCGTTAAGCTTTTTCTCCATGGCCTCGTTTTCAGACGATCTTTTGCTCCCCGGCCCCTGGTCGCACCGCATGGTGCATGTCCGGGGCCAAAGGCTTCACGTCGCTGAATGCGGGGCCATGTCTGATCCCATGGTGCTTTTCCTCCACGGATCTACTGGTGGCTGGTTCGAGTGGCGTCGTGTGCTTGCTTTGCTTGCCGACGATCCCTTTCACGCCGTAGCCCCCTCCATGCGCGGTTACGCACCGTCGGACCGCACCCCGAATGGGTACAGCCCTGTTATCGCTGCTGAAGATGCGGCTGGCCTTATTCGAGCGATGGGCCACACGAAGGCGATCGTCGTCGGGCATGGTTTGGGTTCGTGGATTGCCTGGACTCTGGCTGCTCGGCATCCGCAGCTCATTGATTCGTTGATTCTCAGCGGTGCGGTGCATCCGCGCGCGTGGGTTGCCGAAATGAAGAGCAAGCCGTGGTCGCGCGAGTCGCGGACGATTGTGGGCTCTACTTTGCGACGGACAGGTCGCCAAAGCTTCCCTAGTCGGATTGGCCGTCGCTTGTTGGGCCCCTCGACGTCGAACGAGCAACGTATTGAAGACGTGGTTACTCATTCCATGGCTCGGACCGGAATCACCCCAGAAGGTGCGAATTTCGCTGATACGGAGCTAGGCGCCGAGACTGCTGACCTGATGCGACTGTCTCTGGCTTCTGGTGCATTGTCCACCGCATTGCAGCACGCTGATTGGTGGACAAAGCCATGGCCACCTCGATTGGTGCGGTGGTTGGCGGAGCTAAACCAAGCTGGATTGCCTGAGGCCCAATTGATCGCTGGCGAGCTAGACCAATCGACGCCGAAAAGGCTCCTAGAAGCGTCCTTGTCGCCTGAAACGCTGCAGCGCGCCCAATTGATCGCGGGCGGTGGCCAAGACGTGGCTAATCCGCTGCTGTTGCCTAATATCGGCCATTTCCCTCCGGTGGAAGCCCCGGAGGTTATTGCCGAAGCAATCGGTACGGCAATGGAAACGTTCGAGCACTAGCGCCAGCACCCACGCCGAGCGCTACTGCTCCACGCACTCTTCCGTATCCACTGGTGTGGTCAGGTCCTTCGCCTGCTCAATGTGTTCCCGTGTTTCTACAGCAGTCAGCGCGTAACCAGTCTCCTCGGAGTTCAGTCCCGCACCGAAAATAAGGCCGAAAACCTTTCCTTCCGGCGTCATGAGTGGGCCGCCAGAGTTGCCGTGCCGAACGTCGGCACGCAGCACATACGACTGACGGTCGTGCCGTCCCTGTGAGTAGATGTCGGAGCCACGGATAGTCAGTGTTGTCTCAACGCGAGCAGGGATAGCCTTGAACGGCCCAGACTCTGGGAAGCCGAGGACCACAGCCCCATCGCCATCCGATGCGGGCGCGTCTGCCCATTCGACCGCTGGCAAACCTAGTTGGTAGCTGTGGAGAATCGCGACGTCGTCGACAGGATCGAAGTGAACGACATCGGCATCGACGACACCCATGACCGTCTCTAGGCGAATAGTTTCTGCACCTGCGACAACGTGAGCGTTGGTGACGATAGTGTCCTCATCCACCACAAAGCCAGTTCCTTGGAACAGGCGCTGGCACTGTGGCGCCTCGCCCATGATGCGAACGATGGACGGACGAACCGCGTCGACGACATCCTGCGAGACGACGCTTGGGTCAGCAGGCACATCTTCCATCTGAGGTTGATCGCCGAAACTTGGTGAAATGACGGGCATGCCGTTCTGATTCAGGCTGCGCAGAATGTCAGACACCAGCCCATTCATGGAGTCCGGGGCAAGCGCATCCACAATGTTGAGACCCCGAGATTCGCGAATCTGCTCACCAACAAACCCCGGCACCACAGTTGCCATGGGAACAGCAACGAGCCAGGTCACGAGCAACGCTGCGATAGTTTGTACGACAGCTCCGAAACCAGAGTCGACACCACGAGCCGTCGGAGAACGCAAGTTATTGCGAATCGATTGGCCAGCAACGGATCCCACAGAATGGCCAATGACCACGAGAATCAGCACCAACGCCAGCCCAGCCATGAGCTTCGGCAGCGAGCCTGCAACAGATTTCATTGCATGCGGGGCAAGTTCCAACCCGAGCACGCCACCAGCGATGACACCGAGGATAGCCAGTGACGCTGCCACTGCGCCCTGCTTCCAGCCGATCCACATGGCAAGAACTACGACACCAATGAGAAGTACATCAACAAACGAGCCTGTTGATGTTGCGGCGACCGTCGCCATTAGTGTCATCGAAGTTGTCCTCCCAGGCCAAAGGCCTCACCATTTGCGGAAGCTTCCAGTGTCTCCCGCAAATTATGTACTTCTGAGTCATTCCACGGTACCGCCCAACCAGCGATATTGAGAAGATGACTCAGCACTCCGCCAGTGAATCCCCACACAATGAAGTCAGCAACGCGGAATGCAGGCCCGGACCAATTCCCGTACCCAACCTGTAAACGGTTAGCCGGGTCAATTAGTTCTCGAATTGGCACATTCAGTACTTCATCCGTCTCAGCGGGGTCAACCGCTGTGAGCGGATGTGGCGCGTGCCAGTACGCCAGCACTGGATGCACGGCGAAACCGGTACGCGAAATGTCAATTGCATCGAGCACCCGCAGTGGCGTGACAGTTCGCGCATCAAGCCCGGTTTCCTCTTCGGCTTCGCGCAGCGCTGTGTGCACCGGGTCCCGGTCCGTCGGATCCATCCGCCCACCCGGAAACGACATTTGCCCAGCATGCTTGCGCAGCGTGGTCGCGCGGTGCATGAGAACTACCGAGGCGTCAGCCGGCAAGGAATGCCCATCAAACCACCCGCTCAGCAACACCAGTACAGCTGACATATTGGGCCGCTCCAGAGGAGTATCCAGCGTCGACGATGCTCTGCGCAGCGATTCCAATTGGTCCTCGGAGCTCGTCGGCACGCGATGACTGTCATCGACAATCGGCAGCATCCACTTGGGTACACGTAACCCCGCCGGTGTCGTGCCGGTAGGTTCGTCGCGGTAGAAAAGTGCCTCCATGTCCATAACTGCTATTAAGCATCACCAAGCGCGCCGCGTACAGCCGAATCGAATTCTTCGACTGTTGTAAACGCCTGCGGGAAAACCTTTGCGACGGTGCCATCCGGTCGCACAACCACCGTCACCGGCACCACTCGTGGCAACTCAAGAGCTGGTCCAACTGTGTCCAGGCTGTCCTGGTAGGAAACAAAGTCAGTGTCGATTTCTTGCAGGAACGCAGCACCACGACCCTCGCTGGTCGCTGCTTGAACACCCACGACGTGCACATCCGGGTTGTCCTTTGCCCACTGCTGCAAGAACGGGATCTCTTCACGGCATGGCGCACAATTCCATGACCACACATTGATCACGGCAGGCTTGCCAGCCAGCGCCTCCCCCAGGTTGATGTCGCCCTGCTCTGGCGCACCCAAGCACGGCAGCGACACCTTCGCCAGTGGGCTCTCCGGGTTCAGCTCAGCCTTCGCGGCAAGTGCTTCTGGGTCATCTCCAGCTGGACATTCAGGACGCTTTGCGACGTTCTCAACAGGCAAATTCGGCTCCATGCCCAGTCCCTCGCTGGAAGCGGGCTGAGAATCGTTGCCACCCGTCGTGAAGTAGATGGCTGCGCCGATGATCGCAATCGTGCCGAGCACAACAACAATGAGCGCGATGAGAGTCGACTTGCTGCCGGAAACTCGGGGAACGCTAGTTGGGAGTGGATCGGTTGACATGGTGCATCTATTCCAGTTCAGGGGGTCTGCGAAGGGTTGGCGGATTTTGACGGAGAAGGTCGAGCGAGGGGCTCGGAAGCCTAGGATCTAACTATTCACATTATGGATTGGTTACTCAACATGTGGTGGCTGGGTCAACCCTGCTAGTTCGAGTAGCCATTCCCGGTCGCCGGATTTGATCAACTTTTCGGCCACATCAGGCTCAGTCGGACCGGCGATCCCGTAGGCGGGGCATTCGGAGGCGAGGAAGCAGGCTCCGCACGCAGCTTTTCGGGAGTGACAGACGCGCCGACCATGAAAGATCACACGATGGCTGAACATCGTCCATTCTTTGCGATCGATGATGTCACCGATCTCGCGCTCGACTCGCACCGGATCCTCTTCTTCGGTGAGCTTCCATCGCCGAACGATGCGACCAAAATGCGTATCAACTGTCAGCCCCGGCACATCAAACGCATTCCCCAACACCACGTTGGCGGTTTTTCGACCGACACCCGGCAGCGCAACAAGATCCTCCAGCCGCCCCGGAACCTCCCCAGCGAAGCGTGCCGTGACACCTTCCGCGAAACCGATAATGTTGCCCGCCTTCGCCCGATAGAAACCCGTCGGCCGGATGATTTCCTCAACGTCACGGACGTCTGCGGCAGCCAGCGCTTCTGGGGTTGGATACTTTGCAAACAACACCGGAGTCACCTGGTTCACCCGCACGTCTGTACACTGCGCCGACAGGATCGTGGCCACTGCCAACTCGTACGGGTTGCGAAAGTCCAGTTCACAATGCGCATCGGGATACGCCACTGCCAACGCACGGTTGATACGACGGGCGCGTCGCACCATGCCTAAGCGCGTCTCTTTTCCCTTCGCTGCTGGATGTGCGCCCACTTTACGACGACGCCCACCATTCACCACCGCACTATGTGCTGCCCCGCTAGCCATGTCCTGATCCTATCGAGTGGGCTTCCGACGGGATCGTCCGGAGCTGTTCACTGTCGTTTACCAGGTCATGCGGGTGGACTGTGGAGGGACACAAAAACCATCTAAATACACATGGTTTCGGGATTTCCTCTAGAGTGGGGTTCGTCACAGATTTAATGTGGGTTGTCGTAAATGCGGATTGCTGCAGATTCCGGGTGTGTATTTGCTGTGCGCAATTCGCGGTGCACGCAGACTACGCATGCCTAAAGAAAAGGAGAAAACAGCAGTGGACGATGTGAAGGAGATTCTCTCCCGCGCCGGTGTCTTCCAGGGAGTCGACCCGGATGCCGTTCAGGCTCTTCTCGATGATTTGGAGACTGTTCGCTTTCCTCGTGGCACCACGATCTTCAACGAAGGTGAACCAGGCGATCGCCTGTACATCATCATCGAGGGCAAGGTGAAACTTGCCCGCCACTCCGCTGACGGTCGCGAGAACCTGCTGACCATCATGGGTCCATCCGATATGTTCGGCGAGCTGTCCATCTTCGATCCAGGCCCACGTACGTCGTCGGCAGTGTGTGTCACTGAGGTCACCGCAGCCGTGATGAATAACGACCAGCTGCACACCTGGGTTGGAGCTCACCCAGATATTTCTGCACAGCTGCTGCGTATGCTCGCTCGTCGTCTGCGTCGCACCAACAACTCGCTGGCAGACATGATCTTTACTGATGTTCCGGGTCGCGTCGCAAAGGCTCTGCTTCAGCTGGCTAACCGCTTCGGTATCCAGGAGGGCACGAACCTCCGCGTGAACCACGATTTGACGCAGGAAGAGATCGCTCAGCTGGTCGGTGCTTCCCGCGAGACTGTGAACAAGGCACTTGCCGAGTTCGCTCATCGTGGTTGGATTCGCATTGAGGGCAAGTCTGTTCTGATTTGCGACACCGAGCGTTTGGCTCGTCGCGCACGCTAATCGGCAACGCCACAGTAACCGTCGCATTCCCCCTGCGGAATGTCGGCGGTTATATTTTTGCGGTTTTCCCTTACTAGTCTAGAAATCGCTAGACAACCGATTCGCCGACGCATGAAACGCGAGCACCATGAGCCTCAACCAGTCCATTGAAGCTGCCGTAGTTAAGAAGACCGCACTGCTTGATCAGGATTTTCCACGATTTGCAGTGCGATCGATCCTGGCTGGCGCGTACTTGACGTTGGGCACAGCATTCGCGGGGATCGTCGGCAATGCTGTTGAATCCTTGGCGCCTGGCCTCGGCGCGATTACTTTCGCCATGCTCTTTGGCCTCGGCCTCTACTCCATCATCATTCTGGGTGCGGAGTTGGCGACCGGACTCATGATGTTCATGACCTACGGTGCCTCCAACAAGTACGTCTCGTGGGGCACTGCTTTCCGCAGCATCGTCATCTGCACCTTGTTTAATCTGGTTGGCGCTGCCCTGATTGGTTTCATGTTGTCGTTCTCGGCGAGGTTCGCTGGGCTCGACGCAGCAAATCTCTTTACGACGCTGACCTCAGTGAAACTCAACAAAAATGTCCTTCAACTCCTTGTCGAGTCGGTTCTGGCCAACTTCGTCGTGAACATGGGTGTGGTCGGCGCGATGTTTGCGAAGGATTTCGCAGGTAAGTTCCTGACTATCTTGTCGATGATCGCGATCTTCGTAGGCCTCGGTTTGGAGCACGTGATTGCGAACTTCTCGCTGTTTTCCATCACCGCGTTCTCGGTAGATCCCCTACCTGCGAATATGACTGTTGCTGCCGTGTCCATCAACTGGGTATTCGTCTGGGTCGGCAACATCATCGGCGGTGGCTTCCTCATCGGTGGTGTCTACGCGTGGCTGAACCGAGGCACTGAGGCCTACCGGGACTAGGCTGCGAAACACTGGCACCCTTTAATACGACCCATTGAATACGAAAAGACCTCCCGAAGGAGGTCTTTTTTACGTGATCAGCGGGCTATCCAGCCCACAGACGGGGCCACTACCCAAAAACTACTGCGCGTTCTGCTTCTGCAAGTAGCGCAAGGTAACACGCGTGGACTGCTCTGCAGCGTGGCGCAGTACTGGGTCAACATCGGTGTAGATTTCGTCAACGATCTCGTTGATCGTTGCATCTTCACCCAGCTTGTCCAGCACTTCCTGAACCTGGTCGAGGCGCTGCTGACGACGCTCGATGTACTTCTGAGTCATTACCGTGATGTCCGGCAGCTCGGCACCGTGGCCTGGGAGTAGTCGGATGCCCTTGCCGCGCTCGTCGAGAAGCTTGAGCGTTTCCATGTACTGACCAAGATCGCCATCGGTCTCGGAGATCATGGTGGTGTGGCGACCAGCGATGGTATCGCCCGTCATGATGCCTTCGACATCATCTTCGCCAGCGCCCGTATGAATGAAGAAGCAAGCCGAATCTGCGGTGTGACCTGGGGTGAGCACAACCTCAACCTGAGGGGTGATGCCATCGATAACGATGCGCTCACCATCTTGCAGTACTTCCTGCCCAGTTGAGCAGTAGCGCGAGTCGACCGCGCGAATTGGTGCACCGGTGAGCTGGCGGAAACGATCTGCGCCATCGGCGTGGTCGCCGTGACGGTGCGTGAGCAGAATCAACGCAACGTCGCCAGCGTAACGATGCAAAACATTCAAGTGGCCCTCGTCTTCCGGACCTGGATCAACGACAATGCAACGACTATCCCCCTCCGCCTTGATTACGTATGCGTTCGTGCCTTCGAGCGATGAGTAGCTCGGGTTCGGGCACAGTACAACGCCTACAGAATCGGTGATGGGACGCAGTTGGCTATACGCAGGATGCTCCATGTCCCCCATCTTACGTGCTTGTTTACAGTTGTGGGGGGGGCCCCGGATTTAGGGGGGGAAGAAAAGGGAAAGGCAACCCCA
>NZ_JBBHKX010000001.1:0-256530 GCF_037572275.1 Corynebacterium sp. H78 | reverse complement strand
TGCTCCATGTCCCCCATCTTATGTGTTTTTTTACGTTTGTGGCCGTGCCCCGTTATTGAGGAGGTAACAACGGGGCACGGCCACTTCGACGTGTGCTGCTTGACGACGGTCGTCGTTACGCAGAAACCTCTACCATCAGCTCAACTTCTACTGGGGTATTCAGTGGTAGTTCATTTACGCCAACAGCAGAACGAGCGTGCTGACCTGCGTCGCCAAAGATCTCTCCGAGAAGTTCGGAGGCACCATTAATAACGCCCGGCTGGCCGTTGAAACCTGCAGCCGAGGACACGAAGCCCGTGACCTTCACAATGCGCACAACATTGTCGATGCCCACGAGCGCATCGACGGCAGCTAGCGCGTTGAGGCAGGCAGTGCGAGCGGCGATCTTGGCGTCGTCGGCGGATACGACATCGGTGGCTTCGCCTGCATCAGCGTCTGGTGTTTCAGAGGTGACGTGACCGACGTGGGTGAGCTCGCCGTCAACGAATGGCAGCTGACCCGAGGTGTAGACAATATTGCCGGTCTGTACAGCCGGAACATAGGCAGCAACTGGGGCGGCTACTGCTGGAAGCTCGATTCCGAGCTCAGCCAAGCGTGCGGAAATAGAGTTAGTGGTGTCAGCCATGCGTTACGCCTCCTTAGCGCGCTTCATGTAAGCAATGTGCTGCTCACCCGTTGGCCCTGGCAGGACGGTAACGAGCTCCCAGCCATCTTCTCCCCAGGTATCGAGGATTTGCTTGGTTGCGTGAGTGAGCAGTGGAACGGTTGCGTATTCCCAAGAAGTAGTCATGTGTCCCAAGGGTAGTGGTGTTCGTGGCCGCTGTGGAGGTTCTTGACTGTTGCTGCGGTGGTTTGTTCGCGTCTGCCATTTCAAATCGGCTCGGTAACTCCATTGCGACCCAGGTTAAATCAGCAAAAGCCCAGGTCACGATTTCTCGTGCCGGGCTGCAGTGGAGGTACCGAGCCGAAACAAAAGCGCAGACCAGGAAAACCACCAATCCCGATCTGCGCTGAAGAGCTCAGAGGCTAAGTTGCCAGTTATATTGCCAAACTACTTATTCTGCATCTGTGCTTCGTACTGAGCTGCGTAATGCTCAGCCCACGAGGTAATTTCTGGGTGATCGCGCAACATCGCGCGTCGCTGACGCTCGGTCAGGCCACCCCACACACCGAACTCAACCTCGTTGTCCAGTGCATCTGCACGACACTGCAGAACTACTGGGCAGTGCCGGCAGATAACTGCTGCCTGGCGCTGAGCCGCACCGCGGACAAACAGCTCATCTGGATCAATGTCACGGCACTTAGCTTGGGTAACCCACTCTTGACGATCCCTAAAGCTCTCCGGACCCAACACTCGCTCGTCGGAACTAGGTGCTACACGCAGGCTGAGCTGAGTAACGGTGCGGTTCTTGTCCGGAATCGTGGCGGTCATTGATGGCCTCCTTGAGCTTTCTCCTATACCCGATCTCTTCGTCTCAGGGGTAGGAATCACTTAGTTAAGTGTTGATTTGTTGTTGTAAGTCTATTCACAACGCTTCGCAAGTGTCTACTGCGTCACACTCCAGGGGTGATGCAGAACACAGAGATGCAGGTAACTGGTTCGCTTTGTCATCCGTTTCGGGGGTGAGCTACGTCACTAAACAGGCTTTAACGATCCCCGCTTGTTTCACCTGACATACATACTTTGCGACGAACGAAGCGCCATTAACGCACCGCAACATTGTTCGCTCCGTCGTCAAGCGAGCACGGGGAAATGCTTGCGCTGGCGCTTCTGCCTTTTGGCATTTCGGAACGGCAAGTAGTGTTATGCGTGTGAATAACGGAAAGAACCTACTAAAACTGGCCGTAGCGGTTATCCTGACCGGCCTGGTTTTGGCGAGCGCTCTTTTCCCTCCAGCGGGCGGCGTGAGCTATTTGATGGCGCGGACGGCAGACGACTTGGCCGTGTCAGCGCGATCGGTCATTACGGAGCCGGCACCGTCCATTACGACTATTACGGATCGTAATGGCGAGCCTATGGCGTGGATGTACGAGCAACGTCGTGTGAATGTGCCATCGGAAAAGATCTCTGAGCCAATGAAGCAGGCGATCGTCGCTATCGAGGATCGCCGCTTCTGGGAGCACTCAGGAGTGGACTGGCAGGGCACGGCACGTGCGGCTGTCACGAACTTCGTGTCAGGTTCTGTAGCCCAGGGTGCATCCACGCTGGAGCAGCAGCTGATCAAGAACCACACTCTGTTGGTGAATTCGAAGACAGAGGCAGAACGTCGTGCTGCAACGGCTACTGACTATGGCCGTAAGTTGCGAGAGATTCGCATTGCCCAGGATCTGGAAGGGTCGATGTCGAAGGATGAGGTGCTGACCAAGTACCTCAATGTTGTTCCTTTCGGCAATGGTTCTTTCGGTGTCGAGGTTGCCGCGCAGACCTATTTCGGTGTCCCTGCCGCAGAGCTGAAGGTCGAGCAGGCTGCATTGTTAGCTGGCCTGGTACAGCAAACGACGGGACTGGATCCGTATACGAATCCAGAAGGAGCGACGGCTCGTCGTAACGAAGTCCTGTCGGCGATGGAATCCACGGGCGCAATTACGCCAGAACAAGCAAAGGCTGCGAAAGACGCGCCACTCGGTGTCCTGGAGGAACCACAGAGCCTTCCTCAGGGCTGCATCAGCGCAGGCGACCGTGGCTTTTTCTGCGACTACACAGTGTCCTATTTAAATGAGCATGGCATTGACCGCGAGGAACTGGCTCGTGGTGGCTACACCATTCGCACAACCCTGGATCCGAAGGTGCAGGAGAATACGCAGCGCGCCCTGCGCGAACAGGCTGATCCGCAGGCGGAAGGCGTTGCGGAGGTCATGAATGTTGTGGAGCCTGGCAAGGACACTCGACGTGTGCTTGCGATGGCGTCGTCACGCGTCTACGGTCTGGATGCCAACGCAAAGCAGACGGTACAGCCACAGACATACACACCAGTCGGCAACGGTGCGGGATCGGTGTTCAAGATCTTCGCGGCGACGGCTGCGGTCGAGCGCGGCATGGGTATTGATTCGTCGCTGTGGGTTCCTCGTCGCTACGAGGCGTGGGGTCTTGGCAGCGGTGGCGCAGCCGGTTGCCCAGAAGGCATGTACTGCGTGGAAAATGTAGGCAACTTCCCGTCGTCGATGACGTTGCGCGAGTCGCTGGCGCGCTCGCCGAATACACCTTTCATCCAGATGTCGGAGCAAGTTGGCGTTGACGGCGTCATGGATATGGCAGTTCGTTTGGGCATGCGTTCGTACACGGAGGAAGGCAGCTTCGACGGTGAATCGTCGGTTCAGGAGTACGTGTCGGAGAACACTCTCGGCTCGTTCGTGCTGGGGCCAACTCCGGTCGACGCGCTGGAGCTTTCCAACGTCGGCGCAACCCTCGCTTCGGGCGGTCGCTGGTGCGAACCGTCTCCTATTGACTCGATTACGGACTCCAATGGCGAGCCAGTCGAGCTCGAAGTCCCACCGTGCGAGGACGCCGTGGATCCTGGCGTGGCCGGCGCTATCGCTAACGCCATGAGCGAGGACACCACGTTCGGCACTGCGAAGGACGCGGCTGCAAAGTTCAACTGGGATGGCAAGGTATCGGCGAAGACGGGTACCACCGAGTCTCACCAGTCAGCCGCATTCTTGGGATTCACAAATGGTCTTGCCGCGGCGGTTTACACCTACAACGACTCCCCTACTGTCACGCAGCTGTGCACGACCCCGCTGCGTCAGTGTTGGGAAGGCGATCTCTTCGGTGGTCGCGAACCAGCTCGGACATGGTTCAGCGCGATGCGCCCAATCGTCGACGAGTACGGCGGAATGAATATCCCCGAACTTAACGACGACTTCCTACAAGGCACATCTATTTCCAGGTTGCCAAACGTTGTTGGCATGCAAGAGCCAGAAGCTCGCCGGAAGTTGGAGGAAGCGGGCTTTAAGGTGGAATCTCAGCGTGCTTCGCAAACAGGCGAGCCACGTGGCATTGTCACCTCGACGCAGGTGCCTGGCCTGTTGCTGAAGGGTGGCACGGTAACCATCTACGTATCTGATGGTTCGGCAAAGCCGGCTCCGCCACGTACCACCACACGACGTCCAACGAGCACGTGGACGGTGCCATCTCCTTCTGAGATGCCATCGCTGGAAGAGCTGATTCCAGACCTACCAACTCCACCGACTACCGGCGGTGGCGGTGGCGGTGGCGGTGGGGGCACTGGTGGCGGAATTGATATTCCGGGTATCGGAAGAATCCCGTTCTAGAGAGCTAGCCCTGAGGGACTAGCCCTGGAGTGCAGCCTTGACAGCGTCGGACAGACGCTTGCCGTCGGCCTGGCCGGCGGCTTTTTCCTTGGCCAACTTCATGACCTGCCCCATCATCTTCATGTTTGGCGCGTCATCTCCAGCGACTTCCTTGATGGAATCGGCGACGAGGCTGTTCAGCGCGTCGTCGTCAAGCTGAGCCGGCTGGTACTTGGTGAACACCTCAGCTTCTGCAAGCTCGGCTTCGGCCAGCTCAGGGCGGTTGTTGGAAGCGTACATGTCGGCGGATTCGCGACGCTTCTTGATCTCACGCTCGATGACTCGCAGGACCTCCGCGTCGGTGAGCTCATGCTTGGCTCCAGAGACTTCTTCGGTCTGGATTGCAGCCTTCAGCATGCGCAGTGCGCCCACGGTTTCTTTGTCGCGGGCCTTCATCGCAGCGGTCATGTCGGAAATGATCTTGGCCTTCAATTCACTCATGTTTTTAGGTTACGCAGTTGCGTTCGCGCCCGTGCGAAAAGGGTGGCGGCGCCGAATGGGAGGGGTGCGCGGGGTGCCGTAGCTAATCCGTGACGCCCTGTACCCTGTCTCTCGTGGATAAGAACTCGAAGATTCTGAATACTCCGCTCGCTGGTCCAGCGCTCATGGCGGCAGGCACTGCGGTGCTGGGTGCGTCGGTGTTCCTGTGGGCGAATCAGGTCGAGCTGCGCGCATTTCGCCTGAAGAAGGTCGAAGTGCCGCTGTTGCCAACCGGGTCCGGGTTCGGCACGGAGCGTGAGCCTTTCCGCATTTTGCATGTGTCCGATTTCCACATGTTGCCGAAGCACAAGCTCAAGCAGAAGTGGGTTGCGTCGCTGGATGCGCTGAATCCAGATCTCGTTGTCAACACGGGCGACAACTTGAGCAGCATGGACGCTGTTCCATCGGTGTTGTCGGCATTGGGTCCGCTGCTGAATCGACCTGGTGTCTTCGTGTTCGGTACAAATGACTATTTTGCGCCGAAGCCAGTTAATCCGTTCAAATACTTGACGGGTAAGAAGCGCAAGCCTTCTGAGGTCGAGCTTCCGTGGCAGGATATGCGCGCCGCCTTCATCGAGCGAGGCTGGCAGGACGCCACGCATCAGCGCCTCGAGTTCATGGCTGGTGGGGTGAAGCTTGCGGTCACTGGTGTGGACGATCCGCACCACAACCTCGACGACTATGCCCAGGTAGCCGGATTCCCCAACCCGGATGCAGATCTCGCCGTTGGCCTGTCGCACTCCCCGGAACCACATGTCCTGGATCAGTTCGCTGCCGACGGCTATGACCTTGTCATGAGTGGCCACACCCACGGCGGCCAGGTCTGTCTTCCTGGCGAGCGCCCCATTGTCACCAACTGTGGCATCGACCGTTCACGCGCATCCGGTCTTGCGCGCTGGACCGAGCGCACCTGGATGCACGTGTCCAACGGTCTTGGTACGTCTCCGTATGTGCCGGTTCGCCTGTTTTGCCGTCCATCGGCGACATTGATTGAGGTTGTCTCGAAGTAGGGCCATTTTCAATAAGAACCGAGAGCTTTACGACGATCCCCAAAAGCGCCCCGCCCCTACCAGGCACTTTGCGAAGTCGAGCTGACGAGGTCTACAGTTATTTTCGTTACGCACTGGGGTAAATTCCAGTGGATTTTGGTCCCTGGCGCGAACGGCTCCGGGGTATAGCGCAGCTTGGTAGCGCACTTCGTTCGGGACGAAGGGGCCGTGGGTTCAAATCCCGCTACCCCGACCAAGTTCTTTTTCACGCGGCATATGCGCACCGCGCCCATTGCGCCTCGCCGCAGAATGACCGCGAATTACGGTCAATTCTGTCGGATTGTGCGTGAATCTACCCCCGTCGACAAGTGGTTTTGAGTGCGCCTGCACGAGTCGAGATCGACCTGCAATTCAGTGCTGATCTTGCGCGCCTGTATTTCGAAGTAGACGCAATGGTGGGGAGATGGCACCGGCTTTCGACAAGGATCCGGCGATGAATGGCATTAATTCAAAGTCACCGCGAATCAATATGAAGGCTACTAAGAGTTGGCCAATATTTGCCCGCAGAGTTTTCGGTTTGTCATATATCTAATACGCGCGCGGGAAACCGCCCGGCGCGACGACAAAATCGGTTGTTCCCCGTGACTCCCCAATACTTCCCGGCACTCCGTGATACCGCTCCTCGGTCGATCCCAGAACGAAGAAACCTTCCGTATTTTTCCGGTCGCAGCGCATAAATAGTCCGCGCCAAGCCGAGGTTTCCAGCCACAGAATTCCGCTCGCTATGCCCAGTCGAGCCGTGCCGTTCAATCCCCCATCGTCCTTAGCAGGCAGTGAAGCGCTCCTTACTGATTGATAAGGTTGATTTCAGTCTTCATAGCGCGTTTCGTGGGGTTTCTGCCGGCGACTGTATTAGGTTCGGCCAGTTTCTTCGTGCGCGTTGACCACGTTTGTCTATCTGGAAAGCGACCCAGCAGTGACTTTATTGAGTGTCCCCGCTTTGGTTGCATGTGCGCTTGTCCTCACTCCACTTTTTGTGAAGCTGTTGGACCGTCACGCGGGCTGGCCGATCGTCGCATTTTTCATCGCGGCGGTTGTGCAGCTCGCTCGCCTCGCCCCGGACGTATTCCCAACTACAACAGGAACGGCAGGCCCGTCGGGTCAGTCGACTCCTGTGACGTGGAGTACGTCTTGGGCTAGTGCCATGCTCCCGGAATCTATCGATGCGAATTTCGCGCTTCGACTCGATCCCCTTTCGCTGACGTTCGCGCTGCTTGCGCTATTGGTTGGCTCGGTGGTGTTCATCTATTCCACCGCGTACTTGCCCAAGCGCGATGGCACGATGAGTTTCTACTTGCTCATGACTGCTTTCATGCTCGCGGTCGTGCTGCTGGTGCTTGCCGACGACGTCGTGCTTCTCTTCATCGCCTGGGAATTGGTGTCGATGGCGTCGTTCCTGCTTATCGCCAGGTCGGGGTCGTCGGGTGAGGATGGTTCGATTCGAACGTTGATCCTCACGTTCACCGGTGGCTTGTTCTTGCTAGCTGCGTTGGGCATTGCAGTGTGGGCTACGGGAACGACAAACGTCACTGAGCTGCTCGCTTCCCCAATCTGGGGCACGGGAACCATGGCGAAACCTGCAGTAACGACGATCGTCGCAACGCTCGTTGCCCTAGCTGCGTTTACGAAGGCAGCGCAGCTGCCGTTCCATGCGTGGTTGCCGGAAGCGATGGCGGCTGCGACGCCGGTGTCGGCGTTTCTGCATGCGGCCGCCGTCGTGAAGGCAGGTATTTACCTGCTCATGCGCTTCAGCACGGCATTTGCGCACGTGACAATGTGGCAGTCGTTGCTATTGGTGTTGGGTATGGCAACGGCTGTCGCGGCGGCTGTGTTTGCGATTCAGCAGACGGATATTAAGAAGCTGATCGCCTACTCGACGGTGTCGCAGCTGGGTTGGATTGTGGCGACGATTGGTGTCGGCACGCGTTTCGCTATTACCGCTGCGGTTGTGCACACGATTGCGCACGCAATGTTCAAGTCGTCGCTATTCATGCTGGCAGGTGTAGTGGACCATGAGGCAGGTACGCGCGATATGCGTCGCCTTGGCCCACTGTGGAAGCGAATGCCGTGGACGTTTGGGTCGATGGTGCTGGGCGCGGCCTCGATGGCTGCGATCCCGCCCACCCTCGGATTCCTATCCAAGGAGGGCATGCTCGAGGCGTTCACCGAGGCTCCAACCTCTGGCGCTGGTGTGATCGCGCTGCTGACTTTCGCAGCAATCGGCGCGCTGGCGACCTTCACCTATTCGGCGCGATTGATCTTCGGAGTGTTCGTTGACGGTCCGCGCGATGTCTCGAAGGTCCACGAAGCACCCGCTGCGCTGTGGATCCCCGCCGCGCTACCTGGTGTGCTGTCGTTGCCTGTGGCTTTCTTTGCGGGCTCGCTTCTCGACGGCCCCCTCAACGCCATCGCCTACGTTACGGATGTAACGGGCACGGAATACACCGATTCGCATTTGGCACTGTGGCATGGCGTGACAACTCCGCTGGTTATTTCTTTGATTGTCATTGCGTTGGGCATCGCTCTGATCGTGGTGCGCACTCCGCTGTACTCCTGGCTGACCGGCCGAAAGTTGTTCCCATTCACGGGTGTGCACGCGCTGAATGCGGGTACGTCGGCTGGTCGGAGCGTCGGCAAGCTGTTTGGAAAGATGGCGAATTCGTATGCGCCGTCTCGCCACTTGTTGCCGCTGCTGGGCATGATCGCGGTGTACGCGCTGGTTGTTGCAATTTCTGGTGGGTTTTCCACGGTTGGCGGGGCCGAGCTTGCGCCGAAGGTGCCGGGCATTGATCATCCGACGGATCTGATTCCGTTGTCGGTGGTCATCATCGGTGTGATTGCGACGGTGCGGGCAAAGAATCGTCTGCAGGCAGCCGTGCTGCTGGGTGTGACGGGCACAGGTGTGACGTTGCAGATCATGCTGCTTGGTGCGCCGGATGTCGCGATGACCCAGTTCCTCGTCGAGATTCTGACTGTTGTGCTGATGATGCTGGTGCTCCGCCACCAGCCACGAGCTTTCGTGGAGACGTCGTCGAAACGCAAGAGCATGGCTGTGGTGGTCGCTGCAGGCGTTGGCTTTGCGACGTTCGCCGCCATGTGGGCACTCACTGGTCGACGCCAAATTCCAGCGGTTGGCCAGTGGTATCTGGATAACACCGAGGCGGTGACCGGCGAGAAGAACATTGTCAATGTCATTCTCGTTGAGTTCCGTGCCTTCGATACGATGGGCGAACTTTCCGTGCTGGGCATGGCAGGCATTGCGATTGCTGCGGTTGTCGCATCGATGCCACGCTGGCCGCATCTGTTGGATAAGCCAGGTGAGCTGGCGGAGGTACGCCTCAATACTTTGTACCCACGCATGCTGATGAAGTGGCTCGTTCCGCTTCTCTTCGCAGTATCTCTCGTGGTGCTGTACCGAGGTGGCAACCTGCCTGGTGGTGGCTTCAACGCGGCGCTGATCGGTGCTGCAACGTTGATGCTGCACTACCTGTCCAGCGACAAGGATGAGCCAGTCATGGGCCGCTATGGACCATTCCTACTGAGCGCAGGTGGCGTGATCATGGCGATCGTTACCGGTTTTATTGGCTACTTCAAGGGTTCTTTCCTTGCGCCTCTGTATGCACATGTTCTGGGTCAACACTTAACGACGGCGCTGCTGTTCGATGTCGGCGTCTACCTCGCGGTGATGGGTGTTATTGCGGCGGCGCTGAATTACCTCGGTGGTTCTGACCGCCCAGGTTCAGAGAAATCCGATGCCGACCTGAGCCCCGGTGTTGCACACCGCACGAGTTTGGTCGTCGTCCCGCCGCAGGGTTATGAAGCGGAGACTCCGGCTTCGGCCCCATCATCGGCCTCAGCCACATCCGGCGCTAACGAGAAGGAGGTGCAATCATGATTATCGCGCTTATGGCTGCGATTCTTGCTGCTGGCGGAACCTATTTGGTGCTTCAGCGAGGCATGCTTCGCACTGTCATCGGTATGACATTAATTTCGCACGCTACTAACTTGATCGTCTTGGCGACGGGCGTGGGTGCCTGGCGCAGCGAACCACTGGTCGGCACGATGGATCGGGCAACTGCTGCTGATCCCCTACCGCAGGCATTCGTGCTGACAGCAATTGTGATCACGATGGCCGTCACCGCTTTCATGCTGGCCATGTCTGCCCTCGGGCGCGATGACGACACCCGTATCCACGAGGACCGTGATGCAATGGCACAGATCGCAACCGCCGGCCGCCGGGCTGTCCGGCATATTCCAACAGATGCAGATGCCGCCAACATCGATGCAGCTATGGAACGCTCCTACCCGACTCGCCAGCCACAAGGCGGTGACGAGTAATGAGCACCGAAACCATCTCCGCCCTTCTCCCTCTCTTCGCCGGTGGTCCGCTGATTCTCGCAGCTATCGCAGCGATTCTGCCGTGGGCCTCCGCGCGCGTGGCATTGGGCATTGGTGTTCCTGCGATCCAGGCAGTCTTAGCTTTTGTGCTATTCGGGCGAGTGCTTTCCGACGGCGCGATCGGTCACGGTGTCGGCGCCTACCCTGGCGGTGTCGCTATTCCTTTCGTTGCGGACAATTTCTCCCTGCTTATGCTGGGCGTCGCCTCCACGGTGGTTGCTGTGGGGTCGTGGTTTGCCCACTATGCAGGCGAGAATGACTCTCGCTTCTTTGCTTCCCTGACGCTCATGCTGGTGTCGGGCATGTCGGGCGCATTCCTGACCGCTGACCTCTTTAACTTCTTTGTGTTCATGGAAGTCATGCTGTTGCCGTCCTACGGTCTAATGGCTGTCACCGGTACGTGGCATCGATTGGCTGCAGGACGCTCGTTCGTCCTGGTCAATCTGCTCACGTCCACTGTGTTGCTGATTGGTGTCGTGCTTGTCTACGGCGCTGTCGGCAGCGTGAACATCTCAATCCTGGCTGGAATGGCTAAGGAAAGCGGCGTCGGCTTGGTCGCGCTGGGTCTAGTGGTTATTGCGTTGAGCTTGAAGGCTGGCCTCGCACCGATGCACACCTGGCTGCCACGCACTTACCCAGCAACGAGCCCAGCAGTGATGGCGCTGTTCTCGGCAGTCCACACGAAGGTTGCGGTGTACATGCTGTTCCGCATTTACGTCGTCATCATCGATATGGACTCCCGTTGGCATTGGCCAATTGTCGCTGTCATGGCGGTATCGATGCTGGTTGGCGCATTCGCAGGGCTTGCCGAAAACACCATGCGAGAAGTGCTTGCGTACCAGATGGTCAACGGCATGCCATTCATTCTGGTGGTGCTCGCATTTACGGATGGCGATGCCAACAAGGTTCTTGCAGCGGGCATCTTCTACGCAGTTCACCACATGATTACCGTTGGCTCACTGATCATGGCTGCCGGCGCTATCGAGGAAACCTACGGCACTGGCACGCTCGCCCGGCTGTCGGGTATTGCCCGTCGCGACCCTCTCGTCGCGTGGGTCGCTGCCGCCATGGCGTTCTCTATCGTCGGTTTCCCACCGTTTTCCGGGGTCTGGGGCAAGGTCGGCGTGGTCTTTGCTGCAGCATCGGCTGGCGATGCTCGCTCCATCGTCGTCATCGCAGTCATTATCGTGGCCAGCATTGGCGCCCTGTTGTCGATGATTCGTTTCTGGCGCGCAGTGTTCTGGGGACGCCCTATGCAGGGCATTGATGAGAACCTGAAGGTGCGCCCCGCATTGACGATGCCGTCGTTAAGCCTGGCACTTGTCAGCGTGGCTATGTTCCTCGGTGCCGGGGTCGTGGCGAGCGCAACGGGTGCGGCGGCAGAATCACTGACCGACATTGAGGGGTACACGCAGGCGGCAGTCGGCGATACGGCCAAAACTGTTGGTTATGACCAATTAGAGAACACGGACGGGAGCAAGTAGATGAGCAAGCTCTTCCATAATCTCGGCTACACCCTATGGCTGGCATGGCAGGTATTGCTGGCGGCGACAGACGTGATTGTCGATACGTTTCGTCCACGCCAGAAGCAGAAACCAGTGCTGATTGGCTTGCCGGTTCGCGTCACTACTGATGCGGGCCTGATGGGCTTCTCGACGTCGATCACGATGACTCCAGGCACTCTGGTTGCGGGTACGCGTGAGCTCACGGCTGAGCAGGGTGCAGCGGTTCGCGCTGGCACTTCAGACAACAGCGATTTCACCCCGAAGTACCTCTTCATTATTCACGCGATTTTCGGCGCTGATCTGGACGAACTCTACGATTCCCTCTACGACATGGAGGAGAAGCTGGTGCCGTCGCTGAAGTCGATTCCCCGCCCGGCTGCGTTCCTCTTTGAGGAATACAACCCGCACGAGCCCGTCGATGAAGATGCCATTGTCGGCACCGCCCGCGAGCTCAAGGTCGGTTTGCCCATTCCTGGCACGGCGCACCACGAAGCCGACGCCAACATCACCACCGACGGAGGTTCCCGATGAACGAAACTGCAATCACAGTCATCAGCGGCATCGGCATCGGCATTTGCGCGCTGGCATTCTTGCTCGGTGTCATCCTCATTTTCCGCGTCCGTGGCAACGTATCCCGCGCGGTGCTCTCCGACGCAGCCTTCTACCCCATGGTCGGCGTTTTCTTAACGACGGCCCTCATCCGCGACACCGCCATCACATTCGACATCGCCATGTTGGCAGGTCTCCTGGGCATCTTGTCCACTGTGGGCTTGTCGAGGGTGATCTCGCGCGGTCGTCGATAAGCAGTACTAGGAAATGAAAGAAGAGAGAAAACAATGAGCATTGGCTCGATTACGTTGACCGTCTTGTTCGGGCTCCTGGTGCTGCTCGGTTCGGTGTACTTGCTGGGCGCGGTGGTCGCGATGTGGCGGAGTCATGATGCGTTGAGCAGGCTGAATCAGCTGTCGGCCGGCATCACTGTCGGTATTCCTGCACTGGTGTTGGCGAACATGGTCGTCGAATTTGATGCGGGCACGCTGTCTGTGGGCAAAGTTCTGACCGGCCTGCTGGCGATCGTTGCTGTCCTCATTGTTGCAACCGTCGCTTCAGAAATGCTTGGCCGCTCCGTTCTTGGCGCACGAGATGGGTCTGCTGAGGATTACAAGCCTGGTTCGCGCGGGCGCCGGAAGTAAGTTGGTACCACGCGAATAAGAGTCCCATGAGAAGGATGGGACTGAAGTGAAGCTAACAGCGTTTCACTTAGCGCCATACCGTAACGATTCACCCCCACTTAGGGGCAACTTTATATTTCACTTAATAATTATTCTTTAGGGCCCGAAAATGCACTCCAGCCTTTTGGCGCGAAATTCGGGAACGCATTTACAGATCATTAAAAAATGTGACAATAATTGTGCCGATTTACGAATACTGAAATATTTCGCGCAACTTAACGACAATCTTTCCCGTTAACCCTCCGTTCATAGTTGCATGTCATCACCCCTATCGGATGGGCGGATATGTTAGCTACCCCTAACTCAAGGTGGTAAGGGCTCACATACCAACCGACGTGATGTTGACAGTGAAACAAACAATTATCACGCCATTTTCCCTGGAAATTGCCCATTTCTTCACAAACCTGAAGAGGGCTTCACACTTGTCATTTTTACAGTCCGCGCACTTGCCTTACGCGCATTAGCGATTGAAAAGACGCTGAGCGCAGCCTTAATGTTGGTGACGGCAGTCGACATAGTGACACCCGTTCACTGTGCAGACCCCACGCCCTGTCCGCATGAAGATCCCGAGAGGATTTTCGTGCTCTCACTACGTAAGGATTTTCACAATGCAGATTTGCGACATCGCTTGCCTCGTCGAAGCTCTTCCAGATTCCCCTAACTTCACCTTCGAAACCCCATTCCCAGCACTCGAGTCCTTCGCTGGCGAAGACCTGAACATCTCCTCCACCGTTGGCGACATCAACATGCCATTCGGCCAGGATGCATTCGACATCTCCGTTACCGATTCCCATGACGTTGCAGTTTCCGACATCCTCGATGTCACCGCTGGCAACGGCGTCGCAGCTGAGTAATTTCGGCTTTTAGGAATCAGAGGTTTTCATGGACGTCACTCCAATCGTGCAGGTCCTCGAGGCAATGCCTGATGGGCCGACTGTCGTCGTAAATGTTGAATCCCCATTCCCTGCCTTGGAGAGTTTCGCAGGTGAAGACGTGAACATCACGTCGACCGTGGGCGATATCAACATGCCATTCGGCCAGGATGCATTCGACATCACTGTTGTCGATTCGCATGACACTGCAGTCTCCGACATCGTTGATGTCAACGCTGGAAATGGCGTCGTCGCAGATATTCCAGCAGAGGCAGAGACTCCAGCAGAAGCTGAAGCTCCAACTGAAGTAGCTGCCCCAGAAGATGCGGAAGCTCCAGCTGAGGTAGGTGCTCCAGCCGAGACTGAAGCACCTGCAGAAGCAGAAGCGCCAGCGGACGCTGAAAGCACCACTGAGCAGGCGTAAATCCCGCACAAAAGAACCCGGTTATCTGCCAACACAACTGTTGCTGACAGATAGCCGGGTTTTTCATTTATGACCGAGTTGGCAGTACCGGAGAATATTGCACTATCAGAAAACTACGATGTCTTCTTCTCTCCGAAGCGCTTGCGGACTTCGGCACCAAGCCATTCATCAACGTTGGTCCAGTACTGATAGACGCGCTCTTCAACCTCAGGCGTCACGCCTTCCATTGCGCCACAGATATTGTCGGCCAAACGGTCACGCTGCTCGTCATCCATGACATTGCGGACGAGATCGCCAGGCTGAGTGAAGTCATCATCTTCAGGGTGCTCAATGTAAGCGCCACGGTACATTTCTTCACCGTGGGACTCCCACTGGCCAAGGTCACCACCATCGACAACCCCAGCGTGGTTCGAATGAACTGGGCACCCAGCAGCAGAGGCAGCCTGCGCACTGTCCGCGACCGGGCCACGGCCCACGCCGTTCGAGCCATGAACTGGTAGTGACGGATCTGAGAAGTGGTAGGTCGCCGTACCGTCCTGCGAGAACGAGTTGACCGGGCAACGTGGCTGGTTAACCGGCAACTGGTCGTGGTTTACGCCCAAGCGGTAGCGATGCGCATCGGCGTAAGAGAACACACGCGCGAGCAGCATCTTGTCCGGCGAGTAACCAATGCCAGGAACGATATTTGACGGAGCGAATGCCGCCTGCTCGATCTGCGCGAAGAAGTTCTGTGGGTTCTTGTTCAAGATGAAGTAGCCGACATCCTGTAGTGGGTAGTCCTTCTGCGACCAGGTCTTCGTGAGGTCGAATGGATTCACCTTGTAGGTCGCTGCTTCGTCAAATGGCATGATCTGCACCTTGACATCCCACATTGGGAATTCGCCACGCTCGATAGCTTCGAAAAGATCCTGACGAGCATGGTCGGTGTTCTGGCCGATCATCTCGGAGGCTTCGTCGTCGGTAAGGAAGTCCCAGCCCTGGCGGGTCTTGAAATGGTACTTCACCCAGAAGCGTTCACCAGCAGCGTTAATCCACTGGTAGGTATGCGAGCCGAAGCCGTCCATGTGACGGAAGTCCTTTGGAATACCACGGTCACCCATCAGGTAGGTGACCTGGTGAGCGGACTCGGGCGACGCGGTCCAGAAATCCCACTGCATATTTGCGTCGCGCAGGCCTGTGTCCGGCAGACGCTTCTGCGAGTGGATGAAATCCGGGAACTTGATGCCATCACGAATGAAGAACACTGGAGTGTTGTTGCCAACCAGGTCGTAATTTCCCTCTTCGGTGTAGAAGCGCAGGGAGAATCCGCGCACGTCACGCCAACCGTCGGGGGATCCTTGCTCGCCTGCGACCGTCGAGAAGCGAGCCAGCATCGGGGTGTGAGTATCTGGCTGGAAGAGCGCTGCCTTGGTGTACTTGCTGACATCATGCGTGACGACGAGCTCACCGAAAGCACCAGCGCCCTTGGCGTGGACTACGCGCTCTGGGATGCGCTCGCGATTGAAGTGGGCGAGCTTTTCCAGCAGGTGCATGTCGTGCAGGGAAATGCTGCCCTGCTGCCCTGTGGTGACGGAGTGCTGCTCGGACGTAACCGGTGCGCCGTTAAGACGGGTCGTGGCGCCGTTGTGACCGGTGTAGTTGGCGGTGCCCTGTTCAGGGCTTGGCTGTTGTGGATTGGAAGTCATGTCTTCCTCCTCAGGTTGCGGGTGATGCTATGTGTTCGGGATTTTTATTTACGATGACTTATCAGTCGCTCGACACCAACCATAGCGAACTTATTAATGGCTGTCTATAGAACATCCACTTTTAGTTAGATAAACCTTTTAGCTGTGGGCAGGTGCCAGGGTTACACCATTCACCTACCCCACAATTCGACGATAACGAAACTGAGCCGCGCTCGCTTCAACTTTCGCGAAGGGAAATTGAACCCCACCAATCCCTTTGGCAATTTCTTTTCGCATTAAATCAACTGACGCGATGGATATCTATGCCCTCTTACCTGCTATTATGGCTTTTACTATGCCCAGCACCACTCGCACCGGCGGTTCTCGAACCGGCACCGATGACTACATCACCGCGCTTGCTTTGAAAGCAGGTCGCGGTGATCGTGCTGCATTGACCGAGTTTGTGCGGCTCACTCAGAAGGACGTATGGCGCCTGGTCGCACACCTGGGCGGTGTCGATGGTGCGGATGATCTAACGCAGGAAACCTATTTGCGGGTTATGTCTGCGCTGCCCCGCTTCGCCGGTCGTTCTACTGCGCGTACGTGGCTGCTGTCTCTGGCTCGTCGTGTGTGGGTGGATTCGGTGCGGTACGATATGGCTCGGCCCCGCAAATCGATGGTCGAGGTCGAAACCGCTACGGCTAATGCAACGACGGGTAATTCGTGGGCCGAGCTTGCCGACGCGCGGGTGCTCATGGAGCAGCTCCCCGAAGAACGGCGCGAGGCTCTTATTTTGACGCAGGTCTTGGGATATTCGTATGCGGAGGCTGCGGAGATCGCTGGCTGCCGTGTGGGCACGATTCGTTCGCGCGTGGCGCGTGCTCGTGCTGATCTAGTGGAAGCTGCACAAGCTGGTTCGACTGATGGCGCTGCCTGTGGCGCTGGAGCGTCGGAGACGGCGTAGGTCGGCGACCCGAAGTTCGCACCGATTCACCCAACAAATTAGCCCCAGCTTTCACGATTCGTGTCGTCCGGCACGATCTTCGTGAGCTGGGGCTATTTGCTTTCTCAGGCGTCATCAAATGAGCGCCGATTTTGGCTCTATGTCTGATTCTTCTTCGATGCGTATCGGATAGACACTGCACCCGCACCGAGCAGTGCTAGTGCAGCAGCAATGAGTCCTACGACAGCAACACCGGTAATTGGCAGCTTGCCGCTTCCTCCTGAGGATCCCGAGCCACCGGTATCAACCGGTACCCCTGGCCGATCTGGAAGGGTTGATCGAGTCGTGGTGACCGTTCGCGTTGGCTTCTTGGTTGGCTCGCCCGGTCTGCCTGGTTCGCCTGGTCGCGTTGGTTCGGTCGGCTTTGTAGGCTCGGTCGATTCGCATGGCTCCCCTGGTTCGCATGGTGGGCATGGCTTATGCTTCGCGACGACCACACCGTCCTGCATCTTCTGTCCACCCTGGTAGAAAGGAACGCCAAGCAGGAATGGGTCGACTTCGTTGTAGTAGTGGGTGTCGTCCGCTGGTCGCGTCGATGTCACGATGTACACACCATTAGGCACATCTTTGAATTCGACTTGGCCGTTTTCGTCCGTAATGGCTGTGAATGCGAGGTCGGTCGGCAATGCCATGGCCTCTTCGAGAGTCATTTCATTGACCTTCAAACGGTCCTCTGCACTGTACGGATCAATTCCGACTAGCCGCTTGATGGTCACGATGGTGCCATCGGCTGGGCCGTTTGGCTTTCCGTCGGGGCCGTTCTCGTATGGGTTGCCCTGCGTCAGCGTAATGGTGACGTTTGTTGGCGAGTTATCGTTCGCATCAACAACGTTTTCGATTGGCTGGCCCACGATTGGTGCAGCGGTGGCTACTGGTGCTCCCAGCATACTGAATGCGCATGCTGCGGCGACTATTGCCGGTGCATACTTCTTAATTACAGGCAATGTGTTCATCGCCAGTCCTCCCATCGCTGGCTTCCGCCGTTGGAACCGTTGTCGAGTAAGTGCTTCTTGTGTGGATCTTCGCGATCATCGTTGTCGCTCGTCCACTCGTTGTTTGGTGCGTCTGCGGCATCTGAAACGTCATCATTCTTTGCGATGGCTTCGTCTGCAGGCAGATCCTCTTCGTTATCGTCCTCGTCTTCAGTCGCCGCAGCCTTGGTCTTTGCCGCCTTGATGGCATTGCGGAGCCACCATAGGAATCCGATGAGCACAGCCACTGCCACTGCGATGAGCGCGTACATCCACCATTGCCAGACCATGCCGACGCCGTCGTCCAAGACCTTGGCTTCTTCAGGATCGAGTGGAACTTGGTGCCCACGAACGAGGAGGCGGTGAGTGTTGATGCCGTATGGAGTACAGGTGATGAGGGTGACGTAGTCCTTGCCCTCGACTGCCTTGAGCTCGTCCGTCTCGTTTGGCAGAACAACCTTGATCTGGTCGACCACGTACTTCAGCTTGTGGCCAGCAACCTGGATGTAGAAGGCATCGCCTTCCTTCACTTTGCCCAGATTGTCGAAGAGGGTTGCGTTTGGAAGACCCGTATGACCCGTCAGCACCGAATGCGTCCCAAGTCCACCAACTGGAAGATCAGAGCCGTACAGATGTCCGATACCGTTTTGCAGGGTCTTGTCGTCAGTTCCGTGGTAGATCGGCAAATCGGCTTGTGCACTTGGCACGACAAGACGTCCCATTGATTCAGTTAAATTCAGCTGATCCAGATAGGCTGCATACTCCGCGTTATCAGGCGAGATGCGCGCCAACCATGGGTCAAGAATTGGACCTGTACCGTCATTCTTGTTGTATTCATGGGCACGCGCCCAAGATTCGTCCTTCTTATCTTGTGGAACGCTTTTTTCTAATTTGTCGTACTCTTTAGCCGCTGCTTGTTGCTGATGATTATTCCACTGGGTCGAAACAACTGGGTAGATCATGACAAGTAGACCGAGTATCACCAGGAGCGCTGGGATAAGAATGGCCTTGCGGTCATTGGCAGGCTTCTTTGTCGATTCGACTTCGGTGGTATCGGTTGCGGTTACTACTTGCTGGTCAGCCACTGTTGCTCCAATTGCTTGGCGGGGAGCGTGGTTGTGCTCTTTGATATAAGTCTGAATATTTAGGGCGTTATGCCCGAGGCCCCGGAAACTAAATCGTTTCGGGGCCTCGTACGGGGCGGATACTACGCATCCGCCCCAGTGAGCGCGTCATTCAAGAATGTCGCACTCGAGGTTCCTCAACCTATTAGGCCTTGGAGGAGTTGCGGCGTGCGAACCATGCGCCAGCTGCAACGATTGCTGCACCGATTACAGCGAGGATACCGACACCGGCACCACCAGTCATTGGCAGGTTAGGAGTGGTGTCTTCAAGGTTCACGACCTTGCCTTCGCCCTGGTCGCCAACAGTAATTGGCTTCAAGGTGCCGGCTTCGGTGGAAGCCAGAGTGAACTCGATTGGATCAGCAAGAAGCTCGTAACCCTCTGGAGCCTTGGTCTCAACGAGGCAGTACTTGGCGTAAGTGTTCGCCTTGCCTTCAGTGGAGTCAGCAATGTCATTAACATGCAGGCCGTCGATGGTTACGACACCGTCTGCACCGGAGGTGAACAGGCTCGTATTGTCTAGCCCCACATTCTGAAGCTGTTCCTCCACCTTGATAGCCTCATCACAGGTCTGGTCTGCCGTAGCGCCGTATACCTGGAACTCTGCACCCTCCAGTACCGTGCCGCCAGCATTGACCTTTGTGAACTCGATGCCCGCATAGTAGGTCTTTACCGTAGGAGTGTCCTTCGGCATGGTTTCCTGACCAGTGTTTGGATCATTCTCGAAAACCTGGGCGGTGTTCTCGATGGTGCCGTCAGTCTTCTCGGCAACAGTTGCTGGAATCGTTGCAGTGATTGCCTGGCCATTTTCAATCTTTGCCAGACCTGTTTCGGTGAAGTTGATGATCACCTTCTGGCCCTCGACCGTCACAGCGTAGTCCGTACCAGCTACGAACCCATCAACAGTCACTTCTTCTGGCGCTGGTGGAGTAAGAGCAGCGTCGAGGGTGTCCTCGATACGGAAAATGGTGCGAGATTGACCGTCTGCAATAGTTTGTGCATAGCCGGTTACCTTGTAGGTGATGACATCGCCGACATTCTTGATGTCATCTTCTACCGTCTTCTCTGGCATCTTCTGCTGGTAGTTCTTTGGGTACGCGTGAACATCGTAGTTCCACGTGGTTCCGCCAGCCTCAGCATTACCTTGTGTCATTGGTACGAAAGCAATGAATGGTGCAGCTGGGCTGTAGCCTTCTGCAGCCTTGGTTTCGACTACGAGGTATGCACCAAGTGGAAGCGAATCGAATTCTGCCTGACCACCATTTGCAGTGGTAACTGGAGCGCCCTGCTGGGTCACCTTTGTGAGATCTGCAGTGCCGTTAACGAGGTAGTCGTTGACATTAATGTTTGCAGCAGCTGCCAGTCCCTCGTTTGTCGTCAGATCAATGTCGTTGATCTTGTAGATCGTGAACTCCACACCATCAAGTTTGGTGCCACTCACGAGATCATCGACATTACCCGTTGGGTTTCCCAGCGAGGATGGGTCAGCATACTTGTGGATCGTCAACGAACCCTTGTCCTGGGTGATGGTCGAGTCACCTTGAGAAGCTGCATTTGATTGTTCACCAGCTGGAGCAGCCATTGCTGCTGGAGCGCCCAAGGTTAGGGACAGGCCTGCGATTGCGACGAATGTAGCGGAACGCACGAGACGTGAATTCTTGTTCACTTTGAATCCTTCAAGTGTAGAGCGGGGATATTTCCCGCTTGGTCGAACGGTTGTATCGGTTGGGTACAGGCCTCGCGGCCAGCCCCTCCGCAATACACCGGATGGATACGCTGGTTTCGCTTTAGTACGCCCGCAGTGGCAAACAACCCGTCACTGTTGGGCGAAGCTTTCAGCACCCACTTACACAATCGTCAGGGACCCAGGAAGCGTTACATGTGACCTCGACCACCCCTTCACACTTCCCCACCAACTCAACGAAACGTGCCGTATCCCTTTCCTGCCAGCGAGCCACCCACCCCTCAGACACATCCCACACCACACAAAACACCAGTTCAATACAGACGTACTGGCACTCCACACAAAAAGACCCCCACCTCACGGCGGGGGCCTCACTCCGTTTCCACTCACCCCATAACGGGTGACGCAGTTACTTCACTAAAAGCTCAGCAATCTGGATCGTATTCAGGGCTGCACCCTTACGCAGATTGTCGCCAGAAACGACGAAGACCAAGCCACGGCCTTCCGGCACCGACTGGTCAACACGAATGCGACCAACCAGCGACTCGTCGACACCAGCAGCAGCCACTGGGTTAGGCACGTCCACAACCTTCACACCTGGAGCAGCCTCCAGAAGCTTGGTTGCTTCCTCAACAGAAACAGTCTTCTCAAACTCAGCGTGCACAACCAACGTGTGACCCGTGAACACTGGAATACGAACACAGGTACCTGCAACAGCCAGCTCAGGAACGTCGAGGATACGACGAGACTCGTTGCGCAGCTTCTGCTCTTCATCGGTTTCCAGCGTTCCGTCGTCAACGAAATTGCCAGCGACCGGAACAGCATTAAAAGCAATTGGCGCGACGTATGGGCCGAGATCGTCTACCTGCAAAGCAGAACCATCGGTCACTAGCTGCTCCAGAATGTCAGCATTCGCACGAGCCTGACCAGCCAGGGCATTCACGCCAGCAAGACCAGAACCAGACACAGCCTGGTACGAAGAGACTCGCAGACGCTGCAAGTTACCCGCATCGTGCAGTGGCTTCAGCACTGGCATTGCAGCCATCGTGGTGCAGTTCGGATTAGCAACAATTCCCTTAGGAATATCCTGCAAAGCACCCGGATTGACCTCAGACACAACGAGAGGCACCTCGGTGTCCTTACGCCATGCCGACGAGTTATCCACCACAGTCACACCGGCAGCAGCAAACCGTGGAGCCTGCTCCTTTGACAGGGTGCCACCTGCAGAAAACAGAGCAACATCAATGTCTTTCAGATCCTCGTCAGCGGTCGCAGCGACATCTTCAACAACGATGTCCTCGCTACGGAACGGCAAAGTCTTGCCAGCAGAGCGAGCAGACGCGAAGAAACGAACCTTATCTGCCGGGAAGTTACGCTCCTCCAGCAGAGTACGCATAACCTGACCGACCTGGCCAGTAGCACCAACAACAGCAATCGTGGTCATAACAAGAACTCCTTAAACGTTTGCTTAGCGGCCGGTACCGGCGTACACGGTAGCTTCTTCTTCGCCACCGAGCTGGAATGCCTCGTGCAGCGCACGAACAGCATCATCCAAGTCGGTGTCGCTGATCAGGACAGAGATACGAATCTCGGACGTCGAAATCAGGTCAATATTGATGTTCTCATCGGCCAGTGCCTCACAAAACGTCGCAGTGACACCTGGGTGCGACTTCATGCCAGCACCTACGAGAGAAACCTTGCCGACGTGATCGTCGTAAAGCACGTTCTCCCAGCCCATCTGCTCCTGCAGCTTCTTCAGAAGCTCCATTGCGCGCGGACCATCTTCGCGAGGGCACGTGAACGTAATATCCGTGCGGTTGTCCGAAATGCTGGACACATTCTGCAGAACCATGTCGATGTTGATCTCCGCATCCGCAAGAACACGGAACATCTTCGCAGCCTGACCAGCCTTATCGTGAATGCCCAGGACAGTTACCTTGGCCTCCGAACGGTCATGTGCAACACCAGTCAGAACAGCTTCTTCCATTGGAATGTCCTCCATAAATCCATCGACAAGAGTGCCCAATTCATTGCTATACGACGAACGCACCCGCAACGGCACATTGAACGCGCGCGCATATTCGACGCAACGCAACTGAAGAATTTTCGCGCCCACAGCAGCCATTTCCAACATTTCCTCGAAGGAAATCTTGTCCAAGCGCTGGGCATTAGGAACGATGCGCGGATCGGCGGTGTACACGCCATCCACGTCTGAATAAATCTCGCACACATCAGCGTCGAGAGCAGCCGCAAGCGCCACCGCAGTCGTATCCGAACCGCCACGACCCAGCGTGGTCACGTCCTTCGTCTCACGGTTAACACCCTGGAAACCTGCAACCAAGCAAATGTGGCCCTCGTCGAGAGCTTCCCGAACACGACCTGGAGTGACCTCCACAATGCGCGCATTGCCGTGGCGCTCCGTAGTAATAACGCCTGCCTGCGAGCCAGTAAACGACTGCGCCGTCGCACCAAGGCTAGAAATAGCCATCGCAACCAGCGCATTCGAAATGCGCTCACCCGCAGTCAGCAACATGTCCATTTCGCGACCCGGCGGAACCGGGTTTACCTGAGCAGCCAAATCCAGCAGCTCATCGGTGGTATCTCCCATAGCCGAGCACACAACAACTACGTCGTTGCCCTGCTTCTTGGTCTGGACGATACGTTCCGCAACCTTGCGGATACGCTCCGCGTTCTCCAGCGACGAACCACCGTACTTCTGTACGACCAAAGCCATGGTCGGTGACCTCCAATAGACTGCAACGTTTGGCCCGCATAAGAACATACGAGTCTTTGGCAACGATACAACAGTGCAGCCTGTGGCGAAACGCCACACCCTGGGCTAAACACGCGTTTACAGGCTGAAATGCCCTGTTTTCGGCCCGGTATTGCAGACTTCGCCACTCGCACGCTCCGAAGCCCCATCGTTTTCACCCCTATTTGGGAGGGGTATCCCATGATGCGGGACACGGTTGCGCGTGGGTAGTGCTAGCGCGGGGACGTCGCAAAGTTCAGCGTTCCTACAGGTAGGCTCATACACCGTGCATAACCAATTCCTCGCAATTCTGCTCGGCCTCGGGTCCGCGCTCACTATTGCGTGGGGCACTGTCATTCGCCACCGCTTAGCGACGAAGATCCCCGACGGAGCAACAACCCTCGGCGGAGTGTGGACCGTCATTGGCAATTGGGCCTGGTGGGCGGGCGTCACGCTCGCGATGATTGGTTATGGCCTACAAATCGCGGCACTTGGCTTTGGCACGCTGTTGCTTGTTCAGCCACTGCTGGTGATGAGCCTGATGTTCACGCTGCCACTGGCATCGCTGATTGCGGGCAGGCGGGTGTCGAAGTCCGAAACGACGTGGGCGCTGCTGCTGAGTATTGCGGTGACGGTCGTCGTGCTGCTGGGGCGACCACAGCCGGGTGACGTGCGCGTTGAGTTTTCACGATGGCTCCCGAGCCTGGCCGTCGGCGTGGTCGTTTTTGCTGTGATTTATTGGCTGGCCTCGACTATGCTCAGCGAACATAAAGCTCTGCTACTTGGTATCAACACTGGCTGGTTGTACGGATATGTCGCTGTGCTGTCGAAAGCCGTCGTGGATATTTTCTGGGTGGAAGGAGCCACGGAGCTGGCGAAATCCTGGGAGCTGTGGCTACTCATTACGTTGGCTCTGATCGGCGTTGCGGTGCAGCAAGCATCATTTAATGCCGGCGAATTGCGCCTGTCACTGCCGTCCATGACTGCTGTCGAGCCGATTGTCGCCTTCGCCCTGGGATATGTCATTCTCGGCGAACGCTTCCAGGTACACGGCTGGTCGTGGCTCTGGATGGGCCTGGCGGCTGCCATCATGATCGGCTCCACCCTCGCTCTCGCCGGCAACGGCACTCCCCCGCCACGAAAGGCGAAGCGCAGCGAGTTGGCTCGGGCTAAGGCGAGCTAAAAGCTAGATAGCCCACTCAAACGGCACGAGCATAAATGCGCTAAACCACGTCGACACCACCACCCAGGTGACGATGAGCCATGCCGACGTGCGCGTCGTAAAGTTCCGCAACACTGCAGGCACCACGATCAGCAAGAGCACGCCTGACAAAAACAGGCGCGGGCGCGAATGCATCAGGCCATCACTGACTAAGATTTGGCCGATAGCCAGGCAGGAAAACAGCAGTACTGGCCACGCGCGCCCCCAGAGATCGGTGGTGCGAGTGTCGCCGACCAGCGCGCGCACCCACCCCACGAATGCCCACGCAGCGGTGAGGGTGACGGCGATGATGGTTGCAGTCGTCAAGATATAGCCGACGTGCGTCTCCTCGGTGAGGGTTCTGGTGAGCCAGGCGATCGTCGCCACGCCCCCATCAACCCGCGAATCCCAGCCGCGCTCCTGCGCACCGAAGTACCCGCCAACATCCGCCAAATGGGACGACGACCACCACAAATACCCCGCCCAACCCAACGGTGCGATCACTACAGCAACCCACGCCCTCGGATTCCGTCTCGCATTCACCACCACCGCGATCGCCAACACAATGAACAACCCGAGCGCCGTCGAGCGCACCAGGCCCGCCGCAAAAACAAGGGCAGCCGCACCTGCCCACCGCTTATCGACGATCGCCACCAGCCCCCATCCCACCAACGCAAGGAAAAGCGCCTCGGTATACGGCATGAGGAAGGTGATGGTCATGGGGGCGGTCGTCGCGAGGAGGGCGGCGAGGACCGGCGAGAGGGCCGACGCCCGTACCCACGGCATGCGGCGCACCAGTGCTGCAACCGAGAACGCGAAGACCAGGCCACTGACCAGGGAGATCACGATGCCGGCGACCTGGGGCGACAGCGTCGTGACGGTGGAGACAGCCTTCATGAGATACGGCATTCCCGGGAAGAAGGCGAGGGACTGCCAGTGGGTAGGTTCGTCGCCTACCGGAGGAATGTCGAAGTAACCGTGCTCGGCGATGCGAGCGAGCCATTCGGCATCCCACGCGTTGAGCTCGTCCCAGACGAGTGGCCAGATATTACGGGGTACCGAATCGCCATCCTTTGTCGCGTCAGCGAAAATCATGGCGAACAGGACAAGCAACGCGAACGCCCTAGTCGCGACATAGCCCGCGATAACCAGCGTAGCTTCGCTCTTCGCAGCTGGAACGGCTCGAACGGTCTGCGCTCTCTTTTTCAGCATCGCGCTTTCTGTCTGTGCCACACGCCCCTGCTTCCCTCTATTTTTCGCCATCACGATGTTTCACCAGCACCGCGACAATTCACCAAACCAGTGTGACACCACACATTAGAAAGCACCCGGTCACCCACCCTCCCACGTCGATTTCACTACTCCACACCCCCAGAAATGGAAACGTAATCTCACTAAGTGGACAAACACCCCGGGTAATCGTGTATCCTCCATCACATGCAGCGTGCACTCCTTCTTCTGTGCCGCGGCGGGGCTCGATGCTAAATGCTCAAGGCTGGCTCCCCGTCGCGGAGTTTGGTGTGCCGGCCTACTCATAAAGAGCATCCATACATAGCCCGCCCAACTTCTCGCGACATCCGGTTTTCCGGCCATAAATCTCAGCTCCTAGAGAAACGACTTTCTAGGTCCGAGCAACTATCGTCGTGAAGTAGTTGACATTGAAAGGTACGCACCCAATGACCCCTTCAGACGCATTCATCTCCGCACCATCGCAGATTCAGACTCCAGCTGGCGAGATTCCAGCGGATCAGCCTGCATGGAATAAGCAGCGCAACTCGCAGATGCCCGCGAACCGCTACCAGGCTTACGACGTCGAGGTTCAGGACTTCAACCTGCCTGACCGCACGTGGCCAAACAAGCGTTTTACCAAGGCTCCACAGTGGTGTGCTGTCGACCTGCGTGATGGTAACCAGGCGCTGATTGACCCAATGAGCCCGGAGCGCAAGCGCCGTATGTTCGAGCTGCTGGTTCAGATGGGTTACAAGGAGATCGAGGTCGGTTTCCCATCGGCGTCGCAGACGGACTTCGACTTTGTGCGTGAGATCATCGAGAAGAACATGATCCCGGATGACGTCACCATCCAGGTTCTGGTGCAGGCTCGTGAGCACCTGATTCGCCGTACTTTCGAGGCTTGCGAAGGCGCGAAGAACGTTATCGTGCACTTTTACAACTCCACGTCGATTCTGCAGCGTGAGGTTGTGTTCCGTAAGGACAAGGACGCGATTAAGAAGATTGCTACGGACGCAGCCGAGCTGATCAAGTCCATCGCCGCCGATTACACCGGCACCAACTGGCGCTGGGAGTACTCCCCTGAGTCCTACACCGGAACCGAGGTCGAGTACGCCAAGGAAGTTGTCGACGCCGTCACCGCCGTGATGGAGCCAACTCCAGAGAACCCGATCATTATTAACCTGCCATCGACGGTCGAGATGATCACCCCGAACGTCTACGCAGACTCCATCGAGTGGATGGACCGCAACCTGGAGCGTCGCGATTCCATCATCCTGTCGCTGCACCCTCACAACGACCGCGGCACCGGCGTCGCTACCGCTGAGCTGGGCTTCCTGGCTGGCGCCGACCGCATCGAGGGTTGTCTGTTTGGCAACGGCGAGCGCACCGGAAATGTTTGCCTGGTCACGCTCGGCCTGAACCTGCTGACCCAGGGCATCGACCCACAAATCGACTTCTCGGACATCGACCAGATTCGTCGCACGGTTGAATACTGCAACCAGCTGCGCGTCCCTGAGCGCCACCCATACGGTGGCGACCTGGTATTCACCGCATTCTCGGGGTCGCACCAGGATGCTGTGAACAAGGGCCTCGACGCAATGGCCGAGAAGGTTCGCCCAGGTGCCCACACGAAGGACATCACCGACGAAGAATTCAAGAAGGTCGTCTGGGAGGTTCCGTACCTGCCTATCGATCCAAAGGATGTCGGCCGTTCCTACGAAGCCGTCATTCGCGTGAACTCGCAGTCCGGCAAGGGTGGCGTTGCGTACATCATGAAGACCGATCACGGTCTGAACATGCCTCGCGCAATGCAGGTCGAGTTCTCCTCCGTTGTTCAGGCTGTCACTGACGCAGAGGGTGGCGAGGTCAACTCCAAGGCAATGTGGGATATCTTCTCGGGCGAGTTCCTCGACCGCGAGAACCCACTGGAGCAGATCGCAATCACTGTTGACGCACCACAGGTCGAGACCGACGACACCCGCGTCAAGGCTCGCGTCGTTTACAACGGTCAGGAGCAGGTCATCGATGGTATTGGCAACGGCCCACTGGCCGCATACGCGAATGCTCTCGAGTCTCTGAACGTGGACGTCGAGGTCATGGAGTACGTCCAGCACGCTCGCACCGCTGGCGATGACGCCGAGGCCGCTGCCTACGTCCTCGCCGAGGTCA
Organism: Corynebacterium sp. H78; assembly: GCF_037572275.1. NCBI lineage: Bacteria > Bacillati > Actinomycetota > Actinomycetes > Mycobacteriales > Corynebacteriaceae > Corynebacterium > Corynebacterium sp. H78. Next base: position 228,461 of record NZ_JBBHKX010000001.1, on the reverse strand, counting down.
ATGGCCAGAAGGTTTGGGGCTGCGGCATCGCTGGTTCCATTACTTACGCATCGCTGAAGGCCGTGACGTCGGCAATCAACCGCGCTCTGGCTTAACGACGAACAATCCCACCGGCGCCCTCGCCCCTCTCACCGGGTAAGCGCCGGTTTTGTCGTATGGTGACTGCTTCCACGGCAGTGCTCGCTAACGCCCTGTCCTCTGCACTACACCGCAGTCTGCGCTTTCCAATTGGCTCAGTGTCTCTTGTGCAGCCCCGAGCTGGCGGACACGACCTGGGGTTTTGCAACTTGCCAGCGGGCTGCAGTGGAGCTACCGGACCGATTTGAAAGCGCAGATCGATCAGCAGGCCGATTTTGGCATCGCCGGTCGCTCCACACACATTCGCAACCTGACATTTTCACCACTCACCTCAACAGTTACGCTTGGACTCATGACCTCGGATGCTCCCAACCCTGCGCGCAAGGAAGCGGAGGCCCGTTCTTCACGACGACGCCGCTCCCGCCGCCGCGCCACCACCAAAGGTGGCTCGCCTCGGCAGACTGTCGCCACTAAGGCCCCAGCTCGAGCCTCGCAGAAGGCCTCACAGGAGCAAGCAACACAGACAACTGCCCCAACCGCAACACAACCGGAAAAGACTGATCAGCAGGAACAACGTCGGGCTGCCCGTGCCACAGAACGCGCCCCCTACGCAGTTCTGGCAATTCAAGCCAACGGCATCCATCCGAAGACGGGGCGAATGGTCAGCATCGCCATCGCGACGCTCGACGCGGCCGGCAATACTGTCGACACCTGGCACACCTCTCTCACCACTGGCGAGGATCCCGGCCCAGTTCATCTGCACGGACTCACCCCGGAAGACCTGCAGGGGTCCCCGAAGTTCGGCACCGTCCTGCCCAAAATCAACGATCTTCTCGACGACCGTACCCTCATTACGCATAATGCGCCGATGACCTGGGGTTTTGTGGTTGCTGAGGCACGAAAAGCCCGTCGTCAAGCAAACCGAGCAAACCGCAACCGACGGGGACGTGGACGGCGCAGCCGTGGTCGCGTGGGCAAGATTCCGACGCCGGTGCGCATCGTGGATACGCTCGAAACTGGGCGCAGGCAGGGAGTCGAGCTGCCGGATACGCGCCTGCGCGGTGTCGCGAGCACCTACGGCATCGAGTGCGCGTCACCGATGGCCAGTACCTCCAATAACGAGGTGGCGGAGCGCGACCGAACGTTGGACGATATTCAGACCACCATCGCGCTATTCAAAGCACAAGGCGGACTTGACGACGACGCCACGCTCGCCGCCTACCCCACTGACCAACTTCGTGCCGACCGAGTCGGACTGCAGCGCAGTACTGTCCGGGTTGATGCGATTGAATCGCCAGCTCAGGCAGATAATCCGGGCAAGTACACGCCTGGTGGCAAGCTGAAGGTGGGCATGGAGTTTGCGGTGGCGCCAGAGGTTGTCATTAATCCAGACGAGCTCATTGAAGCGGGGCTGGCGGTTGGGCTGACGTATTCGGAGAAGGTCACTCGGGAAACGTCAATTCTGGTTTGCAACCACCCCGCGAATATCAAGCCGGAAGATCTGACTGGCAAGGCAATGCACGCGCACCGCAAGGACATTCCGCTGGTCAGCGATGAAGCGTTTCTGCGTCTGGCACGCGAGGCATAAACACCCACAACAGGTAATTCACCGATTTGTGGGTGTGTGGGCGTAAAATTTGCTGCCATGAGTAATGGCAGTAAGCCCAACTTCCTTTCGGGACTAACCTCTGGGCTCGGGTCCAAGGTTCGCTCTCGCCTGGCCACGTCAGCAGCCGACGCTGCAACGTGGGCCTCCCGTAAGTCCGGCCGTGGCGCCGGCGGCATGATCGGCGGTCTGATCGCCCAGAAGATCGATCCGCGCATCATGGCTTCTCTTGGCAAGGGTCGCCCAGCTGCGATCATCACCGGTACCAACGGCAAGTCCACCACGACCCGCATGTTTGCTGCGGCGCTGCGCGATGCAGGGCAGGTCGTCGCAACGAATGAGGGCGGCGACAACATGGATGCCGGTGTCATTTCCGCGCTCCTGGCCGAGCCAAAGGCCGACAGCATTGTGCTTGAGGTCGACGAACTGCACGTCGCGCACATTGCGCAGGACTTGAAGCCACAGGTCATCGTCCTGCTCAACTTGTCGCGTGACCAGCTGGATCGTGTTGGCGAGATCAACAAGATTGAGGCAACGCTGCGCAAGGCAGTGAATGAGAGCCCGCAGGCAACGATCATCGCTAACTGCGACGATCCACTGATTGCCTCAGCTGCGTGGGATGCCGCAAACGTCGTCTGGGTATCTGCCGGTGGCGGCTGGACCAACGATGCCACCTCGTGCCCACGCACCGGCGGTCCAATCATTCGCGACGGCGACAACTGGTACGCCGTTAAGAAGCTTGACGACGGCTCCACCTTCTCCCGCCCCGCCCCAACCTGGTCAATTACCGATGAAGGCGTGAAGTCCCCATACGGCAACGTCATGCCACTGAATCTCACGCTGCCGGGTAATGCGAACCGTGGCAACGCCACCCTCGCCATTGCTGGCGCTGTGGAAATGGGTGCGGAAGCGCTGACGGCGCTGAATGCAACTGAGCAGGTAGAAAACGTTGCTGGCCGCTACTCCACTGTTACCGTGCCGGGCGCAACGCAGACCCGTGGTGGCGCTGAAGTAATTGGCGCAGCTGGCGACAAGGAAGTTCGAATGCTGCTAGCTAAAAATCCCGCAGGTTGGCAGGAAGCTCTGTCGATGGTGGATCGCACCTCCGACGCAGTCGTCATCGCCGTCAACGGCCACGTAGCCGATGGCGAAGACCTCTCCTGGCTCTGGGATGTCAAGTTTGAAGACTTCGGCGATATTACGGTCCTTGCCTCCGGTGAGCGCGGCACGGATCTTTCCGTTCGTCTCCTCTACGCGGGCATCAAGCACACGTTGGTCGCCGATCCACTCGATGCCATTCGTACCTGCACCGATGTCGATCCTTCCCGCCCAACCCGCGTCGAAGTTCTGGCCAACTACACCGCCTTCCGCGATCTGAAGAAGGACATCGAACGCCTGAATTCTGACCGCGTCGACACTGTTCGCGCCGACTCCGAGGAGACCAAGTAATGAGCACCGATAGCACTCTCCGCATTGGCCTTATCCTCCCGGATGTCCTGGGCACCTACGGCGACGACGGCAACGCACTCGTCCTCCGCCAGCGCGCCCGAGCCCGCAATATCGACGCAGAAATCGTGCCAATCCGCCTCGGCGAAGCCGTGCCAGATAGCCTCGACATTTACGCCATCGGCGGTGGCGAAGACGTCGCTCAGTCCATTGCGGCCGAGCACCTTTTAGCAGACGGTGGCCTTGCTCGGGCAGCTGCTTCACGACGTCCCATCCTCGCCATCTGCGCCGGTTTCCAAATTCTGGGCGAATCATTCCGCGCCGGTGACAAAAAGATCGAGGGACTAGGCCTCGTTGACTGCAAGACCGATTCCCTAGCTACTCGCGCAATTGGTGAGATTTGCACGGTGCCTTTTGGGGACGTCGTAAAGCAACCACTGACTGGCTTTGAAAACCACATGGGGCGCACTGTCCTAGGTAAGGACGCGCGTCCGCTGGGCACCGTTGTGCGTGGTGTGGGCAATGAGGGGCCGGAGGTGCAGCCGGGCGAGGATATTGCCAAGCTGAAGGCTGCCGGTGGCGCGGAAGGCGCGGTGCAGGATTCGATTATCTGCACGTACCTGCACGGGCCGGTGCTCGCGCGCAATCCTGAACTCGCGGATGTTCTATTGGCGCGTGCGATGGGCGTTGAATTGACTGAGCTCGCTGCGATCGATCTGCCTGAGTTCGCTGTCGTGGACAAGCTTCGCGACGAACGCATCCACTCCAAGCCACGTCCAAAGAGCGAGCGCTAAGCACGATGTAGACACATCGAAGTACATTCGGGGTTGCCCGCCCGGACACTTATTTACTTCCGTTACCCTTTTGCGCATTCCAGGTGCGATAATTGAGGGGCATTGTTCACCCCCTGGTTGTCGTGACACGACAACCACTCTTAAAGAGCGCAGTCATGGACCGGAATGTACCAGGTGGTTCTACCTCCCCTGGCGACGAAAAGTCGTCAGGGCGGCTCCTGCATGGCAGGTGGGCCCGGTTCAAGGCCGCTTTCGTCGAGATGATGGATCGTCGTGCATTCCTCGACTCCGACGGTAAAGCACTGATCGACTCCTCGTACCAGCTCGAAGAAGCATGGGTACTTCGGGGATTCCTCATCCTCGGGCTGTTCTTTGGCACCTTCCCAGCTCTATGGGGACTTGAAGTTGACCGAGTTGTTGGACATGTATCAGATGCTGATGGATGGATTCAGGCAAGTGCCAGCTCGTTGGAGCGCTTTGGCATCGCAATGAGCACCATCATGGATGTCTTGAGTTTCGATATCGACGGAAACGTTGTCATTCGCTTTCTAGACTTGTTTGTCTTCAATCGCGTTTTCCCACTCCTGGGTCTCATTCTTGGAACCGGATTAGCTTTCGTCTGGATGCAAATTCGACGAGCGGCAAAATTCCCTGAGCAAATGCTTTACCGAGGCATCTTGATGCTGATTACATTGGGAATTCCGCTAGCCGTCGCAGTGCCTGACAATGTCATGATCGGCTTCGCAATCTCCGGGCTCTTTTTTGTGATTCCACTTCTGCTACTGCCAATGAAATGGCAACGACGTGCCATTACGATCATCGGCGCACCCCTCGCAGTTACAGCAGCCCTATTCGGCAGTGTGGAACTGTCGATGGCCGGATTCTTAATGGTTGGTTTCGGCCTGGCGCTACTCCGAATCCCCTGGTTCGTGCGAACAAGGCCATGGATTCCAGCGATGGGGCTGCTGGTGCTCATCCCGATGACATTGGCCGCGCTGTACTGGCAAATCGTGTCGAATTACGAACTAGGTGTACAACAGTCAGTCACGGCCTCTGCACTATCAGCGAACACAGTTGCTGGCGTTATCATGTGCATCACCTATCTATCCATCGTCATGGTGGCAATGTCGACCCCATTGAAAAAGATACTGATAGCTACCGTCGGTGTGCTTGGTAAAGCACCCATGACCAACTACTTGGCAGCGCTCATCGCGGTCAACCTCGTCCGCATGCCACTCGGCACCAGTGGCTACACCATCATTGATCACTTGGATATTTCCGGATCATCTACCCAGGCGTGGGGCCAAGCAATGTACCTCATTGCCCTGATTGCCGTCGCCGACTGGATTATTACCGCGCTGTGGTTCCGCTTCACGCACTTCCAGTTCGGCCCCGCTGAAATGCTGATGCAGGCGATTCACTGGTTCCGGATGGAGCGACTGCCCGAAGCTTCGCAGCTCTCCTCGGCAGCTATTCGACGGGGCGCACTCGAGCATCTTCTCGATATTGACGCTGTGCGTGGGCAATACTCCATCGCCGAATTGCGCCCGCCTGCACGGTCGAAGGCAGAGGCCGCAGCCGCCGACGAAGAAGCCATCCGGCTGGGTTTGTACGGCGAAGAAGGCATCATGAATGGCGGGGGCACTGACGGTACTGCCCCTGAAAGCCCTGACCCGGGAAGCCCCGTCGTTAAATAGTCAATCGCCCGGTTAACGCGCGAGACAATGTCAGCTCGTCGACGAACTCCAAGTCGCCACCAAGTGGCATGCCAGATGCCAACCGAGTGACCTTCAAACCCGGAAAGTCCTTCAACAAACGAGCAAGATACGTCGCAGTTGCTTCGCCTTCAGTGTTCGGGTCGGTCGCGATGATGACCTCATGAATCTCGGGCCCCTTCGCGGGTTCGCCGTCGACCGCGACGTCGTCAAGTACCCCGCCGATGCGCTGCAGAAGTGTGCGCACGTTGAGCTCATTGGGGCCGATGCCGCCGAGCGGATCAAGCGCGCCACCGAGCACGTGGTAGCGGCCGTGGAACTCACCGGTGCGCTCGATAGCTTGGATATCGCGGGCTTCTTCGACGACGCACACCAAACCAGCGTCACGACGATGGTCGCCACAATAGCGACACACCTCATCCTCGGAAATATTCCCACAAATGCGACAGAACTGGACGCCCTCGCGGACCCGGCCGAGCGCAGACTGGAGGCGCGAAATGTCCTCGGGATCTGCTTTCAGCAGGTGAAATGCGATGCGCTGGGCGCTTTTAGGTCCAATTCCGGGCAGGCGAGAAAACTCGTCGATGAGGTCCTGTAATGGTCCTTCAAACAATTTTTTAGAACATGCCGCCCATGTCGCCCAGGCCGCCGAAGCCCTGAGACAGTGGACCCATCTTCTCGTCAGCCAGAGACTGCACCTTCGAGGTTGCGTCCTGGAACGCTGCGAGTACGAGATCCTGCAGGGTCTCGACATCTTCTGGATCAACGATCTTCGGATCGATAGCGATGTTGGTAACCTCGCCCGAGCCCTTCATAGCCAGCTTGACCAAGCCATTGCCTGCTTCACCCTCGATGGTGGTGGCAACGATTTCCTGCTGAGCTGCCTGCAACTGCGCCTGCATCTGCTGAGCCTGCTGAAGGATTGCGTTCATATCTGGCTGAGTCACTGTAATTCCTAACTTTCGCTGCTTTTAACTGCTGATTCTAGCGACCCTCGCGGATTTGGTGCGAGGGCGCGCTTGCTACATCGGTTTCGCGCCGAGCTCCCGCTCCAACAGCTCCATGACAACTTCCTTCATGTCGCGGTGGTCCAACTGGCCAGGGTTCTGAGCCGCTGCGATCATCTCGGCTTCCTCATCGCCAGCTGATGTTTCTACCGGTGGCTCAGCGACGGGCTGCTCGTAGCCGTAGTCATCAGGTGGCACGTCATCGACAGGTTCTGGTGGCAGCGGCACTCCATCGTCCGCTGGCTGCCCAGCGCGCGCCTTCGCCTCAGCGATCTTGCGCAACCTCGCCTCATGACTCTGCTCCTGCTGAGCCCGCTCTGCCTCCGCCTGCTGACGCCGACGCTCCAGAATCTGCTTATACCGCGGCATTTTCTCCGCCGACTGCGCTGGAGTTGCCGACTGCGCCGGCATCGGGTTCTGCTCGGGTTGCGCCTCAGCAGCCGCCGCTTGCTTCCGCACTGCCTCTACTTGACGACGCAGTCCTTCCGGCATCACTTCCCGCGTGGCGGCGGGTTGAGTTCTTGAAGGTTCGTCGTCAGGAGGAGTCGTCGATGGTGCCTGATGATCGCGGGCTCGCGTACCAACTTGGCACTGCACGCGGACATCGATGTGGTGGTGCTGCTGGATCGCGCGAGCCAAGGTCGCTGCATACTCGGGGGCGTTGAGGCGATTCGCCAACGCTCCCGTGTGATGCGCGATGACCAACAGATTATTGGCTTCATCCAATGATAGGGGGCGTGCCTGAGCTGCAAGAACACGAACAGGCATGGCATGTTCACCATCCGTTGCGGCCAGAATGTCAGACCAGGTTGCCTGAATATCGTCAATAGTCAGCGCGGGCTGAACTGGAGCGACGGCCTCTACTTCTGCTGCTGATTCTTCTGGTGCTTCTGTTGGTTCTGCTGCTGCTTCCGTGACAATTTCAGCAGCCTCGCCCGCATCGGCACGACGAGTTGCGGCTTCGCGCTCCATTGCCATGCGTTCGCGCTCGGCACGCTCCTGTTCGCGCGCCAACTCTTGCATCCGCTTGGTTGCTTCCCGAGCCTCCGCCAACTTTCGCAGCTGCTCTGATTGAGCGGTCTGGGCTGGTTGCGCTGGCTTTGGCTCAGGAGTTGGCACCGGCTCAGGAGCTGGCTGGGCAGCTGGCTTAGGAGTCTCCGCTGCACCGCCTTGCTGACGCTGACGAGCTAACCGAGCACGCTGCAACGCCGACAATGGTCGACCGTTTTCGTCGACAGTCGGCACATCATCCATCGATGGCATTGAAGATTCTGGCTCTTCCTTGGCGCCGAATCCTGCAGCCTGTGAAGCAGCCGGAGATGCACCCGCACTTGCCCCACCACCGGCGGGAATTCCCCGTTCCAGAGCCTCGACACGCTGCCATAGCGCCTCTACCGAATCCTCGGCAGCAGGTAGCAACATGCGTGCGCACATCACTTCAAGCAGCAGCCGCGGCGAGGTAGCGCCCCGGAAACGAGACAAACCATCGTTCAGTACTTGGGCGAATCGAGTCAGCGTGCCAACAGGCACTGCCTTCGTCTGCTCGATAAGGACAGGCACCAGATCAGCCGGAACGTCCACCAGCCCCTGTTCCTGCGCAGACGGAAGCGCCGACAATACAAGCAGATCGCGCACGCGCTTCAGCATGTCCTCTGCATACCGCTTTGGATCCTGACCAGACTGAACAACCCGATCAATGACATCGAAAATGGCAGCACGATCGCCCGACGCCAACGCATCGACCGACTCCGACAGCAACGTTTCCTCTGTCACGCCCAGGAGTGGCGCCGCCACCTCATACGTCACGCCATCCGGGCCGGCACCCGCCACCAGCTGATCCAACACGGACAACGAATCACGTGGCGAACCACCACCCGCGCTAATCACCAGCGGATACACATCATCCGCCACATGCACGCCCTCGTGCGCGACTACGCTCTGCAACAAGCCACGCATATCATTCGGGGTTAACAAACGGAACGGGTAATGATGCGTACGCGACCGAATCGTAGGAAGCACCCTTTCCGGCTCAGTCGTCGCAAAGATAAAGATCAAATGCTCTGGCGGCTCCTCCACAATCTTCAGCAAGGCATTAAAACCTTGTGGCGAAATCATGTGGGCCTCGTCGATCACGAAAATGCGATACCGTGATTCGGCCGGCTGAATGATCGCCGTATCCCGCAAATCGCGCATATCTTCCACGCCATTGTGCGACGCAGCATCCAGCTCCGTGACATCCAAATTGCCAGGGCCACCAGCAGCCAACGCAAGACAAGAAACACACTTGCCACAAGGCGTGGGTGTAGGGCCATGCTCGCAATTCAAACTACGAGCCAAAATGCGTGCCGACGACGTCTTACCGCAACCCCGCGGGCCTGAAAACAGATACGCATGATTGATACGGTCAGGCCGACCTTGAGAATCACGGGATTCCAGGGCCAGCGACAGCGGTTCGGTAACGTGCTGCTGGCCTACTACCTCGGCAAACGTCGACGGACGATACTTCCTGTACAGAGCCACGTGCCCAGCCTACCGGTTAGCGTGGAACGCCAACCGAGACTGTTCGAACAGTTATAGGCCAGTGACACTCTCACGCGTAAGGTCGCGCAGGTCAGTGCCCGCAGCGACAAACTTGTGCATCAAATCCTGCGCAGCCATCGAGTACACGCCAGCTTTCGCTAACGGATCAGCCTCCGCACTACCCTCCGCAGCTGTCACCGATGGATGGTGAGCCAAGAACTCAGCCTCATCGTTGGTGATGGGGATGAGCTGCGACATCGTCGTAATGCGACCACCTGGTGACTTCGAATCACCCACGCTCATCGACACCTGGCCGGGAACTTCAGTCACCTGCGGGGCACCCTGGCTCCACAGCGACGGCACGATGCAGAGCAAATGTGGTGTGGTAACACCAGTCTGCGCAGCATCTGGAGCTGCCATGGGAGTAAGAGGTGCAACCGCGTCATCATCGCTGGCACCAGAACCATGCTTGCCACGAACTTCATCATCAGCATGGAGCAACGCGCTCACCGCCGTAGTGATCGCATGCGTGAGAACACGACCAGGCTGCGGATACCACTGCGTCGGAGCTTCCGAAATCATGCCCGCAGCGGTCGCAAGAATCTCGTGTAACGGCAGTTCCTTCGACCCCACCATCACGAGTTCCACACGCACATCCTGCTGATCAGGCGTGCGCAACTCGTAATCAACTCGACTCAAATTCGCGGTAGCAACGGCGGAATCAGTGTCGCTCACCGAAAACTCGGCGATCTGCACTGGAGCCGCGTCGCCCCACACATCGAAACGACCCACGCCGAAAACGCGCCCGGCATGCTCTGAAAGCTGCATGTCACCCGGGAAAATCTGACCGTACCAGTACTTCGTCTCTTCGAAATTCATTGTGAGCCGAGTCTAATCGCTATTCCGACAGCTTTTCTGCAGCCGCCAACAACACACAGGTAGCGACGCCATCCATAGCAGCCTCCAACTCCTCCATCGGAGGCAGCGATGGAGCCAAGCGGATATTGCGATCGTTCGGATCGTCCTTCAATGGGAACGACGAACCCGAGCCCGTCAGCGCAATGCCCGCTTCCTTCGCCAACTCAACGACACGAGCAGCCGTGCCATCAACGACATCCAACGAAATGAAGTAGCCACCAGCAGGCTTCGTCCACTCGGCAACTCCGTACGCAGACAGGCGCTCATCCAGAATGCTCAACACCTTCTCGAACTTCGGAGCCAGCGACCCAGCATGACGACGCATCTGCGCCTTCACACCCTCCACATCGCCAAAGAACTTCGCATGAGCCAGCTGATTGATCTTGTTCGGACCAATGCCACGAATATTCGAGTGCTTCAGGTAATCGTCCAAGTTCTCGCGCGAGGACATGTAAAACGCCACGCCCGCGCCCGCCAACGTAATCTTCGACGTCGACGTAAACACCCAGAAACGATTCGGATTACCGGCTTCCTCCGCCATCTTGATGACGTTGTAGTTCTCCGGGAACTCGTCGGTAAGCGTGTGCACCGCATACGCATTGTCCCAGATCAGGCGGAAATCAGGCGCAGCCGTTGGCATCTCCGCGAGACGGCGGCAGGTCTCCTCCGAGTACGTCACACCCGTTGGGTTCGAGAACACAGGAACGTTCCACATGCCCTTGATCTGCGGGTCCGCAGCAACAAGCTTTTCGACGATGTCCATGTCAGGTCCATCCTCAAGCAAAGGCACGGTGATCATTTCGAAACCGAAGTGCTGAGTAATGGAGAAGTGACGATCGTAACCAGGAACCGGGCAAATCCACTTCAGAACTGGTTCCTCGCCCCATGGGCGCTCCGAGTCCTGGGTGCCGAACTGCATTGCCCAGGAAATCAGGTCGAACTGAATGTTAAGGCTGGAAGCGTCGCCTGCCAGCACGTTCTCGACTGGAAGACCCATGAGGTCTGCCCAGATCTGACGGATGTCGATAATGCCCTCGGCGTTGCCGTAATTGCGGGCATCTTCGCCTGCAGCAGTGGTGAAGTCCGCCCCAGGCAGGGACAACACGTCGTTAGCGAAATCGAGCTGCTCTGCGGAAGGCTTACCGCGCGTGAGATTCAGCTTCAGATTTCGAGCTTTCAGGTCCTCGTACTGCTTGAGCAGCTCATCCTTCTGAGCAGCGAGTTCGTGCGAATCAAACGAATCGAGCTTCATGTCACGCTTCCTTAACTTCTAACAATCGGGATTGCCATGTACGTGGCTGCGAGGTTCAAAGTAAGACGCGAGTTGGATGAGCTCGTAGCTAGACGAGCTGCGCGAATGAACTGCGTCAAATAAAAACCACTGCACCCTAAAAGATAGAGCAAATGACACATTATTGACACAGCAGGCCAAGAAAGCCGGAAACCGAGGAAACGGGACCCAAACAAAAAAGGGGACCCCACGTACCCGCCAGAGCCCGCTGACCCTTGCTGCATTCCTGCCCTGGGGGAGTTCACGAGATGGACGCCACATGGGATCCGGACTCCGATGCTACTACATCGCAGACGGCCTACCAAGTCTCGGCGGGCAGCTTGGGCGACGGGCGTCGTAAAGCAAAAGGCATATGAAAAGTGGGGCGCGAAGTTCCGCCTCCCTACTCTTCTCCAGCGGTCACCATCGAAATGGGAGATGGGTTACCTCGCACTGTCGTGACCGTGAAGCTGGCCATATGAGAAAGGTATCGATCGTCAGATGCTTCGACCGGAGTGCCATCGAGAGCAAACGCTCGACGACGTACTCGCAGTAAAGGAGTTCCCTCTTGCACTCCAAGAAGCTCTGCGTCCTCCGTATTCGCAGCCACAGCGTCAATAGTTCGCGTGGCGTATGAGATATCCACTCCCGACTCCGTGAGGTGACGGTAAATAGAACCGGAATCGGTATCAAACGTCAAAACATGTTGGCCAACTTCGAGCGGGTAATTAAGGCGCTCCACCATTGCTGGCTCGCCATCCATCAATCGCAGTCTAAAAACCGACACGATCTGGTCTGAATCCGAAATCTCGAGATGTGCAGCGAGCTCAGCTCCAGCTCGCCGTCGAGTTACCCATTGCGTATGCTGACCAGGCTCAACACCGGAATTCTGACACCATTGAGAAAACGAGATAACACCATCGAACGACTGCGTGGGGACGGTGTCTAACACACGGGTGCGCCGGCCCTGCCCTGATGAAACAAGTCCTTCGTTTCTTAACGTCGAGATCGCTTGCCGAATAGTGCCCCGCGCACAATCAAATTGTCTGCACAGCTCTGACTCCGATGGAATGGCAGAGCCTGGAGCCAATTCACCGGCACGTATCTGTTTCCGCAGATGCGCGGCGATCTCCTGATGCTGTTGACGTCTAGACACTACTCTGTACAAGCCTTTCCGGGGCCAAGAATTTGTTTGCCAAACTGGTCTATCTCGCTACTATCTTAATCAAACCTCAGACAAACTAGGTTACATTTTGGTTAACAGTTGACCAACTTGTCTAGTCAGGTATAGACATGCGGGTATACAAGTAGCCACAATAGAAGATGTGAAAACAGATCTCATCGTCATTGGTGGCGGAATCATTGGACTTGCAACCGCCTTCCTAGCCCACAATCAAGGTCTTTCAGTGCGCGTGATTGACCGATCCGAACGCCCTGTCGGCTCCTCCATCATGAATTTTGGCCACGCCTGCTTTACGGGTCAGGCTGATGACGTTCAGGATATCGCTCTGACCTCCCGCAATGGCTGGCTCCAGGCGGCAGAGAAAACTGGACTGTGGGCCGCCCAATCCGGAACCTACATCCCGGCAATGACCCAAACCGAAATGCAAGTACTTGAGGAATTCGCAGATCACCGTGGTTCCGAACAGGTAACCCTCATCGACTCCGCCACAGTTGCTGACGCAATCGGCAACCCAGACCTGAACTGCCTAGGTGGCGCCCATTTGCCGCTCGACATGCGCGTCAACCCCCGCGAAGCAGCGCCACGTATCGCCAACTGGCTCGAAGAGCAAGGTGTCAGCTTCAATTGGCGACACGAGGTGCGCAGCACCGCCCACGGAATCGCACACACAAACCGCGGCGACTTCGAAGCTGAGCGCGTCATTTGCTGCCCAAATTACTTCCTCACTCAACTCTTCCCTGAACTAGCTGATGAGCATGAAGTTCGCATCTGCACCCTGACAATGGCTCTCATTGAGCGACCTGAACGCATTCGCTCAGACATTGCCCTCTTCACGGGCACATCCCTTGCCCGCTATGACGGTTTCTCCACGATGACCAGCATCGACGCACTCAAATCTGAGCTCGCCCAGCGGGAACCCGAGCTGGTCGGCTGCATCGCAAATTTGATGGCAACGGGCATTACAGAAGGCCTCTTTATCGGAGACTCACACGAGTACGATCTTTCGCCCGAACCTTTCATTGACCAGGAGCAATCTCAACTTCTCATTGATAAAGCCACCGAATATTTCGGCATTAAGAATCCACGTGTGATTCAGCGCTGGCAGGGTCGCTATTCAGATTCCCGCTCAACAAACCTGGTGCTAGAGCAACCCGACCCCCAGACAACTGTCCTCGTAGTTACGTCTGGAATTGGTATGACGATGTCGTTTGGCGTAGCCGATCTCGCCCTCAATGGGCAGATCCCAACCAGAGCCTAAATGAACACCGGATTACTTGTATATGAATTCTCGCCACTCGACTAGACAAGTTAAAAGTTCCAGGCAAGAATCACTGTTGTATGGAACGCCCACCGACCGACTATTCGCTGTTCCGCTCCCCCCTCCCCGCCTCCACGAAGGGTCCATCATGAAGTTCACCAAGTTTTTCGCCGCACTCGCAATCACCGCGCCACTTCTCGTTGCATGTGGCTCCGGCTCCAATGACGCTGCAGGAGATGACACCATCACATTCGCTGCAGTTCCCGCTGAATCCTCCCAGTCCCTCCAGTCTGACTTCGAGAACCTTGCCAAGCTGATTGAGAAGGAAACTGGCAAGAAGGTTGAGTTCCAGAACGCCTCTGACTACGCAGCGGTCATCGAGGGACAGCGCGCAGGCAAGATCGATCTCGCCTCGTATGGCCCATTCTCGTACGTCATCGCAAAGGACTCCGGAGTTCCAATTAGTCCAATTGCGGCTCCGACCAGCGACGAATCTAAGGCTCCTGCTTACACCTCTCTCGCCTACGTCAAGAAGGATTCTGACATCAAGTCCCTGAAGGACCTCAAGGGCAAGAAGGTTTGCTTCGTCGACCCAGGTTCGACGTCGGGCTACCTCGTGCCAATGAAGGGGCTGATGGACGAGAAGATCAATATGGATTCCGACCTGGATGCCATCATGGCCGGTGGCCACGATGCTTCGCTGATCACCTTGAACGACGGTGGCTGTGACGTTGCATTCGCTCATGACACCATGCTCTCTACGCTTGAGAAGTCCGGCCAGGTCGACAAGGGCTCGCTGAAGTCGATTTGGGAATCTGACCCGATCACCGAAGACCCGATCGCTGTCAACACCGACACTGTCGATGCTGAAACTGCAGACATCATCACCAAGGCGCTCCGTGAAAAGGCAAACAAGCCTGCGCTGGTTGAAGCTGGAATCTGCACGTCTGAGGAAGACTGCACCCTGCCAGAAGAGATCGAGTGGGGATACCTCGAGGTCAACGACTCTGACTTCGATTCCATTCGTGAAATCTGCAAGGTCACCAAGGCAGACGCTTGCGAAGCGGTTTCGTAGCCACCATCTAGTCGAAGGATTTTCCTCATGTTGACTCCTGAGCTGCAGCGCGAAGTCGATGCACAGTATGCCGTCCAGATTCAGAATGTCACCAAGGACTTTGGTGGCGGTGTTCTCGGCCTCGACAACGTGAAGCTGGGTTTCCGCACTGGAGAAATCACTGTTCTTCTCGGTTTGTCCGGTTCCGGCAAGTCCACCCTTTTGCGCCACATCAATGGCTTGCACACCCCGTCACAGGGCACGATCCGAGTCCTGGGTCAGGACGTTGACACGCTCAACAAGCGTGAACTCCGTGACCTCCGTAAAGATATCGGAGTCATCTTCCAGTCTTTCAACCTCGTTGGACCTATGTCTGTGCTGGAAAACGTCTGCACCGGCGCACTTGGCTCGCTCAAGGGCCCTCGTCTGTCTTTGATGATGTACCCAAAGGCAATCAAGCAGGAGGCACTCGAAGTCCTCGATCGCGTGGGACTTGCAGATCGCGCTCATCAACGTGCAGATACTTTGTCTGGCGGTCAGCAGCAGCGTGCTGCCATTGCTCGCGCTTTGATGCAGCATCCAAAGATCCTGCTTGCCGACGAACCCGTCGCCGCACTCGACCCGGTGTCATCCAACTCTGTCATTACGCTTCTCGAGCAAATCTGTCGCGAAGATAATCTGACGGTCATTGCGTCGCTCCACCAGGTTCAGTTGGCCATCGATTTCGCTGACCGTATCGTCGGACTCCAGTCCGGTCGCGTTGGTTTTGATCGCTCGACCGAAGGAATGTCTGCCGAAACCGCAACGGAGATCTATGAGTCCGTTGCAGTTGTCCCCGCTGAATCAATTACTGCGGAGGCATAAATGAGCACTCTGACTCGGGTTCCTGTTCAGGCACCACCAAAGCCAAAAAAGAATGTCAACGGCATGGCAGCTTCGCTTGTGCTGCTGCTTCTTGTGGTGGTTGGTGCCTGGTCGGTTCAGTCAATTGGCATCAACATCGCTACGCTGGCCGAATCCGCTGACAATGCGTCCAATTTCGTAGCGCGAATGTTCCCTCTCGAGTTTCCGCCAGCGGCGGAACTCGCAAGCATGATTTTCGAGACTCTTGCCATCGTCTTCTTGGCGACGCTCCTGTCCGTAATCCTTTCCATCCCCGTAGCGCTCTGGGCTGCCCGGCCAACAACTACTGGTCGTGGCGTGCAATGGACATCGCGCGCTGTCATCGTGCTGGCCCGAGCAATTCCCGACCTCGTACTCGCAATCATCTTTATGCGCATGTTTGGTCTCGGGGCACTCGGCGGCATCTTGGCAATGGGTATTCACTCTGTTGGCATGGTCGCGAAGCTCTACTCCGATGCAATCGAAGAGCTTGACGACGGCCCGCGTGAATCAATTGAGTCAATCGGTGGCACCCGTGGCCAGCAGATTTGGTCAGCGATTCCGCAAGCTCTGTTGCCGCAGCTCATCGCAACTGCTCTGCACCGCTTTGACATCAACCTTCGCACCTCAGTTCTGCTTGGTTATGTAGGTGTTGGTGGCATTGGTATGGCCATCGCGGACAGCCTGCGAGTGATGAACTACCGACAAGGCATGGCGCTCGCATTTGTCGTGCTGGTGTTGTGTATTGCTGTTGAGCTTCTCTCAGGTGCGCTGCGAGCAGCCATCATGCGCAAGTCAGGTGCCACGTCAAAGACATCCTCGTGGGCAGACAAGCTCTTCAACAACGCAGCCCCGTCCACTACCTCTGTGAATCCGCCCTGGAACCTCGCGCGTATCCAGCGCTTGTTCACCATCGTGGTAGTCGTCGTCCTGACTATCGCGGCCCTCGGGAAAACAAACCTTTCGGCTTCTCAATTCTTCACGGGACTAGCTGAACTTCCCTCGACGTTGGGGCTGTTCTTGCCACCGTCGTCAGGCGGTATCGCTGAGGACATCTTCATGCTTCTGCTCGATACCCTGCAGATTGCTTTCGCTGCGACATTCCTCGGTGCCATTCTTGCCCTACCAATCGGCATTCTTGCTGCTCGGAATGTTGTGGCCAATAAGTGGGTACACAATTTTTTCCGCGTCTTGATCGTGGTGATTCGAGGCATTCCTGAGCTGATTCTGGCGATCATCTTCGTTGTCATCTCCGGTCTGGGTGCGGTAGCGGGAACGCTTGCACTTGCACTCGGCGCAGTCGGCCTGTTGTCGAAGCTCGTTGCAGATTCGCTTGAAGAAACCAACGTTGATGTGCAGGAAGCAGTACGAACTACAGGTGCCAGCGAAGTTCAGATCTTCTTTGCTTCAACTATCCGCCAGGCGGCGCCCGCGTTCGTCGCGCACACCCTGTACCTGTTGGACACCAATATTCGCTCTGCCACCTTGCTGGGTGTTGTCGGAGCCGGTGGCATCGGCTTCCAGCTGCTCAACGCCTCTCGTGTCAACCAGTTTGATGTAGTCACGTACATCCTCATCTTGATGGTCATCGTGGTTCTGCTGGTCGAAGCGCTTTCTATGTGGCTTCGCAAAGCTGTCCGATAGCCATCCCCAACCTCTAAAGAAGGAAACTCAATGTACAAACTCGCCATTTTCGACATGGCCGGAACAACTGTGAACGATCGCGATGAGGTCTATCGAGTCCTCCGCGCATCGGTCGAACGCGAAGGCGCAGCTTTTTCCGATGAGACTTTCCAGGAATACATGGGCACCGAAAAGCACTGGGCTATCGGTCGTCTGCTTTCGGTTGGTGGCATCGATGTCACAGACGAGATTCACGAACGTGCGTGGCAGTGGTTCCGGGAAGAACTCGCCCGTACGTACACTGAGCAGCCACCAGAGCCGATTCCAGGCATTGAGGAGATGTTCAAACAGCTCCGCAGCCGTGGGGTTAAGGTCGCGTTGACCACCGGCTTCTCCCGCGAGATCACTGATCTCATTTTCTCTGCCATGGGCTGGGACAAGGGCATGATCGATGCCTCCGCAGCTGGTGACGAAGTTTCCGCCGGCCGCCCAGAGCCCCTGTTGATTCAGCGAGTGATGAATGAACTCGACATCACTGACACTTCCGAGGTCATTAGCTCCGGTGACACCCAGGCAGATGTCCTCTCTGCGCAGCGTGCCGGTGTTACCAGCGTCGGTGTCCTAACTGGGCACCTTACTTCAGCGCAGTTCACGGAATACGGGGCAGATCATGTCCTGTCCTCTGCCGCCGAAATCACCACCCTCCTGGATTAAGAGATGACCCTCCCTGCAGAGCCCGTCAACGCCTTAGTCTGGGCTGGCGGGTCGAACTTTGAATTTGTCGCGCTTCCCTTGCCTCTTCTCGGCGAAGGCGAGTCACTTGTTCGCTTAACGACGTCGACGCTGTGCGGTTCAGACCGCCACACGGTGTCAGGTCGCCGTTCACAACCATGCCCGAGCATCTTGGGGCATGAGGGGGTGGGAATCGTACAAGATACTCGCAATCCCGATCTAGTGGTAGGTCAGCGTGTGACATTCTCGGTGATCGCACCGTGCTTACAGTGCGATCGCTGCATGTCTGGACGCACTGCAAAATGCAGGGAGGTTCTCAAAACGGGACATGAACCGATTCACGGTAAATGGCCACTTTCGGGAACCTATTCCACCCACATTCTGCTGCGTAAAAACCAACTCGTTGTGGACGTGCCCGATGCCTTAGCTGACGCTCCTGCTTCCGTTTCTGCTTGTGCCGGAGCAACGGTCATGGCTGTGCGCGAAGCAGCGTGTACTTCCGCGCAGACGTTTGAGAACAAGCGTGTTGTCGTCATGGGTGTTGGCATGCTTGGGCTCATTGCAGTTGAGGCCGCTGTTCGAGATGGCGCAGCATCAGTGATCGCCGTCGATCTCAGCGAAGAGCGACTTCGCTGGGCACGCGACGTTGGTGCTACTGAAACGCTGACTCCGGACGAGTATGCCACCACTGCTCTACCGGAATCGGTCGATATCTCACTAGAATTTTCGGGGACGCCGGCTGGTGTGAAAGCGTGTCTCGCTCCACTGGATATCGGAGGAACCGCCGTATTGGCGGGAAGCGTTGCGGACTCGCCGAATACACAGATCAACCCGGAGTGGCTTGTGCGTGGCTGGCGCACAGTTACGGGCGTCCACAACTACGAGCCCCGTCATCTTCAACAAGCAGTCGATTTTCTCGCTTCAAGCTCGATTCCCTGGGACGAAGTTATCGGCGAGCCGATCGCGCTTAGCGACGTTCCAGGCGCATTCAGCACGCCACCTAACGAAACGATGCGGACAGCCATACGAATCGACAGCTGACGGCCTTTCTGAAAAATAACAAAACCCCCGCCTTGGCGGGGGTTTTGCGTATGTGGCGGAGGATGTGGGATTTGAACCCACGAGGGATGTGACTCCCGCACGCGTTCCAGGCGTGTGACATAGGCCGCTAGTCGAATCCTCCAACGAAGAAAAGAGTACCTAAAGCGGCGGAGAAACCCAAAACAGCAGGTAAAAAGGGGAAAGGAGCGCTCCTCGACGTCGCTATTTAGCCAATCGAGAAATAGCCCGGAATGCTTCAGCCAGCTTTTCGTCGAGCTGTTCTTCGCCTTCCTTGCCTGCGTTAAGGACGCAGTGGTGCAAGTGATCATCAAGAAGAGCCAGCGCAAGCGCCTTCAATGCCGAGTTGGCCGCCGAGATCTGCGTCAGCACATCGATGCAGTACTGCTCTTCGTCAACCATGCGATGAATTCCGCGAACCTGACCTTCAATACGACGCAACCTGGCCAGATAGCGCTTCTTCTGGCTGAGATACCCATGATCCGGGTGCTCGTCATCGTCAGAGTGACAACAATTGCGCGCCGCATCAGCTCCGATCATGTCCGATGGCTTCGGCGCTACGAGGTCCACCTTCTGAATCCCCCCACCTGAGCTGCCACCACAACACCCGCCTTTCTCATGGGCGACGTCGTTGTGCTTCTTGTTCATTTCTTCGCTTGCCACTTCTCTATCCCTCAATCCGCTCGCTATTTCTCAATGTCTCCAGATTCACCCGACGTCACCATGCACGCTACGGAACCGGCCCAACCGCAGGCTATTGCCCACGACGAATACCGACGAGAACGCCATGGCCGCACCCGCAAGCATCGGATTCAATAATCCGAGTGCTGCCACCGGAATAGCCGCTACGTTGTACGCAAACGCCCAGAACAGGTTGCCGCGAATCGTCGACAAGGTCTTTCGCGACAGACGCACGGCATCAACCGCTGCCATCAGGTCGCCACGCACGAGAGTCACATCGGCAGCCTGCATTGCCACGTCGGTGCCAGTGCCCATCGCCATGCCGAGGTCCGCTTGCGCCAACGCCGCCGCATCATTGACACCGTCGCCAACCATCGCCACGACGCGCCCCTCTGCTTGCAGACGTTCAATCTCCGCAACCTTCTCCTCCGGCAGCACGCCCGCAATCACGTCGCGCGTACCAGCACCAATCCCAACAGCTTCAGCCACGCGCTGTGCAACCTGCTCATTGTCGCCAGTCAGCAGCACAGGTCGCAGTCCCAGCTCCTTGAGCTGTGCAATCGCCCGCGCCGACGACTCCTTCACCGCATCCGCCACAGCAATGTGCCCAACCACGCGCCCGTCCGCAGTCACAGTTGCCCAGGTCTGTGCACTGTCAAGGCTGTGCTTAACGACGAACTCCGCCACCTCAGCACCACCCCGCAATACTTCAACAGCCTGGCCTTGTACTGTTCCACGAACACCACGACCGGGCAGATCGGTGAAGTCCGTGACTGGGGAAACATCGCCCGCTGCCTTGGCAATCGCCTGCGCGATTGGATGCTGCGATGCCGACTCCACTGCACCAGCAAGAGCGATCAGATCGGATTCTGTTCCCACCACGGGGTACACGCCAGTGACTTGCATTTCGCCGGTGGTAACCGTGCCTGTCTTATCCAGCACAATCGTGTCGATCCGCCGTGTCTGCTCCAGCACTTCCGGCCCCTTCAACAGCACGCCCATTTGCGCGCCCCGACCGGTGCCAACCAGCAACGCGGTCGGCGTCGCCAAGCCCAATGCACACGGGCACGCGACGATGAGCACTGCGACAGCGGCGGTGACGGCCATGGACACGTCGCCGCTCACAACTATCCAGCCCACCAGCGTCAGCATTGTAATGACCAGCACAACCGGCACAAACACGCCCGAAATGCGATCCGCGAGACGCTGCACAGGAGCCTTGCCCGACTGCGCGTCCTCCACCATCTTCGCCATCTGCGCGAGCTGAGTCTCCGCCCCTACACGCTGCGCCTTAACGACGATCTGACCCGACATGTTCACCGTCGCACCCGTGACGGAATCTCCAGGAGCAACTTCGACAGGTACGGATTCGCCGGTCAGCATCGACTCGTCAACAGCGGAGGCACCGGACACCACGACACCGTCGGTCGCGATCTTCTCACCAGGGCGAACTACAAATTCTTGGCCCACCTCCAATTGGGAAACGGGGATGCGGTGTTCGCGACCGTCGCGAAGTATAGAGACGTCCTTGGCACCAAGATCGAGCATGGCACGCAAGGCCTGCCCGGCGCGACGCTTCGCCCGCTTTTCGTAGTAGCGACCGGCGAGAACGAACAGGATGATGCCAGCGACAGCTTCGAGGTAAATGTTTGCGCTGGCATCGTGTCCGTGTGACACCGTCAACGCGAACTCATGCTTGAGCCCTGGGGTACCGGCGGTGCCGAAGAAGAGGGCCCAAACACTCCAGAAGAACGCAGCGGAGGTACCCAAGGTGATGAGAGTGTCCATCGTGGTCTCGCCATGACGCAAGTTATTCCACGTCGCACGATGGAATGGCCAGCCCGCCCACACGTACACAGGCGCGGTGAGTACCAAGCACAACCACTGCCAGTTGGTGAACTGAAGAGCGGGAATCATCGAAATGATGATTACCGGGATGGCCAGCCACGCAGCTCCGATGACGCGTTGCCGGAGAGAGGTGAGCTCAGGGTCAGCTGCGTCTGGTTCGGCGTCCGACTCAGGCTCTGATTCAGGCTCCGGCCCCGGCAGCTCAGCGGTATACCCGGCAGCTTCGATGACCTCGATGAACTTCTCTGGGTCATACCCCTCAGGGGCTTCGACGTGGGCGGCTTCGGTCGCGTAATTAACGACTGCCGTCACGCCGTCGAGTTTGTTGAGCTTTCGCTCTACCCGGTTCGCACATGACGCACACGTCATACCACCCACGGGTATATCGAGGGAGAGAATATTCGGTGCACTCATGGATCCGGTCCTACTTCACTGGGGTCGCTGAGTATCCGGCTTCATCGATTGCTGCAATAATGGCAGCTTCGTCGATTCCTTCGTCCGAGGTCACTGCAACATAATCACGCGTGCGATCCGCCTCAACGCCGGTAACGCCAGCGATCTCGCTGACTTCCTCGCGCACCGATGCTTCGCAGTGGCCACAGGTCATTCCGGGAACGGTAAATTCTTGAGTCTTCATAGTTCCCATTCATACCCCCACTGGGTATAGTTTTCAATCTTTATCTTTGTCCATTTACGACCCAAGACAGGAGACTGCGTGAGTACTAGCATCATCGAGTCTTTTAAGTTCGCTTTCTCATCGCCAAAGCGGCTCCGCACGGAAGTTCTCGCAGGACTTGTCGTGGCACTCGCACTCGTCCCCGAGGCAATTTCATTTTCTATCCTCGCCGGTGTCGACCCGCGCCTCGGCCTTTTCGCGTCCTGCACGATGGCCGTTACCATCGCGTTCACCGGTGGCCGCCCAGCCATGATCTCGGCTGCCACTGGCGCAGTCGCCGTCGTCATTGCACCCGTTGCCCGTGAATACGGCATCGACTATTTCCTCGCGACAGTTCTGCTTGCCGGAGTTCTGCAGATCATCATGGCGGTGTTCGGCGTCGCAAAGCTGATGCGATTCATCCCACGCTCCGTCATGATCGGCTTCGTCAACGCACTATCCATCATCGTTTTCATGGCGCAGCTGCCGCACCTCATTGGCGTGCCGTGGCTCGTGTATCCGCTGGTCGCGGCCGGAATTGCGATCATGGTGTTCTTCCCGCGCTTCACGACGGTCATCCCCGCACCGCTTGTCACCATTCTTGCCATCAGCGCCGTGGTGCTAGTGACCGGTTGGTCAGTGCCAAACGTCGCAGATCAGGGTGAATTGCCACAGAGCTTCCCCGAGCTCCTGCTGCCGAACGTTCCACTCAATGTGGACACACTGCGCATTATCTTCCCGTACGCACTGGCAATGGCGCTAGTGGGTTTGCTCGAATCGCTGCTGACCGCGAAGCTCGTCGACGACATCACTGACGTCCACTCCGACAAAACCCGCGAAGGCTGGGGTCAGGGTGTCGCAAACATCGTGACCAGCCTCTTCGGAGGTATGGGTGGCTGCGCGATGATCGGCCAAACGATGATCAACGTCCGCGAATCCGGAGCGCGCACTCGCTTGTCGACGCTGCTCGCAGGCATCTTTATCCTGTTGCTATCTGTGTCATTGGGCGACATCGTCGGACTCATCCCGATGGCAGCACTGGTCGCAATCATGATCATGGTGTCCGTCGGCACCATGGACTGGCATTCGATTCACCCACGCACGCTTCGACTGATGCCGTGGAGCGAAACCGCTGTCATGCTGACCACGGTGATTGCGACCTTGTTCACTAACCTCGCGGTGGGTGTCATCCTGGGTGTCATCACGGCCATGGTGATGTTTGCGCGACGGGTTGCGCACTTGGCGGACGTCGAAAAGCATGAAGCTGACGGCGTAGATACCTATTCGATCAAGGGCCAGCTGTTCTTCGCATCCAGCAACGACCTGGTGTACAGCTTCGACTACGCACATGCTGCAAAGCATGTGGTCATCGACCTCACCGGCGCTGAGATTTGGGACGCCTCGACCGTTGCGACGCTCGACTCCGTGACCCGAAAGTTCGAAGAACGTGGCACGAGCGTCGAGATCATCGGCCTTGACGGGCCGAGCCTGGCTCGCCTACAGAAGCTGACCGGGCAGCTGAACTAGCGAAACGCCACTTCCCCAACCGGCCTGCGCAACTTACGTGAATGCAACTGATCTGGGTTCTCGGCCATCAGCTCGCAGGCCTGCACCGCCGACATCAGGTGCTCCATCTTCGACGCCTGGTAGAACCGGCGTGCCGAACGTGGCAGTTTCGGCTGGTCATGCAGTGGCATGTCAGAGACGCTCAGCAACGCGCCATATGGCACCCGGAATCGGTAGCCATTCGCAGCGATGGTTGCTGACTCCATCTCTACGCCAATCGCCGTGGACTTCTGCAAGTCACGATAAATATCCGACTGCGCCCGCCATTCCCAGTTCCGGTCCGACGTAGACAGCACAGTGCCTGTCCGAAGTCGTTTCTTGAGGGAATCGCGGTCGAGACCCGACACTCGTCGCAAAGCATCCGTCACCGCCATCTGCACCTCTGCGATCGGCGGAATTGGCTTCTCCAACGGCACAATCTCATCGAGAATGCCGTCGGCGCGGTCATAGCCATTCGCGAGAATCATGTCACCAATGCGCATGCGGCCATCGAGGCCGGCGCAGTGGCCGACCATCATCCAACAGTGCGGACGCAGCACAGCGAGGCAGTCCGTAATGGTCTTCGCATTACTTGGACCGACGCCAATATCGATGATGCTGACACCGCAATCATCTTCACGAACCAAGTGGTACGCAGGCATTTGCGACGCATGCGCGTGACGACGACACACCTCCGCACTCGGCACTTCCCCAATTGGGAAACGCATGTCACCAGGGCATACGAGTTCCGTGTACCCGTGCTTATTGTCCGGGGCGAGCTCGGCAGCGTACGTCAGAAAGACGTCGGTGTGCAGTTGGTAGTTGGTGAAGAGAATGAACCGCTGGATGTGGCTCGCATTCGACCCTGCATAATGCTCAAGACGCTGCAGCGCTAGATCCACGCGCGGGGCACTAAAGAGGCTGAGTGGCTTGATGGGCAGGTTCAAGAAGTCTGCCTCACCATCGGCGACGGTGTCGTCGATAAATGCGGAGTCAATAGGCGTAAAACAACGCTCGACTGCAGAAATATCTGCTGCAGTGAAAGACTCGCCAATCAACTCAGTCGCACGCTCGGCCGCCTCGTTGAAGCCACGACACATCCGCAACGGAATCGGCTGCTCCGACACCCGCACCTCAACCTCGCCACCATGATTGGCCAGCAGACTCTCGATCTGCTCCATCAGGTAGCGTTCGTACATTTTTGGCCGCGTAATGGTCGCCGCATAAATGCCCGGCCTATCGACGAAACCATGCGACAACGACGCATCTACTTCACCGACTTCGTCGACGGTGAATCGCAGCTCGGGGTAGCACGCGCGAATCGAGGAAGGAATGCTCTCATTCCGAGCCTTTGCCTGACATGCACTTTCGTACTGGCGCACCAAAAACGCCATGTTCGCCTTATGGATTTCCTGTAGCCGCGCTACCGCAGCAGCGGGATCCGAGAAGAAATGCCCCTCACCTTCGGTCGGCTGAAACGGTGCCAGCTCGAACAGGTCAGTATGTGTCGTGCGTGCGTCGCTCATGCTGCCAGACTAAAGCAATTGAGCTGCCAACGTCCCACCAAGATTGGTGAGTTGCTGGCGACGGTCGTCGTCAAGTTCTCCAACAAAAACCACAGGCTCCGTCGCCAACTCCCACGAGTATCCAGTGGTGATGGATTGCATGGCTTTTTCAGCGCCAGTCGTGTCTTTACCGCCGCGAATCCAGTATGAAAACGGCAGGCCATGGGTGCGGTCGGCACAGTCCATAAATGTAGTGTCGAAGAAATGCTTGAGCGCACCGGAGATATAGCCAAAGTTGGCGGTCGTGCCAAGCAGGACAGCATCGGCCGCGAGGATATCGTCGCTGGTCGCGTCGAGGGCCTCAACAACCCGGACATCGACGGCTGCGAGTTCGGGGTCGCGTGCGCCCTTCAGGACCTCGTCGAGAATTTCGCTGGTTAACGGGGTCGGCGAATGATGAACGATGAGGAGAGTTGCCATGTGGTCGAGGCTAGCGCTTGGACTTAGAAAATAACTGGTTCTCGCGGAATAGCGAGGCCCTTGCGGAATGCTTCGGGCAGGTCGGCGATTGAGTCCGGCACAGTACTGCCCGGCGCGCCCAGCGACCCCACGATCCACCGCTGTGCCTGTTCCACGGACAGTTCGCCGAGTGTCACGTCCCCGTCTCGCTTCGACAATCGTCGCCCTTCGCTGTTCAGCACCAGCGGTACGTGTACGAACATTGGCGCTGACTCCCCAAGTAGGTGCGCAAGGTACGCCTGCCGAGCAGCCGATGCCAATAAGTCATCCCCACGTACGACTTCCGTCACGCCTTGGTCTGCATCATCGACGACAACCGCCAGATTGTAGGCCCACATGTGGTCGGAGCGTCGCAAGATAAAGTCATCGACCGTGCCGGTGATGCGCCCGTGCAGCTCGTCGACCGCCTCCCAGGCCTCGACCTGCGACTTCAACCGCGTCGACGGCTCCCGTCCCGGCACCGCCTCCGCCCGATTCCGACACGTGCCCGGATACGCCCCCGGCGCCCCATGCGGAGCAGACGACGCCGCCAGGATCTCCCGCCGCGTGCAGTAACACGGGTACGTCAGCCCCTGTGCGCTGAGCTTTGCGACGGCCTCCTCATACAGCTCCGTCCTCTCCGACTGGCGTACCGGCGTGCCATCCCAATCGATGCCTATTGCTTCTAGGTCTTTGAGCTGCTGCGCCTCATGCTCGGGCTTTGAGCGCTGCCTGTCGATGTCCTCAATCCGAATGAGAAACTTCCCTCCGTGTGCGCGGGCATGCGCCCACGCAATGACCGCCGTGCGCAGATTGCCGAGGTGGAGCCGCCCCGTCGGCGATGGTGCGTAACGGCCGGTTGGTAGATCAGACGTGCCTCGTGCGGTCATGCTTCTTACCGTAAAGCAACGGAAGGATCAGAACTGCCATCACGGTAGTGAACAATCGGTTCTTGAGGATGTCGTCGAGGATGGTCGTCGTCGGAAAGCCATAGCCAACAACGGTGATGAACACGAGAAACAGAAGCATGGCGATGGCCGCGAAGCGTCGCGTGCGCGGGAGAATAAGGCCAACGCCGGCAGCGAATTCGTAGCAACCGAGGACGATGGTGAGCCAGCTGATGTTGGGCATCGCGAAGTTGCGCCACAAGTCCGCAAGCGCCGGGATCAACGCGGTGTCCGCAAACACCGAGTACCCCTCCGGGTTTGTCCGACCGAGAACGAAATGCGCGATTCCACCAAGTATGAAGATCGCAGAAAACAACGTTACGACGATGCGTCTATATATCTTCATTGCTGCTCCTTGGTGCACGTAGTTCCAGGCTATCCGCGGAATTAGCAACTAGCAGATTGGCAGGTAACATTCCCAGCCGTGACTAACGAAAACTTGCCCAAGTCTGGGCCGGGTGTCGCCGGAGCTGATGCTGCAACAGCTTCGCACGCGCCCGCACACAACAGTGATAATGCAGCGACGTCGTCAAGCGTGCGCCACATTCACGTGCAACGCACGATGTACCCAACATTCATTGCAATCTTCATCGGCGTATTGATTGTTTCGAATATCACCGCGACCAAGGGCGTCGAGATTGGCAGCCTGGTTACAGACGGTGCATTTTTCCTCTTTCCGCTGAGCTACGTCATCGGTGACGTACTGTCCGAATGCTACGGATACAAAGCAACGCAACGCGCTGTATGGACCGGTTTCGCGGTGCTCGCGTTTGCGATGCTGTGCTTCTTCATCGCCATTAAGCTGCCGGCAGCAGAATTCTACGAGAATCAGGCCGCATTTGAGGCCGTACTGGGTACGGTGCCACAGCTAGTTTTGGCTGGTCTGGCCGGTTATGTGGTGGGCCAGCTGTTGAATGCCTGGTCGCTGACGGCCATCAAACGCAAGACTGGTGAGCGCGCGCTATGGGCTCGACTGCTTGGCTCGACAATCGTTGGTGAACTTGTAGATACCGTAATCTTCTGCTCCATCGCTGCGACGGCGATTGGCATCGACTCGTGGGGCACGTTCGTGAACTACGTGATCGTTGGTTTCCTCTGGAAGACAGCGGTCGAGGTATTGATGATGCCCGTGACGTACCAGGTTATTGGCTGGGTTAAGCGTCGCGAAGGATATTACGCGTAGAGCGAGCGCACGTCGTTAGCGCACGTCGCGGCGAGCATTCACTAAGAAACTCGTCGCGATTGCGACACCAATCCAGGCCAGCACTACGGCCACGTTGAACCACAATGGTTGGATCTGCATTGCGTGCCAACCAATTTCCATGTCGTTGCCGTGGCCACCCAGCACACCAGCAATCTGAGTAGTGCGGGTGCCTGGCCCCACCAGCCAAAACATGCGTCCGATATCGGACCCGGCTGCAGCGGACAGTAGTTGTTCCACCACAATCATCCAGACCAATGGCACCGCGACGGCAACAACGCGACTACGCGTCAACACCGCGCACCACATGGCAATGATGGAGAACATCAAGGTCATCATCGACAGCGCCCACACTTGGGTGATATCGCCACCGACGAACTCTGTCTTCGGCAGCGTCGCGACCACTACCCAGGCCATAAAGCCGCCGACGATCGCATTGGCTGCAAGGAACACGATGATCAATAGACTTCGTGCGATCAGCCAGTACGACCTGCGGTCTTGGCTAAGAAAGGCGTGCGCGTACATCTTCTCCGAATATTCGGCGGCGATCGACGAGCCCGCATACGATACCGCCATCAGCGAGAAAATCATCGCTCCGACGAGAAGCATTTCCCAATCCACTTGGGTGCCACTCTTGCCCAGCAGGCCAACGAGAATCAGCGGACCGTACAGAGAACCGGTCAGCAAGATCATCCACACCCACGTGCTACGCAGGCTCACCATCTTCGTCGACTCCGCCTTCAACGCATTGACAAGACTAGACATGGTACTTTCCGTTCTCGTTGGTGTTGACCGTATTGATGGCCGTGTTGATGGCCGTGGTCGAGTACTCCTGTGCATCCGCTGTTGCAGCTAGGAATCGCTGCTCCAAGTTGTCGCGCTTCGTGGTCAGCCGCGTGAGCACAATTCCTCGTTCCATCGCGGTTTCTGCGATACGACGACGGATTTCAGCCTCATTGGCATCGGTTGGCACCGGAACTCTGAAGGTATTTGCCGAGTCATTTGTGGGCTGCGTGGCTGCTTCTTGGATACCCATGCCGAGCGCTCGAACCAGCTCTGCAAACTCTTCTACCTGAGGAGTTTCGACCTCCACGGCCATTCCCCCAGCTAGGAACTCATCCATGCTGTACTCGCCGATCAATTTTCCGCGACCAATCACCACGACCCGGTCCGCTGTCAGCTGCATCTCCGACAGCAGATGTGACGACACCAGCACGCTGCGCCCCTCCGCAGCTTGCCGACGAATCGTGTCACGCATCCACGTCACCCCCTCGGGATCAAGACCGTTAATGGGTTCGTCGAAAATGAGGTGCTGAGGACGCCCGAGCAGTGCCGTCGCAACGCCCAGACGTTGCTTCATCCCCAACGAATACCCGCCGACCTTGTACTTCCCGGCATCTGTCATGCCGACCAGATCCAGGCATTCCTCCACTCGCGCGTCGGAAATCCCGGCACCCCGGGCGATCGCGCGCAGATGGTTACGACCGCTTCTCGACGGCGCAAACCAGCTTGCATCCAAAATCGCCCCGGCGACGTTCATCTTGTGAGGCAGCGCAGCAAACGGCTGCTTGGCGTAGGTACCCGTCGTAAAGCTTCCAGAAAAGAGCACCTGCCCCGAGGTCGGAGCATCCAACCCCAGCATGCAGCGCATCGTCGTGGATTTGCCGGAACCGTTGGGCCCGAGGAAGCCGGTCACCAGGCCATCGGGAACGGTGAAACTCAGGTCCTCGACGGCAGTTTTGGCGCTGTACTTCTTCGTCAGCCGGTCAACTGTGATCATGTATCCAACGTTAAAGCAGCGCTCGCGATGTGACAGTAGCGCCGGGGCTACCTTTTGGGTATCGCGGGCGGGGGTTTGCGGTTCACTGGGTGCAGACGCATAAGGCTGTGGACACATCTGTTTCGAACAAACATTTGCATACCTTATCGAAAGCATGTACGATAAAACGTGTAAGGATGCATTGGTTTCTAGGGGGAAGTAACCATGTCACCGCTCAACTCAACCGGCTACGACGATTCACCGTCTTGGTCACATCAACGCCCGGACGATCCACTATCTGCACTTTCGCGTGCTGCCAACATCGCTGATTTCAAGCTTGCACTCGCATGCACACCTGCGCTGCACGCGGATGTCGAGAATCACGCAGCGCGGCTTTCGGTTCGACTGGGTCTAAGTCGCGGTCAGTGCCTCATGCTTTGCGACGTCGGGTTGATGCTCAACCGCATGCCAAAGCTCGCCGCCTTTGCGGAATCTTCTGAGGTCGTTCCGCTGCGTTATTTGTCCATTATTGCGAATGGCACAGCTGCTATCGAGGACGGCCAAATGCCTGGAATCGAACGCCATATTCTCGATCTACTCAAGCCTCGTCGTCATCAACAAGGTTTCATCGGTCCTCGCACTCTCGCTCGAAAAGTCGGAGACATCGTCGTTGAGTACGACAATCGCGCACGCAACGATGGCACCACCGTTCCGCCGCCTTCGTCCGAGGCACTGACATGCGAAGATGCTGGAGATGGCCAGCATTGTTTCCTTAGCGGTCTCCTAGAACGCGACCGCGCGACAGAGCTTTTCGCCGCAATCAAAGTCGTAAAAGCTCAGGAGATTGCCCAAGGCCGTGAATGCACGATCCCAGACGCGTTAATGCATATCGTTCGCGGAAATGTCGATGCTCAAGTCGTTATCAACGTGTACCGACACGAAAACGGTGGGCCTGCTTACCTAGATGGTGCTGGTTGGCTCAACGATGTCGCGACGCAGGAATGGATTGACCGCGCAACTCATATCCGACTGTCCGGAGACAGTTGTTCACAGTCATACAGCCCAACAGCCGCGCAGGTAGCACGGGTGCGTGGCCGTGATGGCACCTGCAGGTTTCCAGGATGCGACGTACCTGCTCAACAGTGCGACATAGACCATATCGCGCCATACAACCACGACGATCCTGCCAAAGGTGGCCCGACTGACACAGGCAATCTGCACTGCCTCTGCAGAAAGCACCACAATCTGAAGACCCACAAGTTATGGGATGTCACCAGCCACGCGGATCACACAGAAACGTGGGCATCACATGACGGAATCACCGCCCGAAGCATCCCATCAGGTCCGCTCGCGGGCATCGGGAGGCAAACCTTCGACCAGCGAGCCACTAGAAAGACCGCGACAATCCGCCGAAGATTCGTCGAATGGATAATCTCCGAGTTCTCCGACGCAGCGCCCCAACCAGCTACTTCTCCGCCGTAGCTCGCCCACCATTGGCGTAATAGCGACCGAGGAATTCATCTCGGTACTCGTGGAAGCGGTCTTCCATGATCGACTGACGAATGTTGTCCACCAGCGACACCATGAAGTACACGTTGTGAATCGTGCACAACGTGCCCGCCAGGTACTCCTTCGCCTTCAGCAAATGGTGCAAATACGCACGCGAGAAGTTCAGCGTTGTGTACGACGCGACCTCAGCGTCGATCGGGCGGAAATCCGTCTTGAAACGAGCATTCGTCAAAGTCATACGCCCATCAAGCGTGTACACGCCACCACGGCGAGCAAGACGGGTCGGCGCCACACAGTCAAACGTGTCCGCACCATTTTCCACGGCAGCGAAAATATCGTCAGGCTCGGAAATGCCCAGCATGTGGCGAGGGTGATCGTCTGGCAACTCGTCCGTCACCCAACCACAAATCTCACCCAAGCGCTGCTTCTCAATGGCACCACCAATGCCATAACCATGAAAACCAAGCTTGCCCTCAGCCTCGAACTCCTCAGACAGCGACACCAAACCGCGCGCCGCCTGCCTACGCAAATCCTCATACTGAGCGCCCTGCACCACACCGAACAGCTGCTGCAGCGGCTTCTCCCCCGCGCCCAAGTAGGAAGCCTTGGCGACGAAGTCGTCGTAACGCTCCCGCGACACCCACATGGAAGCATTCGGAACAAAACCGGGAACCTGGTTGCGCTCCTCGGTCAGCGCATTATGAGCCTCCAAGCAGCGACGAGCCCAACGATGCGTACGCTCGACCGACGACTCCTGGTAGGAACGAGTGTTCATCAGAGTGGTGAGCTCATCGAACGCGAACATGATGTCGGCGCCCAGATTGTGCTGAATGCGCATCGACACTTCGGGAGTGAACCGGTGCATCGAGCCATCAATGAAAGAACGAAAATTCACGCCATCTTCATCAACGAACGCATTGCGCTCCTTGCCCGGCGCGACAACGTCATCGTTCTGCAGGCCGGTCACGTCCATGGCGAGGGTCTTCTTGAAACCAGCTCCCAAGCTCATGACCTGGAAGCCACCCGAATCGGTGTACGTCGGCCCGCGCCAATTCGAGAATGCGGTCAGACCACCGGCGGCGTCGACAATTTCATCGCCGGGCTGCAAATACAAGTGATACGCATTCGACAGAATCGCCTGCGCGCGCGTGCCACGAATCTGCTCCGGCGTCAGCGTCTTTACCGTCGCCTTCGTGCCCACGGGAATGAACGCCGGGGTCTGCACCTCACCATGCGGAGTAGTGATGACACCCGCACGCCCTCGCGCACCCTCGATCTGCTTTACGACGTCAAACCCTGCAGACATCTCGTCCCTTCGATAGTTGGTAAAACTCAGTGAAGCTTATTCCGCGTCGTCGCTTGGATCCCACACGGCCCGACGACGTCGCGGACCCTTCAACTCAGTGCCTTCACGACGAGCCAGCTCAGCAACGGAAATTCGCTTGCGTGGTGGATCTTGTGGCTTCGAAATCGTTCCCGACGCACCGGCTACACCGGACACCAGCGAAGAACGCTTCTTCATGCCCTTAGGCAGTTTGCCGGATGCATATGCCGCAGCATCAAGCTTCACCGGCTCTTCTGCCTCTGGCTCTTCTGGCTCTGGCTCTTCTGGCTCGACAGCCTTTTCCGCGTCAGCCTTCTTCTTCGCCAGCAACGCGGCAATGCCGCCAGCACCCGCGACACCAGTCGCGTTTACTTCAGGTTCTGGAAGCGGAGCGCCGGTCTTCGAAGCAATCAGCTCATCGACGCCAATCTGCTCCTGAGCCTTCTTCTCCCGCTTCGACAGCTTTTGCTTCTTCGGCTTCTTCGGCTTCTTCATCTTCCGAGCAGTACCAATCGCCGCAGCGCCGGCACCAGCACCCGCAGCCTCGTGTTCCTGTTCGGCGCGCCCAGCCTTAACGAGTTCGTCGATACGCCCCTCGAGGGCAGCACCTTCGACATCGACCGTCGGCAAGATGCGGTCAAACCACTTTGGCAACCACCAGACGGAACGGCCAAGCAAGAACATCGACGCAGGGATGAGGGTCATGCGGACGACGAAAGCGTCGAAAAGCACAGCCGCACCCAGTGCAAAACCGAAGACCTTCACGAACGCCAAGGGCTGACCGATGAACGCAATGAAGACGGAGATCATGATGATCGCGGCGGCCGTCACCACGCGCGCGCCCAGTGAGAATCCCTCGACAACCGACTCTTCGACCGCGGTGTAGCGCGAACCCGGAGTTGGCTTGCCCTTGTTGTGCGTAAAGTGCTCGCGCATACGCGACACGAGGAATACCTGGTAGTCCATGGCGAGGCCGAACGTCACGCCAATCATGAAGATTGGGATGAACGACACCAGTGGACCCGGAGTCGCCACCATTCCCCACAGGCCTTCCTGGAACACCAGCACCGTCACGCCGAACGCCGCAGCCACCGACAGCAAGAAGCCCAGTCCAGCAGTCAACGGCACCATGAAGGATCGGAAAACGAGCAGCAACAGTACGATCGCCAGACCAACCACTACCGACAAATAGATCGGCATGGCCTGACCGAGGCGGTCCGTAATGTCGATTTCAATCGGCACCAGACCGGTCACGCCCGTCTCCAGACCGGTGCTCGACTTCAGCTGATTCTGCTGCGCACGCACGGCGTTCATCAGCTGCTTCGTCGCGGGATCGAGAGGGCCGGACGATGGTGTCATCACCATCTTCACCCCCGTGCCGTCCTTATTCATGCCGACGAGCTGCACATGCTCCACACCGACATTTGCCTTCAGCTGATCCAACGCGTAGCTATACGACGCCTTCCGTGCAGCATCTTCCTTCGGCATCTGCGGATCCGCCGCCATGATCGTGTCGATCAGTGGCTGAAGAGCCGGGGCTTCCGGATTCACGTTGTCGGCATCTGCGACAATAATCAGCTGCGAATTTCGACCAGGCCCGAAGCCCTCCTCGGCCATAGTGATGGCCTTGCGGTTCGTCGAATCAAACTCAGCCGTCGAGTCCGATGGCAACGCCAATGACAGATTCATTGCGGGCACAGCCAAAGCCAACAACAAGCCAACCGACCCGACCAAGAACAGTCCAGGAACCTTGTGAATCAGCTCAACCCAACGACGCCCCATCGTCTTGCCAGCAAACAGCGGACGACGACCACCCTTGAATGGATTACCCGCGATGCCAGGCACTTTGAGAGCGAAAATCTTGTCACCAAACAACGCCATCAATGCAGGCAGCAGCGTCAGCGACACCAGCACTGCCACGAACACAGTGAACGCCGCAGAAATACCCATCAACGACAGGAATGGAATTTTCGCAATAACCAGCGCCGCCAGCGCCACAATTACCGTCAGACCAGCGAACACAACTGACGAACCCGCCGTGCCCGTCGCCATGCCCACGGCATCAGCCCTGGTCATACCTCGAGCTCGTTCGGCTCTATAGCGCGACAGAATAAATAGCGCGTAGTCGATGCCCACGGCCAGGCCAATCATGACGGCAAGCACCGGAGTAATGGAGTTGACATCGGTGAACCGCGTCGACAAGACCACTGCGAGCGAACCAATGATGATGCCCACTACAGCCGTCAACAACGGCAAACCAGCGGCAGCGATCGAACCGAATGTAATAATCAGAACAATAAACGCCACCGACAGGCCGATAACCTCAGACGTCGCCTGCACCGCCACCGGAGCCTGCATGCCCGGACCCATGGCTTCGACTTTCAGACCGGCATCGCGGCCCTTTTGCATCGCTGCTTCGAGGGCAGCATGATTTTCCGGCTCAATATCTGCCGGCACTAACACATCGAAGGTAAACGTTGAGATGCCGTAGCGACCGTCGTCGGAAAGCGTTCTCAGAGCGTAAGCGTCTTGCTTTGCGACGTCCTCTGGCAAGCCGGAACTCGTACCTGCTTCAATGACTTTCTCCTGGAGACCCTTGTTGAGGGTCACCGGATTCACGAGCTGGAGAACATCATCTTTCTGGCCGACGTCCTCTTTAATGGAGGAGACGACGGCATCCATCGCCTCCATATTCTGTGGCTCTTCAAGCTTCTGCCCCTCCGGAGCCTCGAACACCACATAAACCATTTGCTGACGAATGGGGTTTGGCTCGTCGGGGAACTTCTTCTCGATCATTTTCGACGCAATCGCTGACGGCATGCCAGGAATGGAGAACTGATCCATGAAGCCCTTTTGCAGCGTGGCGGCCGAGCCACCAATGCCAGCAACAATAAGAACCCACGCTACGATCACCGTCCATTTATGCAGGTAGGACCACCTGCCAAGGTTGAACAGGGCCTTAGCCATCTTCTGGAATTCCCTTCAAGCGATTACAATCCCGCGATTTTTCGCATACTAAACATTCCAACAGTAACACGGGCTACCCAATGTGAATATTGGGACTAGTGTGATTAGTCTACGCATACAAAAAACCTCCCACCCGCACGAATGCGAATGAGAGGTTAATGGCGGTGGCGGAGGGATTTGAACCCTCGGTACGGGGTTACCGCACAAAGCATTTCGAGTGCTTCACCTTCGGCCGCTCGGACACGCCACCGCCGAGAAACGTTACCGAAGCTATGTACTAACTAACAAATCAGCAGGTCAGGAACTACTTGTCGCTGAACTTGCCCAGGGTCTCGGTTGCCTTGTCCTTTGCGTCTTCGACGCCCTGCTTCATATCAGCCTTGGCCTGGTCGCCCTTGCCCTCGTTCTCGAGGTTCTTGTTGCCAGTAGCTGCGCCAGCCTGTTCCTTCGCCTTGCCGGCGAACTCTTCTGCCTTGTTACCGAAGTTACTCATTGTCGATCACCTTCCATGGCTTTCGTAGTGGTGCTATCCACGGTAAACGCATCGACCCCACACAATCCACAAAAAGCACGAGTTGTTAAACGACTTTCATCAGACCGTAACCAAGCGGTGACTGCCAATCTCGCACATACCCCAGCAATACCTACCGTTTGCCCTGAAAGAAGGCAGGCAGCAATCCGGCACATTCATCGGCAAGCACTCCCCCGCGCACTTGCGGAGCAAATACATGCGCTGGTTCGCGAATCACATCCACGAGCGACCCACACGCGCCCGTCTTCGCCGACCATGCGCCAAACACCACGCGTCCGACCCGCGACATCACAGCCGCACCCGCACACATCACGCACGGCTCGAGGGTCACCACCAGCGTGCAATCCTCTAACCGCCACCCGTCCCCGAGAGCTTTCGCCGCCCTCTGCAACGCGAGAACTTCTGCGTGCGCCATCGGGTCGGCATCTGCTTCACGACGATTCGTTGCCTCAGCAATAATCTCCCCATCAGGACCAACAACGATTGCTCCGACCGGAACATCACCAGCTGGCGTGCGGTTAGCTACGTCGATGGCGAGGCGCATCCACTCTTCATCGCGGATATCGGCGAGTGGCCGTGGCAGGACTGTCTCTACCGTCGGATCAGTAGACATCCATACCCGTCACCTCGGCCAACTGGTCCGCGCAGCCAAGTTCCTCAGCGATCGAGTACAGCTGCTCGGAGGCCCACAGAGACTGATCGTCACAGATAACTGACAGCACGTCCTCGGGAACTCCCAAGTCAGCGAGGATTTCCAAGTCACCTTCGGCCCACGAGTCCACATCGTCCAGATCATCTTCATCAATGTCTGGAATGTCCTCGTCCAACTCATCGAAAACATCTGCAGCAATGTCATCAGTCACCGCCGCCGTCGCGTCCGACAGCAACACACGCGATGCTCCGGGGACGGGACGAACAAGAATGAAGTAGTCATCGTCGATATTCAACATGCCGAAGGAAGCATGCTCGCTGCGGAGTCGTCGCAAAGCAGAAACAGCATCCGCCAGAGAATCCAGGGCATCGTCGCCCAAGTCGCGGACCGCCCAACCGTCATCGCCGAGGATGAGCGCGACGGCAAAAGAACGATCATCGTTGGGGTCATTCGACCCGGAATAGCTGGTGCTCATAGCCCCCAACGGTAGTCGGCATGTGACACACTTGTCACTGTGACTACGCAACTTACCTCCACCCCTATTTGCATCTTGGGCCTCGGGCTCATTGGTGGGTCGATGCTACGTGATCTTAAAGACGCGGGTCACCCGGCATTCGGCTGGAATCGCTCGTCGGAAACTGTCGATGCCGCAGTGTCCGAAGGCTACGATGCTTCCGCTGATTTGGATGCCACATTGCAGCGCGCCCAGGACGAAAAGGCGCTGATCGTCATTGGTACGCCGATGACCGTCGTCGGTCGAATGCTCGACGCTATCGCGGAGCACGCGCCGGATTGTGGCATTACTGATGTGGTCAGCGTCAAGACTGCCGTCCTCGATGCCGTCCGCGAACACAACATGCAATACCGCTATGTCGGCGCTCATCCCATGGCTGGCAGCGCGAAGTCCGGCTGGGATGCGACTGTGACTGGTCTTTTCGACGGCGCCCCCTGGGTTATCACCTACGATCTCGCCGAAGAAATGGCAGACACCGACCCCGAAGCCGAACTCCCCGAGTCATGGCTGCAGACGTTCCGCGACGTGGTGTCCCTCGGCACTCGGCTCGGCAGCGAAATTGTGCCTGCGCGGTCGCTTGCGCATGATCAGGCCGTCGCAAAGATCTCACACATGCCACACCTCGTGGCATACGCAGTAGCGGTGACTGGAGATGCGGGAGGTCAACTGCCGATGTCGCTGGCCGCGGGATCATTCCGCGACGGCACGCGGGTAGCGGCGGCTGAGCCTGACATGGTGCTGTCGTGGTGTGACAACAATGTCGAGCCGGTACTCGGCGCACTCGACGAAGTCATCGAGCTGCTGACCGATGCTCGAACTGAACTCACCACAGACGGCACTGCCACGCGACTGTCGCAGGCCGGCTTTGATGCCCGCACTCGCTTCGAAGCACGCACCGGAATGCGCCCAGTCATTAGAGTTTCGCTTAACGACGACAACTGGCTTGACCAGCTCCGTCACGCAGAGAGCATCGGCGGGCGCATTGATGTGTTTGAAAATACATAGCGCTAAACCGACCTATTTGGTGCTGCACTATTGATATTCAACGGTTCTAGGCAGTAGAAAAAGAACCGAGAGAAAGGACTCTTCTTTATGATTCGTTCCGCAATTATCGGATACGGCAACCTCGGCAAGAGCGTCGAGAAGGTCATCGCAGACCAGCCGGACATGGAGCTCGTCGGCATTTTTTCCCGCCGCGACTCACTCGATACCGATGCGCGTGTATTGCCAGCCGCGGACGTCGAGAAGTACAAGGAAGAAGTAGACATTCTCTTTGTATGCCTGGGCTCTGCAACGGACGTGCCAGAGCAGGCGCCGGAACTGGCGAAGCATTACACCACAGTTGATACCTACGACAATCACCACGAAATCCCAGCCCATCGCGCAGCAATGGACGCTGCAGCGCGCGAGGGTGGCAACCTGGCCATGATCTCGACCGGTTGGGATCCAGGATTCTTCTCCCTCAACCGTGTACTTGGCACCGCTGTGCTGCCAGGTGCAGATCAGATGACCTTCTGGGGACCAGGTTTGTCGCAGGGGCACTCGGATGCGGTACGTCGCGTGCCGGGAGTCAAGAAGGGCGTTCAGTACACGAAGCCAAACCCGGAGGCAATGGAAGCCGTCAAGCGAGGCGAGGGCGCAGATCTAAAGGGCAACGAGTGCCACCTGCGTCACTGCTACGTGGTTGCCGAGGATCCAGCGATGGAAGACTCCATCCGCGAAACCATCGTGAACATGCCTGACTACTTCGCACCTTACGAAACGGTCGTCGACTTCATCTCGGAAGAGGAGTTCGACCGTGACCACCAGGGCATGCCACACGGCGGCCAGGTCATCACTCGTGGCAATGCTGGTACCTCCGGCCACGTCATCGAATTCGGCCTGACCCTGGAGCGCAACCCGGACTTCACTGCTGCTGTGCAGGTCGCATATGGTCGTGCTGCATACCGCATGAAGGAAGCTGGCGAAGTTGGTGCACGCACCGTCTTCGAGGTCGCCCCTTACCTGCTGTCCGCTGAGCCTCTCGACGATTTAATCGCGGGCAAGCTGTAATTGTCCGTCGGCTGAGCGCGCACTGCGCGCAGACAGCCCAGCCAACCAATACAAAAAGACCCGCACCGAAGTGCGGGTCTTTTTCATGTGGTGCGCCCGAAGGGATTCGAACCCCTAACCTTCTGATCCGTAGTCAGATGCTCTATCCGTTGAGCTACGGGCGCATGTTGTACTGGGCTCTCGCCCTTGCAACGAAATAGAACTCTACACTCAACCTGCTAGAACCAACAAATCCCCTGGTCAGTTACCTAAAAGCAACTCGCCATCCCGCAACTCGAACACCCGGTCCGCTACGGCTGCCAGCAATCGCCGGTCATGCGAAATGAAAAGAACCCCCGCCTCGGTGCGCAATGCCGCGACAACTGTTGCCGTCGTGATGGGATCCAACATCGACGTTGGCTCGTCGCACACAAGGTACTTCGGCTTCTGCACTAACGCTCTCGCGATCACGGCCCGCTGCAATTGACCGTCTGAGACGTCACTCGGCACCCGATCGAGCAGATCTTCCGTCAACAGGACTGATTCCGCTGCCGACTGTGCTTCCGACTGTGCTCGCCCTTGATCCGATGCGATGAGCGCTGGCTCGGCGATGATTCGTCGCAAAGTCCAGCGCGGATTGCACGCTTCGCGGGGCGATTGGCCGATAAAAGCCACATCACGACGAGCCTCCCCCAAAGCCACACCGTCC
This sequence comes from Corynebacterium sp. H78, assembly GCF_037572275.1. Classification (NCBI taxonomy): domain Bacteria; kingdom Bacillati; phylum Actinomycetota; class Actinomycetes; order Mycobacteriales; family Corynebacteriaceae; genus Corynebacterium; species Corynebacterium sp. H78. The sequence goes on along the minus strand of NZ_JBBHKX010000001.1, from coordinate 188,439 downwards.
ACCGTCACCGCACCGGCGCGAGGCGTGATTCGACCAGTGAGAATGCGCCCAAGAGTGGTCTTGCCCGAACCCGACGGGCCTACGAGACCGACGATTTCGCCCGGCGCGACGCGCAGCATGATGTCGCGGAGCACCTCTCGACCAGCAAACGAGTGGGCAATATTGCGAGCACGCAGTCCCATGTTTATCCCCTCTCGAATCCATCTGTGATGCGCATGCCACCGCTCGGCAGCGCAGCCAGCAACGCCTGTGTGTATGGCGCCTGAGGGTGATGCAGTACATCCCCAGCGGGACCATGTTCCAGGATGTGCCCCTGCCTCATGACGCTCAGCTCATCGCACACACCTGCCTCTCGCACATCTTCGACATCATGAGTGATGAGAAGCACGGCGTATCCGTCGTCGGCTAGCTCGCGGAGCAGACCCAGGATTTCCCTGGTGAGCTGCGGATCCAGCGCAGATGTCGGCTCGTCCGCAACTAGCGTCGTGCGCCCAGTTGCCAGTGCCGCAGCAATCGCCGCTCGCTGCGCCATCCCGCCGGAAAGCTGGTGCGGGAACATCGTCGCCGCACTTGGCTCCAGGCGCACCTGTTCCAATAGCTTTACGACGTCACCATCCGTCCCGTTCCGCCCTGCAGCTCGGAGAATCTCGGCAAGCTGCGGACCTAGGCGACGTACCGGAGTGAAGGACAACGCCGGAGCCTGGGGGATGAGAGCGGCAGATCGTGCAGCGGGGTTTCGCTGGCCTGCGACGATAATGTCGCCACTGACCTTGGCCTGCGGTGGTACCAGACCACACAACACCCGACCCAGTGTGGACTTACCGGAGCCGGAGCCACCGATGAGACCGTGGACAGTGCCGGGAGTGATGTTGAGTGTCGCATTGACGACGGCAGGAATGGTGCGGTGCTTGTCGGACGTAATGGTGATCGACAGATTAGTGACGCCAGAATCGCGGTCAGTAAATGAGACTGTGGGAAGGTCGGCGCTGGCTCTCGGTGCCGGCATGTCGGGGCGCGAACTACCTAGTAGTACCTCCTTCGGCACTACCGCCACCAAAGACAACGACGCAGCTAGAAGTGCGATTCCCGGCACGACCAGCACCCACCAAGCACCGAGCATGATGTCCGCGCGAGCCTGATCCAGCAACGTGCCCAAAGATGGAAAATCTGGTTGCAAGCCCAAACCCAGGAACGACAGTGCGGATTCATGCCACACCGCATGAGGTACCAGCATAAGAACGGCAATAACCGCCTGTCCCATCGCGGATGGGAGGAGGTGATTGGTTAGGACCCATCGTCGTGAAGCTCCCGCGCCATACGACGCAGCGACATATTCAGACTCGCGTGCAGTCAGCACCGTCGAGCGAACAACGCGAGCAACTTGAGTCCAGTGTGTGATGGCGATCGAGATGATCAGCGCAGTGATTGAGCCACGGAACAGCGCGACGATGACGACGGAGAGAATGAGATGCGGGATGGAATTGACGGCATCGGTGAGGCGCATCAAAATGCGATCGACTGTGCCGCCGAATGCCGCGGCGAGAAGGCCAACAATGACTCCGATTGCCGTTGCAGCCAGCGCTGATACCACTCCAATAAGAAGGGACACGCGCAGGCCGAGGGCAGTGCGAGTCCACAAGTCGAAGCCGTAGTGGTCGGTGCCAGCGATGAACTCACTACTTGGGGCTTGTAGGGCGCGCGAGAAATCTGCCGTCGGAGCTGGCCAGATCAATGGCACCACCAGAGCAAATGCGACCACGATCAGCAATGGGACGAAACGCCACCAGCGGGGTTTTTGGTGGGAGGACGGGGCTCGGGTGGAATCAGACATCGGTCACCCTCGGATCCACGAACTTATACGCGACATCGGCGAGGAGTGAACCGACCATGACCAGTACAGTTGTCAGCACCGTGGTGACGGCAAGCAACGGAAAGTCGACGGTACGCGCAGCGTCGATGGTCGCTTCTGCGATGCCAGGCCAGGCGAAAACAGCCTCGACAATGACCGCGCCGACGACAAGTTCTGACAGCCGGCCACCAATGAGAGTCACCAACGGCATCAGGGACATAGGTGCAATGTGCATCGCTACCACACGGCGGGACGACAGCCCGCGCGCATACGCCGCTTCCACAGCCGGCGAGTGCATAGCCTCCGCCGTCGCTTGACGAACCGCCAGCAACGGCCACGGCAATTGCGTAAGCGCCAACACAACCGCTGGACCCACCAGGTACGGCCCGATCGTGGACATCGTTGGGTCATACCCAATCGGCGCAGCGCCACCCGCCGGAATAACCTGCATAATCACTGCAAAAACCATGAGCACGGCGAGTGAATACACAAACGATGGAGTCGCACTTAGGAATACCGACAGCCCGATGCACAACTTATCGACGACCCCGCCCGGTCGTCGTCCCGCAAACACACCAAGGGCGATCGCTAGAACAACAGTGATTGCAATGCCGGTGGCAGACAGCAGCAGGGTCCAAGGCAAACGCTCGGCCAATACCTGTGTAACCGGACGAGTATAGGAACGGGAGTAGCCGAGGTCGCCAGTCAACACACCTGCGCACCAGTCCCACCAGTGCTGATACCACGCCTTATCGAGTCCAAGAGCAGCTTCTAGGCTGTCACGCTCGGCAGTAGACATGGCAGTCGTGTGTGCACCTGCGTAACTCTGTAACGGGTTAAACGGCGACAATGCTGCCAGTGCAAAGATGACAAATGACACCACGATGCTGATGAGGGCAATGGCGACGAGTCGCCACGCGATCATGGGCGCGAGGCCGCGCAGGTTATCGCGATCGCGAAGGGCCGCTTTCACGCGCTACTGCTTCCACTGCCCAAGGTTCCACCACGGGCCCCAGGTGGCGCTATGCAGATGAGGCTCCAGCACCGCTGAGCCCTGGTCCCACGTGTTTTCCTGTTCGAGATACACATGATCAGCGTAGGCAAGGAACACCGACGATGGGTTGTCCAGGTACAGCTCTTGAACGTCTCGGTAGGCCTGCGCACGCTCTTGCGGATCTTGTGCAGCACGAGCCTTGTCCAACGCTGCATCTAGTTCCGGTGAACCGTGATCGCCAGGGTTGTCGTACTCTGACGTGTCTTTCTGACGAGAATGCAACAAGTCGTAGACCAACAAATCCACATCGTACGGAGACGTACCGCCCGCTAACACGACCGCGACCTTGTCCATCTGTGGCGTGATCTCATCCCAATTGGATGCCTGAGGTGTGAACTTCACACCGGTTTTCTCCATTTGAGCTGCGAATTCCACGGCCATATCGCGACGCATCGTGTCATCCCCCACATACAGCAGTGGAATCTCGGCCTTTACCCCGTCCTTCGCACGGACCCCATCGGGGCCTTTGTGCCAGCCGGCGTCGTCGAGAAGCTTTTCAGCCTGAGCAACATCGTGCGCAAACACTGCGTCCGGATTGTGCGCGTCGCCATAGAACTCCGAGATAGGATGTGAAATCGGCGTGCCGTGCCCTGCCATCGGGCCTGCGACCATTGCGTCACGATCCACCGCAAGGTTCAGCGCACGACGCACCTCCGGAGCCCGCAAAAATGGCGTGTCCGGCAGCGAAATGGAGCGCCAATCAGCCGACGGCGTTGAGACCACCCGCAACCCCGGCTTATTCTCGTAATTCTTCGCCATCGACGGAGCGATGATCGCGCCACTGAGCTCGCCGGTAGCAACACGCTGCGCACGCGCCGCATCGTCCGCGATCACGGCAACAACCACGTCCTTGATAGCGGGAGTGCCGGCCCAGTAATCCTCGCGGGCCGTAAACCGAGCCTCGTTCCCCGTGTGCTCCTTCAACACATACGGTCCCGTTCCCACCGGGCGCTGAGCAAGCGGCCCACTATCGACCGTCCCCTCCCCGACCAGCTCGGATGGCGCAATTCCGAGTGTTAGTCGCGCCGGAAAATTGCCATACGGGAGGTTCAGATGGAACGCCACAGTTTGCTTATCGGCGACCTCGACATCTTCAATCACCGAATACATGTGGGAAATTGCCGAGCCAGTGGAAGCGTCCCGGGCGACATCGTAGGTGGCTTTTACGTCGGCGGCATCGAATTCGGAGCCATCAGAAAAGGTCACATTGTCGCGAAGGGTGACGGTCCACGTCTTGCCATTCTCGCTGGGTTTCGGCGCTGTGTCAGCGAGTGCTGGTACCAGATTGGGGATGCTACCTGGACCGTTGGTCGGTTCCGGACGGAGCAGCCCGTCATAGACCATGCTGACCCCGGATTCACTGTGACCGAAAGCTGGGTGGTAATTCTCGTCTGAATAGCCACCCGACAGAGTGAGCCGGGTTGGGTAGTCGCCACCATTGTGCGCGGATGTAGCGTTTCCTGTTCCACAAGCTGCCAAGGCCACGCCGGCAAGGATCGCTGTCCCTGCCATAGCCAGATGCCGAGCCGACAGCCGATTCATTGAAAATACCCTGCTTCCCAGGACCTGTGACGACCTTATTGCGAACACCAAATACCCCTCAAAGTTATCACTTTAATGGGGTAGCCCCAACAGTGTTAGCTTCTGCGAATGTACGCATATAGGCAGGTCAGAGCTGGCAAGTCAGCGCTTGTGCACGAAACTGTCGCCCCAGACCAACCGACCAGCAAAAAAAAGACCCGCACCGAAGTGCGGGTCTTTCCTATTTGGTGCGCCCGAAGGGATTCGAACCCCTAACCTTCTGATCCGTAGTCAGATGCTCTATCCGTTGAGCTACGGGCGCGTGGCGGAGGCGAGAGGATTCGAACCTCCGGCCCGCTAACGCGAGCAACTCCTTAGCAGGGAGCCCCATTCGGCCACTCTGGCACGCCTCCGCGAGAACCAGTCCACAAAGACCAATTCATCTCCCGGAAGTTTACATAACCAATCGACGAAAGGGCAAAACAGCTGCTACCACTGCTATCGCGGTCAACAGGCAAGCGCTAAAGTTATCTCCATGACTTCGCCAGATGCCCAGAACACTGCACCGCATATTCGCCCGGACCTCGACGCTATCGCGGCCTATGTCCCGGGCAAGACAGTTCCTGGTGCACTCAAGCTTGCATCGAACGAAATGGCCCACGCGCCGCTTCCCCAGGTCACTGATGCCATCGCGCAGACCATTAGCACCCCGGAGACAAGCATCAATCGCTACCCAGACATGGGCACTGTTGCGCTGCGCAATGAGCTTGCTTCCCATCTCGGTCTCCCCGCCGACAACATCACCATCGGCTGTGGTTCCTCAGCGCTGTGTCTCCAGCTTGTGCAGATAACTGCTGGCCCTGGCGATGAAGTGATTTTCCCATGGCGCAGTTTCGAGGCGTACCCGATCCTCACGCGCATCACTGGCGCCACCCCGGTTGCTATCCCGCTGAACAGCGAGTTCCGCAATGATCTCGACGCGATGGTCGATGCGATCACCGAACACACTCGTCTGATTTTCGTCTGCAACCCGAACAACCCGACCGGCACCACGGTGACGCGCGAAGAGTTCGAGTCCTTCATGGCGAGGGTGCCCGCACACATCGTGGTCGCACTCGACGAGGCTTACATCGAGCTTGCCGACGACACCACCCGAGGCACGATGCTGCATTCGGAGGAGATCGTCGCAAAGTATCCGAATCTGGTTGGCCTGCGGACGTTTTCGAAGGTGTACGGGCTCGCTGGGCTCCGCGTGGGGTACGCGTTTGGCGATACGCGGGTGATCGAGGCGCTGAATAAGGTGTGTATTCCGTTTTCGGTGAACACGTTGGCGCAGGTCGCGGCGACGGAATCGCTGCGCGCGGGCGACGAGTTGCGCGAGCGTATCGCGAGCGTGCAGGAGCAGCGAGTGCGGGTCACCACTGCGATTAACGTCGCTGCCGGTGCAGAAATTGTGGTGCCGGATTCGCAGGCGAACTTCGTATGGATCCCAGAGGAGCGTGTGGCTTCCCTGGGCGCTGCGCTTGGCGACGATCGCCTTCAGACCAGCGTCGACCTCGCTGCTGCATTGGCAGACAAGAAAGTACTGGTTCGCTGCTTCGCGGGCGAAGGCGTGCGCATCACGGTGACGACCGCCGAGGAATCTGACCAGCTGCTGGCTGCGTTGGGCGTTTAAACGATGTGCACGACAGCGTTTCGACCGCCGGTGCACGTCACAACATCGCCGTCATCAGTGCAGGTCATGGTGTAATTCAGGCCGGTTGTTGGACTGTAGGCATTGACGGTGCCTTCCAGCTCACCTGAGTCCAGGTACTTGTCGACGACCGCGTCGCGCACATTCGACACAAAACCACAGGTTGTGGTGCTGGTTCCAGCGAAGTAGAGGTTGAGATCTCCAGGGTCGCCACTGCCACCACACTTTGTCCAGCCTGCAGGCTGTGTCCAGTTTTGGGCGCGTGCTGGGGCTTCTTCGGTGGTCTCTTCGGCAGCGCCGTCGTTGTTATCGCTGTTCGCACCCTTATTGGCATTGTTTGCGCCTTCGGCGAACTGCCCGGAATCGTTCGAACCGGAATCGGACATCATTGTGTATCCCAGGTAGCCACCCAGCGCGAGGACGATCACGCCCAAAATTGCAGCGATGACGATGAGCAGACTCGTGTTATCCCGCTTCTGCTTTTGTGGCTCTGGTTGCATGGGTGACATAGCCGGCATTGGCTGAGGCTGGGGTGGCGACTGTCGAAAAGGATTCTGCGGTTCCTGATTCCACCGAGAATCACTGGACCATGCCTGGTTGTTATCTACAGAAGTCTCCTCCGGATTCGAGCCACCGCCATAACTGCCATATCCGCCAAAACCATTGTTTTGCTCATTACCCGACATAGCGACAACTCCCCTTTGCAACCAGCACTTACGCTCCATTCAAGCGCAACTCCAGGATAATGCCAAAGCCGGATTACTATCTGGAGGGGAACTTCTTTAGGTGGGAACTTACTTTCGAAAGGCTGGCGCTCCCGAGTTATCCCATACACGGGAGAGGCCGTCGATAAGTGTCACTTCATCTTGCGAAAACACGTTGATTACCCCGTCCACCGGGCAGAACAATGCGACCGATGCGTCACTTTCGATGCGCGCGATAATGCCACGCACGAGTGGGCGAGGCTCCTCAAGCTGCCACTCGCCAGTGGCCCAGAAGCCTACGTGACTCTCGTTAATCGCGTTTTCCATGAGCGCGGACGATACCTACTTCCCCAACTAGAGTGCAAATAAAAAGTGCGAATGAAAAGGAACTTTTCCCATCGTCCCCGCATCTGATTACTGAGGAAAGGGGAAAAGTCGCGTGTATTCGTTAAAGAAGCTTCAGCGTCGCTTTCTGCACAGTGGTGAGGTGCAGATCGGCTACGGCCTCTCATGGTTTATAGCGGTGGCAGTGATATTACTTCTCGGAGTAGTCCTTTTGTACAAGGTGTACGAGGCATTCACTGAATATCCGATTAACGGGTTCACGGGCCCCGAAAAGGCTGCACTTTTGCGGACTTTCTTATTCATTTTGCCCTGTGGAATCGTTTGCCTTGTCACACCGTGGCTGACGCTATTGCCCCGCAATATCCGCATGAATCGCTTGATTGTCACGCGACAGGGCATCACAGTGGGAGGCATCTACGTCGCATGGGAATACGTTACTGACGTGCAACGAGAGCACATCAAGTACCCGCGCCTCTTTCCCGAGTATCGCGCGAAGCTAGTGCTTGTCGACGAAGCGACTGCCCCACTAGCAGTCCAACACAACGGATCCAGACGAGGACGTACCATCGCCAAGGCAGCCAACGAAAGCCGCACCCTCATGATGCATTACCCGCTTCTAGCGGCAAGACCCAACATTCTGGTCAGCTTCCTCATGTGGGCACACAGGAATCGGTGCTGCGTTCCTGCATAAATTGCGGAAGTGGAGGGATTTGAACCCCCGGTCCGTTTCACGGGACGCTCGCTTTCAAGGCGAGTGCATTCGGCCACTCTGCCACACTTCCTCATCGCTAAAGGCGACTTGCACATCATAACCAGCAAACGGGGTTTAAGAAAAACTGGCACAACGGCGATACACGACACCAATCGTCGTTAAGCTAGGGAAGCATGAAGGCTATCATCCAAAAAGATCTGGAAGACCCTCGTTCTCTCGAATGGTCCGACGCGCCAACCCCTGAACTGGCGGATGGTGAAGTCCTCGTCAAGGTGCGTGCGGCGGCCGTGAACCGCGCCGACATTCTGCAGGCACGTGGCTACTACCCACCCCCAAAGGGCACCACCGATATTTTGGGGCTGGAGTGCTCTGGCGTCATTGAAGAAGTCAAGGGCAATGTTCGTGGTTGGCAGGTCGGCGACGAAGTGTGCTGCCTGCTCTCCGGCGGCGGTTTCGCCGAGTACGCTGCCGTCCCAGCCGGTCAGCTGCTGCCCCTGCCCGAAGGCTATGACTTCGAGCGTGCAGCTGCGATGCCAGAAGTCGCGTGCACAGTGTTCTCAAATGTTGTGATGATCGCCGGCCTCAAGGAAGGCGACCTTTTCCTCGTCCATGGTGGTGCCGGTGGCATTGGCACGTTTGCCATTCAGATGGCAAAGGCTCTCGGTGCCCGCGTCGCAGTTACTGCGGGTTCCGCTGAAAAGCTGGAGACGTGCAAGGAGCTGGGCGCGGACATCCTGATCAACTACAAGGAAGACACCTTCGAAGAGATCATCGCTGCAGAAGGTGGCGCGAACGTCATCCTCGACATCATGGGCGCCAAGTACCTCGACCGAAACGTCAAGGCGCTGGCTCAGGATGGGCACCTCATCATCATTGGCATGCAGGGTGGTGTCAAGGGCGAGCTGAACATTGGTCGCCTGCTCTCCAAGCGTGGCTCTATCACCGCGACTGGCCTCCGCTACCGCGATGCGGACGACAAGGCGCACATCGTCGCCACCACAGAAGACACCGTGTGGCCACTGCTTGCCGACGGCTCCATTAAGGACTTCATCCACACCACGATGGATATCCGCGACGTAGCGAAGGCCCACGAGCTCCTGGACTCCGGAGCGGTCTCCGGCAAGATCGTGCTGACAGTACCTGCCTAGCCAGGCAGGGCTTAACCCAGCGAGGCGACGGCGCGGACCAACTGGTCGACGTCGTGAGGCGTGTTGAACGGCTGTAATCCCACAGCTACCGCACCGTCGGACTCGTCGAGTCCCATCGCTGCCATCAGTGGCGAATCGACAGAGTTCACGACGCTAGTGACCAAGCCGTTGTCCATCAGACGACGAACGACAGTTTTCGCCGGCACCCCGTAAACAATGAAGCTCAGACGCGGGATGCGCTGCACTTCGGTGTAGTCGAGGTCATCATCATCAGTGTTGTCGTTCACACCAATAATGTGGACACGTGGCAGCAGCTCGAGCGAATCAATGAGACGGTCCGTCAGCTGCGACAAATAGCGCTCAACCTGCGGCATCGACTGCACAATCCGATGCCGACGGGTACCTCTCGCCAACCGATCCAGGTCCGCCAGGTGTCGCACCGATTCCGACACACCACCCAGCAGCGATGGCGATACCCGCGCAATTTCCAGGCGTTGTGGCCCCTGCACACTTTGCGACGCCCACATCGGTGTCATCCGCTCGAACATCGTGGGATCGCGGAATACAAGGGCAGAAACGTCGGGTCCACCCCACGCGGCGGCGTCGAGAAGCACAATGTCAGCGCCGAGCTTATCCATATCAATGATGCGGGAAGCTGCGTAAGCGGAAGCGTCGACAAGAACCCAGGCATCGCTGGATTCGTGAACCTGCTGGCAGATCTCAGCGACCGGTGCAACGGTGCCCACAAAAGGATCCGCAGCGGGCACAACGACGAGGCTCGTGTGCTCGTCGACCAAATCTCCGTACTGCCACTCTGGGACAGCACCGGTAGCCAAATCCGCTTCGGCAATGCGCAGCTCGGCCCCAAACATGTCGGCACCGCGACGGAATGGCAACTGCATGGTGACATCGCCCGTGCGCGTCACCACAATGTTTCTACCAATGGACATACGGCGACCGAAAGAATGCACGAAAGTGTGCACCAACATCTCGCGCGATGAACCGAGCACCACACAATTAAATGGAGCGCCCGCAACATCTGCGAACGCCCGGCGCGCCATCGCCTCAAACTGGCCTGCCGCGGTGGATCCAGCCTCCAAGGACCGGGAGTGAGAACCCGATGCTGCTTCACCGGGAAGCGACTTGGGAGCGGCACGGAAAGAGGTGGTCATTGCCGACAGGACGCGCTCTGGAACCTGAGCACGTTCACCTCCGTTGAGGTACGTCCAGCCGTCGGACAACGAGGAATAGAATCCTCGCGTTGTGGGCACATCAAATGCCATGACCACCCTTTCTGTCATCACTTAGAGCATCGAATCTGCTACCCCAACTGGGCCAGCAGGCAATGATGCCAGTACTGGATAGTATGCCCCGTTCGACACTCCACGGACACCTGCGGGTAGGGACTTAGCCACCCAGGCGGGTAGGTTAGGAGCGTGACTACACCAGAACATACAGGTCACCCGGTGGAAGATATACGGGCCGCGGTTGGCCGCATGATTGACCCCATGCCAGCGCAGAGCGCACCTCCTTCGAAGTCGCGTACCTTCGGTGCCGCGTGGAAGGATCTCGTCGTTGGTTTCGGCCAGCGCGAGTTGTGGTTGCAGCTCGGTTGGCAGGACATCAAACAACGCTACCGACGCTCGACTCTTGGCCCATTGTGGATCACCATTGCGACGGGCGCGATGGCACTGGCCTTGGGTTTGCTGTATTCACTGCTGTTCCAGCAGGAACTGTCATATTTCTTGCCCCACTTGACGGTGGGCTTGATCGTGTGGGGCTTCATCTCGGGCTGCATTAAAGATGGCTCGATGGTGTTCATTGAGAACGAAGGCCTCATCAAGCAGTTGCCGTCGGCCCTCAGTGTGCATGTCTATCGCCTGGTGTGGCGTCAATTGTTGTTCTTCGCCCACAACATGGTGATTTGGGCCATTCTGGTGGTGATTTTCCGGCCAAACCTGGGATGGCAGTTCCTTTTGGCCATTCCAGCGCTGATGCTCATCGTGCTCAACGGCGTGTGGGTCACCATGTTCTTCGGCATCATTGCCACCCGATATCGCGATGTCGCGCCACTGCTCGACTCGTTGATTCAGCTGGTGTTTTATATGACGCCTATCGTCTGGACGACCAAGACGCTCACTGAACAAGGTGGCGCTGTCGCAGAGCGCGCTCGGATCGCGGAGCTCAATCCGCTGTACCACTACCTCGAAATCGTCCGCGCTCCCCTGACCGGCGAACCACTTGCTGCCTACCACTGGTGGATTGTGTTGGCATGCACTGTCGCCGGGTTGGCCCTCGCTCTGCTCGCGATGCGTCAGTGGCGTTCGCGCGTCAGCTACTGGGTCTAGCCGAACTGCTTGGGTCTAGCCGAAGCTTTACCGCAAAGGAATTTTCATGGTCAGCATTGATACCTACAACGCATGCGTTGACTTCCCTATTTTTGATGCGAAGTCACGCTCTATGAAGAAGGCGTTTCTGGGGGCTGCCGGTGGCGCTATTGGTCGCAACGACTCCAATGTTGTTGTCGTCGAGGCGCTGAAAGACATCAACCTCCATCTCCGCGAGGGCGACCGCGTCGGCCTCGTCGGCCACAACGGCGCGGGAAAGTCGACCCTGTTGCGCCTGCTGTCGGGCATTTATGAACCGACGCGGGGATCGTCGCAAGTCGTTGGTCGCGTGGCGCCTGTGTTCGATCTGGGCGTCGGCATGGACCCGGAGATTTCGGGCATGGAGAACATCATCATTCGTGGTTTGTTCCTCGGTCAGTCGCGCAAGCAAATGAAGGACAAGCTCGATGAGATCGCCGATTTCACGGAGCTCGGCGACTACCTCCACATGCCACTGCGCACCTACTCCACCGGTATGCGCGTGCGTTTGGCTCTCGGCGTGGTCACATCCATTGAGCCGGAGATTTTGCTTCTTGACGAAGGCATCGGCGCAGTAGACGCCGCATTTATGGCAAAGGCCCGGGAGAAGCTCGTCAGCTTGGTGGAACGCGCTGGTTTGCTGGTGTTCGCGTCTCACTCGAATGATTTTTTGGCGCAGCTGTGTGACACCGCGCTGTGGGTGGACCACGGCCAGATTCGTCAGGCTGGCACGGTTGAAGAGATCGTCGAAGCATACGAAGGTAAGGAAGCGGCGGATCATGTTCGCCGTGCTCTCGAGAAGCGTCGTCACGCTGAAAACAGCTGAGCTGTGGAAAGATAACTCACATGTCAGGACAGAATTCTCACCCTTTCGCGGATAGTCGGAAAACGGCGGCGGTCGTCGTCACGCATAACCGTCCGGAGGAGCTGAAAGGGTCGCTGGACATCGTGAACCGGCAGACTCACTTGCCGTCATGGTTGATTGTGGTCGACAATGGCGACGATCCGGCCGTGCGCGCGCATGTGGAGGGGCTGGCAGGCCCGAATACTCCGGAGATTCATTACATCGGGTCCAAGACGAACCTGGGCGGTGCCGGTGGTTTTGCACTGGGCATGTTGACGGCGCTAACGCTTGGTGCGGACTGGATTTGGTGTGCGGATGACGACGGTCGCCCAGAAGGTCCTGAGGTTCTGGAAACCCTGCTTGATGCGGCGTACCGCCACCAGCTGGCGGAGGTGTCGCCGGTTGTGTGTGACATCGCAAACCCAGATCGCCTGGCATTCCCGCTGCGCCGTGGTGTGACCTGGCGTCGCAACCGCAGCGAATTGCTGGCAGACGGTGTCGATTCCGTCGATGCCAGCAACGAGATTCTCCCGGGCATCGCTTCCCTCTTTAACGGCGCGCTGTTTGCGGCGAAGGCTCTGGAGCGCCTCGGCGTTCCTGACTACCGCCTGTTCATCCGAGGCGACGAAGTCGAGTTCCACCGTCGCCTAGTCCGTTCCGGGATGCCGTTTGGCACCTGCTTGACGACGGCCTACCTCCACCCATCCGGCTCCGAGGAGTTCAAGCCAATCCTGGGTGGCAAGATGCACACGCAGTACCCGAGCGACGATTTCAAGCGGTATTTCACGTACCGCAACCGTGGCTACCTCATGAGCCAGCCGGGCATGCGCAAGCTACTTCCACAGGAGTACGCACGCTTCGCGTGGTTCTTCCTCGTGCAGAAGCGCGACGTGAAGGGTTTCACCAACTGGCTGTCGCTGCATCGTCGCGGTCGTAACGAAAACTTCGAGAGGTTCCAGCCAAACCAGTAAACTTGGTCTATGGCACAGTTCACATTTGAGGACATCACCGACCAGCTCCGCGTCACCGACGGTTTCTCGTTGGCCGACGTCGACCCCGCATCCACTCCTGGCATCGAAGCCAGCAGTAAGAAGAAGGATGTAGACAAGGTCATCGACAAGCTTTTCGACGACTACGACGACGAACTCGCCGAACTCCAAGAAAAGCTCTTCGCCAACGGTCGCGCAGACGTGGCTAATTCCGGCGCGGTCCTCCTGGTACTGCAGGGCATGGACACCTCCGGCAAAGGCGGAGTGATCCGCAAAGTCTTCGAGGTCTTCGATCCGCAGGGCATTGACTCTGTCGGCTTCGGCAAGCCAACGGAAGAAGAGCGCAAGCATGACTTTCTGTGGCGCATCCGTCCCCATGTTCCAGAGCCGGGATACATCCAGGTTTTTGACCGCTCGCACTACGAGGACGTCCTCGTGCAGCGTGTCCACGACATGGCGCCTGCCGACGAAATTGAACGTCGCTACGGTGCAATCGTCGACTTCGAGAAGGAACTCACTGATCGGAATGTGAAGGTCATCAAGGTGATGCTGCACATTTCCAAGGAGTTCCAGAAGGAAAACCTCACCGAGAGACTAGAAAACCCGGAGAAGCACTGGAAGTACAACCCGGGTGATATCGACGAACGTGGCCACTGGGATGAGTACCAGGAGGCCTACGAGATTGCTATGCAGCGCACCTCGACCGAAGATGCACCGTGGTACTGCATTCCTAGCGACAACAAGCCGTATGCACGACTCGTCGTCAAGCATCTGCTTCTCGACGCTCTGCGTAGCCTCAACCTCTCGTGGCCTGAGGCAACGTTTGATGTTGAGGCTGAGAAGAAGCGTCTGGAGCAGGCCTAAGCGGTTCCACCGAGGTGGAATCTGCGGGAGCTTCCAGCGGGCGGAGCGTCGACTCGGACGGCAATTTGTCGTTCAGTGCGGTGAATAGCACCAGCATGTAGAACAGGAATGACACTTCGCCCTGGAGGCTGCCCCACGCAGCAATGTGGATGGGCACGTCTTGGTAGCCGTCGGCTGGGAAAATTCGGTATGGCGCGATCGCGTGAGCAAGCCACACCGCCAGACCGGCAAGGAATGGTCGGAGCTCAGCGACCAGTAGCAGTGGCACACCAGCAGTGATAATTGCCCAGTGGTTGCCCACCGAATACGGGCCAAAAATCATAGCTGCCATGCCCACCATGAACAGAGCAGTCACATGATTGCCGTCGCGGGTGAACTTCCACGCTAGGTAAATGGCGGTGATCACGCCGAATACAAACAGCACCTTGATGGTCAGTTCCAACGGTTCGCCGGATAGACCGAAGCGACTGAGAACGCCGGACATCGCCTGATTCGATTCGAACGTTGGGCGTCCAGCGCGATCCTCATCGAGAACTTGCTTGGTCCAGAAATACACCGAATCCTTCGGTCGGAGTAAGTGGCCGAGGAGGGCCGTCACAAAGAACCAAGCAGCGGACTTTACGACGTTGCCCCACTGCCCACGCACCAGGAACAACAGCGCAAATGCTGCTGGGGTGATCTTGATACCTGCGGCAATGCCAATGCCCAGACCACGCAGCTTCTTGGGGAGGAAGCCGAGCACATCAGCGACCACGAAAAGCGCGAGAAATACATCGATCTGTCCGTAGATGAAGTCGCGTCGCAGCGGGTCAATGGCCATTGCTACGCCCATCAGCAGGAATGCGACCAACCATGGTCGGGTCATCTGCAATCGCTTCGCGACCATCACCAAGATGAGGAAGATGGATAGTAGCGTTGCTCCGGCCCACATCAGCTGCATCGGTGGTCCCGACGTGAATGCCAACGGGTAAAACAGTAAGGCCGCAAACGGCGGGTAGATAAACGGGAACGACGTAAAGGTCCGGAATTCTGGACCATACAGCGTGGCGTTGTTCTTAAACGCTATTCCTGCATCGCGGAAAACATGCAGGTCAAGATTGAACCCAGAATAGGCTTCGTGCAGCCGATAGCCGATCATTCCGATGGAAATGAGTGCAGCGAGAATCCACAACGGATATTTCCATCGGGCACTGAGCGACGCGATTCTTCTATAAAGCACCCGGACGAGTCTAGGGCACGTACTAGTGACGTGCCACTACGACGGGCACCCCTTTAAGCGTTGAAGAACGGCTCCCAGTTTTCCTCCGACACCAGCTTGTCGGCAGCGGAACGCCACTGCTCACGAATGGTCTCCCACTCATTGGTCAGACGGCGCGTCACGCGAATCATCTCGTTGCGCAGCTGCTTTTCCTTCTCGGTGTCACGCACCAAATGATGTACGCCTGATTGGGAAGCATCGGTCACCCACACTTCGTCGAACTGCGAGATATGCCACCAAAACGCATCTTCGTACGCAATTGCCACTGGACCTGGACGCTTCTTGTCCATCTGGGTGTAGGCTACACGCTTGGCCAGTACCTTGTTTTCGCTGGCGATTTCCCGCGTCGGTGGGCGTACTGGGGTCAAGCCACCTGGCATGTGTGCGAGTGGCAGCAGCTTCGTCTCTGCGAAGTCACCTCGCCCCTTGCTAATCCTTGCGAAATCGCCCTGCGACGCAGCATCCAGTACTGATGGGCCGGTCAGCATGTCGCGGACCGCTTCCAGCTGCGTCCATGCCAAGCCGTAGCGCATGGATACCAGGTTGGTCAGAATACGACGCGACACAACATTTGCCATGTCCTTCGCTGAGACATCTCCATGCATGGCCGCAGCGATCAGGCCATTACGCAGGCCAAAGTACTGCGCTGGGTTCTCGATGTCCTTCCAATAGAAGTCCGCATGCCACACAGCAGCACCTGGAATGGTGTCCGTTGGGTAGCCCGCCTTAGCTGCACGGAAGCCAAAATCAATGTCGTCGTACTGGAAGAACAATGGCAGCGCGAGGCCGATTTCCTTAATGACCTGCGACGGAATCAGACACGTCCACCACGCGTTGTACTCGACTCCGAGACGGCGCAGCTGATGATGTTCACGAACGTCCTTATCTGCCAGTCCATACACAGGGTCGTTCTCGCACACCGTGAGGTTCGCCCAGTTGTAGGTTTCACCCGTACGGAACAAGTTCGTTGGGTTGTACAGGAACAACATCTGCGCGCCAAGCAACATTGGCTTTTCTGCGCAGCACGCCAGCGCCGACAGTCGCAAAGTGGTTTCCGGTTCTGGACGAATGTCGTCGTCGGTAAGCAGAACCATGCAATCACCAGCAGCAACCGCATCTCGCATACCGCGCGAGAAGCCACCCGCACCACCGAGATTCGGCTGGGCTACAACATTGAGTCGATCACCGAGCTTTTCCTGCGCCACGACGAAATCTGCTTCATCGGCTGGGTGCTTGTCGCCCTGGTCAACGACTCGAATAGTGCGCACGCGCTCCAGTGCAGGCAGATCTTCCGCCAGCGTTGCGACGGTTCGCGCGCAGTCAACCGGGCGGTTGTAGGTGCAAATGACCAGGTCAGTAGGAACGTCGTTGCGAATCGCCGAGGTCGGTACCGTGAAGCGAACATCACTAATGCGAGCGCCTTCTTCCTGCGTATCGAACTGCAGGAAAATCGCGCCACCATCTGCGAAACGGTCTAGTGGCACCCGCAATTCGACATCTTCGTTGACGTTGACCAAGCGGTCCTCGTCAGCAGTTCGGTTGCCGTCCACATCGCTGCCACCAGCAGCCCACGAGTCCTCCATACGGATGTGACCGCCGATGTCTTCCGTCAATGCGAGCACACGAGCTGCGCCCACAACGCGCGCACGAATGATGACCTCGTCCACCGTGGTCCAGCGCTGCCAGTGCGACGCGCGGAAACGACCGAAATACGTGTCGGTGGTAACGACGGTATGAGGACCCATCGTGAGGCTCGAACGAGAAGACTTCAACGAACCGTTGTCAGAGCCGGCGCCCTTGGCGTTGAAGTAAAGCTCAGGATTAACCCACTCTGCAGGAGGGGCAAACAAAACACGTTGGATGGTCAGTTCGTCGGTACTCGTTGCAGCTGTATTCACGGCCCCAGGTTATCCGGTAACCGGGGTCTTTTCAGTAAAGGCAACCCCGCGAGCCAGATAGTTTCGGCTACTTAACTCTGAAAATAACTGTTCGCTGAACAATAAAGTTGATCACCGTTGCCACACCCTGGGCGACCACGAATGATGCAGTATCAACCCAGAATCGCGGCCAACCCCACATGTCTTCGAATACAAGTGGGCTGTACTTGTACAACTGCGTCTGAATAATGAACGTCAGGATATACAGCACTGCCACCGCCAACGCCCGCTTCGTCGATGGTTCCGATTTGAACGTCCACCTGCGGTTGATCATGTAGGCAGTAATCGTTCCGAACACCCAACCCAACGGCTTTGCGACGGTGTTCCTATCCAACCCAAGCCCATAGTTCAGAATCAGCGTCAAGCCAAAGTCAACGACAGCGGCAATCACGCCGGAGATGAGGAATCGAACCATCTGCACAATCGCGCTGTGCTCGTCCCTTGGCTTCGTCGCCAATGGAGCACTCGCAGACTCTTCAACAAAGAAGCCGTCTGCCTGTGAGTCCTGGGAATGATGAGAAGGTGTCGTTGGTTCCTGCACGAAATGGGAGTTTACATGCCCTCGCGAGCACGAAGCGCTTCGCGCAGCAGATCGAGTTTCGCGACTGGACCCAATGATTCCTCACCACATAGCCCGTACTCCTCTAATACGGCCAACGTGTCAGGGCACAGCTCATCGACATCTTCGCCCGTGAGTGGCTTCCCGTCGTCCCTCACCCAACCGATGGCATCCATGACGTGTGCGGACACATCATGACGAACATCCTCCGTGGTCAGGGCGGACAAGCACAGCAACGTGGTGAGAGCCGCGTCGAAGCCCGCCGGGTCGTCGTCAGGCGATTCTGCTGGGAGCGCTGACATATGAGCTGCGGCATCCAGCAATTCCGGGTCTTCGAGTGAACACTCGCGACGCAGATCTAATGCTTGCAGCAGAGGAACGAATTCGAAGACACCCGAACGTTCAATGAGATCGACAACCTCTCTGCGCGCGGATGCCAAAGTCTTTTGGATGGACTCTTCGCCCGTGAGCTCTTCATTGATTGCCGCGATGTCAACTGTCGGGTCAGCGCCTGCCTGGAACAATGCAGTGACGTTGCCAGAACCACCGATGCACAGGGCATCTGGTGTTGCCTCGTCGCGAGCGAATGCTTCCCGAACTTCCAGCACATGTGGCCACAGTCCCCAGTACCACGTCACGCGGTCGCCCGGGTCTTGCAAAATATCGCCGACCAGCGCGCTCATCGGCAACACGACATCGTCGGCAATTGTGAACTTCGTCGGGGCATCTTCGCCCCGCCAGCCGAATAGAATACGGAGGTCCCGTCCGAACTCTGCCAACGTCAGTTGATCATTCACACCAAACTGGCGCTGTACGCTTACCGGCTCTTCCGTCAAAGTGGCACCGACAATAAGCGTGGCAGGTTCGGTGGCCACGCGCACGCCTGGAAAGGCGATGACATTGTCGGTATCCAGCGACATACTTCCAGGGTACTGACCTCAGTTCACTAGCGTCGTCGACTCGAACCCCCTACCACCGCTTTTATGACAAATGCAGCGCCAAACCTCCCCCTATGTTCGAGGCTGCTCCCGGTACACCAGCGGTACATTCCGAGCGTCCTTACCCCACGGCTCGATCAGGAATTTACGGCGCTTACGCTGTGATTCCACCTCAGCCCACTCGGCCACGAGCTTTTCCACTCCACGCGCCCACGCCAACGCTTCTCCCGCGACAGGCTCCCCCACATGTTCGAACGGGATTGGTTCGATGTCCGACACCTTCGGAAACCGCGGATCGGTCAACTTCTCGCGCCCCGGCTTCGCTTTCTCGTCTTTCACCTGCTGCTTCAACTCAGCGATGTGGCTGCGAATTCCCGCAACCGTCGCTTCCGCATCCACGACCGGCACACCGTGTTGCTTTAGGGCTTGCTTCACGACGCCGTCGGCAAGCAGATCCACCGATACCGGCAGCACCGCCGTACCCGTGAGGATTGAGCGAAGAGTATCGGCGGCAACGTCCGCTTCGGGATCCACCAACCACGCACCAGACAACCGATCGCTACCGAAGTCAGCGACCAAAACCACATGCCAAATGGCCACCGGATTCGTGCCAGAGACCACAGCCAAAATGGACGGTGCCGTTGACGGGGCCGTTGATGGTGTTGCAGTAGCCGTTTCACTCATGCTGAAAACAATAGCTGGCAGCGCGGATTGGGTAACGTCATGGACATGTTCGGCCTTTTCAAGAAGAGTAAGAAGTCACATTCCACGTTTCATGAGGCAGCAGCGCATACGGATACGCCTCTGTCGAATGAGATGACGATCCTGATGGCTCAAGAGTTACCGATTCTCGACAGCGCAAGCCGTATCCGTGTCCATGAGATTCTGCGGGAATACGATGGTCCGGAAATTACGCGTCAGGAAGATTTGCCTGCAGAGATCAAGGTCATGCTTGGTATTGACTAGCCGTGGGTAGTCCGTGGGCGAGGCAACCTGCCGGGTCGGCATTGCGGGAGTAGCCTCGGAAGCAATGTCCACGAACAATAACGGCACGTCCGGCACCGACGCTTCGACCGGTGCATTCGGAGCCATCAACACAGAAGCTAGGACCCTGACCGGCTGGGGCCGCACCGCGCCATCTACCGCTGAAGTGCTGTCGACCCCTAACTTGGAAGAAATCGCTGCCGCAGTTCGCGCTGTTGCTGAACAGAACGACAGCAAGCCAGCTCACCTGCGCCGTGGTGTCATCGCCCGTGGCATGGGCCGTTCCTACGGTGACCCTGCTCAGAACTCCGGTGGTTTGGTCGTCGATATGCAGGCGCTCAACCACATCCACTCCATCGACCCGGAATCCGCGATCGTTGACGTTGATGGTGGTGTCACCCTCGACCAGTTGATGAAGGCAGCTCTGCCTTACGGCCTGTGGGTTCCTGTTTTGCCTGGTACCCGTCAGGTCACTATCGGTGGCGCTATTGGCCCAGACATTCACGGCAAGAACCACCACTCCGCTGGGTCCTTCGGCGATCACGTTGCTTCCATGGAACTCCTGGTTGCCGACGGCCGTATTCTGCACCTCGAACCAGAGGGCTCTGCCGACGACCCAGACGGATCGCTGTTCTGGGCAACTGTCGGTGGTATGGGCCTGACCGGCATCATCGTCCGTGCGAAGATCCGCATGACGAAGACGGAAACCGCTTACTTCATCGCGGACGGCGACCTCACGCAGAACCTCGACGAGACCATCGAGTTCCACTCCGATGGTTCCGAGGTCAACTACACGTACTCGTCGGCATGGTTCGATGCCATTTCGCCTGAGCCAAAGCTCGGTCGTGCAGCTATTTCACGTGGTTCCCTGGCTACCTTGGCGCAGTTGGAAGAGCTCAACCCGAAGCTGGCAAAGGATCCGTTGAAGTTCAACGCTCCCCAGTTGATGACGGTGCCAGATATCTTCCCATCGTTCACCATGAACAAGCTGTCCATGATCGCTATTGGTGAGCTGTGGTGGCTGAAGTCCGGTACGTACAAGAACCAGGTGCAGAACTTGACGCAGTTCTACCAGCCACTCGATCTGATCGGTGAGTGGAACCGCGGCTACGGCAAGAAGGGCTTCCTGCAGTACCAGTTCGTCGTACCTACCGACGCCATCGAGCCATTCAAGCAGATCATCCGCGATATCCAGAGCTCCGGCCACTACTCGGCACTGAACGTGTTCAAGCTGTTCGGCGAAGGCAACCGCGCGCCACTGTCCTACCCAATGCCTGGTTGGAATGTCTGTGTTGACTTCCCAATCAAGCCAGGCCTGGGCCAGTTCCTCGACGAGCTGGATAAGCGCGTCATGGAATTCGGTGGTCGCTTGTACCTGGCCAAGGAGTCGCGCACGTCGGCAGAGAACTTCCACCAGATGTACCCAGGCATGGAAGGCTGGCTGGCCACGCGCAACGCAATCGACCCAACCGGCGTTTTCCAGTCCGACATGGGTCGTCGCCTGGAACTGCGCTAGACCTTTAGAACACCGTCGCAAAGACAGTAAGGAACTTTTTATGATCAACGCCGTAGGTGTTCCACAGTCGATCCTGGTGCTGGGTGGCACCAGCGAAATCGGACTGGCAATCACCGCTGAATTTCTGAAGAAGGGCCCAGCCAAGGTCATCCTGGCAGCACTTCCACATGACCCAATGCGCGAGGAAGCTGAAGAGAAGATGAAGGCTGCTGGCGCGTCCGCAGTGAAGTTCATCGACTTTGATGCAACCAAGTTCGATACTCACGAGGCTGTCGTCGAAGAGGCATTCTCGGAGGGCGATGTCGACATCTGCATCGTGGCATTCGGCATGCTCGGCGATGCTGAGGAATTGTGGCAGGACCAGCGCAAGGCCGTTCTTGCCTGCAACATCAATTACACCGGTGCAGTGTCCATGGGAGTTTTGGTTGGCCAGAAGTTCAAGGCGCAGGGCCATGGCCAGTTCATTGCCATGTCGTCCGTTGCTGGCGAGCGTGTTCGCCGTTCGAACTTCGTCTATGGCTCCACCAAGGCTGGTCTCGACGGCTTCTACTTGAACCTCGGCGAGGCTCTGGAAGAGTACGGTGTCAAGACTCTGGTGATCCGACCAGGTCAGGTCCGTACCCGCATGTCCGCTGATGTTGATGAAGCGCCTCTGACTGTTAATAAGGAAGATGTCGCGAAGCTTGCTGTGAAGTCGGTCGAAGCTGGCAAGACTCTCGTATGGGCTCCGCCTGCATTCCAGGCTGTGATGATGGTGCTGACGCACATTCCTCGCCCAATCTTCAAGAAGCTGCCAATCTAAGTAGCAATCCAATGAACAAAAGCCCCAGCCACACCGCTGGGGCTTTTTCATGTGTGTTCACCCGCTGCGTCTGAATCCGGCTCTTATGAAACACTTAGGGTATGACCGAACCTGTCACTGCCCGCGCTGTGAAAGATCACGCCGTAAAGGATCCCACCGTAAAAGATCCCAGCGTTCCAGAGTTCTTCACCGACGAGATTTTCGCCGACGACCAGCTTTCTCTGAAGCACACTGCCATTGGCATGGTCGCGGCCGCAATCGGTGGCGCTGTCCTCGCTTTCGTGGCGTGGTTTGTACTGCATCGTCTGTCATTGCCTGCGTTCGGTGGGTCGTTGTTGACTCGGGCGGTGTCGTCGGCAGGTTCAGTGGTGGTTCTTGTTGCTACCACCGTCTTGCTGTACTTCTTTGCGACGCGCGGTAAGGGCAACCGGTCTCGCTGGCTTGAACTGGTCACGTATGTGGTCTCGTATCTTGCGCCTGCTGCACTGGTGGTGACTGCGCTCGCAATTCCGCTGGGCTCCACACGCCTGTACTTGGACGGAATTAGCGTTGACCAGGAGTTTCGCACCGAATACTTGACCCGGATGACGGCAGAGTTCGGGCTCAACGACATGTCGTACATTGATGTCGCGAACTTCTACCCTGCGGGCTGGTTCTTCTTGGGTGGCCGTTTCGCCAACCTGTTGGGTATTTCCGGCTGGGAAGTGTTCCAGCCATGGGCATTGATCACACTCGCGACAGCAGGTTCTCTGCTCGTTCCAGTCTGGCAGCGGCTCAGCGGCTCCCTGCCGGTTGCGGCTGCAATCGCGCTGGTCACCACCGCGGTCATGCTGAGTATCACGGCTGACGAACCGTATGCGGCGGTCATCGCAATGGGGCTGCCAGCGCTAGCTGTCCTGGCTAGTCGTGGCCTGGCGGGCGCCTGGTCGGCAATGGCCGGAGTCATTGTTTTCCTTGGTGTTTCTGCGACCTTTTACACGTTGTTCACCGCCATTGGTGCGTGCATTGTCATGGCGATGGCAGTGGCAGTAACCGCTACGCAGCGATCATGGGTGCCGTTGCTGCGCTTGGCAATCATGGGTGTTGGATCCCTGTTGATAGCTGCCACCGTGTGGGCACCGTACGTCCTCGCAGTTCTCACCGGCCACCCACGATCTGGCGCGACGGCAACGCATTATTTGCCTGAGTCTGGTTCCCAAATTCCGCTCCCGATGTTCGCGGCCAGTGCCATTGGCCTGCTGTGTTTGCTCGGCGTGATGTGGCTCATTGGCCGCGCGCTGGAACCTGACACTCGGGCGCTCGGTGTCGCTCTCCTCGTTATGTATGGCTGGGTTGTTGCATCAATGATCGCCACGCTCGGCGGCCAGACTCTGCTCGGCTTCCGCCTCAGCGCGCCTATCACGATGTTGCTTGCGGCCGCCGGCGTCTTCGCAATCGCCGATGCAAAGTTGAATGGCGTCGAGCGTTTCTGGCCCCAAGCAGCACCCCCTGAGGTCGCACGAAAAGTCAGCGCTGTGTTGGCTGTCGTCGTCGTGCTCGTGGGTATCAATTACGCGCAGTCGATTCCGCAGCGTCTGCATGGCCCCATCGATCTCGCCCATACCGATACTGATGGCTTTGGCGAGCGCGCTGACAAGTTCGCGCCCAACGCTGGCCGCTGGTACGGCGAGGTTGATCAGACTTTGCGTGATGCTGGGCTGGAGCCGTCGCAAAGCGTGGTACTTTCCGACGAACGCAACTTCCAAGCATTCTTCCCGTGGTATTCGTTCCAGGCGTTGACGAGCCACTATGCAAACCCGCTGGGTGAGTTTGACAAGCGAAATGTCGCCATCGAGGATTGGTCAAAGCTGAAGAACGCGGACGAACTGGTCGCAGCGATGGATGCCGATCCGTGGCGTGGGCCAGATGCCGTTATCGTGCGAGGCGACCTAGAAGATAAGGACAGCCCGTACACGATCGATATTGCCGACGATATTTATCCGAACAATCCGAACGTGTTGTTCCGCGGCATCGCGTTTTCACCAAAGCTTTTCGACGAGCACTGGGATGCTACCCAGGTCGGACCATTCATTGTTTTGGTTCGTACTGCGTCCGTTGGGTGACCACATCAAGCTGTTACTGATGTGACCCTTGTTACGATTTTCAACAATTGTTACATTTCAGTATTAGATTACCCGCACCTGTATCGTAGTATCGGTAAATGTGTGTGCCGAAACTACCGAAATCAAACGTCGCCCTGATCCTGACGATCAGGTAGTGACCGTCGACCGAGTAGAGCGACCTCCGATGGATGGCCCTATGCCATCCAAAGGCATTCAATTGTCAGCGATCCTGGCAGGATTGATTGGTTTCCTCTGCTTCGTCTCGCTGCCGTTCTTGCCAGTCACTCAAACGCAGTCAACGTTGAGTTGGCCTCAAAACGGCTCTGTGAACTCCGTCGATGCTCCCCTTGTCGCGCAAGCGCCGATCTCCTTGTCGGCGTCTTTGCCACTCAGCGTCGTCGATGAGCTTCCAGAGAAGCGCGCTGTACTTCTCGGCACTCTGCCCCCTACTGCGAAGAGCCCAACTGAACAGGGCATGCAGGTGCGTAAGACCGACGATAGCGTCGATGTCATCTTCCGCAACAAAGTTGTGCTCTCGCTTACCGACGACGAAGTAAGCGCCAACCGCGACAAAATGCTGACGGTGACTTCTGACGAAACTCAGACCGTCGCAAAGGTCGAGGGTGCAAAGGGCAAGGATGGGAAGCCTCTGGAGGGTATTTCCCAGGAAGACCTGCGTCCTCAAGTCACTGGTATCTACACCTCACTGAAGGACGATGCCACGGCGCGCGAAGCTATTGGCGACGGACTGAACGTCTCCATGGAGATCGACAGCCGTTATACGTCGAAGCCGACGATCGTGAAGTACATCGTCATGTGGCTTGGTCTGCTGCTGACGCTCGCATCGTTGTGGACCCTGTGGAAGATCGATCAGATCGATGGTGCGAAGCGCACCCCTTGGTTCCGCAAGGGCGGCCTGCGTCCACGTCCGCTGGATTGGTTGGTCACCGGAGTGCTGGTGTTGTGGCACTTCATTGGTGCAAACACATCTGACGACGGCTATATCTTTACGATGGCTCGCGTTTCCGAGCATTCCGGATACATGGCGAACTACTACCGCTGGTATGGCGCACCGGAATCTCCATTCGGCAGCCCGTACTACGACCTCCTGGCGTTGATGGTGAAGGTATCGACTGCCTCCGTATGGATGCGTCTGCCTGCACTGGTCGCTGGTCTGGCTACCTGGTTTGTTATTTCCCGACTGATTTTGCCTCGCTTGGGCAAGGCAATTAGCCAGCGTCGCGTGGCCTACTGGTCCGCAGCTGGTGTACTGCTCGCTTTCTGGTTGCCGTACAACAATGGTCTGCGCCCTGAGCCAGTTATCGCACTCATGGCACTGCTTACTTGGGTATTCATCGAGCGCGCTATTCTCACCCGTCGCCTGACCCCAGCCGCTATTGGTGTCATTGTGGCGACCTTGGCACTGGGTTCCGGCCCAACTGGCCTGATGGCAGTCGCAGCTCTGATTGCTGGTCTGCCAATGATCGCCCGCATTATTGTGGAGCGTCACCAAGCTCTCGGTGGTGGCTGGCGCGCACCACTGATGCAGTTGGTCCCATTCATGTCTGCGGGCACCGCAATTTTGGTGGGCGTTTTCGGCGACCAGACGCTGGCATCAGTGCTGGAGTCCATTCGTGTGCGTGGCGCCATCGGCCCTTCGATGAAGTGGTACGAAGAGCCTGTTCGCTACTACTGGCTGCTGTTGCAGTCTGTGGACGGCTCGTTGACACGTCGTTTCGCAATGCTGGTGGCTCTCCTCGCATTGGTCATCACAATCGCCGCCCTGCTGCGTCACCGCACCGTGCCTGGTGCGTTGGCTGGACCGGCAACTCGTCTCGTGTTTGTGTTCGCCGGCACAATGTTCTTCCTTACCTTCACGCCTACCAAGTGGACTCACCACTTCGGTGTGTACGCAGGCATCGCCGCTGTGCTGGCTGCTCTGGCAGCGATGGCAATCAGCCACTGGGCAGTGGGCTCTCGCCGTAATCAGGTGCTGTTCGCTGGTCTGACACTGTTCCTCATGGCATATGCGCTGACCGGCATCAACGGTTGGTGGTACGTCGGTTCTTACGGTGTGCCGTGGTTTGACAAGACCATTCAGTATCGTGGCTACCAGGCAAGTACTTTCGTTCTTGCTCTTGCACTGCTGACGCTATTTGCTGGCGCGGTATTCGCCTTCATCGAAGATGTGAAGGGCAAGCCACAGAAGCCATCCACATTGGCGGCACGCATGCGACTCGGCACCATCGCAGCGTCGCCAATTGCAGCAATCTCGTTCGCGATGGTTCTGTTCATGCTGCTGAGCCTCGGCAAGGCTTTCGTTTCTCAGTATCCTGCGTACAGCATTGGCCTGGGCAACGTCCGCACACTCACGGGTAATACCTGCAACCTTGCCTCTGACGTGCTCATGGAAACTGATACCAACGCTGGCTTCTTGAAGCCTGCCGATGGCAAGTTGCTGGGCGAATCCCTGGATCCACAGAAGCAGGCTAAGGGATTCACTCCAAATGGTGTTCCAGACGACATGGTCGCAGACGCAATTTGGGTCGATGATGGCCAGTCCAATACCGCCAAGGACGAAAGCGAAGGCGGAGCAGACGACGCGAATCCAAACATCATCGGCGGCGGCACCGGCGAAGACACTGATGGTGGTACGACCAAGAACACGGGTGTCAACAAGTCGAAACTAGCCCTGCCATTCGGTCTGGATCCGGAAAAGGTGCCAGTCCTCGGCTCCTACTCGTCGGAAATTCAGGTGCCATCGAAGATGGAAACCTCGTGGTACGAACTTCCAGAGTTGACGGAAGACACCCCTATCCTCGTCGTCACCGCAGCCGGTCGTATCTACCACCACGACATCAACGGTGTTGAGCAGCAGGGTCAGAAGCTCGTCGCTCAGTACGGTCGTGGCAGTGGCGACAAGTTCGAGGTCATGGCAGAGGCAGAGCCTACTGACATTGGCCCGAACCCAGTTTGGCGTAACCTGCGTTTCCCAACGAAGGACATCCCAGAGGGCGCCAACGCAGTTCGCCTGGTAGCTGAAGACACCGACTTGGCTGAAGGCGCATGGCTCAGCGTGACTCCACCGCGCGTTGCGAAGCTGCAGCCAATGACTGAAGTCATTACGGAAAACAATCCATCAATCATTGACTGGCCAGTATCGTTCCAGTTCCCTTGCCAGCGTCCGTTTGACCACTACGCTGGTGTGGCTGAACTTCCGGACTACCGCATCATGCCGGACCGTCCACTCAAGGTGTCCGGGTCTGACACTTGGCAGTCGATTGCTGGTGGTGGCCCGCTTGGTTGGTCTGACGCTATGAACGAGTCCATCACTGTCCCTACCTACCTCAAGGACAACTGGGCGCTTGACTGGGGTTCCGTCGAAAAGCGTTCCCAGCGTAAGAACGATGATGGAAAGACTCCAGATGTCGCAAAGATTCAGTACGAAGAAGTCACACGTTCGGGCTTGTGGAAGCCGGGACACATGATTGTGAAGTCTGAATAAGTCGCCAGAGTCCCGTCCGGGGTGTTACATGGAAACATGTGGCACCCCGGATTTTTTGTTTGCCCTGCCTCATCCGCGAAGGAGTGCATCGATGATTACCGTCGCCGCCATTGTCGTGACCAATGACGATGGGCATGTTCTGACTGTCCGCAAGCGTGGCACCGATCGATTCATGTTGCCGGGCGGCAAGTTCGAACCCGGCGAATCAACGGATCACCCGGAGGTCACTGCCCTCCGCGAGTTCGAGGAAGAGCTCGGCGTTGCCCTCTCCCCCACTCTCGTCAGGCCGTGGGGCATCGCGAGGGATTCCGCAGCGAACGAACCAGGCGAGGAAGTCGTTGGCTTCCATGTGCGTTACGACGGCCCGACCCCCGAGGTCGCTCCCCGCGCCGAGATTGCGGAAGTGCGGTGGGTTGATCCTCACCACCCGACTGGCCGGTTGGCACCGATGCTGGTGTCGTACACGTTGCCGAAATTGAGTGGCGAAAAGGATCGCGGACCTCGGATTATCGAATCAGTCACGGTCTTTTGTGGTTCCAGCTGTGGCGACAGTCCGCTATGGCAAGAGACAGCCGCTGAGCTGGGTCATGTTTTGGGACGAGAGCGCATTGAGTTGGTGTACGGTGGCGCGTCGTGCGGTTTGATGGGTACGGTCGCAGCCGCCGCGATGAACGCGGGTGGAGAAGTTGTTGGGGTTATGCCTCGGGTGCTCGGAAATCGCGAGCGGACTCACCACGGACTGACGCGCCTCGAAGAAGTAGAGACGATGGCAGAACGTAAGCATCGCATGTACGAACTGGGGCAAGCGTTTATTACCCTGCCGGGTGGCGCGGGAACGCTAGAGGAATTCTTTGAAGTGTGGACGCAGCAGCATATCGGCATGCATGCGAAACCAGTTGCATTGCTCGGGCCAAATGGTTTTTGGCAACCATTAGTCGATCTGCTGCGCAACGTCAGTAACCACGGTTTCATCCGCAGGGATCTCGTGGACGCGCTCATCGTTGTCGAATCCGTCGACGAGCTCCTGCCCGCGCTGTCCGCATGGACAAGTCCGGGCACAAAGTGGACCTAACCACAGTCAATCAGACATTTGTGGGAGCCAGCTTCCCCTCTGGCTCCCACACTGCTTGCTTTACGACGGCTCGTAATTAACGAGTTGCGCCGGCAAGCAGTGCGAGAACGTCAGCGAGGGCTGCGTCGTCAGCCATCTCTTCCAACAACTCCGTTGGAACGTGGGCACTATCAGAATTTGCGCGCTGAATGTAGGTCAGCAGCACGCCAGCATCATTGGCGTTCATGCCGATGCTGTCGGCGACCTTCATGAATTCGCCTGCATTAACGTCGCCGGAAAGCTGGTCGAGGATGACGTCGATAAGCTCAGATGATGCCTGCTCATTTGGCTCTTCAAGCGAGCTATCTGGAACGGTGACGTTAGGGATCTCAGGAAGTGCAGGGATTTCTGGAATCACTGGTGCCGGTACAGACTCACCTTCGGTGACGCCACCAGTGGTAGCGAATGCTTCGAGGTCAGAGGCTGATCCGTTGAAGCGGTTACGGTCCACGACTACACCAATGCCTGGTACGCGACCAGTCTCGGAGTACTGCCAGAAAGTCAGGTCAGACCAACCACCTGGAATGTCCGTTGGCGGAGTGTCCTGGTATGCAGCAAGCCACAGTGGGTAGTTGGTGAAGTCCGAGGAGTTCGCCATCTTGTTCTGCCAGAACCAACGGTAGGTGTAGACCATTGGCTGCTGCCCGGTCTTTTCTTCAACGCGGTTCAGGAACTCCTTGGTCCACGTCACCAGCTGGTTCGGGGTGAGGCCGTTGTCCAGTTCGATGTCGAGCACTGGGGGAAGCTTTTTCGCATCATCAGGCTGCGCTGCCAGAGCGCGAGCGTAGGCATCTGCCTGCATTTCTGCTGGCAAATTAGGGTGCGCCTTGTGGTAGCTGCCGATGATCAAACCAGCCTTAGCTGCCGCTTCGGTATCGGCGCGGAAGTATGGGCTTTCACCTTCGACACCGTCGGTTGCCTTAATGAAGGCGAATTTCTCGCCACTGGCTGCGACGCGCTTCCAATCGATGGATGATCCGCCAGGACGCTGCCACTTCGATACATCCACTCCGGTTGGTGCCGAGGAGTCCAGCGCGTATGCCGGAACAACGGTGAGAGTGGTGAAGGTAAGAGGAAGGGCTGCTGCGAGGGCTGCGATGGTGCCCGCGGTGCGTCGGCTCTGTCGGAACTTCATGGTTTCGAACTTTACACAACAACATCACATTCGTCACATCTTTAACATCAGTCACACTAGTTTCAGCCTTTTTGGTGTCGCCCGATCAATCCGGACCTATCCCTACACTGGAGCCATGACTAACGACGCTCGCACCTATCCAGCCCCCACCGACGATTTGTTTCTGCACGTCAATGGCGAATGGATCGACTCGCACACCATTCCCGCAGATCGAGCAATTGACGGTGCTTTCCACACCCTCCGAGATGATGCCGAGAAGGATGTCCGCACCATCATCGAAAGTGCGCCGGAGGATTCACGAATTGGCACGCTGTACAGCTCGTTTATGAATACGGAGGCGATCGAGAAGGCCGGAGTTTCTGCCCTGAGCACCGATTTCGCCGAGATCGCGGTTGACACCAAGGAGGATCTCGCTCTTGCTTTAGCCCGCCTGGATCGCGTCGGCATTCTCGCCGCAGCTGGCTATTGGATCGAGAAGGACTCCAAGTCCAACGAATCTATGTTGTACCTGCTGCAATCTGGGCTGGGACTGCCGGACGAGGCCTATTACCGCGAGCCCAGCCACGCCGAAACTCTGCAGAAATACCAGGAGCATGTCGGACGCATGCTGACTCTCCTGGTTACGGCTGCAGAAACCGAACATGTCGACGACGTCGTAAAGCAGTTACTCACAGCTACCAATGCCAACGCCGAGGATGCAGCGGCACGCATTATCGAGTTGGAGAAGAAGATTGCAGCTGGACATTGGGATGTCGTGGCGAAACGCG
The DNA here is from genome assembly GCF_037572275.1 of Corynebacterium sp. H78. Lineage (NCBI taxonomy): Bacteria > Bacillati > Actinomycetota > Actinomycetes > Mycobacteriales > Corynebacteriaceae > Corynebacterium > Corynebacterium sp. H78. The sequence continues at coordinate 157,736 of NZ_JBBHKX010000001.1, read as the reverse complement.
ATGCGCTGAAGACGTACAACTTGACTGCGACGGCAGATTTGCCAACGACATTCCCGTGGGCGCAATGGCTGCGAGCCACGGGCGTGGAGGTAGAGAAGTGCGTCGTGATGATGCCAAGCTACCTCGAGGACTTCGGCACCGTGTGGGCCAACGCTGACCTTTCGGATCTGCAGCTATGGGCACTGTGGCGCATCCTGCATGGCCGGGCACCATATTTGCCCGAGGTGTTTTCGAAGGAAAACTTCGATTTTTATGGGCGCTCTCTGTCCGGCGCGGAGGAGCAACGCGACCGATGGAAGCGTGGCGTGGGCTTCGTTGAGGGTGCCGTTGGCTTCGAAGTTGGCAAGGAATACGTCGCTCAGCACTTCCCACCTGAATACAAGGCACAAATGCTGGAGCTCGTGGATTATCTGCTGCAGGCATACCGGGAACGCATCACCAATCTGCCGTGGATGACCCCAGCGACCCGTGAGCGTGCACTGGAAAAGCTGAGCCTCTTCAAGGCGAAAATTGGCTACCCAAATTCGTGGCGCGATTACTCCGCGCTGCAGGTCGGCCGCGATCTGCAAGCAACTGACCTCATGGGCAATGTGCGTGCGACTAGCAGGTTTAGCCATGAGTACGAGCTTGCCAAGTTGGGTAAGCCGGCTGATCGCGACGAATGGTTTGCGACTCCACAAACGGTGAATGCCTTCTACAACCCGGTGGTCAATGACATCACGTTCCCAGCCGCAATCCTGAAGCCTCCATTCTTCGACCCAGAAGCGGATATGGCCACCAACTTTGGTGCCATTGGCGCGGTGATCGGCCACGAGATTGGCCACGGTTTCGACGACCAGGGCTCACAGTACGACGGCCACGGCAACCTCAACCAGTGGTGGACTGACGAAGACCGAAAGGCTTTCGAGAAACTCACCGCACAGCTTGTTCACCAGTTCGATGGCCTCGTGCCAACCGGCTTGAAGAAGCTCGGCGAAGAGGACGCTGGGGTCAACGGCAAGTTCACCCTGGGCGAGAACATCGGCGACCTCGGTGGACTCGGCATCGCAGTTGTTGCTTACCGGCGTTGGATCGCCGACCACGGTGCCGAAGCCGGAATCGAAGACACACCAGAGTCGTACCGAGGCATGTTCCTGTCCTGGGCTCTGGTGTGGCGCACAGCTATTCGCCCAGAGCTCAGTCGCCAGTACTTGGCTATTGACCCCCACTCACCTGCAGAATTCCGTTGCAATGTCATCGTCACCGATATCGACGAGTTCCACGAGGCCTTCGGAACTAAGCCTGGCGATGGCATGTGGCGGGAGCCGTCGGAACGCGTTCACATTTGGTAGCGGATTCCCCCACATTTACCCCCTACGGAATATACCGCCAGGGGTATAAAGTTGTGGGAGGAAAATCCGAAGTGCACCAAGTCCACAGGAGGACACTCTTCTTATGACCACCACTGTTATCGTCGGCGGCGTTGCCGGCGGCATGTCTACTGCTGCACGTCTCCGTCGTCGTGACGAAAACACGGACATTATCGTCTATGAAGCTAGCGAAAACGTATCGTTCGCTAACTGCGGTCTTCCTTATTATGTCGGCGGCATTATCCCAGAGCGTGACTCCCTGTTGCTGCAGACCCCAGCTGCACTGAAGGCACGGCTCAACCTGGATGTCTTCGTATCGCACCGCGTGACCAGCATTGATCGCGATGCCAAGACCGTGACCGTCAAGAACCTGACCACTGGCGAAGAGAAGACCCAGGGCTACGACTTCCTGGTCCTCTCCCCTGGTGCAACCCCATTCATGCCACCAATCCCAGGCATCGACCGCGCACTGACCTTGCGCACTGTTGAGGATGTGGACCGCATTGCGGAGGCCGTCGCAAAGCAGTCGCCACAGTCTGCTGCGATCATCGGTGGTGGCTTCATTGGACTCGAGCTCGCAGAGAACCTGCACCACCGCGGTATTAAGACCACCATTGTGGAACGTGCACCTCAGATCCTTGCGCCTTTGGACGAGGAGATGGCGGGCATCGTCATGAAGCACCTGCGTGACGCTGGTATCGAGGTCATCCTCAATGCTGACACCAAGAACATCACCGACTCTGTCATGGAGGTCGAGTTGCTCGACCGCGACAACAATAAAGTCGGCGACGCAACCGTCGATGCCGAATTGCTCGTCGCTGCAATCGGTGTCCGCCCAGAATCCTCCCTGGCCAAGGACGCAGGTCTGGCAGTCGGCGAGCGCGGTGGCATCAAGGTTGATCGCCAGCAGCGCACCTCCGACCCAGCCGTCTTCGCGCTCGGCGACGCTGCAGAAAAGGTTGATGCCATTTCCGGCGAAGATACGATGGTTCCGTTGGCGCAGACCGCGAACCGCCACGGTCGCATGGTTGCGGACATCATCACCGGTCGTGACGAGGAAGCTCAGCTGACCCTCGGCACCGCAATCGTTGGTGTTCTGGGCATGGCTGCCGGTTCCGTTGGTTGGAATGAACGCCGTGCTCGCCAGGCTGGCAAGAACGTTCGTTGCGTCCACATCCACCCAGGTAACCACGCGGGTTACTACCCAGGTTCCGAGACCGTGCACCTGAAGCTCGTTGTCGATGCCGACACCGATGCCATCTTGGGTGCCCAGGGTGTTGGTGGAGAAGGCGTCGACAAGCGTATCGACGTCATCGCTACCGCCATGCGCGCAGGGTTGAAGGCTTCTGACCTGCAGAACCTGGAACTCGCGTACGCGCCACAGTTCGGCTCGGCGAAGGACCCAATCAACTTCCTGGGCTTCGTCAACGACAACGCTGTCAACGGCGAGAACTTGGTGCAGTGGCACGAGCTCGAAGATTTCATGGCTGACGAGAACAACGTCGTCATCGATGTCTCGACCGCGGAAGAGTACGCAGAGCACGGCATTGACGGCACCATCCTCGCTCCAGTCGATGAGCTGCGCGAGTGGATCGCCGCTGGCAACCTGGAACCACTGAAGGGCAAGAACCTGTTGCTCATTTGTTGGTCGGGGGTCCGTAGCCACGTCGCTGCAACCGCGTTCCGCCCATATGGCTTCCAGCCTTCGAACCTTGCTGGCGGCATCATGACCTACGAATTTGGTCAGTACGCACGCGCATAGCTCGCGCCTAACCGGCCAGACCCTCTGAGCGTTTTACGATGACGGTGGTCGATCTATCGTAAACCTGCTCGGAGGGATTTTTGTGGCTCCGTCGGTCCACATTCCGGAGACGCTGAATGCGGCGGAGTCCGAAGACACCGTGAATGCTCGCGGCATGAAGAAGCTGCCCTTCCCCGGTTTCGCGGGTATGCGGTACGCGCTGAAGCGGTCACTCGTCGAGTTCTGGTTTGAACATGGCCTAGACCGCGCGGCGACACTCACATTTTTCACCGTGCTCACGGCCTCGCCAGCGCTGCTCGCGGTCTATTCCATTGCAACGCTGGTCTTGGCGGACTACTCCGCATCAATCGTTGCGCTTACCGACGACTTCGTCGCCACGTATATCCCCGATCAATACGGCAAATACGTGACTCGGATTGTGAACATCATCATTGGCTCGGCGAAAAGTGGCCTCGTAGCGTTGACGATCGGTATTTTGATGTCGCTGATCTCGTCCTCCGCGTACGTCCGCGCGTTTTCGCGCTCCGCCAACGCTGTGTATCGCGTGAGTGAAGGGCGCTCGCTGATTGAATATCATGCGATCATGTTGGCCACAACGTTGGTGATGTTGGTTGGCTCCTTCGGGCTGATTCTGTCGGTGGCAATCAACCGCAGTTTGGTGACGGGACTGCTCGAACCGCTGTCGGACACGCTCAATATTCAAGATACTGTCACGTTTTTGTTGGATGGCTTCTTCCCAGTCTGGGATTGGATTCGCTGGCCCATCATCGTGCTCGTGTTGATGGTGCTTATCGACGCCCTCTACTACGCGACACCCAACGTGAGGCAACGTCGCTTCCGCTGGTTAAGCACGGGTTCTGCGGTAGCCATTGTCGGCGTGGCCATCACTGGATGGTTGCTGACCGTGTATTTGGCACGCTTTGCCAGCTTCAATCCGTATGGTGCGATGGGTGCCGTGATCGCAATGATGGTCGCACTGTGGGTCATCAATGCCATGCTGCTGTTCGGTTTCAAACTTGATGCTGAGATCGAACGAGTCCGCCAGTTGCGTGCGGGGATCCCTGCGGAACGGCATATCCAACTTCGTCCGAAAGCTGTCGGGGCAGCAATTGCGGAACAGAAGATTCACCAGAATCTCATCAACAAAGCCACCGAGATCCGCATGAAGCATGAAGATATCGATACCGCTGAGTTCGAGGCAATGCAGCCCGATGCAGCCGAAACCGACCCCGCCATGCACGTTGCTCCGCCACAATAGGCAGCATGGCTTCCCTTCAGTCCTCACAGTCCCCACAGTCTGCGTCCATTGCGCTTTTACCTGGCGACGGCATCGGCCCTGAGATTGTCTCCGCCACCCTGCCACTTTTGCGTGAGCTCTTTCCAACGTGGACGTTTACCCACGCCGACATTGGCTGGGGCTGCTGGTGTGCTGAAGGCGACCCGGTTCCCGCAGCCACGTGGGACATTCTCGACTCTGCAGATGCCGCGCTGATGGCAGCAATCACGTCAAAGCCAGCTGCTGCAGCGCAAGCAGAACTTGCACCTGAGCTACGCGACCAGGGATTTGTCTACCGATCTCCGGTGCTCCAGCTGCGTCAACGCCTCGATCTTTTTGCCAATGTTCGTCCCATCTCCGCGCCGGCTGAGGCTGATGAGTCATGGGAGTTCGTCGTCATGCGAGAAAATACGGAGGGGTTGTATTCGCACGATATGCGCCTTGATGAGCATCCTGAACTGCACAAACTGATTTCGGACGACGTGACCGTGCGGGAATCGACACCTGCGGAAACTGCAGTCGCTCTGCGCGTGACCACAAAGTTCGGATGGGAACGGTTACTGCGGCGGGCCGCGGAGACTGCCGTGCAGCGTCACGACCAGGGTGCACCCGGCGCGACATTGACCGTGACTATAGCGGAGAAGCCGAATGTGTTGCGTGAATCCGGTGCGATTGTGCAAGCGGCGATGGACACGGTTGCTGCCGAGTTTCCGCAGGTCACGTTCGAAATGGAGAATGCCGATGCCGTCGCCATGTACATGGTTTTGCAGCCCGAGCGTTTCGATGTCATTGCCGCCGAGAATCTCATCGGCGATGTGCTGAGTGATCTCGGTGCAGGTCTCATGGGTGGGCTCGGCCTGCCAGCATCGGCGAACATCGGCGAGAATTTTGCCATGTTCGAGCCCATCCACGGTTCAGCCCCAGATATCGCTGGGCAGGGAATTGCGAATCCTTCTGCGTTCCTGCTGTCTGCGGCGATGTGCGCGGAGCATCTGGGCACGCACGTTATGGCTGCTCAGTCGCTGCGTTCTGCGTTACGACGAGCCCTCGCCACGCATCCCACCCCGGACCAAGGTGGGACCGCGACCACAGCAGAATTCGTGGCCACGGTACGTGCTGAATTAACGAGCTGAATTACTGGAACTGACTGATATCCAGATTGTCGAAAATGTCGACTTCGCCCTGATCCTCTTCTGGAGGCAATGGGACCTCGCACAGGATTGTGGTCGCGCCACATGGATCCTGAATTGTCGCCAGCGGACCGAACTCGGTCATTTGTGCTGGCACCAGCACCTTTCCACCGTACTGTTCAGCGTTGTTGACGGCGGTGTCAATGTTCTCGACACCGAGGTAGGCCAGCCAACCAACGAACGACGCGTCGCCTTCAACGACTGTCGTTCCGGTGCCACGGCCGCCAACAATGCCTGCAAATGGCGCACCGCCCTCGGTAGCGACAGCGTACGAACCTTCCTCCGATGCCGTGTGCACAGTCATGCCCCAACCGAACAACTCATGGTAGAAATCCATGGCCTTCTGGAAATCATCGTGATTTGCGGTGATCAGCTCGAACCACACTGGGGCACCTGGCTCGCCAGCAGCGAAGAACGTTTGCTCACCCGGCTGCTGCAGCAAGCCAACGAGGGCACCGGCTGGGTCGGCGATAACGGCCATCAACGAGCCGTCGATAAGTTCGATCGGTTCCTGTAGCACCTCTGTGCCCAGCGAAGCTGCCTTTTCGCAGACAGCCGCGACGTTGTCGACGTGGAAGTTCACGCGCCACTGGTTGTCCACGAAATCAGTGGAATCTGCAGAATTTGCGTCGAGCAGCACCGACACCGGCATCCCCTGCAGCGTTGCGACGCGACGACCCTGCATATCCGCAGCTGCTTGCGTGCCGTAGGCAGGATCAGCATTCGTGTAATTCCAGTTCAAGAGCTCACGGTAGAACTTCTCTGTCTTGCGAGGAGCGGACGACACCAGGTCCACTCGCACTGGCATACCGAATTCGGCGGCAAAAGCTGGCATTTAGAGGTTCCTCCACTTTTCAGGATCAAAATCGTCGTCCGCGGTTGCTTCGTCAAAGAAGTCGTCGTCATCAACAACTTCTTCGCTTGTTGCCACACGCGCCGACATTCCACCAAGTTCTACAACATCGCCCGGATACAGCCGGCGGCCACGTCGCGTATCGACCTCGCCATTGACCGTCACCTGCCCGTCTGCGATGACCTCTTTAGCCAGCCCACCAGTGTCAATAAGATTGGCGAGCTTCAGAAATTGCCCTAGCCGGATGAACTCGTCGCGGATTGCAACATTCGAAGGTTCCATGCCTGTCAGTTTGTCACAGTTCGCGGATCCCCTTCGCTTTAGTACCGCACGACTCGAGGGGAATGGCTACACTCATACATCACTGCTTAGAAATTTATTTAGTTAAATCAATTAATTGTTGTGACTAGATGCCGGCGAATGGGTACTACGGATCGAACCTTAGGAGGGAGAGCCACCTTGAAATCAAACGCACCACCACGGCCACCAGTCCTCCACATCATTACCGCGTCCTTAGCGCTAACTTTGCCTCTGTTGTTCATTGCTCTTCTGGCAACACAGACCACCGAATTGCTATTCATTCCATCGATTGGTGCTGCCGCTGCCCTGATCGTGGGTGCGCCGAGCTTGCCGTTGGCACAGCCCCGAAATGTCATTATTGGACATCTCGTTGGTGCGACAGTCGGCGTTCTCGCGATGCACACCCTCGGCTCAAACGCATTGTCCGCTGCAGTTGCGTCAGGCGTGACTTTCGGGCTGATGCTCTCTCTTCGCAGCGCACATTCCCCCGCTGTCGCGACCGCAATCGTTGCCGTCCTATCCCCACCTGACAACGATCTTCACTTCATTGGCCTCGTTTTCGTCGCGTCTGGTCTAGTTGTCGTGCTAGCGCTGGTCGCAAACCGTGTTCGGAAGCTGCACTATCCACATTATTGGTGGTAGAAGCTTTACGACGAGGTCGTCGTGACGCGCGTATCGAACATGTGAACGGAGCAATCCGGTAAGTGTTCTATGGTGCAAGGCATGACTGGCAGGAGACAACGGCAGTGCCGAGGCATGGCGCGAACAGCAGGGATTGTTGCCGTGGTGGCGCTTGCTTGCGGTCTCGGCGCATGTGGTGTTGATGTCGACCAGGTCAGCACGGATTTGGCGGAGTCGCAGAAACAGGCCAATGAAGCGTTGGAGTCCGCAAAGGATGCCGCTTCGAGTGCCCAGGCCGAGATTGAGTCGTTGAAGGAAACTCTCCAGTCCGCGACTGAAAGTGTGCAGGTACCGGAGGTGCTCCCTCCTGCGGAGCCAGAACGACCGCCAGCTCAGACTGGCAGTGTCGATGTGCTGCGCGGACAGCTCGCGACGATCGAGCAGAAAGGTCGCGCTCCGAAAACTGGCTATTCTCGTGATGCATTCGGGCAACGCTGGTCGGACGACGTGACGGTCGAATTTGGGCATAACGGCTGCGATACCCGCAATGACATTCTGCGACGCGATCTTGCCAATGTGGTTTTGAAGCCGAATACCTTTGACTGTGTTGTATTGAGCGGTTCTCTACATGATCCGTACACCGGCGCAATCATCGAGTTTCAGCGAGGACAGGAATCTTCACAGGCGGTGCAGATTGATCATGTCGTCGCAATGAGCGATGCCTGGCAGAAGGGTGCCCAGTACTGGGATCCGGCCACTCGACAGAATTTCGCCAACGATCCGTTGAATCTGTTAGCTGCCGATGGACCCGCGAATCTGCAAAAGGGCGACGGCGATGCTGCGACGTGGGTGCCGTCGAATAGCGGTTTCAGGTGCCAGTATGTAGCGCGCCAGATTGCGGTCAAGCACCGTTACGGCTTGTGGGCGACACCTGCGGAGCATGAGGCTTTAGGCCGCTGGCTCGATACGTGCACCGTAGAGGACGAGCCAGCCTTGGCAGAGCTAGCGGGTACAGCAGGCGAGGTGGGTGCGACGCCACAGTAACTCGCGCAACATTTTTATAACTTTTATATACATAGAGGATTTTTGTGACCTACGTCGCTGTACGATGCGGATAACACGACCGAGGAGGATCCCTTGTCCGCACCCCACGAACACGATTCCCACCCTGCCGGCATTGGCCCGAAAACCCTTCCCCACGAACCTTCCAGTGAAGATATCGCCACGGCAGCCGCAGCCTTGCGCGCAGCCATTGACGGGAAGTGGGCATCCGACCGCGATGCCGTCCGCGAGAAGCTCTCCAGTGAACTGTTTTTACCTCAGGTGGGACTACCTCTCGATGAAGCCCGTGACGCACTCATCGAACGCCTCGAAGTTCTACGCGACACAGGGGTTCCCCAAGGTGCATTTTCCGTAGCTAAGGGTGGCACTGGTGAAACCGGCAAGGCCCTGACCTCAATGGAATGCATCGGCCACACCGACTTATCCGTCATGGTGAAGGCCGGCGTGCAGTGGGGTCTGTTTGGTGGCGCTGTCGACAACCTCGGCACTGAGCGCCACGCAGAACTGATACCGAAGATCATCAACCTCGAATTGCTCGGCTGCTTCGCAATGACCGAGCGCGGTCACGGTTCCGATGTCATGAATATCGAAACCACTGCCACCTACGATCGGGAGACTGGCGAGTTCGTCGTCAACTCCCCTACTCCATCTGCGCAGAAGTGCTACATCGGCAATGCTGCACGACACGGACATATGGCTGCCGTTTTTGCGCAACTGCACACCACCGACGCGGACGGCACCGTATCCGAATCCCACGGCGTGCATTGCTTGTTGGTGCCAATTCGCAACGACGACGGTTCCCCAGCGTCCGGCGTCACCATTGGGGATCACGGTTACAAAGGTGGGCTGACAGGTGTCGACAATGGCACTCTCCTATTCGACAATGTCCGTGTCCCACGTGAGGCGCTTTTGAACCGCTTCGGCGATGTCAATGAAAACGGCGAGTATTCCTCTTCTATTGACTCACTTAATCGTCGCTTCTTCACCATGCTCAGCACGCTCATCCGTGGCCGTATTTCCGTGGGCGCAGCTGCCGGTGCTGCAACGCGCTCGTCATTGGCAATCGCTACGCGCTATGCGACGCGGCGTCGTCAGTTCGAAGGGCTACCCGGGCAGGAAAAGCACCTGATGGAGCATCGCGCCCATCGTCTTCGTCTCCTTCCGCTCGTTGCCCGCTCGTATGCGCTCCAGCTGCTGCAGAACAAGATCGTCGAGCGTATCGACGCCCAGGAAGCAGCCGTTGCTGCCGGAACGTGGGACATTGCGAATCCAGATCCAGAACAACAATGGAAGCAACGCGAATTAGAATCCCAAGCCGCAGCAGTGAAGGTAGCTGCGACGGAACACGCGACGGCGGCAATTCAGGAAGCTCGTGAGGCCTGCGGTGGCGCGGGCTACATGGCCGAGAACCTGCTCACCATCTTTAAAGACGATTCCGACGTCTTCACTACTTTCGAAGGTGACAATACGGTTCTCATTCAGATGGTCGGCAAGGAACTGATCACCGCATACGCGCGTGGCCTTTCTGAACTCGACCCCATGGGCATGTTGAAGTACGGCGTGGAAAACGTCACCGACATTTTCCGCCGCAGGACTCCCGTCGCAACGTCGGTGCAGTCGATCATGGATCGAGTCAGCGATCGGGAGGTCATTGACCTCTTTAATGCCGGCTACCAGGTCAAGCTTTTCGAAGAGCGAGAATCCAACTTGCTCAAGTCGCTCGGCCGTCGACTTCGCCCTGCACGCAAGATGAAGCCTGAGGATGCGGTGGCTGCCGTCGATGCCGCGCAGGATCACTTGATTGCCTGCGCTTGGGCTCGCGTCGATTCGCTCTTGCTGGAAGCGCTCGTAGAAGCAGAACAAAAGCTTGACGACGATTCACCGGCCAAGAACCTCTTTGTGCACCTGAGGGACCTGTTTGCGTTGACGACCATCAATACGCACAGCGGTTGGTACCAGGAGCAGAATATTTTGTCGGGTACTCGCACGAAAGCCGTGCGCGCGTCAATCAACGACCTCGTGGACTCGATGGGCCCGTGGTCTGACGCACTCGTTGACGCGTTTGCGGTTCCGGACACAATTTTGGGGGTACCCATGTTAAACGATGCAGGTGTTACCCAGCGCTAGAAACACATTGATGTAACTTTCGTGAGCTTTCACTAATCGGGTGACACGGAACCGCCCCAATTTTTCGGACGCTTTTGTGCATAGCGTTCACCCTGTGGGTGGTGCCCCCCTTTGCTGCGACTCGGAATACGCAGGGAAAATGCGAGAGTTCACTCACGCTTTGCGGTCGCCAGACATGCCCACATGGAGGCCAATTGTATCCATTTTGTAACATTGGCGTAACATTGCTATTCGACTTTACGAACACTCTTCCCTAGAGTAACCACAACGCTCAGGCAAATTAGGCAACCAAAACAATTTGATTTTCTGAGCATATTGTTTGTTACAGTGACTACTGTTACTTAGAGTGATTAACGCTTTACCCTGCTGTCCGCACTTGGAGGATCCCACACATGACCGCTGAAATGAAGCCACCACAGGTACCTGTCGCGACCCTATTGAAGGGCTTTGCCCAGTCATTGCCTCCTCTGCTTCGTTCGGGTGTCCTGTCTATGACCCCAAAGCAGGCACCAGTGTTCCTGAAGAACCTGCGTCGCTGGGGCTTTGCAGTGTCCGGCCTCATTGCATCGGGTGCTGAGCGTTACCCTAATCGCCTCGCGCTTGTCGACGACTTCGGCGAGCTTACCTACACCGAACTCCACAACCAGACTGTCGCACTGTCAAAGGCACTCATGGCTCGTGGCCTGAGCAGCAAGTCTAAGTTTGGTGTCATCGCGCGTAATGGTCGCGGCATCATCATGCCAATGGCGGTTAAGGGCTTCCTCGGCGCAGAAATCATGCTGATGAACATTGGTTCGTCCGCACAGCAGGTCGACGGCATTATCGAGCAGAACGACGTCGAGTACCTCTTCATCGATGACGAATTCATGGACCGAGTTCCTGAGAACCGTCCTGATCTGCAGGTTGTTATCACCACTGTGAGCGATCCAGAAACTCGTGCGAAGGCGCCAGAGGGCTACCTCTTCATGGAAGACCTCATCGCTGAGGGCATGAACTCCACCGCCGAACTCGAGTTCAAGCCAGAGCAGGGACGCATCATCATCATGTCGTCCGGCACCACGGGTATTCCTAAGGGCGTGCTCCGTAACGAGCCAAAGACTCCTATGACTGTTGGTGGCGTCGCCGACCGTATTCCTTGGGAACGCAATATGGTCATCCACCAGGCTGCTTCCATGTTCCACGCGTGGGGTTGGGCGAACGTCATTATCGCTATGGCAACGGGTGCAACCCTTGTGACCATGCGCCACTACGATGCCAAGAAGGTTATCGCTGACTGCGAGAAGTACGGCGTTAACGGCATCATTTCCGCAGCATTCTTCCTGCGCTCCCTGAAGGATGAACTGGACAACGATCCATCCCGTAAGATCGGCCCATTCAAGTTCATTGTTTCTTCTGGTAACGCAATCCCAGCGTGGCTGGTATCAGCTCTGACCCACCGCTTCGGTCCAGTTGTGTGTAACTTCTACGGTTCTACTGAGGCTGGCGTCTGTTCGATCGCTTCGGGTCCAGATCTGGCGCAGCGCCCAGACTCTGCTGGCCGCCCTGCGCTTGGCGCACGAGTCAAGATTCTTGACGAAGAGGGCAAGGAAGTTCCTCGTGGCGAGGTTGGCCTGCTCCACACTGTCCAGGAGCTGTCGTTCATCGGCTACCTGAACGAGAAGGACAAGTACGTCACTGTTGACGGACTGTTCCAGATCGGCGACCTCGCACGCATGGATGAGGACGGCTACCTGTACATCTGTGGTCGTTCCGACGACATGGTCATCAAGGGTGGCGAGAACATCTTCCCACGCGAGATCGAAGAGATTCTTGGGCCAGTGCCAGGCATCGCAGATGTCTACTGTCGTGGTGTCCACAACGACGAGATCATCGCTGACCTATACCTCTACGTTGTTCGCGAGAACAACAAGCAGGGCGAGGATCTGTCCGAGGAGATGCTTCAGGAATACGTACGCGAGAATCTTGCAACGCACTGCGTTCCTGACAAGGTCTTCTTCGTGGATGAGTTGCCACGCAATGCAGTCGGCAAGGTCGTGCCACGCATGGTCGATGCCATGATGGGCGATCACTAATCACGGTCTAGTTATCACGTCGAGAATGCACCTGGGATTTCCCAGGTGCTTTTTGCATTCTTGCTGATTCTTCCTACTGGGTTAAGGTCTGGTCTGCTACTTCCGTGGTCGCACCTGAACTTCGTCGACGCTGCAGTCCATGCCGGCATCTACGGCCAAGCGAACTGCCTTAGCAATCGACGATGGCGTGACGTACTTCGATCCGTCGTAGCCCTCTTCACCTTGGATGGCGACCTGCATATCCGTATCTACTCGGCCAGGGTGCACAGAAGTCACGCGAACATTGCCACGTTCTTCTTCACGCAGAGCATCAGTAAACGCCCGAAGCGCAAACTTCGAGGCCGCGTACGCCGCCGATCCAGGGCTAGCGCGGAAGCCAGAGCCCGAGTTGATCGTGACAACTATGCCGTTCGCAGCCCGCAGTGCTGGCAGCGTTTGCCGGGTTAGTTCAGCCACTGCAGCCACGTTCACGTCGAGGATTCGTACCCAATCCGCATAGGCAATGTCTTCAACATTCCCACCGACGAAAACGCCAGCGGAATGAACGATGACATCCAGCGGAGCGTCACCAAGCGTGCGCTTCAGTTCCGCGGAAACAGCCTCGACATCAGTCAGATCTACAACAAACTCACCTGCCGACGGCAGCAGCGACGCTACTGCGTGCGCCCCGTCGTATGTCGTAGCCCCCACGAGCACGTGGTGGTCACGACCGAGGTCTTCGGCGATAGCCCGGCCGATGCCGCGACTTCCTCCAGTCACGAGGGCGATGGGTCGGTTATCCGGATTGTTAAGTGCCATACCCACTTTGTACCTGTTCGCCGCCTAACCCTACTTCGACTTCGGCTTCGCACCCACCTGGTCAATCGGCGTGACCTGCAGGAAGTCAATGTTCACGTGTGGCGGGCGGGTTGCCGCGAAAACGATGATGTCCGCGATGTCGTCGGCAGTCAGCGACTTCACCCCGTCATAGACAGCCTCTGCCTTGGTGGCGTCGCCGTCGAAACGCACGAGCGAGAAATCGGTGTGCACGCGACCTGGATCGATCTCGGTGACACGAACATCGTCGTGCGCGATCTCCTGGCGCAGCACTTCAACGAGTGCGCGTTCGCCATGCTTCGCCGCATTGTAGCCAGCACCGCCGGTGTATACCTGACGCGCCGCAATCGAACCGATCGTGACAATCAGCCCCTTCGCTGCCTTCAGCGCCGGCAGCATCGCCTGCGTCACGCGGAGGGTACCCAACACGTTGACCTCGTACATCCAGCGCCACTTCTCTTCGATGGCACCCTCGACGCTCTCCATACCCCACGCACCACCGGCGTTGTTCACGAGCACATCCGCGCGCTCGACCGCGTCTGCCAGGCGATTGACATCTTCCTGTTCAGTCACATCCAGCTTGACGACGGTCGCTACCCCACCGTTAGCCCGGATCTGCCCGGCAATTTCATTGAGCTTGTCTTCACGACGCGCTCCCAGCACAACCTCGAAGCCTTCCTTTGCAAGCGCAATCGCGGTGGCGGCACCAATGCCAGACGAGGCACCGGTAACGACGGCAACCGGGGCGCTGGCATTTGCAGAAGTTGTGGATGATTCCGTCATGGTCAAACTCCTTGGCAGATTCTGTGTCGGTTTTTGGCCTGCTTCTGACTTCTACAGTAGCCAGCATCACACTTTTTCGGGGCAGTACGCTCATTCAGCAGACAGGTGCTTTCCTAAGCGCAATACTTATGACTATGTCAGCAACGACTGAGTTTCCTCACCTGCTCTCGCCCCTGTCAATAGGTCATCTGACGCTGAAGAATCGCGTCATCATGGGTTCAATGCATTCGGGTCTTGAAGACCGGTTGAGCGACATCCCAAAGTTGGCCACCTACCTTGGCCGTCGCGCCGAAGGCGATGTCAGCATGATTGTCACTGGTGGCTACGCTCCCAATATCGAAGGGTGGCTCACGCCGAACGGTTCCATGATGGCATCCAAGCGTGTTGCCGACCGCCACAAGCAAGTCACCGACACGGTGCATTCCCACGGCAGCCATATCCTGCTTCAAGTTCTTCACGCTGGCCGGTATAGCTACAGCCCGCTTGCCCGTTCGGCGGATACAAGCCAGTCCCCGATTAGCCCCTTCAAGGCACGTCGCATGTCCGGCTTCGATGTGAAGCGCACTATCAAGGCGTATGTTCGCGCAGCTAAGCTGGCCAAGCACGCAGGCTACGACGGCATCGAGATCATGGGCTCGGAGGGTTACCTGCTCAATCAGTTCCTCGCTGAGCGCACTAATCACCGCAACGACCATTGGGGTGGCAGTGCCGAGGCTCGGATGCGACTCCCCCTTGAAGTCGTCCGCCAGATCCGCGAGGAAGTCGGCGACGATTTCCTCCTCCAGTATCGAATTTCCTTGCTTGACCTCGTCGACAAGAGTCAGACGTGGGACGAAACAGTGGAGCTGGCGCAGCGCCTTGTCGACGCTGGTGTCGACGTTTTCAACACCGGAATTGGATGGCATGAGGCACGGATTCCAACGATCGTGACATCGGTGCCACGGGCTGCGTTCGCGGATCTGACTGGTCGTTTGAAAGAGCGTGTCGACGTTCCAGTCACCGCATCAAACCGCATTAACAACCCGCATACTGCTGAGCAGATCCTCGCAGAGGGTAATGCAGATCTGATTTCGATGGCACGTCCTTTCCTCGCCGATCCGGATTTCGTTGCGAAAGCAGCGTCTGGTCGCGCTGACGAGATCAACACCTGTATCGCCTGCAACCAAGCCTGCTTGGACCACACGTTCGCGAATAAGACCTCGACGTGCCTGGTCAACCCATTTGCTGCTCATGAAACGGAACTGGTGTCGACTCCGGTTTCTCCCGACGAGGCCAAGCGCATCGCCGTCGTGGGCGCCGGTGTTGCGGGACTTGCTGCTGCCGAAGCTGCAGCCGAACGCGGTCACGCAGTACAGGTCTTCGAAGCTGCTGATCAGATTGGTGGCCAATTTCTGCTTGCGGCGAAGATTCCAGGCAAGGAAGAATACTCGAACACTTTGACCTATTTCGAGCGTCGCTTAGAGGTGCTCGGCGTGCCCGTCCACTGTGGCCAGCGCATGAGTGTTGAACAGCTATTGAACGAGGGATTCGATCATGTCATTCTCGCGACTGGTGTCACACCTCGTATCCCAGATATTGCGGGCATTGATCATACGTCGGTTATTCCTTACGACGAGCTCCTTTCCGGCCGCCGAACCGCTGGAGCAAAGGTTGCGGTCATTGGCGCCGGTGGCATTGGCGTGGATGTATCCGAGTTCTTGACAAGGGAACTGAATCAGAGCGTCGACAAGTGGAAGGAGTCGTGGGGCGTAGCCGATCCTGCCAAGCAACGTGGTGGCATCACGGAGCCAGTCGATGAACCACCGCTACGCGAAGTACATCTTTTGCAGCGCAAGCAGTCGCGAATCGGCAAGGGGTTGGGAAAGACGACTGGTTGGGTACACCGCGCGGAGCTCAAGAAGGCCGGCGTCAAGCAGTACACCGGTGTCACCTACGAGCGTATCGACGACGACGGCCTGCACATCACCATCGCGGGTGAAGACGGGGGACGACAGGACGTCACGATTGCCGTGGACAACATAATCGTCTGTACAGGCCAGGAATCGAACCTAGACGCACTCGGCAACTATGCGGGCGACCAGCGCGTCTCTGTCATCGGTGGTGCCGATGTGGCAGCGGAACTCGATGCCAAGCGAGCAATTCGCCAGGCAGTCGAGGTCGCGCTGGTGGTTTAAGCTAGCGCGCTGCCCCTCGGGGCAGCGCTCTTAACCTTCGTAGCGGTCGAGGTACACGCGCCCGTCAGCTGGGAAGCGGCCTGGGTGGCGTGGCTCCTCGGCTGGCACACCCACTGCCAGCAGCAATGCGACAACGGTATCGGTGTTCTCGGCACCGATAGCCTTCTTCAGTGCTGCCTCATTGAAGCCGGTCATAGGCGACGAGGACCAGCCGAATGCAGGAGCGGTAAGCATGGCAAACGAGGCAGCGATCATTGCATTGCGGATTGCGAACTCACGTGCCAGACCGGCTTCTTCACGCGCCGACTGGAAACCAGAAATAGTGGTGCTGCGGCTTTCCGCGACATCGGCAGTCCAGTATCCGGACGTAACATTCTGCTCGGCGAGCTGTGGCAACGTCTTCTTCCAGCCGGAAGGCTCTGCGATAAATGCGAGCAACAGTGGTGCCGTAGCGACCTGCTTCTGGTTATTGGCAGCTGCAAGAACTTCGGCACGTACGGCCTCATCCTGAATCACCACAATGGATCGATCCTGCAGGTTGAACGCGCTTGGCGCTTCCAGGACCAACTCCAGAAACTCCTTGACGTCTTCCTCAGGCAGCGGCCCTTCCTGGTAAGCACGAGTCGCGCGTCGCGAGCGCACCATTGAAGAAAATGCTTGGCGGAAGTCGTCGTCGTAAAGCGGAGTGTTCAAAGCAGAATCAGTCATGGATCTAACCCTAACTGGTTTCTGGCTGCCCCTGTGGTCGCCACAGCTCCGCGAGCGAACCCTCCAGGGCCAACAATTCACGCTTCATATCCTCGCCACCGCCATAGCTACCAATGCCACCACTAGCAGGGACAACCCTGTGGCATGGGACAATGATGGCCAGCGGATTCGTCGCACACGCCGTCCCAGCAGCTCGCGCCGCTCGTGGTGAACCGGCGCGCTCGGCGAGCTCTCCATACGACACGACCTCACCATACGGAATCTGTCGAAGCGCAGTCAGCGCCCGCGCCCGGAATGAGTCACCGGCCAACATCTCCTCGACATCGGGGTCGATAGGTACCTCGATTTCCTTGCGCTCGCCCGCGAAATACTCCGAGAATTGCTGTACGGCCTGATCGAGGATCTCGCGCGCCGCCGGGTCCTCCTCAGGCCCATGCTTTGCGACGACTCCCCCCAAATCAACTTCCACCACCCCACGGCTCGATGCCGCGATCCCGAGGGTGCCAAACGGTGAATCCATCGCAATTGTTGCCATGTTCCGAGAGTACCGACGCGACTAAGCTCGCACCTATGAACGCAGCAGATTCGCGGGACTCAGTAGCGGACTTAGTCATCGGCGATGATGGGCTCGCCCGACCACCCTGGGCTGCTGCAAACCAGCTTCTCCGTGACTACTATGACACCGAATGGGGCATACCCATTTACACCGAGCAGGGTCTATTCGAGCGCCTCAGTTTGGAGGCCTTTCAGTCCGGTTTGTCATGGGCAACGATCCTGCAGAAGCGTCCGGCATTTCGCGCTGCTTTTCACGATTTCGATCCGGATGTGGTGGCGGAGATGGATGAGGGGGACGTCGTAAAGCTACTGGGTAATGCGGATATTGTGCGGAATCGACGAAAGATCGAGGCGACAATTCGAAACGCACGGGCCGTCTTGCAACTCCGCGAAGAAGGTCCGGGACTGTCGGACCTGTTGTGGTCGTTCAAACCAGATGAGACACCTGCGCCGCGCACGTTGGCAGAACTGCCGACGACGTCACCGGAATCGGTGGCAATGGCGAAGGAGCTGAAGCGCCACGGGTTCTCATTCGTGGGCCCAACTACGTGCTACGCGCTGATGTCGGCAGTCGGGATGGTCGATATCCATCTCGTGGGCGAATGGCGACGCGGGTGTTCGGGGCTGTGGGATTAGCGCGGTGGCTCAACTTCGGCCTGTCCCACGACCCGGGCGCCAATCTTCTGGTCGAACCACTCCACAAGCTCAGCCCACTCCTTGTCGTGGCCCTTACGGAAGTAGCCGCCGTAGCCGACGCCCTCACCGCGAGCTGGTCGAGCTTGACGCTTTTCGACGGTTGCCGCGGTAAGGCGATCCGTGATCAGATCGGCGGATGATTCTTCGGTCCAGTAGTCGTCTGGAACGCGGATCGACAGCACTGGCTGCGAGACCTTGGAGAAGCGGGTTTCGAAGTCGAACTCGTCATCGCCAAAGAAGTAATCATTGTGGCGAGCCCACTTTGCCCACTGGCGCATAACACCAATCGGCGGTTCCTGGGTCAGCTTCCACGCCGACGCCGGGATATGACCGGTCAACTTCGCGGAGATGGGCCCCACGATGTTAAACAGCGTGAATGCGCGAATCTTGCCTGCTAGTGATGGCACCTTCTTCATCCGCATGCCACGGCAGTTGATCAGTGCGGTTGCATCGTACGTGCCTTCGCCGCCGGCATAGAGAATGCCGTGGCCACCCACAGCATGGCCAACAGCTAGGTGCGGCAAACCCTCGAATGCATCTCGCGCCCATTCGATAACACCTGGTACATCCCGAGTAATCCAGTCCGACATGCGGTAGAAGTCGCTGCGTTCGTCCATCTTCATGCCCGAACGGCCACAACCGCGGTAGTCGTAGCACACGACAGCAAAGCGCTTTTCTGCCATGGCCTGCGCAAAGCGGTGGTAAAAACCTTCGGGGACGCCGGTGCCACCATGAACCGTAACCACACCCCGGACATCGGCCGGATTGGTCTGTGGTCGAAACATCGTGCCACGAAGAAGGAGGCCATCCTTCGCGGGAATGATGACATCTTGGCGCTCGCGTGGCTCTGGCAACTGCGGGCTATTGGCTGAGAACCTGGTGTTGTTCTTGGAAATCATGACGGTTTCCTTCAAGGTGACGTTTCACTGCTACACCTATAACTTATGTGACCCCAGACACAGTTTCTTGGAATTGCAGGAATTGCTACCTACAGCTTTACGTCGTTATATGCCCGCTCATCTTCGATCGGTTCCAAGTGAGAGGCAATGTGAACGCCCGGAAAGCGATCTTTCAAGTCATCTTCCATCGCCGTCAGGATGTCGTGGCCGTGTTCCACCGACCATTTGCCCGGCACTAAAACATGGAACTCAATGAAGTGCTGACGGCCAGAAACTCGGGTGCGAATTTCGTGCACATCAATGCGCTTGACGGGATCGCAGTGTGATTGCAAGATCCGGTCCACGTCGTCCCGGTCCTCGCCAGTCATCGCCTTATCCATCAATCCACCACCGGCTTCGAGCATCAGCTCACGGCCGGTCCACAAGATGTTCACGGCGACCACGAGGGCGATCACCGGGTCAAGCCACCACCACTTGGTCAGGAATACCAACGCCACGCCAACGAGCACGCCAACCGAGGTCCACACGTCCGTCATCAAATGCTTGCCGTCGGCAGTCAACGTCAACGAACCGTGCTGCTTACCTGCGCGAAGCAAGACCAACGCCACCGCACCGTTAATTGCCGATGCCAACACAGTCAGTGCCAAACCAAGCCCGATCTGTTCGATGGGCTGGGGGTGCAAAAGTCGATCCACCGAGGAATAGATAATGAATACGGCTGCGACGAAAATCATCGCGCCTTCAATGCCAGCTGAGAAATACTCCGCCTTCGAATGCCCGAACTCATGGTCTTTGTCAGCCGGTTGCGCAATCACCTTCAGCACGATCACCGCGACAATCGCTGCCACAAGATTGACCAAGGATTCCGCTGCATCCGACAACAAACCGACAGAACCGGTGACAAACCAACCGCCGACTTTCAGTGCGATGGTCGCTACTGCAGCAATTACCGAGAGCCATCCATACCGAGACAAATCCTGCATACCTGTGAATATACGCTGCACATTCACAAGCGCCCGGCGAGCACCTGGCACACTGAACTCATGCTTTTCGACGTCCCCACCATCGGTTCGTCCCTTCCTTTCCTGACAGTTGCCGACGAAGTCACCGCTGCCGTCACCGACGGTGGCCTTGCGGTCATCCAGGCACCTCCGGGCACGGGTAAGACGACACTTGTTCCGCCGATCGTGGCGAGTGTCGTTGCTGCGTCCGATGGCGTTGCTGAGGCAGGTCGAGTCGTCGTCACGGCTCCGCGAAGGGTGGCGGTGCGTGCTGCGGCACGTCGGTTAGCGGAATTGAGTGGCACGCAGCTGGGCGATCTGGTGGGTTACACCGTGCGCGGCGATCGACGGGTGAGTCGGCGCACACGGGTGGAGTTCGCGACGCCAGGCGTGGTGATTCGGCGACTGCTTCGCGACGGCGATCTGGAGAATACGGCTGCGCTGGTGCTCGATGAGGTGCATGAGCGCAACCTCGATTCGGATCTGTTGTTGGCAATGGCGCGTGATCTACGGGAGCTTCGTCCCGACCTGCACTTGCTGGCAATGTCGGCGACAGTCGATGCACCCAGGTTTGCAGACCTGCTGGGCGATGACTCCGCTGGCGCTCACCGTCCCGCTCCCATCGTGGCAGCGGACGCAGTGCTGCATGAGCTGGATATTCGGTATCGGCCGGCGCCGTCGCCACGCTTGGATGCTCGCGGAGTGACTCGGGAGTTCCTCGATCACGTGGCGCGCGTCGCGATCGACACTGCACATGATGCGCCGAACCAGGGTGACGTGCTCGTCTTCGTCCCTGGTGTCCGTGAGGTCGAGCACGTTGCAACTGCGGTGCGGGCGGGGCTTGACGACGTTTCCTTAGAGGTCTTCACTCTCCATGGGCAATTGGGAGCGCGGGAGCAAGATCGTGTCATTCGTGGCTCAGCTGGCCAGGGCGCGGGTCCGGCTCAGCATCGCAGCCATCAACAACGCACTCAGCGGATTATCGTCTCGACGGCCATTGCCGAGTCATCACTCACCGTCCCCGGAGTTCGCGCCGTTGTGGACGCCTGCTTGTCCAGGGGTCCACGCCTGGATCTGGCGAGGGGCATGTCGGGGCTGGTGACGTCGTCAAGTGCGAAATCTTCGGGCGAGCAAAGGGCAGGTCGCGCGGCGCGACTTGGGCCTGGCATTGCGGTGCGGTGTGTGTCGGAGTCGCAGTGGCAAGCTGCGCCGGAGTGGCCAGCGCCGGAGATTGAGGTCTCGGATTTAACGTCGGCCATGCTGGATTTGGCTGCGTGGGGAACGCCCGGCGGTGCGGGATTGCGGCTGGTAGATGCGCCGCCTGTTCATCATGCGGACGCTGCGAATCAGACTCTGGTGGCGCTTGGTGCGGTGGAGGCCAGCGAGGCGGGAGCCAGCGGGCAGATCACCGAGTTCGGCCGACAGTTGTCGACGCTTCCGCTCGATCCTCGGCTCGGGCGCGCGTTGCTGCTGACCGCGTCGCTAGTGGAGCCATCGCAGCGCAGCCAAGTTGCAGAAGCCGTTGCACTTGTCGACGATCCCCCACGCGGCGACCTGACCCGTGCCGGCGGGCAGGGTGCTGGCGATCGCGGTGCTGATCGAGCCCACGCCGACCGGTTGCTGCGTCTGATCAAGGACGTGCCCGCCCAACCTGATCCCAATGCACCGACGTTGGCAGGCTTTACTGACATTCTTGGCACGGTGACGGCGTTGGCCTGGCCGGATCGCATTGCCCGCAGACGAGGTGCACATGGCACCGAGTACCTGTTCACGTCAGGGACTGCTGCATCGGTGCCACCGCAATCGGCTGGTCTGCAGTCCCACGAGTGGCTTGCTGTTGCCGACGTGTCACGTGCTGGTGGCAATGCCGCAGGCCGGGCAGGCGCAGTCATTCGCTCAGCTGCGCCCATTAGCGCTGATATTGCCCACTTCGCAGCACAGTCGATGGCGATGAAGGACACCGACATACAGGTTTCCGACCGCTCCCCTGTCAAAGTCACGGCTCGCACCCGTGAACGTCTTGGCGCGATTGAACTCGCTGCGCACCCAGCTCGGCCGACGCCCGAACAATGTCGCTCGGCGCTTCTCGCCTGGTTAGCGAGCGATTCGTCACATATCAATGCCCTGAGCTGGTCCGCCGAAGCCACGGCATTGCGTGCTCGCCTTGCACTGCTGCATCGTGAAATTGGCGATCCGTGGCCCGATGTGACCGATGCAGGACTTGCCACCCCAGAAACTGCAGCCACTGTACTTGGCAGCGATCTCGATTCCCCCACGCCCGGCGCGATCACGGTGACCTCGCTGCAAGGCATACTCCCCTGGCCGGAAGCCTCCCACCTCGATGAGCTCGCCCCCGAGCGCCTCGAGGTGCCATCCGGCTCGCGAATCAAGGTTGATTACAGTGGCATTCTCACCAGCGACGAGTCCGCACCACCGATCCTCGCGGTCAAACTTCAGGAGTGTTTCGGCCTAAGCGAAACGCCCACCATTGCTGGTGGGCGCGTTCCGGTTCTTATGCATTTATTGTCGCCTGCGGGTCGTCCGCTGGCTGTGACGCAGGATCTCGCAAGCTTCTGGAACGGCGCTTACGCTCACGTCCGCTCCGAAATGCGTGGTCGTTATCCGAAACATCCGTGGCCTGAAAATCCGTGGACTTTCCAAGCCACACGGCACACTAAGCGTCGGATGTAACGGTGTCCTTCGTGGTCACGGCTTGTGCTTTACGACGAGTCATCGCGTAGTACACAAACGCCACCATGACCACGAATCCCATGATTCCCTGCATGCCGCCATACGCCCATTCGAATGGATTGGTAGCCAGTCCGTCTAGGTTGCCAATGAACACGTTGTACGGTGCCCACCACTGCGCAATGAAGAACAGTGCGCCGATCATCAGCTGCCATGGCTTCCGCAGTACGAGCAGCATTGGCAGGAACACGATGGTGATGGACCAGTGGTGGCTCACTGCGTATGGGCCGGCGAAGCTTGCCGCCAAAGCGACCATGGCTAAGGCTGCGACCGACTGGCCACGGCGTTCCAGCACCCACGCGCAGTAGGCAGCAGCAATGGCGCCAAGAAGGAAGAAACCCATCGTCAGCATATTGAGCGTTGGATCTGTAATGCCCGCACGGGCAAGCAGTCCCGACATTGCCTGGTTGGCTTCATACGTTGGGGCACCGCCCCGGTCGCCGGAGAAGAACTCGTCGGTCCAGTAGTAGATGGATTCGTCGAAGCGCAGGAGGAAGCCAATAATCGCGGTGACAAAGAACCACATTGCGCTCAGCAACACTGCGCGGTAGTCCTTTCGAACTAGGAAGATTAGTGCATAGGCCGCCGGGGTGATCTTGATACCCGCTGCGATACCAATACCCAGGCCACGGAGCTGCTTCGGTAAGAAGCCCAGCACGTCCGACACGATAAGCAACGCCAAGAACACATTGATCTGACCGAAATTGACGTTGGCCCACAGCGGGTTGGTCAGCATTGCCAGACCCAGCAGCGCCGTTGCCACGATGGTTGGTTTCGCCAACTTCAGCCGTGTCGCTACCATCCACAGCATCGCCCACACGGCGGCGATAGTCGCACCTGTCCAGATGATTTGCAGTGTGGTCGGCCCGGCCCATGTCAACGGATAAAACAGCAACGCAGCAAACGGTGGGTAGATAAAGCGATAACCCGACCGCGTTGGGAAGTGTTCAGAGTACAGGTCCTGGCCACGTCGTAAAGCCCAGCCAGCATCCTGGAAGACTTCGACGTCCATCATGTAGTAGGTTGCGGCACGCACCATCAAAATGACCACGACCGCCGCCGAAACAATGGAGAAGAACACCGTTATTCCGCGACGCTGGGATTCCGACAGTGAGTTCAGACGATCCATCAGCATAGACCTGAACTTACCGCAATTACCGGCACGCTAACCTTTAAGACATGACCGATATGCCTGCTTCACTTGCTGCTCATGACGTGGTCGACCGATACGAGGTAGTCCGTTCCCACATCGACGATGCCGCGCGCGCTGCAGGACGCTCGCCCGAGGAGGTGCGTCTTCTGCCAGTCAGCAAGACCGTCCCCGCTGAGGCATTGGTCGCGGATTGGGAGGCGTTGCAGGCTCGCTCTGAGTCGGCGGGTCGGGACGAGTGCCTGTGGCTCGCGGAGAACCGAGTCCAGGAGGCAGCGGCGAAGGCCGCGCACTTTGCCGAGCATTTTGCGACGGCTGCCACCGGGCACCAACCCCAGTGGGTGGTGATCGGCCCGTTGCAGACCAACAAGGCCGGCCAACTCGTGGAGTTCGCCAGCGAGTTTCAAGCACTCGACCGGCCAAAGGTCGCGGCTGCGTTGCAGCGACGGTTGGCGGCAGCGGAACGCAGCCTCGACGTGTTGATTCAGGTGAACTCGTCCGAGGAACCGCAAAAGGCAGGCGTGGCACTTGATGCTGTGGAGGGATTCGTCGAACAGTTTGGCCCTGCCGGCGACTACCCCAACCTGCGCCTCCGTGGCTTCATGACCATGGCCATGAAATCCGACGGCACCCCCGCCGGCGAAGCGTCCGTGCGCCGGTGCTTTGAAAAGGTGCGGGTGCTTCGCGACGAACTCGTCGCAAAGTGTCCTGACGGTGTCACATTGGATGAGCTGTCGATGGGAATGTCTGGTGACTATGAACTCGCGATTGCGGAAGGCGCGACGACCGTGCGGGTGGGTCAGGCAATTTTCGGGGCGCGACCTCCGGCTGTGTAGGGCGTTGCCCAGGGGCAGGACGTAGGGGCGCGACTTTCGCTCGCCGAACGGACTACCCTAGAGGGTATGAATACTGCGGGTATGAACACTCCTGAAACGTGTGGATTGTCACCAGAGAATGCTGCGGCAGAGAATGCAGCGTCCAAGCTCGGCGCATGCAGCCGCCGTCGATTCTTGCTGGGCACAGCAGCGACGGCAGCGGGCGCGTTGCTCGCGGCATGTGCGTCGAAGACGGAGCAGCAGCGAGTCGCGGCGGCCGATATTCCGGTTGGTGGCGGAGTCGTCGTCGGCGACTATGTGGTGACTCAGCCTAAGGAAGGCGTGTTTAAGGCATGGTCGAATTACTGCCCTCACCAGGGCGGAAAGATCGACAAGGTGGTCGACGGGGTCATGATCTGCCCTGAGCACAACTCGAAGTTCGACATCGAGACGGGTGCTGTCGTTTCGGGCCCGTCGCGCCACCCTGCTGGGGCGGCGAAGTTGGGCAACGAGGGTCAGGACTTGCTCGTCGGCGAGGCTTAGGTACTGGTGGGGCGAAAGTGCAGGCAGGACGCAGGCGATCACGCGCCACGCGAACTTGCCCCACCACGGCCAACCCCCAGCCCCACCACGGCAGTCGCGCCTGCCATAAATGACAGCGCCGCGAGCCACGGAATCAAGGCACCCCAGCCCCACGCGCCAAAAATATGGCCCGACACCCAGCCGACCAGCGATGATCCCACATAGTAGCTAGCCAAATACAGCGATGAGGCTTCGGCGCGATCTCGTCTCGCCACCAACCCCACCGCAGACGATGCCAGCGAATGCGCCACAAAGAATGACGCCGTAAACACCAAGGCACCTGCGATGACGATGGGGATCCAGGGGGTCGTCGTCAAGCTAAGTCCAATGCAGGCGGTGACCGTGGCGATAGAAATGAGCTTGCGACGACTGTACGTCTTCACCCAGACACCTGCGCGAGCCGAACTCCACGTGCCTGAGAGGTACAGAACGAAAACGAAGCCCGCGAGCGCCGGCGACAGGCCAAAGCGATCGCCCAGTCGGAAGCCCAGATAATTGTAGAGCGACACAAACGAGCCCATGAACAGGAACGATAGGACGCAGAGGGAGAGGATTCGGGGATCACGAAGGTGGCGCCCAATGGCAGCTGCCTCGCCACCTAACGACAGTGACTTCGGCACAAAGCGACGCTGCTTCGGCAGCAAGAACCACGTGGCGACGGCAAACACGAAAGCAACGCTCGCAGAAATTAGCGATGCCACTCGCCAATCAGCAAACTCGAGAATGGCCGACGGGATAATACGGCCCATCAGGCCACCGATGGTGTTGCCTGAAATGTAGAGCCCCATGAATCGAGGCACGTAGTCGGGGTGAATCTCTTCCGACAGATAGGCCATGGCCACCGCAGGCACCCCGGCCAGCGCAATACCCTGCAGCAGGCGAATCGCAATCAACGCCCCGATGCCCGGCGCGAACGATACTGCCAAACCCAGAACTGTGGCCACCAGTGCACTGATCCGCAGCACATTCCGTCGGCCGAACTTCTCTGACAAAACCGACAGCGGAATAATCGCGCACGCCAGACCACCCGTCGTCGCAGAAACCGTCAGCGCGGCAGTCGCAGGGTCAATTTGCAGGTCAGTGGTGAAAACTGGCAGCAGCGCCTGGGTTGCATACAGAGCCTGAAAGGACGCGAGACCCGCCAGCAACACGGCGATGAGCGCCTGTTTGAACCCCTGTTGACCTGGAATCAGGCCTTCACTTTGCGACGATGCCACCGGCCACCGCGCCTCCTTATCTCCACAACGACGTATTGCTTACCACCTTAGGCCTCCTGCGAAACCCAAACGGCAGCTCCACCTTGCTCTTTGGACAAAGCGACGCACCAGTGCAACACATTCACTAGTTTTGTATGCATGACATCTCAATCCAGCAGCAGCACTCGAAATCACGGACGCTCCCACGACATCGTTGTTTTTGGTGCAACGGGCTTCGTCGGAACTCTCATCACTGAGTACCTCGCGGAGCACGCTCCAGCTGATGTGCGGGTTGCGCTTGCGGGACGTCGTCAGGAGAAGCTGCGGTCTCTGCGTGACGATATCTCCTCTCGCCATCCGCGAGTTAAGGACTGGCCACTCGTCGTCGCCGACGCCGCAAGCCCAACCGAAATGAAGGCGCTTGCGGAGTCCACGAATGTTGTCCTCACGCTCGTTGGCCCTTACGCGCAGTACGGTCGCGAGCTGGTGAAGGCATGTGCTGAAGCGGGTACTGACTATGTCGATCTCACGGGTGAGGTTCTGTTTGCCTATGAGTCGGTGGAGAAGTACCACGACGTCGCAAAGCAGAGTGGCGCGCGTATCATTCACTCCTGCGGATTCGACTCCGTGCCTTCGGACTTTGCGGTGAATTTCCTGTTCACGGAGCTGATCCGCCAGGGGCATGAAAAGGTGGAGTTGTGGGATACGACGCTCATCGTGAAGCATCTTCGCGGCGGGATGTCGGGTGGCACGATTGATTCTTTCCGTACGCAGGTCGCGCAGACCAAGGCCGATCCTGAATTGGCGAAGATCGCGGCGAACCCGGATGCGCTCAGTTCTTTCGGTTCGGGTCCAGGCGGTTCGAATCAGCCGGATAATGCAGTGGTTCGGGGCAAGGATGTGCATCCGTCCATTCATGGTTGGCTCGGCCCGTTCTTCATGGGGCCGCACAACACCCGCATCGTGCGTCGTACTGCTTCCCTACTTGCCGACGAAACCACCTCGTCAGCAGCCCATGAATACGGTTCGGGCTTCCGCTACCGTGAGGTCATGAGTGTTGGCGACGGCCCGAAGTCGTGGTTGAAAGCCCAGCGCTTGAAGTACGGAATGTCGGCGATGAAGTTCGCGATGGCTACACCTCAGTTGGCGAAGTTCGTTGACGCGAAGCTGCCGAAGCCTGGCGAAGGTCCTTCCGCCGAGCAGCGCGCCAAGGGCCGTTTCACCTACGAGTTGTACTCGAACGTACGCCTCGACGGTGACACCCAAGAAACCTGGAAGTGCGAGGTCGAACTGGAGCAGGATCCGGGTTATGACGGCACTGCAATG
Source organism: Corynebacterium sp. H78 (assembly GCF_037572275.1). Lineage (NCBI taxonomy): Bacteria > Bacillati > Actinomycetota > Actinomycetes > Mycobacteriales > Corynebacteriaceae > Corynebacterium > Corynebacterium sp. H78. The sequence goes on along the minus strand of NZ_JBBHKX010000001.1, from coordinate 129,675 downwards.
ATGATTTCCAATGCTGCGCTCGCGCTGGTGTGCGATCGGGATCGTTTGCCGAAGCGCACCGGTGTGCTGACTCCGGCGACGGGACTTGGCGAACCATATTTGGAGCGTCTGCAAGCTGGCGGAATGAAGTTCTCGGCGAAGAAGATGAGGTAAGGAGCGTCATGCGCAGTCGTTTCACTCATGGCCCGGCACTTCCTGCGGTTCCTCGCGGGCGCGCGCTGGTCACCGGCGCGTCTAGTGGCATTGGCTGGGCCTGTGCGGAAGCACTTCGCGATGCCGGTTTCCACGTCATCGGTACTTCCCGCAAAGGCGCGGCTGCGCCTCATCCCGACGGCATTGACATGGTGGCGCTCGACATGGGCGCATCGGATGGCCCACAAGGAATTGCCACCGTCATGGAGGAGCTACTTCACGACGGCCCCCTTGACGTCATCGTCGCTAATGCCGGCGAAAGCCAGTCGGGGCCTTTCGAGGAGTTGCCTCGTGATGCTCTAGAACGTCTGTTCCAGGTTAATGTGCTCGGTCAGGTTGAGCTGCTGCAACGGGCATTGCCGTCGATGCGCGAGGCCGGGCGCGGGCGCATTGTTGTCATTGGTTCGATGTTGGGTGGGTTGCCGCTTCCCCATCGGTCGTCGTATGTCGCGTCGAAGGCAGCGATCCGTGGTTTCGCGTTGGCGTTGCGAGGCGAAGTCGCAAAGTTCGGCATCGGTGTCACCGTGATGGAGCCGGGCAGTATTAATACGGGCTTGTCCCAGCGGCGCACGAAGTACGGTGGCGCTGCCGATTCTCCGTACACTGCGGATGTGCAGACGATGCTGCGCAATCTCGACGGCAACGAAGCCACGGGTATCCCCGCTTCCGAAATTGCGGAGACTGTGCTCGCCGAAATCCTGGCTGACCGCCCCGTCCCATTGGTGGCGCGTGGCTCAAAGGCGCAGGTCGTCGTCCCGCTGACGCGACTACTACCGACGCAGGCGACTCTTGCGCTTATGCGGAAGGTTCATGGGTTGTAGTGGTGTCGGATTGCTCGCTGTTTGAGCTGTCTGCTTGACGACGTTCCCGTACGTTGCGGTAAATCCCCAATCCGATGAGTACCACGACAAAAAGAGCCAGAGCTACGTATGCCCAGGTCGAGTATTCGTCGATGACTTCAGTGACCTTGTGCCATTGCGAACCCAGATACACGCCGAAGTAGATCAGGACGGCGTTCCAGATTGCGCTGCCGAGCGTCGTATAGAAGGAAAAGCGCAGCAGACCCATGCCTTGAATTCCCGCTGGAATGGAGATAAGGCTGCGCACGCCGGGGATAACGCGGCCGAGGAAGATGGATGCCTCGCCGTATTTGTCGAAGAAGTGCATGGCTTTGTCCACGTCGGTGCCTCGGACGAGTGGAATCTTCTCGCCGAATGCGCGGAGGCGATGGAATCCCACTTTGTGGCCCAGGTAGTACAGCAATAGTGCGCCAAGAAGTGACGCGGAGGTTGCCCAGATCAGGGCGGAGAGTGCACTGAACTCGCCAAGTGACGCAGTGAAACCGGCCATGGGGAGGACGGCTTCGCTGGGGATCGGCGGAAAGATGGTCTCTACGAGAATGGCAATGCCAACGCCGGGAGGCCCCAGCGTCTCCATGAGAGACACAATCCAGTCGACGATCTGCTGCATATAGTGCTGCTCCTGGTGGTTGGCGGTGTTGAACGTGAGGGCCTGGCGCTTGTCTGAGAGTGGTGTTCCCAGAGTTGATTCCTCCAACGTAGTTGAGTTTTCTGAGATTTTGCTTGGTGCCTAATCCGCGTCGTCGTCTAGCGTTAGGGCTATGAAGAAGTTCTTGTACTGGGCTGGCATCGTCTTTGCGTCGTTGTGCTTGTTTACTGCGGTGTTCAACATTGGCACGTGGCAGGTATTTCTGGCGTACTTGCTGGTGGCGGTCGCATGCGCAGCACCAGCGCTGTGGTGGCGGCATTGCGAGAAGAAGGATGCGTACAACCAGAAGATGATGGCGAAGATGCGCGAGGATCAGGCTGCGTATCGCCAGTTGCTCGATCCAGTGCAGGATCGGCTGATTCTAGAGGGGCTGGATCACGACACTGAGGTCGAGCCAGTTAATCGTCGCTGGGTGGTTGTTGCACCCGTGTGCATCGCTTTGGCTGCTGCTGGGGTTGCGTTGGTTCCTGCACCTGCCGACGTCGCGGGTGGGCGGCTCACGCCTGACGGGGAAATGTATGCCAACTGCGATGAGGTGCGCGAGGCTGGAAAGGCGCCGCTGAAAGAGGGAGAGCCGGGGTTTCACCCGGCTCTTGATAATGACGGTGACGGTGTCGCGTGTGAGTAATTAGCCTGCTACAGCGCGGAGTTCAACGTGGTTGGCGCAGGCTGCAGCGGCTTGGCGGGTGAGATCGATGGCTTCATCTTCATCTTTAGCTTCGATGATCCAAAACCCGCTTGGGAAGGTATCGGCGTTGAGGTACGGTCCGTCGACAATCCAGCCATCTGGGCCGATAGTCTTCGCATCGTCCGGTGATGCCATTCCGCCAGCAACAACCCAGTGGCCTTCATCCTGCAACATCTGGTTGAACTGACCGACCCGCGCAAACGCGGCATGCATGTCTTCGTCAGTGTCGTAGGGGTTGATGTCGCGTCGACCGAAAACGGTGAGGATGAACTGCATGCGATAGCTCCCTTAGGTAGTACGGTGCATGAACTCGCCGTGGACCAATGCAGACCAAACATCAATCGCTCCAGGTGTGCGCCTAGGAACAATCGATGTGAGGCACGGCATGACTTTCCTGCCTAAAACTTAGCATTGAACTGTACTCCCGTGATAGGGAATTCAGAGAGTTTCCTACGAGGTGCGAGCAGCCGGTGCGATACCTTTCCTCAGCTGCGTGCTTCCCCAACGGCTAGAATTACGGTTGTTAACTTTTGGTGCGCTCTCCCCGCCTGAGCGGAGATGTTCCTTCTCAGCGCTGCCCGAGCTACACCCTCATCGGGTTTTCCCCCGCTCAGGCGGGGATGTTCCGCCAGCGCCGGTTGCTTCCCCGGAGCCAGCGCCGTTTTCCCCGCTCAGGCGGGGACGTTCAACGCTTAACGTAAGTTGCAGGACAGTACAGCTGGTTTTCCTCGCGTGAGCCGCATCTACAAAACTGATAGCCCAAGCCTTACTAGAATGTGAAATTGACAACTGCTTCACAGATGGAGTCAACCTCGTCCAAACTGTCTACTCGAGAGGAGTACTCCAATGATCGACCGCATCATCTTCTTCACCATCATCGGCGGATACATGGCTTACCGTGGTGCACCAACTTGGCTATGGGTAATGCTTTCGACCGCCCTCATCTACGAACTTGGAATCGCCACTTGGAAGGAACTCACTGGGTTCCCGCGCGAACAAGACTCTTAATTCAGGACATATAACGGGGATCCTGGGACGTCAGCGGGTTTGCAGAGTTCAAAGATCGGTTCGCGATGTTTCCTGGCTCATGTGTGCTGTTCCCCACCGCGGACGAACTCATTGCGTTTTCTAGAGTTTTCTTTCAATCGCAATTCATCCGCACCCCTCGGAGCCTTACCTGCAGAACGAGTTCTCCCCCAGTTTCACGAGCGATTCGTTATGCGCAAAATGCTGGCTCGGTGCGCCCAAACACTTTCCACACGGTAGCGCGCACGCTACCTAGAATCGGTCTTAACAGCCACTGTATTCGCAGGTGGCACAAGGTGGAATGAAGTTAGCGAGAGATAGGCAGCCAGCCAGCAGCCTCCCCTCGCAAACGAAACCCACCGGCATTCCGTCCTTGAAAGTGGTGTCAGACATGACCACGCCAACCAGCCCAGCCGCAACCGCACCCAACCCAACCACCCCAGCCAGCCCAACCCGCAACCACAACAAGCCCGCGAACATCGGCGAAGCACTTGCCTCCCCGACGTACCTGTTCTCGAAGTGGCCATGGGTCGGCATTTTCTACACCCTGATCGGCACTTTGGTGTCCATGGTCATCAACAGCACGGTGATCGTCGTGTTGTTGCTGCTCAGCATCTCCAAGACCATTCGCCAGGAGCTGTGGCCAATGGTCCTGCGTTGGGATATTCGCCGATTACGCCTCATCAACCCTCCAGCTGCTGACCGCCTCGATGTGCATCTGCAGAAGATGATCGATACGGGCACACCGCCGTCGCTACGCCAATACCTGCACATCGCGTTGGTGTTGTTCATCCTCGGCCCGCTATCGCCGATCTTTGTGTTCGGCCTGCCAGCACTGCAGCTGCTCTTCACAGCTGGCATTCCTAACGAAGACGGCACCATCCTGTGGCAGATGGATGCACCGCTCAGTTGGATACTATTCGCACTATCCATCCCAATCGGCCTGTATATCGCAGGTCTGTGGGCATACGCACTCGGTGAACTGGCAGATACCCTGCTCCAGCCCACCGAAGCTCAGCTCACGACCGAGGTGCAACGTCTCACCCACACCCGCTCGGGACTTCTCGACGCCGCCACCGCCGAACGCACCCGCATCGAACGCGCGCTTCACGACGGCACCCAACACCGCCTCGTCGCCCTCTCCATGCAACTGGGCCTGGCAGAAGCGACAGCCAACAACGATGAAACGAAGGAGCTAGCGAACACGACGCAAAAGGAAATCGACGAGATTCTGGTCAACTTGCGCAATGTGATCCGCAATATTCAGCCCCAGGCGCTATCGGAGCGTGGCCTCGCTGCAGCAGTCGCCGATATCACCGCGAACTCACCCATCCCAGTGAAGGTCAATATCCCCGCCACTCGGCTTGGCAAGCACGTCGAGGAAACCGCGTTCTTTGTGACGAGTGAGGCTCTGTCGAACGTCGTCAAGCATTCCGGTGCCACGCAGGCTGAAGTAACCGGCGAGCTGAACAACGGCATCTTCACCCTCACGATCACCGATAACGGCAACGGTGGCGCAACCGAGTTGACCGGCCACGGAATCGAAGGATTGAAGCAGCGCGCAGCAGCTATCGATGGCACAGTGGAGGTGAAGTCACCAGCAGGCGGACCAACGACTCTGACGCTGGTATGCCCGCTCGTGCAGTAGAAGGAACTGAACAATGACAACCCCAGCGGCGAATCCCCACTCTGGTAACGGTCTACGCATCGTACTAGCAGAGGATTCGCCGCTGCTGCGTGCCGGAGTCGAAGCTGTGCTGACACACGGTGGACACGACGTTGTGGCAGCAGTCGGCGATGGTGTCGCGCTTGTCGACGCAGTGAAAGCCACCAACCCAGACCTGGTCATCACCGACGTGCGCATGCCGCCGACGAATACTGACGAAGGGCTGCGCGCGGCTGCGACGATTCGCAAGTCGCACCCAGGTCTGCCGATCATCGTCCTCAGCCAATACGTATCGGTGGCGTACTTGGATGACCTCGTGGCTCATGACGGCACTCACTTGGGCTACTTGCTGAAAGATCGCGTCGCGCACGTGCAGCACTTCCTGGATGCGGTAGCGCAAGTCGCCAGTGGCCAGACGGTCATTGACCCGGAAGTCGTGCGCGCACTGCTCGGAGCGTCGCATGGTCCGCTGGCCGAACTCACCGAACGCGAAAAGGAAGTCCTCGCGCTGATGGCCGAAGGACTGACCAACGGCGCGATCGCGGAAAAACTGTTCGTCTCTGAAGCAACAGTTCGGAAACATGTTGGCGGGATCTTCTCGAAATTGCCATTGGACCCGCACACGGATCGTCGTGTAGCAGCAGTGGTTACCTACTTGCGCAGCGAAGGCGCGAATTAACGGTGGAAGCCTTTCCACTAAAACCGTTAATTAACGACAAATAACTAGCTAGACTCGCCTTTTGTGACGGCTAACACAAAAATTGACGAGCGCGCCGGGCACATCGGCCCCCACACCTGGCTCCGCGTCGGGTTCACCATGTTCGTGATCGGGTTCGGTGCCAACCTCTTCGCTCCTATGCTCCAGGTCTATCGCCAGTACGACAACATGAGTAACTCCTCGGTCACTCTTATGTACGGCGTGTACGCTGCAGGCCTTGTACCGGCTCTTTTAGTGTGCGGTCCGCTGTCGGATCGCTATGGGCGTCGCGCGATTCTGCGACCAGCGATTCTCATGTCGGCGCTCGGGTCGCTCATCCTCATGATGGGCGTCACCGGATCTGAGATGATTCTCTTCTTCGGCCGCTTCGTCGCTGGCTTCGCCGTTGGCATGGCCATGGCGTCCGGTGCGGCGTGGATCAAACAGCTGTCCGTTCATCGCCCTGTCGCGGGACCTCGACGCGCCACCATCTCCGTATCCGCCGGCTTCGGTGGTGGCCCATTCATCGCAGGCCTCGTAGCCGAATTCCTACCGTGGGAGCATGTCCTGCCCTACGTTGTTCACCTCACCCTCGTCGCTTTAGTTCTGCCATGGATGTGGCGGACTCCGGAAACGCAACCTCGTGAGGTGGTGCGTGACGACGGAGCCGTCGTGAAGCGCCGTCTCGTCCCTCGCGTGGCGTTTACCTCAAAGTTCTTGTGGGCTGTTGCAGCATGGGCGCCATGGGTATTCGGCACGGTATCGGTAGCGTTTGCCACCATGCCGACGCAGGTCGAGGTTTCCCGACCAATTGTTTTCATCGGCGCAATCGCGGTCGTTGCACTTGGCACAGGCGTGGCAATTCAGCCAGCCGCCGCGAAGTTCCTGGAACGCACCACGCCACAATGGATGCCACTGTCGTTGCTGGGCCTCGGTGCGGCATGCCTTGGCATGTTGAGCGGTGCCGCCACTGTCTATCTGCAGTGGATTCCGCTCGCGTTTCTAACCGCGATGCTGTTGGGTGCGTCGTACGGCGTGATGATGGTCGCCGGCCTCAGCGAAGTCGAAATCCTGGCGGGCAAGGACGACCTCGGCGCGCTCATTGGCGTGTTCTACGCCCTGACCTACATCGGCTTCTTCGTGCCATTCGTGCTGTCACTGGTAGCACCGATTGTTGGCATGATTACCTGCCTACTTTTCGGAGCCGTCGTCTGTGTTGTCTCGATGGTTCCAGTTGCCCGTGCCGCAGCGAAAGCAGTGCACTAGGCCGTGCCGAATTAAGCTGGGCGGGGCGCTACGCCGTCAGATAGGTCTGCACAACCGGCCCAACTCGCTTCACGACGTCGTCCGCAGCCATCGTCGACAACGTCGGGAACTTCAGAATTTCACGGCCAAGCGCCAAGCCGACGATCGCAGAAATTGCAAGATCCACGCGTTCGTCGGCATCGTCGTATCCGGCGTCGCGAAGCCTTGTGCGCACTGGCTTCCAGACCACCGCGTCGATGACCTTAAAGAAGTCATTCGGGCCTTCATCGAACATCGAGCGGAAGCTTGCCAGCGTGCTCATGCCCGCCGGCGTTCGCCACAGCTCCACGAGACGTCCCACAATTGCTGTACCCAACTGGTCGAGTGGCACCTGATTGACCTCGTGCGCAACCACAGCCGGGTTGATTGGCATGCGCGTTGCGACCATATAGATGCCACGCTTATTGCCGAAGTGATGAGGAATCAACGCAACATCCACGTTGGCGGCTTCGGCGATTGCTCGCATCGTCGTCTTGTCGAAGCCACGCTCGGCGAAGAGCTTTCGCGCAGCGTCAAGAATGCGCTCACGACCTGGCAGGGAGTCCTTGCCTGGCAGAGATTCGGGTGAAGTAGTCATCGAGTTGTCCTGGGCATAGTAGCGGAAGCAACGGCGAGGAACGCTAGGGCGAAGATGGCGACGATCGCGACGTCGCCAAGCGAACTCGACGTGATTCCCTCCAATGAAAAGCCATTGGCAGCATCAACGGCATATGACAACGGTAGAACATTCGAGAACCACCGCAGTACATCTGGCAATTGTTCGCGTGGGGCGAGCAGTCCGCACAGGAAGATTTGTGGGCCGATCACCACCGGCATGAGCTGGACTGCTTGAAATTCGGTGCGGGCGAAGGCCGAGCCGAGCAGCCCGAGCGCCACACCGGTCACGCCAGTCACGGCGGCCAGGAGCAGAAAGATCCACGACGTGGAGGCGGTCTCGACGCCGAGGAATAGATCCATGACGAGCACTAGCACCACCGACTGCAGCACGGCCATGAACCCGAAAGCGATGGCGTAGCCAGTGAGCAGGTCCGCTCGGTGTAGTCGGGTAGTCCACAGTCGCTCCAGTGTGCCGCCGGCGCGTTCGCGCTGCATGGTCACCGACGTGATGATGAACATCAGCATCAACGGCAGCACCCCGAGCATCATCACGGCGACACGGTTGAACAGCATCGAGTTGTTGTCATAGACGAAGTAGAGAAGGACGAGAAGCATTGTCGGCACGCCAAGGATCAGCGCCATCGTGCGACGATCCGCGCGCAACTGCAGAAATACGCGCTTCGCGGTGTGGAGGGAAAGCGACAGGTTCATCGTTGCTCCTGCTGTTCTTGACGACGGATAAGCGTAAGGAAAGCATCATCGAGAGAGTCGGTGCCCGCGTGCTCTAACAGTGACTGCGGAGTGGTCTGCGCCAGCAGGTTGCCACGGCGCATGAGGAGGACTTCATCGCAACGGGCAGCTTCATCCATCACGTGACTGGACACCACCAGAGTGCGTCCCTCCGTGGCGAGTTCGCGGAAGTAGTCCCAAAGGTCGAGGCGCGTAACTGGGTCGAGGCCGACCGTTGGTTCATCCAGGACAAGCAGTTCGGGGTCGCCGACGAGAGCGCACACCAGGGAGGCCCTGCCCTTCTGACCGCCGGAGAGGTCATCGATGCGACGATCCGCAAGGTTAGCCAATCCGGCTTTGTCGAGCAGTTCAGCGTGAGTCGTTGTGGCACTGCGCGTGGCGCCTGTGCGATCGGCGCCCTTACGGTCAGCACCCATCAGCGCCGAAAAGTACTCAAGATTCTGACGCACAGTCAGATCCGTGTACACCGCCGGTGCCTGCGTCACATATCCAATCCGACCGCGAAGATTCGCGCTCCCCGCAGTTTCGCCAAGGACGGTTAGCTCGCCCGCAAACTCCTGAACGCCGACGATCGTGCGCATCAACGTGGTTTTACCGCAACCGGATGGGCCGATGAGACCCGTAATCTTGCCCGGCGCGATAGTGAAATCTAGTTGGTGGAGGACTTCCTTTGCTTTACGACGACTCCCCCTCGCCACAGTCAGACCTGTGGCGACGATGCCGTCGTGAAGCGGTTCAACACTTGTTGAAGGGGTCATGATACAAGTATGCGCTCAACAGACGTTGAGCGCAAGGTGGAAGATGGACAGGAGGGGCTTAGCTAGTGGCCTGCTGCGACGTGGCCTGACGTGACTTCATTGCTCGAATGAGCAGATCCACTACGACAAATGCAACAAGCGAAATGCCAAACAGTGGTGCAACAACGGCATACGCAGCAATCGCGACGAACAGGATAATCAGCACGGTTGGCTTCACATCGCGCCAGCGCGTAGGCCCAGGTAGGCGACCTGGCTTGAGCGAATCGCGCTTGCCACGCAGGAACCACATGACATAGCCGCGGATTGCAATGAGAATGATGCCGACTGCCAGCACAACTAGCACCAACTGGTTCACAATGCCGAAAAGAATGCCCATGTGGGCGTTGATGCCCCACTCAGCGAGCTTGGCAGGAAGAGACCAATCGGAAAACGGAACGTAGTCAACGACTCTGCCGGTGGCACCATCAACAGACACCGCATTCATGTCCGTTCGCCATTCCGTGCGGGCTTCCTTCACCAGCCATGCAGCACCCGGCTCTTCAGGCAGGTACACATTCATTGGGCCTGCAAGCCCCTGGGCGCGTGCTACCTCTGCGACGGAATCTGCTTCATACAGCGGTGCTGCGCTGGTGGTGGCGTCGGCAAGCTCAGTGTTTGCTTTCGGAGCGGTCCAGCTCATCTGCTCTCGCAATGTTGAGATGTTCTCGCCCGCAACCATCGACCAGGTCAGACCGGTCGCCGTCAGGAATAGGAGGCCAACGGTCAACCACGTACCGAGCGTCGCATGCTTGGCCATCTGCTTCATACGAGGCGAAGCCGGCTTCGCCGATTCTCGCTGTTTGCGGCGGCGACTGCGATCCCACCATAGCCACAGCCCGCCGAGCGCCAACGCGCCCATCCACGATGCAGCCAGCTCCGAGTAGATGCGGCCAGGATCGCCCATCCACAAGCGGCGATGCCCCTCCGACAACCAGGACCGCAGCGGCAGCGCACCCGACGAACCGTATTCGACCAGGTCGCCCTTGATGCTCAGATCACCGGGATCCACAAACACCGCATGGCGGTAACTCTCCGACTTCAATGTGTCATCCGCAAATGCCACTCGCGTCGTCCGCTCTGGGTCCTCCGATAGTTGTACCTGCAGCACGCTCAGATCTGGATGTACGGCTTGAGCTGCTTCGATCTGCTTTTCGACGGACTGCGCAGGCGCATGCGATGTCGCCGTGAGCTCGTCGTGATAGACCACCTTTTCCAAGGTGGGTGCGACAGCGTAGGCAAGGCCGGTGATTGCCGCGACGATGAGAAATGGAGCAATGAAGATTCCTGCTACGACGTGGAGCCTGTGCAAGAAAGCGCGTGGGCCACCCTGTCGTGCGCCGGTTGTGGTCTGCGTTCCCAACTGAGCGTCTGAGTCAGAGGCTCGCTGCGAAGGCTGAGCAGAGTCAGTATGTGACCCTGGACCACCCGGTTCAGAAGTGATTGATGTCATGGAATAGTAGTCGGCTGAAGCGCGTTTACAGTTCCTACGTAATTGTAATTTTTTGCTTAGTTTTTAGCGCCTGCAGCGTGACCTCCCGCTTCACCGGTCGACTCCACCGGCAATGGGTATTGCCTGTTAGGCGGTCGTCGAAAAGTGCCCCTTTCGCACACGCCCAAGCAGGGTTACAGTCGGAAACATGAGTACTTCGGCACGCTTTCCAGATGTTTACCAAGCCAGCGACTCTCGCTACGCGGACAGCACCGATGGCAAAGTGTTCTCCCCGGCTATGCCATACAACCGATCCGGCCATACGGGACTGAAGCTCCCAGCTATCACGCTCGGGCTGTGGCACAACTTCGGCGATGACCGGGCCTTTGGCACGCAACGCGAGATTCTGCGCGCGGCTTTCGACCGTGGCATCACGCACTTTGACTTGGCCAACAACTACGGCCCTCCCCCAGGTTCTGCTGAAGAGAACTTTGGCCGCGTCATGGAGAAGGATTTCCGTCCGTACCGTGACGAGATGATCATCAGCACAAAGGCCGGCTGGAATATGCAGGACGGCCCGTACGGTTTCGGCGGTTCGCGGAAATACCTGGTGGCCAGCTGCGATGCGTCGCTGAAGAGGATGGGACTGGACTACGTGGACATCTTCTACCACCACCGACCAGACCCTGAAACGCCTATCGAGGAGACCATCACCGCCCTCGACCACATCGTCCGCTCCGGTCGCGCCCTGTACGTTGGCATCAGCTCGTACTCGCCTGCGCTGACCGCCCAGGCGCAAGACATTGCGCGGGAGCTGGGTACGCCGCTGGCAATTCATCAGCCAAGCTATTCCATGTTCAACCGCTGGGTTGAGGACTCCCTTCTGGAGACCTGCCACGATAACGGCCTCGGCGTCATCGCGTTCTCCGCGCTGGCGCAGGGCTTGCTCACCAACCGCTACCTGGACGGCATTCCTGCCGATTCCCGCCTGGGCACGCACAAGATGCGCGCGAATTTCCTTAACGACGACACCCTCCGGGCAATTCGCGCACTCAACCGAATTGCTGCGTATCGAGGTCAATCGCTGGCACAAATGGCGATTGCCTGGGTGCTACGTCGTCCGGAAGTGACATCTGCCCTGATCGGCGCAAGCTCGGTGGCGCAGTTGGACGACAATCTAGGTGCGCTGTCGAATCTCGAATTCGACGATGACGAGCTCGCTGAGATTGATAAGTGGGCGGTAGATAAGGGCATCAACCAGTGGCAGAAGGCTACTGATTCGGTGTAACTAGCGGGTGGTTGGCTTCTTCGCCAGTTCCGGCGAGCGGACAAACAGCAACACTGCTGCGCCCACAGCCAACACCAATATGATGCCCCAAATGCCCGCACGATTCGTCCCGATAATGGCAACGAACGTACTAAACGCAATCGGTGCCATCCAGCTCACTGCCCTGCCGGTCGTCGCGTACAGGCCAAACATTTGGCCTTCGCGACCCTCCGGAGAAATGCGAGTGAGGAACGTTCGCGATGCCGACTGAGCTGGCCCAACAAACAGGCACAGGATCAGGCCGAAGATCCAGAAGTTCGTTGGTCCGTCGACGAAGTACAGAATCGCAGCGTCGAGAATCATCAGGATGAGTGAGCCGAGGATGACTGGTTTCGGGCCGAAGGCGTCGTCAAGGAAGCCACTGCCAAGCGCACCGAGAGCACTGACGACATTCGCGGCGACGCCGAACAGAATGACATCCGATGCTGAGATTCCGTAATCCATCACTGCGAGCAACGCGCCGAATGTGAACACGCCGGCGAGACCGTCGCGGAAGATTGCCGACGCGATGAGGAAGAACACTGCGCTTCGGTCAGTGCGCCACAATTCCGCGATGGAGCCGAAGAGCTGCCTATACGAATCGACGATGCCACTCGACTGCAGCGCTGGATTCGCTTCGATCTCGCGGATACGGAAGAACAACGGAATCGACGAGACGATGAACCACACGGCCGCAAATACCGCGACGAGTCGCAGGTTAAAACCACCATCGGTGTTGAGGTTGAGCAGGCCACCGTCGCCAGCGACGAAGCCGAAGTAGCACAGCAGCAGCAGGATAATGCCACCGAAATAGCCCATTGACCAGCCGAATCCGGACACACGCCCGATGTTGTCTGGTGTGGAGACTTGGCGGAGCATCGCGAAATAACTGACCTCCGCGAACTCAAACGTCAGGCTCGCCACGGCCATGATGGTGATGCCGACCCAGAAGTAGATGGCGTCGTCGTTACGTATCCCAAACAGCGACACCATCAGCGCAACAGTGATCAGCGTCCACAAAATGACGCTGCGTTTGCGCGTGCCACGTGCATCCGTGCGTTGGCCTACGACAGGCGCGATCAGCGCGATACCGATGCCGGCGGCGCCCATCGCGTAACCGTACCAACTCGACGGCAGGATGGCTGAGTCGATGTTCTTGCCGACGGAGTCTGTGAGATACACCGAGAAAATGAACGTGACCAGCACCGCATTGAAGGCCGCGGACCCCCAGTCCCAGAGGCCCCACGCGAAGACGGTGCGTTTGTCGGTTTGGGGTGAGAGTTGTGTCGCGCGTGTTGTCGAGGCGACAGTGGGTGTGGCGGTGCCGGTAGTTGTGGAGCTTCCAGCAGTGCCACCCGCGACTAAACCACTCGTGGCGGGGTCATTGTGATCAGTTTGTGCCATGAAACCAGTGTGGCACGCGGGAAGGGTTTGCGCTGGTGGGAACGTGAAGATGCGGTCGAGGCTCGGCGGTTGCGCGTTGGTCGCAACCATCGAGCAACCCCACGCAACTAAACCTCTAGCTTCGACTCCAGATACTCGAACAGACTGCTCGGTACTGGCACATCGAGGTTCAGGTGCATCCGCACAACATCCAGTTGCTTGCCGTCGTCGCCTGGCATCTTCTCTTGTACGGCGTCCGACGAGCGCGCTTTGCCCATGTAGAAAAAGTCAGTGCCCTCCGCATCGTCCTTCTTGACGAAAAGGTGCAGGTCAATCGCGTTCCCTAGGATGTCGCGGACCTCCTGACTCTTCAAGGTGCGACGGCTCCTCGTGAACCACTGCATTACTTGCGGGCTAAGGAAACGATCCTGATACGCAACGCTCGCTTCAACGTCACGGGACTTGTGATACGTCACGAAAATCGGGCAGCTCTTCGTCTTACGCTCAACCTTGTACCCGTACACGGTACTTTCGTTGTTGTTTTCCCAGCCCAGCAATCTACACACATCCCGACGCGAGTATCGATTACCCACCACCAGCTCGCCCTCCCACGAGGTGACGTGCTTGGACTGGAAAAGTCCGCATTCGATGAGGTCGTCGACATGCGAACGGAAAGTGTCAGGGAAACCATGGCCGTCGACACTAGCGCCCGCAACCCCAGCACCAACTCCATACGCCTCAGCCAGCTCCGGTGCGAGCACAATGGAATTACCGTCGACTTCGATCAATGGAATCCCGCCGTATTTCGCCACCTGTGGGCCAGTATGGAAATCAAAATGCAGCACCCGCACTACTGACTCCACGATGCTGGCGTCCGCCCGGGTGCGCTGCGTGATGAACAGCTCCCTAACATCTTCGCGGGAGAGCTTCCCCTTCTTCAGGAGCTCTCTCAACACGAGAAGCTCATGAGGTCGCTTGCCATTCAGCAGCTCTTTCGACATGAAATCAAGGATGGGCTTCTCGACGGCACCCGGCGCTGATTCAACAAACTTCAATGAATGCAACAACGACCAGTAGTTTTCATACTTCGTCGACAGCACTACGGGATCGACTGTCTGGAAACGGGCGAAGTCCATCAGCCGTGGGATCGCATTCAAGCGTTCCTGCAGGTTGAGGATGTCCTTCTTGAACTCTTGCTTGCCGGAGATCCGTGCCACGGCTAGCGACTGCAGAATCTTCGCCTGCGATATCTCGTCAAAGTTGACACTAGAGACACCCGACAGTGCGCGGTGGCTAGACTCGATAATGCTTTTTCGAATTCGGTCCTTATCGCGTGAGTTATCGCCAAAAAGTGCAATCGGAATTAGATAGTTATTGGCATAATTACCAATGAAATCAATAACCCGCAGATGGTCTTTACCAGGTGCTTTACGCAAACCTCGGCCCAATTGTTGCGTGAAAATAATGCTCGACTGCGTGCCACGCAGCATCACAATTTGGTTGATCGTTGGAATATCAATGCCTTCATTGAACAAGTCAACCGTGACGATGTAATCAAGTTCGCCGGCCTCTAGCTTTGCGACGGTCGCATTGCGCTCACGAATGTCAGACTCACCAGTCAGCGCCGCGGTTCGAAGTCGCAATCCATTCAGCTTTTCCCTGTTGAGAAGTACCGAAAGCTCTCGGGCTTCAGTCTTTCGGCTGCAGAAGATCAACCCTCGTGCCCCACGTGGATGCCCATACTGTCGAAGCTTCTCCAAGATGTGCTTCACGCGTTCTTCATTAACGAGGTATGCCAGTTCTGACGTGTCAGTAACTGTCTCGTTGTTCTCATTCACAAAGTCCGTCACGCCGTAGTAGTGAAACGGCACCAGCATTTCTTCTTCTAAAGCTGCATGCAAACGAATCTCATACGGAACGTTGTAGTCGAACAGCTCATATACGTTAAAGCCGTCAGTACGCTCCGGTGTAGCTGTCAGACCCAATAGGAACTCGGGGCTGAAGTGGTCAATCACTCGTCGATAAGAAGTGGCACCGGAGCGATGCACTTCGTCGACGATTATATAGTCGAAGGCATCGGAAGGAATCTGGCCAAGCGTTTCCGCGCGCGACAACGACTGGATAGAGGCGAATACAAAAGGCGTGTCCAGTTCACGCGATGCCCCAACGAACTTGCCGAAGTCTGAACGTGGCCGTTCGAGTACTCGCCGGAACTCCTCGATTGCCTTGTCCAGAATTTGTTCGCGGTGAACGATGAAGAGCATCCGGGCTGGGTTGGCGTTTCGCACAGCAAGAGCCGCGAGAATTGTCTTTCCTGTGCCAGTTGCAGAGACGACGACGGCTCGTCGTTCGCCAGCTAGACGCAACTCATCGATCTTTTCTAAAGCGTCTGCCTGCATCGCATTCGGCTCAATGCGGGCATCTGCGTCGAGATCAAAGCCCTCGTCGGAGACGGTTTGTACCGCGACCCGCGGCTTCCGTACCCGCTCATACTCCAAGATCCATTCGGCAGTGAGCGGAAAGGAATCAGCCAACTGACGATCAATAGCCGCGGACAGCTGATATGCAATATCGCCGTCGGTGCTCGCCGAGAAACGGAAATTCCACTCCTGGTTCGACACCAGCGCAGAATCCGTCAGATTGGAGCTACCAATTATCGCCGTCAACAAAGGCGTTTGCTCGAAGACGTAGCCCTTAGCGTGGAAACCAGCACGCGGGTTGTCATAGATATAGACATCGACGTTGTCGAGAAGCAACAGCTCCCGGAAAACATCAGGGTGATTGAAATCGAGATAGCGCGACGTGACAATCGTGCCTCGACCTTTGAAATCAAGCAGCGCCTGTTTCAGCAGTGCCAACCCAGTCGCGGACACAAAAGCGATCGAGAACTTAAAACTGTCGGAGCGTTTCAGCTCTTCGTGCAGAGCGCCCAGCATCGACACATCTGGTGTATTGGCAATCAATTGCGGTTCGTAGATGCGTGGCGACTCAACCGCATGATCGACAAAGCCGAAGTTCAGGTCATGTCTGAGACTGACTACGTCCCTATCAGTGGCCCCGCTGGCTATTGGTCCGCTGGCCATGGTGTTTAGAGCTCTTTGGAGATAATCTCAACTGCCGGAATATCTGCAGGAGCCCACATCAATTCGGTCATTTCAGAGCCGTTGACCCAACGGATCTCCTCATGCTCGGTGAGCTGGGGTTCGCCACTTTCAAGAGTGCAGTAATACGTCGACAAAATGACAATGCCGAAGTCATATTCATGCTCCGTCGTGGTGACGTGCTCCCCCACCTTGGCATCACACATCAGTTCTTCGCGGAGTTCACGAGCGAGCGACTGTTCCGGGGTTTCCCCCTCTTCAATCTTGCCGCCGGGGAATTCCCAGTAGCCAGCAAGCGATTTACCAGCGCCACGCTTTGCAGCCAACACCTTGTCATCTCGAACAAGCACGGCGCCCGTGACGTTAATTCGCTTCTTCAACTCGACTCCCCGCTAACTGAACTCTGCACTAACCGAACTCAACCGAACATTCGTGCGGCCCATGCTAACACCCCATTAAACAAAAGAGCTGCTTCACGACGTGATCGTCGCAAAGCAGCTCCCAGGTTGAAGCCCTAATTCAGGCCCTACTTCTTGCCCTGAATAGTGTTCTCGATGGTCTCCTCATCGATGGCCTTGGTGCAGAAGAACCAGTCCACGCACTCGACGCCCTCTTCCTCGCCGGCCATGCGATCCTTCGCGACACCACACGAACCAGCTGGTGGAACGATGACGCGCTCGCCTGGACGCCAGTCAGCAGGCGTTGCGACGCCAAAGTTGTCCGCGGTCTGCAGAGCCTTGACGACGCGCAGAATCTCGTCAAAGTTTCGGCCAGTCGACTGCGGGTAGTACAGAATCGTACGAACCTTGCCCGTTGGGTCCACGATAAAGACAGCGCGAACGCCTGAAGTCTCGCCTTCGCCAGGCATGATCATGCCGTACTTGCGGGAGACGTTCATGGAAACGTCATCGATCAATGGGAACTTGACCTGGACGTTCTTCCAGCCACGGAACTCCATCTTCTCCTCGATGGTGCGCAGCCAAGCAATGTGGCTGTGCAGGCCGTCGACGGAGACACCAACCAGTTCGGTGTTGTACTTGCGGAACTCGTCGGCCATGACAGCGAAGGTCATGAACTCAGAGGTGCAGACTGGAGTGAAGTCAGCTGGGTGGGAGAAAAGAATCGACCACTTACCTGCGTAGTCCTCAGGGTAATTGACGGTGCCCTGCGTGGACTCGGCGGTGAAGCTTGGTGCCTGGTCGCCGATGCGTGGCATCGAGTGAACGATTGGAGCGTTCTCGGTAGCGGTGTTCTGCGTGGCGGTGTTGTTAGCAGCGGTGTTTTCGGTAGACATGGTGCCTCCTATAGACGAACCAAATAGATGAACGTGCTGGTAAAACCATTCCCCTATACCCCTCGGGGGATAACTCCAGCCTAGAGGTATTGAATAATACTTTCAATAGAACGTGACCAAACACATATTTCTATTAATGATGGTTCGACAGAGGGTTTACCTATCAATACCTCTGCTTTACGACGGAGCCCGCAGCGCAACACAGCCGCTTGCGGTGTCTGCGCTTTCCACGCGCCACAGCCACTCACCCGAGACAGCAACGCTCCCGCAGCCAACACCCAGCAACGCGCTAGTTAATCCACAAACGGATAATCCGTGTACCCGTGCGCGCCGCCAACATAGAACGTGGACGTATCAGGTTCGTTGAGCTCAAGGCCATCACGCCAACGACGCACCAGATCCGGGTTAGCGATAAACATGCGCCCCACAGCGACAGCATCGGCGAGATCGTCCTCAACGATGTGAAGGGCATCATCGAGCTGCGTGACCTCAGCAAAACCGCTGTTCAGGATAAACACGCCCCCAAAACGCTCACGCAACTGGGCAACCAACCCACGGCCATCGCCAGCACCCACATCACCGCCGGCACCCAAACCGTCAACATCCGCGTACAACATCGACACATACGCGATGCCCAACTCCCGAGCTGCATCCATCACAGCCCCGTACGTCGCCAGCACATCGGCATCGTCTTCTTCCAGCGCACCTTGGATGTTGTGCTGTGGCGAAATCCGCAAGCCCACGCGCCCGGCCCCAATCTCTTCGGCCAGCTCACGCAGCAACTCCACGACAATCCGCGCCCGCCCATCCGGCGATCCGCCGTACTCGTCAGTTCGCACATTCGACACCGGGCTCAAGAATTGGTGCAGCAAGTACCCATTCGCCCCATGGAGCTCGACACCATCAAAACCGGCAGCCATGGCCCGGCGCGCCGCATCCAGAAACTCGCGCTTCACGCGGGCGACGTCGTCAAGCGTCATTTCCCGAGGCACCGGCGCCTCAATCTTTCCGCCAAATCCTCGCGCCGGCCAGCCCGTCGCCAACGCGCTGGGCGCTTCCGGCTCGGCCCCGCGCAGCAAATCCGGGTGCGACGTGCGCCCGCCGTGCATGATCTGCATAACGAAAGTACCACCCGCTTCATGCACCTTCTTGACGACGGGCTCCCATGCCGCAGCATGCTCATCATTCGCGATTCCGGCCTGACCAGGGAAAGCGCGGCAGCTGTACGCCGGAAACACGCCTTCGGTAACCACCATGCCGGCGCTTGCGCGTTGCGAGTAGTAGTCACGATGCAGGTCCGTCGGCGTGCCGTCCTCGCCTGCGCGTTGCCTGGTCAGCGCAGCCATAGTCAGACGGTTGTTCAGCGTCAGTTCGCCCGCGGTCAGCGGTTCGAAAAGCTGGGAATTCTGGTTCGCACTCCGGTCAGAGGTCGAGATGGTTTCACTCATACTCGCACGCTACCGAATCACTCGCTAATTGCGCATCCTATTTCCGGCATTACATATTCGATGAACTCATCCATCTGGTCCTCCGCTGGACGACGACTCCGCCGGAAATTCACCGACACATGATTGATGCCCAGCGCCCGTTGCGAATCCAACAACTCCAGCAACGCATTCCTGCCTGGCCGGTATCCGAAGTCGGCACCTGCAGCAGGTGCGTCTGGATCTTCGACAAGGTCCAACCACAAGGATTCACTAAATGGTTTGAAGTCCTCATAGTCAGCGGTCGCTTCCCGCCACCGCGCAATATTGACCTTCTGCTCCGGCAAACTGCGGTGATAGGTAAACCAGCCGTGCATGTGCTCGGCCTTCCATTCCATAGATTGCTGGCAGGACCCTGTCGCAATCAGTGGTACCTCGCGCGCGATCGGTTTAGGCACGACATCGGAACCACCCATTTTTCCGCCGCTCCACTTAATAGGGCGGTAACTCGTGGTCATTGCTTTGCGGTAGACGGCGATGTGTTCGCGGAAGACGTCGTCACGCTTGCCCTTGTCCTGGCCGAAAGCCGGGAATTCTTCGGGACGGTCTCCGGTAGCAACACCGAACAGGAATCGACCGCCGCTGAGTCGATCGATGGTGGCTGCGCGCTTCGCCATCACTAACGGGTGCTGGAACGGCACCACGATCGCGCCTGTGCCCAGCGCAATTGACTTCGTATGAGCTGCCAGGTAACTCAGGTACATCCATGGGTCATAGACTTGCCCAACGTCACCGAAGGTTTCGACGCGCAGTGGAATGTCCCGCACCCAGACAGCCGAAAAGCCGCCCGACTCGGCCTTCTTTACAAGGCGAACCTGGTTGTCCAGGTGGTCGTCGGGCGACTCTTCAGAATCTTCCTCAATAGGAAGTGACAAACCAATGGTGAGCGAACCAGGTGCATACGTTCGGCGAAAACCTGGTAGCTCCCAGTGCGGTACGTCTGATAGCGCGAAGAGTTCTGACATGGGTGTCAGGCTAACGCGTTACGACGACCGTCCGCAGAGGTTTGTTGTTTAGTACAGTGGGCCACCACAGTTTGGCCATGCGCCTGGGCCCTGGCCCTCGAGGACGCGCTCAGCGATTTCGATCTGCTGTTCCTTGGTTGCCTGGTCAGCGGTTGGTGCGTACTGGTCGCCACCGAAACCGGTCCAGGTGGTTGGGCTGAACTGCAGGCCACCGTAGTAGCCGTTGCCGGTGTTGATGTGCCAGTCGCCACCGGACTCGCACTGTGCGACCTGGTCCCACTGCTCAACGGTTGCTGCCTGTGCAGCTGGGGCAACCAGCAGTGGAGCTGCTGCGATGCCGAGTGCCATTGCGGTGCCGGTAACAGTCTTCTTGATGGAAGAACGCATAAAGGTGTTTTCTCCTACTTGGTACTTTTCGCCTAAAGCGGACTCCTGCGCCTCATTCTTCGTTGAGACCCCAGGTGACCGCAGCGCAGCCGTGCCACGAAGCGTAGGTCGAGCCAAAGATTCTCTTTGACCACCCATGGGCGCCTAACGTAGCCGACCTCCTCCCCGGTCTGTCAAGGGGACTCGCAGAGGCTTATTTCAGTTCGATAACGTCACGACGACCACCCCGACTGAACGGCATGCACCTCATCAGGCCAGCGCAACTGTGTTTTATCGCCGGTCAAAATTGCGCTGTTTTTAGCGTTATTCCTTGAATTTTCTTAATTTGTTATTTTTCTCAGGCCGACTCCCCCAGATTGGCGTGCTGCCACCGCTGCAGGTGCTAACTGTTGTGGTCAAACTGCCATGCCAAGCACCATGTTCGTCAGTTGATTAGTGCTCGTCCAAGCATCAACACAAGCGATGCAATGACACCTACGACAAGACAGGCTCGAATCGTCGAATCGGAGAACCTCACTACCCACTTGGAACCGAACCAGCCACCAACGGCATTGCCGAGCGCGAGAAGTAGAACCAGCGCCAGAGAAGGAGGACTGATTAGCCAATAGGCGATTGCACCAGTGGTGTTCAGAATCAGCTGTATGAACTTGGCGGTCGCTAAAGCACGACCCAAACTCACCGACAGAATGTACTGGATGATCAGAATGAGAAAACTGCCTGTCGCAGGGCCCAGAAACCCGTCATAGAAGGCAACTGCGCTCACAATCAATACGAATACGATCAGGTTCGGCGAAGGAGCTTCACCCGTTTCAATCGTTGCCTGCTGCTTTCGTGCCAACCGTGGTTGGACAGCCACGATATAAAACAGGACAGCCACCATGGTGATTGCGATGAGTGGCGTAAAAACGGCGGTCGAAAAGCGGGAGGCTAACAGCACACCCGCCGAGGCAAGAGGAATACCCACTGCACAGGCGACCGCAGCGGCGCGCGTATCAAGATGGGCAACGCCCGGCGCGCGACGAAACCGCAGGTAAGAAACAAGATTTCCCGCAGCGGCAGATGCTTTGTTGAGGGCCATTGTCGGAGCAACGGGCGCTCCAGAAGCTACTGAGAACAGGATAGGAATTTGAACGACACCACCGCCACCAGTGGTTGCGTCGGCAATTCCTGCACCAATGCCAGCGAGAAGCAGCAGAACAAGTCCGAGTGCATCGATGGGGACGCCACCGATATTGAGATCTGCGAAAAACAATTCCACTACAACACCAACGAGACTGATTTATTGAGCTACTTCCCCAACTCGCGGCGACGTTCCACGGCCAACTTCAGGCGTTCCTTTCGTTCCTTCTTCTCAGCCTCGCTGAGTTCGTCGTAGATGTCTTCATCTTCGTCATCGAGACCGTAGAAAGCTCGGACGCCCACCGCCGCCGCACCACCGACGAGGAATGCCAACCAGAAGTAGCTCCACTCGAAGACGAACAGCCCCAAGAAGAACACGATCATCGTCACCGACCCGATCAGCCAGTCAGCGCGCTCTACTTTCTTGCCGCGCTCGATAATGCGATCCAGTTCGTACTCGGTATCCAGCGCACTTGCTCGGGATGGCAGCGAGTTCGCTCCAGCACCGACGGCCCCCACACCACTGGCACCGCTCACGCCACCTGTACCTCGTCGCGCCAGGTCAGTACGGGCTACGTCAGCGCGGGCGTTCGCCTCAATGCCACCCGGCAAATCGGCAAACAGCGCATCCAACTCGGAACGCATCTTTGCCTGCGCCGCCTTCTCCGTCCGTTCTTCGAACTCAGCCAGGTCCAGATAGCCATTCGCGAAGTGCTCCCCCAACACGTCCAATGCCTGTGACCGCTCTGGATCACCTACTCGCAAATCTGGGTTCTCGGACATGGGTGCTCCAATCGCTGATGTGCGGTTGTATGGAAGACAGCTTTACGACGGATTCGTCGCCACGCAGCACCCATTCTAAACGTAATTAATCATCAACGATTGGTCCATTTGGGGATTGGGGGCTCCCAATCACGGAGCTTCGAAATCAACTCCTCGGGATCATCCGCGACGACTAGCGAATCGAAGTCCTCGGAACGCACAAAACCATGGTTCATCATGTGCTTCAAAGCCTCCAGCAGTGGTGCCCAGTATGCCGAGTCATACAACGCAACGGGCTTCGTATGGATGCCCAATTGCAACCAGGTCCAGGCTTCGAAGAGCTCGTCGAGCGTACCGGCACCACCCGGCATTGCAACGAACGCATCACCGAGCTCAACCATGCGGGCTTTTCGTTCATGCATCGTGCCGACAACTTCCAACGAGGTCAGTCCGGTATGAGCGATCTCGGCATCAACCAAATGCTGTGGCATTACACCAGTTACCGCTCCTCCCTCCCCGAGAGCACAGTCAGCAATTGTCCCCATGAGTCCAGCCTTACCTCCACCGAACACCACCCCAATTCCCTCACTTCCTAGGTAAGACGCTAGCTTGGCTGCTTGCGCGTCAAAACGGGGATCATTTCCTGGTCGGGCACCAGTAAAAATTGTGATCTGCCGTAGTTTGCGGCTATTCAGAACCGGCAGCACTGCATTGGTGAGAAGCGGGGCAAGATCACCCGGTAGCGGTGAATCATTATCAAGATCCATCCAACGCATTGCCTCGATTTCAGCAGCTGGAGCACCAACTTCCACGAATGGGTGCTCAAAGACAGTTGCTGCAACTTCGAAATTCGGTTCATTTGCTGCGTCTGTCTTGAACGAACCCAGTTTCCGTAACGCCGACGAGTCGAGTTCGGCTCCTAGTTCTTCACGAGCCTCACGTACCACTGCTTCTTCAAAGCTCTCGCCTAGTTCTGGCTTTCCGCCCGGAAGCATGAAGGCGCTCGTCCCTCTCTTGCGGACTGTCAACAGCCGACCTTGCTGGTCACGAATCACTACGGCGCTAACAACGATTTGGTTTGACTTCACCACCGCAGACTATCAAGGTCGGCTACCCACATTTCGACCTCCGATACTTCGGAAACCCGCTTCTTCTGCCACGGCCACGTGTCGTGGGCGACCTTGACCGGATGACTCAGCTCAATGAGCACATTAGTCCCGTTCGGCCCTCCCAACACGAGATGATTGCCGTCACAGACTCGGCGTTCATCGCAGTATCCACGAGCGTGCCGGATCCTCGTGATTGTGGTCCGAGGTATTACGGCCAGGACTTCCCGCCCGTGCCGCAGGACGATGTTCGTCGGTGTCGCATAGTGCGGACGAGTGAGTTGACCACCGATGATCCCCCACATCATCAAGACCCCGTAGATGGACATGATTAGCAGCAGGAGTCGCAACCATAGCGCATTGACCAGCAATTCAATAGCGACGATTTCGATTACTGACGCGATGGTCATCGCTAACGGAAGATGCCAGATGTCCGCTGATCCACGCAGTGGTGTCGCATCTGCCGGAACCAACTCCTGCCTTCGGATGAGCCGAACCAAATCTGCCCAGTTCTTCATCTCCCACCGGAGTATTCGAAACCCTGGATGATGGTTCCATACAAGCTCAAGGGCGTGACGCAGCTTCTTACTCTGGACATACACCGGTATTGCCACTTTCTAGCACCGCCGCCAACGCTTCTGGAATCAATGCCTGCGCACCAACGAAGTTGACGTCACTAGTGGTCAACGGCAAATCCCCAGGAACGAGCGTGTCAACGACCCCCTTCATCCAACCTTGCGGAAACAACTCAACGAACTCAGTCAACATTTGTTGAACGCCTAGATCCTTCGCAGATATCATCCCGAGCTCACGCCAGAGTCGAGTAAGTCTGCGCGAGGTATCTAGGCACTCCTGATTGCCAAGGTTGTACCGCAGAGTCGACCAGGTTGCGGCAGTCGCGACCCCGGTGAGTGCCATTAATGACAAGGAGTCCAGTTCTTGCTTACGCAGAGCAGGATCGTCGATCAGCATCCCGATTGTCTCGACGATATCGCTTGGAACATTCTGTTCATCGCGCATAAGGGCATATAGGCGATCGCGCTGCACTTCCAGTTCAGCGATGCGATCGTCAATGAGAGTCAACGCCCTGCTCATCGCGTCTGGCTCGTGGATCGTTGACAGGGGAATTCCTGCTTCCACGCACGTTCGAACACGAAGCAACCCAGCCAAATCAGAGAGTGAGTAGTTTCGGTACCCATTAGAGTCCCGCTTGGGTTCCGGCAGCGCGCCTGCTTCGTGGTAGTGACGCACCGCCCGCACCGAACAACCAGCAGCACTGGCAACCTCCGAAATTCTCATGGTTCTAGCTTGATCCATCACGTCGCGTCATGGTCAATACCCCCTACGAAAAGTCGAATCCGACACGAAGTTAACGCAATTAAGTTAATGGCTTACACAAAACATCTAAACTGTGAGGAATGAAGCCCGAAACTCGACGCACCGGTGATGAACTACTCGATGCCATTGCTACAGCTGTGCTCAAAGAACTCCAGGATGAGGGCTATCACGGGGTGACTTTCGAAGGAGTAGCTCGGAGAGCAGAAACCAGCAAGCCCGTTCTTTATCGACGCTGGGCCGCCCGCCCTGAGATGGTCTTCTTCGCAATCACCCGGATGGCACAACCTCAATTGAGTCAACCGCTTCAGCCGACTCTTCGGGAGAACCTTCGCACCATTGGGAAGATCCTGCGCGCGGGTTTCGATGAATACAGGGTCGAAACCACTCTCGGGCTCATGGCTGAGGCCACTCCTGAGCTTCGCGCGAAGTTCGCCAGCTACGAGCTGTCACCTGCGCTGTGTCACATCAGATCGAGTTTGGAACTCGCACATGAGCAAGGGGAAATCCCCGAACCAGTTGAGTTATTCCGCTTGCATCGAATGGCAATCCAGGTGTTCGTCGGTGAATTCATCGCCCAGGGCTCATGCTCAGACGAAACCATCGACGCTATCGTCGACGACACCCTCCTCCCCATTTACGGAGCGAAGTAACCTCCCGTAGTGGAGAAAGCCTCCTGCGACTAAAGGAATTTCCCGACACCGGGGCCAAGAATCTGTATCGTGGCACCACCGGCTGTTTGCGGCGAAGGAGGAACACAATGTCCACTGTCACAATCATCGGTGGCCACGGAAAAGTTGCGCTACTTGCAGCACCATTGCTTATTGACTCAGGGCACACGGTGCGCTCGATCATTCGTAAGCAGGAGCAAGTTGAGGCTGTTGAAGCCACCGGCGCCAACGCGGTGGTAGCGAACGTCGAGCTTCTCGACGTCGACTCCATTGCTCAACTAATCGCAGGCAGTTCTGCCATTGTGTGGTCCGCAGGAGTTGGCGGTGGCGACCCGGACCGAACCTGGCGATTCGACCGCGACACCGCAATCCGCGTCATGCAGGCAGCCGAAAGAGCTGACGTGCAACGTTTCGTCATGGTGTCGTACTTCAATTCTCACCTCGTCGATGGTGAAGTCCCAGGTGTGGCGAAGTCCGACGGCATGTACGCCTATTACAACGCGAAGTCCCAGGCGGACGAGTATCTCCGCAAGGAAACCGACTTGGATTGGACCGTTCTTGGCCCTTCGGTGTTGACTCTCGATGCCCCAACCGATCAGATCACAGTTGTCTCCGATGATGCAGATCTGGACAACGTCAGCGATCTGTCTGTCCCAGCAACATCGCGCGCTAATGTCGCCGCCGTTGTTGCAGCAGTGGTCGATGAGCCTGCGTCGATCAAGAAAACTCTCAACTTCCACGACGGTTCAACACCGATCGCGGAGGCCGTCAAGCAGGGGATGTAGTTCGCCATGAACGCAACTGTCGATGACATCGTCATGTACGCGGACGAGTTCCTGGGTGCCAAGCCCAAGTACATCTTCTCTGCTCACCCAATGTGGTCGGTGTTGCGTCATCCGCACCAGGGTAAGTGGTTTGCCGTTCTCGCCAAGGTTCGTCGCTCCGCGTTGAGTGCTGACAGCGCTGGCCACGATTCGGATGAGGTGATTGACATCGTCGTCGTAAAGTCCGAGCCACCGCTGATTGATGCTCTCGTGGAACAGCCTGGATTTGCGCGCGGGTATCACATGAATAAGGAGCACTGGGTGACTGTGCTTCTCGACGGCAGCGCCAATACAGACGACGCGCTCGATTTATTACATGCCAGTTACGAATTGACAAAACGCTAACCTGAAGCCCCCGAGTCCGTATTCTGGGAGGCATGGGAATCGCAGACATTGTCCGCAAGTCCGAACAACTTATGAACAAGGTTGGCACCAAACGGTCAGCCGAAGCAGGTTGGAAACCCTCCATCACCGGTTACTACGGTTACGGTGATGAGGGGATGATCCGTGTGCTCGCTCGAGTGCTCATGCGTGATCCAGATGAAGAGCGCATGGACAACGAGGCGACTGCCAATTCTTCTCTTTCTACGAAGGCGCAGCGCGGTTTTCGCCAGTTCTTTACCATCCAGGTTGGTGGCCACCCAGTCACAGTCCGCGCTGGTAATGCAGTAGTTGAGGCTCATTCCAACGAGAATGGTTATGTCGAAGTCCAGGTGAAGGACCACGGTCTCGAACCGGGCTGGCAGAAGGTGACCATCGAGGCGCAGGATGCCGAACCCGTCGAGGCGGAGGTGTTCATCATCGAACCTGGCACGAAGATTGGCCTGGTCTCCGATATTGATGACACCATCATGGTCACCTGGCTGCCACGTGCACTGCTTGCCGCGTACAACTCGTGGGTGCTGCGCACGAATGCCCGCAAGCCGGTTCCAGGAATGTCGAGCTTTTACGCTGAGCTGTTGAAGCGCCATCCGAACGCACCTGTCTTTTACTTGTCGACGGGCGCGTGGAACACCTACGACAGCCTGGTCGATTTTATTGGCAAGCACTTGCTGCCGAAGGGGCCGATGCTGTTGACCGACTGGGGTCCAACGCCTACTGGCTTGTTCCGTTCCGGACAGGAACACAAGAAGGTGCAGCTGCGAAATCTGATTATCGACTTCCCCAATATCAAGTGGATTCTCGTTGGCGATGACG
Organism: Corynebacterium sp. H78; assembly: GCF_037572275.1. Classification (NCBI taxonomy): domain Bacteria; kingdom Bacillati; phylum Actinomycetota; class Actinomycetes; order Mycobacteriales; family Corynebacteriaceae; genus Corynebacterium; species Corynebacterium sp. H78. Next base: position 102,085 of record NZ_JBBHKX010000001.1, on the reverse strand, counting down.
GCCAGCACGACCCGCTCATCTACGGAAATATTGCCGCCGAACACCCTGATCGGATCGCTGGTATTGGTATTCGTCAGTTGACCCCAGGCGAGCACGTGCTGTCGCACGGTTCGGCTATTCCTATCGACGACCCCGAGACCACCGGCCACGCCGAGGCTCCATATGTGCTGGGTAAGGATGGTTTTGAGCTGCTCAAGGAGTACTTGAAGAATCCATTCCCAAGGGAGCGCAAGCTAGCTGACGTGGAAGATGCTCAGGGAGTGAACGGCTAGTCTGCTGCGAATTTGTCGCTAGTCTGCCATCGTCGCCGATTCACGTCCCTCGGCTTCGATGACGGCTAACGCTGCAGCTTTCGCTGATGGGCCCACGCCCGTAATTGTTGCCGATCCAGGACCTACCCAGTCGCCGTAGCCAACCAGGTGAACTCCTGGGTACTTCGGCTTTCGTCCGGTGAGCAGCCCTCGCACTGGCCCCAATGCTGGCCGGAAACCTGTGCACCAGATGATGTGGTCTGAGTGGACGTCGTCAAGCGTGTGAAACATCGGCGTAGCTGTAAGCAAGCCCTGATCCCGCGCCTGTTTGACCGCAGGCAACATGACAATGTCACCGAGCGCAGAATCCGCTCCCGGATCGGGTTCACCGCGCAGTACAGCGAGCGCACGCTGAGAATTGCGCTGGAATAGGACGCGTCCATCGACATCATCGGGCATCCAGCGTGGTTCGTGACGCGTGTACCACGTGACCTCGCCTACCTCCGGGTCCAGCGCCAATTCTGCGGCGAGCTGCGCTGCCGAATTCGCGGCACCAACTACAGCCACTGAACTTCCGCGGAATGCTTCTGATCCCGGGTAATTCGCCGAGTGCCATTGTCTGCCAGTGAACCTCCCTGGCACCGCTGGCACGAATGGCGACGACCACGTCCCTGTCGCTGCCACGATGTGTCGCGCGCGATAAGTTTCGCCGGCCCCCTCGCTCGACTCAGCATGGACTGTAAAGACAATGCCGGAGTCCGTCTCATCAGTCTCGATTGCCTCCACACTCGTGACCTTTACTGGCCGGCGCACATCAAAGTCGTAGCGCTTTTCATAGTCGGCCAGATACTTCACGACGTGCTCGGCAGGCGGAAATCCCTCGAACTTCGGCATGGGTTTGCCTGGCAAATTGGAAAAGTCAGAAGTCGAGAACAACGTCATGGATGGCCACACGTGGAGCCAGGCGCCTCCTGGGGAGGGCTGGTCGTCGAAAAGCAAGGGACGGATCCCAGCGCGCTGGAGGTAATAGGCGGTGGCGAGACCAGCCTGGCCGGCACCGATAATAATGACGGGGTGGATAGGTGAGTCGGTACTAGTGTCGTTCATTGTGGCGGGCCTTCAATTCACTGTTAGCACAGGTCAAGCATGGCAAATTTTTAATTGCCGTCGTTGTTCGAGGGCTAGATACTTTCCTCAATTGTTACCGTTTTTTCCCTACGAGGCAGAGAGTTAACGGTGTAAATTTGTCGGCAATGAACACGCCGACACAAGCCCCCGTAGACAGCATTAATGAAACCAAGGGCAATACGCCACTGGTGCGGCTCAGTCGGATGAGCTCCGATTCCGGAATCTCCATATGGGGAAAGCTAGAGAGTTTCAATCCCGGAGGCAGTGCTAAAGATCGCTCTGCCGCAGCTCTGCTCGAAGATGCACTCATGCGCGGACAGGTAAGCCCCGGTGGAACTGTCATTGAGTCGAGTTCGGGCAATCTCGGCGTTGCGCTCGCCCGAGAATGTGCCCTGCGTTCGCTGCATTTTCACTGCGTGGTTGATCCTCGCGCGAATAGTCAAACTGTCGCCACGATGGCAGCATTGGGCGCGACTGTTCATCATGTGACGCAGCCAGATCCGGAAACTGGCGACTGGTTGGCAGCTCGGCAAACTAAGGTGGCGGAGCTTCTTCAGGAGTTTCCAAACTCCATAAATCTGGACCAGTACTCCAATCAAGCAGTGTTTGAGGCCCATTCTCAGGGCACGATGCGCGAGATCGTCACACAGCTGGGACATGCGCCGTCGCACCTCTTCGTGGCCGTTAGCACTACAGGAACCATCGGTGGTTGTCTGCGTTATCTGCGCGAGATCGATGCGAACACCAAGGTCATCGCAGTTGATGCAATGGGATCGGTTCTCTATGACGGCACCCGTGCAGATCGGGTTCTGCCGGGGTTCGGCGCTGGTGTCGTCCCGGAGCTTTCCCGTCAGTTCACACCTGACGACGTCATCCGCATCGATTCTCCCCACGCAATTGCGGGTGCCCGCCTTGTAGCCCAGCGCGAAGGCTTCCTACCCGGTGCATCAGGTGGCGCGGTGGCTGCGGCGTTCCTGTCGATGATCAATGAGTTCGACGACAACGACGATGCCGTCCTGATTTTCCATGATCACGGCAATGCCTACCTGGATACGGTGTACGACGATGACTGGGTTCGTCGTAACGTTTGCGAACCCGAAAGCTTGCCGAATCTGCTCACCCAACCGAATCCAGACCACACCACCAACTACGAGGAGCCCGCATGATGCCACAGTCCACTAGCACCTCAACTCCGGTGCGCATTGCTATCGTCGGTGCTGGTCCACGTGGATTGTGGGCGGTCGAAGAGTTGGCTGCACATGCCCGCGCGCATCGCGTTCCGATTGCCGTGGACGTGTGGGATCCAGCTCCGCCAGGCGCCGGTTCTGCTTATAGTCCGGAGCAGCCGGATTATTGGACGTTGAATGTGTCTTCGCGGATCATCAAGTCTTCGCTTGGGCTTTTCGACGACTGGCGCCGTGCCCGGGGAGAATCCGAACCGCTGAGCCACTTCCCTCCTCGTGCTTTGGTCGGTCAGTTTCTTGCCGAGTCATGGCAGCACATTGGTGAGCAGGCAGCGCCGTGGTGCACTGTTCGTCATGTCAAAAGCCGAGTCACCTCTGTTCAAAGAAGCGACAACGACGATAGCTCGTGGGTTCTGAGCAGCGATGATGCTCCGACGCAGGAATACCAACGTGAGTACCAAGAAGTGCTCCTGGTGACGGGGCACGAACAGAATTGGTCCGGTGCGCTGCCTCGGGATAATCGAACTGTTGGCGTGTATCCGCCAGAGCAATTGCGGGGCATTCCGGAGGGTGCGGTCGTCGCAAGTCGCGGAACTGCGCTGACATTCATTGATGCTGCGCTGGAACTCACGGAAGGTCGCGGCGGCGTTTTCGCTCGTGGCGCTGCCGGAGAGTTGGAGTATCAGCGCAGTGGCCGTGAGCCGGGCACAGTCTTTCCGGTCGGGCGCGGCGGTCGGTTCATGGAGGTCAAGCCGGATCCTGATACTCCGCTGGCCAACTATCGCGACGACGCCGCGCTGGAGGCTGCGTGCATTGCTGTGCGTACCTGCTCGAATATCGACGAGCTGACAGGTGCTCTCGCGGACTATGCAGCGGCATTGCTGTCGGTCGCTGGCGCGGCAGACCCCCGTGTCCGCGACGAGGTGGCGAATATTCCTGCAGTCATCGCGGGCGCGGATTTCCGTGACGACGAATCGGCAATCGAGGCTTTCCGTTGTTCTCGGGATATTGCTGTGGGTGCAACGTCGCCCGGCGCGCGCTGGGCGGTGGGACAGGCTTTCCGGCAGATGTATCCGACGATTGTGAGCCGGGTGGCCAACCAGAATCGGGAACCTCTACACGAGGAGTTCTACCGATTGGCTCGTATTTTGGAGCGGGTCGCTTTTGGTCCAACCTCGGAGAATGCTTCTAAATTGCTGGCTCTCATTAAGTCGGGGTGTGTGGATTGTGGGCGGTTGACGTCGTCACGCTTCTTGGATGAAGCGGACTTCGTGATTGATGCGGTGCTGGCACCGCAAGGGATGCTGCCAGAGATGCTGGTGGCTCAGGTGCTGGGTGGCCAGGAGCTGCGGGTTGATGGTGCTGGCGGTGTCGAGGGCTTCGCAGGTCTGTCGGTGATTGGACGCGCGGCTGAGATCAGGCTTCCGGGGTCCGACACGCTATCGCGTGAGCTGCACAATGTTGTGCCAAGGTGGGCGCGAAGGGTGGTTACGCAGCATCGGGTCACGGCGATCGGCAATCCGCGTGCGCACGCGACGGTGCCACTAACGGGACGACTCGAACCCTGGATGATTGAGCTGCTCGAACAGCCACAGGTGTGCGAATCGCTGGTTGAGCAGCATCAATCGCCGATTAATGTTCATCACCCTGCGCCGGTGCTGCGCAATATCAACGAGTTGACGGCAGCTGGTCAGGACTTCGGTGTCGAGGTGCGGGTGTTCATGGCTCGGAAGGCGAACAAGACTCTGAGCATTGTCGATGCCATGAGAGATGCCGGTCATGGTGTTGATGTCGCAAGTCAGCGTGAACTGGAACAGGTCCTGCAGCGCGGGGTGCCTGGCGGCAGGATTATCGTGAGCTCAGCGATCAAGCCCGACGTGTTTCTGACTCGTGCGATTGATGCCGGTGCCGTGATTTCCGTTGATGCGCCAGCGGAGGCCAACCGCGCGATGGCTATCGCCGCAGAGCGTGGCACTCGCGTTCAGGTTGCTCCCCGATTGGCACCCGACCCAGCAACTCTTCCGGCCACTCGCTTCGGTGCGTCTGTGGAGACATGGAATTCCTGGCTGCGCACACTAGGTACGAGCGCTCACGCGGAAGACGGTGCTGGTCCTATCGACGTCGTCGGCGTGCACGTTCATTTGCATGGGTATTCCGCATCGGACCGGTGCATTGCCTTGGAGCAGGCTCTTCAGATTGTGGACCAGGCTCGCGAATGTGGCCACGTAGCAGAGTTCGTCGATCTTGGTGGTGGTGTGCCGATGAGTTATCTCGACGACCGTCGTCAATGGGATGCGTTCCTGGAACAGCGGGCGCATCTTGACTCGATGCCTAACGAGCAGTTTACCTGGAAGAACGACCCACTCCAGTCGATTTATCCGTTCCATCAGGAACCAACTCGTGGTGACTGGCTCCGGCAGCTTCTTGGCGGAATGCTGACAGATGGCGGAACTCAGCGCAGCGCTGCTGACGCGTTGGCATCACGTGGACTGCGACTTCATTTGGAGCCAGGGCGCTCTGTCTTGGATGGTGCCGGCATGACGCTAGCTCGCGTCGCTTTCTTGAAAGAACGTAGCGACGGGGTTCCGCTGATCGGCCTCGAAATGAACCGCACTCAGTGCCGAACGACGACTGACGACATTCTTGTTGATCCGATCCTTGTGCCGTGTGCGTCGAATGGTGGTTCTGGTCGTGGATCCGATCGCGGTGCCAGCTCTGTCTACAGTGGATTCCTCGTCGGCGCCTACTGCATTGAGGATGAAGTGATCGTTCGCCGACGCATCGTCTTCCCGGAAGGCATCGCTGTCGGCGACATCGTCGCGCTGCCCAACACAGGTGGCTACTTCATGCACATTCTGGAAAGTGCTTCGCATCAGATTCCGTTGGCGGTGAACCTCACGACGAACGGTGCCGACGAGCTCGGCTTCACTCTCGATCCCATTGACCAGTGAGTACGTGACGGCTGGCTCGGTAAGGTCACAGAGACGCTGGTTTGGTGTCGCACTCACATGATGGCACGAGAAGATGCTGGGTATTTGGTTTCAGACACAAAGAAAGGGCTACATAATGATTCTTTGTAGCCCTTTCCTTGACTCTTTTAGGAGTCCACTACCTCTGACTCCTTGTTTTCGCCTTCACCCTCGGCAGCCTCAATAGCCTCTGGCTGAGCATTCGAGGTGATCGCAATCTTCTTCTTCGAGCTCTTCGCTTCTGGCGTAGGGATGGTAATCACCAACACGCCGTCGGTGAGGTTCGCTTCAATCTTCTCAGTGTCTGTGCCCTCTGGAAGCGTTACGCGCCGCTGGAAGTTAGACGCAGACTCTCGAATGACGTACTTCTTGTCTGTGTCTTTCGTGACTTCATGACGGCTGGCGCTAATAGTTAGCGTACGACCATCAACATCCAAGTCGATATCTTCCTTCTTGAAGCTTGGAAGATGCGCCTCGACGACGATAGCACCATCACGTGTGTAAACATCTGTTGTCGGAATGTTCACGGCACGTGCCGGAGTGCTCGGGTTGTCTCCAAAGAAGGCCTTTTGGAGCGCGTTCAGTTCAGCAAAAGGATCCCAACGGGAAATATCAGCCATGATTCATCTCCTCAGTAGAAGTGATCAACCAACTGTCATGGGCAAGCCCCTTTCCTTGCCCACCCTCACTTTAGGGCATTACTTGCTTTTGGTCAAGTGATGTGCATCGAGGGTAAGCTGAACTTAAGGAAGCGATTCCAGCATTCTGGCATTTTGTTTCATTAACTTAATTATTCTGTGCCCATGACTACACAGCATGGCACTGAGAGCACCACCGACCCTGCCAACACTGCCGGCACCGTCGACAACCCACTTGACCTGCTCATCGTGGGCGCAGGTCTTTCGGGCATCAATATGGCTCATCATGTGGCGGAGAATTTCCCCAGCTGGTCATGGGAAATGCACGATGTCCACGATGACATCGGTGGCACCTGGCACACATTCCGTTACCCCGGCATCCGTTCCGACTCGGACATGGCCACCTTTGCATTTCCGTTCCGCCCGTGGCCGCACAAGGGCACGCTCGGTGGTGGTCCCGAGATCAAAGAGTATCTTCGCGACGTCGCCCGCGATTGTGGTGCGCTCGATCGCCTGCACACGGGCTCCTGGATCAAGAATGCAGACTGGCAAACCGACAAGAATCTCTACGCAATTACTGCTGTGACCAGCGATGGCGAGCGCACAATCTACGCCCGGCGCGTCCACTATGGTTCCGGGTACTACGCCCACGACCGTGGCTACCGGCCGACTTTTCCAGGCGAGGAGGACTTCACTGGCGAGATCATTCACCCACAGCAGTGGCCAGAAGATCTCGATGTTGCTGGAAAGAAGATCGTCGTCATTGGTTCCGGCGCGACGGCGGTAACTCTGATTCCTGCGCTTGACGACGGGGGTGCGCACGCCACCATGCTGCAACGCAGCCCGAGCTATGTCGCTCCCCTGCCCGCTGTCGATCTCATCAGTGGATTCTGGAAAACCGTGCTTCCCGACGACCTCGGCTCCCGTGTCGCCCGCGCCAATCACATCGCGCGAGACATGGCGCAATGGGAAATGGCCAAGCGCACACCAAAGCTGCTCAAATTTGGAATTCGCATGATGCAGCGGCCATTCCTGCCTGCTCGTGAAATCGACAAGCATTTCACCCCGACGTATAACCCGTGGGACCAGCGCGTATGCAAGGCTCCCAATGGTGACATTTTCACTGCACTGAAGCGTAATGCGAGCGTCGTCACGGATACCATTGATCGCTTCACCCCGGATGGAATCTTGTTGATGTCGGGCCAAGAACTTAAAGCCGACATTATCGTTTCTGCGACTGGCTTAGAGCTCGAGGCATTCGGTGGCGGCACGTTGAGTATCGATGGCAATGAGCTAAAGCTCGACGAACAGGTGTTTTACCGTGGCATCATGCTGGCTGGACTGCCGAACTTCAGTTTCACCATTGGTTACGTCAATGCGTCGTGGACACTGCGGTCGGACATGGTCGCGCGATACATGATCAAGCTCTGGAAAACCGGCGAGCAATACTACTGCCCGGCGCTGCCAACTGGGCGTACTGATATTCCGATGATGGAACTCGATGCCGGTTACATTCATCGTGGCATTCGGCGGTTCCCTACTCAGGGTGATAGCTCCCCATGGCAGTACACACAGAACTATATTTCCGAGGTTCCGGAGATTACCTATGGTGACCAGCGTCGTGAGATGCTCTTCGGCCAAGACTGCCTCGACATGGCCAGTTCATCAACGCCGGGGCCACGGCGCCTGGGGCCAGCGGTCACAACCATTACCTCCGACGAGCCATTTACCGAAACCGACCTGACCGATCTCCCGGAAACCGAGAACATCACGGTCAACGGGCGCACAGTGCGCGTGCGTCGCGGTGGGCCAAGCGGCAGGCCAAGCGACGTTGGTCACACAGATGCCGACAATACAGCCGGAAACCACGTAGACGACATCCCCATCGTCATGATTCACGGCATTGGTCGCTCCCTGGAGGACTGGGATGACCAGGCAATATTCGTCGGCAAGCACAAGCGTTTCATTGCCATTGACATTCCAGGCTTCGGATTCAGCGACCCGGCGGCGGAGATCACCCTGGCCGGTACAGCTGAGCTGCTGTGGGCGACGCTTGATGAACTCGGCGAGAAGCGTATCCATCTCGTTGGCAATTCGCTAGGTGGTGCCCTGTCCATGGAGATGACCGCGCAGCGCCCCGATGCCGTAGTAAGCGTCGCCTTGATCGACCCCGCCGGTTTCGGTGATTCTACGACTCCGCTGCTTCGACTCGTCGCCGCTCCGCGGGTTGGTCAGCTTAGTGCCGCGGCCACCAAATTGAAGCTCATGTACGCACCGATTGAGCACGTGATTCTGCGTCGCCCAGGATCAGCTACTTCACGACGAGTCGCTGTTCAAGGTGCCATCGCCCGCCATCCACATCGTTCTCGCACGTTCTACTCCTTTGTCCGGGTGCTTGGCGGACTGAAGGGAATCAGGCCTGAATGGCGCGAGGATCTGGTGGCTCGTTTCAATGAAGTCGCCGGTCGAGATTCGAGCCAAGATACGGATGTCGAGGCGCGCCGACCTCAGATCCCCGTCATGCTGACCTGGGGAAACAAAGATGCCATCCTGCCCTACCGGGATTTCCGCGCCTGTTTAGAGCAGATCGATGTTGATCATGCCGTCGTGTTCGATGGTTGTGGCCATATGCCGCAGCTCGAGTTTCCTCAAGAATTCGCGGACTCCCTCCTGGGCTTTCTGCGTCACGACGACCCCGCCGCTCAGCACACCGCAACTGATGAGAAGGAACCAGCACACTAACCATGCGACACAAAGACAGCGCACCACGCACAGTACTAATCACCGGCGCGGCATCAGGACTCGGACTGGAGCTGGCCAAGCTTTTTCTCGCTAAAGGCGACCACGTGATCGTTACTGATGTGCACGCTGAAGCCCCACGCAACGTCGCGGCTCTAGACGGTGATTGGGTCTACCGAAAACTAGATGTAACCAGTGATGATGATTGGCGGGCTGCCGCGGATGCCGTCGATGAGCTGGACATTCTTGTCAGTAACGCGGGTATCGCCATTGGTGGGCGCATCACCAAGACCACGATTGAGACATGGCAGCGAGCACTGGACATCAATGTTCTGGGTTCGGTGCGAGGTGCTCGAGCGTTCGTCGCAAAGCTCAATGACGGTGGACAAATTGTGCTGACCGCATCTCTGGCGGGTCTTGTTCATGCGCCGGGGATGGCAACGTACAACACTACGAAGGCCGCGATGGTTGCGTTGGGTGAAACGTTGGACGCGGAGCTGCGGCACCGTGGGATCAGTACGACCGTGGTGTGCCCGCAGTTCTTTAAGTCGGGGCTTGCGGATTCGCTGGTTGGCGACGACGATGCGATGGATGCGACGGCTCGTAAGCTTCTCAATGGGACGTGGTTAACGTCTGAAGTCATTGCTCAACGAGCGTTGAAGGGTATCGAGGCGCGTCGAACGGTGGTTACACCGGACGCATTCGCCCTGTTCGCATGGTATTCGAAGCGTTATGCACGACTGCCGTTTTTGCTGACACTGCGGGCAATGGGACGAACAATGGCGAAACGAGTGAGTGCACGGGAGGCTGGTACGGTCGGAGAATCTCGATAGCGCTAGTGGCGAATCATAGTTGCGCTGGCGGGGTGTCGCGCTCGGAATTCGAGTAGTTGCAGTTTACGAAATTGCAACCGCTTATCTATTGAACTATGACCGGTCTGGCTTTTAAGCTTCGCGACTATGACAACAATTCTGATGGCGCTCAGCGCAGCCGATTCCTGGACCTTGAAAGATGGAAGTAAGCACCCAACAGGATTTTGGGCAGAAGAATTCGTCGTACCGTACGACATTTTCGTTAATGCCGGATTCGACGTCGATGTGGCAACACCTGGGGGCAAGCAGCCGGTTGTCGACAAGCTCAGCTTGAGCATGAAGGGCGGAGTGTTCCCTGAGGCGGCAAAGAAGTTGGAGGAGCGACTTCAGGAGCTGGATAGTGTCCTGACAAGCCCAAAGGATCTGCACCTGGTTTCTGCGGACGATTACGATCTGATCTTCTTCCCTGGCGGACACGGCCCAATGGAAGATCTGTCGGATGATGCGACCGTCGGCACGATGCTCAACAATCGTTTAGCCTCGGGGAAGCTCCTGGCCCTGCTGTGCCATGCACCAGCTGCTTTGCTTGCTACGAGCACAGGTTCCGAGCGCTCGCCTTTCGCTGGACGTCGGGTCACTGGGCTGTCCAATGTAGAGGAGCGCATCAATCCGTTTTCATGGAAGGCGAAATGGTTGCTTCAGGACAAGCTGGAGGAAAACGGGCTGGACTACTCGATGAGCTTCCCTTTCCGACCTCATATTGTTCAAGATGACAACCTGTTTACCGGGCAGAACCCGCAGTCATCCGAGAAGCTTGCGAAGGTTCTCGTCGCAAAGCTGAAGTAGGACACGTCATCGACTGACACCCCGAGATCCTGAGACCTACTCCGGGATGCCAGCGGATACGACGCTTGCTTTTGGCGAGCTGCCAGACGTTGACTAGCAACTACTAGCCCGGCATTGCATTCGTGCGGTGCCGGGGTTTCCTACGCTCGCAGTGCACAACCATCGCAACATCGTTGCGCACGGTGCTGTTGCAAAGTTGGGGCAGTAGGAAGAGCGACGTGAAATAATCACAGCCATGGGTATCTTCTCGGGTCGTCATTTCCCCGTGACATCATTCTGTGGGCAGTGCGGTGGTACTGCCGCTACGGGGTGAGCTACCACGATCTGGGGGAAATGATGACCGAGCGGGGCGTGCCGGTCGATCACACCACGATCTACCGCTGGGTCCAGAAATACGCCCCTGAGCTGGACAAGCAAACACGGTGGTACCGGCAGGTACCTGATTGGCAGGCCAGGTCCTGGCGGGTGGATGAGACCTACATCCGGGTCGGCGGGAAGTGGTGCTATCTCTACCGTGCGATCACCGCCGGTGGGCAGACCCTGGACTTTTATCTCTCCCCGAAGCGGAACGTCGCGGCAGCGAAGCGTTTCCTGGCTAAGACCCTGAGGTCAAACGCGTCGGCCGGGTCCTCGCGGGTGATTAATACAGATAAGGCACCCGCCCTGGCGAAGGCGATCGCCGAGCTGAAGGCGGAGGGGATCTGTCCTCCTACGGTGGGGCACCGGCAGGTGAAATACCTGAACAATGTTCTCGAGGGCGACCATGGTCGGCTGAAGCGGATCCTGGGGCCGAAAGGCGCGTTCAAAAACCGGACTTCGGCGTACCGGACGTTGAAAGGGGTGGAGGCGATGCACTCATTGCGGAAAGGCCAGGGCCCGATGTTTGCCTACGGGCAACCGAACCCGGACGCGGTGATCGTCAGCCGGGTATTCGAGAATGCCTGAGAACGCCGGCTCTCAACAACCTCCAGAGGATGAAAGCCAAAGTCATCAGGCTCTCCACCCCACTTTGCAACAGCACCGTCAGAAGTCCCGTGCCCAAGGAGACGGGAATCGCTTCCATCCCCTTCAGCGTCCGGTGCGCCGAGGTCCTATTGCTACTGGGTGTATAGCGTCATCGATTGCGACGTCGAGGATGACGACTTTTGGGTGAACCGCAAGCTTCGATTGCCTTGTTGTACTGGGTGAACCAGAACGCCTCTTTTTCTTCAGGAGAGGCTTCTCGGGAAAGGATCCCCATGGTCGTGGCCAGATGGTAGAAGCCCGGGCCTGGCTTGTTTTCGTTGAGGTACATCACCAGCGCTGACAGCATGGCCTGATGTTCTGGATAGGTCTGCTCAACGACGTGGCCGAGCAAATCGCTCATCGCGTTTCGGCCTTCCGGGGAGGAGAAATCGAAACCTGGCTGACCGGTTTTCTCGCTTATCTCCCGGTTGAGGTCGGTGTAAGTGGTTTTTCCTCCTATCCGGGCGGTTTCCTGGAGGGATTCAACGGCCGCAGAAACAAGATCCTGCCACGTCCCCGGGTCTCTTCCATGGATGTTTTCCATTGCCAGTTACTACCTTCCGGACGCGTATTTACCTCACTGCTGCCCATGGTAATCTCCGGCCGTTCTTCCGAGACGGAATCCCTGCAGTCGGCTCTCTTCTACCAGGCGTTCTTTCCAGCCTCTGGGAGGAGGCCACGGCACACCCCACTCCGCTAATTGGGCCTTCGTCCAGCCCCCTGAGCAGTTCGGGCCGCCAGGATTTCTTCTTCATTCGGCATGCAGTTCCTTACCGTCAATAATTTTGGTCAAGTTTACAAAACGATAGCTGCGCCGGACGAAGGGTCCGCGCAGTCCGATTCCGGCGCCAACCGTAAGCGTCGGAATCTTTCTGTGGGGTGGCGCAATGTCTCACAGCGGCCACTCGTTCATGTCGAAAGAATGGAATGAGATTGTTCTGCTGAGGTATGCCCTAATGAGGTAAATGATCAACGCACTCTGAAAATGTAAGCAAGTGCGAGGTCAGGAAGCTAACAATTGCCTATCCAATTCCTCAAGACGGCCGAGAAGTCCGGAAAACGTTCCATTCAGAATCGCCTGGTGCACCGTGGCTGGGACTAATGCATCTAGGTAACCCAAGAGTGTAAACGCCGCGAGTACGTCGTCCGTTGAGCAGTTGTCGAGGAACTCCTTGTCTGCAATCTGCTCAGGCCGTTTATTTCCCAACTGCTTTTGAGGGTTCTCCACCAGGAAGGAAGCCATCGCGTGGGTCCACTCTTCCCGGATCTCGGCGGTATCCTCCGCAAGAGCTGTGGTGTTGACAAGAGAATCAAATTCCGGAGCGAATTTGATCAGCTCAGCATGGGGTAACCTCTCCATCTCCGGTGCGGGGACATTTGCGTCTTCTTCAACAGGACGAAGATAAATGATCAACTCATCGGTGTCTATCCCCAGAAAATCGAAAGCTGACCGAAACAATGCCACCTTCGCTGCAGTGGAGTTATGGGGATCAACCCACAAGCCGGGGATCACCTCGTTCCAGAATTTCCCACGCGTGCGATCTGTGGTGAGAAGAGAGACTGTCTCCGCGAACGTAAACACCTCATCGTGGTATTCAGCAACAAGTAACTGAAAAACACCCTGCTGAACATCCCGCCAAGATTGTACGGTCTGCCGAGTCCCGTTGAATTCGAACGCGACAGCAGTGCGATTGGTAAAAGAAGTCTCGTCACCCAACGGCATCGTGTCCATCTGCTTGGCCGGCGGATCGAAGTCAGACTCGACCTCAGACCAGTACGATAATGCCGAGCTCGTTAATGCCTCGGTGCGTTCCCGCATGACATCCGCATTCCAATGATCGCTGTTTTTGACGATACTGTTCAGTCGATAGGGGGAATTTTCAAACCCATTCTTAGTCTGCTTCTTTTCCTGAAAAGAACGATTGGAGTAGGCAGAATTATACCCGGTGACGGTCAGGTTACCGATCCGGTGCAGCCACTCCGCGTGGATCGCCTCGGCATCAGCCCCCAGTTCCGCTTTCCACTCCGCGGTGAGGCTCTGCGGCATAATGTGCTCCACAGTGAGCGCACCGCTTTCCAACGCACCGGCGATATCGTGCGTATCATTCGAATCCAGGTTCTCCAGACACTCGAACAGGTATGAACGGGTGGCACTGTTCGCGTGGTAGAAATTTCGGGATCGGAACGCCTGAGTGAATTCTTCCTTTCTGGGGAATCGCCCTGAGCCGGAGCGGGAGGTAATGAGATAGGCGACCACCGACTCCACGGAAGTGTTTTCACCACGAAATTTTCGGAGCTCGGAATACATAGTGGCGAAGATTTTGTTCAACGCGTTCGTCCCAATATTGCAAACAAAGCGCCTGAACAGATAGGAGTCAAGCATCCCAATAATCGCGGCAAAAGACTCTTCCGAGACCACGCCAGCACGAACGTCTGATAGCAGGGGCATAAGGAACGGGAGGCTGATGTCGCGGGGTATCATGAAGAAGCGACGTAGTTTCCTGTCGGCGGCGGGGATGCCGGTGTCGGCGTGTAATAGCTGGCGGGTGTGTTCCGCGAATTCGCGCATCTCATGCAGTATGTCCGGGATCCCTCGGGCAGCAATGTCCTTGGTTCCCAGGAACTTCCGAAATGCCTCATAAACTCGGTCCTGGCGAGGTGTCTTCCGTGTTTTCGCGGTCAAATACCACCGGATGAACCAGTCCGTTCGATAATCGACGGTTTTCTCTATTCGGTTCCAGTAGTTTTCATAAAGATGCTCCTGCTCTTGAGCAGTGAGATCCATCAGGACGAGATTGCGGATCTTATCAGCCTCGCTTAGCTCCAGACCGGTGGAGTTCAGACTCTCGAAGATCCGCTGGGGAGCGTCCTGATCCTCTAGTTCAAGCAGCATGATCTGAAGTCGGCCGATAGCGGTAAAAAGCTCATCACCGCTTAGTTCTCCCTGTTCAATGCGCTTCATGAAATAGCGGTAGTTAATCGTTATCGTGGAACTGTCGATCAGGTCGTCGTCTCCGGCAAGGAGTCGACGGTATGCCTCCCCGTCATCTTTTACCGGTTTGAGCTTGAACTTGACCTCATTGCTGGATTCGTCAAAAGCATCGTTCGTCTCTAGATAAGTGCGGCGGATTCGTCGCACCAGTCCGGGATTATCGGACGTGAGGATGCCGTTCTCGAGGGAATGAGTCAGAGCGAGAAGGAGAAGGCTAGTGGTAGTCAGACGTTGCTGCCCATCGATAACTACATAGGTGAAAACATCCTCGTTTTCTCCTACGACCGAGCCGAAGAAGTGCGTCGGACGTTCCGTGCGGATGATATCCACCAGGTCATCGTAGAGCCTCTCGCACTGCTCGGGTCGCCAGTTGTAATTTCGCTGATAAACGGGGATGATCAGACGTTTGCTGTTTCCGTCGAACACCGTCAAAATTCGAGTGACGTGGCCTTTCATGGCTCTTCCTCCGTAGATCAGAAAAGATTTCTTCCAAGCCTAGCCCGGATTTTTCACAGGTCTTGTTGCTGAGTCCTCAGCACGGGGTGACCGACTGCAGGACCGGCGGATTCCCAGTGGGTACTGGGCCGGGAAACCAGGGTCTGGTATGAGATCATAAGGGAACTTCAGGACTACAGTGACGAAAACGTACGGGTGCTGTTGCAAAGTTGGGCGGAGAGCAGCGAAGACTCAGTTTCTCATTCCCTGATGGCCGCTGCGTGTGGGCGTTCTCAGGCCGTCTCGAAGACCCGGCTGATGATCACCGCATCCGGGTTCGGTTGCCCGTAGGCAAACATCGGGCCCTGGCCTTTCCGCAATGAGTGCATCGCCTCCATCCCTTTCAGAGTCCGGTAGGCCGAAGTCCGGTTTTTGAATGCTCCTTTCGGCCCCAGGATCCGTTTCAGCCGACCATGGTCGCCTTCCAGGATGTTGTTGAGGTATTTCACCTGCCGGTGTTCCACTGTTGGCGGGCAGATTCCCTCTGACTTCAACTCGTCGATTGCCCTGGCTAGGGAGGGTGCTTTATCGGTGTTGATCACTCTGGGATACCCGGCTGACGCATTGGATCTGAGGGCCTTGGCCAGGAAACGCTTCGCTGCCGCGACGTTGCGCTTCGGGGAGAGGTAAAAGTCCAGGGTCTGCCCACCGGCGGTGATCGCACGGTAGAGATAGCACCACTTCCCGCCGACCCGGATGTAGGTCTCATCCACCCGCCAGGACCTGGCCTGCCAGTCAGGTACCTGCCGGTACCACCGTGTTTGCTTGTCCAGCTCAGGGGCGTTTTTCTGGACCCAGCGGTAGATCGTGGTGTGATCGACCGGCACGCCCCGCTCGGTCATCATTTCCTCCAAGTCTCGGTAGCTCACCCCGTAGCGGCAGTACCACCGCACTGCCCACAGAATGATGTCACGGGGGAAATGACGACCGGAGAAGATACCCATGGCTGTGATTATTTCACGTCGATCTTCCTACTGCCCCAACTTTGCAACAGCAGAGGGAAGAAATCATTCGGGACTTGACTATCTTCAAAGACACTATCACCGCTGCTCCGAAGCGGAAGGCTGTAGAAGACAAGAACTCTGCTACACCGTATTAGATGATGTGCACAGCATCACCAAGAAGCTCGTAAAAGGCCACCACGCTGAATGAATAGTGTTTGTGCCAACAGTCATGGTGAGTGTGGAAGCCTAGAGGCACACCATGTTGAACATTCAGAAAGAAGAATCATCATGAGCGAACCAAAGAAGTACGAAACCTACGTTGCCCCAGAAGACCCGTTTATCTCCGTCGAGGAGTTCAAGGCTCTTAGTATGAAGAAGCGCGGGGAAGCGTTGTACCACCTTCTGCAGGTGGATGCCGATGACCATATTGATATGTTGCTTGATGCGTGCCCGAAGGACGAAGAAATCGCGAGTCTCATTGAGGCGAATAATTACGCCAAGCGTTTCAAGGCCCCACTGAACCCTCAGGTCGATCCACTGCCACCGGGGGTTAAGGATGTCACGCCGGACAAGCCTGTTGCACATATCGCGTTTGTTCCTCGCCCTAAGAAGCGCACGGAGGCGTGATGTGCAAGTCCGCTAAGGAACAAGGAGGGCCAAAGCGTTGCTCCGCTGACACGCGCGCCAGAAGAGACAAAGCTAAGCAGGCTCTCGACGAGGCGGAAGCGTCCCTTGAGCAGGTTCGAGCGACGCTGGGTGCGGCACCGTGGCGTCCTGAGTCGCAGCACTGGCATGACGAGTACGGAATTGTCGACCCGCATTCCTCCGAAGAGTTCCGGGAGTGGGAGGACACCGTTGCTGAGCTTGCCGACACACATGGTGTGCAGGTCATCACGCTTCGCCACTCCGAGGGCGTTTGGCAAGGGGGCAGTGAACCATCCGCCCTGTTGTCTGCCACCGCAGATGACCGATCTGTCTGGTGCTGTTGCAAAGTTGGGGCAGTAGGAAGAGCGACGTGAAATAATCACAGCCATGGGTATCTTCTCCGGTCGTCATTTCCCCCGTGACATCATTCTGTGGGCAGTGCGGTGGTACTGCCGCTACGGGGTGAGCTACCGAGACTTGGAGGAAATGATGACCGAGCGGGGCGTGCCGGTCGATCACACCACGATCTACCGCTGGGTCCAGAAAAACGCCCCTGAGCTGGACAAGCAAACACGGTGGTACCGGCAGGTACCTGATTGGCAGGCCAGGTCCTGGCGGGTGGATGAGACCTACATCCGGGTCGGCGGGAAGTGGTGCTATCTCTACCGTGCGATCACCGCCGGTGGGCAGACCCTGGACTTTTATCTCTCCCCGAAGCGGAACGTCGCGGCAGCGAAGCGTTTCCTGGCTAAGACCCTGAGGTCAAACGCGTCGGCCGGGTCCTCGCGGGTGATTAATACAGATAAGGCACCCTCCCTGGCCAGGGCAATCGCCGAGTTGAAGTCAGAGGGAATCTGCCCGCCAACAGTGGAGCACCGTCAGGTGAAATACCTCAACAACATCCTGGAAGGCGACCATGGTCGGCTGAAGCGGATCCTCGGGCCGAAAGGCGCGTTCAAAAACCGGACCTCGGCGTACCGGACGTTGAAAGGGGTGGAAGCGATGCACTCATTGCGGAAAGGGCAAGGCGCGATGTTTGCCTACGGGCAACCGAACCCGGACGCGGTGATCGTCAGCCGGGTGTTCGAGGCTTCCTGAGAACGCCGACCCGCAGCGAGCATCAGAGGATGAAGACTGGGTCGTCACGGCTCTCCGCCCAACTTTGCAACAGCACCATCACGACCGTGAGACCGTGGCAGAAGCGCGTGCCCCGTACGCTAAGTACACAACGACGTACTTCGACGCGGAGGTGCTGCCGACCCGCGCGGAGCAACACAGCGGCACCGTGGGAACGTTCAGCGCAGCGGCTGCTGAGCGAACAGCACTGACTCGAAGCAGTACCGAGTCCACGGATATCGAGGGCAACCGCCGACGCCATGGAAGGCATTACGGCCGGGATTTCGCGTTTCTCTCCACGCTAGCGGCGCTTCCTCTTCCCACGCTTCCTCTTCCCACGCAGCCTCTTCGTTGAGCGTCGCGCGGACGGCGGGATGGGCCTGCTGCCTCGACCAACAGGCTGCAGGCCCATCTCTTCGACCAATCGGTCGAGACCCGGATCGGAACGTGGAGGATTCGTCAGGTAGATGAACTCGAGGAGATCCCCTTCTGTGCTAAAGAGCAGACCATACGCGCGATCCGATTGCAGCTGGTACCCTTTGACCCTCACATACTGGGATAGCTGATCGCGGTAAGCGGGGCTGTTCCCGGTCTCCGGAGCTACTCCAACGAACACGGTGGGATGCCCCCACATGCCCGCGAAAGACATGAGCATGTCGTGGTAGCTGCCGTCCGCGGAGGTCCTCCGACAACACTCGCGGATGCCCTTCACTAGTCGTGTCTGCGTCTCGCCGGCAAGGCCGAGCAGATCAGTTGTGCATCGCAACCAGCCGGGCTCACCCCGGGCAGCGATCGCATCAAGGACCGGGACGATCTCGGCAGCGATGTTGAAAGTGGGTTTCGCGGGTCGCGGTTCAAACTCGGGAATCTGATCACGCAGGTACCACTCGCTTAGCGGTTGGCAGTGATCGGCGACCATTGTCCCGACTGCGCTCTCGTCGCGCCGCCTTCTGTCCCGGGCTTTCGTTGGAGGGGCGGATACGTGCTCACGCCGCACATCGTCCGGATCATCCTCAACGTAAAGGTCTCCGCCGAGGAACAACATGAAGAGATCGAGTTCATCGGCCCCGCGGTAGAACGTGGCCACTCCGCTGTCAGTCCGGCGTCGCAGATACAGAAGAAACTCGCTGGGCCGATCGCAGATCTCGGCGATCACCATCAGGTCATGCAATGACGCAACCCACGGAGGCCGCCGCTCAGCGAGCAGTCCAGCAGCCTGAAGATCACCAATGGCGACACCGAGCGGACCGACATCGTCCAGCAAGACGATGACCGAACGCACCTCGCGGACCTGCGACAGGTCTAGCCATGAGTCCGGTGCGAGCCAGACGCCTCCGTTCACTTCGATCAGTCGTTGCAGCCGTACGGCTTGATTGTTGGCGTCGCCGATCGTCGCCTTCAGATCGGATTCGAGTCTGCGAACGTCGCCACGTCGAGACTGACTAGCGACGGACTTCGCCTTCACCTCGACAACGATCGCGACGTCGTCGACCAAAAAGAGACCGTCTCCCTCGACGCGGTCCGCCACGAGGTTCACGTCGCTGCATCCTACGTCGAGCGCTGCCTCGCTCCGTCCCTTCTTCGGCGCGTAGTAATGGAAACCCGAATGAAGCGCCGCGCACCCGAGAATACGTTCGAGACTCGCGATCGCAAGGCTCTCGCTCACCGACTGCCGAGCCCGCTGGTCGTAGCGGCGCATGTCGGCCGAGTGTGGCGCGAGTGCTCGCTCTAGTACACGGCGCAGCGAATCGAGCCCAGGATCGTTGACTGTCGACACGAAGCCACCGGCGCCGTCCGCAACGAGCGGAGTGATGAGGAACGGATTGGTGGCCGTAAGGAGATCGAAGACTCTCGTCCCCGCAGAGATCGAATCATCGAAGACTTGGGAGTACGAGTTCAGTACGGTGAGAACTCTCGCCTCGTCTAGCTGGCCAGCTTCGGCAAGCTCGTTGGCGCGGATCGTCGCACGCTCCCCGGGCAGGAACATGAAGTCTATCATCGCCTCCCGGAAACGGGCGATCACTTGTTCCGGCATCTCTTCCGGAGAGACCCCCTGGTTTTCGAGCATGATGCCGCCGGTCTCATCCCGAAGACTCGTCATCCGGTCTGCAGAAATCGCTTTCAGCGCATTACGGACACCGACCACGTCGTCGTACCCGTAGCCCAGGTGCTGATTCATGAGTCCCTCGACCACGGGATGCTGGAAGAGACGACGCTCCTGCTCATCTCGGATGTGGTCGTACTGAAGGTTTCGAATGTTCAGCACGGCAGCCTGGTACTCCGCCGCAAGACGCGCCAGCACATGCCCGCTGAGATAGGCCTCATACTGCTGCCGGTATGTCGCCAGTCGAGCAAGCCGCTTGGCGCGCGCGTGCAGTTCCTCGATCTTCTCGTGCGGACGGGTCTCCTCACGGGGGACATCGCTCGGCTTCCGACTGGAGCGAGAAAGCAGCATGGCAGCCACCAACTCCACGGCCAACGCCGACCCGCCTGGCATCGTCACTCGTGGATCGGGGACCGGGGGGAACTCACGCATGCGCATCAGCTCGATCACATCGAACGCGTCAGCCTCCGCAACAAGATCAAGCATCACGGAGGTCTCAAGCTCCACCTGCTCGCGAAGAACTGATCGCACGTCCGCGACGGACTCGCAGCCAGAGAATAGGGACAGCTCTTGTGCCGGGTCCCCGAAGTCCTCGACATCGATATCACCAAGCACTCGCGCGAACCTTGCCGAGCCCGCACTCGCTCCAGCACCGATCATGCCCGTCCCTTCCATCCAGCCTCCGTGTGGCGGCAGTGAGAAGGCCAATCAAGCCCCACCCCGTCCCGGCCATTTTGACACAGTAGACGTGTCAAAGATCCCATGTGGTATTCCCGGCTCCCGCCGGCCCCACCAACACATCCACCACCCGGCCCGACACCGCGACCGACGCCAAAGCTTCAGCCTGGTCGGGACCGAGCACCCGACCCTCAGCGTCAGGCTTGCTCGTGATCGTTTCGACGGTGGTCAGGTCGATGCTCGGCCCGGTGGTCGTGCGGGCCCGTTGCAGGAGGCGGTCCTCTGCCGCGAGGAGGGTGTCGGAGGAGAACGCGGTCGAGTGCTTCGGCCGAAAGACGCTTGTTCCGTCGGGGCGGCGGAACTCCACCGGGCTCGTGGTCAGTTCGGGTGGGGTCAGGCGCAGGGAGGCCTGTTCGGCGGCGTCGGCGACCATGGCGGTGATGGCTTCGCGGTCCTCGACGGTGGCGAACCGCCACCCCATCGTTTGGCGGGCGGCTTCGGCCATCAGGTTCCAGCGCCGCCACGTCGAACGCTTCTCACCGACCACCTCGACCACCGAGCGCCCCACCTGTCCGATCAGATCCAGCGGCACATCATCAGCCCGCAACAGCAACGGCCGTTCCCCGCCGGTGACGGTCCGCGCCCACACGGTGGCATCCACGCCGAGCTGCTGGCTGGCGCGGGCACGCCACTGTTCGGTCAACTCCGCCAACGAGCGGACCTGCTTCTCCGGACGCGTCGCGAGCGTGGCCTGCGCACGCAACCGGATCACGGTGGCATCCGATGGCTGCCGTCCATGGGTGGCCACGTAGTCGGCCACCAGCCGGTCCTTCTCCACCTCGATCTGCCGCGCCCTCGTGGAAAACTCCACGACCAGTTCCTCGGGGACGTCGGTGATCGCCCACGACGGGTTCCGGTCCCGGCCCATCTCCCGCGGCTCCCACGTCACGCCAAAGGTACGGGTCATGTGATCGGCGAACACGGCCTCGTGCAGCTCCGACAACGCGACCACCGCGGCATGCATCGGCCGCCCATCCAAACTCCGCCACTTCCCATCCAACACCGTGCAGGCCTTGTTGCTGATCACCACATGCGTATGCAAGTGCGGGTCCCCAGCGCGAGAATCGAAGTGATCGAACGCGGTCGCGATCAGACCGGTGACGTCGACCTGTGCAACCGCGCCATCCCCAGCAGTTGCACCGGTGCGGGTGGCTGCAACCTCGCGCTCCTTGAACGCAACCACCGCCGCAACCGCCTCATGATGAGCTTGCGCAATCAACGCCTGCGTCCCCGCGTCCGCAACCGCCCACAACACCGACGCCGACTTCGGCACACTGAACGTGAAATCAAACCCCGCCACCGCACGCCGCGACCCCTGCGCAGCCTCCTCCGCCTCAATCTGCGCAACCGCACGACCCCGCTCCACCGCCCCCAGCGACGGGCCCAGTTGGTTGACACGGTCCGCAACCCGCTCCGCCGTCGAGCTGTACACCGGATACGCCCGCCCCAACGGCACACCAGTAATCGGATCCCGCCCCATCCCCACCAGCAACTGGAGCTGTGCCTCTGAGACCTGGGCGCCAGGTGTGAGTTCGCCATTACCCAGAGCGGTGACGCCGGAGCCGAGCCAGCGTCCGGGCGGGGTTCCCGCCTCGGCGTAGTAACGGGTCAACGGAGTCGACAACGACCGGTCACCATCACCAGCCGCCACCGTGCGCAGCAGGTACTTGTAGCCATCACCAGCCGACATCACCCGCATCGACACCGTCACCCAAACCACCCCTCAACTGCTCGTCACACAGGTGAGCCAGCACCCTCCCAACCTCGATCTGCAAGACGCGTGGCAGCTCCGGAAGATGATGCGATCCTTGGTACCCGGAGGTGACCGCATGGAGCTGGGTCTGGACCGGCACGACATGGCTGTCTGGTCGTCGTTGTGGCACAGGAGCTTGGTC
Organism: Corynebacterium sp. H78; assembly: GCF_037572275.1. NCBI lineage: Bacteria > Bacillati > Actinomycetota > Actinomycetes > Mycobacteriales > Corynebacteriaceae > Corynebacterium > Corynebacterium sp. H78. Next base: position 79,584 of record NZ_JBBHKX010000001.1, on the reverse strand, counting down.
TTGATACCGCCGGGGGCTTCGACGCGTACATCAGAACCGAGACGCGGGAGAACAGTGACCGTGCGCAGGATTGATTCCAAGCACAGGGGCTGCCGCCCTCACCACAGCGTCTGGATCGGGGGCTTACGGCCGACGACTGCCTCTCGAACGGGAGGATCGCGTAGCTGATGAGCCGCTCGGTGCCGGCCGCACCCTGCACACTCCTGCCACAGACATGAAGTCCCTGGGCCGGACCGGGACCCTCACACCAGTAATGGTGGCGTGACCAAATGAGGCACGGGTGCCCACGGCACGCGGTGCCTCCGGGCTGCCTGTGACGGGCGCGGTGTCACGCGGCGGCTACGACTGCAGGAGCGTACGTTCACACAGCGATTCCACATGCCGCTCATGCGGCACCTGGCCCATGTTCGGGCCCACGGGCTAACCGAGCTCCTGGTCGAGACCGACCTTTCAGTCGGTGTCGCCCTCACAAAAGTCGGGTGGCGCAGCCGTGGGCATGCCGCACGGCAGTTCACCCCCATCGTCGGGATGAGCCCGTCAAGTAATCGGCGCACTGCGATTGGGCGATCTCTCACGGAGACTGGCCGGTGGCCATCAGCAACGCACGGCAGCCCCGAATCAAAAGGCCCCTCACGACAGGAGTGCCGTGATGCCGTCGGAGAGAATCTCGCGTGGGCTGATGTGGTGCGTCGCGTGGAGTCGCGCATAGGTAGGGGCTTGGTCAGGGTCGATGGCGACACGCTTCTCGTCCGATGCCATGGGTGCGGTCAGGGAGGCGCCAATCGCCAGGTTGGACAATCGGTAGGCAGTTCCGAGCGGATCCGGGGTACCCGCTTGTTCGAGCAGGACGCACATCCGCTCGGAAAGGGCCAGGTACGCGGGCCCCCTGGGAGCGCGCATACCGATGACCTGACCGGCCCACCGGTGGGTCGTGAGGTGCGCGAAGAAGGCGTGCATCAGGGCGGGCAGGTCGGCGTTGCGGATTGACTCGGACATCACGGGATCGTCTGCAAGCGCTGTGTCGAGGGCGAGGTCGAACAGATCGTCGACGGATTCGACGCGGGAGTACAGGCTGGCTGGAGCGACACCCACCTGTTGCGCCACAGATCGCAGGGTGAGGGCCCTCAACCCGCCTTCGTCCAGCAGCCTCACCGATGCCCTCGCAACCTCGACGATGTCCACTGCGCGGAGGCGTTGCACAGGTTTGCGGTGTTCCCAGTAGCTCACCCCACCAGCCTAACCAAACATGCTTCAGTTAGCTATCCATTCTATGTTAGGTTTAACGCATGCTGGATGCCACCACCCTCCCGATCACCTTTGAGAACACTCGCCTACGCCCCCTCTCTGAGCTGGACGCAGACGCTTATGCAGCCGGCACCAAGGATGAAGCTGTGCGGCGCTTCGGCCACCTGCCCGAGCCCGACTACACCCCCGACTCCGTGCGACGGATGATCCGCGAAGAGGTCGCGGCGGGTATGTCGTCAGGCACGCTGGCAGTCCTCACACTTGCCGACGCCGAGACGGACCGGTTCGTGGGCTCCTTGGTACTATTCGACGTCAGCTCCGAGGCTGCCGAGGTCGGGTTCTGGATTCATCCGGATGCGCGGGGAGCAGGGCACGCTCGTCGGGGCCTGGAGCTGGCATCGCGCTTCGCGCACAACAGTGGACTTCGAACCTTGACAGCACGCACACTCCCGGAGAACAAGGCCTCCCAGCGATGCTTGACGAACGCAGGGTTCCGTGAGGTCGAGCGAGCCGTCGGGACCACACCCGCAGGACAGCACGAGGAGTTGATCCACTACCGGCGCGATCTCAAGCCCAGCGCCCAGTGGCCGTTGGCGACGGAGCGACTCCATCTCCGTCCGCATAACGCCGACGATGCCGAATGGCTTCACGAGCTGTACTCGCGACCCGACGTTGCCCGCTACCTGCTGGACGAGCCATGGACCGCGGAAGTCACCCACGACAAGCTCGCCGAGCGGCTAGCGAAGACCAGCATCGATGGCGAGACTGGCGCGCTTGCGCTGGTCATCGAGCATGACGGCGTCCCGATCGGAGACGTCGCGTTGTGGCTCACCGATAACGACCACCGTCAAGGCGAGATCGGGTGGGTTCTCGACCCGGCGCACGGTGGGCAAGGTTTCGCCAGCGAAGCCGTCCGAGCAGTACTCGCCCTCGGGTTCGACCACTACAAGCTCCACCGCATCACCGCGCAGATGGATGCCCGCAACAGCGCCTCGGCAGCACTGGCTCGTCGTGTCGGGCTCCGGCTCGAAGCACATCACGTCCAGGACTGGTTCAGCAAGGGCGAATGGACCGACACCCTCATCTTCGCGCGACTTACCTCCGAGCACATGCGCCAATGATCGGGAGTCTGACTTTCATGCTCCTTGTACGCGGCTCCCAAATCCACCGCGCTCTGACGACGTATCGGCATATTGAAAGGCTGAGATGACTCAAGATCCCCCTGCGCCGGCCTCGCAGCGCACACGGTGGTTCGTGCTCACCGCCGTCTCGCTCGGTTTGCTGCTTGCAACGGTCGACACTTCGATTCTCTACGTGGTCGCGCCTCTTCTGACGGACGAGTTGTCGGCGAGCGTAAGTGAGTCACTGTGGATCATCAACATGTACCCCCTCGTCATGACTGGCCTACTGCTGGGCACCGGGACGCTCGGGGATAGGTTCGGACACAAGCTGGTGTTCCAGATTGGCATCAGCGCGTTCGGGATAGCTTCCCTACTCGCAGCCTTCTCTCCAAACGCGTGGGTGCTGATCGTCGCGCGGGCACTACTCGCGGTGGGTGCAGCACTGATGCTGCCCGCGACACTCGCGATCATCCGGTTCACGTTCGAGGACGAGGATGAGCGCAACGTCGCCATCGCTGTTTGGTCGAGTGTCTCGATCGGTGGCATTGCCTTCGGTCCGCTCGTGGGAGGCCTGCTCCTGGAGTGGTTCTGGTGGGGCTCGGTCTTCCTCATCAACGTCCCCTTTGCCCTCGTGACTTTCTTGTTGACGGCCATGTACGCGCCAGCGGCTCGCGCATCGGCAAGAACGTCCTGGGACTTGCTGTCATCTGTGCTGGCTCTCGTTGGGTTGACTGGCCTAGTCGCAGCGATCAAGCAGGGTGTCGTATCGGCCCCCTCCGGTGTGTTCATTACAGGGGCACTTGCGACGAGTTTCGTCTGCTTCTGGTGGTTCGCACGGCGCCAGCGCAGACTCCCAACACCGCTCCTGGATTTCTCGGTCTTCCGCAGCCGATCGGTCGTCGCCGGTGTCTTGGCAGCAGGGCTGGCTACATTCGTCTTTGCCGGAGTTGGGACGGTGACTTCTCAGCACTTCCAGCTGGCTCGTGGATTCTCACCCCTGCAGAGCGGACTCCTGTTGGCCGCGATCGCGGCGGGCGCGACGGTGACCTCCCTCCTTGCGGGTTCAGTGCTTTCCCGAGTCGGGCCGCGTCGCCTGCTCGGCGCTGGCTGTGTTGTTGCGGGCGGGGGTTATGCTCTGGCAACCCTGGTTCTGGAGGCGAACTTGTGGATGTTCGCGGTCAGCCTGTTCCTTGCGGGCACAGGAATTGGAGTCCTGATCACAGTGGCTTCCTCCACGATCATTTCCAACGTGTCTGCTGATCGGGCCGGGATGGCCTCCGGCGTCGAGGAAGTGTCATACGAGTTCGGCAGCCTGATCTCCGTCACGTTGCTAGGCAGCATCTACGCGGCGTTCATGGCCCGTGAACCCTCCTGCGGAGCTGAGGGATACCAGGTTTCGCTGGCGCTCGCAGCGGCTGCATGCCTTGTCGGGTTCATGGGCATCGTTCTCCTCTTGCGCAGTGATCGAGCCCTGTCGCGCTAAGCACTCGACCTCCTCGCGGATGGGTCTGTGGAGGCTCGTATGAGTCGCAACCGTATGGGGTCTCAACGTCAAGTGGCGGAACCTGGCCCTGCTGAGATTACTGCATCACTGCTCAACGACCGGCTGGAAGTGCAATGGACTCTGGAGTCACTGGCAAAAGAGGTGCACATTTCGCCGTCTCAGCTGGGTCGAGTTTTCACGCGGCGGTACGGGATCAGCCCGATGAAGTACCTGACGCGGGTTCGCTGCGTCCAACGAGCGACACTGCTCGCGCGCAGTCGACGTCCTGTCGGTGAACTGATGCACGAGGTGGGATGGCGCAGCCGAGGCAATGCTGCGCGACAATTTCGATGCATCACTGGCCTCCTTCCCATTGAGTACCGTGACCAGTCTCAGCAAAACGCTCGGCCTGTCACACCGCTCACTGATGGGCACGCCAAGTGCCCGCACTGTGGTCAAGAAGTCGAGATCGCTGCCGTGTTGATGATTCCAAACGCGGCTTCCTTGTGACGATTCCGCTCGTCTTTGGAAGCAACGCATGGTCTGATCTCAGCGCACCTGCTAGGCCGGGTATGACACGTCAAGTTCGCAGAAATTCCTGGCGGTCACGGTCAGAGTTCCTTGTTGTCCATCTTCTAGTGATGGTGGTTCCGGCGTACCTGATGGTCACCAGATCGGTTCATCGACCGGGTGGGCAGGATCACGGAAGGACGCCGGCACGCCATCCCATCCCCGGGACTCGAACGGGATACTCCCGCATTCACAAAAATTGACTACACTCGTGCCCGGACACGAAAAAACCGGAGGTCACATACCCTTTCGAGTTTGTGACCTCCGGCCGTCGCAGTTCGAGAACCGCTCTTTGTGGGCGAAGGGGGACTTGAACCCCCACGTCCCGAAGGACACTGGCACCTGAAGCCAGCGCGTCTGCCATTCCGCCACTCGCCCGTGGCAACGAAAGAACTATATCACCGCGGGTATATCCAACACCAAACGCGCAGTTCACAGCAACTTTCAAGGATCTTTACGACGCCGTCGCAAAGCCGGCAAGCCAACCCCAACGGCTGACCCGACGTGGGAAAAGTAGCAGGAAAGCGTCATAGAAAGCTGGGAATGGACTGCGTCGCCTCTATACTGAAAACGCATAACAAGAGCTTGAGGGATGCATATAGATAGGTAAGCGTAGTTAGATCAGCGCGTGCAGGGTGCTCTACAACCGCTCGAATGGCTGATACATAGATGTCTATTTACAGTGTCACTCGTAGCGATTAGCATTCGTACGTTGCGCTGCGCTTGCCTTATTCTTTACGGAACTCTTGGCAACCCGACGCTCTCGACATATCTTTACAACTCGATACTTTTGTCACGTTACGACCTGAGCCACAGTGGCTCTCATAACCCGCCGTAGTTTAGCGGGAGAAGGCGATAATTCATTCGATGGATTTTCTTGGACGCATCCGCAAGCTTGACAGCTCGCTCCAGCGTGGTCTGGACAATAGCTTTGCGCGTGTTTTTGGCGGCAAGGTCGTCCCGAATGAGCTCGAAGAGTGCTTGAAGCAGGAAATCGAAGACTTCCTGATGCAAGATGCCCAGGGTCGTTTCCTCGCACCCAACGAATTCCGCATCGGCATCAGCCCCAAGGACTTCGCTAACCTCACCGCAACCGAGCCACAACTGCCAGAGCACCTTGCCAACCGCATGTCCCGTTACTGTCGCAACAACGGCTGGGTTCTTGCAGGTCCAGTTGCCGTGGTGTTGCAAAAGCTCGATTCTTTGCACACCGGCCAGCTCAAGACAGCCAGTCAATTCCTCGAAGAGTCCGGCACGCAGTCCGCATACCTCGGCGAGGATGGGCAGGTTCTCACCGATCTTCCCGACGAATCGTCGCAAGCCAACCAGTCCCCTGATGCTAATAACCCTTCGGAGTCAGCAGACGCCGGCGCTGGCGTGGCTGGAGCCGGCGTTGCTGGCGCAGGTGCCAATGCGGGCGTCGCTGCCGGAGCCGCTGGTGCGGGCGCGGCTGCCGGAGTCGCAGGTGCTGCCGCAAGCGCACCAACCTCATCGGCATTCCGCCCACACGACGACGCCAACCATGTCAACGTCAATCACGTCGATGCAGGCGACTACAACAACCCAGCGAACTACAAGTCCAATAACCCGGCTGCCCAAAGCCAGGGTTGGGGTTCGTCGCCTGGGCAGGACTCCGTCGCAAAGCCAACGACCGGCGCACCCGATGCACAGGCTGTGCCCGACGCACAAGCAGCACCTGCAGCACCCGGGGTTAGCGCTGACGATAATGCCGCCGACGCTGACTTTGCGCAGCAGAGCGAGAATGCGCACGTCGAGACGTTTTCTACCGCCTCGCGCCCGGTACAAGTTCCCCCAGGACCCCAGGAGCCGGAACAGAACACCCCAACTGTCACGTTGTACTTGCAGGACGGATCCAACCGAAAGTTTGAGGTTCGACCTGGTTCAAACATCATTGGCCGTGGCACCGCGTCGGATTTCAGGTTGCCGGATACGGGTGTTTCGCGTCAGCACGCAGAGATTACGTGGGACGGACGCGACGCCATTCTGGTTGACCTTCATTCAACTAATGGCACGATTGTTAATGATGGGCCAATTGATAACTGGCTCTTGGCAGATGGCGACATAGTCTCTATGGGTCACTCTGTCATGGAGGTCCGAATCCGTTAGTGCTGGAATAATCGCACCACGGATGGTGCCACAATAAGGAGGTTCACAACGTGGAGGCGATCGTCTTCCTGCTGTCACGCATTGGCGTGCTGGTCGTTCTGTGGTTTTTCATTTGGATGACCATGCGGGCACTTCGCGCTGACGCAAACGCCGCGTCAGGTCTGCGGCCAGTTCGTGCTGCCCTGCCAAATCAAACGCGGGGAAATCCGTTCCACCGGCCACAAGTACCTCGCCAGCTGTTGGTAACTGCTGGCCCACTTGCTGGTTCGCGTATGAATTTGGACAATCAGCGGGACATCACCATCGGCCGTGCCGATGACTCTGCGTTCGTTCTTAATGACGACTACGCGTCGTCCCACCACGCTCGTCTCCTTCACCGAGATAACGAGTGGTACCTCGAAGACCTGGACTCCCGCAATGGCACGTTCTTGAATGGCCAGCGCGTCGATCAGCCGGAGAAGCTACAACCAGGCATGGAAATCCGTATCGGTCGAACAACGTTGAGGTTGCAGCCGTGAGTTTTGCACTGAATTACACCACTCTGTCCGACCGCGGTTTGGTCCGACAGAATAACGAAGATTCTGCGTACGCTGGCCCACGTCTGCTCGCTCTTGCGGACGGCATGGGCGGCCATGCTGCTGGCGAAATTGCTTCCCAGCTCATGATCGCGGCGGTATCCAAGCTCGATGCCGACGAGCCCGGCGCGGATCTCCTCGATGCCCTCGCACTCGCCTGTGCCGAGGGCAATGCTTCTATTGCCGAGGAGATCGAAGCCAACCCTGTGACGCAGGGCATGGGCACGACACTTACTGCTCTGCTTTTCGACGGCAATCGCCTAGGTCTCTGCCACGTCGGCGATTCACGTGGTTACTTGCTGCGGGATGGCGAGTTGATTCGCATCACTCGCGACGACACGTATGTGCAGTCGTTGGTGGATGAAGGTCAGATCACCGCTGAGGAAGCATCGATGCATCCGCAGCGGTCGCTCATCTTGAAGGCCTTGACTGGCCGCCCGGTAGAACCGTCGTTGCAGTATCGCGAAGTCCGTAAGGGCGATCGCTATCTTCTGTGCTCTGATGGCCTGTCGGATCCCGTTTCACATGAAACAATCGCCGAAGCCCTCGCAGAGGGCACCCCAGCCGAGGCTGCAGCACGTCTCGTCGACTTGGCACTGCGTTCTGGTGGCCCGGACAACGTGACCATCGTCATCGCTGATGTCGTCGATAGCTCCGAGCAGACTTCGACCGAGCCTTCGCTCGCCGGAGCTCTCACCAGTTTGGAAGAGGAACTTCCTCGCCCGAACACGGCCGCTGGTCGTGCCGCGGCCTTCCGCCCCCGCGCTTCACAGTCCATTGCAGTCACCGCTGAGCCGGTGAAGAACCCCGGCAAGTCACGCGGCCGTTGGCTTGTCGCCGCAGTTGTGTTGCTTCTGCTTGCTGGTATTGCTGGTCTCGGCGCGTGGGGCTGGCAAAAGAAAGAGTCGATGTATCACTTGGCGGTTGCCGATGGCACGGTTCAGGTCATGCACGGCGTTCCTGGTTCTTTGTTGGGCATTTCGCTCAACAGTCACCATCAATACATCTGCCTGTCAGATACGAACGAGATCAAGTTGCCGGACCCGAACACTCCTCGGGAGAAGACGAACTGCCATCTCATGCGTGCCGACGACCTCTCCCCTGCAGCTCGCTCGCAGATCGAGGGGTTGCCAGCCGATTCTTACGACGGCGTGCGCAATCAAATTGGTCGGCTAGCCGAGCAGGCGTTGCCTATCTGTCTTCAGGTGAAGCCGAAGACGGCTGCAGGTGTCGATGACCCAGCGAATGCCGAGAAGGACGGTACCGCAGAGGCTTCTACCGAAAAGGAAGCACAGCAGGATGCGGCCGAAGGGAACCTTGCCACTGGCTCGGTTCCAGGCGAGAACTGTCGGGAGGTGACTGACAAGTGAGTAAGGACAACACTGACGTCAAGCGTCCGGGGCGTGCCCGGGAGTTCTGGCTGCTGATGCTCGCTGGCGGTCTGACTCTGCTGTCTCTCGTTTCTCTCGAGCTCGCTCAGGAGAACACAGTAACCATCGAGATGCTGTACATCCTCGGTGGTTTCATCCTTATCTTCGGTGTCGCCCATGTGGTGTTGCGCATTTTCGCGCCGTGGTCTGACCAAGTGCTCTTGCCCGTTTCGGCTGCGCTGAACGGCTTGGGCTTGGTCATGATCTATCGCCTCGACATTGCCAACGACACGGGTCTGGTTCGTAACCAGATCATGTGGACGGTATTGGGTGTCGCCATGTTTACCGGTGTCATGATCATGTTGCGTGATCACCGCTCCTTATCCAGATACTCCTATCTCCTGGGCTTGTTGGGCTTGTTCCTGTTGGCGTTGCCACTCGTGTGGCCATCGCCTATTAACGCGGACGCGCGAATTTGGATCTCTATCGGACCGTTCTCGGTTCAGCCTGGCGAGTTCGCCAAGGTCTTGCTGCTCATCTTCTTCGCGCAGCTGTTGGTGAATAAGCGCTCGCTATTTAACGTCGCTGGAAAGCGCTTCCTCGGCATCGATTTCCCGCGCATTCGTGACCTCGGCCCGATCCTCGTCGTCTGGGGAATCGCGCTTGTCATCATGGCGCTGCAGAACGACTTCGGCCCGGCACTGCTGCTGTTCGGCACCGTACTGGGCATGCTCTACATTGCGACGGCTCGTGGTTCATGGTTGCTCATCGGTCTGGTGCTGGTCGCTGTCGGTGGCGTTGGTGTGTACCAGGTGTCTGCCAAGATTCAGGACCGCGTCGCGCACTTTGTGGACCCGCTCGCAAGCTTCGACGGCAATGGTTACCAGCTGTCGCAGGCCCTGTTCGGCATGAGCTGGGGCGGTGTTACTGGCACTGGTTTGGGTCAGGGCTACCCGCAGAATGTGCCAGTCGCGCACGCTGACTTCATCCTCGCATCGTTCGGTGAAGAGCTTGGTTTCGCGGGTCTTGTCGCCATCATTTTGTTGTTCGCGGTCATCGTTGCTCGCGGCATGAACAGCGCAATGCAGGTGCGCGATTCTTTCGGCAAGCTCCTCGCTTCCGGCCTCGCATTGACCATTGCCATTCAGGTTTTCGTTGTTGCAGCGGGTATCTCGAAGCTGATGCCACTGACCGGTCTGACAACTCCATTCATGTCCGCCGGTGGTTCATCCTTGCTGGCGAACTACATCCTGATCGCCATCTTGCTTCGAATTTCTGATTCGGCACGGCGCCCGTGGGGTGCAACGACCGGAACGGCAGCTCCGGCAGCGATTGCGTCCCCTGCGCATCCGATGACTAACCCAGCAGGAAACGCCATCCAGCAGCCACAGCAAAACCAGCCACACATGCACCAGAACCCGGAGGTGAATCGATAGTGAACAAGTCCATCCGACAAGTTCTGATCTTCACCTTCGTACTGTTGTTCCTCCTCTTTGCAAACCTCACGTGGCTGCAGGGATTCCAGCAGGACAAGTACGCGCATAATCCGCTAAATAGCCGCCAGTTCCTGGAAGACAAGCAGCGTCCGCGCGGTCAGATCACTGCAGGTGGCGAAGTCATCGCACGCTCTGAGCGGGACGAAGACAAGTACTACAACCGCTTTTACGATTCCAGTCCGGAAACCTACGGCCCAGTCGTTGGCTACCTGTCAGACACGTATGGTTCGTCGGGTTTGGAGCAGTCGCAAAACGACATCCTCAACGGTACCGACGCTTCCCTGTTTGCCACCCGCGCCTGGGATGCGGTGACCGGCAAAGAAAACGTGGGCGCAAACATCGATCTAACTCTGATCCCAGAGGCTCAGCGCACCGCTTATGATTCGCTGTCGAGTCGTGGTTACGTTGGTTCGGCAGTTGCTATTCGCCCGTCGACTGGCGAGATCCTCGCTATGGCATCCACGCCATCGTTCAACCCAAATGACATCGCAGCAAACGACGCCGACGCGTGGAGCTCCTTGAACGCTAACGAGGATGCTCCCCTGCTGAACCATGCAACACAGCGACCACTCCCACCGGGATCAACCTTCAAGGTGCTCACCAGTATCGCCGCCATCGAAAACGGCGCTAACTTGAACACCTCAGTCACCGGTGCTGCGTCGATTACTCTGCCTGGAACCGCAACCACGTTGGAGAACTACGGTGGCTCTTCTTGTGGTGGCACCACCACACTTCGCGACGCTTTCGCCAAGTCATGCAACACATCTTTCGTGCAACTTGCCATCGATAATGGTGCTGATTCGTTGCGTGACGTCGCAGAGCGATTTGGTATCGGCGAGACGTACAAGAACCTCGGTATCAACCAGGATGCGTCTGTACTCGGTGAAATTCCAGATGATGCTGCCCTAGGTATGACGGCAATTGGTCAGCGTGACGTTCAGTTCACGCCCCTGGATAATGCGGTGATTGCTGCGACGATTGCTAATGGTGGCAAGCGCATGGAACCTCACTTGGTGAAGTCCGTGCAGGGTCGCGACATGTCGGAGCTGTCGGCAACCAAGCCAAAGGAAGTCAACGAAGCTATCCATCCTGATACGGCGGGAATGCTGACTGAGTTGATGCGTGCGTCGGAAAGCTACTCCGGTGGCAATGGCGGACACATCGCATCCAAGACCGGTACTGCTGAACACGGCGAAGTTCGTGGCGAGTACGCACCGCACGTCTGGTACATCGCGTTTGCACCTGACTCCGACGTTGCTGTTGCAGTTGTCGTCGAGAGCGGTGGCGGACAGGGCCAGAGTGCAACCGGTTCGTCTGTTGCAGGTCCCGTCGGTCGCGAGCTTATCGCGGCCGTTGAAGGCGCGGGTCGATAATCATGGATATCGCGCAGCTACAACACATCGTTGGCACCGATAGGTATCGCATCGAGAAGCTCCTTGGCCGCGGTGGCATGTCCACCGTCTGGCTGGCAACGGACTTGGCTGCCGGCCGCCAGGTAGCAATCAAGCTTCTTAATCAAGAGCTCGGCGACAACCCAGAGTTCCGCCAGCGTTTCCGAAATGAAGCGTCGGCGGCGCGCAGCGTCGATAGCCCAAATGTGGTCAGTATCGACACTTACCAAGAGGGCGCCGCTGAAGGTCATGGCGCGTGTTACATCGTCATGGAGTTCATTCGTGGCGAGTCTCTCTCCGAGGTTTTGCGTCGCCGCACGACCCTCCCCGAGCACCTGGCGCTTGACGTTGTGGAACAGACCGCCCACGGACTGTCCGCTATTCACGCCGCCAATCTGATCCACCGAGACATCAAGCCGGGCAACCTTTTGGTCACCCCGGAAGGCACGGTGAAGATCACCGACTTCGGCATCGCGAAGGCAGCCGAAGCTGTGCCGTTGACTCGCACGGGAATGGTCGTCGGCACCGCCCAGTATGTGTCGCCGGAGCAGGCGCAGGGTAAGCAGGTACAGCCGTCAACGGATATTTATTCGCTCGGTTGTGTTGCCTACGAAATGCTCGCTGGACGACGACCGTTCCAAGGTGACTCCACCGTGGCAGTCGCAGTGGCGCATATTAACGAACCGCCTCAGCCGCTTCCTCCAACGGTGCATCCGCACATTCGCGAGCTCGTCGGAATCATGTTGCGGAAGGATCCGCAGCGCCGGTACGCAGATGGTCGCGAATTAGCTCGTGCTGTTCGAGCGGTACGCAATGGTTCGCGTCCACCACAGCCAAAGGGTGTGCAACCGACTGTCTACAAACAGTCGAACGCGGCAAATCCTGCGACGAGTGAGCTCGGTGCAATGACGCGTCCGGGCATGCAAACTCGGGCTCCAGGCATCGGCCCAACGACGAACACGCGCGTGGCACACACTGCCGCTCGTCCGATGGCGCCACGCCCAGCGACCCGATCTGCACAGCGTCCGGCTCCCCGGCCATCAGCTCGACCAACGCCTCGACCTGTACACAAAAAGAAAAATGGTCTGGGCTGTGCAGTCCTATTCATCCTGTTAGCACTATTGGCCGCTGCGGTCGCGATTGTCATTTCGATGTTGCAAGGCAACGAAATTCCAGGCCTGGACAATTCCACGTCCTCGACGGAACAAACCACGGAAGATCAGAATCCTGGTTACTCGTGGAATGACAACTCAGGCACTGACGGTGGCTGGGGAACCGGCGGCGACACGGGAGCTGGCACTGACACCGACACCGGCTCTGGCGATACGGGTTGGGGTGGCAATCAGGATTCGGGCACCGACTCCGGCAACACTGAGACTGAAGTGCCTGCACCCGATAATTCCACTGGTGACGGAACGGACTCCACTGGGAACAGCGGCAATAGCGACAGTGGCAATGGGAATAGTGGAAATGATCTCCCGTCCCTCGACGATTTGCTACCGGACGCGGTTCCAGATCCCGCAGCATTGGGCAATGGGGTCTCCACGATCGGCGGTGCATTTTAGAAATGCGCTATCGACCAGCAATAATTGACGAATCACACGTTATTAGGATCGAAAGGGAAATGGCTCATGTCTCGCGATGACGAACTACTCTCCGGCCGCTACCGGCTCGGCGAGCTTATCGGCGTCGGTGGCATGTCCGATGTCTACACCGCTGACGATGTTCTACTCGGCCGCAGGGTCGCAGTTAAGAAGATGCGCGCCGACTTGGCGAGGGATGAAAACTTCCTCGAACGCTTTCGTCGCGAGGCAAAGAACGCGGCTCGGCTCAACCACTCGGCCATCGTTGCCATTTACGACACCGGCGAGACCGACGGTCCGCTGGGCACGGTTCCCTTTATCGTGATGGAGCTCGTGCAGGGTGAGACGCTTCGCGACATCGTTCGTCGTGAAGGTCCAATGGACACGAAGCGCGCCGCTGCAGTCATGGCGGATGTGTGCGATGCCCTGAATTTCTCGCATCAGACTGGCATTATTCACCGCGATGTGAAGCCGGCGAACATCATGATTACGAACACTGGTGTCGTGAAAGTGATGGATTTCGGCATCGCCCGCGCGCTCGGTGATTCGACCACCATGACGCAAACGGCTGCAGTCATCGGTACCGCTCAGTACCTGTCGCCAGAGCAGGCACGCGGCAAACCAGCCGATGCTCGTTCTGACATTTACTCCGTGGGTTGCGTACTTTTCGAAGCCATCACTGGCGAGCCTCCGTTTACTGGTGAAACTCCACTTTCGGTCGCTTACCAGCATGTTCAGGATGAACCTCCGCTACCGTCGGACTTCATCCAAGGCCTTTCCGATCGCGATGCCACCGCCATCGATGCCGTTCTTCTCACGGCTATGGCGAAGGATCCAGACGAGCGGTACGACACCGCCGGCGATCTTGCCGACGATCTCCGTCGGGTAGCAAACGGCGAGGTTCCGTTGGCAGCTCGTCCGCACTTGGATGGTTTTGCGGGCAGCAACTCTCCAACCACGACTTTCGAACCTCAGCATGGCAATGCTGGTCGCGCTGGTGCTCTCGGTGCTGGCGCAGCAGGTCTTGCAGCAGGTGCAGGCATGGCAGGCGCCAGCTCAAACCCAGCTGCTGATGCCGATTTTGCCGGTGGCAGTGGGAATGGCAACGGTAGCAACGGTGACGACCTCACCGCCGTCGCACCAGCTGACTACAACGGCTACGACAGCGGCGATAATGCTGGCGACGATGCTGGTGGCGACATTGCACCTGTCGACGATTCGTCGCCAAGCACCAAGAAGAAGGCCACCGCTGGCGCTCTTGCGGCATGGTCGGCTGTTGCACTGTTGCTTGTCGGCACGGTGGGGTATGTGTCGTATCGCATGTTCACGGATTCGTCGCAAAGCCAGTCGCTGGCAATCCCGCAAGTGAAGGGAATGTCGGCAGCAGAAGCAACAAAGGTACTGGAAGATGCAGGTTTTGTTGTTGACCGAGAAGACACTCCAGATCCTGAAATTCCGCGCAACTTCGTGATCGGTACTGATCCTGCGTTTGGTTCGAATGTGCAGAAGGGTTCGTCGGTGACGTTGCATGTGTCATCGGGACCGGAGATCACCGATGTGCCAGATGTGCGTGACAAGAAGGCTGAGGAAGCTCGCAAACTGTTGGAAGAAGCCGGATTGAAAGTTGATCCGGTACTGCGGGAGCAGCCTCACGAGGAAATCCCACGTGGTCACGTGATCGAGCAGTCCCCTGCTGCTGGTTCGCAGGTATCCAAGGGCACTCGTGTGACGTTGACTGTGTCGTCGGGCATCGAGATGCACAAGGTGCCTAATCTCGCGGGTCAGAAGCTTGATTCTGCGCGCGCGACCTTGGAGTCGATGAAGTTCGTCGTCCAGGTCACCGAGGTTGATTCCACGGAGCCGGAAGGTCGTGTGCTTGCTGTTCCGCAGGCCGGTCAGGAATTAACCGTTGGCACGACGGTTGAATTGCAGGTGTCGAAGGGCAACCAAATCAAGATGCCTGATGTCAATGGCAAGACCCGCTCCGAAGCTGAGTCGATTCTCCGCGCGGCTGGTTTCACGGGAAACATTAACGAACAGGAAACTGACACCCAGGATTCTGGCCAGGTCGGCAAGGTTCAGTCGTCGAGCCCATCAGCCAATGGTGCTCTGACGAAGGACGGTGAAGTCACGCTGGTGATTTACAAGCAGGCGCCAACTCCGACGCCAAGCCCTTCACCATCGCCGTCGCCGGACCAACCAGACATCCCACTGCCACCACTACCGAACCCAGTGCCACCGCCGGGCGGAAACATCATTGATGACCTCCTGGGCGGAGGAAACTAAATGAGGGAAACACAGCAGAGATAATTTCTCCGCTCTCCCCGCTGCAGCCGGTTGCTAGCTACGCTTGCGCGACAACGTCGTCGAAAGCTCGCTGGTATCCGGCTTGCTGCTTTTCTAGCTCCTGCAGCAATTCCTCGGAGTACTCTCCTCCGGCTTCTGTCAGCCAGTTCGCCAGCATGCGGTGACCAAACTGCGTCAATACTGACTCTGGGTGATATTGCACGCCGTGAATTGGCGCATCGCGATGGCGCATGGCCATGAGCATTCCCGACGCAGTCCATGCCGTTGGGATGAGCTCGTCGGGAAGCGTGGCTGGATCCACCATCAACGAGTGGTATCGAGTCGCCACAAACGGGCTCGGCACCGCACGCAACACACCCGTGCCATCGTGTGTGACCTGCGACGTTTTACCATGAAGGAGTTCGTCGGCACGCACAACATCAGCACCAAAAACCTCACCGATAGCCTGATGCCCAAGGCACACACCCAACGTCGGGATACCCGCATCCGTGCACGCCCTCACCATAGCCGGCGTCTGCCCCGCGTTCGCAGGTGCACCCGGACCCGGCGACAGCAATACTGCATCGAATTGCTTGACGATGTCGCCAGGATTCTGTAGCGACTCATCATCATTACGCCACACAGTCACAGTCTCCCCTAGCTGGCCGATGTATTGAACCAGGTTGAAGACGAAGCTGTCGTAATTATCGACTACGAGGATGCGCATGAGACAGAATCATACTGCTAGATTGGTTCCTGATACGTGACTGGGTAGCAGGTAATGGACATCTGATTGGATGGCTAGATACGGGTGCTGCTCTACATTTACTGACGAAAGACGGAAGAGGCGCAATGCCAAAGGCAAAGGTAAACCACTCGGGTGACTCACAGGCAAGTTCAACCGGTGTCAGCCGCACGCCTGTCAAGATCAACAGCACCCAGACTCCACTCTGGTACAAGATCTTGATGTTTACCTGCATTCTTGCAGGTCTGCTGTGGTTGGTTGTGTACTACATCGCTGGCCCGCAGATTCCATTCATGATTGAGCTAAATGTATGGAATTACTTGATCGGCTTCGGTTTGTTCATCATCGGATTGTTGATGACGATGGGTTGGAAGTAGATCTTCACGGCGTAACGCCCCCTTCCCCAGGGTTAGAACGGAGCAATCTGTTCTTCCTGGGGATTTTTGTATATCCGGGTAGTTTCACAGCTGGCGGAGCGCGAAATTGTAGTTCCGATACGGCGAATTCCTTGATTTAGCGGATGTAGCGCGGTTTACGGCACAGAAACGGATGCCCCCTATGCACCCCTGAATCTCACATTTAGCGCGTAGATTTCCGACCAAAGAAGCATTAACAGTATCTGTTGGTTATCCACAAAATGCTGGATAACAAGCTTGTAATTTGTGGATAACTGGGGATAACTCACTGCTAGTAAATTGCAAGAATTGAGGCCGCAAGTTGTGGAATTGTGGGATTTGAGCCACTGGGAGCGCGCTCCACACTATTAACAGCCTGTGGATAACTCTGTGCACAAAATTGAGAATTTACTCACAATGGTGGATAACACTGTGTATACACGCGATTTGTCACGCATTCGCACAGATTTTCGTAAATTACAACTTTGAGATTATCCACATCTGTGGACTCTACTGTGGACAACGGTGGATAAGGCAATCTGTGGATAGTTTTGACTCTGCCAGCTCGAATCACGCCGTCGAATCATGCGCAACAGTGGAGGAAGTTATCCACAGGGTTGTGTATATGTGGAATTACTAGATCCCCCCGTTTGCCCCTAAAGTACACATTGAGACTCGAATGAGGGTTCAAGCCCTGACCGCAGTCCCCTGTCCACGTACGACCCCGTACCCAGGTACGAAAAAACCGCACACACCCGAAGGTGCATGCGGTCAAAAAGTTGAGCGCTAGAGATGATCTAGCAGCGCCACTTCACGAACTACCAGGTATTTACTTCTCGATATCGATCGAGGTAATCACAACTGGCTCCAGTGGGCGATCCCAGTGGTCGGTAGCGACGCGAGCGATTTCGTCGACAACCTTCTTGGATGCCTCGTCGGTGACCTCACCGAAAATGGTGTGGTTGCCGTTCAGGTGTGGGGTTGGAACGACGGTGATGAAGAACTGCGAGCCGTTGGTGCCACGGCCACCGCGCTTGCCTGCATTAGCCATAGCAAGCAAGTATGGGCGGTCGAACTGCAGTTCAGGGTGAATCTCGTCGTCGAACATGTAGCCAGGTCCGCCGGTGCCGGTGCCCAATGGGTCGCCACCCTGGATCATGAAGCCAGCGATGATGCGGTGGAAGATCGCCTCATCGTAGAACGGGCCGGAGTCATTACCAGCAGCGTTCTGGCTGGAGTACTCCTTGGTTCCCTCAGCGAGGCCAACGAAGTTGTCCACGGTGTTTGGCGCATGGTTGCCAAACAGCTCGATGACAATGTCGCCGTGGTTGGTGTGCATGGTTGCGGTTGCAGTCTTAATAGTCACGTCGCCAACGATACCTACCTTTACTTTCGACTGTGAGTACTTCCTCGGGATTTTGCGTCGTAAAGCTCGCCGAAAAGGGCGTTCACAGTCATGGATCTAAGTCGTGGTTGGGTGAACTGTGCATTACAAGTGTGTCAAGAGTGCTGCGGATGCCTCACTTAGACGAACATTGTTCCCGGAAACCGCATATTGTTGTAGGTAACTGTCTGTCGTTTACTGCGACAGAAAGCGAAACACGTCAGGAGAGTTTAATGAACACCAAGACGCTGTCTCTCGCTCTTGCAGGGGCGAAGCAGGCTTACTCGATGTACGACGAGTACCGAGCAAAGAAGCAGGTCGAGTTGTACGACACCATTCAGGAAGCCAAGAAGCTTGCCGCCGAGCGCAATGCCGAAGCTAAGAAGCGGGCAACTGCGTTCGCGGAGGATGCTCGTGAGGTAGCTGCCGAAAAGCGCGATGCTGTTGCACAGAAGCGCCAGGCTCTACTTGACGACGGCCTGAAGAAGAGCAAGGAGGCCAAGAAGAAGGCTTCGAAGCAGTCGTGCAAGGCGAAGAAGCAGGCTCGCAAGGATGCGAAGCAGCTGCGCAAGGATGCCGCCAAGACCCGCAAGGACTTGGAGGTAAAGGCACAGAAGGCTGTGGATCGCGTTTCCGGCAAGGAAGCAGAGCGTGAGAAGTCTGGTCGCCTCGCTACCGCTACCCTGGTTTTCGTATTCGTCTCTGCTCTGATTGCAGCGCTGGTATGGAAGCTCCGCAAGGATGAGAAGCTCCCAGTGGATCCAACCCCAGTGAAGCAGAAGGCAACTGAGGTGAAGTCCGCAGTCTCGAAGAAGGCAGCTGACGTTAAGGAAACCGCTGCTGCCAAGGCAGCCGACGCGAAGGCTGCTCGCGCCGAGAAGAAGGCTGCGAATGCAGACAAGGTCGCTGAGGCGCAGGTAACTGACGAGGACGTCAACGTTTCCGAGTCCGAGGCTGCTGAGGCTGCAGAGCCAACCGTTATCGCTGATGCGGACGCTCCAGTCGCACCAGAGACCCCAGAAACGGACGCTCCAGGCACCGATGCCGGCGACAAGGTTCTGAACGATAAGGCTGACGACGCTGTAGTTAACGAGGTGTCCAGCCAGGCTGAGGTTTCGCCCTCAGTCGTGCAGCCGCCAAAGCCAGGTTCTGCGGCAGCTGCAAAGAAGCCAAAGGCTCCAAAGCCAGTTCAGGTCAAGAAGCCAAAGCCAGGCTCCAACAAGTAGGGCAAACTAGCTAGCCGGTTGAGTTAGCTACGAAGCGTTACTCCGCGCCAGTGTTCTGGTCGCTCGGATTCCGATTGGTATCCGAGGATCAGAGCCTGGCGCTTTTTCATTGTTTCGTAGCCCTCAAGCGCGATCTACCGCCCAAACACTTCACTACCGGCCACCTATGACCGTGCCAGCAACAATATCCGCCGAAAAAGCGTGAAATGTTGTCCACGCGGTCATAAGTGGCCAGAGGATGAAATCTCAAGGCATCGGCCCCTAACCGCCTCCGCCACCGACTCATGCAAAAAACCCAGGAACCCGCTTTCGCGAATCCCTGGGGAAGTTGTGGAGCTTAGGGGAATCGAACCCCTGACCCCCACCTTGCAAAGGTGGTGCTCTACCAATTGAGCTAAAGCCCCTTACCGAACAAAAAGATTGTATCAGACTGTTCTGTCTGAACAAAATCAGTTCGGGGTGGGCCTAGGAGGACTTGAACCTCCGACCCCTTCGTTATCAGCGAAGTGCTCTAACCGCCTGAGCTATAGGCCCTGAACCGGGATATAACTTAACCCGAACGGCTTACTGAACACAAATCGCCTGGTCAAAGGCCATATTTACAGCATCATTGAAGCACGCTTTACGACGCTCTTTTCCCCGCATCCTCGCCTACGGACCAAAAATTCCTCTAAATAGTTCGTAAACACAGCGAAAACCCTCCCCAACTCCTCCCCCATTGATGGAGGAAGTGCTGAGGAGGGTGCCGTCGTGAAGCTGGGTACGAAGCTCAGTACCAACTAGTCCGTATCGCGGACGGCAATCTTGATGCCGCCGACGAAATCGGAACATGCGTTGTAGACAATCGCGCCGAGGGTAGCCAGGGCCGTAACCAAAACCATCCAGAGAGCACCGATTGCTGCGCCGAGGCCGAAGACCAGACCAGCTGAGACGCCGCCGTCGCCACCGACAAGCTCGGCGAAGCGGTTCCAAAAGCCCATGCCTTCGAGGACGACGTAAATGAGGCCTACGGCAATCATCCACGCCAGGAAACCTACGACACCGACCGCTGCCGAGATTCGCATGACGGCCCAGGGGCTGATTTGGCGAATCGTCAGGTGCGTGTCAGTCGCATCAGACATGTGGATTACTCCTTGCCTTCGTTGTCAGCGTTGTCAGCATCATCTGCATCGTCGCTTGGGTTCACGGCCGGGGAATCCACGTTGGTATCCGCGGAGACTCCGCCAGCGCGTGCAGCTACCACGTCCAGAGTGCCAGCTTCAGAAACCTTAGATGCGGTTTCTTCGCCTTCCTCTTCAACGTTGCGGTCGATAGCGAGGACTTCGTTACCTGGTGCAAGCTTGACCAGTGCCACGCCCTTCGTTGCACGCGAAGTAGCGCGGATCTCGTTGACTCGGGTGCGGATGATGTCGCCTGCGGTGGTGACAGCGAAGACTTCCGCGTCGTTGTCTACAACCAGTGCGCCCATCAGCGGACCTCGCTTCGGGTCGTACTTCAGGGTGAGTACGCCCATGCCGCCACGCTTCTGTGGCGTGTATTCGCTGAGCTTGGTCTTCTTACCGAAGCCACCTGTGGTGACAACGAGCAAGTTGTGATCCTCTTCAACGACAACCATGGACAGCAGCTTGTCGTCACCCTTGAAGCGCATGCCCTGGACACCAGCGGTGGCGCGGCCCATTGGGCGCAGTGCGTCATCGTCAGCGCTGAAGCGGATCGCCTGACCGCGCTCGGAGACGAGCAGTAGGTCGTTGTCCGCATCGCACAGACGGGCACCGATGAGACGGTCTCCATCCTTCAGGTTGATGGCAATAAGGCCAGCAGAGCGTGCAGATTCGTAGTCCTCCAGGCGAGACTTCTTCACCTTGCCGGACTGCGTTGCCAAGACGAGGTATGGGCTGTCCTGGTAGGTCTGAATCTGCAGGACCTCGGCGATACGCTCGCCTGGCTGGAACTCCAGCAGGTTAGCAACGTGCTGACCACGTGCCGCACGCGTTGCCTCTGGCAATTCGTATGCCTTGAGACGGTAAACGCGACCAAGGTTGGTGAAGAACAGAATCCAGTCGTGCGTCGAGCAGACGAAGAAGTGACGGATGATGTCATCCTGCTTCAGATCCGCACCACGAACGCCCTTCCCGCCACGTCGCTGAGCCTTGTACGCATCAACCTTGGTGCGCTTGGCGTAACCAGTCGACGTAATCGTGACAACTACGTTCTCACGCGCGATCAGGTCCTCTTCCGTCACGTCACCATCTGCGGCGATGATCTGGGTTCGGCGTTCGTCACCGAACTTTCCGACGACCTCCGCCAGTTCATCCTTGACGATCTGACGCTGACGCTCTGGGCTTGCCAGAATGTCTTTCAGGTCTGCGATGATTTCTTCGATCTCGGCGAGTTCGTCGACGATCTTCTGGCGTTCCAGAGCTGCGAGACGACGCAGCTGCATAGCCAAGATGGCGTCTGCCTGAATCTCGTCGATATCCAGGAGATCCATCAATCCGGTGCGCGCAGTGTCGACCGTCGCCGAGCGGCGAATCAGGGCAATGACCTCGTCCAACATGTCCAGGGCCTTAACCAGGCCGCGGAGAATGTGAGCGCGCTTTTCCTTCTCATCGAGACGGAACTGAGTACGTCGAATGATGACTTCGATCTGATG
Source organism: Corynebacterium sp. H78 (assembly GCF_037572275.1). NCBI lineage: Bacteria > Bacillati > Actinomycetota > Actinomycetes > Mycobacteriales > Corynebacteriaceae > Corynebacterium > Corynebacterium sp. H78. The sequence continues at coordinate 57,934 of NZ_JBBHKX010000001.1, read as the reverse complement.
ATCGACGTACAGGCGCACCATCTGGTCGATACGTAGCGTGCGTGGCACGCCATCGACGATGGAGAGCATGTTCGCACCGAAGCTGGTCTGCAGCTGCGAGTGCTTGTACAGATTGTTCAGTACCACGCGTGGCACTGCATCGCGCTTGAGCTTAACGACAATGCGCATGCCCCACTTCAAGTCAGTTTCGTCTTCAATCGACGCAATGCCTGCGAGACGACCGTCGCGAACCTGATCCGCAATATTTGCGATCATGCGGTCTGGGTTGACCTGGTATGGCAGCTCAGTGATGACAATCGACTGGCGATTGCCTTCCTGCTCAATCTCGGTGACACCACGCATGCGGATCGAACCGCGACCCGTGGTGTACGCCTCCTTGATGCCCTTGTCGCCAACGATCAGTGCCGCCGTTGGGAAGTCAGGTCCCTTGATGCGTTCCATGACAGCTTCCAAAGCCGTCTTGTCATCTGCCTCTGGGTTATCCAGGCACCAGTTAATAGCCGCGGCAACCTCATTCAGGTTGTGCGGAGGAATGTTGGTTGCCATACCGACGGCAATACCGCCGGAACCATTCATGAGCAGCTGTGGAATGCGCGATGGCATCACCACAGGCTCGGTCGTACGACCGTCGTAGTTTGGCTGGAAGTCGACGGTATTCTCGCGAATATCGCGAACCATCTCCATTGCCAACGGTGTCAGACGGGCCTCGGTGTATCGCATCGCTGCAGGGCCGTCGTCGCCACGCGAACCGAAGTTGCCCTGGCCATCTACCAGCGGGTAGCGCATGGACCATGGCTGAGCCATGCGAACCATGGTGTCGTAAATGGCGGCGTCACCATGTGGGTGGTAGTTACCCATGGTGTCCGAAACCGGCTTCGCGGACTTTACGTATCCGCGTTCTGGCCGATAACCATTGTCGAACATTGCATACAGAATGCGGCGATGCACCGGCTTCAGGCCGTCGCGCACTTCTGGTAGCGCACGACCCACGATCACACTCATGGCGTAATCGATATAGCTGGACTGCATCTCCTCATTGATGTCGATTGGCCGGATCTCTCCGTGATGCCCACCGCCACCAAGAGTGCCGTCGTTATTGTTGTCGCTCACTCATATTCCTTTATTAGGGATCAGACCTTTTCATTCTACGTGCTCCTGATGCCCGCTTTACGACGAGCACGCCTCAAATCTGATACCAAGGTGATACCAACAGCGCATGTTTCTGGCGTATTCTCGGCGCTATGGCCATGACGTTGCGACTAACCCAAGAACAAGACACCGCACTGACTCTCCTTGCTCAAGCGCAAGGCGTGTCAAAACAGGAAGCTGCTGCGCGGGCGATCGTCGAGAAGGCAGCACGAACAGTGCGCACTGCTGAACTGCAAGAGCTGGCGCGAGCTGAAGTTGCCGAGTTTCGAGCGTTGAGCGCCCGTGTTCGCCGTGGTCAGTAGGAGGCATCCATGAACGCTGATGACGTACTTGTCATCGCAGATGTCATCTGTGATGAGTTTGGGGCGACCATCAGATCAATGCCCGCATTGGTGGCCGTGGCGGCTGTCACTTCGGCGCAAATTGGCGGGGTTGAACTGTATAGGTCGCGGGGGCAGCGTAATCGTGCCATTGTCGATACGATCACGCGTTTGGAGCCGTTGACCAGCTCGAATGAGGAGTTCGCTGCGGTACTTAGTCGTGTCGCTTCGGCGTTGGAACGCTAGGGTTGTGCTTTCCCTGGGCGATATCGTCGATGAACTGCTCGAAACGATCGGCAACGGTTTCTGGCTCTCGCGCCCAGCGGTTATGACCTAGTCGGCGTTCGATGAACTCAAATGCGGCGGCCTTTGGCAGACGTGATGCCAAGTCCATTGCTGAGTCTGGTGGGCAGTCGCGGTCGCCACCGCAAGTCACCATGAGCATGGGGGTTCTGACCTTCAGCATCTCGCGCTCGTAGTTTTGGTCAGCTCGGTACGGACGAATTCGACCGGTTCGCGCAAAACCTGCCCATTCACGAACATGATTGGCAGCCTGACGGCCATATCGTGCTAGATCAAGCCGCCCAGCAGGCCAATAGCCGAAAATGAACGACACGTACTGCATCACTGGAGCGCCCCAAATCAAACGCTTCTTCTCTCGACCAGAGAAGCGAATGTAATGCGGGGTGCCCGATCCAATGGTCATAACTCCGTCCACATCAGCTTCTGGCCTGGACACATAGAGCGATGCAATCTGGCCACCCATGGAATGGCACATGAAATAGAGTGGCAATTTCTTGCCGTCCGTCTCGAATTCACGACGAGCCACTCGAACTGCAGCAACGTAGTCGATGCTAGCAAGGTCGTGGTAGCCCCAATTGCTTCGTCGAGAAGCGATCGCCGTCTGACTTCCCTGACCACGCAACTCAGACACCAGGACAGAGAAACCTCGTTCTTGGAGCTCCTTTGCCATTGGACGGTAGTAGCGAGAACCCATGCCGAAACCAGGCCAGATAACGACGATCCCGCGAGGCTGTCCCTCCGGCCACCGCAGCGCCATAGGAGTAACCGAACCATCAGCGAGCTGCTGACGGACGATGTATGGCTTCTCTGCAGGCTCACCGTTAAACATCATGCCCGGGCGCCGAGATTCACTATCTGGTCGAGTCATAGCGGATAGAATAACGGTTTTGTTGTAGAAATGAGACATTTGACAACTTGGCTGGGTCAGCCGTGGGTAGCGGAACCCGTCTTTTCACATTGGCCACAAGAGAGTAATGTTGTCTTCGGTGTGACTATGTTGTGTTCGGTGGTTATTGAGGCCGTCGGCGACGATACATGGTGGCAATTGCCAAAGTGCATACGAATATTGCACGAGTATTGCGGGAAGAGTAAATGATCAGCCAGTCCTATAGTGGGGCTTGGCTGATTTTTCATTTGTGCCTATGATTGGGGTTTACCAATAATCAATGCATGTTGAACTGGTCTTATCGAAGTTCGAATGAGCGAGTATCCAACACATTCAATCGGCTCGGTAGCTCCTATGCAGCCCGATCCTTTTTCGCAAAAGCCCAGGTCGCATGTTTTTCTCATGGGCTGCAGTGGAGCTACCGAACCGATTGGAAATCGCAGGTCTCGTATTCTGGCCAAACCGCAGCGTTTCAACGGTCCCGAACATAGAAAAAATAGAAACAAAAAGCAGCAACGCCCACAGTGGCGTTGCTGCTCAAAGGTACTACTTGCTCTAAGGCCTAGTTCACACTAGACATCCAAGAATCGAACGTCCTTGGCGTTGCGGGTAATAAACGACCGTCGTGAAGCGACATCGTCACCCATGAGGATGGTGAACAGTTCATCCGCACGCTGGGCATCTTCCAAAGAAACCTGGCGAAGCACTCGGTTTGTTGGATCCATTGTGGTTTCCCACAGCTCAGCGGCGTTCATTTCACCGAGACCCTTGTAACGCTGAATACCATCGTCCTGGTTAATCTTGCGATTTGCCTTCAAGCCGATTTCGAGCTGCTCATCGCGCTCGACATCCGAGTACGCATAACCAGGCTCGCCCTTACCCCACTTCAACTTGTAGAGAGGTGGCTGCGCCAAGTAGACGTGACCTTCTTCAATGAGCGGACGCATCAATCGGAACAGCAGGGTGAGCAGCAGCGTCGCAATGTGCTGGCCGTCGACGTCAGCATCGGCCATCAGCACAATCTTGTGATACCGCAGCTTCGAAATATCGAACTCATCGTGAATGCCGGTACCCAGCGCGGTGATGATCGCCTGGACCTCGGCGTTCTTCAGGGTCTTATCCAGACGGGCCTTTTCAACATTCAGAATCTTGCCTCGCAGAGGAAGAATTGCCTGGAACATCGAGTTACGGCCCGACTTCGCGGAACCACCTGCGGAGTCGCCCTCCACGATGAACAGTTCAGACTGTGACGGATCCTTCGAGCGGCAATCTGCCAACTTGCCCGGCAATCCACCCAGGTCCGTCGCAGACTTACGACGAACCAGGTCACGGGCCTTTCGCGCCGCCTGCCGAGCATGAGCCGACGAAATCGCCTTATTAATGATCGTCTTCGCTTCGGCTGGATTTGCCTCCAGCCAGTGACCGATGTGCTCGTTGGTCATGCGCTGTACGTAGGAACGAATCTCGGTATTGCCCAGTTTCGTCTTCGTCTGACCCTCGAACTGAGGATCTGCCACACGGACCGAAATAACAGCTGCGAGGCCTTCGCGGCAATCCTCACCAGTGAGGTTGCTTTCCTTTTCCTTCAGCAGCTTGTGCTCGCGGGCATAGCGGTTCATCAACGACGTCAACGCAGAACGGAAACCCTCTTCGTGCGTACCGCCTTCGACCGTATTAATAGTGTTGGCGAAAGTGTGTACGGACTCCGAGTAACCGGAGTTCCACTGCATCGCAATTTCTACCTCGTGCTCTTCTGCCGCAGCATCGAAGCTCACGATGGTTGGATGAATTATCGTCTTCGACTTATTCAGCGCATCGACGTAGTCGATCAAACCGTTCGGGTAGTGGTACACCTTGCGCTTCTCGCGCTTCTTGGTTTCCTTTTCTTCCTTCTCGGATTCCGCTTCAGTCGCATCCTTTGCGATTGCAGCCGACTCAAGCTCAGCCTGTTCAGCAAGCTCTTCCTTCTCAATCTCCTCTTCCGACACTCGCTTATCGACGAGCGTGATGGTGAGGCCCTTGTTCAGGAAGGCCATCTCCCGGAGGCGTCGAGCGATGGTATCGAAGTTGAAATCAGTGGTTTCAAAAATTTCTGGATCTGGCCAGAACCGAATGACCGTTCCGGAACCACGAGCTTTCTTACCCTGGACCAATGCTTCTGGTTGAGCATTGTTGAACTTCTGAATCCACTGGTAGCCATCGCGAGTAATATGTGCCTCAACGCGCGTTGAAAGTGCGTTGACGACGGAGATACCCACACCATGCAAACCGCCCGAGACTGCATAAGAATCAGAGTCGAACTTGCCACCAGCGTGCAGCTGCGTCATAACTACCTGCACAGTCGGTGCGCCGGATGGGTGCATCTCAACTGGAATGCCACGACCATCGTCAATAACTTCAACGCCACCGTCTTCCAACAAGGTGACTTCAACGTTGGTAGCGTGGCCCGCCATAGCTTCATCGACTGAGTTGTCGACTACTTCCCACACCAGGTGATGCAGACCGCGTTCACCGGTAGAGCCGATGTACATGCCCGGCCGCTTACGGACAGCCTCTAACCCCTCGAGAATGGTGATCGATGACGCATCATATTGCTTCTCGCTAGCAGTCACGTGGAGCAGGTCTCCTTCTATGTTCAACAATAAAACTCGGGAGTGCACTGAAAGTTCGCGTCCTGAGCCAAAATAATAACCTTAGACCATCATACCCTGTAGTCCCCCACTTGACCGCCAACACAACCGGCTTAAATCGCCGTTGAGGCGATTCTATCGTCCGTGTTGTGGGATTAATTCAGAGAATATCGTTGCGATTTTATGTCTTCCGGGATCAGCCATACGTGTCGCGCGGACCGCGACCTTTGACGTGAAACCGACCCTTTCGCCAGCTAGGCGCCTGTGGACCGTATATCTTTAGCTCATCAACGATGCCATCCCCAACGGCCTCTGCAATGTTTTTGAGCACTGTGGCCTGCGCTAATCTTAGTTGTGTCGCCCACGCACTCGAGGAGCACTGCACGATCACCGTTGAATCCTTGAACTCACGCACTTCCGTGTGCTCTGCGACAACACTGCCCACAATCTCAGGCCACTTCGTCATGATCACGCCATGCGCAATATTTCGATGCCAGCCACGCTCCGTCGATTGCTTAGCTAAGACCGAACCGATGCTAACTGGCGACCGGTCCTTCTTCCGCCAGATTTTGATACCCGGCGAGTACAGAAATTGATCTGGAACACGCGTTCCTGCAATGTCCCTGACCACAGGTTTGCCATCCTCAGCAACATCACTCTCGCCAAGCGTGTTCGGCCGTGTCGACGCTGCCTCCAAACTCCACCCCGAATTCCTTCGCGGTGGCCTTTGCAATGACGGTGGCTTATACCCAGCACTTTCTGCCTGAGACCGCATTCTTGCAAAAGTCAGCGCCACCAGATCGTGGCTCGCTGACTCGGTTGCTGCATCCTTGCCGCTTGCCTTAGCTGTCGTATCGTCAGTCACTGTCAGCCCCCGCCAACACGGACACGCGACCCTCGTGGGTGTCCTTTACCGTCACAGAGTAGGTGCTGACCTGCACATTATTGTCCTTTGCCACTGCAAACAGCGCTTTCGGCAATTCCTCGCCCACCGCTGAGGTAATCAACACCTGTTCAGCGTGCACCGCAATATCGATCAATGCTTCACGACGCTGTCGATCAAGCTCCGCGAACACATCATCGAGCACGAGAATCGGGTCTGGTCCGTCCTCCTTCAACAGGAAGTACGACGCAAGTCGCAGTGATAGTGCAAAAGACCATGTCTCACCGTGACTGGCGAACCCCTTTGCCGGATCCTGGCCCAGAATAAGTCCCAGGTCATCGCGATGCGGCCCCACTAGTGACACACCACGCTCGATTTCGCGCTGGCGCATTCGACCCAGCCGAGCAAGCAGCAAAGCCTCGACCATCTCGACATCCACCGGGATGTCCTCGCCACCCAGGTCTTCCGTCAGCTTCGACACGTAAGAGATTTTCGCCAAACGTGACGACGGCGCCAACGTCTTATACGCATCCTCCACCAATGGGCCAAGTTCCCGGACAAGCTCGGCGCGAGCCGAAGTTAATACAGCTCCTACCTGGGCGATCTGTGCATCCCACGTATCCAAGGTGGCCAGCGCGGCTTCACCTTCCGCCGAAGAATAGCCCCGACGCAACGATGCACCAGCAGTTTTCAGCAGGGCGTTTCGCTGGCGGAGGATTCTGTCATATTCGATGCGGATACCGGCTAGTCGCGGTCGTCGTAAAGCGAGAAGATCGTCGAGATAGCGACGTCGACCACCAGGATCGCCCTTCACCAACTCCAAATCCTCGGGGGCAAAGAACACTGAACGCACTGTGCCCAAAAGTTCGCGTGTGCTGCGCAATCGCGTGCGATTCAGCTGAGCTTGGTTGGCACGGTGCGGATTGATGAGCAGATGAGCAGTGAGTTCTCGACCATCGTTCACAGCCGTGGCAGAAATACGGGCTGATTCGGCACCAGAGCGAATAAGAGGCGCATCCTGTGACACCCGGTGCGATGACAACGTGGACAGATAGCCGACGGCCTCCACAATATTGGTCTTTCCATAGCCATTTTTGCCGGTGAATACCGTGATTCCGGGCGTCAGCTCGAGTTCGAACTCGGGCCACGACCGAAAATCACGAAGAGACAAATAACGAAGGTACATGGAAGCCTTTGCGGCCTGACCAGCGGCGCGCTAGCGCACTAGTTGGACAAGCGAAGTGGCATGAGAAGGTACGTGTAGTACGTCTCAGGAGTTGGGTACATACCGGATTCATCAGGGGTTGGCAGTTCCTCTGGTTCCGGAATCATAATTGCAGGTCGCGATGGCTGAGTGAAGCCCATGACCACGCGATCGCTATCGACAGCCGTCAGGCCATCAGACAAGTACGCCGGGTTGAAAGCAACAGTCAAAGGTTCGCCGTAGAAATCGCAAGGAATGGTTTCTTCAGCACGACCAGCTTCATCACCGTGTGCAGACAGCACCAACGACCCCTCGGAGAAGCTCATCTGAATACGAGCATTTCGATCCGTAACGAGCGACACACGGCGAATAGCTTCCCGCAGTGGCTCGATCTGGATTGCAGCCAGCGACGAATGGTGCGTTGGCAATAGTGGACCGAACTTTGGGAAGTCAGTATCGAGCAGACGAGTCGTCGTGCGACGTTCCTCGCCCAAAATGCCCAGCATGCCACCTTCACCAATAGCCTTACCATCGGATCCGTCGCCAAATGCCAAGGTCACAGGCTCGCTGCTGGAAGTTTCCAACGAACGCGCGGCTTCGGTCAAAGTCTTTGCAGGAATGATCAGAGCTGCGTTGCCCTCGGGAATCTGGTTCCACTCAAAAGTACGAACTGCAAGGCGGAAGCGGTCGGTCGCGGCCATCGTGACATGGTTGCCCTCAGTTTCCATCCGCACACCAGTAAGCATCGGCAGTGTTTCATCCCTGCCTGCTGCCACCACAACCTGATGAATGGCATCAGAAAATAGCTTCTGGTCAATGGTGCCTGTTGCCGCAGGAATCTCTGGTAAAGCTGGGTAATCCTCGAGAGTCATGCTTGGCAGTTCGAAGTTGGACTGGCCACAAGTGACAAAAACCTTGGTGCCATCGAAGTTCATCTCGATTGGCATATTCGGTAGCTTCGACACGATATCTGCAACAAGTTTGCCATTCACCGCGAATCGACCTGGCTGTTCAACCTCAGCGGAGATTCGAATCTGTGTGGAAACTTCGTAGTCGTATCCAACGATTTCCAGTCCCTCAAACGTGGCTTCGAAAACCATGGCACGAAGAATCGGCTGTGTAGGTCGAGCTGGCAAATTACGAGCAACCCATCCCACTGCTTCCGCGAGATCATGCTTTGCAGCGCGGAAACGTACGTTCTCGTAACTCATCGTGGTCTCGATCCTCCGACAAAATCTTGTGCTTCATTCACGTTCTTTGAACTACAACCTTATCCCAGAGTCGTAAGCCAGCGAACTCCAGGCAAGTTACAAATTCTAATCCTTGACGGTTGGGTGTCCGGCGTTCCTCTTTGAAATTTTGTCATTCACAGAAAAGTTGAGCTCCCTTTTCTTTTCACGTTTCTGAGATTTAGATAGTGGGTAGTAGTTGTAGGTCCTGTGCACTCTGTGGAATGAGCCGAACTGCGCTGGTCGACGCCGTTTTATTGCTGTTTACACTTCAGTGCAGAGTTTGTGGATAACCTACTTCCTCTGTGGATAGATTTGATGCATACCGCGTTATCCACAGATCCTCCTATTCATCCACAGCTTGCTCCACTGTAAATCCGGTGGTTGCCAACAAGCTGATGCCATAAATTACATTTGTGTAATTACATACGTGACATGCAAAAACGGGTGCCCACGTTCCGCGCGATCCCCCACTCGCTCACCCCACTTAACGACGAACACCCCCATGGAGCATCGAAATGATCCACAGGGGCGGTCGTCGTAAAGCACAGACCTGAAAGGTGTGCGCAATGTGAGCGTACGGAGAAGCTAGTGGCCGCGAGCCTTGTCCCGGACGCGGGTGGTCAAATCGTTGACCTGGTCCTTCGTTGGCTTCTTTTCCGCGATCTCCTTGCTGATCTTGCGATATGCGTACAAAACAGTCGAATGGTCGCGGTTGCCAAACTCCTTGCCAATTGCAGGCAAGGAAAGGTCGATGAGAGATCGCGTCAGGTACATCGCGATTTGGCGAGCATGCGCTACCGGACGAGTTTTGCTGCTTCCCAGCAGATCAGACACCTTGAGGTCGTAGTACTCAGCCGTAGCGGAAATGATGATGTCCGGGGTCAACTCGATCTCTGCGGCATTTGTGCCAATGATCTCTTCCGCCAACTCCAGAGTCACAGGAATCTTGCGCATCGACGCATTCGCCGTGACCTGAATCAGACTTCCCTCGAGCTCGCGGATCGACGATGAAGCATTTTCCGCAATGTACTGCAGTACTTCGTGAGGTACCTGCAGATCGTCAATGCGAGCTTTCTTGGACAAAATTGCAATGCGAGTTTCCAGATCCGGGAACTGCAGGTCAGTCATCAGCCCCCACTCGAAGCGGGTGCGCAGGCGCTCTTCCAGTGTCTTTAGCTCGCGAGGCGGGCGGTCGGACGTCAATACAATTTGGCGGTTGGCCTGGTGCAACGCGTTGAAAGTGTGGAAGAACTCATCCTGAGTACCCTCCTTGCCTTCGAGGAACTGGATGTCGTCGATCATCAACATGTCGAGTTCGCGGTATCGACGCTTGAATGATTCCTGGGCGTCGTCACGGACCGAATTAATGAAGTCGTTGGTGAACTCTTCACTAGACACGTATCGAACTCGCAATTTTGGATCCAGATTGCGAGCGTAGTGACCAATAGCGTGCAACAAATGTGTCTTACCTAGGCCAGAACCACCAGAAATGAACAGCGGATTGTAGGCACGTGCTGGCTGTTCAGCGACTGCGATCGCTGATGCGTGTGCGAACTGATTTTGTGGCCCGATAACGAACGTCTCGAAGGTGTATTTCGGATTCAACGATGGTTCGCGATCCGGAGTCATCATTTCGAAAGGGGTCTCAGCTGTTCGGCCATAGCGCTGAAAAGGCTTCTTAGCCTGCGGTGCTTGTGGAGAATCTCCCCCATGCGTCAGATTCACGCTTCGCCAGTCGTTATACGGTTCTTGAAATTCAGCTGACTGTTGTGGGACCTGACCCTGCTGTGGTGTCTGCTGATGAGGTAGCTGCTGCGACTGACCAGGGTGAGCCGATGAGGGCTGCGGAGGCATCGGAACTGGAGGTGTGTGATCACCGAAATGCTGCGGTTCCTGATAATCCTGTCCCTGCGGCGCTTGTGATGGCATTTGTTGAGGGACGTTGTGTTGCGTTGGGAATTGCTGAGCCGATTGTTCGGGTTCTGCAATGGTGATCGTCGCGCTAAATGGCTCGCCAGTAATAGAAGTCAGAACCTTCTCGATCTCGTCCTTGAGCTCGAGTTTTGCCAGCGTCTGCGTGATTTCGTTCTGTGCCACAAGCAAGATGAAGCCTGGGAAAAGTCCCCCTGCTGACACAGACCTCAAAAGTACTTTGTGGCGAGCTGCTAGAGGTTCAATTCCAAGATCTGGTGCGCCCTCGTCTGACAGCAGGACATCAAGAACGCTCTTCCACAGCTGTTCGAGTTCCATCGATTCTTCAGACAAATTGCACATTCCTTTTGAGAGTTACAGACACCATGAAAAACAGTCCCCCGATACGGTGCGCTGTTCGTCGTTGTATGACAACCGTAGGTAGAAAACTGCAAAAATATGAAATTCCACGAAACGATCGGGTGTGGGATTCTTGTCCACATTGAGCCACGCCGTCTGGCCTGGCCTTCCACAAAGTTATACACAGCTGTGGAGAACGATCGAATCAAACTAATCCACAGTCTATCCACAACTCACAGGACCGTGTGAAACGGGGTTAACGCTGAAATGGCGTCGAGTTGACCTGGGCGTTTACTCTAAAGTCCCAGCTCGACTGTGACTCGTGTGTTTCAAGTTATCCACAGTTGTATGAAAATGGGTGACTGTGGAAAGTTGTGGAATTGGTGGAGTTCTCACAGCTCACATCGCGTGTATTGGTTCATTGACCTCGTAACTTGACGGGGCGTTGATTTGTATTCCAGGCTCCAAACAACGTAGTCTGTTCTGGTCTGTCATATTCTGACGTTTGATGTCTTGTAGCCGTGAAGTTCACGCTTCGTTGTTACGGTGTCGAGCGAACACAGTATGACCCCGCGATAGTGCAGAACGTGGTTAACGAGTACTTGGTTAGCTATTCACTGTGCACAACCCGCGGACCTGATTGCGTCAGCTTGAATTCATTCCGATGGGTTCGCTTGCAATCACGACCAGAGAAAATGTTTCAGAGACCCTAGGAGTGTCAACCGTGTCGAAGCGGACGTTCCAGCCGAATAACCGTCGTCGTGCACGCGTGCACGGCTTCCGTACCCGTATGCGTACCCGTTCTGGCCGTGCCGTTGTGGCAGCTCGCCGCAACAAGGGCCGCGCACGTCTTTCTGCTTAAGAGAGACACCGATTCAAGGTGCTCCCTCAGCAGTTCAAGCTGCAAAGTTCCGCAGACTTCTCGTTTGTGGTGCGTAAAGGACGCCGAGTCGGACGCAGGACTGTAGTCCTGCATATTCTTGACCGCTCTGCTTATCAGGGAGCGAAGGCCGATGTGCCGTTCGTCAGACAAGGCGGACCGCACGTCGGCCTTATTGTGTCTAAAGCTGTTGGCAACTCGGTGGTGAGGCATGCAATTGCCCGAAAACTCCGACATATCGCTGCAGCGGTAGCCCCAGAGATATCAGCTGATCTCGATATCGTCATTCGAGCTCTACCACGAAGTGCAGATGCCACTAGCGAGGAGTTGGAGAAAGATGTGCGGTCAGCCCTCAAAATCGCACCGCGACGATGAATCCACACGGAAACACGGAATCACGCATGACGACGACGTCATAAAGCATTCCGAACCCACTAACCGCCTATCTATTGGTGCTCGAGCCGTGGAAAGTATCTTCCTTTTCTACCGCCGGCGGATTTCGCCGTTAAAAGGTGGCGGCACTTGTCGGTTTGAACCGACGTGCTCCGCTTACGGTCTGACTGCGGTCCGTCGCTTCGGTGCGATTCGTGGAACGTGGTTGACGTTTCTTCGCATTATGCGGTGTGCGCCGTGGCACCCGGGTGGTTGGGACCCAGTCCCCCGCTCGTATCCCGGCCTGGCGCCGTGGTGGAGGCGAATGCACAGGTAACCTCTAGGAAGACTGTCGTAACAATGCTGTCGTAGACGCGACCGCTATACAACGCACGACTCGAAAAACCGTAAGGAGTGAGTCCTACACCGTGCTCAATTTTGTCTATTGGCCGATTTCGGCCATCTTGTGGTTCTGGCACCAGGCCACAGGATTTATTCTCGATCCACAGTCGGGAATCTCGTGGGTGCTCGCAATCGTCCTCCTGGTGATGACGATCCGCGTTCTTCTCTTCCGCCCGATGTTGAAGCAGCAGCGGTCTGCTATCAAGATGCAGCAGATGCAGCCAGCAATGGCTGCCATTCGTGAGAAGTACAAGAACGATCAGCAGCAGCAAGCACTCGAGATGCGCAAGCTGCAGAAGGATATGGGTGTCAACCCACTTGCTGGCTGTCTGCCAATGCTCGTGCAGATGCCGGTCTTCATTGGTTTGTTCCACGTACTCCGTTCGTTCAACCGCACCGGCACCGGCGCGGGACAGGCCGGCCTGAGTGTCGAGCAGAACTGGAACACAGCGAATTACTTGTTCGGTGTTGAGGAAGTTCGCTCTTTCTTGCTGGCACGTGTTCTGAATGCTCCACTGTCTGGTTCCGTAGCAATGGGCCAGGATCAGTACGCAGCCTTTACCGCGCCTGGTACTGCACCAGACTTCACACGCACGGACATCATGATCGTCGCTATCCCGCTGATGATCATCTCCGCACTGGCTACCCACTTCAACGCTCGCATGTCGGTGAACCGTACGCAGGCTCGTCAGGCGGCAGGCCTCCAGCAGCGCCAGGAAGGCCCAATGGGCCAGCAGATGGACATGATGAACAAGATGATGCTCTGGTTCATCCCTCTGATGATTCTGGGCACTGGCTTTATGTGGCACATCGGCCTTTTGGTGTACATGCTCACAAACAACATTTGGACCTTCTTCCAGCAGAAGTACATCTTCTCGAAGCTGGATAAGGAAGAGGCTGAGGAGCTCGCTACTAAGGCCGAGGAGAAGCGTCGCGTTCAGGAGAACCTCGCCCCTAAGCCAGGCGCCAAGCCTGTCAACCCTAAGAAGGGCGGCAAGCCTCAGTCTGCGGGCTCGCGTAACGACGGCTCCGTCGGGAAGCCTGGAAACGCTGTGAAGTCGAGCCACCTGCCATCTGGCGACTCTTCTAAGGGCCAGCAGGGCCCAGTGAAGGACTCAGTGACGGGAACTCCTGGAGCTAAGCCTGCGCCGGGTCAACGCCCGCAGCAAAGGAAGAAGAAGAAGCGTAAGCGTTAAGCGCTCACAGTTGTAGCGAAGTTGGCGTCTACGAAGAATTGAAACCCCCACCATTCGGTGGGGGCTTTCTTTATGTGTTGGGTCTTTATGTGTTGAGTTCGCCAGGAAGCGAGAGTGCAGTTTTGGCCGTGCGGGATTTCCGTGTTCGTTTGGGTTACCGAGGAGGGCCTTGCGCCCCGCTTTGATCGGGCGGTCTGCGGAAGGCGACGATCATCGTTCGTCGCTCCGCGACGGAAAGAGTCGCCTTCCGGGTGGAATGTCATTGATGTAATTAAGGGGCCCGTTTGCGCTGTCGCCTTGGTTTCACGTGGAACATCGATGGTTTCACGTGAAACCTCTCCATTTGGCTGTCGCGGAGTTCCCCGTTTAGCGAGTTCTCAGTTCAAGCCGGTATCGTTTAACTCAGATGGATAGCGGTTCGGATTCGTTCTCGTCGTGGGTTTTGCCAATGTGACTGCCAGGGTTTCATTCTCAATGTTTCACGTGAAACCAAGAGAGTTTCATTCCTTAGAGAGTCTCATTGCGTAGAGCATCGGCGAGGGAATCCTTTTTCGCTTATCGTCCAGTGAGCATAGCGTGCCACTGCCCCATAGCTAGCCGGCTACAGATAGAGGTCAAGATTGATGTCTGACGACATTGCAGCTCCACGAGAAGCGGAAGAAATCCCCGCTGAACCAACAATCGAAATTGAGCGTGTGTTCGGCGAGAACGCAGACAAGGCCCGTGAATATTGGGGTTGGCTGAGCGCTGAAGCCACCGTGCGAGGTTTGATCGGCCCACGAGAGGTGCCACGCTTGTGGGAACGTCACATCCTGAATTGCGCTGCAGTGGGCGATGCGATCGAGGAAGATAAGTCAGTCGTTGACATCGGTTCGGGCGCTGGATTGCCGGGCATCCCACTAGCTCTCGCTCGGCCTGACCTCACGATCACATTGCTTGAGCCCCTCCTTCGACGAACTACCTTTCTCGATGAAGTGGTTGCTGACCTAGCACTCGAAAACGTTACCGTCGTGCGGGGCCGCGCTGAGGAGAAGGCCGTCGTCAAGCAGATTGGTGCAGTGGATGTTGCAACGTCTCGCGCGGTAGCTCCCCTGGGCAAACTTGCGAAGTGGTCGCTGCCTCTTGTGAGGACTGGCGGTCATATGATCGCGCTGAAGGGATCGACGGCAGCTGAGGAGATTGAACGCGATGCGCGGGATATTAAGAAGGCGAAGGGTATGAACGCAGAGGTGATTGAAGTCGGTAGCGAGTACTTGGCTACCCCAACCTATGTCGTTCGTATCGAGAAGAAGTAAGGTGGTAAGCCTACAGCTGCTCGGAAGAGGTCATGATCGTCGCACAGTGACGTTCTCCCTTTCGGCAGCTTTAGTCACCACCAAGTATGTGAAAAGGCCAACTACTGTGCCGATATCTGACTACAAAGGGGACATGTAATGGGTCGAGAGACTTGGGAAGATACTCCGATTGCAGCCGCTGCTCGACGCGCGGCTAAGGTAAAGGGTCCTAATCGTCTTTCACTACCTAAGCCCAAGTATCCGCGACGGATCACCATCGCTAACCAGAAGGGCGGTGTTGGCAAAACCACCTCGACGGTGAACATCGCCTCGGCGCTTGCGCGGCATGGCCTGAAGGTTCTAGTGGTCGACAATGATCCGCAGGGCAACGCTTCGACGGCGCTCAGCGTGGAGCATCGCAGTGGTACTCCATCTACGTACGAGATTCTTCTTGGTGAAATGTCACCAGAGGATGTCATGCGCCAGTCCCCCGAGTCTGAAAATCTGTGGGTGATACCTGCGACTCTGGATCTTGCTGGTTCGGAGATAGAATTGGTTAATCTCCTCAATCGCGAACGGCGTCTCCGCCAGGCAATCTCGGATGATTTCCTGATCGACAATGACTTTGACTATTTGATCATTGACTGTCCCCCATCATTGGGGTTGCTGACTCTTAACTCAATGACGGCGGCCGAGGAAGTCATTATTCCGATCCAGTGCGAGTTCTATGCTCTGGAGGGCGTGACCCAGCTTCTCAATAACGTTGAGATGATCCGTCAGCATTTGAACAAGCGCCTCCACATCAGTGCCGTGTTGCTCACGATGCACGACAGTAGGACGCGTCTTTCTGAGGACGTTGCCAACGAGGTGCGGAACTACTTTGGTGACGCAGTTCTGCGCAATATCATTCCGCGTTCGGTTAAGGTCTCCGAGGCTCCTGGCTACGGCAAGTCTGTCATCGCATACGATCCAGGCTCTCGCGGAGCACTCGCCTACTTGGATGCAGCTAAGGAATTGGCCAAGCGCGGTGACTACACTCCGTCTGATACTTCCGGGGCAATTGGTGTTTCTCCGGAGAAAAAGCGTGACGACGAGCCGTCGTCAGGTGACAACTAGAAGGGATTAGCTGACAATGTCTAATGAGAAGAACGAGCCACGACGTGGTGGTCTCGGTCGTGGACTCGCTGCGCTGATCCCTACTACCCCGGATCCGCATGTGGGTGTGGGTGATTCTGCTGCCGACATCATTTTTGGAAACGGCAGCGGCAACGGTAAGCCCAGCGGTACTGCGAATCGTGAGAACCCACTTTTAGGTGGAAAGGCGCGAAATTCCGGTCTTTCTGGCGGGCACCTGAGTGAGGGGGCATTACGTCACGGTGACGAAAAAAGTTCTGGACGTGGAGATGTTTCACGTGAAACAATGTCGGGCGACAGTCGAAGCGCAACAACTCAGGGCGGGGCCACTGAAGCCCCATCCGAAATTGGTGCCACCTACCGTGAAATTCCGCTAGAGCTGATTGCGCCGAATCCACGGCAGCCCCGTGAAGTCTTCGACGAAGAACCGCTGAACGAACTCGCCCACTCCATTCGCGAGTTCGGACTCATGCAGCCGATCGTTGTCCGCGCGCTCCAGGACAAGGACCGTGCTACGGCGCTGGAGCAAGCGCGGGAGCGCAATGCTGACGCGGTGCAGCCCGAGTTTGAAATCATTATGGGTGAGCGCCGTTGGCGAGCAAGCCAGCGGGCGGAGCAGGAGACTATCCCCGCGATTGTTCGCGAGACGTCGGACACCGACATGCTTCGCGATGCCTTGCTGGAGAATATCCACCGCGTCCAACTGAATCCTCTCGAAGAGGCTGCAGCCTACCAACAGCTCCTCGAAGAGTTCGATGTCACGCAACAACAACTTGCGGATAAGATCGGGCGTTCGCGACCAATGATCACCAACATGATTCGTCTGCTTCAGTTGCCGGTCCCAGTGCAGCGTCGTGTCGCGGCCGGTGTTCTGTCGGCAGGTCATGCCCGAGCACTACTGGGAGTTCGGACGGGTCGAGATGATCAAGAGGCACTTGCCAATCGCATCGTGGCCGAGGGTATGTCGGTGCGTGCCACTGAAGAGGCTGTCACTCTCCTCAACCGTGGACAGCAGCCGGAGCCACGTCGTGCACGCAACACCATTGAACAACCAGAACGTTTGAACACCTGGGCTAGCCGTCTGGCGGACACCTTCGACACCAAGGTGACCGCAACCATGGGTAAGCGCAAGGGCAAGATCGTCATCGAGTTCGGCGATCTTGACGACTTCGACCGCATTATGTCAATGATCGAGAACAACGACAGTTAAGAATCCAAGTCCATGAGTCCCGTCTACATACAACCCATCGAGCTCACTGACCTTGATGGGATCTACTCCGAAGCCCTCAACAGCACGTTTTGGCAGACGTGCGACGAACCTGGGGTCGATTCTGGGTCCACAGAGTTGAGTAGCGGGCTGATTTCGGCTAGAAACGGTGCAGAACGGGCGTCAGAAGGCTCCCAGACGCCTTCAGATACGCGCTTCGAGAAAGAGTCTTGGCTCAATGCCGTAACGCTTACCTGGGGCCTCTGCGGCTTCTCTTTGAGACGCACAAACCAGCACACACCAATCGCCACCCTCCTCTTCGCCCCGCCGGGCTTCACGCCGCGTGCTCGTTGCCTCCCCACCGCGCCAGTATCGTCTGACGCAATCCTTCTTGCGAGCCTCCACTACGCACCCTTTGAGGTCACAGAGTCGAATCAACGAGCGCTTATCGAGGTCGCTCTCAGCCACCTCACAAACCGAGGCATTAAGGCTGTCGAGGCATTCGGTTGCTCAGGCAACATCGACCAAATGGAGGAAGGAACGCTTCCAGAGAATCTCACGCTGACCGAGCAGGTCATCGATTCTCTGGATCTCAAGAATGCTGCCCATGCTTGCACTGCAGACAAGATGTCCGATGTGGCGCATGGGCCGGGAGATCTAATTAGCACGAAGGTATTGATTGAGGCAGGCTTTACCGTCGTAAGGCCCCATCCAACGCACCCACGCCTACGAAAAAACCTCACTCCCAATCTGGATTGGAGTGAGGCGATGGGTAGTGCGTTGGACCGTCAGGTTGCCTTGCAGTCGGCCATGGGAAAGAAGAACTACGAGTTCTTCTCGGCTTCCAGAAGTTGAACGAAACTGTAGGTTCCGGTCAACGGCTGCTCGTCTTCGTCGGCAAGGTACAAGCGCTTTACTGCCACCACAATGGATTCGGCAATAGCATCGCGATCCTGCGGTGAAGTCAATACAGCGACGTCATCAGGATTGGTCAGGTAGCCAACGCACACCTCAACCGTCGGCATGCGCGTGAGACGCAGTACGTCCCACGTACGAGCATGAGTGCGGCAATCCGCGAGGGACGTCCGAGCAACAATTTCACGCTGGATCAGTCCAGACAACTGCTCGCCCAGAATGGAGCTATTTCCTGCTTCAGAGCCGAAGTAAAAGGTAGAAACACCAGAGGCGCGTTCGTTGCAGTATCCATCGGCCTGCAGAGAGATCACTACGTCCGCGCCGAATGCGTTGGCAAGTTCCGCACGGTCTTCCACTGAAGGGTTATCGGTGCGTGGTCGGGACAGAATTGTTTCGGCACCGGTGGCCACAAGACGTCCTTCGATGCGTGAAGCAAGATCCCATAGGATCTCCTCTTCAGTAATCCGCCCGAATGGTCCCTGAACTACCTGACCCGGATTTCCAGAGCCAAGGCCAGGATCGATTACAATGCGCTTGCCACCGAGCTTTGGGCCAGCTGCGCGAACTGCCTCCCGCTCGTGAAAACGAACATGAGATCCGCCGGTCACCCGGCGACCGAGGTAGCTGAGGGCGCGAAGAGTCTTAGGACCACAAATACCGTCAGATTCAAGGCCGTAGTTCATCTGGTATTCGCGGACAGCGGCATCGGTTCGTGGACCAAAATGACCATCGACCCGTGCGTCGTGGAACCCAAGCTCCTGCAGAGTGGACTGCAACTGGGCGACATCCTCGCCGGTCATTGGAGTCATCGGATCAAAGCTGAGTACACGTGCGCCCAGTTTGTACGACGCTTCGCGGAGAAGGTTCAAAGTCTGATCACGGATAATACCGTCAGCGAGAATGCCACGAGACTGCTGAAAGGCCAGAAGAGCTTCGCACAGCTCTTCGTCAAAAACGTCGTCATCTCCAGACCATTGTGGAGAATTGCCACCAGAGACATCGCCACCCCAATTGGGGAGCAGTCCAAGGCGAGCCAGAGTGGAACGAACCTCAGCTACGCGAGGTGAACGGTCCCCAACCTGGAGAAACTCTGGCACGTCGACTCCCTTCGAATTCACGACAGTGAAAGGCAGCTTTCATGCGCCTAACGTGTGAATAGACTACCAGCTAGAGCAAAAAAAGCTTGGAACAAAATACGGGTTAGACCTGGTGTTTAATAACGATCCAATAGTTAATGACTATCGAGATCGTTAATAGTTCACGGTGTTCAGCTATGGATAACTAGCGAACCCACCAGAACCACAGAAGTTTACATCCAAAACACACTTAACGTGCCACCGAAACTAGGGGCACGCCATAATGTGATCCGACTAACGCCGGGAATCCAACGGAGTACCCCTGTTCAGTGCCACACATCGCACAGGGCGCGTCAATTAGGCGTGAGCTTCGAGCTTCGCGCGGATATCGGACTTTGGACGAACACCGACAAGTTCCTCGACCTTCTGGCCATCCTTAAAGATCAGGACAGTAGGAATCGACATGATCTGGAACATGCCAGCGAGCGTGCGCTCCTCATCGACGTTCACCTTGGCGAAAACAGCCTGGTCAGCCATTTCTTCAGACAACTCATCAATTACTGGACCGAGCTTGCGGCAAGGTCCACACCACTCTGCCCAGAAGTCAACGAGAACTGGCTTGTCAGAGTCGATGACAGTGGACTTGAAGGAATCGGTCTTTACATTGATAACGGACATGGGAGTACCTCCGACGGATAGAAGAATAAAGGGTCAATGGTGGTGCACAGTGGGACATCGCGCCACGCAACTGGTGACTACTGCCCCAGCGATGCGATGTAGTGTTCAACATCAAGAGCAGCCGTGCAGCCAGTACCTGCGGCCGTAATGGCCTGCTGATAGTGGGAGTCAACCAAGTCTCCTGCTGCAAACACACCAGGTAGAGACGTTTTCGTCGAAGGTGAATCGACCTTGACGTAGCCGTCCTCGTCCAACTCGACCTGATCCTTGACCATCGTAGAACGTGGGTCATGGCCAATAGCTACAAACATAGCGGTAACTGGTAGTTCAGACTTTTCACCGGTGACGGTATCGGTCAGCTCCAGCCCAGTGACATTGCCGTCACCCAAAACCTTGGACACAACCTTGTTGGTAGCAAAGCGGATCTTCTCGTTTGCCTTAGCGCGCTCAACCATAATAGCGGAAGCGCGGAACTCGTCCCGACGATGAACAATCGTGACCGACTTAGCGAACTTGGTCAAGAACGTTGCTTCCTCCATCGCGGAGTCACCGCCACCAACTACTGCAATGTCGTGGTCGCGGAAGAAGAAGCCATCGCAAGTAGCACACGAGCTCACACCGTGGCCCAGCAACTCGTTCTCGCCCTCAGCACCGATGTAGCGAGGTGCTGCACCCATAGCCAGAATGACAGAGCGAGCCTGATGCTCTTCCTCGCCCACCCAGACCTTCTTGATATCACCGGTGAGATCCATGCGGTCCACAATCTCCATCCGCAGATCCGCACCGAAACGCTCGGCCTGTGCACGCATCTGATCCATCAGTTCTGGGCCCTGGATACCCTGAGCGAAACCTGGGAAGTTTTCGACCTCAGTAGTGGTCATCAGCGAACCACCAAACTCAATGCCCTCGAAAACGACCGGCTTCATTTCTGCGCGTGCAGCATAAATTGCTGCGGTGTATCCAGCAGGGCCCGATCCGACGATGATGACATCGTGAATGGTCTCGCTCATGGTTGTGCCTCCAATAATCATGTGTAGATCACTCTGCCACCCACAGTATTAGGGTGCGAGCAAATCCTAGGTGTCTGAACCACACAACATGATTACCCGCTCAGGTATTCCCGCATGTGTACCCGCGCCCGTGCGCGGCGTGACTTGATAGTCCCCTCCGCGACCCCGAAAACCTGCGCAGCCTCAGCTACCGAAAACCCCATGACATCGACTGCCTGCACCACGATTCGTTGATCTGCTGACAGCCGACGCAATGCAGAGTGCATGGTGAGCAACAACGTCGGATCCGATGTGCCTTGCCGAAACTGTTCGGCATCGGCCATGGCGGCGATGTCATCGACGCCGCCATGCGTGTGCTCGCAGCGACGCCGCAGCCGATCACGACAGGTATTCACCACAATGCGATTTAGCCACGTTGACACTTCGGCATCACCCCGATAGGAATGCGCCTTCGTCATGGCCTTGAACCATGCATCCTGCAAGGCATCTGACGCATCTGCGTCCCCGTAACTGTAGTTCCGGGCGAGCCATTGCAGCTGGCGTTGATACTTGTGCATCAATCTGCCAAACGCCCGCATGTCCCCCGCGACATGAGCATCCAATAACTCGGTGTCTCCCGCAGCCCCCGCTGCTGGTCGAACCCGAACTGACTTACTTTGCTTATGGTCTACGCGCGCCGACAGCGCCGTGACCCTCCCCCCGAAGTTCACAGCCCCATCTCAACACACGGTGAGATGGGGCGCGACTTTATTTCTGGAAGAAAAATACCACTTGTGGATACTTCCCTAACTGTGGACTAATCCTCGTGCCAAGCACGAACCACTGAACTACTGCTTGACGACGACCTCCGCAATCGACACCGGCGCAAAGACCTGCGGGCTGCTTTCAGGCAACTTCGTCACCCAAATGAGGAGATAGCGACTAGCAGGTGCGTCGTTAAGCGAAACCGTAGCGACCTTGTCGGTCAGGGTGGTTTTGCCGATGACGGTAGTCGTCGTCAGATCCGTGTTTGTGCCATCGGTGAGCGTGCGGATCTCGAGCTCCGCGTCTGGAGAGCCAAGAATTTCGACTGCCTCCGGTGAGATGTCCTCGTCGAATTCTAAGAGCACACCAATGCCCGGCTTGAATGCCGTTGGCCCGAATTGCTCGAAGTACTGGCTCGATTCCCAGGCAGTTGCAGGGTCCTCATCGGTCGCGTTCGCGGCACTCTGCGGATTATCTGGACCCGCTTGTGGATTCGGATTCTGCGCCTGCCATTCCGCGACGGACGCAGGCTTGACGACGCGCTCCCCAATCTTCTCTTCTGCCACCTGTGGACCGCGCTTCACGGAGTCTGGCGTCAGAGGGGCATCGTCGGAACGGTTCAGCCACGCGAATGCGGCAGTGGCCAGCAGGGCAATAACGATCACCGACGCAATTACGATGGCGCTGGTGCTGAGCAATAGCTTCTTCGGTGCGCGCTCATGCTGGAGCGGCTGCGCCACGGACTTCATCGCGGGATCAGATGGAGCATCCGTGTCCGAGGAAATCACTTGGAACTCTTCGGAATCCGGGCCAAAGGCGACCTTACGAAGATCGTGAGCGAGCTTCGCAGCAGCACCCTGCTCGACTGGCTGACGTGTTGAGTCAAGGAGTTGGCGAATGTCAGACGGTACGTGCTGACACTTATTTGTCAGCGCCTGGAGTGAATCTCCAATGCAGTGCATGTCGGACTGAGGCGTGGATCCCGGCAATGGTGTTGGGAATGCCAGAACGACATCGCCGGCCGTCGAAATGCGGAGTGCGTCGGTGTGCTTCAGTCCAAGCGATGCGTCCTTCTCGTGAGCCGCGCCGGCAGCTTCCGAGAGAGTAGCCACGGCGATGGCAGCAGCATCTGGGTTAGGCGTCTGAGCCAGAGCATCGAAAGCAATACCTGGAACCCAGTCGGCGGAAATCAAGACATCGGTACGGGATGCGGCGGCACTACGAATCGATGCAATGCCCGGAGCCTCAATCTCCATCAACCTCTGCGCACGCGAAGCAATATCGCGCGCAGCTTCCACTGGCATGAGGCCCGTGTATGGCAGCGCCAAGGTATCGATGAACACGAGCGCGACTTCATCGCGATTCGGGCTCATCTGATCCGTTGCGCGCCAGTATCGGATACCCGGACGCGTGCCCTGTTCGGAACGCAAGCGGAAGCGACCGCCCATCACAATCTCACCCGGCACGAAGCGGGTTGGCCGGGAAGCATCAGTCGGCATTGGAGGCATGAGTGGCGATGCCGTGAAACCCTCGCCAGCCAGACCCGCAGACTCGCCAACGAGTGCCATTGGTGCAGCCGTGAAGCCGTCCGCAGCGAAGGAGTCGGAGCTGAACTGCTGGTCGCTCTTCTCCTTGCTTGGTGACGGCGCGAACCGGCGCAAACCAGGAATACGGCCGAGCATGCCACCCACGGTACGAACCTCGTCAAGGTTCGAACGTGACAGCACGATACCCGTGACAATGAGGAAAACAACGCCACAGATTGCCACACTGACGATCATGCCCACACCGCTTGTCACGGTGCCCGGCTCGCCCATTTCACTGAGCTTCATGGTGAAGCGCCCCAGCACCCATGCAACGCCACCGCCGATGATTGAGGCGATCAGCGCCCAAGAAGTTGTCTTCACGACGGAGCGCAGCTGAAGGTTACCGAGTGTTCGTCGCAAAAGTAGGTAGCCAATGACAGCACCGGCAGCGAAACCAAAGCCGTTCGCGGCACCGAGCAAAACCACTACGACCTTGCCGGAGGAAGCGACGAGTGGAGCAGCCATCGACAGCACGATCTTGACGAAGGTAATACCGAGAATGATGAACGTCGGAGTCCACGCTTCTTCGCGTGCATAGAAGACACGAAGGTGCAAAAGTACTACCGCATACGGCAGCAGCGAGAATGCGGAGAACGACAGCGTCCAGCCGAGGATCTTGGCTGTCTCCACATCGAAGTTGCCGTATGCGAACAAGGCAATAGCGATGGGCTGACCGAATATGGTGAAGAACACCACGATAGGAATCAGCGCGAGCATGGTCAGGCGAGTACCGACTGACAAATCTCGGACGACAGCGCGGTCGTTGCCGTCCGCAGCATTGCGAGACAGCCGAGGCATGATCGCGGTCAACAACGTCACGCCGATGATGCCGTACGGCACCTGCAACAGCAGCCAATGCTGTTGGTACACCGTCGGGGCGGCAGCATCTGCCATGGAGGCGATGCGCGTCGTAATGACATAGCCCAACTGCGACACCGCCACGTACGCGACAATGGCGATACCCATCGAGCCGAACTGCTTGATGCGGTCATCAATTCCCCACAGCGGGCGCAAATCGATACCCGCCCGTCGTAGAGGCGGAATCATGATGAGGGCCTGCACAACAACACCTAACGTGGTGCCGATGCCAAGCAGCAGAATGTGTGGATCGCTCAGCGAACCTTCGCTGGTTTCCGAAATACTGCCAGGAATAAGCCAATAAACGGCCAGCGTTGCGATGGCAATAATGTTGTTCGCAACCGGCGCCCAGGCCCCGGGTTTGAACACACCCTTCGTGTTCAACACTGCCATGAGCAGCGAGAACACACCATAGAAAATGATCTGCGGTAACAGTAAGAAGGCGAATGCTGTAGACAGCGGGACGTTGACCTTACCGTCAGCGTCCAGTGTTACTCGCGTCAGAATCGGTGCTCCAATCACTGTCACCACAGTGATGAACGCCAGCAGCGACAGCGACACAGTGAGCAGTCGTCTGATGAAGGCCGCACCCCGGTCGGGGTCTTCCTTCTCTGCACGAACCAATACTGGCACGACTAGCGAGGTCAGTACGGCGCCGAGCACGATCTCGGTAATAAGATTCGGCAGCGTATTGGCCGTATTAAACGCAGACGCCACCGCCGGTCCGAGCGTGATACCAATCAGCGCATTACGGAGGAACCCGGTAATGCGCGAGATCAGCGTCGCAATTGCCATCGAACCCGTCGAACGTACAACATCGGAATCGCTTTGCGACGACTCGTCGTTAGCCGTTGCCACCGTCGAAGTGGTAGCTGGCACGGCAGGTTGATTCTTTGGATGCTGCGTCAGGTTTGGCGCGAGCTCGGAGCTTGGCGAGGGCCGAGGGGCCCGCCGAACCGGAACGGGTGCCGGCGGAGCGGGTTTTCGTATTCGGCTTCGCTGTCCAAATTGTTGAGCATCGGGATCAGTCACTCCCCCATTGTGGCTGATTTGACGCTTACTTTCGGAATCGACGCGACCTAGTGGCACCGAAGATTAAAGCTCCGGTAGCGAGCAAAGCCGTGAAGATAATGATGGCGGTCGTACTGACACCCGATCGAATAGCCACATCCGTTGGAGTCGAAATCTGAGTTCCCGCGGGCGTTTCCAACCACATCTCGAGGCTTTTATGTGATGTCTGCCCATGTGTCTGCGGATCCAACTGCACAGTGACAGAGCCCTTCGCTGGCAGCACGGCTGAGTGCTTCGATGCCTCGTCACCACCATCGCCCTTCACCCTGACGACGACCGGCACCGGCAAAGGAAGACCGTTCCGACCAAGCACCACAATCGGGGACATACCGGTCGCGCGAGTGAACAAGCCACCGGGAGTCACCAACGAAACAGAGTTTCGAAGCTGATCGACCATGGAACCCGCGCCATTGCGAATTGAGCGGGCTCGGGTGTCCATGGCGACGTGCTCTGCACGGTTGCGTCGCCATTCACTGCTGAATGACCGGAGGAGGTCTCGTCGTAACGGAAGTGTGAAACCGTAGCGAGTCAGAGTCACGTTCGGATCGTCGGCCATAAATTGAGCCAACGATGTGAGTTCGCGCGACAACTGCTGGACGTGCAGAACTTCCGAATCTGGCGTCGCGCCCGGGTCAGGGTTCGGCGCCGTTGCCTTGACGGAGCCGATGTTGTGTTTCGTTGCGGACTCATTGATGACCTCATACAGAGGCACCGGAGTGGTAGTGCCAGCGTCGAACGTGCCAGAGACGGCGGTCAGCCATGCCGTTACGTCATCCTTGGATACGGACCAACTCGTCGGCGGCACCGCAACCACACTGCGCGCTGTCTGCTCGGGCTCAGGCGTAGGGCGCTCGGCTTCAGTCTCCTCGCCCGGGGTGGCTTCCTCAGTTTCAGCCTGCTCCGCCATTACCTGAGCAGCCGCGGCTGAATCGGCAATCTCCTGATGCAGAGTTCCCACCGCCGTCTGCATACGTGCCTGCGAGGAATCGAGCGCCAAGTCATAACGACCCTCTAGCGCCGAAAAGCCCGCCTGCTCCGGCTTCGACCCCGTTGCCGCCAACGCTGCTGTCAGCGCGCCGGGCACAGCGAACGCATGGGCATTTTCGGCGAGAACTCCTGTCTCACCACTCAGCGCAATGTTTCCATCATCGCGAGTGAGGGAATTGCCTGCCACGAGTGCCGTCGTCACGCCCGAATCCGAGGGAGCCGATTCGGGGGGTGTGGCAGGATCCTGGGCCTCGGCGTTCGGCTGCTCCGGCGACGCCGTCGTTTCTGCCGAAGGATACGGAGTTAGTTCCGACGACGCTCGCAGCGCGTTATTGCGTGGGCTCAGCCACCGCACACTTTCCGGGGTGAGATAGCCCTCCGGCGGTGCGATGACATTGTTCAGGGGAGTTGTCTCTGCTTGCGTTGCGACGACTTCCGTCCCCGCAAACAAACCCTCTGACACAAGTTCCACGTCATTTGTCTTTGCGATGGCATTTACCTCAGCAGAGGCCCACGGCAGCGAGAAGACACACGTGTCGGATGCAATAGAACGGAACCGGGCGAGCCAGTCGGCCGCAGCCTCAGCGCCAGTGCCCTCCGTGAGACCCTCGTTGTCATTGTTGCCCCACGAGTCGCGCAAGCGTTGCGACTTCTTCACGGGGCTTGGCCGAGACGCGCCGACCAGATAGCCGTCGCTCATACGAACGACCGCATCAAGAGTCTCCGGATCGATGGCAACGCAAGTTGCCTTCTTCAGCTGGGCTCCATTCGGTCCAGACATGCCGGATTCCAACGTAGCCAGCAGGGTATCGAGGCGACCACCAGGCTCCAATGACCGCGCCAAGGACTCATCTGACATGATCAGCTCGGCAGCCTCGGGTGCGTCGCCCGTTTCACCTGGAACCACAGGAATGGTTTCTGCCAACGGCCACACCAGCGACAGCGGGACATCGGGAGCTTCGTTTTCCGGGTCAGGTGGTGTGTTCACGGGCAGCAACGTGCGTGTTTCGGCAAGAAACTGAACAATGTCATTGCCGGGCGCACCATTGGCATTAATCAATAGCGGATACACGCCAGACTCGTTGATACTCAGACCTTCTGGAGCATTCGCACCCACTGGCGCAGTAACAGTTACTGTCTTCTTCTCTTTCGGCCTCAACGAAAACGAATCGTTGAAATTGGTTACGTAACCAAATGCGTTTTCGGCATTGGCAAGAGATGTCCGAGCATCCTCAACGCCATTGAGGCGTTCACCGCGTTGCAGCCGCAAGGCAATATCGGAAACCTTTTGCTCCGATGTATTGCGCACTGTGACCTGCACACTCACGTAATTGTCGGGTGCTGCGACCTGCGGGCTGACGCTATCAATTGACAAAGCCAACGGCCCCATCGATTCGCCGACAACCTGATACGACTCTGAACCGCGAGCGGAGGCACTTCC
Source organism: Corynebacterium sp. H78 (assembly GCF_037572275.1). Lineage (NCBI taxonomy): Bacteria > Bacillati > Actinomycetota > Actinomycetes > Mycobacteriales > Corynebacteriaceae > Corynebacterium > Corynebacterium sp. H78. The sequence continues at coordinate 30,225 of NZ_JBBHKX010000001.1, read as the reverse complement.
CCATTGCTCGGCAATCGAGTCGTCGTCAGGTGCAGTCGGAACCGCAGGCTGAGCAGTAGCCACAACCGGCATCACGACCGCTAAAAGCGCGCAGCTGACCGATGCAGCTGTCGCCCTGCGTCCGCGATAAACACTCATGAGCGTGGTGTGGCCCGTCCGGCGTGCTTCTCCGCCTTGGCTAGCTCTGGCAAAAGATCATGGGCGCGGCGGGCGAGTTTGCGCTCATCCGCATACGCCAGGTTCTCAACCAATGTCGAGGCTGGCACCCATGATACTTCGGTGACTTCTGGGTCTTCGTCGTTAAGATCTCCGTCCACAAAGCGCAGTAAGTAATGGTGCACCGTCTTATGAATCCGTGTGCCATCCGACACGAACCAATAGTCGATGACACCCAGCTCAGTCAGCACCTTGCCATGGATTCCGGTTTCTTCCCAGACTTCCCGCTCAGCGGTACTGTCATGGGCTTCCCCGGCCTCGACGTGCCCCTTCGGCATCGACCACAGCAAACGACCGCGACGGTCAAGCCGACCGATCAGCGCCACATAAATGCGTGATAGATCGACACTTCCATCCGGCTGGACCGCCTCCGCGAGACCCGACACCACAAGACCGCCTGCCGACGTCTCGATCGACGTCTTCATCCCACCACGGTTCGCATTCGCATTCCGTGCTGGTGCTGGACGACGACTCGGCCTGCGAGCAGCACTTCCCCGGCGACGCTGGTTGCGTGCTTGGGAGGTGCCGGACTTGCTGGTATTGGACTTAGTGGTGCCAGTTTTAGCTGTGCCAGTCTGCTTCGACTTCTGGCCCTTAGCTGTGGCTCCGCTGCGACGGCGACGATTGCGATTCGCATTCGTCGGCCTGTCCTTCTGCTGGTTGCCGCCCTGTTGACCGTCACGTGGCTGACCGCCACCCTGCTGGTTGCTCGCCTGCTGGTGTCCGGACTGCTGACCACCAGCATGCTTCGTGATGTGCTGGTTGCTCCTACTGCGCCGTCGCGGACGTCGGCGACGTGGCTGTTGTTGCGACGTCGCCGAGGACTCCGTGCGATCGGCATTGTTCATTCCTTATACGTTACCGGTCGGCGCAAATGGAGCGGGTATCGAGCGGGTATTGTGTCGGACGTGACTTCTTCGTTCAATACTTCATCTCCAACTGGGCCTACTCCTGATGCGACAGCTAAGCGCATGGGAATGTTGGCGGTGGCAGATCAAGCTATTGAAAAGGAATCGGCGATCTTGACTCCGCTGGCTGCGGAATTCAACAAGCGTGGGCATTCCTTATATCTGGTGGGCGGTTCCGTCCGCGATGCGTTGTTGGGCCGTCTTGGCAATGACCTTGACTTCACGACGGACGCTCGCCCAGACACCACCCGCGAGATTCTGGATAGCTGGGCCGAGGTGGTCTGGGACACCGGCATTGAGTTTGGCACGCTATCTGCGGAGAAGCGTGGTCGCCAGATCGAGATCACGACATTTCGTGCGGATACGTACGATCAAGTCAGTCGCAACCCCGAGGTCACTTTCGGCGACACCCTTGAGGGCGATCTCATCCGACGTGACTTCCGATGCAACGCTATCGCCGTAGCAGTGAGGGGCGACGACTCCCGTGAATTCATCGATCCACTTGGTGGCTTCGATGACGTCGTCGCAGGTGTCTTGGACACGCCAGGTGAACCGGAAGTCAGTTTCGGCGACGACCCACTGCGCATGTTGCGCGCTTGCCGCTTTGCCTCCCAACTGGGCTTCACCGTCGCACCGCGGGTGCTGGAAGCCCTGTCGGACATGAGTGGCCAGATCACTCGCATTACCGTCGAGCGAATCGGCGCTGAACTGGACAAGTTGATTTGTGGCGCTGATCCGTCGTTAGGCATTGATCTCATGGTGGAATCAGGACTGGCGGAGTTCATCATTCCCGAGATCCCAGCCATGAAAATGATGCAGGACGAACACCGCCAACACAAAGACGTGTATCAGCACTCCCTGCAAGTCATGCGTCAGGCAATGGAGCAGGAAGAACCCGGCGAACCAGACTTGGTGCTTCGTTGGGCAGCCCTCCTCCACGACTGCGGAAAACCAAACACCCGGGCGTACTCGGAATCAGGCGCGGTGACTTTCCACCACCACGAAGTTGTCGGCGCAAAGCTTGTTCGACGTCGCTTCCGCAAACTCAAGTACGCCAAGAGAACGACGGAGGACATCGCGCAGTTGGTATTCCTGCACATGCGCTTCCATGGTTACGGCGATGCAAAGTGGACAGACTCAGCGGTGCGACGCTACGTCACTGATGCCGGAGACCTGTTGCCACGGTTGAACAAGATTGTGCGGGCGGACTGTACGACGAGGAATCGTCGCAAAGCAGCACGATTAGCGCGAGCCTGCGATGATTTAGAAGTGCGGATCGACGAGCTCGCTGCAGCCGAAGATTTAGCAAAAGTGCGCCCGGACTTGGACGGCAACGACATCATGGAAATCCTGGACCTAAAGCCAGGGCCGGAAGTCGGAGCAGCCTGGAAGCACATGAAAGAAGTGCGACTAGACAAGGGGCCACTGGAACGCGAAGATGCGATCCTGGAGCTAAAGCACTGGTGGGAAGAGTTTCAAGGGTGACATTGAGGGTGAGGAACGCAAGATAATGAGCGACATGGAATCTTCCGATTTGTTCGGCGACCGACTGTTTAATGCTCTCGAGCGTAACGACCCGGCAGCAGGAACGCTGCTGGTGGCCGCGCCGGGCATGATGGCACCAGAGTTCGCGCGATCAGTCATTTTCATCATCGAGCACGATGCGAATGGCACGTTGGGCGTGGATTTGACTGCTCGTTCGGAGACCCCGGTGCATAACGTCATGGAATCCTGGGCCCCGCTGATGCATAAGCCACCGGTGGTCTACATTGGTGGTCCAGTGAATCAAACGCAGCCTCTGTGCATTGGCGTGCTGAAGAACGGTGTCAAGGATGTGCCGGAAACAGTTGCCCCTGACAATGGACTGCCAATGATGGAGAAGCTCGCCCACCGCTTTGCCCTACTCAACTTGGGTGCTGACCCGAATGGATTCAGCGACTACATTGAGTCTGCTCGTATTTTTGTGGGCTACGCGGGCTGGGAGCCTGGTCAGCTTCACGACGAAATCCAGCGAGGCGACTGGTTCGTCGCGCCAGCATTGCCGTCGGATGTACTCGCTCCAGCGGGTGCGGATGTTTGGGGTGATGTGATGCGTCGTCAGTCATGGCCACTTCCGATGTATGCAACTTTCCCGATGGATGTCCGGGATAACTAGGCGGATTGATAACTGGGCGCATTGCCCGCTGCCAGTACCGCTAGTTGAGGCTGACTGGTAGTTCCAGGTAATTTGGCTGCTCGCAGAGTCAGTTTCACGTGAAACGTGTGCGATGAGGGTGGGAGGTCAGATTATGTCGAACGATGGGACTCCGGCAGAGGTACCGGCGGAAGTGCCAGCAGAGGTACCGGCGGAGGCACCGACATCCTTGGAAAGTGCTCCCTCAATCGGAACTGAAGTCGCTGGCGGCGTGAAAGAGGCGTTGCCTGTTGCGGCGGGTTTGATCCCCTTGGGGCTGGCGTTTGGCCTGGTCGTGGTGCAGGCGGGCTTGTCTTGGTGGTGGGCACCGCTGTTTTCCGTGATTATCTTCGCCGGTTCGATGGAGTATCTCGCAGTGGGGCTAATCATGGCCCATACGGGTCTCATCGGTTCGGCGGTTACCGCTTTCATGGTGAATTTCCGCCACATCTTCTACGGGCTGACATTTCCCCGTGATGTGATCACGTCTCGCCTCGGTCAGGCGTATTCGACGTACGCACTTATCGACGAGGCGTATGCCATCATCTCCTCCAGGCGTCCGAGCGCTCCTAAGTTGACCGGGCCGAGGCTGTTAGCCATCCAGGTGTTTTGCCAGTCTATGTGGGTGTTGCCAGCGACAATCGGTGCGCTGGCAGGCGCTGCCTTGCCCGAAGGAATCAAGGGTGCAGAGTTCGCGCTCGTAGCGCTATTCGCTGTGCTGGCACTTGATGCTTTCGAGGTGAATAAGGACTGGTCACTGCCCTTTTTCGCGGTAGTGTGCACGCTCATCGGAGGTGCGATTTGGCCATCCCAGATGCTGGTCCTGGGACTGGTTCTGTACTTCTTGTTGCTGCTGCTTCGAAGCTTCAATCCTCGAGTGGACAAGACACTGACGTGGCGCTCAACGCATGTTGAGGATACCGCGGGGGCGGGCGGTGAGAAGCGTGCCTAGCAGTGGTTTTGTACTGGCATCACTGTTAGTGATGGGTGCCGTGACGGTGCTTCTTCGCTGGCTGCCTTTCGCATTTGTGAGGGCGCTGAAGGGCTCTTCCCTATTCCAGTTCTTGGGTGTCACTATGCCTGTCGGCGTGATGGTCGCTCTCGTTGTATACACGGTGTTCGCACGTATGGGCATCGGTGCGCAAAATGGTGGCGACCCTGGGGGAATGTGGGCGGCACCTCTAGCGCTGCTGGCTACTGTCGTCCTGCACCTGTGGCGACGAAGCGCGGTGCTCTCTGTTTTCGCTGGTACTGGTGTGTATATGGTGCTGGTGAATGTAGTGGTATGAGGCTGGGGGAACAAGCACCGCCTTCTTACCGTCAGCTCTGCTTTCTAACCACAAGCTCAGATGTCTGCGCATGTCACAGCACACGCAGAGTCTGCCACTGTCCGAACTCTGGAAGATCTCGATAGAGCGAAGCTACCGGCACGTCGCGACGATCAGTTACATCAACGATTGAATTGTCTCGCTGCCTGATCTCTGTGCGACCGGTGCCATCTTCCCTGTTCTCTACGATCAGCGTCTTGGTCGCGAGAGCGTTGTTTCGAACCAGCAATTCCTCTACTGGCGGAAACTGTCGGACCACTGCTCGAAATGCAAACAGTCGGCCATCCGCAGACGGCGAAAACCTTACCTCTGCTTCAACAACGCCTGGAGAAATCTGTTCGAACACAGTAAACGCGAGTCGCGGGCCAGTGGTCACGACGATATAAAAGGGCACGATCCCCGTCACAGCATCGACCGAAGGCAGAAGCGTCAACAACGCACTTGGGTCACGATATCGTCGCCGGGCTTCGGCTTCGTCGATAAAGCCGTGACCAGGCATAGGCTTCTGAGTCATGTAGCTAAATTGTCCGCAGTAAGTCCAGCTCACCTTCTCCGATTCGACGACGGTCCCCCCACTCCCCCTACACCCGCAAGTGTCCTACACGCTCCCACGCTGGGTCATACGTCGCTTCAACATCGACCTGGCCTTCACTCCACCCTTGTGCGATGCGCTCCAAACGCTGCGCGGGAGTCTCAGTTTCGACATCAACGAGACCAGCCTCAGAGCCAGCCGAGCTTACCGAATCGACATACGCATGCAGCAAGTACACGCCATCTGAAGTCTCGGTGGCAACGACCACGCCGTCTTCCCCGAGCGCATCGATCAGCTTGGCGTTCATCTCCGTAATCGCCTTATGCGACTGTTCGTCCGGTAGCTTTTTCTCATCCAAACCGGTGTACAGCAACTGGATAACCACATGCTCCGTGAACAATGGATTGACCAGCTGCACCAGTGGCGCGCTCGTCGTTACGCGAACCGGTTCACCGTTTGCTTCCGCATCAATTGTGAGCCAACCTGGGCAATCCTCGGCAACCTTCGCGATCTCCTGATGCAAGTCCGGGAGCGCCACACTATTCGGTGGATCCACCTCAGAGAACGCGAAATTGCGCAGCCACAGCCCAAAATCTTCCTCACCGAGAGCAAGTTGCATCATGGTGAAACCAAGCTGAATCACCGACCGCTGCCCCGACTCGCCCTTGCGAGCCAACTCCTCGAACGCCGGATGGTACAAACGCACATCGACGAAGCCGTTCCCCGGCGTGCACTGGACGCGTGCATCGGCTGGATCGATGGTCTGCATGTTCGCCGAACCATCGTGCTTTTCGACGAGCCGCCCTTCCGCATCAACGACCGGACCCATGTCCCAGTCGATAGGCATGGCTGGATCTGCTTGGCGAAGGTCGGTGAAGGCCCAGGTGGCGTCGTCGTCAGGTGCTGAATTGAGCCAGCGACGAGCGATTGGTCGAAGCTCGGGATCGCCTGCGGCGGTGACAGTCATGAGGTGCTTCGACAGCGGTGCGCCGGGTTCGAATCCCCAAATCAGTCGTGGGTGGATAGCCGCGAGACGGCCACCAACTTCGTCCTGAATATCGATGGTCTCGACAGGTGCGGCGGAAGCAGCGGTCGAGCCAGGGGTGTCGCTGCCAGCCATGTCATTGGTGTTGACCATTGCCGAGAACATGCCGTCGAGCACGTCGGCGCCAGTCTCCTGCCACCAGTCCCAGAACGCTTCGATAGCCTCCTGCTGTGCTTCGCGGAACAGCGGCGCGTTGGGGTTCGGCGGGACGTTGTTGCCTGGCTGGGTGGTGTCAGTCGTCACTGGCTTCTCTCGTTCTCGTGGTGTCGAGCTTCCTACAGATCGCTGTTGCTCGACGAGGGGTTACCGTTCAATCTACTAGCTACCGGCAGTTACGGACTGTTGCTCACGCTCGTATTCTTTGCCCCATTTTGCGGCGTAGGCAGCGCACATCATGAGCTGAATCTGGTGGAAAATCATCAACGGCAGAATAATCAAACCTGCCTGACCACCGAAAATGACTGCTGCCATCGGCAAACCAGTAGCGAGGGACTTCTTTGAACCACAAAACTGAATGGCAATTCGATCGCCACGATTAAAGCCCAATTTCTTCGCCACCAGGCCCGACACACGCAGCATCGCTTCGACGAGAAGCACAGACATGACGCACACCGCGACGATGTCCAGCACCGGAACCTTCGACCAAATGCCATCCACAACACCCTGCGAAAACGCTGAATACACAACCATTGCGATGGAAACACGGTCAACATTCTTGGTCGTTTTAGCGGCAGCGAACTTGAACACCCAGCGCCTCAACAACTGACCAATTGCGAACGGCAACAGCAGCTGCAGGGAAATATCGAGGAACACTGAGCCGTCGACGGTGACTCCCCCGCCTTGAGTCATCAACAGCATCACGAGGACAGGCGTTACGACGATGCCCAGCAGGTTCGACGCCGAGGCACTCACAATTGACCCCGCGATATTGCCGTGCGCAATGGATGTGAAGTTCACACTCGACTGAACCGTTGATGGCACCAGCGTCATGTACAAAATGCCGAGGTATAAACCTGGCGCGAGTACGAAATCCAATGGCTTCATAGCTAGACCGATGAGCGGGAAAGCCACAAACGTGAATGCCAGAATTGTCAGGTGCAACCGCCAGTGTTTCAAACCAGCGAGCGCTTCCTGAGGGCTCAATCGAGCGCCATACAAGAAGAACAAGAAACCGATAGCAATTTTGGTAGCAAGTGAGAAGCCATCCGCGAAGGCTCCACGCGCGGGAATGATGATTGCCAAGATGACGGCAATCACAATGAGCACGATAAGAGGATCGGGACGCCATGAACGCAAACGAGACCACATAGCCACTCAGCGTAGTGGCTACATGGTCTCGGGAAGTTTAGTTTCTCCGCGATCTGCGTTACTAGTTTGCGGTATCCGACTTCTCGGCGGCTCGTCGCAAAGCATTGTGATCGACCTGCGGAGGCGTACCGCAGAGGCCACCACTGGTGCAGGAAGAGCATGAACCGGAGCAGCCGGCATCTGCTGCAGAGTCGGCGGCCTCAGTACCGCAAGAGTCGGTGCCACAGGAATCGGCGGAGGACGTACCACCACAGCAGCCAGACTCGGCTTCTTCTGCAGCAACTTTCTTAGCGTCGTACAAAGCAATGGTGTGCGCACCCATGGCGGCACCGACACCGACCATCGCGAGACCGGCAAGCACAGCGACGGCTACCCAGAGCCACATCCAACTCGTAGCGGATGGCTGAATGGCAAGGTAGGACAACGCAGCTGCGCCGAGGAACGCGATAGCGGATACGGCCCACGAAGGGCCGGCCACGCGGTGGGTGATGTCCCAGTTCTCTTGCGACTTACGAGCCTCCGGAGCACGAATGCCCACAACGTTGTTACCAGGTAAATTGGCAGTCCATGCCAAGCCTGCAACAACAGCAACGGTAAGTGCGATAACCAGGAGAAGGACTGGGATTGCGATCATGTCCTCAATAGTAGGACTGAATACCCCTGCGACATAACCGGCCGACTGCACTGTCTGTATGCACTCCTATTAGACTGAGTGACCATGACGAACAGCGGGAACTCTGAGATGCAGTCCGAGAAGCAGCCAGACGCGGGTGCCGACTACCGTTACACCCCGGCCGTGGCAGCTGAGATCGAGCAGAAATGGCAGTCTTTCTGGTCTGAGCAAGGCACGTTCCACGCGCCTAATCCTGTCGGTGACCTGGCAGATCCAACAGGCACTACCCCATCCGACAACAAGCTGTTCGTGCAGGACATGTTCCCGTACCCATCTGGTGTTGGTCTGCATGTTGGCCACCCGCTGGGCTACATCGCCACCGATGTGTTCGCCCGTTTCCACCGCATGCAGGGCGCGAACGTCTTGCACACCTTGGGCTACGACGCTTTCGGTCTTCCCGCCGAGCAGTTCGCCGTTCAGACCGGTACGCACCCACGCGTGACTACCGAGGCAAATATCCAGAACATGGAGCGTCAGCTCGGTCGCCTGGGGCTGGGTCATGACAAGCGCCGTTCGTTCGCCACCACTGACACGGACTACTACAAGTGGACGCAGTGGATTTTCTTGCAGATCTTCAATTCGTGGTTCGATGAGCGCGAGCAGAAGGCTCGTCCTATTGACACCTTGATTCAGGCCTACGAGGCCGGCGAGGTGGAGCTTCCCGAAGGGTTCGAAGGTCGCACGTGGGCTGAATTGAGCGAGAAGGAGCGTGATGAGGCTCTCGATGCGCGACGTCTCGTGTACCGCTCGAAGTCGATGGTCAATTGGTGCCCAGGTCTTGGCACGGTGTTGTCCAATGAGGAAGTAACTGCTGAAGGCCGTTCCGAGCGTGGCAACTTCCCTGTTTTCCGTAAGCGTCTGAGCCAGTGGATGATGCGTATTACCGCTTACGCTGATCGTCTCGACGCTGACCTTGATCTGCTGGATTGGCCGGAGAAGGTCAAGGCCATGCAGCACAACTGGATCGGTCGTTCCCGCGGTGCTCAGGTCGGCTTCACTGCCCCAGCCAACGATGGCACTGAGCGCACCATCGAGGTTTTCACCACCCGCCCAGATACGCTCTTTGGCGCGACGTACATGGTGCTCGCTCCCGAGCTCCCGCTTGTCGACGAACTCGTCGAGGCAACCTGGCCTGAAGGCACCGATGAGAAGTGGACAGGCGGATCCTCAACGCCTGTTGAGGCTGTGGCTGAATACCGTCGCCAGATCGCTTCGAAGTCGGATTTGGAGCGTCAGGAAAACAAGGAAAAGACTGGCGTTTTCACTGGTTGCTACGCTACGAACCCAGTGTCGGGCGCTAAGGTGCCAGTGTTCATCGCTGACTACGTTCTTGCTGGTTACGGCACTGGCGCGATCATGGCTGTGCCTGCACACGACACCCGTGACTATGAGTTTGCCACTGAATTCAACTTGCCAATTGTGGAGGTTGTTGCGGGTGGCGACGTCGCAAAGGAAGCGTTTACGGACGCTGGTACTGCCGTCAATTCGGCAAACGACGATGGCCTCGATATCAACGGCATGGGCCTTGAGCAGGCGAAGGCTGCGACCATCACATGGCTGGAAGAAAAGGGCATTGGCTACGGCCAGACTCAGTACAAGTTGCGTGACTGGCTGTTCGCTCGCCAGCGCTACTGGGGCGAACCCTTCCCTATCGTCTACGACGAAAATGATGTCGCGCATGCACTTCCAGAATCGATGCTGCCGGTCGAACTGCCAGAAGTAGAAGACTACAAGCCAGTCACCTTCGACCCAGACACCCCAGATTCCGAGCCACAAGCTCCACTGAACAAGGCCACCGAGTGGGTCAACGTTGAGCTGGATCTTGGCGACGGCCCGAAGATGTACCGCCGCGATACCAACGTCATGCCTAACTGGGCAGGTTCGTCGTGGTACCAGCTCCGCTACATTGATCCGAACAATGCTGATGCAATGTGCGATGTCGAAAACGAGCGCTACTGGACTGGTCCACGCCCAGAAATCCACGGCGCTGGCGACCCAGGCGGTGTGGACTTGTACGTCGGTGGTGTCGAGCACGCAGTGCTGCACCTGCTCTACTCCCGTTTCTGGCACAAGGTGCTGTTCGACCTAGGTCACGTGACGTCCGTCGAGCCATACCGACGCCTGTTCAACCAGGGCTACATCCAGGCGTACGCATACACGGATTCCCGTGGCGTGTACCAGCCGGCTGCTGATGTCGTCGAACGTGACGGCAAGTTCCTCATCCCAGGTGCTGGTGCAGATGGCTCTGACCTGGAGGTATTCCAGGAATACGGCAAGATGGGCAAGTCGCTGAAGAACTCCGTCTCCCCTGACGAAGTCTGTGACAACTACGGTGCCGACACCCTCCGCGTATACGAAATGGCAATGGGTCCTCTGGACACCTCTCGCCCATGGGCAACCAAGGACTTGGTTGGTTCCCAGCGCTTCCTGCAGCGCGCATGGCGTTTAGTTGTGGATGAGAACTCCGGCGAACTCTCTGTCACGGATGCTCCGCTTTCCGACGATGACCTCAAGGCCATCAACCGCACGATTGACGGTGTGACCCTGGATTATGCAGAGTTGCGTGACAACACCGCCGTCGCAAAGCTGATCGAGTATGTCAACTACCTGACCAAGAACTACGGCAAGACGGGCGCACCGCGTTCCGCCGTGGAACCACTCGTGTTGATGCTCGGCCCAGTGGCGCCGCATATTGCGGAGGAACTGTGGGCGCGTCTAGGTCACACCGAGCCACTCGCCCACGGCCCGTGGCCGATGGTTGATGAGAAGTGGCTTGTTGACGACACCGTCGAGATGCCAGTCCAGATCAACGGTAAGGTTCGCGCTCGTGTTGATGTCGCCGTCGACGCATCCCGCGAAGAGATCGAGTCGCTCGCACTTGCCGACGAAAAGGTCCAGGCGTCGATCGCCGCTGTCGGTAGCGGTAATGTCGTGAAAGTCATTGTCGTGCCCGGCAAGATGGTAAACGTTGTTGTGAAGTAACGACCGTCGTAAAGCGAAAAGCTCGGAACAGGTGTGGTTCCGAGCTTTTTATGCGCTATCAATTGGTTGGTCTGCACCGATAATTGAGGTGCCACTGCCTGTGCTAATCGATACCAAGAATGGCAATTCCGAAGGTGGAGACCATCCAGAGCAAAGTGAATGGCATCAGTACCCAGCACATAGCCAGCCACGCACGCCAGTTCTTGAAACTCTTCCACTGGATGTAGGTGATCCAGAAACCCCAGATGCAGCCGATAAGAGCTACGAGGCCCGGAATGAGAGGGAAGGCAAGCTCCCACGTGCGGGAGCATAAGAACGTGGTCTTGCCAGCATCGCAAGCGGGGCCACCAGAGATCGCACCGGCGATGCCAATGACGAGTGCCGTCACAAGCGTCGCCGCGATGACTGAAAGGGTGAACTTGATGGCTGGCTTGAAGGAGTATTCCTCCTTCTCCAGTCGAACTAGAGGATCGTCGTGAGGATCAATGAAATGATCCGGATTCTCGCCAGAGTCTTTACCAGTACCAGTCATGCCTCATAGCCTACGCTGGCGTAATTACTGTCGGGACAGGGCAGTGGCGGACAATCTGATTTGTCGAGGAGCCGATGAACACCCGACCGAATGACGCCAAGGTCGAGGATCCTAGAACCAAGAGGTCGCCCTTTTTCCACTTGATGCTAGACAGTGCTTCATCCCAACCATGGCCCGAGCCGATAGCCGTGTCGACAGGTAGGTCTGGGAAGCGAGTCTGCGCACGGTCCAGGCCACGGTCAAGCAGAGCCATCGCTTGTTCACGCCATTCGACCATCAAATCTTCGGAAGTGCCGAAACCATGCTCAGTGGGATACATCGTTGCGCCACGGGGAGTGAACGCGACCAGTCGTAGTGGAACATCCCAGCGGTGGGCGAGCTCTCCAGCCTTGGTCAGCGCATTGTGGGACTGAGCAGTGTCGATGTAGGCCACATTGACTCGGGTGACGCCATTCTTCGACAGCTTGGGTGCCCGTGGCGCCAACCCCAGTGGGAAAGGAGAGCAGTGCAGCAAGGCGTCTGACGTGGAGCCGATGTGGAATCGGCCAGCCGGCGCGTGGATCTGTGCTCCCAGCAGAATGATATCCGCTTTGAAGTCTCGAGCAGCACGAATAATGGAGTCAGCTTCGGAGGAGGACTCGATGGTGTGAATTGGATCTTCATCGAGCATGCCCTTGCGAATCCCCGCCGCCTTGAATGCGGCGCGAGCTGCCTTAGCCTCCGATTGGGTTTCGTTGCTGATCCATGAGTCGTTATCACTGAGGCGGGCGAGCGAGGTCAGTGGCCACCCGCGCGACAGTACAGTGACGACGCGAATCTGGACTTTGCATGTTCGCGAAAGCCAGGCAGCGTACGACATGGCTTCCATGCCGGTTTTACCCGGGCGCCACGCAACCAGGATACGGAGCGGGCTTGAGGGCATGACGAATTCTCCTTGGGGCACCTTGTTGGGTAGAAGGCTTACTTACCAGCCTACTTTTCCAGGAGAATTCGTGAAATCAAAAACACTTAACGAAAGTGATCGGCTGACCACGCATTGTGTGTTTGCCGTATACCTGCCGGAGATTACTGAGCCGGGTTGTGCTTGTCAGAGTAGGTTTCCAGGACGCGCTTCAAAACAGGCTCGAGCGCTAGACCAACCTGCAGCTCTTCCTTGTTGAGGGTAGAGAACATCTGGGCCATCTGCTCATCGCGTTCGTCGGATACGCGCTTTAGCTCTGCACGACCCTTTTCTGTCAGCTCGACGCGTACGCCTCGGCGGTCGTGGCTGTCACGGATGCGCTCGACCATGCCGGCATCTTCGAGGTGATGGATAGCGTTCGATGCGGTAGGCATTCGAATTGCTTCTGCCTGCGCGATCTGATTGATGCGGCATGCGCCGAGCGAATTCAATGTCATCATGATGGAGAGCTGAGCACGGCTCAGTTGAGACTCGGTTGAGCGACGGCTATACAGTAGCTCCGCACGCGTCAGCAGTGGTCGCAACCTCTTGGCCAAAGAAAGAGCATCAATCTCGGTGTTCTCAGGTGCGGAGGTGCTCGCGGAGGTGTTCTCAGTCATGCCTTTATGCTAACTGGGATTTGTACAAGTTACCAATACAAAATAGTCTCTTTGCCTATGTATCTAATTAGAGGTTAATGAGCATAAACTAACGGCGCCCTTATTTTCCTCACAAAACTGCTGATGAGGCTACAATTTGATTCAGTCATACTTCGGAAAAAATTGATTGATACTGATTGGATATGCCCGGCTATGACCGGATTCCCCGTTTTAGTGGTGGTACGCCCAAGCAAAAACGTCGCTAAGCAAAAGCTGCTTAGCGACGTTTTCTATCAAGCAACGATGCCTTATTAATAAAGGCATCAACCCCGGGTGGGGACTGAGCGGCTACTCGCCAGCGATGAACTTCTCGAGGTCTGCGCGAGCCTGGTCATCAGGAAGCTGACGAGGAGGCGACTTCATCAGGTAAGACGAAGCAGCGTAAACCGGGCCACCGATGCCACGGTCCTTAGCGATCTTTGCAGCACGCAGAGCATCGATGATGATGCCAGCGGAGTTAGGGGAGTCCCAAACTTCCAGCTTGTACTCAAGGTTTAGTGGAACCTCGCCGAATGCCTTACCCTCCAAGCGGACGTACGCCCACTTGCGGTCATCCAACCAATCGATCCAGTCCGATGGGCCGATGTGAACATTGCGATCGTCGATCTTGCCAGCCAGTGGGCCAGTCAAGTTCGACGTCACAGCCTGAGTCTTGGAGATCTTCTTTGACTCGAGACGCTCGCGCTCCAGCATGTTCTTGAAGTCCATGTTGCCGCCGACGTTCAGCTGCAAGGTGCGCTCCAAACGGACGCCACGGTCTTCGAAGAGCTTTGCCATGACGCGGTGGGTGATGGTTGCGCCAACCTGAGACTTAATATCGTCGCCAACGATTGGGACGCCGGCGTCCTCGAACTTCTTTGCCCACTCTGGGTCAGAAGCGATGAAGACTGGCAGTGCGTTCACGAATGCAACATTGGCATCGATTGCACACTGTGCATAGAACTTATCTGCCTGCTCAGAACCAACTGGCAGGTAAGAAACCATGACATCGACCTTGGCATCCTTCAGAGCCTGGACAACATCGACGGGTTCAGCAGCCGACTCATCGATGGTCTCGGCGTAGTACTTGCCAACGCCATCGAGGGTTGGGCCACGCTGAACTTCGATGCCCAGGGTAGGGACTTCAGCGATCTGGATGGTGCAGTTCTCGGAAGCGTTGATTGCTTCAGAAAGATCCTTGCCGACCTTCTTGTCGTCGACATCAAATGCAGCAACGAACTCAACGTCGGAAACGTGGTACTCGCCGAACTGGACATGCATCAAGCCAGGGACGGTCTCGTCAGCCTTGGCATTGCGGTAAAACTCGACGCCTTGGACGAGTGAGGATGCACAGTTGCCGACACCGACAATTGCTACGCGTACGGAACTCATAGACTTGCAGTCTCCTTAATAACTTGAGCCAACTCCGCCGACGCTATACCTATTTGCGAAGCAACCTGTTGCTGAAACCGCGCGGGGGAGAAGATGAACCGATAAAGAAGGGGTAGTGGGGGCTGTACCTGCTAGTCTGTTCGGGTGCTTAAGTGGCAGGACGAAGTCGATCACACGCTGGTGCGGAATAACGCGCTAGCGCAGTGGCGAGCTGGCGAAATAGCCACTCGCTCTCTATGTGATGCCGATTCGCGTCTTGTCGCTGCTGCTCGTTTTCACGGGCAAAAGGCAACACACGTGTGCCCGGTGTGTCGCAAGAGAGACTTGAGACTCGTATCCTGGGTATTCGGACAGAATCTGGGTCGCCGTTCCGGAACTGCTTGTAGTCAGTCAGAACTCGAAGCGCTTGTTGCGCAATATGGGGACTGCACTGTCAAACAAGTTGAGGTGTGCCCAGACTGTAGGTGGAATTTCATAGTACGAACTGCCACCGCTGTCATATGACAAAAATTTTTAGGGAGTACGCCTGTGAGCAAAGATCCACACAGTGGCGTCAACGGGCCAGGGGATACAGGCACTGGCGCGAATGGCGCACATAATGAGGCCTCCGAATGGTGGGATCAGCCCGATCCCGATTCGTCGACCTCGGATAGCACCACGGATTCAGATAGCACCGCAGCGTTTAGCGCAGTGGAAACTGAACCTGTCAACGAAGGTACGAATGGTGCCGACGACGCTGCGGATGCAGCCGAACCACGCGAGGAAGAAGAATTGGCTGACGACTCCGAAAAGGAAGACAGCAAGTCGAAGGGGCCCGGCAACATCTGGGCATGGATCGGTCTCGCGGCTGTACTTGTCGTGTTGTTCCCGGTGGTTGTTTTCGGCGTAGCCTACGTGTCGACGGATGTGCCGGAGCCAGATGAGCTGGTTAATGACCAGATTTCGTTTGTCTTCGACAACACGGGTGAAAAGGAAATCACTCGTATTGTGCCTGAGGCAGGCAACCGTCGTAACGTCCAGATTGAAGACGTACCCGATGAGGTCCGTAACGCAGTGCTTGCTGCCGAGGACCGTGAGTTCTACACGAACCCTGGCTTCTCGCTCAGTGGCTACGGCCGTGCGGCGTGGGGCGTCATTACAGGTAATGCATCTGCAGGTGGCGGCTCGACCATTACACAGCAGTATGTGAAGAATGCGGTCGTTGGTAACGAACGCACCATCACGCGTAAGGCGAAGGAATTCGTCATGTCCGCGAAGATGGCTCGGGAATGGTCGAAGGATGAAATCCTCGAGGCTTACCTGAACACCATCTACTTCGGTCGTAATGCATATGGCATTGCAGCTGCCTCGGATGCGTACTTCGGCAAGCCAGTGAATGAGCTGACCGCAGGCGAGGCTGCAGTTTTGGCGGCAACCATTCAGCGCCCATCCGCGTTGGATCCATGGACGAACCGTCCAGAGGCTGAGCAGCGCTGGAATTACGTCCTTGACGGCATGGTGCAGATGAACGTCCTGCCACAGGCAGAGCGCGCACAGCTGACATATCCTGACACGCTTGACCCTGCCAAGGTGTCCGAGGTTGCTCCAGAGCCGGGCCCAGAAGCCATGATCAAGAATCAGGTTCTGGCGGAGCTGGAAGCCGAGGGCATTAGCGAACAAGACGTCAACACTCGTGGTTTGCGTATCACCACCACCATCGACCCGACAGTTCAGGAAGCAACGCTGGATGCAGTGGAGTCGTGGGTCGATCAATCCACCGGCCTGCGTACCGCCATTGTTTCTGTTGACCCACGCGACGGCGCGGTCCTTGGCTACTACGGTGGCGACGATCCAAATGGTTGGGACTACGCAAATTCTGGCCTGCAGACTGGTTCGACTTTCAAGATCTTCGCCTTGGCCGCTGCTCTTGACCAAGGCATCCCACTGTCGAAGTACTACTCGTCTGCACCAGTGGAGTCAGGTGCGGCGACGATTGAAAACTCAAGCGGTATGTCCTGTGGCTCGTGCCCAATTTCGGAAGCACTGCGTCAGTCGCTGAACACGCCGTTCATTCGCCTCCAGCGCGATCTGAAGAATGGCCCTGATGACACCGCAGCAATGGCTCACAAGCTGGGTGTTGCCAAGTCCATTCCGGGTATCGAAAAGACCCTGATGGAAGACAATGGCCACTCCCAAGACGGCATCACGCTTGGCCAGTATCTAACCCGTCCGCTGGATATGGCGGTAGGCCTGGCAACGTTGGCTAACGATGGCGTCTACCACAAGACCCACTTCGTCAAGAAGGTCGAAACGGTCGACGGTGATGTCCTGCTTGAACGCAAGGATGAAAAGGGAGACCGACGTGTCTCCAAGGCCGTAGCGACGAATGTCATTGATGCTATGAAGCCAATTGCATCGCGCAACAGTCACGCGCTGGCTGGCGGTCGCATGTCGGCAGCAAAGACGGGTACTTCTCAGCTTGGTGATACTGGCCAGAACAAGGATGCCTGGATGATCGGCGCAACTCCTCAGCTGTCGACCGCTGTATGGGTTGGCAACGTTGATGGTTCCGCGTTGTACAACCGTTGGGGCGGCAACATGTTCGGTTCGCACACGCCGTCCGACTTGTGGAAGTCGGTCATGGACGACTCGCTGGCGAATGAGGACTGGATTCCATTCTCTGATCCAGAGGCAATCGGTGGTGTCGCGGGCGCGCCGGGCTGGTCCGGTAGCGGCAGCAGTGGTGGCGGAGGAGCACAGACTACTCAGCAGTACACCCAGCAGTACACGCCGGAAGCGACTACCGAAGAGACGACGGTCATCGAGGAAGCCCCTGTGGAGCCAGTAGTACCTGAGATTCCACCAATCGAGATCCCAGAGCCGCCAGCTCCACCGGCTGACGGTGGCGGTGGCGGAGCACCTCCTATTCCACCCGCACTTGAAGATCTCTTCGGCGGCGGTGCGTAGTGGATACCTGGTTGATCCTGACCATGGCCTGCGTCGGCGTGGGATTCCTCTTCTTCGGCGCAGCGTTCTTCGGTTACATGTCTAAGTGGGAAAAGAGCATTATCTGGGGCCTATGTATCGGAGCATTCGTCCTAGTGACTGTTATTCCAGTGATCATCGCCGTTTCGCACGCAGCCACGACGACTCCATAACTCCCATGTTGTTGTCTGACACTGTGTTTGCCTGACGACGAGCTCGTCGTAAAGAACCTCACCCGTAACACAGGGTGGGGTTCTTTTTGCTTCCTGTGATTAGGTAAAACGCGTGTCATGGGCTACCCTTGCAGGGTTGCCTGACGCAACGACCCTCCTGCCACGAAGAGCTTTTCGTGGCCGAAATATTCGAAACTAGACCATAGGAGGTGATGAGGTCCGTGCGTCAATACGAAGTAATGATCATCCTCGATCCATCGCTGGATGAACGCACCGTAGGCCCGTCGCTGGAGAAGTACTTGGACGTCGTCCGTAAGGAAAACGGTCAGGTAGAGAAGGTAGACATCTGGGGCAAGCGCCACCTTGCTTACCCAATCGAGAAGAAGGAAGAGGGCATTTACGCTGTTCTCGACCTGAAGTGCGAGTCCGCAACGGTACTCGAGCTCGACCGTCGTCTGAACCTGAACGACTCCATCCTGCGCACCAAGGTGCTGCGGGGCGATCGCTAATCATGCGTCTTTCTCGTTGGTTGTTAAACAACTGACGAGATGAAAACGCTCAACGTAGGATGGCGAGCGATGTCTAGTGTCAGCAATAGCTGGCTATATGTCGCTGGATTCCTCGCGTTGATAGAAAACCGAGTAAGCCCCAAAACAACCTAGGAGTAAGACATGGCACAGGGAGAGACTCCGATTACGCTGGTAGGCAACGTTGTTGCTGAACCAGAGCTGAAGTACACGCAGTCTGGTGCTGCTGTTGCTAATTTCCGTATCGCTTCGACGCCACGGTTCTACAACAGGGACACCAATCAGTGGACCGATGGTGATGGCTTGTTCCTCACCTGCAACGTCTGGCGTGACGCAGCTGAAAATGTAGTCGAGACTCTCAGTAAGGGCATGCGCGTTATCGTGTATGGCCGTCTGCGCCAGCGTAATTACGAAACTCGCGAGGGCGAGCGTCGTACCGTGTACGAGGTTGAAGTAGACGAGGTTGGACCTTCGTTGCGCTTCGCTTCGGCTCAGGTCAATCGCAATCCTCGTAACTCTGGCGGTGGCCAGGGTCAGGGTGGTTTTGGTGGCGGTGCCCGTCAGGGTGGTGCCAACCAGGGTGGTCGTGGCTTCGGCGGCGGCAATCAGGGTGGTTTTAATCAGGGCGGTGGCCAGGGTGGTAACCAGGGCTTCGGTGGCGGAGCGCCAACTGAAGATCCGTGGAACTCTGCACCAATGTCCGGTGGCGGTTTCGCTGGTGGCGACTCAGAGCCACCTTTCTAAGCGCGTTTTCGCATAGATCAGTAGATCAAACAAGCATTTAATTCACTAGACATTTCCAGCGAAAGGCAGGGATCATGAAGCTGATCCTCACCGCCGCCGTTGATAACCTCGGTGTCGCAGGCGACATCGTTGAGGTCAAGGCCGGCTATGGACGTAATTACCTGCTTCCCCGCGGACTGGCAATTGTAGCTACCCGTGGCGCAGAGAAGCAGATTGAAGGCATCCGCCGTGCAACCGAGGCTCGCGAAATTCGCGACCTGGATCACGCACGCGAGGTCAAGGCATCTCTCGATGCTCTTGAGAACGTGACTGTAACTGTTAAGGCATCCGAGTCCGGCAAGCTCTTCGGCTCCGTGACTAAGGGCGATATCGCCGATGCAGTTCGTAAGGCTTCTGGTCAGGCAGTGGACAAGCGTGCGGTAGAGCTCGCTCCAAGCCAGATCAAGTCTCTTGGTAAGCACACCGTTGACATTGCGCTGCACCCACAGGTTGTCGCGCACGTCTCCGTACAGGTCGTCGCCGGTTAATCCGGAGCAAAACTTTTAACGACGGCGGCTGGCTCACACCAGCCCAATGACAACAGCGCACTGAAGGTCCTGGTTCCCACGTTGTGGGTTCGCAGGGCCTTCAGTGTTTGTGTCGTGGTGTCAGTGTGGATAGTTGTGACTAGTTGGACATGGCCTGTGGAGAAACTGTTGACAATTACCTGGGCTTTTGCGTTACGACGAGCCGGTGTGCTGCATAGAAAGTAAAGCAATAGTTGCGAGATAGTTGCGAGGATGGCGGCCTAACGGGTACCCCTGAAACGGGGATTCTTCCTAAAAAGGCTGTGACCTGCATAAATAGGCGCTTTAACGAGCTATTACCGCAGAACTCGTACTACTCACAATTTTCTCGAGATCTATCCACACTTTGTCATGGGAATTCATCAGGCGTTCACAATTTATCCCCATGGTTATCCACAAAGCCTGTGGATAACTCTCTAAAGTTGACCTTGAAGGTTGCATTTTCGAACGTCAGTTATCCACAGTGATCCAGGGTTTTCTGCACAATGAAGACTAAGCCCAGATATACAGAAACGAGTACCGAGGAACCATGAGCCAGGCGTTCGAAGCAGATGACAGCGCTGCGTTTGATGCAAGCATCGACGATGTTCCGTTGCCGCCGGAACCAGCCTTTAGTGGTGGTGGAGCTACCGGCGGGTCGTCGCGAAGCAATCGTTTCGATGACGATCGCCGGCGTGGCGAGGTTGCCTCGCGTGGCACTGATTATGGTCGCGAACTGCCTCACAGCATTGAAGCGGAGCAGGGTGTGCTGGGAGGCATGCTGCTGAATCCGCAGGCGGTCGCGGATGTGTACGAAATTTTGCGGCCAGAGGATTTCTACCGTCCAGCGCATCAGCTGGTCTATCAGGCAATTCTGCATTTGTATGGCGAGTCCTCCGAGGTGGACCCAATCCTGGTGGCGGGTCGGTTGGACCGGTTGGGCGAACTCGAGCGGGTCGGTGGCGCACCGTATTTGCACACATTGATGTCGATGGTGCCCACTGCAGCGAATGCTCATTACTACGCGAAGATTGTCGCGGAGAAGGCGCTGGTTCGTCGCTTGGTGGAGGCGGGCACGCAGATCACGCAGATTGCCTACGCGGGTGCTGAGGACGCTGAACCTGAGGTGTTGGTCGATCAGGCGCAGCAGCTGATTTTCGGTGTTGGTCGAGACAACGAGAAGACGGACTACTCGTCGCTGTCCGAATTGCTTGATCCGACTTTGGCGGAGTTGGAGAAGATCAGTGAGGAGGGTGGTCTTGCGCAGGGTATTCCTACGGGCTTCTCTCGTCTCGACGAACTGACGAACGGTCTCCACGGCGGTCAGATGGTGATCATCGCGGCGCGTCCGGGTGTTGGTAAGTCAACGTTGGCGCTGGACTTCATGCGTTCGGCGTCTATTACGCATGGCAAGGCCAGTGTCATTTTCTCGTTGGAAATGTCGAAGATCGAGATTATGATGCGCATGCTGTCGGCGGAGACCAAGATCAATTTGGCAAAGCTGCGTTCGGGTCGCATGGAAGAGAAGGACTGGGCAAAGCTTGTTGAACGGACAGAGCAGATTGCGGATGCTCCGCTGTTCATTGATGACTCGCCAAACATGACCATGATGGAGATTCGTGCAAAGGCACGTCAGCTAAAGCAGAAGCATGATCTCGGTTTGATCGTGGTCGACTACTTGCAGCTGATGAGCTCGGGCAAGAAGGTTGAATCCCGTCAGCAAGAAGTTTCGGAGTTCTCTCGTCAATTGAAGCTGTTGGCGAAGGAAGTCGATGTTCCGTTGATCGCCATTTCTCAGCTGAACCGTGGCCCAGAGTCTCGTACAGATAAGAAACCACAGGTATCCGATCTGCGTGAATCTGGTTCGCTAGAGCAGGATGCCGATATGGTTATGCTGTTGTATCGCCCAGATTCGCAGGACGAAAGCAGCGAGCGCGCGGGCGAAGCAGACATCATTTTGGCAAAGCACCGTGGTGGCCCGATCGGCACCATTGCCGTTGCTCACCAGCTGCATTACTCGCGTTTCGTGGACCTTGCCCCGGAACACTAATGCAGGTGAAGTTTCGTAACTAGCGTTTTTCGCAGGTAAGATTACTGTTTTGTGTGCGTATCTATCGATATGCCATCGAAGATAATGCGCAAACTAACTAGTACTAGGCAAACCAGTACTAGACGAATCAGCAATGCTGGATGCGTACCGTGGGAATGTGGGAAAGGGCAGAGTCAGTTGTCGGAAGAATCAACAGTGGCAACGACTTCTGCTGCACAACCCGAAACAACTGCGCCACAGGCTAAGGCGAAGTCAAAGAAGTCCGATAAACCTCGTGTGCTGTGGGTCGACGCGGCAAAGGGTCTTTGTATCCTGTTGGTCGTGTTGGGTCACTCAGTGACAGAAATGGGTGGTCATGGCTATGACACCAAGTTCTGGACCGAGTTTAACTTCTTCCTCGGCCCCATCCGTATGCCGTTGTTTTTCTTGCTGTCGGGTCTCTTCGCTGGAAAGGCGTTGGCCGAATCCTGGGAGAAGCTGGCAAACCGTCGTATTTGGGTGATGGTGTGGCTGTATGTCATTTGGGTGCCAGCGCGAGAGATTGCGTTGGGCCTGCTACCGGGCAGTCGGGTCGGAGTCCTTGGCATCACTCGGCGACCAACGTTGTGGGATCCGCAGACCTGGCCTAGCGCTGCGTACAACACCTTGCACGCAGCCGTAGAACCAACGTCGTACTTGTGGTTCTTGTGGGCGCTTGCATTATTCGCCATTTTGACGAAAGCCACCCGGCATATTCATCCCGTAGTTCAGATCATCATTGCCGCATTGATCAACGTGTACGAGCCATTTGCTGGCACCAGCTGGTCGTGGGACTTTGTTTCCAAGATGTACGTGTTCTACTTGCTTGGCATTTATGGTGCACCGTGGCTGTTCCGAATGGTGCACCGTCGCAAGGGAGCATTCTTGGCAGTGGCCCTGGGTCTGTATCTGGCTGTTGCGACGTACATTTTGATGACGTATCCGTCCTTCAACGCTGGCAACGTGGGGTACACGCGGTTGTTCCTGAGCATCACGGGTGTCTTGGCAGCGGTCAACATCATGGCAATTGTGCAGAATTATTCGTTTGCTCGACCATTCGAGGCGTTGGGTAAACGAACGCTGCCCATCTTCTTGATGCACATTCCAATGCTCAAAGTTGTCGCTCTCACCTGTGACAATATTCTGCCGGCGGATCCTGGCATGTACATCATGATTCCGCTGACCACCGTCCTCGCTGCACTCATGTGCTTGGGTGCGCAGAAGATTCTCATTTCCATTGGCGCCGGCTGGTTGTTTAAACGTCCGGCCTGGTTTGTGCGAATGACCACTCCGAAGTCCGTCTAAGCTCGGTAGTGCGATAGTGATCGTGGTCATTCACTGTCCCTGCTCATCACAACGAAAGTCCTCCACATGCGTTTAGCTACTCTGCGTCACAACGGTTCGACGCATGCCGCTCTTCTTCGCTCCACTTCGGCTCTGCTTTTCGACGAGTCGTGTGTGGGCTCATTGCTCGCACAGGAAGGGTGGGCAGATAAGGTTCGTCGTAAAGCTGAGATTGTGGATCCACAACCAGGGGAAGTGTTGCCGGAGTCAGAATGGGCGTTTGCCCCATTGATTCCTCGCCCGGGCAAGATCGTGTGCGTGGGGCTGAACTATGCGGCGCACATCGAAGAGATGGGGCATGAGCGTCCCGAGGTGCCGACTTTGTTTGCGAAGTTCGCGGATGCGGTTGCGGGTGCTCGTGACGACGTGATTGTGCCAGAGTCGGCTGGCGTGAAAGCGTTGGATTACGAGGGTGAGTTGGCGGTAGTACTCGGCGAGACCGTGTTCGGTGTGGACGAGGCAGCAGCCGAGAAGGCGATTGCCGGGTACGCGATCATGGATGATTTCACGCAGCGCGATAAGCAGTATGCGACGCAGCAGTGGTTACAGGGAAAAACTTTACAGAGGGCATCAGGTTTCGGTCCCTGGTTATTGACGGCGGATGAATTCGACGCGGAGGCGGCGCGGGTGCGGACATGGGTCGACGGTGAACTTCGTCAGGATGCCCCAATTGCCGATCTCGTGTTCCCGCCAGCCATGTTGGTGTCCTATGTGTCGCAATTCGTTCAGCTGAACCCTGGCGATGTTATTTCGACGGGTACGCCAGCCGGTGTGGGGCATGGCATGAAGCCACCTGTGTACCTCCAGGACGGCCAGGTAGTGCGCGTGGCCATCGATGGTCTGGGTGAACAGCAGAACACTATTCGTATTCGCTAAAGCGGTATATAGGCAATTTTCGGGATCTTTAGGGGTATCGGGAATTAACTGACATGAAGTAGCGTTGCAGGGAGCAACCACCTATACGGATACCTCTAGGAGTATTTTATGGCTACCGTTGATGTCACCAACGAGACCTTTGAGTCGACTATTAAGGACAACGACACAGTTATTGTCGACGCTTGGGCGTCGTGGTGTGGTCCTTGCCGTCAGTTCGCACCGATCTTCGAGAAGGCTTCGGAAGATCACAAGGATGTTGTGTTCGCAAAGCTCGATACTGACGCAAACCAGGAAGTCTCTGCAGCGCTGGGCATCCAGGCAATTCCATCCATCTTCCTGTTCCGCGAGGGTGTCCTGCTGTTCCAGCACTCGGGTGTGTTGCCTCCACAGGCTATCGACGATGTTTTGAAGCAGGCTGCTGAGCTCGACATGGACGATGTCCGTAAGCAGATCGCAGACGAGCAGGGCAAGGCTCCAGAAGCCTAAATCTGTCTCAACAGCCCGAAGGCAACCGAGGGTTGATAGCAGCTTCCGCTGGATTGGTAGAGGAGCTGCTGTACAAGAAAAAGTGGCTAGCCGTCCCTTCCAAGTCAAGGGCGGCTAGCCACTTTCGTGTTTCTACTGGGCTTATGCCTTCTTGCGACGAGGCAAGAACCAACCAATTGCGACACCTACAGCCAGTAGGGCCATTCCTCCGACGACCTTCAGGAGACCACCATCGGCTTCTGCGCCTTCTTCGAGCGGTTCCATGGCCGCAATGTCCTTGGAGTCATCGTTTGTTTCGTCTGGAATGTGTCCGTCAGGGAAGACGTCGGCAATAGCTTGGGTGAAGTCTTCCGGAGAAACGTAACTCGCAAGCGCGACCACAATGTATCGATTGTCTTCGCCCATGAACCCGCCAACCGCGCGGATTTCTGGGTCGTACCAGCCACCCTTGACGGCGATTCGCTCGTCGGGAAGCGCAGCGCGAAGACCGATATTCTGGTCGGCACTGCCATAAGAAAAGCGTGGCACGGAGTACATCATGCGAATGAAGTAGTCAGTTTCAGCTTCACTCATTCCGCCTTCCGACGACAGGACGCCGTCAAAGAAGCGAACCATGTCGGCAGGGGAGCTGGCCGTGGCGCCCCAGTCTGGATTGGGTTGCGTTGAGGACGAAAGCTGGTAGCGCTCCTTCGCACTGGCGATAATGTCGGTACCGCCGTACGTGGCCCACAATTGATTTGTAGCTTCATTATCGGAGTAGCGGATCATGTCATCACGGAGCATGGCATCCTGATTGCCATCAACTGGAGCTTCGCCTTCGCCACCTTCGATCTTGCCGGTGGGCTGGTTGTAATTAGTGAAACCCACGGTTTCGGCAATAAAGACCTTCGACAAACTCGCTAGTTCAAAGGACTCATCGCAGGCAGAGTTACAAATGAACTCGCCGGTCTTGCGGTCGAGGAAGCCGATACCGAACTCGCCACCGTCCTTCTCGATTGCGGTGGTGACCTTGTCCATGCGCTCCTGGATGCCCTTACCCCGGTTGGTAGTTGGGCCGTCCGAGTAGCGCTCGACTTCATCGTCCGGGGTCTCGGAATAGGTGGCCTGCTTCTCGGCGGTCTTCTTTTTGGAAGACTTTTCGGCGCTCTTCGTAGTGGTCTTCGACGTCGCCTTTTCCTTCGATGGTTCGGAAACCTTCGAGCTCGAAGCCTTCTCTGGCCCAGGCTTTGAGGATGTAGATGTCTTGTCCTGAGCCATTGCATCGTCTGCAAGGACAACAGGGCCAGAAGCAAGGAGGCAAGCGGCCGCCACAGCGGTGGCAGAGGCCTTAACAGCCGATCGTCGAGAAGCGAACATAGATTGAAACATTACAACGAGATAACTAGGACTTCTGCTTGGGAGGTGTGTTAACGGCGGTCATGTCGCGAAACAGCGGTGAATGGCATTAACGCCGGGAGTGTATTCGTTGCGTAGAATCTCTAGAGAGATGTCATTAGATTAGGTGGCAACTGCACTCTTCGGAAGGACACAACTCCCATGGCCAATCCATTCAGCAAGGGCTGGAAGTACATGATGGCATCGTTCGATAAGTCGATCGATGACAATGCAGATCCGAAGGTCCAGATTCACCAGGCTGCCGAAGCTGCGCGCAAGCAGCATCAGGAAATTCAGCGTCAAGCTGCAGCGGTTATTGGTAATCGTAATCAGCTGGAAATGCAGCTTGGCCGGCTGACAAAGGAACGCGAGAAGCTGACCACGAATACTCGTGCCGCGTTGCAGCAGGCAGATGCTGCCCGCTCGGCTGGTGATGAAGCGAAGGCAGTCAACTTCGAGCAGACCGCAGAGGTTTTCGCTTCACAGTTGGTGAGTGTGGAAACTGAGCTCGAGCAGACGACTCAGATGCATGAGCAGGCAGTTCGTGCTGCTGATGAAGCGCAGAAGCAGGCTAAGCAGTCCCAGATGCAGTACGAGCAAATGAAGGGTCAGATTCGCGAGCTGGAGGCTCAGGCGGATCAGGCAAAGATGCAGGAGACTGCGTCGGAGACTTTGTCTCGAATGAAGGGCGTCTCCAACGATCCGAATACTCCCACGCTTGATTCCGTCCGAGAAAAGATTGAGTCGCGCTATGCGAATGCTCTCGGTGCTCAGGAATTGGCAGCAGACAGCCATGCAGGTCGCATGGCTGAGATCGAGGCTAGTGGCGTGGACATGAAGGCGGATGCTCGTCTTGCAGAGATCCGCGCGCAGATGGCCAATGAAAACAATGCGCTCGAATCTGGTTCTTCGTCCGACAAGCCAGCGGGTGAACTCAATGCAGCTCCAGAGGCGGATGCTGCCGTCGCGGACTACGCAGGCGCTGCAGATGCCACCAATGATGCAGAGAACGTGGATGACGCTGACGCTGTCGGCGCCCCTCAGACTTCTAATGCCACGGAGACTGCCGTCGACGAGCAGTACGAAGAGGTCGACGCAGAATACGCTGACCAGGATCAGGCCGGCGCTGCAGGTACCGCCGACGAGGACAAGTAGCCCGTCAAGTTCGTAACAATGACGTCTTCGGTGTCTTTTCCGAGACGCCTCTCACATGCAATGACCGTAGCTACAGCAAACAGCTGCAGCTACGGTCATTCTTGTCAGACTGGAGTTAGGACTCTCCGCGACCTTCCTTTTCAGCCTGTTGCTTGCGACTAAGCAGCACGCCTCGGATTCCAGCATGGAAACCATCGCGCAGATTCACGCGCTGGTTTTCCGTCAGCGTGTATTCGTGCAACGTTTCGCACGCGAACTGCAACAGTGGGCGGTCAATTTCTGGAGGTAGACCGCCCCCTGACAAGAGGTGCGCTTCGTCACGAGCCTGTTCAGATGCCACATTCTCATACCACCAGTTCGCGTACTGCTGGCCCACATCGAATGGCGTCTGAAATCCAGCCGATGCCCACACCTCATTCGGCAATGGAACGTATCGGGAACGCAGCTTTCGGCGCGGTGCCATCATCGATGGATTCGGACGTGGACCTGGCTTCGCTGGACTTGGGGTCGGTTCAGGCTTTGCGACGGACTCACCCTCAGCAACAACCTCCTCCTTCGCCACCTCAGCGGTTGGAGTAGTCACGTCAGACTGTGGTGCCTGCTCTTCGACCACCTTGGCTGACTCTGCTGCCGTATGTTCGGCCTGAACTGGGATTTCGCGAGCGCCCACTTTTGCTGCCGCTTCCACTTCCCGTACCTTCGGCACTTCTGCCTTGGCGTAGGGAGTGGCGCCCGGGCAGCAATCGTCGTCAGGCGTAGTTTCGGAGGATTTCTCCACGGCGGATGGTTCCGGGATGCGAGTATCTGGAACGACGGTAGGTCCGGCTTCTTCCTCCGGCTCGATGTCGCCGAGTGGCTTGTCGCGGATGACCGGCGGGATCGGACCTTCGAGAACGTTGATCTGCATGGAGTCTGCGAAGTCTTCGCGTGGATCAAGGATCGTGGTGGAATCGCAGGCATGGCGGAGTGCGGATGACATGGAATCCCAACCGAAGCCGTACAAGTGCACGCGGACACCAGCGTTTGATGCTTCGTTGACGCCAGGAAGCATGTCGGCGTCACCGGAGACCAGCACGATGTCAGAGGCTTGACCACGGATCGCGGCGATAACCATGTCAGCGACCAAACGGGTATCGACTGCCTTTTGCGTGCGACGATCACCCCATTCGATGAGCTGACCGGCGCGAAGCTGGACGCCGTCGATGGTGCGGAGCGATCGTTGATATCGGTGTGGGCCTGATTCGGGGATTCCGTCGTACCAGAGTTGACGCTGAACTGGCTGGTCCAGCTGCTGGCTAATCATTCTGTCTAAAACTGAAACTACGTCTCGAAGGTCGATTTCTAATTGGCCGCGGGCTCCGGTCTCCCACGAGTTATAGAAGCTCGCGAGTAAATAAGAGGTGTCAACAAAGACAAGTGTGCGTTCAAGCATGGTCTCCTTCAATCCGTTCATTTCTAGCTAATCTAAATTTGTTCTACCCTCCAGGATGCACGAGATTACATCTCTTGGTTTGCTGGTTTCGCCGGATTTCGTTGAAAGTCGAGATGAAATCAGTGCTACACCAGTGCTAAACCGGGATGTGACGACGCGTACCTGGTTGGTCTTTTCGATGACCTTCAACCTTACGGGGCAGGCACAACTCGGTTTAGCACTGGAAGGGGACATTCATGAAGCGTTGGTTCGCCATGTTGGTGGCGGTGACGCTTCTGAGTCAAGCTGTTTTCAACGGTGGTCGTGTCTTATTGAGTTGGCGTGTGCTGGCAATGGGTGGCGATGCGGCTCTTATCGGTTGGTTCACCGCAGCTTTCTCGTTGGTTCCTTTACTTATTGCAGTGCCGGCGGGCCGTTTCGTTGACGCAGGTCGAGCTCCAGCGATCATGCGCGCCGGGCTGATCGTGACCGTGTTTGCCCCGGCGGGCATGGCGCTGTCGTCACACTTTGCGCTTCTTTTCCTTTCTTATGTAGCGCTTGGCTTTGCCCACATGACAACTCTCATCGCTGGTCAGGGAATGGCCTCCAAATTGCGGGGCTCAAGCTCAGGTCTTGATTCTCTGTTTGCCTATCTGACCCTCGGCATTTCTGTCGGCCAGCTCATTGGCATTTCCTTCGCCGGAGCCATTGCATCCATGGCCGCTGAATCTGACATCACTGGCGCCACCGATCCCGCCACCACGACGAGCGTCAACACGACCCCGGCATTATGGTGGCTCACCGGGCTCGCCGCGATAGCTCTTGCTGCTGGTTGGTTTAACGCATCTGCTTTCCGACGATTCGACCTCACCACTTCGTCGCACAAGACCGGCACGGAAACGTCGAGAAGCACCGGCACTTTCGAAATGCTCCGCTTGCCCGGCATGCCAAGTGCAATGACTGCGTCCATCGCTGTGATCGTCGCTATCGATCTACTTACCGCGTATATGCCGGTGCTGGGACATGAACTGGGGATCCCGGTCGCGGAGGTCACCATCATTCTGGCGGCGCGATCGGCGATGGCGGTTGTTTCGCGGGCTCTTATGCCACTGGTGCTTCGGCATACCAACCGCAACCTTGTACTGATCGTGACGACCTCGGTCGGTGCAGTACCTCTGTTAGCGATGCCGTTCGCCACCACTTCTATTCAGCTCACCCTTTTGTCTGGTGTGTGCGGCCTTGCTTGGGGATTTGTCATGCCCATGACCATGACCTGGATTTCACAGCTTGTCGACGACCGTGATCGAGCACTCGCGCTGTCTGTCCGGTTGATGGGCAATCGCTTGGCACAAGTGTTAGTGCCACCAGTAGCGGGAATCATCGCCACCTCCACGGGAGTTGGTTCGGTGTTCCTTGTATCTGGGTTGCTTTCAGCGGCCTCGGCGGTAGGGACGGTTCGAGAACTGGGGATGAAGGGGCGAAACTGACTCGGCCCATACTCAAATTGAGGTTAATAGGAGGCGAAATCTAGAGAAAACTCTTTGTGGGTGACTCCCGGGGCGCTAGATTTCGAGCCTTTGTGCCCCTTGACGTGGTGTTTTGTGTTGTTGTGTGGGGGTGTGTACTGTAGTCCGAGTCAGCGACGCTGTGGCCGCGGGGTGTGTAGCACTTGGTGGTTGGGGTTGTTGTTGGTGTTTGTTAACTGGTTGTTTGGTTCGATTTTGTTTTTCGGGCTGGGTGGCGTAAGGTTAACGTTCGCTGCCAGGGGCGCGCACGGTTGGTGTGTGGTTGTTGGTGGTGGTGTTGTTTGAGAACTCGATAGTGTGCCGATGTACTTTATTTTGTGATGCGCATGGATTGCGTTGGTGGGTACCTGGGTCTTTTTTGGTGG